>DASZOU010000001.1:0-89190 GCA_035550655.1 Mycobacteriales bacterium
AGCGGCCCGCAGCCCGTGCCGCGGGCGGCTGTGCCGGGCGCGCTGATCACCAGGCCGCAGGCCATCGCCACCACGAGGATCCAGCGGGCGGGTCGGGTCATGTCGGCCGCACCGCCACGATGTGCCAGCGACCGCCGCGCAGCCGCAGCTGCACGGACCGGTAGTAGCGGCCCGGCTTGGGCCGATCGAGGCTCGCGTGACTGCCTGCGTCGAGCGGCCGGTCCGCGAACCTGGCGACGACGAACACGTCGGCCCAGGTGGGCGAGTCGATGTGCGGTACGAGCGTCTCGATCCGGACTGCCTCGGAGTAACGATCGCGGTAGCGGCCGAACCAACGCCGTACGACGTGGGCGACGGCCAGAAGCGCGCGCGGATGGCCCGCGGACGGCGTGGCCGGGGGAGCCGCCGCACGCGGGGGCGTGTTCACGAGCGTCGTCGCGTCGCCCCGGGGTAGCGCGCGGGGAGCCGGCCCGGAAGGGCTCGCGCATCCCGCGCACAGCAGGGCGCAGACCACCAGCGCGGGCGCCAGCCGGGGCGAAACCGCCGGATTCGGGATGATCGGCACCGACGGACCGTACGGGGAAGCCGGGCCTCCCGATTGGAGCCGTCCACAGCACGCTCGTACCGTGGAAGACTGAAGGCATAGAAGTCGCGGTGCGTCGGTAGCCCCGCGAGGCAACCGGGACGTTCAAGGCCATCGGGGATTAGGCCGATGGAGTGGTGTGGCCGACGAGTCGCGGCCCTGAGACGAGGTGTGTTGCGATGCCCGACCTGTCCAGCCGCTCCCAGCAGCTCGACCGCGTGATCGCCGCCCTGCTGGCGCAAGCGCCGGAGGTAGAGGCGGCCGCAGTCGTGTCGTTCGACGGCTTGCCGATGGCGAGCGCGCTGCCGGCCACCATGGACGAGGACCGAGTGGCCGCGATGAGCGCCTCGCTGCTCAGCCTGGGCGAGCGGGCGGCGGAGGGTCTCGGCCGCGGTGGCCTGAACCAGGTCTACATCGAGGGTGACAAGGGCACTGTGTTCCTCGTGTCCGCCGAGGACGAAGCCGTTCTGGTCGCCGTTGCCGCCAGCGGCGCCAAGGTCGGCATGATGTTGTACGAGGTGCGTCGCGCCGCAGAGAACGTCGCGGAGGTGCTGCGGACCACCAACGATCACGACGTTGTCTTCCCGGCCGCCGCGGCACCTGCTCCCGCGCCGGTCGCGCCACCTGCTCCGGCGCCGGTCGCGCCACCCGCTCCCGCTCCCGCGCCCGTCTACGCACCGCCTGCGGCGGAGTACCCCCCGGCCCCGCCCGTGCAGCCTGAGGTTCCGTCGTACGTCCCTGCGCCGGTCGCGCCCGAGCCGGCGCCCTACGTGGTGCCGAGTGTCGAGACCTTCGTCAAGCCGGTCGAACAGGCTCCGGAGACAGAGCCGGTCCCGACGTACGCCCCGCTGACGTCCGACCCTGCCTGGGCGACCAACCTGACGAACGGCTCGAACGGCTCCACCGTCCCGGCCACCGATCCGCAGCCCTGGTCCTGACAACTTCCGAACGAAACGTCCGCCGCCGTCTCTAACCACCGAGGTCAGCTGTGAAGCTTGAAGGCACTCTCGACGCCTTCAGCTTGCCGGACATCTTCTCGTTGCTCAGCATGACGAAGAAGACCGGCGGGCTGCATTTGCGTCGGTCGAGTGCGCACGGCGCCGTGTGGTTCGCGGACGGCATGATCACGGGCGCCGCTTCTGACCTCGACCGGCAGTCGCTCGCCCGCCGCATCGCCGGCAGCGGCCGCGTCTCCGACGAGGCGTTGACGGCCGCCGTCACCCATGTCCGGCTGGACGGAGAAGCCGGCGTCGCACGGGTCCTGCGGGACGCGGACGCGATCGATGAAGGCGTGCTGCACTCCCTCGTCACCGAGCAGATCACTGATGCGGTGTTCGATCTGATGCGCTGGGCGGACGGGTCGTTCGCGTTCGTGGTCGACGAGCCGAACCGCGACGGTGTGGGCGTGTCCTGCACCGCCGAGGACGTCGTCACGGAGGCGCGGCGCCGCCTCGACGTGTTCGCCTCGCTCGACGCCTCCGTCGCGGACTCCGACAGCACGCTCACCGTGGCTCTGGAGCTGGCCGCCGATCCGCAGCTCACGGCGGACGAATGGTCGCTGGTCGCGCTGGTGGACGGGCAGCGAAGCATCGGCGAGATCGTGGACCTGTGCGGGCGAGGCGAGTACGCCGTCGTGGTCTCACTCGCCGACCTCGTCGCGCGAAAGCTGCTGCAGGTCGGCGACGGAGGCATCGCTGCACTCGAGCGCCGGCAGGAGCAGATCTCGACTCTCGAGGTGCCCGCATCGCTGCCGTCCGCCGCGGCGCGCCCGGCGGCTGCGGAAGTACCGTCCGTAGAGCCCGTGGCGTCGTTCCCTGAACCTGCGACGTCGTTCCCCGAGTCGCCGTCGTCGTTCTCCGAGGTTGCGCAGCCGTTCCCGTCGACCTACGAGCCGGCACCCGCTGCACCGCCGGCCGCGCCGTTGCCCCCTGCGCCGTACGACCCACCCGCCCAGCCCGTGGCGATCCCGCCCGCAGCGACGGTCTACGAGCCTCCGGCGCCCCCGCAGATCGCGGAGGTCGCGCCGCTGGCTCGCCCGGTGGTGCCGCAGCGTGATCCCGGGCCGTTCACCGTCGGCCGGCCGCCGGTCAGCCCTTCCGATCCGACCGCTGTTGCTGCCGCGCCGGGCGGCGTACCGGCGATCGAGCGTGATCCCAATGTCAACAAGAGCCTGCTGCTGCGGCTGATCGCCGGCGTTCGGGGGTTGTAGTGACGGCCAAAGCACGTCGGGGACGTTCGGGCGGTACCGCGGTCAAGATCGTGGTGACCGGGCCGTTCGCCGCCGGCAAGACGACGATGATCCGGACGATCAGCGAGATCACCGTGTTGTCGACCGAGAAGGCCGTCAGCGACATCGAGGGGTCGCGCAAGACCGACACGACGGTCGCCATGGACTTCGGGCGAATCACGATCGACCGCGATCTCGTCCTCTACCTGTTCGGTACTCCTGGCCAGGACCGCTTCGACTTCATGTGGGAGATCCTCTCCGAGGGGATGCTGGGCTACGTCCTGCTCATCGACGCCGCTCGGCCGGAGTCGCTGGACGAGGCGGTCAGCATCCTGACCGCGTTCCGCACCATGGCGCACGTGCCGTTCGTCGTGGGCTACAACCGGGCGGACAGCTTGGACGCCACCGAGGAGGGCCGGGTCCGGGGTGCACTTGACCTGGAGCACGACGTGCCCATCGTGCCGTGCGACGTCACGGACCGCGAGTCGGTGAAGTCAGTGCTGCTGGCGCTGCTCTACGCCGTCGTTGACTCGCTGGACACCGCGACCGCGGCCCAGGCGTAGCCCGCGGCCCTTCGCCCGCGACGGAACAGCAGGCTCTCGGCGTGGCATCAGGACCGCGCGCTTGCGTTGGCCGGTTCGTGCATGCCTTCAGCGTGCGCAACCGCCGTCGCAAGGCCGGGCTGATCCAGGCCGTCATCGACGAGCAGCGGGCTTCGACGGCGCTACTGGTCGGCGTCGAGGCGGCTGCGTTTCCGTGGAGCAACATTGTCGAGCGTGCCGTGGTCGACAAGCTTCCGTCGACGATTGCCAGCGGCCTGGGTCCGCGGATCGGGATGGGCACTCGCGAGCTGCTCTGCGACGGCCGCAGGCTGCCGTTTCGTGACGACAGCTTCGATCTCGTCGTTTCGAACGCGGTGATCGAGCATGTAGGCGATGAATCCGATCAGGTGGCGTTCGTCGCCGAGCATCACCGCTGTGGGCGGGCCTTCGTCATCACCACCCCAAATCTGTTGTTTCCGGTCGAGTCACACACGCAGGCGGTGTTCTTGCACTGGTCGCGGGTGTGGCGAGCGCGGCACCCGGTCGAGTTCTCACGGCTGCTGACCCGACGCAGCTTCCGCCGGCTTCTCCCTGCCGACGGAACACGAATCATCGGCCGGATCTGGTCGCCCGCTTTCGTCGCTGTGCATGTCTGCTCCTCGGATTGCGAGACCGGCCCGCGCACCGACGGTTGAATAGGCTGATCGCCGAATCACCGGAAAGGCGATGACGATGTTCGGACCCTGGATCGACGCGGGCGAGGAGCTCGCGGCGGACTTCCGTAACGCCTCACCGTTCCCGGTGCTGGTCATCGACGAGTTCCTCGACATCGCGACTGCCGACGCCTTGCTGGCCGAGTTCCCTGCGCCTGATGCAATGCCGAAGTCACGCGACTACATGTTCGGCGACAAGCGTGAGCTCTCGAGCGTTGCTGAGCAAGGTCCGGCCTCGCGGGCGTTCTACGACGCTCTGCTGGGCGAGGAGTTCCGGCGGTTCCTCTGTGCCTTGACTGGGAAGGAGCTGTTCGTCGATCCGGCCTTCCATGGTGGTGGCTTTCACCAGAGCGGCGACGGCGGCTACCTCGACACGCATGTCGACTTCAACATCCACCCGTTGCACCCGGACTGGCTGCGAACGCTGAACATCTTGCTGTATCTCAACAAGGACTGGCTGGACAGCTACGACGGCCGGTTGTTGATCAAGGCGCGCCCGGAGGACGAGCCGCGCGCGATCGAGCCGCTGTTCAACCGTGGGGTCATCATGGTGAGCGACGAGCGGGCGTATCACGGCTTTCGCCGCATGACCCTGCCGCCGGGTGTGACCCGAAAGTCGATCGCGACCTACGCCTACCAGCAGATCGAGGTCGGGAGCACCAAAGCGCGGACGACCGGGTGGGCTCCCGACGAGGCAAGCGCATTCAAGCGGGCGATCGCGCGCCACTACGACGCGGCCGTCCGGGTGAAGAGCCGCTTCCTGGGAAGCGCCACGGCCAAGAACAGGTAGAAACGACGGGTTTGCGAGCGGTTCGTTGAAGCGCCAGATGACGCGCTGCGGCGTAGAGTTCCCAGGGTGCGCTGGCCTCGACTGACGCGCCGCAGCAGGCGCAGGACTGCGCCGCCTGACTCCGAGAAGTCCTTCACGCCAGGCTCTTGGGCGCAGCTCGCGACGCCGGTCATGCCGCCCGACACCGAACCCGCTCGGGCGGCGGGCTCTGTCGGAGTGCCTACCGGCTCTGTTGACGTGCCTACCGGCAACGTCGAGGTGATTCCAGGGGCGAGCATGGCAACCGCCCCGCTCGCGCCGCCGGTCGTCGCACCGCCCGGTTCGGTGCCGCCGCCGGCACCCCACGAAGACGCCGCGAGCACCGGTGTGCGGCTTGGCTTCACGGACGGTAGCGACGTTGCTCTCGATCCTGACCACCCGCATTCCCTAGCCCTGCGCGCGGTCGCGGATGTGCTGCTCCACCGCGGAGGACGTGGCCCGCGATAGCCGGCCGCCCACGTTGGCAACCGAAAGCGGCCGCTGTGCGACGATGGCGACCATGCCGCGGGTTGTGCACGTGGTGCGCAGCTTTCTGGCACCAAGTGAGGCGTGGCTCACGGACCTCATCTCGGTTCCAGGTGCATATTCCCCCACGGTCGTATGCGATGTCGTCGAGGGCGATCCACGACCGCTTCTTCCGATCGTCGAGCTTGGCGCGTCCAAACTGCCCGGACCTGTTGCGGTGCTACCTCGTCGGCTCACGAGGCACTTCCTTGCATCGCGTGAGGTCTATGGCGAGCGTCACGTGGCTGAGATGCAGCGGAGGCTTGCCGCCCTGAACCTCGAAGCCGAAGTCGTTCATGCCCACTTCGGACAAGTCGCGTGGATCGCGAGATCCGCGGGAATGTGTCCGCTCGTCGCCAGCTTCTACGGCTCGGACGCGTCGTCCGGAGCGGTGCTGCGGCGATGGGCGAGCAGGTACACCGAGCTCTTTGCCGACCGCGGTCTCGTGGTGGCCGAGGGTCCGGCAATGGTGGAGCGACTCGTTGCCCTGGGTGCGGACCGCACCCGTACGCGAGTGCTGCCCCTCATGGCGCCGGTCGACACCGTCCCATGGCATCCACCCTCGACGGCGGGCAGGATCGAGGTCCTCATGGCGGGGCGGCTCGTAGCGAAGAAGGGCTTCGGTCTGGGCCTGGCCGCCTTTGCCGAGGTCAGCGGTCGCCATGACGTCGCCCTGACGGTCATGGGCTCCGGCCCCGAGGATCAAACCCTGCGCGCCAACGCCGGACGACTCGGCGTACTCGACCGCGTGCGGTTCATCCCTTTCGCGGACCGATCTGCCTTCTGGGCGGCGCTCGCGAACGCTGACGTCCTCCTCCAGCCAAGCCGCGTAGCACCTGACGGTGACGCGGAAGGTGGCGCACCGACGGTTATCCTGGATGCCCAGGCGCGGGGCTGTGTCCTGGTCGTGAGCGATCACGCTGACATTCCGTTCATCGTTGATCCGGATGCGGCCTATCTGAGCCACGAATCTGACCTGCGGGACCTCATCAACAAGTTGGAAGCGGCATGTCGAACTCGCGACGAGTGGACGGAACGAAGCGCTCGGGGCCGGGCTCACATGGAGGCCCAGCACTCGCCGACCGCCGTAGCTGCGCGGCGTGACGCGATCTACACCGAGGCGCTGGCGTTGAACCGCCGAACCGGCGTGTCGCGCGGGGTGGGCTGACGTGCGCGAGGACTTCCTTGTCTTCGGGCGTCCGCTGCTCGGCGAGAAGGAGATCGCAGAGGTCGTCGCGACAATGCGGTCAGGATGGATCGGCACGGGCCCCAAGGTCGCGCGTTTCGAGCGGATGTTGGCCGAGTACAGCGGTGTCGAGCATGTCCGCTGTGTCTCGTCGTGCACTGCGGCTCTGTTCCTGGCATTGAAATGTCTCGGCATCGGCCCAGGCGACGAGGTGCTGGTGCCGGCTCTGACGTTCATCGCCACCGCGAACGCGGTCGAGCACGTGGGGGCAACCCCCGTTCTCGTCGACAGTGCCGATGTCGAGACCGGACTGATCGATCTTGATGCCGCCGCAGCGGCCGTGACCAGTCGAACCCGCGCGATTGTCCCGGTCCACCTGTACGGGCGGCCCTTGAATATGGACCAGCTCAACGCTCTACGCGACCGGTTCGGCATCTCCGTGGTCGAGGATGCGGCTCACGCGATCGGCGCACGCTGGCGGGATCGCCCGATCGGGTCGTTCGGCAACCTCACGGCGTTCTCGTTCTACCCGAACAAGAACATCACCACGATAGAGGGAGGCGCGCTTCTCACCGACGACGAAAGTATTGCGCAGCGAGTCGAACGGCTTGCGCTCCATGGGCTGTCCGCAGGCGCATGGAACCGGTTTTCCGACGCCGGCTTTCGTCACTACGTAGCAGCTGAGCCGGGCTACAAGTTCAACATGACCGACGTCGAGGCTTCGATCGGCATCCACCAGCTTCCGATGCTGGACAGCTGGATCGAGGTGCGCCGGCTGCAAAGCGAGACCTACGACCAGTTGCTCGCGGACCTGCCCCTGACGCTTCCCGCATCGCCGGACCCGCGTTCGCGTCACGCTCGTCACCTCTATCCGGTCGTTCTCGACCAAGAGACCGGCATCAGCCGCGACGAGGTGCTTGACCGGATGACCTCGATGAACATCGGGGTGGGCGTGCACTACCGAGGCATCCACACTCATCCGTACTACGCGAGCCGGGTCGGCGATGTCCGAGCCTTTCCCATCGCTACGGAAGTGTCGGACCGGACGCTCAGCCTGCCGCTCGGTCCGGCATTCTGCGAGCAAGACCTCGCCGATGTCGCAGCGGCGCTCCACGCGACGCTTACGGCGTAGCGCAACCCGCGCGGCTCAGACCTGGGGAGCTCCCAGCGCCGATTTCCGGCGCTCGGCCAGGAGAGCCCTCGGCCGCCCTAGTCTGATTGATCTCGATGTTTCGGGTGGTGCCGCGCGCCCGATCCGAACGAAGGGGAGTCGCGTGCGGGTTGGCTTCGACGGCACTCCGCTGCTCGGGAGGAGTCAAGGGATCCGCCGCTACGTCGTCGAGCTCGGCCGGGCACTTCGCCGAATCGACGGTCTGGAGCTCGTCCCGATTGGCCGCGGCGTCGACTCCCGCGTTGGGTCGATACCCCGGCTGGGGTTCGTCGTGCGCCACGCCGACCAGTTGGTGGCGTCACCCCTTCGGCTGCGGCGGCGCGCGGACGTGTTCCACTACACGGACACGTACGGCCCATTGGTTCGCTCGCGCCCGCTTGTCGTGACCGTCCACGACACGACCTTCTTGACGCATCCCGAGCTGCACGATCCTCGGATGGTCCGGTGGCTTACCACCCTTACGGAGCGAAGCTGGCGGCGTGCCGATGCCCTCATCGCGGTCTCGGAGGTGACCTCCGCCGACCTCCGTCGCGCGGGTGTGCCGGCGGAGCGGATCCGCGTCATCCACCTCGGCGTGGACCACGTGGCCCAAGAGCAAGTCAGCGATCGCCTCGTGCCGCCCGGACGCTACTTCTGCTACGTCGGCAACATCGAGCCGCGGAAGGGCGTTGATACGTTGCTGACCGCTTTCGGCGCCGCTGCCGGCTCATTGCCGCAGGACGTCGATCTGATTCTGGTCGGCAAGCACGCCTGGGGGGCCCACCCGGTCGCGGTTCCCAAGGAGGTGCGGGACCGGATTCACTTCCTGGGCTGGGTCGACGACCCAGAGGTGTTCGGGCTGATGGCGCGCAGTCTCGCCGTCGTGTACCCGTCGCGGTACGAGGGCTTTGGCCTGCCACCGCTCGAGGCGCTCGCAACTGGTGCGTCGGTGATCGTCGGGGATACGCCGGTCGCTCGCGAGGTTCTGGGCGACCACGCCGAGTACATCCCGGTCGGAGACCACGCCGCGTTGCGGGACGCCCTCCTGCGCACAGTCGAGGCAGGGATCGGTGACAAGTCGGCTCGAGTAGCGCATGCCCGCTCGTTCAGCTGGTGGGAAACGGCGCTCGCCACGGAGGCGCTCTATCGAGACCTAGTCGGATGATGAAGCGAGCCCTGCTCGTCCACCCCAGCGACGAGTGGTACGGCGCCGACCAGATGCTTCATCGGTGGGCGGAGGTGCTCATGAGCATGGGGGTGGACGTCACCGTCGCCGTGCCGTGCGATGTCGACTACCCGGGCACCCTCTCCACCAGGCTTCGGGAAATCGGTGTCGAGGTCCAAACACTGGATCTGCCGATCCTGCGCCGGCGTTACGCCACGCCGGTCGGGCTGGCTCGGCTGGCCGGACGAGGCCGCCGAAGCCTCGCCCGGATTCGGGCGGTCGCACGCGGAGCGGACCTCGTCGTGTTCAGCACCGTGTCCGTGCTGCCAGTGGCGGCGGCGACCGTAGGACGAGGGCGAGTCCGCGCGATCCACATTCAGGAGTTCCTCGAGGCGGGTGCGGAGCGGTGGACGGTCTCGGCCGCCATAAGCGGCTTG
Source organism: Mycobacteriales bacterium (assembly GCA_035550655.1). Taxonomy (GTDB): domain Bacteria; phylum Actinomycetota; class Actinomycetes; order JAFAQI01; family JAFAQI01; genus DASZTV01. The sequence goes on from DASZOU010000001.1 coordinate 9,337, forward strand.
GTGGACGACATCGTCTGCTGTTCATCAGCCGTTCGCGCGGGGCTGCGTGGCGGCGCGGCTTCCCGTGCCATCGTCGTGCACAACGGCATCGCCGACCTGAGCCCGGAGCCGGACGCCGACGACGTCGACGACTCCCCGTGCAGCCTGCTCGTCGTGGGCCGGATCCAACGATGGAAGGGTCAGGATCGGGCGATTCGGATTCTGGCCGAACCGGCTCTCCGAGATCATCCCGCCGCGCCCGTCCTTCGCCTTGTCGGCGGCGAACCACCGGGCGAGTCGGGCCGATACGTCCCGGCGCTTCGCGCCCTCGCGCGTGAATGTGGGGTCGCCGATCGGGTGGAGTTCGTCGGCGAGCGACCCGATGTCGCTCGCTTCTTCCGGGACGCGACGGTGGTGCTGAACGTCGCGACTCGCCCCGATCCGTTTCCGCTGACAGGCTTGGAGGCGATGCGGGCCGGAAAAGCGATCGTTGCCAGTCCGACAGGGGGGCTGCCGGAGATGCTCGGAGACGCCGGTCGCTTCGCCACGACGACGGCGGCTGCTGCCGGGGAGGTAGCTGCACTGCTAGACGACCCGCTGGAGCGAGAGCGACTTGGCGCCGCCGCGCGCAGCCGATGGGAGCAACACTTCACGGAGCGGCATCACCGGGCGAGGCTGGCCGAGCTGTTCGATGTATGGCTCGACGGCACTGCCGATGGGGCGGGTCCACGGCCGTGACCTTCTTGCGCGCCGGGCAGCGCAGCGGGCGGCCCGATAAGCCGAAGGCCGACAGTCGATCGACCATTGGCCGTGGCGTGTTGCAGCGACAGGCGGCCCGCCTGGTCCAGCTAGGGCTGGCCTTCGTCGCGAGCGTCATCATCGCGCGGACGCTGGGCCCGAGAGGCGCCGGCCTGTATGCCGCCGTACTCGCGCTCGTCGTTCTCGCCCAAGGGCTGGCCTCATTCGGCCTCGAAGATCTCGTGCTCGCCCGAGGTCCTGCCCTCGGCGTCGACTCGAGCGCGGCCCGAGAGATCTACGCCGGCGCGCTGCGGTTGCGCCTGTGGACCGGGGCTTTGTTTCTCGTAGCGGCTGCCTGTATCGCCCTGTTCGCGTCGCGGGACCCGCTTGGCTCCGGCTCGGTGTGGACACTCGCATCGGCCGCCGCCTACGCAGGATTCAATGGCGTCGCATCGCTGGGCTCCGTCATCGAGGCCGCTCGCTTCCGCGCCGGTTCGGCTGCCTTGCTGGATACGACGTGGTCGGTCCTGGTGACCGCCGCCTTCGCTGGTCTCGCCGCGACATCGTCGCTCACGGTTGTTCATGCGCTCGTTGCGACCGCCGGCACCCAGTTTGCTGTGAGCGTGTGGTACCTCGCGGTGCTCCGCGAAGTCCGGTCGAGTCCCCGCCCCGTGGTGAGACTCCGGGAGCTCGGTCCGTTCTGGCTCAACGGTCTGCTCTCCATCGGCGTCGGCAAGACCGCTGACGTGCTGGCCATGCGCGCGGCGGGCGCCGGGGCCAAGCCGACCGGCTTCTACAGCACTGGCTACAACGCCTTCCAGACCGGGGCGCAGTCCATCGTGGAAGGCCTTGGGCTGGTGTCCTACGTCGGTCTCGGGCGCGTGTTCGGCAGCCACGCGAGCCGCGAGACGGTCGCGAGTTCCTGGCGGCTGACGGCGCTCCTGGCGTTGCTGGTCAGCAGCCCGGTGCTCGCGGGCCTGGCGCTGTACCCCGACGCACTCATCACCGGCCTGTACGGGTCGCCCTTTGCCCCGGCGGCGAGAGTGGTCCGGATCCTTGCCATCTCGGCGATCCTGGCCCGCACGATTGGGGGCGGCAGCAGCCAGTCGTTGCTGCTCGTCGCGGGAAGGCAGCGCACCGTCGTGCGGATCCGCGGCGTTCTGGTCATCGCAAATGTCATCGGCGATGTCGTGCTGTACCGGGCGCTCGGAATCACCGGCGTCGCGATCTCGACCTGCGTGTCAGGATTTCTCATCGGAGTCGCGGAGCTCGTCGTCGCCCGGCGGATCGCACCGGTGCGACCGCCCCTGCGGGCGGCGGCGGTCATGACCTCGGCGTCGATCGCCGGTGGCTGGCTGCTGTCGTTGTTCGTCAAGGTGGACAGGCTCGTGCTTGTGGTGGCGGCTGTGGTTCTGGCGGGAGTCGCTCACGGTGCTGCACTCCTCGCGTTCAAGCCCATTCGCTCTTCGGACATCACACCTGCGATGATCGGGGAAGGTCGGGCAGCACGGCTGCTCCGGCTGATGGCGCATGACTGACCAACGACCGGTGGTGGTGCTGAGCCCCGAGCGTTGGCGCGCCGTTCCGACCAACAAGCATCAGGTCGCGCGTGGCATCTCGGCGGTCCGTCCCGTCCTCTATGTCGATCTCGTCGGTGTGTCGACCCGGGATCTGTGGCGCGAACGCTGGTGGCTGGTGCCGCGGATGGTGCAGCCCAACCTCTGGGTGATTCGCCCGCTGGTGTTCCCGAAGCGGGTACGCGTCCGTAGCCGTTTGGCGCTCGTAGCAAGCGCGGTGCTAAGCAACTGGCATGTTCGCTGGGCGTTGCGGACGAAGTTGAGGTGGCTGACCCCTGCGCTGATTTGTTACTTCCCGACGGTGATCCACGGGCTTGAACGACTTCGCCCGGGCGCCGTCATCTATCACTGCGTCGATCACCATTCGTCGTTTCCGGACTGGGCGCCGCGCGCGGGCGATCTGCTCGCCGCCGAAGCGAAGCTTGTGCGGCGGGCCGACGCCGTGCTCGCGACATCACCTCAACTTGCGGTGCACTGCCGTCAATGGCGCGAGGACGTTCGGATGGTCGGGAATCCAGCGGATGTCGATGCCTTCGCCGTCCCTCCGAAACCGTGCGCGACGCTCCGTGACGGGCTGAGCGTCTTCTTCCATGGGACGTACTCCGCTCACAAGATCGATTTCGCCTTCCTGCGCAGGCTGACGGACTGTGCGCTGGTGCGCTCCGTCACCCTTGTCGGTCCGCTCGGCCACCCCAGCGACCGCCTCGCGACAGCCGCTCTCGGGGAGCTCGAGGCGGACCCGAAGGTGGTGCGAATCGGATCGACGCCGCAGGCCGACATCTCGGCGCTGCTCGGCGACGTCGACGTCCTTGCACTGCCTTACCTCGTCAGCGAGCACACTCGGCACGTTCTCCCACTCAAACTAGGGGAGTACCTTGCGACGGGCATGCCGATCGTTTCCACACCGCTTCCCGCCGTGGTCGAGGTCGCCGGCGACGCCGTGTACTACTGCTCGGCCGACGCTGAGATCGTCGCGGCGCTGAGGGCGGCGTGTAGCGAGTCGCCTGCACTCCGGCAGCGACGGATCGCATTGGCGCAAGAGCGCACATGGGAGAAGCGAGTGCGTGAGCTTCTTGACGTGATCGATGCTGTCGGCTGAATCACCGGGCCACCGCATTGCGCTGGATGTGACGGCATCGCTGCGAGCGGGGCGGGACCGCGGGCTGGGCCGTTACCTGGAGGCTCTGTGGTCTGGCTTGGAAGCGGAGCCCGACATCGACCTACGCCTGGTGAGCGGTATCAGGCATGTTCCGCCGCGCGCCGAGACCTGGGTGTCCGTGGCGGTCCGCCGTGCCAGGCTGGCCCGGCTGAGTCCGTACATCTACCACGCGACGTCCTGCTATGACCTGGTTCCGGGCGTTCTGTCGCGGACCGTGTGCAGTGTGCTGGACGTGATTCCCATCGACCATCCCGGATACGTCAAGACGGGGATCCGGACCCGCTACTTCCACAACCTCATTCTTCGGGTTCCGCGAATCGTGGTGCTGTCCGAGCACACTCGCGAGCGTTTGGTGTCGGTGCTCGGGGTTGATCCGAGCCGGATCGTCCGGGCCCCGATGCCGGTCCCACGCCTGGCCTTGGAAGCGACGACCAGTCTGGCGTTGCCGGCCCGGCCGTTCATCGTGGGCATGGCGGACCTGCGTGCTCCTGACCCGCGGAAGCGTTACCACTTGCTGGCCGAGGCCGCGGAACAGCTGAGTCGGCGGGGGATCGCCACCGTGTTGCTGGGTCCGGGTACGGAGTCGTTCGACGGGAAGGATCGCATTCGCGGCCTGGGTAGGGTGTCCGACGCGGACCTAGCCGCGGTTCTGAGGTCGGCGGAGGTCATGTTCTTCTCCTCCGCGTACGAGGGTCAGGGTTTGCCTCCACAGGAGGCTCTTAGCGTGGGCACTCCGGTCGTGGCGTTCCGGAACTCATCGCTTCCGGAGATGCTCGGCGGCGGCGCCGTCTTCATCGATGAGGACCCGGAGGACGACACCGGCCGTACCCGGATCGCCGCGGTGGTCGAGGCATGTGCGGAGATCATCGATCACCCAACCGTGCGTTCCCACCTGGCTCAGGCAGGGAGCCTGCACGTGGCGCAGTTCGATCGAGCCCGGTTTCTCTCCGGCGTGCGGTCCGCGTACGACGCCGTTTCGCCGCTCTAAGCGAAGGACTGACGGCAGAATCGGAGTCGTGCATCTTGGCTTCGTGTGCGAAACGCCGATTTCTGGCGGGGGCGAACGCTACTTGCTCGGGCTTGCTGAAGAGATGACGGCGCTGGGGCACAGGGTGACGTTGGTCGGGTCGGTGCCTGGCTGGGAGGACCTGGCTCTCGAGCGCATCCCCGTGCCACTCGGTCCTAAATGGGCGGGCCGCCACACCTTCAAGGTCCTGCACCGGCTGCCCCGGGAACGTCGGGCGACGGAACGCGCCACTCGGTCGCTCGGCGCGACCGTCTTCCACGCGCAGTACAAGCGCGAGCAGATTGGGTTGACGCCTATTCTCGCGCGGCTCGCGCCGGTCGTCTGGACCGAGCACGGGCGTTGGGTCAGCGGGATCGAGGGAGCGCTGCTCGCGAAGGCCTATAGACGGGCGTCTCGGCACGTCACCACCTTGATCGCGGTGTCGCCGGCTGTTGCTGACGACCTTCGGCAGGTCGTCGGCGTGACGTGCCCCATTGCCGTGATCCCCAATGCCGTCGACACGTCCCGGTATCGCCCATCAACGGCTGCCGAACAGCATGCAGCGCGTGAAGCGCTGGGTCTGATGCCGGACAAGCCAGTGGTGGCGTGGGTTGGACGAATGGATCCAGGAAAATTGCCCGAGCTGGCCATAGCCGCGGGCGCTGCCTTCGACGGCCAGCTGGTGATGGCGGGGAGCGGCCCCCTGAGCGATCAGGTTGGCGCTGCGGCTGCGCAAGCGGGGGTGATCTACCTCGGTCGTGTGCCGGAGTCACTGCTGCTCTTCCGGGCCTCAGACGCGCTCCTCCTCACGTCGCGAGGGCGCGGGGAGGGCCTGCCGTACACGCTGCTTGAAGCGGCAGCGTCCGGCCTGCCGATCGTCGCCAACAGCGGGTGCGGTCTCGATTCCGGGGAACCCGACTACCCCGTTCAGTTCGCGACGCCTACTGGTTCCGCGCTCTCGGCAGCGCTCACGCAAGTGATCTCGGACAGCTCGTTCTCCGAACGGAGCAGGTCCTGGGCGCTGCGACACGACGTCGTGGCGTGGCGCCGGGAGCACGAAGAAGTTCTCCGAGCGGCGGAACGACGTGCGGCTCGATAGCGCAGCCGTGGGGCCTCGATAGGGTCTGTGGGTGTTCGGCGGGTTCAAGCTGCGGCGGCGCTCCGATCTGCTGCTCGCGGCCGTAGACATCGGGGTCGGCCTGCTGTCGGGATACCTCGCGTACACGCTTCGGTTCGGCCAGCGGGCTGTGCCGGACTACTACCTGGTTCGGTATGAAGCGATGACGGTTGCCCTCGCCGTTGGGCTGGTCATGGTCGGTCGGGCGTCCGGCATGTACCGAAGGGCCGCGCTTCGACTTGGCGAGTCCAATGTCGAGCAGGCGCTTGAAGCCGCGCTCGCGCTGGGGTTGGCCGTGTTCATCGTGAACGAGTTGGTCTTGCACGCTGCGCTCTCGCGGTCCTGGATCGGGCTGATGACGCTGGCGGTCCTGTTGTTCTCGCTGGCCACTCGCTCACTGATCCGGCGAAGCCGACGCATGCTCGTGCCGTTCGGCATTGGCTTGGAGCGCTACGTGCTCGTGGGGGATGACGCGGCGGGTCGCCGGCTCCTCGGTGACCTCACTCGTGCGCCCGGTGCCCCCTTCGTCATCGTCGATGTGCTGCCGCGGGACCTGCCACCCGACAAGCTCGTCGACCGAGCCCGGCGGCTTCGCGTGGACGGCCTGATTCTTCCCGCCGACACCGACCCGCTGGCCACCGGCCGCCTGGCTGGCGCCCTGTCCGGCGCTGGCATCGACGTGTTGATCGCGCCGGGGCTGCTCGGCCTCGAACTGCGCGTTGCGAGCGTGGCGATGCTGCACGGGACGCCGTTGCTTCGCGCAACGGGTATGGCACCCTCTCGTAAGGCGGTGCGCTCCGCCCCGCGCGCGCCCGCGCGGGGCATTGCGATCCTCGGCACCCGGGGGATCCCGGCCAACTACGGCGGCTTCGAGACTTTCGCCGAGCAACTGGCGTCGAGGCTGGTCGAACGCGGTGTGCCGGTGACCGTGTACTGCCGGCGGAGCTACGCCACCGCCGGGGCGGAATGGCGGGGGATTCGCCTGGTGACGCTCCCGACGATCTCCAGCAAGTACCTGGACACCGTGGTGCACACATTCCTGTCCGTGCTGCATCTCGTCACGCGCACCCGGATTCGCGACGTGATCCTGTGCAACGCCGCCAACGCGCCGACATTGCCGCTGCTGCGTGCCAGTCGCCGCCGCGTCGTGATGAACGTCGACGGGCTGGAATGGCGACGCGGCAAGTGGGGTATCGCCGGCCGGGCCTGGTACCGCCTGGGGGAGTGGCTGTCGGTCCGCTGGGCGGGTGTCCTCGTCACCGATGCGGAGGAGGTGCGCACCTATTACCGTGTCCGGCATGACGCCGACTCCGTGATGATCCCGTACGGCGCCGACCTGATCTCGCGCGGAGCGGACCTGCCGCCCGACCTCGCGGTCAAGCCGGACGGCTACATCCTCTACGTGTCGCGATGGGAGCGAGAGAACAACCCGGTCCTGGTGGCCCGTGCGCACGCTGCGGCAGGGAGCCGCCGGGCGCTCGTGATGCTCGGTGAGGCGACCTACGACAGCAGGCTTGACGACGAGGTCCGCGCGGCGGCGGCGCCGAACGCGATCCTGCCGGGCCCCGTCTTTGGCGACGGCTACCGCGCACTACAGAGCAACGCCCGCTGCTACGTCCATGCGACCGAGGTGGGCGGCACCCACCCCGCCCTCATCGAGGCAATGGGCGCCGGCAACCTCTGCCTCGTGCTGGACACGCCCGAGAACCGGGAGGTGGCCGGCCCGAACGCCTGGTACTTCGCCGATGAAGCCGAGCTGACCGCCCTGATCCGGCGGGTTGACCGGGTGCCGGGGCGCGACCTCGCCGAGTTGCGCGCGCTGAGCCGAAGGCGCGCCCGCGAGCATTTCTCGTGGGACGCCGTGGCGAGCGACTATCTCGCCCTGCTCGTCCGCTAGGTCGGGCTTTTCAGTGGACGGCGGACTGATCCGAACGGTCAAGACCATCACCCGATCGGCCGATGGCACCGTGTGACCTCCATTGCCATCCCGGAGCAGCTGCGCGCCGAGCTCCGGCAGTCGGTTGCGGGACGCTCGCGGTGGGAAATCGCGGAGCACGTAGCCGTCGTCGTGCTCCTGATGTGGTGGGCGGTGCCGTTTACCCGCGCCATCGGCGGTCGAGGGGTCCACAACGAGCTTCTCTTCACAATCGTGGTCGGCGTCGTCCTACTCGCCGTCCGCGGCTGGCGCACGCCGGCTGGCTCCGTCGGCTTTGCGGCAGTGGTGGCGATCTGCGCCGTCTTGGTCTGTGTCTTCGCTCCGACTGGCTGGTACGGCTCGGATGTGGCCGCCGGTTACGTCCTCGCCGCGGGCGTCTACGTTGCGGGCCGGCGGTATGTCCATGACGAGGACCGCGCTCACCTGGTCGCGGCAGCGGTCTGTCTGGCCGGGGTCTACCAGTTCTCGCTCGCGTTCCAGCCCTGGTGGGGCGGCCGCGATCCTGCCCGGGAGATGTCCGGCACGTTCTACTGGCACAACCCGTACGCGGCCTTCCTGCTACCCGGAGCGGTGATCGGGCTGGGTTTCGTTGCCGAGGGCCGGCGGCCGTGGAACCTCGTCGGCTGGGTGAGCGTTCCGCTATGCGTAGCCGGCATCGTCTTCTCCAGCAGCCGGGCAACGCTCGCGGCGGTGATTGCCGGCATAGTGCTGGTAGGGATCGGCTCGGCCCGGGTTCGTGGCGGGCTCAAGCGGGCTGGTGGCGCGGTGCTCCTTGCTGTCGCCGTCGTGGCGGCTCTACCGGGGTGGCCGCTGTTCCCGTCGTACGACGCGCCCTGGGCCGCTACCACTGCGCGAACGGGAAGCGGCCAGTCGCTGGCCACCAATGGTCACTACCGGACCGAGTTCTGGCGGGCCGCGATTCAAGACGCGATCCACCACCCGGTCGTCGGTACCGGTTATCACGCCCTGGCCAGCGACGCGCCCTTCTACACGCCGAGCAACTGGGCGCGATCGCCGCTCGCCCACAACGGGTTCCTGCAAGCGTTCTCCGATGGCGGCCTGCTGCTCGGCCTGCCCGTCCTGCTGGCAGCTCTCGTCGTCGCCGGCTGGGCACTTCGGCGGGTATGGACGTTCGCTCGCGCGCGCGGAGCCGCACAGCCGGATGTGGTTGCGTTCGCGGTCGCTGTGGCGTTCCTGGGCGTGTTGGCGCATGTCAACGTCGATTTCGACTGGTCCCATCCGTCGATCAGGGTCGAAACCGTCCTGCTCGCGGTGTGCCTTGCCCCGGCGGCGAGTGATCTCGCCCTCCGGCGTCGGCTGTGGCGGTTCGGCCCGTTCGTGGCGCTCTTGGGTGTGCTCGCCGTGTTCATTCCGGTGCTCCACCAGTGGCAGATCGACCAGCCGTCCACCACCGAGTCCGCAACCTCTCTGCTGGCGCAGGCTGCCGCGCCGTTCGGCGACTACCGACCGGCAAAGACGGTCCTGTCGGTCTGGGAGCTCGATCCGCGAACCGCTGATCGAGCCCAGCTGCGTGAGGCTCTCGCTCAGACATCGGCGGCAGCGAAGGTCGACCTGGATCTCGCGTTGCTGCGCTTCGCCGTCGGCGCGCGATCCGGCTTGATACCAAATGCCGTCGCTGCCGCAAACGCGCAGGTCGACCGGGTTGACGGATCGCACGGACCGTGGGTGGCGGACCTGGCCTTGGTGTATCTCGGCGCCGGAGACCGTAGCGCTGCGCGGGACCTGTTGGCGGCGGACGTCGCCGCGCAGGTTGCGGCTCACGCCGCATCGCCCGCGCTGCTCTCCGAACTGAGCATGTGGGCTCACGATCTCGGCGCCGGTTCCGGTTATGCCTGCGAGCTGCGGACGACCCGCGATTTGGTGTCAGGTGCTGAGCGGGCCGGTCTCCCGTCGCCGACGGCTTCCTGCCCGCGCGATCATCAAGGCAACAGCTAGGACGTCCGAACAGGCTATGAGCACGTGACTGAAGGAGCGCGGTGAAGCAGCTCGGCGACATCCTGGTCGAGGACGGCCTGGTCACACGCGACCAGCTGGCCGAGGCCTTCGATGAGCATCAGCGAGCCGGACGGGCCCTCGGGCGCGTGCTGGTGGACCGCGGCGTGCTCAGCGAGAGCCAGCTGGTGGCTGCGCTCGCCAAGCAGATCGGGATGCGGTTCGTCGATCTCGGCGACTTTGCCGTGGACGGCGCGGCCCTGGCCTCTGTCCCACAGGCGGTGTGCCGCCGCTACAACGCGCTGCCCATCGGCTACGAGGACGGCAAGCTCCTCGTCGCGATGTCCGACCCGGCCAACGTGTTTGCGCTTGACGACATCCGCTCGATCTCCGGCGTCGAGGTCAAGCCGGTCGTTGCGACCAAGGCCGACGTCTTGTCAGCCATCAACCGCTACCACCGCGCCGAAGGCGATCTCGACGACATCTCGATGGCGTTGGACCTGGAGGAGGAGGAGGACCTCAGCAACCTCAAGGAGGTCGTCGAGGACGCGCCGATCGTCAAGTTCGTCAACCTGCTCATCACCCAGGCGATCAACGACCGCGCCTCCGACATCCACCTGGAACCGTCCGAGCGCGACCTCCGTGTCCGGTTCCGGATCGACGGCGTGTTGCACGACATCATGCGCTCGCCGCGGAACATCCAGGCGGGCGTCATCTCGCGGCTGAAGATCATGGCCGACATCAACATCGCCGAGCGGCGAATCCCGCAGGATGGCCGACTCTCGGTCAACGTGACCGGCAAGAAGGTCGACCTGCGTGTTGCGACGCTTCCCACCGTGTGGGGCGAGAAGGTCGTCATGCGTATTCTCGACAACTCCACCGCGCTGCTGCGCCTGTCAGACCTCGGTTTCAGCGACCACAACTACAACAGCTACTCGAAGAGCTTCACCAAGCCGTACGGCATGATCCTCGTGACCGGGCCGACCGGTTCGGGCAAGTCGACGACGTTGTACGCGACGCTGAACATCGTCAGCCGTCCGGAGATCAACGTCATCACCGTCGAGGACCCGGTGGAGTACCGGATTCCCGGCATCAACCAGGTTCAGACCAACTCAAAGGCGGGTCTGACCTTCGCGAGCGCCCTGCGCTCGATCCTTCGTTCCGACCCCGACGTCGTGCTGATCGGTGAGGTTCGCGACCACGAGACCGCCCAGATCGCGATCGAGGCGGCGCTCACCGGTCACCTCGTCCTCACGACCCTTCACACCAACGACGCACCTTCCGCCATGACGCGTCTGGTCGAGATGGGCATCGAGCCCTTCCTGGTCGGCTCGGCGCTCGACGCGGTGCTTGCCCAGCGGCTCGGCCGGCGACTCTGCGAACGGTGCAAGGAGGCGTACACGCCGGAGCCAGAGGTGCTGACCTCGGCGCGGTTCCCGTGGAAGGAGGGCGAGCCGCTTCCGACGCTCTACCGGCCGGTCGGGTGCTCGAACTGCGCGAAAACGGGCTACAAGGGGCGGGTGGCGTTCACCGAGGTCATGCCCGTCAGCGAGGAGATCGAACGACTGACCGTTCAGCGGGCCACCGCCGTCGACATCGGCAAGGTTGCCTTGGAGCAGGGCATGATCCCGCTGCGCCTCGATGGAATGAGCAAGGCGCTGGTGGGGCTCACCTCTATCGAGGAAGTCCTTCGCGTCGTCGTGTGACTACCAACGCGCTGTGGCCCGATTGGCTCAAGGCGGCGCGGCGGGTGGCCGATGCTCACGTACAGAAGGGCCATGTCTTGCGACGGGAGCGATCCCGGGCAGGATGATGTCGATGAGGGGACGTTGACGTGGACGGCCAGGGTTTTGAGGGCTCGAGCCCCGCTGCGGCGCCAGTTGATGCCGCGTGGGCACCGCCGGGTGCGACGACGTCCGCGATCGCCGAGCCGCCGCCGGCGTTGGCGCCTGCCGCCGCCGGCCCGCCCCCCGGCATCGAGATGGCGCTGCCGCCCGGGGTCGAGCTGCCGCCAGGCACGGCGCTGCCGCCGGGAGTCACGGCTGCGCCCTCCGCCGCCGCACCCGCAGCTTCGCCGTTCGGAGCGCCGCCCGCTCCGGCTCCCGCTGACGTGGAGATGGCGTTGCCACCCGGCGTAGAGCTGCCGGCAGGAACTGCCATGCCGGCCGGCGTGATGATGCCGCCTCCGCCAGCGTTTCCGCCGCCGACGAACGGCATCGGCTACGCCGAGCCGGGGACCGACCTCGGCTCGTACGGCTCGACGTCGGGCTACGGCGTGTACGAGCCTCCGGCTGAGCCGTCGGCATCCGATGCGCTCGAGCACGACACGGCGTACACCCGCTCTGCCCTCGAGGAGGACAGCAAGTTCGAGGCCGGCCTGCTCGCCAAGCTCCTGGTCGAGGTTCAGGACAGCGGGGCGTCCGACCTGCACCTGACCTCAGGAGCCCGTCCGACGATGCGGATCAACGGCTCCCTGACGCCGCTGAACGATCATCCGCTGCTCACGCCCCCGGTGATCCAGCGGATGGTGTACGCCATCCTCACCCAGAAGCAGCGCGAGACCTTCGAGGAGGAGCTCGAGCTCGACTTCGCGTACGCGCTGCCCGGCCGTGCCCGCTTCCGTGTGAACATCTATCGCCAGCGTGACTCGCTCGGCGCGGCCTTCCGAATCATCCCCTACGAGATCAAGTCGCTCGAGGACCTCGGTGTCCCGCCGTCGGTCGCCAACTTTGCGATGCTGCCGCGTGGCTTCGTGCTCGTGACCGGTCCTACCGGCTCCGGCAAGTCGACGACGCTGGCCGCGCTCGTCGACCTGGCCAACCGCAGCCGCCGCGACCACATCATGACGGTCGAGGACCCGATCGAGTTCCTGCACAGCCACAAGAGCTGCCTAGTCAACCAGCGTGAGGTCGGCGAGGACACCTGGTCGTTCCAGAACGCGCTCAAGCACGTCCTCCGGCAGGACCCCGACATCATCCTCGTCGGTGAGATGCGTGACCTCGAGACGATCTCGGTCGCGCTGACTGCGGCTGAGACAGGTCACCTCGTGTTCGCGACCCTTCACACGCAGGACGCGGCGCAGACCATCGACCGTGTCATCGACGTCTTCCCGCCCCACCAGCAGCAGCAGATCCGGGTCCAGCTCGCCGGCGCGTTGCAGGGCATCGTCTGCCAGACCCTGTGCAAGACCTTCGACGGGAAGGGTCGAGCGGTCGCGACCGAGGTTCTCGTGGCCACGCCGGCGATCCGCAACCTCGTTCGAGAGGGCAAGACCCACCAGATCTACTCGTCGTTGCAGGCCGGTGCCAAGCACGGGATGCACTCGCTCGACCAGCACCTTGCCGAGCTCGTGAAGTCCGGCCGGATCACGTACGAGACAGCGCTCGAGAAGTGCCACCACGTCGAGGACTTCAACCGCCTGACCGGTAGAGGCTGAGGAGACGCCACATGGCGACCATCGCGTTCAAGTACCAGGTCCGCGACCGCTCCGGGAAGCTGATCTCCGGGGAGCTGTCGGCGGAGACCGAGGCCGCGCTTGTCCAGAAGCTGAAGTCGATGGGCTACGCGCCCATCTCGGTCGAGCAGGCCAACAGTGGCCTTCAAAAAGAGATCACCATCCCCGGCTTCGGCGGCAAGGTCAAGCTGAAGGACCTCGCGATCATGTCGCGGCAGTTCGCGACGATGATCAACTCCGGCCTGTCCTTGATGCGGTCGCTGTCGATTCTCGCCAGCCAGACCGAGAACCCGAAGCTCGGGCAGACCCTTGCCGAGGTCCGGAACGACGTCGAGGCCGGTACCGCTTTGTCGGCGGCTCTCGGCAAGCACCCCAAGGTGTTCCCGCCGCTGATGGTCAACCTCTGCCGTGCGGGTGAGGTCGGCGGCTTCCTCGACACCGTGATGCTGCAGATCGCGGAGAACTACGAGGCCGAGGTCAAGCTGCGCGCGAAGATCAAGTCCGCGATGACCTACCCGATCGTGGTCGGCTGCATCGCGGTCCTGGCGCTCATCGTCATGATGACCTTCGTCGTGCCCTCGTTCGCCAACATCTTCCAGCAGCTCGGCACGAAGCTCCCGGCGCCGACACAGATGCTCGTCGACATCTCGCACCTGATGAAGTTCCTGCTTCCGGCCGGCATCGTCCTGACGGTGGTCGGCTCGATCGTGTGGCGCCGGGTGAAGAACCAGGAGAACGTGCGCAGCGTCGTCGACCCGCTCAAGCTCAAGGTGCCGGTCTTCGGGCCGCTGTTCCAAAAGGTGGCGATCGCGCGGTTCGCGCGCAACCTGGGCACCATGATCAAGTCCGGTGTCCCGATCCTGCAAGCCCTCGAGATCGTCTCGGAGACGACCGGTAACTGGACGATCACGGCGGCGGTGCGCGACGTGCAGGACAGCGTCAGGCAGGGCGAGGCGCTCACGCAGCCGCTCAGCGAGCACGACGTCTTCCCGCCGATGGTCGTGCAGATGATGGCCGTCGGCGAGGACACGGGTGCGCTTGACACGATGCTGTCGAAGATCGCGCAGTTCTACGACGAAGAGGTCGAGGCGACCACCGAGTCGTTGACCGCTCTGATCGAGCCGATCATGATCGCGGTCCTCGGAGGTCTGGTCGGCTCGATGATCGTCTGCCTCTACCTGCCGATCTTCGACGTCTACAACCACATCGGTAGCTGATCGACACTGAACCGCTTCTAGCGCTTCGCCTTGTGTTCATCCGCATTAACCGACTGCGCCGAATGGCCTAACAAAGAGGCGCCGAAACGCCGACTGGAAGTGTTCAAGTCACACTCGGCGATGACCGACACTCTGTACGTCATCGAGCCGGCCTGAGGCCTGATCGGCGCTACGCGGCTCACCGCAGTACTACGGAAGGACCGCAATGCTTGCTCGTCTCCGCAAGATGCAGGAGGAGAACGAGGGGGGCTTCACGCTCATCGAGCTCCTCGTCGTGATCATCATCATCGGCATCCTCGCCGCGATCGCGATTCCCGTCTTCCTCAACCAGCGCAAGAAGGGCTACGACTCGGCCGCGAAGAGCGACCTCCGCAACTTCGCGACCGCTGAGGAGAGCTACCTCACCGACTACGACGCCTACAGCAGCGTCTACGGCACGGTGTCGACCGCCGAGACGGTGAAGGGCAGCAAGAACGTCTCCGACATCGCCATCGCGCTCGACGGCACCTCGGACGGTTACTGCTTGGGTATCCACAGCCGTTCCGGCAGCAACTTCTTCTACGACAGCGAGGCTGGCGGTCTGCAGAACACGGCGTACGCCGATCAGGCCGCTGTCAAGAATGCGCTGCCCACGGGCGCATGCGCCAAGGCGACGAACGCCACAGGCGCGAACCCGCCCACGACCCTTCACTAAGCGCCTCTTAACCCCTTTGGGGCCCGGCCCGCTTCCGCGGGCCGGGCCCCGCTGTTTCAGCCGCGGACGCCGGATCGCCGTGCGTGTGTCGGCTGAAAGGCCGGCTAGTCCGAATGGGTGACCAAATCGGACATAAATCCGGCTCACGGGCGCTATCCCGCCCCAGGATTTGATCCGATGCTTGAGGTGAAGGAGGCACGATGCTCACCAACTGGATCCACCGGCACGACCCAGACGACGAGGGCTTCACGCTGATTGAGCTCCTGATCGTGATCATCATCATCGGCATCCTTGCCGCGATCGCGGTCCCCGTCTTCTTGAACCAGCGCAAGAAGGGTTACGACACGGCCGCCAAGAGCGACCTGCGCAACCTGGCGAACTTCGAGGAGATCTACCTGAACGACTACGGGACATATGCGGGCGTCAAGGAGGTCGCCGCCTCCGAGCCTGTGGTTGCCTCGAGCCACGACGTGAAGCTGCGGGTCGAGGGCTACGACGGTTCGAACGGGTACTGCCTGTCGTCGGTCAGTCAGAACTCCGGCCACAAGTTCTTCTACGACAGCGAGGCCGGCGGTCTGCAGCCGACGCCGAGCTGCCCGGTGGTCAACTCCCACCTTACCGGCGGCACCTATACGGTGCCCGCTGCGAACGACTACCTCATCGGTGGCGTCGGGGGCTGATCTGCGCCCGTCTCGGATCGAGGCGTAAGAGAATCGTCCGATGCAAGTATCGGTGGCTGTCGTATGCGGCGTGTTCGGCCTGATCATCGGCTCGTTCCTCAACGTCGTGATCTGGCGGTTGCCGCGCGAGGAGTCCGTCGTTCGGCCGCCGTCGCACTGCCCCTCGTGCGATACGCCGCTCGCCCCCCGTGAGAACGTCCCGGTCCTATCGTGGCTGCTGCTGCGGGGCCGATGCCGGCACTGCCAGGCGAGGATCTCGGCGCGATACCCGCTCGTCGAGCTCACCACCTGCGGCTTGTTCGTCGCGTTCGCAGTGAGGTTCGGACCGCACGCCGCGTTGCCTGCGTTCCTCTACCTGGCGGCCGTCGGGGTGGCGCTGGCCATGATCGACCTCGACGTCCAGCGGCTGCCCGACAAGCTCACCCTGCCGTCGTATCCGGTGGGGCTGGTTCTCCTCGGGATCGCCGCTGCCGTCGACGGCAGCGGGTGGGCCTACGGACGGGCCCTGATCGGCATGGCCGCCCTGTTCGGCTTCTACGCCATCGTCTGGTTCATCTATCCCGCCGGCATGGGCCTCGGCGACGTAAAGCTCTCCGGTGTCCTCGGGCTGTACCTGGCCTGGCTGGGGTGGGGCCAGCTCCTGGTCGGGGCGTTCTCCGCGTTCTTGGTCGGCGCGGTGGTGAGCGTGGCGGTCGTCGCCATCCGCGGTGGCGATCGCAAGACGAAAGTGCCATTTGGGCCTTTTATGCTGATTGGTGTCCTGATCGCGGTGTTTGCCGGGCATCCGATCAGCCATGCGTACGTTCACTCGCTGCGTCACTGAGGCAGCGGTCTAGGCCGGTCGGCCCAGTCAGTCCGCTTCAACCGCTCAAGCCCGGGGGTCTCGCGACCGATCCCGTTGAGGACAGAGTTACAGGGAGCGGGTTCGGCGGCGGATCCCCAGCCGCTACAGGAGGACGGACCAGTGGCAGGAAACGCGGTCGGTCTCGATATCGGGACCTCCGGTGTCCGCGCCGCCGAGCTGACGGTCGGCAAAGGCACCGCGACGCTGCACCGGTTCGGGCAGGTCGCGTTGCCGGTGGGCGCCGTTCGCGACGGCGAGGTCATCGACTCGGCGGCGGTCGCCGAGGCGATCAAGCATCTCTGGAGCACCGCGAAGTTCTCGACCAAGCGAGTCGTTCTGGGGGTGGCGAACCCGAAGGTCATCGTCCGCCAGGTCGACCTGCCGTGGATGCCGGAAGCCGAGCTCCGCAAGTCGCTCGGGCTCCAGGCGGCCGATTACATCCCGATCCCGGTTGAACAGGCAATCCTCGACTTCCACCCGATCGAGTCCCTCACGAACGAGAACGGGATCCAGTCACTGCGGGTGCTGCTTGTGGCTGCCCTTCGCGACATGGTCACGACCGCGCTCGACACCGTGAAGCGCGCCGGCCTGCAGCCGGTGCACGTCGACCTCACGCCGTTTGCGGTCTTGCGGGCCCTCGCCCAGACCGATCAGACCGGCGCGCAGCCGGGCATGCACAACAACGCTGAGGCGATCGTCGATGTCGGCGCCACGGTCACCAACATCGTCATCCACCAGAACGGCGTGCCGCGCTTCGTCCGGATCCTGTTGATGGGAGGCGACGGCGTCACCGACTCGGTGAGCGAGCGCCTCGGCGTGCCCTTCGAGCAGGCCGTTGCCGTCAAGCAGCAGCTCGGGATGTCCCCGGTTCGCGGCGAGATCGTGAGCGAGCACCCTGCCGCCCGGGTCATCGAGGCATCGGCGACGTCGTTCCTCGAGGAGATCCGCGGTTCGCTCGACTACTACCTCGCGCAGCCGAACTCGACGCCACTCAGCCGCGTGGTTCTGTCCGGCGGGGGAGCCCGCCTCGGCGGGCTCGCGCAGCGACTCGCCGCGGCCACCCGGCTTCCGGTCCACCCGGGTGCGGCGATGTCGGCCCTCCGGATCGGGAAGACCGGTCTGACCCCGGAGCAGCTGGCGTACGTCGAGCCGCAGATTGCGGTTCCGGTCGGCCTCGCGTTGGGAGTTGCAGCGTGACCACCCAGACCGTGCAGTCCGCCGGCACGGGGACGATGCCGCGGGTCAACTTGATGCCGCCGGAGATCGCGCAGGCGGCAAGGTTCCGGCAGGTCCAGGTCGGCCTGGGTGCGGCCGTGCTTGCGGCCGTCGCCGTCGCAGGGCTCCTTTATGTGCACGAGCACAGCGGTGTCGCCGCCGCGAAGGACGAGCTGGCGGCCGCCCAGCAGACCAACGCCTCGTTGCAGACCAAGTTGGCAAGCCTGAACGCCGTCAAGGAAACCTTCGCCGCGGTTCAGGCACGGCAGGCGATGCTCACCACGGCGATGGGAAGCGAAGTCCGCTGGTCGTTCATCCTCAACGACCTGTCGTTCCGGATGCCCAGCAACGTCTGGTTGACCAACCTGTCCGTGAGCCCGACGAGCACGACGGCTGCCCCGCCGGCCGCGCCGGCGACGCTGGGCTCGTCGGCGGCACCGGCGGCGGTTGTGCCGATCGCGACGATCACCTTCTCGGGCATCGGATTCAAGCACGACGATGTCGCGGCCTGGCTGGACTCGATGGCGAAGGAGAAGAGCTTCAGCGACCCGACCTTCGGCAACTCGACTGAGTCCACCGTCGGCACCCATCCCGTCGTCGACTTCAGCAGCACCGTCATCGTCACCTCCGTGGCAGAGTCGGGCCGCTACGCGGCGCAGACGACCGCCGAGAGCGCCACGCCGACCGGGACCACGCCATGACTCAGTTCCGACGATGGACGATCGGTACGGCGATCCTGGTGGTGGTCATCATCGCCGCCGGTTGGTTCATGCTGGCGAAGCCGCAGAAGAACAAGGTGGCGGATCTCCATCAGCAGGCCGCCGCGCAGCAGCAGGCCAACGCCGTGCTCCTTACGCAGATCTCCGCGCTCCAGGCTGAGCAGAAGGAGCTCCCGCAACAGCAGCTCGTGCTACAGAAGTTCTCGACCGAGGTTCCGGACAACATGGCCGAGCCGACGCTTATTCGCCAGCTGTCCAGCGCCGCGAACGGTGCCGGCGTGGATCTCAGCGCGATTGCTCCCGGCGCGGCGAGTGCACTCAGCGTGGCCTCGCCGGGCGGCGCTCAAAGCCTAGGCGGCACGAGTCCGGCAGGATCGGTCCAGCTCTACCAGCTGCCGCTTTCGCTCTCGGTCGCGGGCACGTACGCCAACGTCGAGTCGTTCTTCAACTCCCTCGAGCGGTTGCCTCGGGCGTTTCTCGTGCACAGTTTCAGCCTCGCACCTGGGTCGAGCTCGGCCAGCGGCCCGAACCAGCTCGCCGCCTCGCTGTCCGCGGCCGTGTTCTTCGCGCCGGGCAGCGCCTACACGCCGCCCGTCGTACCGACGCCGCAGACGACAACCGCGCCGGCCCCGGCGCAGTCCACAGCGCCCACCGGCACCACCGCGACACCGCCGGCGGTCGTTTCCTCGATCCAGGCTTCGGAGCCCCCGCTTCAGGTCCCGAACGGGTAGGAGGCCCGCAAACCATGAGCGACACCTCCATTCTTCCCGGCGCGACACTGCCGGAAGCGGGAACGACCCCGCCGGGTCCGGCCGGACTCGACGATCCGGGGCCCGGCGACGACCGTCGACGGCTGCTGATCATCGGCGGCATCGTTGCCGCCGTGCTGGTGCTGGTCGTTGCTTACCTGCTGCTGAAGGGCGGCGGTTCCTCGTCGCCGTCGGATTCATCTGCCGGACTCGTGCCCCGCGGAACGCCGGCTGCCAGCGCGCCCAGCACCTCCGGGAGCAGCGGTTCGGCGAGCAAGCCAGCCGCAGCCGGGTCCGGCAACAGCGGCAAGGGCAAGGCGGGCACCGTCCTGCCCAAGAAGACCCACACCCGCCTCGCGCGCGACCCGTTCAAGCCGCTGGTGGCGGCAGCCGTTCCGGGTACCGGCTCGGTCGTCGGGTCGACGACGGTGAGTCCCGCTCCTGGCTCGGTACCGGGCACCGTGCCGACCACGCCCGCTCAGGGCGGCAGCCCGGGCACCTCATTCGGGTCGCCGCAGGCAGTCCGCCTGCTCAAGGTGCGCGGCGCCAAGTCGGCGGTCTTCGAGGTCAGCTACGCCCACCACAAGGCATTCCGGTACGACGTGGTGGCGCCATCTGCCTCGAGCGCCCGTGGAACGGTCTTTGCTCAGGACTTCGCTCTCCTGGGCATCCAGGGCAATGACGTCACCGTTCAGGTGGGCGATGCGACGCCGTTCGACCTCAAGGTCGGTGCTTCGCACACCGTCTGAGCAAGCTCCCCGTCAGCACCGTTCGCAGCCGCGAACGGTGCTGACGCATGTCGCGGCCCGCTACCTCGCCATCGCGACCGGCAGAATGGTGTGGTGCTGCGCTGGCTGACTGCAGGGGAATCGCACGGGCCTGCCCTGGTGGCGGTCCTCGACGGGCTTCCCGCCGGCACGGCGATCACGACCAAGGAGATCGCTGCCGAGCTACAGCGCCGCCGCGCCGGCTACGGCCGCGGCGCCCGGATGTCCTTCGAGCAGGACGAGGTCGAGCTCACCGGCGGCGTCCGGCACGGCCGGACCATCGGTGCACCGGTCGCGGTCCGGGTCGGCAACACCGAGTGGCCGAAGTGGGAGACGGTGATGTCGGCCGACCCGGTGGCAGCAGAGGAGCTCGACGGGCTCGGCCGCGCGGCGCCGCTCACCAGGCCCAGGCCCGGCCACGCCGATCTGGTGGGGATGCAGAAGTACGGCTTCACCGACGCCCGGCCGGTGCTGGAGCGCGCGAGCGCCCGTGAGACGGCGGCGCGCGTGGCATTGGGTGCCGTAGCCAAGGCGTTCCTCGCGCAGGCCCTGGATGTCGAGATCCTCAGCCACGTGGTCGAGATCGGCGGGGTGGCCGCGCCCGCGGGCGTGCTGCCCGATCCCGGCGGCCTCGAAGCGGTCGACGCCGATCCGGTGCGCTGTGTGGATCCTGCGGCGAGCGCCGCGATGATCGCCGAGGTGGACGCCGCCAAGGCCGAGGGAGACACCCTCGGCGGCGTGGTCGAGGTGGTGGTCTACGGGCTGCCGCCGGGCCTCGGCAGCCACGTGCACTGGGACCGTCGCATCGACAGCCGGCTCGCTGCGGCGCTCATGGGCATCCAGGCCATCAAGGGTGTCGAGGTCGGAGACGGCTTCACCACCGCGCGCCGGCGTGGAAGCGAGGCGCACGACGAGATCGAGAGCTCCGCGGACGGTCTGCGTCGTCGTACCGGCCGGGCGGGGGGAACCGAAGGCGGCATGACGACCGGTGAGCTGCTGCGGGTGCGAGCGGCGATGAAGCCGATCTCCACCGTGCCGCGAGCGCTCGACACCGTGGACGTGGCGACGGGGGAGCCGGCCAAGGCGATCAACCAACGTTCCGATGTGTGTGCGGTTCCGGCGGCGGGGGTGGTCGCCGAAGCGATGGTGGCGCTGGTCCTCGCCGAGGCTGCGGTCGAGAAGTTCGGCGGTGACTCGGTGGCGGAGACGCGGCGAAACCGCGACGCGTACCTCGCGTCGTTGGTCGTCCGGTGACTCCGCTTGTCGTCCTGGTCGGGCCGCCCGGCGCCGGCAAGTCCACGGTCGGCCGAGTGGTCGCGAAGCGCCGTGGCGTCGGCTTCCGCGACACCGACGAGGACGTGGCCGAGTCGGCAGGGCAGCCGATCAGCGACATCTTTGTGGAGCAGGGCGAGCCCGCGTTTCGGGTCATGGAGCGCAAAGCCGTCCAACGGGCTGTGGCCGACCACGACGGCGTCCTCGCGCTCGGTGGCGGAGCAGTGCTGGATCCGGCGACCCGGGCGCTTTTGGGCGGGCAGCGCGTCGTGTTCCTCGACGTCGGGCTGGCCGAGGCGACGTCACGGGTCGGGCTCAACCGCGACCGCCCGCTTCTGCTCGGAAACCCGCGGGCTCAGCTGCGGGTGATGCTCGAGGAGCGGCGCCCGCTGTACCTCGAGGTGGCGACTGCGACGGTGACGACGGATGGCAGGACGGCCGACGAGGTGGCGGACGCGGTCGAGGCCGCGCTGTGACGACGGTGATGCGGGTCGGCGGTGGCGCGCCGTACGACGTCGTGATCGGACCGGGGACGACCTCTCTCGTCGCGGGGATGGCGGCCGGTGCCACGTCCGTGGCGGTCATCTCGGACCCGACGGTGGCCTCGCACGCCGAGACGATTGCTGCTCAGCTTCGTGAGGTGGGCGTGACCGTCGTCATGTTGCCTGTCCCGCCGGGCGAGGCGGCGAAGTCGCTGGCGACGCTCTCGGGGCTGTGGGACGCGCTCGGCCAGCACCGGCTGAGCCGCAATGACGCCGTCGTCGCCGTCGGCGGGGGAGCGACGACGGATGTCGCAGGCTTCGCGGCCGCGACTTGGCTGCGCGGCATCCGCGTCATCCAGGTCCCCACGACGTTGCTCGCGATGGTGGACGCCGCGATCGGCGGCAAGACCGGCATCAACACCGCTGCCGGCAAGAACCTGGTCGGCGCGTTCTACCCGCCGGCCGGCGTCGTCGTCGATCTGGATGTTCTTGCCACGCTTCCCAAGGAGCAGTGGGTCAACGGCATGGCGGAGGTCATCAAAGCCGGCTTCATCGCCGACCCTGCCATCCTCGAGCTGGTTGAGGCCGACTTCGCGGGGGCAGCCGTGCCCTCGGGAGCCGCGGCACGGGAGCTCATCGAACGTGCCATCGCCATGAAGGTCGATGTCGTCTCCCGTGACCTCAAGGAAGCGGGCCTGCGGGAGATGCTCAACTACGGGCACACACTCGGTCATGCGATCGAGCGCCTCGAGGACTACCGCATCCCGCACGGCCACGCGGTGTCGATCGGGATGGTGTTCGCGGCCGGGCTCGGCCGGGCCGCGGGGACGATCGACGGCGAGACGATGATGCGGCACCAGGTGGTGCTGGCCGCGACCGGACTGCCGACGACGTACCGCCCGGACGCATTGCCTGATCTGGTCGAGCTGATGCGGATCGACAAGAAGGCGCGAGGGGACAAGCTGCGCTTCGTGGTGCTGAAAGGACTGGCCGCCCCGGTGATCCTCGACGATCCTGAGCCGTCGATGCTCGAGGCTGCGTATCGAGAGGTGGCCCGGATCCATGGCTAAGCGCGTGCTCGTCCTCAACGGGCCGAATCTCGGACGGCTCGGTACCCGCGAGCCGGATGTCTACGGCAAGGCAAGCCACGATGACCTTGTCGCCGCGTGCCGGCAGGCGGGGGAGGAGCTAGGCCTCGAGGTCGAGGTGCGCCAGACCGACGACGAGGCCACGTTCATCGGCTGGCTGCACGAGCTCGCGTCCGGCGGCTTCGACGGAGCCCTGCTCAACCCGGCGGCCTGGACCCACACCAGCGTCGCGCTGCGCGACGCGGCAGCACAGGTCGACGTGCCGTTCATCGAGGTTCATCTGTCGAACCCGCTCGCACGCGAGGAGTTCCGGCACACGTCGTACACCGCCGGCCTTGCCTATGGCGTGATCGCAGGGTTCGGCGTCAGCTCCTACCTGCTGGCGCTCGGCGCGCTGGCCGAGCGCCTGCATCGCTAGCGGCTAGGAGACCTTAACCTCGTCGAGGTTGCCGGTACCGCTGGCGACCCTGACTCGCAGCGTGTGAACGCCGCTCGGAATCGCGAGGTGCCAGACCGGGACTCCGCATCGGGTGAAGCTCTGGTTCTCCGACACGGTCTTGCTGTGACCCGCGACGGTTACGGTGACGGATCCCATGTCGGGGCCCTTGCAGGCGTACAGCGTCGCCAGGTCGCCCTCGATTCGCACGCTCGCCGTGTGACCGCCCGACGCTGTGACGTAGCTGCCGCTCAGTGCACCGGAAGCGGCGAGGCGGTGCCATCCGTGGCTGTAGTTCCAGCCTCTGCTTCCGTTCTTGGCGGTGGTGCTGATGCGAACCGGAGAGCCGCTCACCTCGGCCGCGTTGCCGTTGGAGTCGACGAGCGAATGACTCACCCACACGTCGTAGGTCCCGCCCGTAGCAAACGGGTGCGCGGGTGTGAAGACGTACTGC
This sequence comes from Mycobacteriales bacterium, assembly GCA_035550655.1. Classification (GTDB taxonomy): domain Bacteria; phylum Actinomycetota; class Actinomycetes; order JAFAQI01; family JAFAQI01; genus DASZTV01. The sequence goes on from DASZOU010000001.1 coordinate 32,873, forward strand.
TTCGCCGACGAGCCGAGGCGCAACGAACCGGCGACGGCGTGCGACACCGACTCCCCGTCGGGAACGATCTTCACCGTGCGGCCGCTGACGCCCTTCACCACATCGCTCAAGTGGATGTGAAGCGGATGCAGGATTCCGACGCCGCTCTTTGTCGTGATTGACACCTGGGGACCGGTTGCATTTATGGCGAACTGCCGAGTCGTGCTCCAGGTGAGCTGGTTGTCGCTTTCGTCATGGCCCACAACGCGCCAAAAGTAGTGACCGCTGCCGAGACCCCCGGTCGAATCGGTGTACTGGGTCAGATCAATGCCCGACACATCGAGTACTGGCGCCGCGAAGGAGTCGTCCCTGCTGACCTGAAGTTCGTAGTTCTTGACTTCCTCGCTTCCTTGCGACCCTCCCGTGATGTAATCGCGCCAGTGGAATGTGAAGGAGTGACCGTCTTCGGTTGCTCCATCTGCCGGCGACGTCAGGATCACGGGACCGCTTCGCTTCTTGAAAGAGCTAATGGCGCTCACCGACTTGACGGCTTCCGAGGACGCGACGCTGATTTGAGGGCTCGCTCCGCTGATGCTTCCATCGGGATTCTCCACCTGGAATGTGACGTTACCGCCGGGCACGGGCGCGTTGAAGCTGAACGAGACTGACTCAGTCATATCCGCGTTGGTTGTGACGGTGGGAATGCTCGTCACGACGCCGGCGGAGGGGACGACGCAGGCTCCTGCCGCCACGCCGGATCCGGTGATAGTGACGGTGCCTGTTGTGCCACCCTGCATTGACTGCTTCCCGCTGGGACCGCTTGGACTAACGGTTACGGCTGCCACTGTTGGCGCTTTGGCTGAGCCTGTGGTCGTAGGCGTCGGGCACGTTTGGTTGGCGGCAGGCGGCGGGGTGCAAAGCACGCCGGTTCCGCCGCAGACGGCCGCTTCAACCTGCCAGAAGTAGGGCTTTCCGGAGGCGGCATCAGGGTCGCCCGGCTGTGCATCTTGATAGGAATCTGGTGGTGTGAAGGTCGGATATTGTGCGGTGTATTCGCGATACGTCGTTGTGGCGTCCGGGTCAAGGTACACCAGCACGTTATAGGTATTTGCGCCCGTCACCGGGGTCCAAGAAAACGTCGGCGTGAGCGGGCATGGCGTCTCGAAGTCGCAGGAGTTGGAAAGCGCGGTGTTCGCGTGCCAACTTGTCGTCAGGCCACTCACACTCCCACTGCCGCCGCTCGGATTCTTGTAGATGAACGGTCCACCAGTGGCGTCCTCGAACGGTGCGTCGCATTCGGGGAGCTGTGCTCCGCAGCCCGTCGCGCCGTTAACTTCAATCGCAGATGCTGTGGTGTCGTCAAACGGCGCAACACCCCAGTAGTAAGAGGTGCCGTCTGTCACCTCGCCGCCGCACGACGCCGTCCCCTCGCCCGTCGCGGTGACACCGCCGAATCCCGGCGTAAAGGACGTTGCGTTCGTGAAGCACCCTCCAACCTGGTTGGCCAGCGCGACGGAACTCACCGGGCTCGTCGAGAAGATCACGTAATACTCGGATGCCTCATAGACAGGCGCCCATTCGAGGGTCGGATTCGCGCTCGACGGGGTTTGGAGGACCTGAATCGGCAACTCCCATTCGTGCAGGAATCGCCAATCCTTGGAGAAGCCGCCCCACGTGCCACCCACCATTGCGCGGACTCGCCAGTAGTACGAAGCGTGGGGCAAACCCTCGGGCATTTCGTACACGGTCGCCATTGTTTCGGCTGTGTAGACGGTGTTGTTGGTCCAATCTTGGTTACGTCCGATCTCAAGCTGGTACTTGGATGCGCCTGCGACCGGCTTCCACTGGAAGATGAGGTCCTTGACCCTTGTCGAGGTCTCGTCGGCCGGGCTGACCAGCACGGGACACGGGATCTTGCTGGATCCGCTTGTGACGGTCCCTCGAGTCGAACACCCGGCCAGCGGTCCGCCAGAGGCGAACGAGGGTGTCGCCGGGGCACCCACCCCCACCGCGACAGCGGCGACCGACAAGATGATCAGCGTGAGGCGGCGAAGCAGTGCCACGATGTGAACTCCCGTTGCTCGTTGACGGCGCGCCCGTCACAGGCGTCGCTTCTGGCATCGGCGGGCCCGTTGGGGCGCTGTACTTCGGTCACCCGAATGGAGTAACACACATGAGGACGGACAGCCGACTCGCGACACGCCGAGCGGCGGCCGTCGCGGCGCTGCCCGGGGACGTCGACGCGGTCCTGGTCACCCGGCCGGAGAACGTGCGGTACCTGTCCGGCTTCACCGGCTCGAACGGTGCGCTGCTCCTTGGCCACGAGACATCCCCGGTGTTAGCCACTGATGGGCGGTATGTCCTGCAAGCGGCGGCCGAGGCCCCGGATGTCGAGGTCGTGGAGCGATCCCGGGTGGCCGAGGCGCTGGTGGAGCGGGCGGCCTCGGCCGGCATGACACGGCTCGGCATCGAGGCACACCACCTCACGGTCGACCTGCAGCGCAGCCTCGAGCAGGCGGGCGCCGGCCGAGTCGAGCTCCTCGCCGCCGGCCGGCTGGTCGAGAAGCTGCGGACAATCAAGGACGGCGACGAAGTCGAGGCGCTGCGCCGCGCTTGCGCAGCCACCGACCGCGCGTTCGAGTCGCTCCTCGACCGGCTGCGGCCTGGCATCACCGAGCGCGACGCCGAGTGGGCGCTGATCACGGCGCTGCGGGAGGCGGGTGCTGACGGGCCGTCGTTTCCGAGCATCGTCGCGTTCGGCCCGAACGCCGCGATCCCCCACCACCAGCCCGGTTCGCGGCCACTCGCCCGGGGCGATCTGATCAAGCTCGACTTCGGCGCACTCGTCGACGGCTATCACGCAGACATGACCCGCACGGTCGTGTCCGGGCCGGCCGCGCACTGGCAGCGTGACCTGCATGAGGCGGTTCGTGCAATCCAGTGGGAACTGTCGGCCGCGGTGGCGCCGGGTGTCGTGCCGGCTGATTTGGACCGCGAGATGCGACGTCTGCTCACAGCCGCCGGCTACCAGGTCCGCCATGGGTTGGGACACGGGGTGGGACTGGAGATCCACGAGGATCCATTTCTCACCGAACGCTCGCCGGCGCCGGCCCTGGAGTCGGGCATGGTGATGACCGTCGAACCCGGCATCTATCTGGAAGGCCATGGCGGGGTCCGCATCGAAGACACCGTCCTGGTGGGGGAGGGCCGTTGCGAGTCGCTGACGACATCCAGTCGCGACCTGATCGAGTGCTGACGACTGCTGGAATGAGTGGTTGGCGGCTGTTGGTCCGATGCCGTTACGTCGGGCTCGCTCTCGTTACCTTGTGGTTCTTCCGGTACGGAATCCATCGACGCCATTCTGGGTTGTCCGACTGGAACACCGTCGAGTACGGCGCGCGGACGTTGATCCACTTCAATCAGCATTACGACACGGGCGCCCTCTCGCTCTACGCGCACTACCCCTTCATCCAGATCGGGCCGCCCGCTCTGCTGATTGTCGCGGCCATGCAGTGGATGTCGCCGTTCACAGTCGGAAATCTGGTGCCGGCCGGGATGTGCGCGGCTGCGGTCGCGTGTCTGTGGGCGATCGAACGCGGCGCGGTTGCTTGGCAGGGCGAGGAACGACGCTCGAGAATGCGCCTCCTCGTCTTCCTGGCGGGGCTAGTCGCACTGCCGCTGTGGGCGTACTACGCCGCGACCTGGCGTCACCTCGAGGACACGATCGCCACAGTCGGAATCATCTGGGCGGCGGCGTTGATCTCGCGGGGCAGGTACTGGTTCCTCGCCGCTGTTCTGGTCGGACTCGCCGTGGCGTCCAAGCCCTGGTCGCTTGCGGCCGCATCCGTGCTGATCGCGCTGCCACGGGAACGACGCGCTCCCGCCGCTCTCGTGGCGATCGCGACGACCGGCGCGTTCTGGGCACCGTTCGTGCTCGGAGCGCATGGCACGTTGCAGGCGCTCAGCAGTCTCCGGCTGCAGATTGCCGATGGCTCCGACCTCCGTCTGATCACTCACGCGATTGAAGCCCCGACCTGGGTTCGTCCGGTCCAGCTGGTCGGGGGGTTCCTGCTGTGCGCCGTGGTGGCGCGCACCAGAACGTGGACCGCGGTCCCCTTGCTGGCGTTCGGCCTCCGCGTGGTGACCGATCCAGAGGTCTGGCCGTACTACGGGCTGCCGGTGCTCCTCGCGGCAGTGTGGTTCGACGCGACGCGAAACGGTCGGTGGCTACCGTGGATGACCGCCGCGACGGCCATCGTGGAGTTCGCGATGCCTCATGCCGGGGCACTGCCCGTCGAGCTCGCACGACTCGGATGGTTCCTCGCGATTGTCGTTGCGGTCGTCGTCGAGGCGCGTGGCGTTCGGCCCGTAGTCTGGTCGCCGTGGCGACGACGAATGACCTCAAGAACGGGATGACGCTCGACCTCGACGGTGTGCTGTGGAACGTCGTGGAGTTCCAGCATGTGAAGCCGGGCAAGGGCGGCGCGTTCGTGCGCAGCAAGCTCAAGAACGTGCTGACCGGGCAGGTCGTCGAGCGCACGTTCAACGCCGGCGTGAAGATCGACACCGCCACGGTGGACAAGCGTGAGATGACCTACCTCTACGCCGACGGCTCGGATTTCGTTTTCATGGACACCGACACCTACGACCAGATCCACGTGCCGGCGGCCGCCGTGGGTGACGCCAAGGACTACCTGCTCGAGAACACCAACGCCACCGTGGCGGTTCACGACGACACCGTGCTGTACGTCGAGCTCCCGGCATCGGTTGAGCTCACGATCACCTACACCGAGCCGGGTGTGCAGGGCGACCGCTCCACGGGCGGCACCAAGCCGGCAACGCTCGAGACCGGCGCCACCGTGCAGGTGCCGCTGTTCGTGACCCAGGGCGAGAAGATCAAGGTCGACACCAGGGACGGCCGCTACATCGGCCGCGTCAGCTCGTAGCTTCCCCTTGGCAGCGAGAAGCAAGGCGCGCAAGAGGGCCCTCGACGTCTTGTTCGAGGCCGACCAGCGGCAGACCGATCCGCGCATGACCCTCGAGCAGTGGGTGGATCGCGCCGACCCGCCCGTTCAGGAGTACGCCCAGACGCTCGTCACAGGCGTCGCTGAGAACTGTGCCAGGATCGACGAGTTGCTGTCGGAATGCTCTGACGGATGGTCGGTCAGCCGGATGCCGTCGGTAGACCGTGCGGTGCTCCGCATCGCGGTGTACGAGGTCTTGTGGCGTGAGGACATCCCGATCGCCGTGGCGATCGACGAGGCGGTCGAGCTCGCCAAGTCGCTGTCGACCGATGACTCGCCGGCATTCGTGAACGGGGTGCTATCCAGGGTCGCCCGCGAGGCCACGCCTTCGTGAGGTCTCACCTTTGTGAGGTATCAGAGGGGACAGCCGAGCCGATCACGTGCCGCGGGGCCGTGGCGGACAACGTGATGGCTGCGCCAAACTGATCGGTGGCCCGCCGATGACGTCATGGAGGTAACGCGCACCGGCTCGAGGCCGGCGGAACGGTCACTGCCGTCGTGCCCGGGCCCGTAGACTGCCCAGGTGCCTTCGGCCAATGTTGCCGCTCGGGTCTCCAACTATGCCCGTGATCAAGCTCTCCGCGTCGGTCGAGGCGAGAAGCCGGTTCAAGGGCTCGTCAATCGTACCGTCGGGCTCGACGACGTGGTCCTCGCGCAGCGGCTGCTCCGCGAGCTGGATGAGCACGATAACCCTGCACCAGTGCATTCCTACGAGGAGGACTTCCGGCGCTTGCTCGGTGCCGGCCCATATGTCACCGCTTGGTCGAGCGCAAGGGTTGCGCTGTCGGCTGGACTGAAAGCTCTGCGACTCCAGCCCGGCGACGACGTGCTACTGCCCGGCTACACCTGTGTCGTAGTTGCCAACGCCTTGCGATACGCCGAGATCAATCCGATCTTCGTCGACATCGAGCTCGACACGTTCGGACCGTCGATCGAAAGCATCAGAGAGCGACTCACACCTGACACCAAGGCGATCCTCGTCCAGCACCTCTACGGACTCGTCGCCCGCGATTACGGAGACATTCAGACTCTGTGCCAGGAACGCGGGATCCGGCTCATCGACGACTGCTCTCACGCCGCGGGCGCCCAGTTCCTCGGCGGCATGGTGGGGACCACGGCCGACCTGGCGATCTATTCCAGCGAGCAATCGAAGGTGTACAGCACAATCCAGGGCGGCGTAGCCACAACGAGAGATCCCGAGGTCTACCAGCGATTGCACTTTGAATGGCACAGCGCGAAACCGTCGGGCCGCGGGTTTACCGAACGACTGCTGCGGAACGTGCAACTGGCCTACCTGGAAAGCGCGAACCCGTTGAGGGCGTTCACGGGACCCGTCGGTCGACGACTCTGGAATCAGCATCGCCTCACCTCTACGCCTCCGGAAGAAGAGATGGGCTGCAAGCCGCTTCACTACGGGCGGCGTATGTCGGCACCTGTAGCCCGTATCGGGTCTAACCAGCTGCGCAAGCTGGCAAGCAACAACGCCAAGCGACGAGCGGCCGCGGAGCGGTGGCGCGGATGGGCGGATGAACATGGCTATGCCACGCCCTTGGTGGTGGACGGAAGTGAGCCTGTCTTCCTCCGATACCCGGTTCTCGTTCCGGCCGCGATGAAGCAGGACACCAGCTGGGGTCGCGACCTTGGCGTGGAAGTGGGTATCTGGTTCGCCTCACAACTGCACCCTGTTCCGGGGGAGATCGAGTCGTGTCCGAACGCACAGCACGCCGTCGAGCACTGCGTCAATCTGCCCACCCTGTGAGGCAGAGAGTCGCCCGGCTGCTACTTCCGGTCGCCAGCCAATCGAGAAGCGCGCTCGGCGCACGTATCCGTTCCCGCGCGTACGGCACGCGCTGTCTGATCGATACGGGGGTCACGATCACGAATGCGCGGCGGTTCGTCTCCGGCCCCTCCTGTGCGCTGTACCACGGGACGTACGTGCTGAACGACGAGGGCGAGTTCACGCTGGGCGACGGGTCACACTTGGGCGCTTACTGCTATGTCAACGCTGCCTTCGGCTCCGTCGAGATCGGTGACCACGTCGCCATCGGCCCCGGCACGAAGATCTTCGCTTACTCCAACGGATACGAGACCGGACGTTGGGTCACGGACACGAAGGTTCAGGCCAATGTTCGAATCGGCAGGAATGTGTTCATCGGAGCGAACGTAGTGGTTCTGCCGGGCGCGGTGATCGAGGACGACGTGGTTGTGGGCGCGGGATCTGTTGTGCGCGGGGTGCTCGCAGCAGGCGGTGTGTACGTCGGATCGCCGGCCCGCCGCATCAAGTCTTTTGACGGTCGCGGGCGCGAATAAGCGGCTACGGATCTCCGGTCTATCGGTGAGCCCGCGATCGCGTCGGCTGGTGTGGCTGCTAACCTCTGGCTTGTACGACAACGTCCTTTAATCCCGTCCTGTGAGGCGGGCAAGGAGGTGTCTAGATGACGGCTGCGCAGCCTGCGCCTCGTCCGACCACCGGCGACCCCGCCATCGCCCGGCCCGTGCTCGAAGCCGACGACGTCCAGCGGGCGCTGACGCGCATCGCCCACGAGATCATCGAGCGAAACCAAGGGGCTGACCGGATCGTCCTGCTCGGAATCCCGACCCGCGGCGTCACCCTCGCCCGCCGGGTCGCCGCACGGATCGCTGACATCGAGAACGTCGAGGTTCCCGTCGGCGCGCTCGACGTGACCATGTACCGCGACGACCTGCGGTTGCGAGGGGTCCGGGCGTTGGAGGCGACCGACATCCCGGTCGCCGGCATCGACGACCTCACTGTCGTCCTGGTCGACGACGTGCTGTTCTCGGGACGCACCGTTCGCTCAGCGCTGGACGCGCTGTCCGACATCGGCCGGCCCCGTGCGGTCCAGCTCGCCGTACTCGTCGACCGGGGGCACCGCGAGCTCCCCGTGAAGGCCGACTACGTCGGCAAGAACATCCCGACATCGATGACCGAGACCGTCCACGTCCTACTAGAGGAGCACGACGGTCGCGATGCGGTGCTGCTCGGGCCCGCGGATCTCAAGCGGGAGCCGGGCCCGGCGAGCGCCGAGGAGGTCACCCAATGAACCGACACCTGCTCTCCGCCGCCGACCTCAGCCGCGAGGACGCGCTGCTGGTCCTCGACACCGCCGCGGACATGGATGCCGCGCTGGCAGGGCGCAGCATCAAGAAGCTCCCGACCCTGCGCGGCCGCACCGTGGTCAACCTGTTCTTCGAGGACTCCACCCGCACGCGCACGTCTTTCGAGGTGGCGGCGAAGCGACTGTCCGCGGACGTCATCAACTTCTCCGCGAAGGGGTCGAGTGTCAGCAAGGGCGAGTCGCTCAAGGACACCGCCCTCACCCTCGAGGCGATGGGCTCCGACGCGGTGGTCGTCCGGCACTCGGCCAGCGGCGCTCCGCATCGGCTAGCCAACTGGATCCGCGGCAGTGTCGTCAATGCCGGCGACGGCACGCACGAACACCCGACGCAGGCGCTGCTCGACGCCTACACGATGCGCCGGCGGACCGGACGCCTCGAGGGCCTGCAGGTGGCGATCGTCGGTGACGTGCTCCACTCGCGCGTCGCGCGGAGCAACGTGCTGCTGCTCTCCACGCTGGGAGCGGAGGTGACGCTGGTCGCGCCGCCGACACTGTTGCCGGTGGGCCTGACCTCGTGGCCCTGCTCGGTGTCGTACGACCTCGACGGGGTGCTGCCGAAGAGCGACGTCGTAATGATGCTCCGGGTCCAGCACGAACGGATGCACGGCGGGTTCTTCCCGACGACCCGGGAGTACTCGCGCCGCTACGGCCTCGACGCGCAGCGGATGGCGTCACTTCCGGACGACGCGATCGTGATGCATCCGGGCCCGATGAACCGCGGCGTCGAGATCGCAGCAGAGGTCGCCGACAGCGTGCGCTCGACGATCGTCGAGCAGGTCGCGAACGGCATCTCGGTGCGCATGGCGGTCCTGTATCTCCTGCTCGGCGGGCTGATCGACGTCACCGACGCCCAGGAGGCAGCGGCATGAACACCGCGCGAAGTTGCTCGCTCCGCTCACAACTCCGCGGGGGCCCTGAATGATGGGACGGTACGTCGTCCGGGGCGCGCGGCCGCTCGGTGGCGAGGTGCGAGACCTGTACGTCGAAGGCGGCGAACTGGTCGACGAGGCGCCATCCAAAGCGGACGTCATCGACGCGGGCGGGCTGATCGCACTTCCGGGGTTCGTCGACTTGCACACGCATCTGCGGGAGCCCGGGCGCGAGGACGCCGAGACGGTCGAGTCGGGAACCCGAGCCGCGGCCCTCGGCGGATTCACCGCGCTACATGCGATGGCCAACACGGACCCGGTCGCTGACGTGGCCGGCGTCGTCGAGCAGGTGTGGCGGCTCGGCCAGGAAGCCGGGCACTGCGATGTCCATCCGGTCGGTGCCGTGACGGTCGGTCTTGCCGGCGAGCGGCTCGCCGAGCTGGGTGCCATGGCGGACTCGGCCGCGCGGGTGCGGGTGTTCTCCGACGACGGCAAGTGCGTACACGATCCGCTGCTGATGCGGCGCGCCCTCGAGTACGTCAAGGCTTTCGACGGTGTCATTGCGCAGCACGCCCAGGACCCGCGGCTGACCGAGGCGGCGCAGATCAACGAAGGCGAGTGGTCGGCGACACTCGGCCTGGCCGGCTGGCCAGCCGTGGCCGAGGAGGCGATCATCGCGCGCGACTGCCTGCTCGCCGCGCACGTTGGATCGCGCGTGCACTTCTGTCACGTCTCGACCGCCGGATCCGTCGAGCTGGTCCGCTGGGCCAAGGGCAAGGGCTGGAACGTGACCGCGGAGGTCACGCCGCATCACCTGCTCCTGACGGACGACCTCACCGCCTCCTACGACCCGGTCTACAAGGTGAACCCGCCGCTGCGCACCGGCGACGACGTGACGGCCCTCCGTGAGGCGCTCGCCGACGGCACCATCGACGCGGTCGCCACCGACCACGCGCCGCATGCGCTCGAGGACAAGGAGACCGAGTTCGCCGCCGCTGCGTTCGGCATGACTGGACTCGAGACGGCGCTGTCGGTCGTGGCGACCGCCATGGTCGAAACCGGCTTGCTCGACTGGGCGGGCGTCGCGGACCGGATGAGCGTGCGCCCGGCGGTGATCGGCCGGCTGCCGCGTCAAGGCCAGCCGCTCGAGCCCGGCGCACCGGCGAACTTCGTCCTGGTCGACCCCGCGGCGCGCTGGACCGTCGACCCGACGATGGCCGCAAGCCGGAGCAGGAACACGCCGTTCGCCGGCCGGGAGCTCGCGGCGCGGGTCATCGCCACCTTCCTGAGGGGGAAGGCGACGGTCCTGGACGGAAAAGCCGGATGAGCATCTTGCAGGCAGCCGACGACACCAAGAAGGTGTTGATCGACCCGCACCCGGCGTGGGGCAGTCTCGGCGTCGGCATCGCCGCGATCATCGTCTTCCTCATCTTCGCGACCTGGATCGTCGTCCAGCGCGTCAGGCATGGAAAGGACAGCGACGATGACTGACCCGGCGATCCTCGTTCTGGAGGACGGCCGAACCTTCCGGGGTCACGCCTACGGCGCTACCGGGGAGACGTTCGGGGAGGCCGTCTTCACGACAGGGATGACGGGCTACCAGGAGACGCTCACCGACCCGTCGTTCCACCGCCAGGTGGTGGTGCAGACGGCGCCGCACATCGGCAACACCGGGATCAACGACGAGGACCCCGAGTCGCGCCGGGTCTGGGTGTCCGGTTACGTCGTCCGTGACCCCGCGCGCATCCCCAGCAACTGGCGGTCCCGCCGCACGCTCGACGCCGAGCTCGCGGCGCAGGGGGTCGTCGGGATCAGTGGTATCGACACCCGCGCCTTGACGCGCCACCTGCGGGAGCGAGGGGCGATGCGGGTCGGGGTCAGCAGCATCGAGACCGACCCGGAGGCGCTGCTCCAGCGCGTGCTGGAAAGCCCCGGCATGGAGGGGGCCGACCTAGCCGGCGAGGTGACGACACCGGAGCCGTACGTCGTACCCGCCGTCGGCGGGAAGCGGTTCACCGTCGCTGCCGTTGACCTCGGCATCAAGGCCGCGACGCCGCGCTACATGGCGCAGCAGGGCTGTGAGGTCCACGTCTTGCCGTCGACGGCGACGGCCGCCGACATCCTCGCGGTCTCACCGGACGGCGTCTTTTTCTCCAATGGCCCGGGCGACCCGGCCACCGCGGACGGCCCGGTGGCGGCGCTGCGCGGCGTGCTCGGGGTGAAGCCGGTGTTCGGCATCTGCTTCGGAAACCAGATCCTCGGCCGGGCGCTCGGCTTCGGCACGTACAAGCTGAAGTTCGGCCATCGCGGCGTGAACCAACCGGTGCAGGATCGGCGGACCGCGCAGATCGCGATCACCAGCCACAACCACGGTTTCGCCGTCGACGCGCCGACAGAAGGACCCGCCACGACGGACTACGGGAAGGTCGAGGTGAGCCACGTCGACCTCAACGACGGCGTCGTCGAAGGACTGCGGTGCCTCGACATACCGGCCTTCTCCGTCCAGTACCACCCGGAGGCGGCGCCAGGCCCACATGACGCCACCAGCCTGTTCACCGCTTTTACCGATCTGATGGCCGCCAATGCCTAAGCGCTCCGACATCAACAGCGTCCTGGTCATCGGCTCCGGGCCGATCGTCATCGGTCAGGCCTGCGAGTTCGACTACTCGGGGACGCAGGCACTGCGCGTGCTTCGTGACGAGGGACTACGCGTCAGCCTCGTGAACTCCAACCCGGCGACGATCATGACCGACCCGGAGTTCGCCGAGGCGACCTACGTCGAGCCGATCACGCCCGAGTTCGTCGAGAAGGTGATCGCCGCGGAGCGGCCGGACGGTCTCCTCGCCACTCTCGGTGGCCAGACCGCTTTGAACACCGCGGTCGCGCTGCACGAGCGCGGGGTGCTCGAGAAGTACGGCGTCGAGCTGCTCGGTGCCTCGATCGACGCGATCCGGGCCGGTGAGGACAGGCAGAAGTTCAAGGGGGTCTGCGACGCGATCGGCGCCGACTACGCGCGCAGCACGCTTGTCCGGACGGTCGAGGACGGGGTTACGGTGGCCGGCGAGCTCGGTTACCCGTTGGTGCTGCGGCCGTCGTTCACCCTCGGCGGCGCGGGCTCCGGCTTCGCTCACGACGAAGCCGAGCTGCGCACGATGCTTGCCGCTGGGCTCGTGCAGAGCCCCGTGCACGAGGTGCTCGTCGAGGAGAGCGTCCTCGGCTGGAAGGAGTTCGAGCTCGAGGTCATGCGGGACCGCAACGACAACTGCGTCGTGGTCTGCTCGATCGAGAACCTCGACCCGATGGGGGTGCACACCGGGGACAGCATCACCGTGGCGCCGGCGATGACGCTCACCGACCGCGAGTACCAGCGGATGCGCGACACCGCGTTCGCCGTCATCCGCCAGGTCGGGGTCGAGACGGGCGGCTCGAACATCCAGTTCGCGGTGGACCCGGCGACCGGCCGGCAGGTCGTCATCGAGATGAATCCGCGGGTGTCGCGCTCGAGCGCGCTCGCGTCTAAGGCGACCGGCTTCCCGATCGCGAAGATCGCCACGAAGCTCGCGCTCGGCTACACCCTCGACGAGATTCCGAACGACATCACCCGCGAGACGCCGGCGAGCTTCGAGCCGAGCCTTGACTACGTCGTCGTGAAGATCCCTCGGTTCGCGTTCGAGAAGTTCCCCGGCTCCGACACGACGCTCACCACGCACATGAAGAGCGTGGGCGAGGTCATGGCGCTCGGCCGCAGCTTCACCGAGGCGCTGCAGAAAGCGACCCGCTCCCTGGAGGCGAAAGGCGCCGAGCTCGACTTCGCGTCTCCGGTCGGCAGCCTCGAGGAGTGGCTGCCGAAGGCGAAGCGCCCGCACGACCGCAGGCTTCAGGCGGTGGTCCAGGCGATGCGTGCAGGGGCGAGCATCGAGACGCTGGCCGCCGAGACCGGGATCGACCCGTGGTTCCTCGACCAGCTCGCCCTGCTCGGTGAGGTGGCTGCTGATCTCGCCGGGGCGGCCCAGCTCGACGCCGAGACCCTGCGCGCCGCGAAACGGCACGGGTTCTCCGACGTGCAGATCGCGGCGATCCGCGGCGACCTCGGCGAGGAGGACGTGCGGCGGCTGCGTCATGCACTAGGAGTGCGCCCGGTCTACAAGACCGTGGATACCTGCGCAGCGGAGTTCGCTGCGAAGACGCCGTACCACTACTCGTCGTATGACGAAGAGGACGAGATCTCACCCGGCCAGCGGCCCAAGGTGCTGATCCTCGGCAGCGGGCCGAACCGCATCGGGCAGGGCGTCGAGTTCGACTACTCGTGCGTGCACGCCTGCTACGCGTTGCACGACGCCGGCTACGAGACCGTGATGGTCAACTGCAACCCCGAGACCGTGTCGACCGACTACGACACGTCCGACCGGCTGTACTTCGAGCCGCTCACCTGTGAGGACGTGCTCGAGGTCGTCGCCGCCGAGCAGCGAAGCGGGGAGGTGGTGGGAGTCGTGGTCCAGCTCGGCGGCCAGACGCCGCTCGGGCTCGCGCAGCGGCTCAAGGACGCGGGGGTGCCGATCGTCGGCACCACCCCCGAGGCGATCCACCTTGCCGAGGAACGCGGCGCGTTCGGTCGAGTCCTCCACCAGGCCGGCCTGACGGCTCCCAAGCACGGCACCGCCAGGTCCTACGAGGAAGCCCTCGCGATCACGCACGAGATCGGCTACCCGGTGCTGGTCCGGCCGTCGTACGTCCTGGGCGGTCGCGGCATGGAGATCGTCTACGACGACGCCACGCTGCAGGACTACATCGAGCGCGCGACGGAGGTCAGCCCGGAGCATCCGGTGCTCGTCGACCGCTTCCTCGACGACGCGATCGAGGTCGACGTCGATGCGCTCTTCGACGGCGAGGAGCTGTTCCTCGGCGGCGTGATGGAGCACATCGAGGAGGCCGGCATCCACTCCGGCGACTCGGCGTGCGTGCTGCCACCGATCACCCTGGGCCGCGCGGACATCGCGCGCATCCGCGAGGCTACGGAGGCGATCGCGCGCGGTGTCGGCGTGCGCGGCTTGCTCAACGTGCAGTTCGCGATCGCCGGTGACGTGCTCTACGTCCTGGAAGCCAACCCGCGGGCGAGCCGGACGGCTCCCTTCGTCTCGAAAGCGACGGCGGTCCCGCTGGCCAAGGCGGCCGCTCGCGTAATGCTGGGCGCCTCGGTCGCGCAGCTGCGCGAGGAGGGAATGCTGCCGGCCGGTGACGGCGCCGATCTGCCGCTCGACGCGCCGATCTGCGTGAAGGAGGCGGTCCTGCCGTGGAACCGCTTCGCCGGCGTGGACACCGTTCTCGGCCCCGAGATGAAGTCCACCGGTGAGGTGATGGGGGTGGACGCCGGGTTCGGTACGGCGTTCGCGAAGTCGCAGGAGGCGGCGTACGGCGCACTGCCGACGAAGGGCCGGGTGTTCGTGTCGGTCGCGAACCGTGACAAGCGGCACCTGATCTTCCCGGCGAAGCGGCTCGCGGACCTCGGATTCGAAGTGCTCGCGACGGTCGGGACGGCGGAAGTGCTCCGGCGCAACGGGGTCGCCGCTACGGTGGTCCGCAAGCTCTCCGACGGCAGAGGCGAGGACGGCGAGCCGACCATCGTCGACCGGATCGTCGCGGGCGAGGTCGACCTGATCGTCAACACACCGTTCGGGAACTCCGGGCCGCGCCTCGACGGCTACGAGATCCGCACGGCGGCCGTCAGCCGCGGGATCCCGTGCCTGACGACGGTGCAGGCGCTTGCTGCGGCGGTGCAAGGGATCGAGGCGTTGCGAAGCGGCGAGATCGGCGTCGCGCCACTGCAGCGCCACCACGCCCTCATCACCGCTGCCCGCTCCGCGGCCGGCGAGCCTCGCTACGGTGGGGCGGCCGGGGCGACCGAAGGAGGCGACGGCTAGTGGCTCCCATCCAGGTCAAGGGCGAGGTCCTGGGGGTCAAGCCGGTTGGCGAGTACTTCTCGATGACCGTGGTGGCCCCCGGAATCGCCGAGCGCACCAAGCCGGGCCAGTTCGTCGCGGTCGCGGTCGGCGGCGACGCCGGCGGGCTGCTGCTGCGCCGGGCCTTCTCGATCTATTCGGTTCGCGAGACAGGCGTGTACGGCGGGACGGTCGAGTTCATCTTCTCCGTCGCCGGCCGCGGCACTGCCTGGCTCGCAGCCCAGCGACCGTACGACCCGATCGACATCGTCGGACCGCTCGGTCGGCCGTTCGCGCTGCCGCGGGAGCCGGCCAACTGCGTGCTGGTTGGGGGCGGCTACGGCGCGGCGCCGTTGTTCCCGCTCGCGGACGCGTTGCGGACCCGCGGCTGTCGCATCGATGCGGTGCTCGGTGCCTCGACCGGTGATCGGCTGTTCGGTGCGCTTGACGCGAAACGGATGGCGGCGAGCGTGGCGTTCACCACCGATGACGGCTCGTACGGCGAGAAGGGCAGGGTGTCCGACGTACTTCCCGACGTCATCTCGCGGGTGCACGCTGACGTGGTCTACGCCTGCGGGCCGATGGCGATGCTCGAGGCCGTCCAGCGCGTCGCGAGCGACGCCTACGACGGTGCCGGGATCCCGACGCAGCTGTCGGTCGAGGAGTCGATGGCGTGCGGCATCGGGGTGTGCATGACGTGCGTCCTGCCGATCGTCGGCAACGACGGGCATACCAGGATGGCCCGCTCCTGTGTCGACGGGCCCGTGTTCGGCGGCGACCGGATCCGCTGGGACGCGCTCGGAACCGTGCCCGACGACGCAGTCGGAGCCCAGCTGTGAGAGGTGCCACGTGACCGTCACCATTCGCCGGCAGGAGCGGACGGTGCGTCATGTCAACGTCGACATGAGCACAAAGCTCGGGTCACTCACCGTCGCCGACCCGGTGTTCACCGCGTCGGGCTGCGCTGCCGCCGGCCAGGAGCTCGCGGCCTTCAACGACCTGACCGCGATCGGCGGCGTCGTGACGAAGTCGATCCAGCTCAACCCGCGCGCCGGTCGCGCAACGCCGCGGATGGCGGAGACGCCGAGCGGGATGCTCAACTCGATCGGCCTGCAGGGACCCGGCATCGACATCTTCATCAACCGCGACTTGACCTGGCTCGCGGAACATCAGGTGAACGCGGTCGTCTCGATCGCCGGGCAGAGCGTCG
Organism: Mycobacteriales bacterium; assembly: GCA_035550655.1. Taxonomy (GTDB): domain Bacteria; phylum Actinomycetota; class Actinomycetes; order JAFAQI01; family JAFAQI01; genus DASZTV01. The sequence continues at coordinate 49,028 of DASZOU010000001.1, forward strand.
ACGAGTACGCGAAGCTCGCCGGAAAGCTGCGCGGCAAGCCGGTGGCCATGATCGAGGTGAACATCAGCTGCCCCAACGTCGAAGACCGCGGCCAGGTGTTCGCGTGCGACAAGAGCGCCGCCGCGTCCGTCGTGCAGGCGGTCAAGCGGGCCGCGCCGGCCGGCGTACCGATCTTCGCGAAGCTCTCACCCGACGTCACCGACATCGTGTCGATCGCGACGGCTTGCGTCGACGCGGGTGCGACGGGGCTCAGCCTGATCAACACCACCCTCGGGATGGTGATCGACACCACGACGATGCGCCCGCTGCTCGCCGGCGTGACCGGCGGGCTGTCGGGGCCGGCGATCCGGCCGCTCGCGCTGCGCTGCGTCTGGCAGGTGCACCAGGCGATGCCGGAGGTTCCGTTGTTCGGCATCGGTGGCATCCGGACCGGCTTGGACGCGCTCGAGTTCATCCTTGCGGGTGCCAGCGCCGTGCAGATCGGCACGGTCATCTTCAACGACCCGGGGGCACCGTCACGGGTGTCCCGCGAGCTGAGCGAGGCGCTCACCGAGCGCGGGATGGACCGCCTGGACCAGGCGATCGGGCTTGCGCACCGGCCGCCCGAGGTCGTGATCCCGGAGTCGCCGGACCCGCCGGGCGACGAGCTCGTGGACGAGCTCTACGAGGAGAGCATCGCCTCGGACATCGACGAGATGGCGGTCTTTGCGGACGACCAATGGCTGGAGGACCAGGATGTCTGAGCGATCTGTCGCGCCGATCGCAGTTGCGCTCGACACCGGCGATCTCGCCACCGCGACGCGATGGGCTCAGGCGGTAGGGCCGCATGTCAGCACGCTGAAAGTGGGCCTGGAGCTGTTCTGCGCCGAAGGTCCCGGCGCTGTCGAGAAGATCGGCGCCGCCGCCGACACCGATCTGTTTCTCGACCTCAAGCTGCATGACATCCCGGCGACCGTCGCGGGTGCCGCGCGCTCAGTCTCTTCACTCGCGCCCGACTACCTCACCGTGCACGCCAGTGGCGGCGTCGCGATGATCGCGGCCGCGGCCGACGCGCTTCCGGACACGAAGATCACCGCGGTCACGATCCTGACCTCGCTGACCGGTGACCACCTCGACCAGATGGGGATCGCCGGCCCGCCGGAGGAAGCGGTCGTGCGGCTGGCGCAGCTCGCGGTCGGCGCGGGGGCTCGTGCGCTGGTCTGCTCCCCGCAGGAGGTTGCTTCGGTGCGGTCGGCCGTCGGTGCCGACGTGACCCTCATCACGCCCGGCGTGCGCCCGGCGGACTCCGCTCACCACGACCAGGCACGGGTGGCCAAGCCTGAGCGGGCGCTGGCGGACGGCGCCGACATCGTGGTGGTGGGACGCCCGATCACCGGTGCCGCTGATCCTGGTGAGGCGGCTGCGGCGATCGCCGCGGCGCTCGCCCGGCGCGGGCGCTGAGGGTAGTTGCGCGACCTGTCCTGGCCTCGCTAGGTTCGCCGCCGCTGGCGAGGTTCTGGTGGGACGCGGCGTGGGTCCCGGCTTCGTCCTACCGTGACCACGAGGTGAATCCGTTTGGCGCTCCCGCCGTTGACGCCGCAGGAGCGGGCGGCCGCGCTGGAGAAGGCCGCCGCGGCCCGTCGCACTCGCGCCGACCTGCGCGAGCAGATCAAGCAGTCGAAGATCTCCCTCGCGGAGGTCTTCGCCGCCGGAGAGCGCGACGAGGCGATCGGCAAGATGCGCGTCAGCGCCGTCCTCGAGTCGATGCCCGGCGTGGGCAAGATCCGCGCGCAGCGGATCATGGAGCGGTTGTCGATCTCGGCGACCCGTCGCGTGCGCGGGCTCGGCGCCCACCAGCGCTCCGCCCTCGAGCGCGAGTTCGCCGGCTGACCCTCGCCCACCGCCAGCTCCAGACGAACCTGCGATGACGGATCAACCACGCCGCCTCACGGTGCTGTCGGGTCCGGCTGGCGTCGGAAAGAGCTCCGTCGTCGCAGCGCTGCATGACCTCGTTCCCGAGGTCTGGGTGTCGGTGAGCGCAACCACGAGACCCCGGCGGCCGGGGGAGGTCGACGGCGAGTCGTACTTCTTCGTCACGGTGCCCGAGTTCGACGCGATGACGGAGCGCGGCGAGCTGCTCGAGCGCGCGTCGTACGCCGGCAACCTCTACGGCACGCCCCGGCGACCGGTCGAGGAGCGGTTGGCGGCCGGCGTACCGGTCCTGCTCGAGATCGAGGTGCAGGGTGCCCGCCAGGTGCGCGCGCTCGATCCGGGGGCGCGGCTCGTCTTCCTGGCCCCGCCCTCGTGGGACGAGCTGGAGCGGCGGCTGCGTGGCCGCGGCACCGAGGACGAGGCCGTCATCGAGCGGCGGCTGGCCCAGGCCGCCGTCGAGCTCTCTGCCGAGGGCGAGTTCGACGATGTGATCGTCAACACCTCGGTGGACGAGGCGGCGCGCCAGCTCGCATCGCTGATCACCTGACCCGACAAGCCGCCGTGATCTTGACGTAAGAGGCGTTATGAGGCGCTGATAGCGCCACTTTCGTCAAGATCACCGGGGAAGGCGCGCGGCTGGTAGCGTTGTCGGGCACTTTCTACGGCTGAAATGAGGCACGCGTGTCCGGCACCGCCGCTCGCCCCGAGGGGATCACCAACCCGCCGATCGACGAGTTGCTCGACAAGGTCGAGAGCAAGTACGCGCTTGTCATCTACGCGGCCAAGCGGGCTCGCCAGATCAACGCGTACTACTCGCAGCTCGGCGAAGGTCTGCTCGAGTACGTCGGCCCGCTCGTTCCCGCCCACGTGCAGGAGAAGCCGCTGTCGGTGGCACTGCGCGAGGCGAACGAGGACCTGCTGACATTCGAGCAGGTCGAAGCTTAGGAACGCGACATGGCGGCCGAGCCGCGCCGCGTCGTCCTGGGCGTGTGCGGCGGCATCGCGGCGTACAAGGCCTGTGAGCTGCTGCGGCAGTTCACCGAGTCAGGGCATGACGTGCACGTCGTTCCCACCGCGGCTGCGCTGAAGTTCGTCGGGGAGACGACCTGGGCCGCGCTGTCGGGCAATCCGGTCGCCACCGACGTGTGGACGTCGGCGCACCGGGTCCCGCACGTCAGCCTCGGCCGGCAGGCGGACCTCGTCGTGGTGGCACCGGCGACGGCGGACTTCCTGGCCCGTATGGTCATCGGGCGGTCGGACGACCTGCTCACCGCGACGCTGCTGACCGCTCGCTGCCCGATCGTCGTCGCTCCCGCAATGCACACCGAGATGTGGCAGCACCCCGCGACGGGAGCCAACGTCGCAACGCTGCGCGAGCGCGGCGTGATCGTCCTCGACCCAGCGGTCGGGCGGCTAACCGGATCCGACACGGGGATCGGCCGGCTGCCCGATCCGGAGGAGATCTTCGCCGTCGCACGCACGGTCTTGTCTCGTGGCGCGCAGTCACTCAGCCCGGACCTCGCCGGGCGTCACGTCGTCGTGACTGCGGGCGGCACCCGCGAGCCGCTCGACCCGGTCCGTTATCTCGGCAACCGGTCGAGTGGTCGTCAGGGGTTCGCCCTCGCCCGCGCCGCACTCGCTCGAGGCGCCGAGGTGACGCTGATCGCGGCGAATGCTGCTCTCGCCGATCCCGCAGGGGCCAAGGTGGTGCGGATCCGCACCGCGGAGGAGATGCGCCTCGCGGTGGAGGAGGTTGCGCCCAGTGCGGACGCGATCGTGATGGCCGCCGCGGTCGCCGACTTCCGCCCGGCGATCCGCGCCGACTCCAAGCTCAAGAAGGGGACAACTGACCCCGAGCCGGTCGCTCTCGTCCGCAACCCGGACATCCTCGCGGACATCTCCGCCAACCGCCGGCGCGACGGACAGGTCGTCGTCGGGTTCGCCGCCGAGACCGATGACGTGCTGGCCAACGGGCGGGCCAAGCTGGCGGCCAAGGGCTGCGACCTCATCGTGGTCAACCAGGTCGGAGAGCACCTGACCTTCGGATCTGAGCACAACACTGCGACGATCCTCGGCGCCGACGGCTCCAGCACAGAGGTCGAGGACGTGACCAAGGAGGAGCTCGGGCACGCGATCTGGGATCTGGTTGCGGCGCGTCTGGACTCGTGAGCGAACCGCTTCTGCCGCGGCATCTCGGCGGCGGGCTCGTGATGTTCGCCGCCACCGCCGCGGACGCTGCTGAGTCCTACGCCGTCGTCGACGCGGAACGCGAGCGCTTGCGCGAATGGCTGCCCTGGGTGGACCAGACCACGAGCGCTGACGTGACGCGCAGCTTCCTCGAGCTGGCCGCGCGGGCGGACGACGCGGCTGAGGCGCTGCATTCGACGATTCGGCTCGACGGCGTGCTCGTCGGTCACGCCGACCTGCGCGTCGCCCCGGTCCAGCGCAGCGGAGAGGTCGGCTACTGGCTTGCCGCCGCGGCGGTGGGCAGGGGCGTGATCACCAGGGTCGTCGCGGAGCTGTTCGACCTTGGTTTCAGCGGATTCGGGTTGCATCGGATCCAGCTCCAGGCGGCGACCGGCAACGTGCGGAGCCGGCGCGTCGCTGAGCGGCTCGGCATGTACTACGAGGGCATCCGCCGGGAGGCCGAAGAGCTCCCGCAGGGATTCGTCGACCTCGCGGTGTACTCGATGCTCGTGCACGAATGGCCCGGGGCTGCCGCGGCGCTCAGTCGCGGTCAAGCGCAACCCGACGTGCCTCGGTAGAATCGACCGGTCTGCCGGCGCCGACGCGACCGGCCCATCCGAGGGAGTCCCGTGTCGCGCCGTCTGTTCACCTCCGAGTCCGTCACCGAAGGTCACCCCGACAAGATCGCTGACCAGATCAGTGACGCGATTCTCGACGCGATGATCAAGGAAGACCCCACGAGTCGCGTCGCCGTCGAGACCCTGATCACCACTGGGCAGGTCCACGTGGCGGGCGAGGTCCGCACCGAGACCTACGTCGACATCGCGGGCATCGTTCGCGACAAGATCCTCGACATCGGCTACGACTCCTCGCGCAAGGGCTTCGACGGCGACTCCTGCGGGGTGAGCGTCTCCCTCGGCTCGCAGTCGCCCGACATCGCCCAGGGCGTCGAGGACGCCTACGAGCACCGCGCCGAGGGTGACGACGACCCGCTCGACCGGCAGGGCGCCGGCGACCAGGGTCTGATGTTCGGCTACGCCTGCACCGAGACGCCTGAGCTGATGCCGTTGCCGATCGCGCTCGCCCACCGGCTCGCGCGCCGGCTGTCCGCCGTACGCAAGAGCGGCACCGTTCCCTACCTGCGGCCCGACGGAAAGACGCAGGTCACCATCGAGTACGTCGACAACAGGCCGGTACGGCTCGACACCGTTGTGGTCTCGAGCCAGCACGCCGCCGACATCGACATCGACACGCTGCTTGCGCCCGACGTCCGCGAGCACGTCGTGGAGCCTGAGCTGGTCGACCTCGGTCTTGACGCCGAGAACTACCGGCTCCTGGTGAACCCGACCGGTCGGTTCGAGGTCGGTGGCCCGATGGGTGACGCCGGCCTGACCGGCCGCAAGATCATCGTCGACACCTACGGCGGCATGGCCCGTCACGGTGGCGGCGCGTTCTCTGGCAAGGACCCGTCGAAGGTGGACCGCTCCGCGGCGTACGCGATGCGGTGGGTGGCAAAGAACGTCGTGGCTGCCGGGCTGGCGGAGCGGTGCGAGGTGCAGGTGGCGTACGCCATCGGCAAGGCGCGCCCGGTCGGGATGTTCGTCGACACGTTCGGGACCGGTGCCATTGCCGACGAGAAGATCCAAGAGGCGATCCTGGCGGTCTTCGACCTGCGCCCGGCTGCGATCATCCGCGACCTGGATCTGCTGCGCCCGATCTACTCGCAGACCGCCGCCTATGGTCACTTCGGCCGGCCGGAGCTGGACTTCACCTGGGAGGCGACGACCCGCGTCGACGCGCTGAAGGCCGCAGCGGGGCGTTAGTCAAAGGCAAACCCGCAACAACCAGGGGACGGCTCTCGCTCGTCCTCGTTGCGCTGCCCAGTTGCGTTGAATGTCGGCGAGCGCAACGCGACCGCGCGACGCCAGTCGCCGTGAGCGGCAGCCCTCGCCTTGGTCTTAGCGGCTTTTGTGTTTTGTCTAGTGGACACTTAGCACGTGCCGCCTAAGCCTGCCGCGAGGGCTGCTCCGAAGAAGGCGGCGAAGCCGGCGATGCAGCGGCGCGCGGAGAAGCTACCGATCGCACGTGTCTCGGTTGACGTCTCGCTGCCGCACCTGGATCGGACGTTCGACTACCTGGTCAGCCAGGAACAGGACGCGGCAGCACAGCCAGGAGTACGCGTGCGGGTGCGGTTTGCGGGCGCGTTGGTCGGCGGCTTCGTGCTGGAGCGGGCCGAGACGAGTGACCACGACGGCCCGCTGTCCTTTCTCGAGCGCGTCCTGGGGGCCGAGCCGGTCCTGCTACCGGACATCGCCGCTGTCGCGCGCGAGGTTGCCGATCGGTGGGCCGGCAGCCTCGCGGATGTGACTCGGCTTGCCGTTCCGCCGCGGCACGCCACCGCCGAACGCACCAAGACCAAGCCGTCCGACTCCGTGGTGGTTGCGCCGGCGCCGTCCGCGCTGGGCCGCTACGCCGGCGGCCCCGAGCTGCTGCGGGAGCTCGCCACCGGGACGGCGCGGCGGGTGTGGACCCTCCTGCCAGGTGACTGGCCGGCGGAAGTCGCCGCAGCTGCGGCCGCTGTCCTGTCGGCCGGACGAGGTGTGCTGCTCGTCGTTCCGGACGCGCGGGACGTCGCCCGGTTGGACGGCGCGCTCTCGGCCGCCCTCGGCACCGGCCACCATGTTGCACTGACTGCCGAGCTCGGTCCGGAGGAGCGCTACACCAGGTTCCTCGCGGTATCGCGTGGCGTGGTTCGCGCCGTCGTCGGCACCCGGGCGGCGGTGTGGGCACCGGTGCACGACCTCGGCTTGGTCGTGATCTGGGACGACGGCGACGACCTGCTCGCTGAGCCGCGTGCGCCGTACTGCCACGCCCGTGATGTCGGGGTGCTGCGGGCACACCGTGCCGGCGCCTCGATGCTGCTGGCCGGTCACGCGGTCACGGCGGAAGGCGCGCAGCTGCTGGCGACGGGCTGGGCGAGCGAGCTCGGCCCGACCGCGCCGGCTCGGACCCGCGACCTACCGGCGGTCCGCGCCTCGGGCAGTGACGAGGAGCTGGCCGACGACGAGGCGGCGCGCGCGGCGCGGTTGCCGACCATCGCGTGGCGCGCCGCGAAGGATGCGCTGCAGTCCGGTCCGGTGCTGTTCCAGGTGCCGCGCCAGGGGTACGTGCCCGCTCTTGCCTGCGCCAAGTGCCGTCGCAGCGCTCAGTGCAAGAAGTGCGCGGGGCCGCTGGCCCGCGTCAACGAGGACGCGCCCCCGGTCTGTCGATGGTGTGGCGTGACCGCGACCGCCTGGCGCTGCCCGGACTGCGCGTCGCTGACCTTGCGCGCCGTCGTCGTGGGAGCCCGTCGTACGGCGGAGGAGCTCGGCAGGGTCTATCCCGGCGTTGCGGTCAAGACCTCCGGCGGGGGCAAGGTGCTCGCCCGGGTCACCGGCCAGCCGGCCCTTGTCGTCGCGACGCCCGGCGCGGAGCCACTCGCTGATGGTGGCTACGCGGCTGCCGTCCTGCTCGACGGCTGGCTGATGCTGTCCCGCCCCGACCTGCGGGCGGCGGAAGAGGCGCTGCGACGGTGGCTCAACGCGGCGAGCCTGGTTCGCGGGAGCGGCGACGGCGGACGGGTGGTCGTCGTGGCGCCCGGTGAGCTGCGGCCGGTGCAGGCTTTGCTGCGCTGGCAGCCGCGGTGGCACGCCGAGCGGGAGCTGGAGGACCGTCGCGCCTTGCATCTCCCACCCGCCGGCCGGATGGCTGCGCTGACGGGCGCCGCACCCGCGGTGGCTGAGCTGCTCGACACCGCGGCGCTGCCCCCGGCGGCGGAGGTGCTCGGTCCGGTCCCCGCGCTCAACGGCGAACCGGACGAGGAGCGCATCCTCGTGCGGGTGCCGCGCGTGCGCGGCCAGGAGCTCGCCGCGGCGCTGAAGGCCGCGCAGGCAATGCGGAGTGCGCGCAAGGCGCAGGGGAGTGTCCGCGTCGAGATGGATCCCGTGCTGCTGGGCTAAGTCGCGAGGTACGAGCGCCAGGCCGCCGGCGCTGCGTCGTGCAGCGGCTTCTCGACAGCGGTGTCACTCCAGCGCGACGCGCGAGCCGGGGCCGAGATCGGCCGGCAGCCCGCGAGCGAGACGTCGGCGTACTCGTCTCCGCCGTGGTCGTAGGTGAAGTAGAGCCGGACCTGGGTGTTGTCGTCGTACGGACATGGCAGCGGCTCGCTCGGAAACGCCTTGGTGTGACGGATCGCGACCGCAACCCGCTGGGCGAGGGCCGCACCGTCGGTCGTGCGCCGTGCAGCACAGTGCTTGCCGGTTGCGTTCAGCCCCGGGATCCAGACCGCCACCAGCCCGGTGGGATGGGCTCGCACCCAGAGCAGCGGCGCATCGGAGCTCCCGCTTGGAGACGCGTTGCTGGTTGTCGGCAGGGTGCACCGGGTGCCGTTGCTGTCTTTGACGAGCGCCATTTTCGGCGGATGCGCAGGGGCGGCCTCGATGACAGGCTTGCCGTGGGGCGGCGTCGTGGCTCCGGCGCTGCCTGCTCCCGCGACCGCAAGGCCGGCGGTGACCGCCACGGCCAGCAGTCGAGTCAATCCGTTCATCGAAGCCATCATGCGCCTTGGACGGCTCGGATGCCGGTTTCGGTTCCACCTACCATTGAGCGTCCTTGTCCGTCGTCGTCTGAGGAGCTCGTTGTGGCGGTCCAGCCGATCCGGCTGTTCGGGGATCCGGTGCTGACCACGCCTGCCGATGAGGTGACGACGTTCGACAAGGAGCTGCGCAACCTGGTGCGCGATCTGATGGAGACGATGCTCGACGCCCCGGGCGTCGGGCTCGCCGCGCCACAGATCGGGGTCAGCCTGCGGGTGTTCACCTATCACGTGGATGACGAACAGGCGGGGCATCTCGTGAACCCCGTCATACGGGTGGTCGGCGACGAGGATCAAGATGGCGACGAGGGCTGCCTGTCGCTGCCTGGCTTGTCGTTTCCCACACTCCGCAAGCTCAACGTCGTGGCGACCGGGTTCGACATGCACGGCGAGCCGATCGCCGTCGAGGGCACCGAGCTGCTCGCGCGCTGCGTGCAGCACGAGGTCGACCACCTCGACGGGATCCTGTTCATCGACCGGCTCGACCCCGAGCAGCGCAAGCTCGCGATGCGGGCGATCCGGGAAGCCGAGTGGTCGGGTCTCGGAACGCCTGCCATCAAGGACTCGCCCCACGCCACCAGCGGCCTGGCGCTGTAGGAGCCCGTCCGCAGTGCGCTTGGTGTTTGCGGGGACGCCGGCCGTCGCGCTTCCGTCACTGGATGCGCTGGCCGCGAACCCGAGGCACGAGGTCGTCGCGGTCGTGACCCGACCGGACGCCCCCGCCGGGCGCGGTCGGACGTCCAGGCCGAGCCCGGTCAGGCAGCGTGCCGAAGCGCTCGGCCTGGAAGTGCTGACGCCGGTGCGACCCTCCGAACCTGAGTTCCTCGAACGACTCACGCAGCTCGCACCGGACTGCGCCGCAGTGGTGGCGTACGGCGCCCTCGTCCCTCCCGCAGCCCTCGAGATCCCCACCCATGGCTGGGTGAACCTGCACTTCTCGGTGTTGCCGGCCTGGCGGGGGGCGGCGCCGGTTCAACACGCGCTGCTCGCCGGTGACGATGTCACCGGCGCGACCACCTTCCAGCTGGAGGCCGGCCTCGACACCGGTCCCGTGTACGGCGTGATGACGACCACGATCGGCCCGCACGAGACCGCGGGCGAGCTGCTCGACCGCCTGGCGGCTGACGGCGCCGGCTTGCTCGCCGCGACGCTCGACGGCATCGAGGACGGCACGCTGCACGCGGTCCCGCAGCCGGCCGAAGGCGTCTCGCTCGCTCCGAAGCTGCTGCCGGGAGACGCGCGCGTGACCTGGACGCATCCCGCGGCGTCGATCGATCGACGTATCCGCGCCTGCACCCCCGAGCCTGGTGCGTGGACGACGTTTCGCGGCCGAAGGCTGGGGATCACATCGGTCCGGATCGCCGCCGACATGCGCAGTGAGTCGGTGCCGGCCGGGGAGATCCGCGACCTCGGCAAGGACGGGGTCGTAGTGGGAACGGCCACGGAGCCGTTGCGGCTCGGCTCGGTGCGTCCCGAGGGAAAACCTGACCGGACTGCGGAGGAGTGGGCCCGCGGCGCACGACTGGCCCCCGGCGAGCGGCTCGAGTGATCGCCTCGACGCGTCGTGCCGCGGCTGACCCGGCGCGGCGCGCCGCCGTGGACCTGCTGCTCGCCGTCGAACGCGACGGGGCCTACGCGAACCTGTTGCTGCCCCGGCTGATGCGGGAGCGAAAGCTGTCGAGTCAGGACGCGTCGTTCGCCACCGAAGTCGGATACGGGGCGCTGCGCTGGCAGGGCGTGCTCGACGAGGTCATCGCAGCTGCCGCGAACCGCGACGTGGGTGTGCTCGATCCCGCGGTTCGTGCCGTGCTGCGCGTAGGGGCGTACCAGCTGCTTCACACCCGGGTGCCATCCCACGCCGCGGTGGCCACGACGGTGGACATGGGCAAGCAGGTCGCCGGTCCGCGTACGTCGGGACTGGTCAACGCGGTGATGCGGCGAGTCAGCGAGCGTTCCTGGACGCAGTGGGTGTCACGGCTGGCGCCCGCCGACCCGCTCGGCCGGGTTGCGTTCGAGTACGGCTATCCGCGGTGGGTCGCGCAGGCGTTCTTCGACGCGCTCGCGTCCGACCGGGCAGAGCTCGAGCTCGCCCTTGCCGCGGACCGGCCCGTCACCCACCTTGCGGCCAGGCCGGGGGTGATGGATCGAGACCGGTTGGTCGAGCTGGCGGGCGACGGCGCGGTCGCCGGCCCGTACTCGCCGTATGCCGTACGACTGGCCGGCGGCGACCCGGGCCGGATCGGCGCTGTGCAGGACGGCCGTGCGCAGGTGCAGGACGAGGGGAGCCAGCTGGTTGCCCTCGCCGCAACCCGTGCCCGCGTCGACGGACCTGATCTGTCCTGGCTCGACCTGTGCGCCGGGCCAGGTGGCAAGGCGGCGCTGCTTGCCGGACTGGTTGCGGACGGCGGCCGACTCGTAGCGGCGGACGTGCACCCGCACCGCGCCCGCCTTGTCCGGACAGCAGGGGGAGCCCGGACCGCGGTCGTCGTGGCGGATGGCGCCCGCCCGCCGTGGCGGCCCGGCAGCTTCGACCGGGTGCTCCTCGACGCGCCGTGCAGCGGCCTGGGCGCTCTGCGCCGGCGGCCCGAGGTGAGGTGGCGTCGCAAGGCCGAGGACCTCGAGCGGCTGGTCGAGCTGCAGTCCGCTTTGCTCGATTCCGCGATCGAGGCGGCACGGATCGGCGGGGTCATCGTCTACGCAACCTGCTCGCCACACCCCGCCGAGACGCGCGCGGTCGTGCGGGGCGCTCTCGCTCGCCACGGTGAGCTCGACCAGCTAGATGCGCGGACGCTGCTCGCGGATGTCCCCGATCTCGGTGCCGGTCCCGACGTGCAGCTGTGGCCCCACCGGCACGGCACCGACGCGATGTACATCGCGGCGCTGCGCAAGACAAATGAGCCGGGATCCCGCGGCGGCGCCGCCTAAACTTGGCTGACCATGCAGATCGCGCCGAGCATCCTCTCCGCGGACTTCGCGCGACTCGCCGACGAGGTCGCGGTCATCGGCGACGTCGCGGACTGGGTGCACGTTGACGTGATGGACAACCACTTCGTGCCCAATCTCACGTTCGGGTTGTCCATGGTGAAGGCGCTGCTGAAGAACACGGCGTTGCCGCTCGACTGCCACCTGATGATCGACGAACCGGATCGTCACGCCCCGGCGTACGCCGAGGCCGGCGCGCGAAGCGTGACCTTCCACGCGGAGGCCGCGCAGGCGCCGGTGCGGCTGGCGCGAGCGCTTCGCGCCGCGGGGGCGAGGGCCGGGCTCGGGATCAAGCCGGCAACCCCGATCGAGCCGTACGCCGACCTCCTGCCGGAGATCGACACCGTCCTCGTCATGACCGTCGAGCCGGGTTTCGGCGGTCAGGCCTTCCTTGATGTCGTGCTGCCGAAGATCCGCCGTGCGCGCCAGCTGGTGAGGGACGGCGAGCACGCGGTGTGGGTGCAGGTCGATGGCGGCGTCGACGCGGACACGATCGAGCGCTGCGCCGAGGCCGGCGCCGACGTCTTCGTCGCCGGCAACTCCGTCTACGGCTGCGACGACCCGGCGGCCGCCGTCGTACGACTCCGGGAAGCGGCGGCGAAGGTCGCCGCGTCGGCATGGTGGACTCAGCCGCAATAACGATGCACAATGAAACGGAAGTACCCCGCGCGCTCCGGGATCGGTGAAAGTCCGAACCGGCGGTGACGAGGTAGCCCCGTAGCTCGGGGCCCTCGAAGTCCGCGACCCGGCCGAAGCCATCGGCCGGTGGACCTGGTGAGACTCCAGGACCGACGGTGAGAGTCCGGATGAGAGGCAGCGCGCGAGCGACGCACCGCGCTGTCGGCATTCGGCGCCGGGGTGCGGCTCGTTCGCGTTCTCCTCTCCTCGTCCGGCCGGCAAGCGGGTCCGCCGGAGGAGAGGGCAGATGGCTACCGAGGCCGAGAGCGCCGCGATGCTTCGCGCCATCGACCTGGCGGCGGCTGCGATGGGGGTCTCCAACCCGAACCCTGCGGTCGGTGCCGTCGTCCTGGACCAGACCGGCCGGATCGTGGCCGAGGGCGCGACCGCGCCGGTCGGTGGACCCCACGCCGAGGTGGTGGCGCTCGCTGCCGCGGGCGACGGGGCGCGAGGCGCGACGCTGGTCGTGACGCTCGAGCCTTGCCATCACCAGGGCCGGACCGGACCGTGCACGGCCGCGATCACCGCGGCTGGCGTCGCGCGGGTCGTCTACGCGCTCGCCGACCCGCACTCCCGAGCCGCCGGCGGCGGTGCGGCACTGCGAGCGGCAGGCATCGACGTCGAGGCCGGCCTGCTTGCCGATGTTGCCCGCGTCGACCTCGAGCCGTGGCTCGTGGCGAGCGCACTGCAGCGCCCTTACGTCACGTGGAAGTACGCCGCCACCCTCGACGGCCGGAGCGCAGCGGCAGACGGGACGAGCAAGTGGATCACCGGCCCAGGTGCGCGACGCGACGTGCACGTCATCCGCGCGCGTTCCGACGCGGTCATCGTCGGAGTCGGAACCGTGCTCGCCGATGACCCTGCCCTCACCGTGCGCGAGGTAGACGTGAGGCGGCAGCCGCTGCGGGTCGTGGTCGACACCGACGCGCGCACGCCGGTCACCGCTCGGGTGCTCGACGCTGCCGCGCCGACGTTGCTCGCGGTGGCAGAGGGTGCTCCTGCCGATCGGGTGGCCCGGTTGCGCGAGGCAGCCATCGACGTGGTGGAGCTGCCGCGCGTTGAAGCCGGCGTGGACCTCGGCGCCCTGCTTGGCGCACTCCATGACCGGGAGTGCCGGCTGCTGCTGCTCGAGGGTGGCGCCCGACTCGCCGCGAGCTTTCTGCGGCAGCGTCGGGTCGACCGCGTCATCGCCTATGTCGCGCCGGCCCTGCTCGGCGCAGGGACAGCTGTCGTCGGTGACTTCGGCGTATCAACGATCGAGGGCGCGTTGCGGCTGACGCCCAAAGACCTGACCTACATGGACGGCGACGTGCGCATCGTTGCCGCGTTCGAGCGGGGAGACTGAGATGTTCACCGGGATCGTCCAGGCGCTGGGCACGGTTCGCAGGATCGACGACATCGGGGCGGCCGCCCGTCTCGCCGTCGCGGGGGAGATCCTGCAGGGGCTGTCCGGCGGAGAGTCGATCGCCGTCAACGGCGTCTGTCTGACCGTTGCGCAGATCGACGCCGGCGGCTTCACCGCCGACGTCATGCTGGAGACATTGCGACGCACGACGCTCGGGGCGCTGCGCGTCGATGACCGCGTCAACCTCGAACGTTCGGTGACGCCGACGTCGCTCCTCGGTGGGCACATCGTGCAGGGTCATGTGGACGGCGTCGCGACGGTCGCCGGCCTCCGGCCGTCGGAGCACTGGCGTGAAGTCGATCTCGAGGTGCCGCCGGAGCTGATGCGCTACGTGGTGGAGAAGGGCTCGATCGCCCTCGACGGCGTGAGTCTCACCGTGTCATCGCTCGGCGAGACGACGGTCGGTGTGAGCTTGATCCCCGAGACCCTGAGCCGTACGACGCTCGGCTTCCGGGCGGTGGGGGACCAGGTGAACGTCGAGGTCGACGTACTGGCGAAGTACGTCGAGCGGTTGCTGACCGGCAGGGAGACGTCGTGAAGTCAGGCGATGAACCAGTGATGGGGTTCAGCGAGATCGAGCGGGCGATCGCGGACATCGCGGCCGGCAAGCCGGTCGTCGTCGTCGACGACGCCGACCGTGAGAACGAAGGCGACCTGATCTTTGCGGCCGAGAAGGCGACGCCGGAGCTGGTGGCGTTCATGGTCCGCTACACCTCCGGCTACATCTGCGTGCCGCTGACCGAGGCGGACTGCGACCGCCTCGACCTGCCGCCGATGTACCACACCAACCAGGACCGCCGCGGCACGGCGTACGCGGTCACGGTCGATGCGCGCGAGGGAACGACGACGGGAATCTCCGCCCACGACCGGGCGCTGACGATGCGTACGTTGGCCGATCCTGCGTCGACGCCGTCGGACTTCACCAGACCGGGACACGTCGTACCGCTGCGCGCGAAGGATGGCGGCGTGCTGCGCCGCGCCGGTCACACCGAGGCGACGATCGATCTGTGCCGGATGGCGGGGCTGCGACCCGCCGGTGTGCTGTGCGAGATCGTCAGCGAGAAGGACGTCGACGGGATGGCGCGCCTCGACGAGCTAGAGGTCTTCGCCGCAGAGCACGATCTCGCGCTGATCGCGATCGCCGACCTGATCGCCTACCGGCGTCGTACCGAGAGCCAGGTCGAGCGCGTCGCGGAGGCACGGCTCCCGACGAATCACGGGGAGTTCCGGGCGGTCGGCTTCCGCAGCGAGGTCGACGGGATCGAGCATGTGGCGCTGGTGCGCGGCGTGATCGGCGACGGTGAGGACGTGCTGGTGCGGGTGCACTCCGAGTGCCTGACCGGCGACGTGTTCGGAAGTCGGCGGTGCGACTGCGGGCCGCAGCTGGATGCTGCCCTTGCGGCGATCGCGGCGGAGGGCCGCGGTGTCGTGCTGTACGTCCGCGGTCACGAAGGCCGGGGGATCGGCCTCATGCACAAGCTGCAGGCCTACCAGCTGCAGGACGAAGGGCAGGACACGGTTGATGCGAACGTCTCGCTCGGGCTGCCCGCCGATGCACGCGACTACGGCACCGGCGCGCAGATCCTCGCGGACTTGGGAGTGCGTTCGATGCGGCTGCTGACGAACAACCCGGACAAGCGGGCCGGCCTGGAGGGACACGACCTGACGATCGTTGCGCGCGTGCCGCTGCCGGTCCGCGTCACGGCGGACAACCTGCGCTACCTCACCACGAAGCGTGACCGGATGGGACACGACCTGCCCGATCTCCCGGTGAGCATCGACGAGGAGTTGACCGAGGCCAGCGCGGACTCCTTGCCGGCCGCCGTGGCCGAGCGCGCGGCACGAGCCGAGCCGGACATCTATCGCGCCGCGGTTCGCATGGCATACGCGCTGTCGCCCTTCGCGTTGCCGGCGGCGGACGAGGCCGAGGAGGTGGCGCCGTGAGTGGCAAGGGAGTACCCGAAGAGGCGGTCGTCGACGGCAGCGAGCTGCGAGTCGCCGTGGTGGCCGCTCGCTGGCACACCGAGATCACCGATGCGCTGGTGGACGGGGCGTTGCGCGGGCTCACCGCCGCCTCGGTTGCCGATCCGTTCGTGTGCCGAGTGCCAGGGGCGTTCGAGCTGGCGGTGGTCGCGGCTGAGCTCGCGAAGTCGGGGTACGACGCCGTCGTCGCGCTCGGGGTCGTCGTACGCGGCGGTACGCCGCACTTCGAGTACGTGTGCTCGGCTGCGACCGACGGGCTGAATCGGATCGCACTCGAAACCGGCGTCCCAGTAGGCTTCGGCTTGCTGACCTGCGACACGACGGAGCAGGCGCTCGACCGGGCGGGACTGCCCGGATCGAGCGAGGACAAGGGACGGGAGGCCGCAATGGCTGCGGTCGAGACGGCGCTGGTGCTGCGGGCCATCCGCGGTGCGGGCAGCGCCCACGGCCGGCGCGGCCATGCGCCGGCGGACGGTCAGTGACCGCTCCGCCCGCCACCGCTGCCCTCGTTCCGCACTCCTGAAAGGCCGTCACTGTGCTTTCGCTCGTCCTTCCGAAGGGATCGCTGGAGAAGGCGACCCTCGAGCTGTTCGATGCCGCTGATCTTGCGGTGCGCCGCGGGTCCGACCGCGACTACCGCGCCGGCATCTCCGACCCGCGCGTCGACCGGGTCATGTTCCTTCGGCCGCAGGAGATCCCGCGGTACGTCGAGGAGGGCTTGTTCGACCTGGGGATCACCGGTCGTGACTGGATCACCGAGACGTCGGCCAACGTCGAGTCCGTGTGCGAGCTCGAGTACTCGAAGGCGACGTCGAACCCGGTGCGGATCATCCTCGCCGTGCCGGCCGACCACCCGGCACAGACCGGCGCGCAGCTGCCGGACGGCGTACGCGTGTCGACCGAGTACCCCGAGCTGACCAGGCGCTTCTTCGCCGACGCGGGCGTGAAGGCGATGATCGTGCCGTCGTACGGCGCGACCGAGGCGAAGGTGCCCGACATCGTCGATGCGATCGTCGACGTGACCGAGACCGGCTCGTCGCTTCGAGCCCACGGGCTGCGGATCATCGAGACGCTGCTGACCTCGCGTACCGAGCTGATCGCGAACCCGGCGTCGTACGCCGACCCCGAGAAGCGCGCCGCCATGGAGGACATCGCGCTGCTGCTGCAGGGTGCGATCAGAGCGCGCGGCACCGTCTATCTGATGCTCAACGTCGACGCGTCGGACCTGAACGGGGTTCTCGAGGTGCTGCCCGCGATGAGCTCGCCGACTCAGACCGAGCTCGCAGGCGGCGGCTACGCGCTCGGCACCGTCGTACCGAAGCAGGGTGTCAACACCCTGATCCCGGCCCTGAAGGCGGCAGGCGCCAGGGACATCCTCGAGCTCCCGATCGCAAAGATCGTCGAGTAAACCCGCGGTGATCTTGACGAAAGCGGCGTTATGAGGGGCTGAAAGCGCCTCTTTCGTCAAGATCACGCCGGGTTGTGGATGGCCGCGGCGCGAGGTCGACCTCGCGCTTCATCCTCTCTGACGTGCGTGGCGCAAATGTTCCGGATCTCCTGACCCACGGCCCGTTCACGACCGCCCAGGCGGCGGCCGCGGGAGTGAGTCGCTCTGCCTTGCGAAGCGAGCCGTGGCGGGGCGTCTTCCGCGACGTCTGGGTCCACGGCGTCATACCGGACAGCCGGGAGCTTCGCCTGGCGGCCGTCCGTCTGGTCCTCGGCCGCTACGCGTTCGTCTGCGGCCACACGGCCGCGTGGGTCCACGGCATCGACGCGTACGACCGGCACGGCGATCTCGTGTGGGTGGGCTGCCCCACCGGACGGCGGCTCCGGACGAGGGAGGGGTGCTACACGCGGGAGATCACGATCGAGGCGTGCGACCTCGACGTCGTCGATGGCGTCTTGGTGACGACTCCCGTGCGTACTGTCTTCGATTGCGCCAGGTGGCTGTCCAAGACCGAGGGGCTGGTCGTGGCAGACGCGCTCGCCTACCGCGGGCAGCTGACCGCTGAGTCGCTCTCGGCCTACCGCAACCAGCACAAGGGGATTCGGCACGTCGGCCGGGTCGACGAGACGATTCGGCTCCTGGAGCCCCTCTGCGAGTCCCCGATGGAGACGCGGTTGCGCATCTTCCTGATCAACGCCGGCCTGCCGAGACCGACTGCGCAGCACGTGATCCGCGACTCGAGCGGCTCGTTCGTCGCGCGAGTGGATCTCGCGTACGTCGGGTCGCAGGTCGCCATCGAGTACGACGGTGCCTTTCACTGGGAGCAGCGGCGAGCCGACGACCGCCGCAGAGACGCGATCAGGGCACTGGGCTGGACCGTGGTCGTCGCCAGCGCGGAGGACTACTTCGAGCAGCCGCAGCGATTCCTCCGGGCGGTCAAGGACGCCATCGGAAGGCGTGATCTTGACGAAAAGGGCGCTTTGAGGGCCTCTTGACGCCTCTTTCGTCAAGATCACCCGGCTATCTCGCTTCGCTGGTAGCCTGTTGCCTGCGACTGGCGGGCTTGCCCGCTTGTAAGTGGGGTCTCGACTCCCACCCGCTCGGCCTCCGGGTTGACGGGTCTTCGGTCGCCTCGCCTTCCGGCGTACGCCGGTCGGCGCGGTCGGCCGTCGTCGTCGAGGCCTCGCATGCGTGTCGTGCGGGGCCTTCAGCGTGAGGGCCTCGGAGCGCCGAACGTCAGTGGAGGTCCCATCAGCGTCGAACCCCGCATCAACGACCGGATCCGCGTCCCCGAGGTGCGGTTGGTCGGTCCGAACGGCGAGCAGGTCGGCATCGTCGCCATCGGCGACGCGCTACGGCTGGCTCAGGAAGCGGACCTCGATCTCGTCGAGGTCGCGGCCGAAGCCCGCCCACCGGTCTGCAAGCTCATGGACTACGGCAAGTGGAAGTACGAGAACGCCCAAAAGGCGCGTGAGGCGCGACGCAACCAGTCGCACACGATCATCAAGGAGATGAAGCTTCGGCCGAAGATCGATCCGCACGACTACGAGACGAAGAAGAGTCACGTCGTGCGGTTCCTCAAGGCCGGTGACAAGGTCAAGATCACGATCATGTTCCGCGGACGCGAGCAGTCCCGGCCCGAGTTGGGTCTTCGCCTGCTGCAGCGACTGGCGGTAGATGTCGAAGAGCTCGGGTACGTCGAGGCGCAGCCCAAGCTGGACGGCCGCAACATGATCATGGTCATGGCGCCGCACCGGAAGCAGCAGGCGCAACCAGCTCGCCGCCGCCACGACGGGTCCGATGCGACGGATCCGGTTCCGGCGGAGGAGCCAGGAGCGACAGCCGCCTCCGCATAGCACTCGACGCACGACCCCGAGACCGACAGGACGACGAGGAGACGAGGCAGCGATGCCCAAGATGAAGACGCACAGCGGGGCGAAGAAGCGATTCGCCGTGACCGGGAGCGGAAAGCTCACACGTCGGCGCGCGAACCGTAACCACCTGCTCGAGCACAAGTCGTCGACCCGCACCCGCCGGCTCGACAACGAAGTGGTCATGTCGCCCGCCGACACCAAGAAGATGAACAAGCTGCTGGGTCGGTAACCGCATACGTCGTACGTCGTCGTTCCCCTCCGGCCGTTCGGCCGGTCAGATTCAACTGGTCCTGCGGCCGGTCAGATTCGTCAAGGAGTTCCCGTGGCACGGGTGAAGCGGGCGGTCAACGCCCACAAGAAGCGTCGCGTCGTCCTCGAGCGCGCGAGTGGTTATCGCGGTCAGCGGTCGCGGTTGTACCGCAAGGCGAAGGAGCAGATGCTCCACTCGCTCAACTACTCCTACAACGACCGGCGGGCGCGCAAGGGCGACTTTCGCCGGCTGTGGATTCAGCGCATCAACGCGGCTGCGCGCGCGAACGGGATGACCTACAACCGGTTCATCCAGGGACTGAAGGCGGCCAGCGTCGAGGTCGATCGCAAGCACCTCGCCGAGCTCGCGGTGTCCGACGAGGCGGCCTTCACGGCGCTCGTCGAGCTCGCGCGCAACTCGCTTCCCGCGTCGGGTAGCGCCTCCGGCTCCGCCGCGTAGCCCGGTTCACCGTGCCTCGCGCGGTGCCCGACCTGATCGACTCCCCGCGCAACCCGCGCCTCCTCGCGGCGCGTGCGTTGCACGCAGCGCGGGGCCGGCGTGCGGCCGGGGCGTTCCTCGCTGAGGGACCCCACGCGGTCGAGTCGGCGGTTGCGGCCGGCTTCGCCATCCGCGAGGCCTTTGTCACCGAGGACGCCGTGTCGCGGTCAACTCCGCTGCTGCGCAACCTGGCGAAGCTGGACGTTGCGGTCCACACGGTGACCGAGCGGGCGATCCGGTCCATCGCGGAGACCGTCACGCCGCAGGGCATCGTCGCCGTCGTGGCCGCCCCGAGCGACCGGCAGCTACCCGACGTGCCGCGGTTGGTGGCGGTGCTCGAGCGCTGCGGTGACCCGGGGAACGCTGGGACGGTGATCCGCACGTCGGACGCGGTCGGCGCGGACGCGGTCGTGCTCGGCCGTGGTTCCGTCGACGTGTGGTCCGGCAAGTGTGTCCGGGCGAGCGCCGGGAGTGTCTTCAACATCCCGGTGGTGTCCGACCTGACCGCCGCCGACGCGATCGGTGTCCTCCGTGCGCGGGGGTGCCAGATACTGGCGACGGCCGCGGACGGCGAGACCGATCTCGATGACCTGGCGACCGGCTCGGGGCTTGCCACGCCCACGGTGTGGGTCTTCGGCAGCGAGGCGCATGGACTGGCGCCCGAAATCGGCGATCTGGTCGATGCGGTCGTCCGGGTCCCGATTCGCGGCCGGGCGGAGAGCCTCAATCTGTCGGCCGCCGCAGCGATTTGTCTGTACTCGTCCGCAAGAGTCCAGGGGCTCTCGCCATAGTAGGAAATGCAACGGGCGTCAGAGGCTTGGCTTTTGCCGATGTCGTCCTAGGCTCCGAGGGTTAGGGGGCCAGGGAGGCGGGGTCGTGCCGGGACGTGGCGGGGACGAGTCGATCTACGACGACGTGCCTGACGGCATTGTCGTTGCGGACGCGAACGGCACTGTCGTCGACCTCAACAAGGCCGCGCTTCGCATGGTCGGTCCGGGCGACTGGCTGGGTCATCCGCTGTCAGCGGTGCTGCCGCTGATCGATCCGCAGGGCCGCGACTGGTGGGAGTGCACCAGACCGTACGACGGGTTGAGCAGCAGGGTCCGGCAGCCGGAGCGGTGGCTGACGCTGGTGCGGCCGGGCCGGCCCGATCAGAACGTGCTGGTCACGGCGGCGTACCACCGTGACGCTCAACGCAAGGTCACTTCGGTCGTCGTCTCGCTGCGCGACACCAACGCGCGGTCGCGCAGTGAGCGCAGCGGCGCCGAGCTGGTGTCTGTCGTCGCGCACGAGCTGCGTTCCCCGCTCACCGGGGTCAAGGGCTTCACCGCCACGTTGCTCAACAAGTGGGAGCGTTTCACCGACGAGCAGCGGCTCCACATGCTCAAGACGATCAATGCCGACGCCGACCGGCTCACCCGGCTGATCAGCGAGCTGCTCGACGTGTCCCGGATCGAGTCGGGCCGGCTGGAGCTGCACAAGCAGCTCGTCGATCTCCCCGTGCTGGTGGAGCGCGACATAGCGGGGCGGGTCGCGGCGGGAGAGGCCGCGGACCGGTTCGTGGTGGAGGCGACGAACGTGCCGCAGATCTGGGCGGATCCGGACAAGGTGGGCCAGGTCGTCGGCAACATCGTGGAGAACGCGCTGCGGCACGGTTCCGGCACGGTCCGGATCCAGCTCGCTCCGGAACCCGACGGCGCCCGCGTGACGGTGAGCGACGAAGGCGAGGGCATCTCGGCGGAGGCGCTGCCCCGCATCTTCACGAAGTTCTGGCGCGACCAGCGGCGCGGCGGCACCGGCCTGGGCCTGTTCATCGCCAAGGGGATCGTCGAAGCGCACGGCGGCTTCATCGAGGCGGGCGCGGCCGAAACCGGGGGAGCAAGCATCGCGTTCGCCCTCCCTGTCGGCTCGCCGACGTACGCCGAGTCCGACCGCCGTACCGGGGTCGACCGCCGTCGCAGGTGACCCGCCCGAGCCGGAGCGGTCGCATAGCGGGACGATGAGGGCGTGACGACGGTGACGTCGCCCTCAGCCCAGGGGAGTGATCCGCCCGCGGGGGGTGCGGGTGACGCGGTCGTCTTTCGCGGACTGCACAAGTCGTTCGGTCGCGGTGCCGAGCGCGTCGAGGTCCTCGACGGGGTCGATCTCAGCGTGCAGCGAGGTCAGTTCGTCACCGTCATCGGCCCGAGCGGATGTGGCAAGACGACGCTGCTGCGCCTCGCCGCCGGTCTGATCGAGCCCGACTCCGGCGAGGTCCGGCTGTTCGGCGAAGCCGTGGCAGCGGCTACCCGGGCCAAGCGCATCGGCTTCGTGCCACAGGCGCCGGCATTGCTGCCCTGGCGCTCCGTTCTCGACAACGTGCTGCTGCCGCTACAGGTCAATCGCAAGGCGCACGCCGCCGACACCCCGCCCGACGCGGTCGGCCTGCTTACCGCGCTGGGGCTGGGTGAGGCGCTGAAGCGCCGCCCCCACGAGCTGTCGGGGGGAATGCAGCAGCGGGTGGCGATCGCACGGGCGTTCGTCTTTGACCCGCCCGTGCTGTTGATGGATGAGCCGTTCGCCGCGGTTGACGAGCTGACCCGCGAGTCCCTTCGTCACGCGCTGCTGACGATCTGGCAGGCGAGTGGAAAGACGGTGTTGTTCGTGACGCATTCCGTCGCCGAGGCGGTCGCGCTGTCGGACCTGGTCGTCGTCATGTCCGCCGCGACCCACGGCATCCAGCGCGTCATCCCGGTCGACCTGCCGAGACCCAGAGGCGACCTCGTGGAGACCACCGCCGACTTCCTCGCGCTGGAGCGTGAGCTGCGACTCGAGCTGCGCAAGGGCTCGACGTGACCAAACGGACGCTTCGGCTCGGCACGTGGCTGCCCCCCGTGATCGCGTTGGCAGGGCTCGTCCTGCTGTGGCAGCTGTACGCCGTGCACCATCCGTACGTTGCGCCGCGGCTGTCGAAGATCGCGTCCGATCTCGACTCGCATCCAGGCCTGTTCGCCCGCAATGCCTGGACCACGCTTCGGGAGGCGCTGGTAGGCGGCGCGATCGGCATGGGCGTCGCCTTCGCGCTCGCGCTCGTCATGTTCTACATCCGCGTCGTCGAGCGTGCCCTGCTGCCGCTCGCGGTCGTGCTGAACGTCACACCGCTGATCGCGATCGCGCCGGCCCTCGTGGTTGCTTTCGGCTTCGGCATGACGCCGAAGTACGTCATCGCGGCCCTGCTGGTGTTCTTTCCGTTCCTCGTGAACGCCCTCGCCGGGCTGCGAGACGTCGACCCCGAGGTGCTCGATCTGGTGGCGACGCTGCACGCAAGTCGGGCCGAGGTGCTCTGGCGGCTGCGGCTGCCCAGTAGCCTTCCGTACCTGTTCGCGGCCGGCCGCATCTGCATGCCGCTGAGCTTGGTCGGAGCGGTCGTGGCGGAGTTCGTCGCGGCGGGTGAAGCAAAGGGGTTGGGGACGCTGGTCGTCACGGCAGCGTCGCTCGGCGACCTCGGCACGGTGTACGCCGCGGTCGCCGTACTGGCGGTCGTGGGGGTGGCGATGTTCGGCGCGGTGGTGGCGTTACAGCGGCTCGTACTCGGTCGGTACGCGCCTTCGGTCGGGATGAGGCGGCGATGAGCATGTGGAAGCGGGCCGTCATCGGTGTGAGCGCGGCTCTCGCCGCGCTTCCCGCCGTCGCTGCTTGCAGCAGTGGGTCGGGAGGCCAGCCTCCCGCAGGGCGGTTGATCGCGGCGGATCGCTGTGCCCACAACCGCGCGGCCGGAACCATCACCTACGTCTCGCCGTTCGGCTTCGATGCGTCCGCGGGGATCATCGAGGTCTTCGCGGCGGACCGGCTCGGTTACTTCCGCGACCTGTGCCTCAACGTGAAGATCGTGACCAGCTCACAAGACGCCGCGGCGCTCGTGTCAGCGGGTCGTGCGACCACGACCAGCACCGGGTCGGCTGCCGACTTTCTCGTCCTCGCGGCGAACGGCTCGCATCTCACGGCTGTCGCGACGTACGGCAACACGTCGGACTACTGCATCATCACCAGGCCGGAGATCACCACTCTGAAGCAGCTCGAGGGGCACACCCTTGGCTACCACTTCGTGAAGGAAGCTCCCGATCTCGAGATGCTTCGCGCGGCCGGCGTGGACCTGAGCAAGGTCAATCAGGTCAACACCCCCAACTTCGACCCGAACCAGATCGTGCAGGGCAAGCTCGACTCGGTCGGGTGCTACCAGTCGAACGAACCCCTGACGCTTCGTGCCGAGGGCGCAAAGTTCAACGAGTTCACGCCGGCTCAGTTCGGCGTATCGGGCACCTACAACGTGGTGTTCTTCAATCCGGACTTCCTCGCCGCGCACCGCGACGCGGCGCAGGACTTCATGCGAGCGGACCTGCACGCGTTCGACTACTGCGAGACCCACCAGACGCAGTGCGTCTCGATCGAGCAGAGCTACGCGAACCGAGCCGGTGCGGAGTTCTCGGTCGCGCACGAGCGGCAGGTCTGGCACCTGGAGGCAACGTTGTCCCGCGCGCACACGTTGCCCGGTCAGGGAATCGGTGTCCAGTCGGAGGCCGAGTGGCGGCCGGAGCTGCACGCCGTGACCCGTTTCGGTCTGGCCGACCACATCCCGCCGCTGAGCCAGGTCGAGGACACGGAGCTGGTCGCGGGTCTCTACCAGGGCAATCGTTTGGTTTGGCCCTAGCAAGCCTTCCTAGACTTCGGTAGCGAGATGTCCGGTCCGAACGACGCGTACGACCCCAAGGAAGTGGCTGCCCTGTCTGACGACGCCCTCGCGAGCGTGGTCGAGGCCGGCACGGCGGCCATCGAGTCGGCTCGTGACCTCGACGCACTGGCAGCGGCCCACTCGGCGCATCTGGGAGCTCGCTCACCGGTCGCACTCGCCCGCCGCGAGCTCGGCGCGCTGCCCCCCCAGGCCCGGGCCGACGCCGGCCGCCGGGTGAACGATGCGATCACCGCCCTCACCGCGGCGTACGACGCCCGCCTGGTCACCCTGGAACGCGAGCGCGACGAGCGCGTGCTGGTCGAGGAGAGCGTCGACGTCACGTTGCCGTGGGACCGCACGCCGCAGGGCGGGCGGCACCCGCTGACGCTGATCCAGGAGCGCGTCGCGGACATCTTCGTGGCGATGGGCTGGGAGATCGCCGAGGGCCCCGAGGTCGAGGCCGCCTGGTACAACTTCGACGCTCTGAACATCCCGCCGTCCCATCCGGCGCGCGAGACGCAGGACACCCTGTGGCTGGAGCCGCCCGAGGCCGGCGTCCTGCTGCGCACTCAGACCTCGCCCGTGCAGCTGCGGGCGCTGCTCGCACGCGGGGCGCCGTGCTACGTCGCCGTACCGGGCCGGGTCTATCGACAGGAAGCACTCGATGCCACCCACAGCGCGGTCTTCCATCAGCTCGAGGGACTTGCCGTCGACGAGGGTCTGACCATGGGCGACCTGAAGGGGACGCTCGACGCGCTGGCGAGGGCGATGTTCGGGCCGGACATCCGCACCCGGTTGCGGCCCGACCACTACCCGTTCACCGAGCCGTCCGCCGATGTCGACCTGGAGTGCTGGGTGTGTCACGGCAGCTCGACCGAGCCCGGCTCAGAGCCGTGCCGGACCTGCCGCTCCGAGGGCTGGGTTGAGTGGGGTGGCAGCGGCATGGTGCACCCCGTCGTCCTCGCCTCCGCGGGAATCGACCCGGATCGCTACACCGGGTTCGCCTTCGGGATGGGCCTCGAACGCACGCTCATGTCTCGCCACGACATGTCAGACATCCGCGACCTCGTCGAAGGCGACGTGCGCGTGACGGCGGCGCTCGGGCGTGAGGTGTGATGCGCGCTCCGTTGTCGTGGTTGCGCGAGTACGTCGACCTTCCCGACGTCTCCTCACACGAGGTCGCCGAGCGCCTGACGGCAGCTGGTCTGCAGGTGGAGCGCGTCGACCGCATCGGTGAGGGCATAGCGGGTGTCGTCGTCGCGAAGGTGCTGGCCGTCGAGCAGCTCGAAGGCTTCAAGAAGCCGATTCGCTGGGTGACCCTCACCGACGGGGCCAATGAGCACCAGGTGATCTGCGGTGCGACCAACTTCGCGGCCGATGACGTCGTCGCCTACGCCCGGCCCCCGGCCGAGCTGCCCGGCGGCTTTCGCATCGAGGCCCGAGAGGCGTACGGCCACACCTCGGACGGCATGATCTGTTCCGGTCGCGAGCTGGGGATCTCCGACGATCACGACGGCATCCTCGTGCTGGACCCGGCGCTTCCGCTCGGAGCCGACGTGGTGACGGCGCTCGCGCTGCGCGACGACGTCCTCGACCTGTCGGTCAACCCGGATCGCGGCTACGCGCTTTCGATGCGGGGCATCGCTCGCGAGCTCGCCACGGCCTACGGCGTGCCGTTCCGCGACCCAGCCGCTCTGGCTGCGCGGCCGCCGGGTGCGGGCTACCCCGTAACCATCGAGGACGCCGACGGCTGTGATCGCTATGTCGCGGCCTCACTGGCGGAGCTCGACCCCAGTGTCGCGTCGCCGCCGTGGATGCAGCGTCGGCTCGCCATGGCGGGAATGCGTCCGATCTCGCTGATGGTCGACGTGACGAACTACGTCATGCTCGCGATCGGGCAGCCGATGCACGCCTTCGACCTCGAGAAGCTCGCCGGCCCGATCGCGGTACGCCGGGCACGCACCGGCGAACGGCTTCGCACCCTCGACGGCGTTGACCGCGACCTCGACCCCCGTGATCTCGTCATCGCGGACGACAGCGGCCCGATCGCCCTCGCCGGCGTCATGGGGGGAGAGGCCACCGAGATCACCGAGCTGACCCGCGACGTGCTGCTCGAGGCCGCCCACTTCGAGCCCACCTCGGTCGCGTACACCTCGCGGCGCCATCGGCTCGGGTCCGAGGCCTCTCGCCGGTTCGAGCGAGGCGTCGACGACGGGTTGGCACGCAATGCCGCCGAGCTCGCCATCTCGATCCTCGTCGACCTGGGCGCGGTCAAGCGCACCGACCGGTCGACCGACGTGGACCACCGGCTCCCGACTCCTTCGATCGAGCTGGACCCGAGTCATCCGGGCCGGATCGCCGGCGTCGACTATCCGTACGAGGCGGTGGCAAGCCGGCTGAACGACATCGGCTGCTCGGTCAGGGAGCGGGCGGGCGCCTTCGACGTCACTCCGCCGTCGTGGCGGCCCGACCTGCGGCTGGCGGTCGATCTGGTCGAGGAGATCGTCCGACTCGAGGGCTACGCCAACCTGCCTTCGACCCTGCCGCGGGCAACCGCGGGTGCAGGTCTGACACGTGAGCAACGCGCGCGCCGGCTGATCGGACGCACGCTTGCGGGTGCCGGCTATATCGAGGTGCTGTGCTCACCCTTCGTCGATGCGGCCGCCGCGGACCGGCTCTTGCTCGAGCCGGGAGACGGCCGGATCCCGTCGGTGCGGATCGCCAACCCCGTCTCGGACGCCGAGCCGTACCTGCGCGCGACGTTGCTGCCGGGCCTGTTCGCCGCGGTGGTGCGCAACATCGGGCGCGGGCTGACCGACGTCGCGCTGTTCGAGACCGGGCCGGTGTTCCGCAGCCCCAGCAAGGTCGGTGCACCGGCGTTGCCGCCGGGGCGGCGACCGCTCGACGCCGAGCTGCTCGCACTCGACGCCGCGCTGCCCGACCAGCCGAACCGGGTGGCCGTGGTGCTCGCCGGGAGGCGCGAGCTCCCCGGTTGGTGGGGCCCTGGCCGCCCGGCCGGCTGGCCCGACGCGATCGAGGCCGCCAGGACGCTGGCCCGGGTGCTCGGCATCGAGCTGGAGGTGAGCGCGGACCGTCACGCGCCGTTCCACCCCGGCCGGTGCGCGGCGCTGGCGATCGGCGGGGAGCTGGTCGGGCATGCCGGTGAGCTGCATCCGCGCGCGATCGAGGCATTCGAGCTGCCGGCCCGGACGAGTGCCATGGAGCTCTCCCTCGACCTGTTGCTGGCAGAGGCGGCCGACGTGACTGCGGCGCCGTACGTCTCGCCGTATCCGGCCGCGGCCGTCGACATCGCGGTGACCGTGGACCAGGCGGTCCCGGCGGCCGAGCTGGAGGCCGCGCTCCGTAGTGGCGCCGGCGAGCTCCTCGAAGCGATCCGGCTCTTCGACGTGTACGTCGGCGAGCAGGTCGGTGAGGGCCGCAAGTCGATGGCCTACGCACTGCGGCTGCGGGCGGGCGACCGGACGCTCACGGTCGAAGAGGTGACGGCGGTCAGGGACGCGGCAGTGGCCGAAGCGGCCAGCCGGGTGGGCGCGGTTCTCCGGGCGTAGCCCTGGCGGCCGCCCGCGGCTCCGAATAGTCACTCGGACATCTGCATGATCATGCACTAGCATCTCGGCATGGGCATCCGGACCGCCGTCGTCGGCGCGAGCGGCTACAGCGGCGGGGAGCTGCTGCGCCTGATCGACACCCATCCGATGCTCGAGGTCGGCGCTCTTGTCGCCGGCGGAAACGCCGGCCGAGCGCTGGGGGAGCTCCACCCGCAGCTCGTGTCCATGGCGGACCGGATCCTCCTCGACGCCTCCGCCGTCGAGCTCGCGGAGGCGGAGCTGGTGTTCCTCGCGCTCCCACACGGCGCGGCCGCACCGATCGTCGCGGGCCTGCCCGACCAGACATACGTCGTCGACATCGGTGCCGACTTCCGGCTCGCCGACCGCGACGACTGGGATCGCTGGTACGGCGGACCGCACGCCGGTGCCTGGACTTACGGCCTGCCGGAGCTGCCGGGTGCCCGCGCGGAGATCTCGGCCGCGAGACGGGTTGCCAACCCCGGGTGCTACGCGACGGCAGTGCAGCTCGCGTATGCGCCGCTCCTCGCGGCCGGTCTGATCGAGGCGACGGACCTCGTCGTGGTCGCCGGCAGCGGCACCAGTGGCGCGGGCAGAGGCGCCACGGTCGAGCTGCTCGCGAGCGAGGTGATGAGCGACCTGTCGGCGTACAAGGTCGGGGGCGCTCACCGCCACATCGGCGAGATCCGGCAGTCGCTTCGTGCTGTCGCCGGTGGAGATGTCACATTGTCGTTCACCCCGATGCTCGTGCCGATGCCGAGGGGGATTCTCGCCACGTGCACCGCGAAGCTGCGCCCGGGTGTCGACGCGGAGGCGCTGCGTGCCACATTCGGTTGCTACGACGACGAGCCGTTCGTGACGCTCCTGCCGGAGGGGCAGCTCCCGCACACCGCTGCCACTTCCGGCTCGAACAGCGCGCACCTCCAGGTGGTCGCGGACGTCGATCCGGGTCGCGCCGTAGTGCTCGTCGCCCTGGACAACCTCGGCAAGGGCGCCGCCGGCCAGGCGATCCAGAACGCCAACCTGATGCTCGGGCTGCCTGAGACGACGGGATTGTCACGCAACGGGCTGGCGCCATGAGCGTCACCGCCCCGAAGGGGTTCCGGGCGGCGGGCGTTGCCTGCGGTCTGAAGGCGGACGGCCGCGATCTCGCGCTGGTCGTCAACGACGGGCCGGTGAGGGCCGCGGCCGGCGTCTTCACGGCGAACCGGGTCAAGGCCGCACCAGTGGTGTGGTCGGAGCAGGTTCTCGCCGGCGGCGAGGTCACCGCCGTTGTCTTGAACGCAAAGTATGCGAACGCGTGTACCGGAGCCCCGGGCTTCCAGATCACGCACGCGACGGCAGAGGCGGTCGGTGCCGCGCTCGGCGTCGGCGCCGGTGAGGTTGCGGTGTGCTCGACCGGGAAGATCGGCGAGCCGCCGCCGCTCGACCTGCTCCGCGGTGGTGTGGCCGCCGCGGTCGGGCGTCTTTCCGGCGACGGCGGAGCCGATGCCGCGGACGCGATCCGGACCACGGACACCGTGTCCAAGCAGGCCACGGTCACCGCCAACGGCTGGTCGGTCGGCGGTATGGCGAAGGGCGCCGGAATGCTGGCCCCTTCGCTTGCCACGATGCTGTGTGTCGTGACCACCGACGCCGTCGCCGACGCTGCGGCGCTTGGCCGAGCGTTACGCGCCGCCACTTCGCTCACCTTCGACCGGATCGACTCCGACGGGTGCATGTCGACCAACGACACGGTCCTGTTGCTCGCAAGCGGCGCGTCGGGGGTGCAGCCGAGCCAGGACGAGCTCGATGCCGCGGTGCTCGACGTCTGCGCCTCGCTGGCCCGCCAGCTCATCGCGGACGCCGAGGGCGCCAGCAAAGAGATCCGGATCGAGGTCAGGGGCGCCGCGTCGGAGCCCGACGCGTTGGAGGTCGCCCGCGCGGTGTCTCGCAGCAACCTGCTGAAGTGCGCACTTCACGGCGAGGATCCCAACTGGGGCCGGATTCTCGCGGCGGTCGGGACGACCGAGGCGGACTTCGACGCGCTCGCGCTCGACGCCGCGATCAACGGCGTCTGGGTGTGCCGGGACAGTGCGCCGGGCGAGGACGCCGGCAAGGTCGACATGAGCGGACGTGAGATCGAGATCCTCGTCGACCTGAAGACCGGCGGTCACAGCGCCACGTTGTGGACCAACGACCTCACGGCCGCCTACGTCCGCGAGAACTCGGCGTACTCGACATGAACCGCAGCATCGATCGGCAGCAGACCGCAGCCGCGCTCGTCGAAGCGCTGCCGTGGCTCGAGCAGTTCCACGGGCGGACCGTCGTCGTGAAGTACGGCGGCAACGCGATGACCGAGGAGCGGCTGCGTGAGGCGTTCGCGGAGGATGTCGTCTTCCTGCGCTACGCCGGAATCAAGGTCGTGGTCGTGCACGGCGGGGGACCGCAGATCAACGCTCACCTCGACCGGCTCGGGATCGAGCAGAAGTTCGCCGGTGGGCTTCGCGTGACGACCCCCGAGACCATGGACGTCGTCCGGATGGTCCTGGTGGGACAGGTCCAGCGGGAGATCGTCGGGCTGCTCAATGCCCACGGCCCGTTCGCTGTGGGTCTCTCGGGGGAGGACGGCCGGCTGATGACCGCCTCGCGGCGGCCGGGCATCGTCGAGGGCGAGGAGATCGACATCGGCCTGGTCGGGGATGTCGACCACGTCGAGCCGGGCGTGGTGACCGGCTTGTTGGCGGATGGCCGGATCCCCGTCGTCGCCAGTGTTTGTCGCGGTGAGAACGGCGAGGTCTACAACGTCAACGCCGACACCGCGGCTGCCGCGGTCGCGGTGGCGGTCGGCGCCGAGAAGCTCGTGGTGCTCACCGACGTCGAAGGTCTCTACGCGGACTGGCCGGCGAGCACCGAGGTGATCAGCCGGCTAACCGCGGACGAGCTGGCCGCAATGCTCCCGACGCTCTCGGAAGGGATGATTCCCAAGATGGAGGCCTGCCTACGGGCGGTGCGCGGCGGTGTCTCGGCCGCGCACGTCCTCGACGGCAGGGTGCCCCATGCGCTGCTGCTCGAGCTGCTCACGAACTCGGGTGTCGGAACGATGGTCACGCCATGAGCGCCGGCGTCAGCCGGCAGCGCCGTTGGGCGGCGGCTGGGGTGGTGGACGTATGAGTACCGAGTCGTTCCAGCAGCGGTGGGACGCCGTGATGATGCGCAACTACGGCACGCCGCCGCTGGCATTGCTGAGCGGGTCGGGGTGCCGGGTCACGGACGCCGACGGCCGGGAGTACCTCGATCTGATCGCCGGGATCGCCGTCTCCTCCCTCGGCCATGCGCATCCCGCAGTGGTCGAGGCGGTGTCGAAGCAGGTCGCGACCATCGCGCACACCTCGAACCTGTTCATCAACGCGCCCGCGTTGCAGCTCGCGGAGCGGTTGGCGGACCTGATGGGCGTACCCGGCGTACGCGTGTTCCTGTGCAACGACGGCGCCACCGCCAACGAGGCCGCGATCAAGACGGCGCTACGCACTCGGCCCGGCAGGCGTCGTTTCGTCGCGGCCGAGGGGTCGTTCCACGGCCGGACTCTCGGCGCGCTGGCGCTGACCGGCAAGGCGGCGATCCGTGAGCCGTTCGCGCCGTTCGGCATCGATGTCGGGTTCGTTCCGTACGGCGACAACGACGCACTCGCCGCAGCCGTCGACGAGACGACCGCGGCAGTCTTCCTCGAGCCGACCCTCGGCGAGGCCGGGGTCATCCCTCCGCCGGCCGGCTACCTGAGCGCCGCCCGAGCGATCTGTGACCGGGCGGGCGCGCTCCTCGTGGTCGACGAGGTGCAGGGCGGCGTCGGTCGCACCGGTGCCTGGTTCGCCCACCAGCACGAAGGTGTGGTGCCCGACCTGGTGACGGTCGCGAAAGGACTCGGCGGCGGTCTGCCGGTCGGTGCCTGCCTCGGCGTCGGAGATGCTGCCGCAGCGCTGCAGAAGGGGGACCACGGCTCCACCTTCGGCGGCAACCCGGTCTCGTGCGCGGCGGCCCTCGCGGTGATCGACGTAATCGAGCAGGAAGGTCTGCTCAAGCAGGTCGACGAGCTTGGCTTGCAATGGATGAGCGACCTTGCCGGCTGCACCGGCGAGGTGCTGAAAGGCGTTCGCGGCAGGGGCCTCTGGGTCGGCCTCGAGCTTCCCGGCGCGGCGGCGGCCGTCGAGGCCGCAGCGCGGGGGCAGGGGTTCCTCGTGAACGCGACCGGACCGGATGCGGTCCGACTCGCACCCCCGCTGATCCTCAGCCCAGACGAAGCGGCATCGTTCACGGCAGCGCTGCCCGGCATCCTCGCGGCACGCGAAGGGGAGGCAACACAGTGAGCGGACGTCCGACTCCGGTCCTCGTCGTCGAGGACGACCCGAGCATCCGCGGCCTGCTGGAGTCGCTCCTGCACGCGGAGGGGTACGCCGTCACAACGGCGTCCGATGGCATCGCGGGGCTCGTCAAGGCAGCGGCATCGAGGCCTGCCTTGATCCTGCTCGACGTGATGATGCCCGACCTCGGCGGTGTGCGCGTCCTCGAGGAGCTCGCCCTGGACCCGGCCACGGCGGACATCCCGGTCATCGTCGTCACCGGCAAGGTCGACGCGGTGCCCGCGCTGGCGGCCAAGCTCGGCGAGTCCAACGTCATCGCCAAGCCCTTTGCTGTGGGAGATCTGCTGGCCCGGGTTGCTGAGGTAACCGGCGGCCCGGTCACCAGGTCGGAGGTCCAGTGATGGGGCAGCTGCGTCACTTCCTGGTCGACGACGACGTCTCGGCGCAGGAACAGCTTCAGATTCTCGACGCTGCCGTGGAGATGAAGCGCGACCGCTTCGCGCAGCGGCCGCTGGCCGGCCCGCGCAGTGTGGCGGTCGTGTTCGAGAAGCCCTCGACCAGGACCCGGTTGTCCTTCGAGGTGGGGATCGCCGAGCTTGGCGGTCACCCCGTGATCCTCGACGCCCGCAGCACTCAGCTCGGTCGCGGCGAGACCATCGAGGACACCGCGCAGGTGCTGTCGCGGTACGTCGACGCCATCGTCATCCGTACCTTCGGGCAAGACCGGATTGAAGCGCTCGCGGCTGCTGCGTCGGTTCCGGTCGTGAACGCGCTCACCGACTTCGCCCATCCCTGTCAGGCATTGGCGGACCTGCAGACGATTCGCGAGCACTGTGGTCCCAAGAACAACGGCACGCTGGCGGGGCTGACGCTCGCGTATCTCGGTGACGGCAACAACATGGCGCACTCGCTGCTGATTGCCGGAGCGATGGCGGGCATGCACGTAAAGGTGGCCTGCCCGGCGGCATACGAGCCGCTTCCCGAGGCGGTCGCCACCGCGGAGCGTCACGCCAAGGCGAGCGGGGGGAGCGTGGCCGTCACCAACGACGCGCTCGAGGCGGCAGCAGGGGCCGACGTCCTGTACACCGACGTGTGGGCGTCGATGGGCCAGGAGGAGGAGGCCGAAGCGCGGCTGGCGGTGTTCCGGCCGTTCGCTCTCGACGAGCGCGTGCTGGCGGTGGCAGCCGCCGGCGCGGTGGTGATGCACTGCCTGCCTGCGCATCGCGGTGAGGAGATCGCGGCCGCTGTCATCGACGGCCCGGCGAGCATCGTGTTCGACCAGGCGGAGAACCGGCTGCATGCGCAGAAGGCACTCCTCGCCTTCCTCGTGAGCGGAGCGTCCTGATGGCCGCACCCCGGGCGCGTGACGCGGCCGCGCCGCACACCAAGACGGCGCGACAGTCGCGTATCGCCGGCGTGCTCGCTGCGAACCCAGTGCGCTCGCAGGCCGAGCTGGCACAGCTGCTCGCCGCCGAAGGGCTCGCCGTCACCCAGGCGACCTTGTCCCGCGACCTCGAGGAGATGGGCGCACTGAAGGTGCGTCATCCCGGCGGCGGCATGGTTTATGCGGTCGGTGAGGAGGCGCCCGGCCCCGTCCTGCGCGCTCTGAGCGACGCGAGCGACGGGCGCGTGTCCCGGCTGGCGGCCGAGCTGCTCGTCTCGGTCGTGGCGAGCGCGAACCTCGTGGTCGCGCGGACGCCCCCCGGCGGCGCGAACCTGCTCGCTTCCGCGATCGACCGCGCGGGCCTCCCCGACGTCCTCGGGACCATCGCGGGCGACGACACTGTGCTGCTGGTGGCTCGTGATCCGCGAGGCGGGGCCAAGGTTGCCGATCGGCTGCGCCAGATGGCGGGAATTTGATCTCGGATGAGGCAACAGATGAAGCGAACTGACAGGAGCTCACCCAGATGACCGACCGTGTCGTCCTCGCCTACTCAGGCGGACTGGACACCTCCGTGTGCATCGGCTGGATCGCCGAAGAGACCGGTGCCGAGGTGATCGCCGTGGCGGCCGACGTCGGCCAGGGCGGCGAAGACCTCAACGTGATCCGCGAGCGTGCGCTCGCCTGCGGCGCGGTGGAGGCAGTCGTCGTCGACGCTCGCGACGAGTTCGCCGATGACTACTGCCTGCCGGCGCTCAAGGCGAACGCGCTCTACATGGACCGGTATCCGCTGGTGTCCGCCTTGTCGCGGCCGACCATCGTCAAGCACATGGTCGAGGCGGCACGAAAGCACGGGGCGAACATCATCGGTCACGGCTGCACCGGCAAGGGCAACGACCAGGTGCGGTTCGAGGTCGGCATCGCGGCGCTGGCGCCCGACCTCAAGGTTGCGGCCCCGGTCCGCGACTCCGGCATGACGCGCGACAAGGCCATCGCGTTCGCGGAGGAGAAGAACCTTCCGATCGACGTGACCAAGAAGTCGCCGTACTCGATCGACCAGAACGTCTGGGGTCGCGCGGTCGAGACCGGCTTCCTCGAGGATGTCTGGAACGCGCCGATCGAGGACGTGTACTCGTACACGTCGGACCCGACCGTTCCACGCGACCCGGACGAGGTGCTGATCACCTTCAAGAACGGCGTGCCGGTCGCGATCGACGGCAAGCCGGTCACGATGCTCGAGGCGATCCAGCAGCTCAACGAGCGAGCTGGTGCGCAGGGCGTCGGGCGCCTCGACATGGTCGAGGACCGGCTGGTCGGCATCAAGAGCCGGGAGGTGTACGAAGCACCCGGCGCGCTGACCCTGATCGAGGCGCATCGCCACCTGGAGGACCTGACGGTGGAGAAGGAGCTCGCGCGGTTCAAGCGGTCGGTCGAGCAGCGCTGGGCCGAGCTCGTCTACGACGGCCTCTGGTTCTCACCGCTGAAGCGAGCGCTCGACGACTTCATCGAGTCCGCCTCGCAGCATGTGAGCGGCGACATCCGGTTGCAGCTGCACGGTGGCCGCGCCGTGGTGAACGGGCGCCGGAGCGAAGCTTCGCTGTACGACTACAACCTCGCGACGTACGACGCCGAGGACACCTTCGACCAGAAGCTCGCGAAGGGATTCGTCGAGCTCTGGGGGCTGCCCACCAAGATCGCCGCGCAGCGGGATCACCGGCTCCAGTAATGCCGGCTGAAACCTCTCCGCCTACCCGGCTGTGGGGCGGGCGCTTCGCGGGTGGTCCCGCGGAGGCGCTGGCCCGGCTGTCGATGAGCGTCCACTTCGACTGGCGGCTCGCGCCGTACGACCTGCTGGCCTCACGGGCGCACGCGCGCGTCCTCAACCGTGCTGGCCTGCTCGACGACGCCGAGCGCGACCGGATCCTGGCCGCTCTTGACGAGCTCGACGAGCACGCGCGGGACGGCACCTTCAAGCCGGCCGCGGATGACGAGGATGTGCACACCGCACTGGAGCGTGGGCTGCTCGAGCGGGTAGGCGCGCTGGGCGGCAAGCTGCGGGCGGGTCGCAGCC
This sequence comes from Mycobacteriales bacterium, assembly GCA_035550655.1. GTDB lineage: Bacteria > Actinomycetota > Actinomycetes > JAFAQI01 > JAFAQI01 > DASZTV01. Next base: position 84,960 of record DASZOU010000001.1, read on the forward strand.
GCAACGACCAGGTCGCCACCGACCTTCGGCTGTACCTGCGTGACCACGTCCGGCAGGTCGTGGCCCGGCTGGCGGAGCTCGAGTCGGCGTTGATGGCACAGGCGGAGCGCACCCTCGAGACGCCGGCTCCCGGCATGACGCACATGCAGCATGCCCAGCCGATCGTGTTCGCCCATCAGCTGCTGGCCCACGTGCAGTCGTTCGTCCGGGACGTGTCGCGGCTGCAGGACTGGGACCGTCGTACGTCGGTGAGTCCGCTCGGCGCCGGTGCGCTCGCCGGATCGTCGCTGCCGCTCGACCCGGAGGCCGTCGCCGCCGAGCTCGGCTTCGCGCGAGCTGCCGCGAACTCCCTCGACGCGGTGAGCGACCGCGACTTCGCCGCCGAGTTCCTGTTCTGCGCGGCCCTGATCGGTGTGCATCTCTCGCGGCTCGGCGAAGAGGTCGTGCTGTGGGCGACGAGTGAGTTCCGCTGGGTCGAGCTCGACGATGCGTTCAGCACCGGGTCGTCGATCATGCCGCAGAAGAAGAACCCCGACGTGGCAGAGCTCGCCCGAGGCAAGTCAGGCCGCCTCATCGGCGACCTCACCGCGTTGCTGACCGTGCTCAAGGGCTTGCCACTCGCTTACGACCGGGACCTGCAGGAAGACAAGGAACCGGTGTTCGACGCCGTCGACACGCTGCTGCTCGTGCTGCCCGCAGTCAGCGGCATGATCGCGACGATGACCGTCGACATCGATCGGCTCGAAGCGACCGCCGCCGACGGCTTCGCGCTGGCGACCGACGTCGCGGAGCTGCTGGTTCGCCGCGGCGTTGCCTTCCGCGATGCCCACGAGGCTGTGGGGGAGCTGGTCGCGTACTGCGCGTCGAAGGGCGTCGACATGGCCGACGTACCCGACGAGGCGTTGGCGGCGATCAGCGTTCACCTGACGCCCGACGTCCGGGACGTGCTCTCCGTCCGCGGTGCGCTCGAGGCTCGCTCGGCGCCTGGTGGAACCGCACCCCCGAGGGTCGCCGAACAGCTCGCGGACTTGCGCGACACCGTCCACGCCCAGCTGGAGTGGGCCGGCCTTTCGTGACGGCACTGCCGCGCGGCTTCTTCGACCGCCCGGTGCTCGAGGTCGCGCCTGACCTGCTCGGTCGCGTCCTGCACAGCGGCCCGGTGCGGCTGCGGATCACCGAGGTCGAGGCGTACGACGGCGAGAACGACCCGGCGTCACATGCCTACCGGGGCGAGACACCGCGAAGCGCAGTGATGTTCGGGCCGCCCGGTCATGCCTACGTGTACTTCACGTACGGCATGCACTTCTGTGTGAACGTCGTGTGCGGTCCGGCCGGGAAGGCGTCGGCGGTGCTGCTGCGGGCGGGTGAGGTCGTGGCCGGGCAGGAGGTCGTCGCTGCGCGCCGGCCCGCCGCGTCGCACCGCGACTTCGCGCGCGGCCCGGCGCGGCTGTGCGTCGCACTCGGCATCGACCGCGCGCTCAACGGCACCGACTTGACGCGAGCTCGCTCGCCGTTGTGCATCGAGGCGGGTGTTCCGGTGCCGGCCGGCGCGGTCATGCGCGGGCCGCGAGTCGGCATCTCGAGCGCCGCCGACCGCCCGTGGCGGTTCTGGATCGACGGCGAGCCGACGGTCTCGCCGTACCGCCCGCACGTACCGCGGAAGCGTCGCTAGGCCAGCCTCGGGCGTGGCCTTCAGTCGCGGTACGGCCACACCCTCGCTGGGCCTGGCCTGCGGCCGCGGCCCGACGAGCAACTGCGCTAAGACCAGGCGATGGCTGCCGCTTGTTCCTAAGTTTCGCTGCCCGGGTGCAGTTCCAGCACCCGTTTCGCCGAGACCTACGTAGATGGCGGCAAAAGGCCCCTTTAACGCCATCTACGTAGGTGTCGGCGAGGGAAACCGGACAGCCGGCGCCAACAAACCGCCGGCGGGCAGCGCAACGCAAGCGGGAAACCAACGCATCCCCTGGTCTTTGCGGGTTCTGCATTTCGGGCCGCGGCCGAGGCCAGGCCCGTTCGTCGTGGTGGGCGGGTAAGTGATTAGCGGGTACGGCAGGATTGTCGGGTGACCGCCGACATCCTCGATGAGCTCGCGTGGCGCGGGCTCATCGCCCAGTCCACGGATGCCGACGCGCTCCGCAACGACCTCGCAGCCGGACCGCTGACGCTGTACTGCGGGTTCGACCCGACGGCCGAGAGCCTGCACGCCGGAAACCTGTTGCAGCTGATCACGTTGCGTCGCTTCCAGCTCGCCGGGCATCGCCCGATCGCTCTTGCCGGTGGTGCCACCGGGCTGATCGGCGATCCCAGTGGCCGCTCCAGCGAGCGTGACTTCGTGACTCGCGAGGAGGTCGAGGCGCGCGTCGAGCGGATCAAGCCGCAGCTAGAGCGGTTCGTCGACCTGTCGGGCGGCTCGGCCCTCCTGGTCAACAACATCGACTGGACGGCGGAGCTTTCGGCGCTCGACTTCCTGCGTGAGGTCGGCAAGCACTTCTCCGTCAACGTGATGCTCAGCCGGGAGTCCGTGAGCGCCCGCCTGGAGGGCGGGGGAATCTCCTACACCGAGTTCAGCTACATGCTCCTGCAGTCGTTCGACTTCCTCGAGCTCTACCGCCGCTACGGCTGCACGCTCCAGACCGGGGGGAGCGACCAGTGGGGCAACATCGTCGCCGGCCTCGATTTGATCCGGCGCGTCGAGGGCGGCTCCGGGCATGCGCTCACGACCCCATTGGTCACATCCGCCTCAGGGGAGAAGTTCGGCAAGTCCACCGGCGGCGGCCGGCTCTGGCTCGACGCCGACCTGACCTCGCCGTACGCGTTCTTCCAGTACTGGATCAACGTCGACGATCGCGACGTCGGGCCCTACTTGCGGTACTTCACCTTCCTGTCTCGCGAGGAGATCGAAGCGCTCGACGCCGAGACGGCGGAGCGACCGGCGGCCCGGACGGCGGCCCGCAAGCTTGCCGAGGAGCTCACCACGCTCGTCCACGGCGCCGACGAGACGGCCCGGGTGATCGCCGCCAGCGCCGCGCTGTTCGGGCAGGGCGAGCTCGGAGACCTCGACGCCGCCACGCTCGACGCGGCGCTCGCGGAGGCGCCGAACGTGACCTTCGAGGCGGCGTTGCCGAGCGTGACCGAGCTGCTGGTCGCGACTGGCCTGTGCCCGAGCAAGTCTGCCGCGCGACGAGCGGTGGACGAGGGTGGCGCGTACCTCAACAACGCCCGGCTGACCGACCCCGAGGCGGTCCCTGGGGAGCGCGATCTGCTGCCGGGTGGCTGGCTGGTTCTCCGGCGGGGGAAGCGGTCGTTGGCCGGGGTAAGGTTGAACGGGCGCTGAGCGTGAAATTGGTCGGCCCGATTCTTTGACTCGGGTGCTCGCGCTGACATAGCGTGGCTCGGTTGCCCCGAGACCGGTCGAGAGACCGCGAGCGGTGCGCATCCGTCCCTTGAGAACTCAACAGCGTGCCAAAAGTCAGTGCCAACTGATCCGTGACGTCTCGCTTCGGCGAGGTCGGCACGGTTCGATTTGGCGATGACAGACGAACAGCACAACCAACGTCTGCTCAATCGCCAGGAGATACACGATCCACGCTCCGCACCAGCGGACGTGGCTCTGTTGAGTTTGGCAGGGGAGCCTCGTGCCCTCCTGTCGAGCAGACATCAATGGAGAGTTTGATCCTGGCTCAGGACGAACGCTGGCGGCGTGCTTAACACATGCAAGTCGAACGAGGCCCTCCCTTCGGGGAGGTGTCCTAGTGGCGAACGGGTGAGTAACACGTGGGCAACCTGCCCTCAGCTCTGGGATAACCCCGGGAAACCGGGGCTAATACCGGATACGACCTGGCGAGACATCTCGCTTGGTGGAAAGTTTTTCGGCTGAGGATGGGCCCGCGGCCTATCAGCTTGTTGGTGGGGTAACGGCCTACCAAGGCGACGACGGGTAGCCGGCCTGAGAGGGCGATCGGCCACACTGGGACTGAGACACGGCCCAGACTCCTACGGGAGGCAGCAGTGGGGAATATTGCGCAATGGGCGAAAGCCTGACGCAGCGACGCCGCGTGAGGGATGAAGGCCTTCGGGTTGTAAACCTCTTTCAGCTCCGACGAAGCGAAAGTGACGGTAGGAGCAGAAGAAGCACCGGCCAACTACGTGCCAGCAGCCGCGGTAATACGTAGGGTGCAAGCGTTGTCCGGAATTATTGGGCGTAAAGAGCTCGTAGGCGGTTTGTCGCGTC
>DASZOU010000002.1:0-10165 GCA_035550655.1 Mycobacteriales bacterium
CCAGGCGGGATCCGACGACAGCGGCGCGTAGCTAGGCACCTGCTCCGCCTCGGGCGCCTGCTCAGCCACCGGCTTCACGAAGGTCTCGACGCTCGGGACGACGTAGGGAGCCGGCTCCGGTGCGATAGGAGCCGGGACGTACGACGGAACCTCGGCGGGCACCGGACTGGCGGGCGGGTACTCGGCAGCGGGATACTCCGGCGCCGGGGGGTATTCGGCCGGCGGCGTGTAAGCCGGTGCCACGGCGGGCGCCGAGGGCGCAACCGGCGCGACGGACATCGCAGCGTCGAGGTCGCTCGTGGTACGCAGGACCTCCGCGACATGCTCGGCGGCGCGGCGCACCTCGTAGAGCATCATGCCGACCTTGGCGCCGCTGGCGGCAACCGCGACCAACACCGCCTCGTCCTCGGCCGATACGAGGAACACGGTGCCGCTGTCACCCTCGATGTAGACCTGGTTGAGACCACCGCGGCCGAGCCCCTCGGCGGCTCGCTCACCCAGGCTGAGCAGCGAGGCGCTCATCGCGGCCACCCGGTCCTCGTCCATCGTCGCCGGCAGCGCACTCGCCATCGGCAGTCCGTCGAACGACACGACCGCGGCCGCTTCCACCTCCGGCGCTTGCGCCAGCAGTGCGGCAATCACACGGTCAAGCTGCTGGGAGCGGCTGGACAGGTCGGACATCGCTACACACCTCGTCTCGTAGCCGCGAATCAGCGGCTGAGCACTCCATCGGCCTAATCCCCGTTGGGCTTGAACCGGCTCGTCACACCAGCCTCACCCGCCACGGACCGCAGCCGCCCTGGCGAGATCCAGTCTCCCACGCAATTGGCTCCCTGTGGACGGCTCGCGGCGTCCCGTTCGATGACCCCGCTACGGTCCCGCGGTGCATTTCGCCCATCCCCGCCGCCAGCGCGCCGCGACGGTCGCTGCCACGCTCATGCTGAGCGCAGGCTCAGCCTGCGGCCCGGGTCCCGTGGCTGCCCTCCGCCCGCTGCCCGCACTCTCCCCCGCCGAGCTCACCGGCTCCGCCGAACCCGCACCGGGCCCGAACGCGGCGGCCGCAGCCGTGCACTCCGCCGAAGCGGTGGTGCGGCGCTACTACGCAGCGCTCGACGGGCTGCGGCGCCGGATGCGGCCCGGGCCGCTCGCGGCCCTGCTGGCTCGGACCTGTCCCTGCCGGGCCCAGGTCCGCGCGGTCCGCACCGCCATGCGCCGCGGGGAGCGCTACACGGACCGGATCCGGGTCGTCGCTCTCGTCGCGCACCTGGACCGGCCCGACCTCGTCGATGTCGTCGTGACCTACGACGTGCACCACGGCGGTCTGGTCGACCGGGCCGGTGACCCGCTCACGGCTCCGACGACGATCCGCAACATTCATCGCGAGCTCGAGGTAGGCGCGCGCGCCGGGCGCTGGCAGATCCGGCAGGTGATCGTCGTATGAGCGTCACGCGCCCGATCCGCGGCCTCGCCGCCGCGATCGTCGTGGCATCCGTTCTGGTGGTCACGGCCGGCCACTCCTCGCCGAGCGCGGCCGCCGGCTGCGGGGACTTGCCGATCTCCGTCGACTGCGGCGCCGGCAGCGACCCGACGGCGGGCTACTTCCACGGGGTGATCGGTGTGACGGGGCAGGGTTGGGTCCTGGACCTCGCGTCGCACGCCGGCTCCAGCCCCGGCTGCGGCGACTGCGTCTGGACGATCTCGCTGAACTGCCCGGAGTCCGCGCCGTTCCAGCCCGACCCCGCTGGCTGCAACGGCATGCAGGCGGGTGTGCAGTGCCCGCCCGAGGCGCTGCCCTTCCGGCTGTTCCTCACGACCACAACGGTCACCAACGAGGTGGTCGGCACGATCTGCCTGGGCGGCAGCTACCGGGTCGTCCTCGTGGGCGAGGACGCCGAAGCCGACGTCGACCGCTACCTGAACGACGTCGCGCCGCCCGACCTCACCATCCGGCGACGGCCGCACGGCCCCACCCTGACCGGGCTGCCCACCTACTTCGCCGCCGCCGTCCCCGCCGGAGCGGTCGGGCCGTTCGGCTTCGGAGACACGACGGTGAGCGAGGACATCACGCTGGTGCCGGAAGATCTGGACTGGGACTGGGGCGACGGCGCGAACTCGGGCTGGGTGCCGGCGCTTTCCACGGTCGCGCACCGATACCTGCGGGGTGGCGCCATCCCCGGCACGCTCACCACCCGCTGGGGCGCGACGTACACGGCGACGTTCGAGGGTCGGACGGTCGGGCCTTTCACCGCGGCCGGCACGCTGGATCACCCGCAGCCGTTCGCGGTGCCGGTCGAGGAGAGCAGCCCGGTACTGGTGGCGCGTTAGGCGAATCTCCGCCTTAAGCCAACGCAGTGGCAAGCCGACGACTGTCCCGTGCCGCGCCGCCGTTTGATCGCACTCGTCGGCGTATGGGTCGTCGCGCTGTGCGCAGTGTCCGCAATCTGCGCGGTTCATGCCTACGACAGCACGACTCACTCACTCAGCGACTGGATCATCTTTGAAGTGGGTGCGAGGACGCTCGTCCACTACCACCACACCACGACGAACCTCTATGACACGCCGCGCCTTCACGTGTATGTCGACAACCCCGACATCCAGATCGGTCCACCGGCGCTGTGGTTCGTAGCGGCTTTCGAGGGGCTCAGAGTCCGTACCGTCTACGGGCTCTTCTCGGTGATCATGGCGGTCATTGGGCTTGCTGGCGTCTTCGCCGCGATCATCACCGGACGGCGGGAAGCGTGGCGAGGCTGGGAGCGCGGCGGCAAGGTCGCGCTGATCGTGGCTGCGAGCCTGCTTGCCGCCGCTTTCATCGCTGAGGAGGCGAACCGCTGGAAGCATCTTGACGACCTCATGGCCGTCACCCTCGCGTGTGTCTCCGCGTACCTGATCTCTCGACGGCGAGCGTGGTGGCTGATCGGGCTCCTGCTCGGAACCGGAGTGGCGGCCAAACCATGGGCGCTGATTCTGGCACCGATCCTGCTCGCACTCCCCCGCCGCGACATCGCGCGCGCCACCCTCGTCACAGTAGGAGTGGCGGCGGCCTGGTGGGCACCGTTCGTCATCGCTGCACCCGGTACTGTGCAGGCCCTCGGCCACTGGCAGATCATTCCGGACCCAGGCTCGGTGCTTCGCCTCGTCGGCATCCAGGGCGACGTCTCACGATGGCTTCGTCCCGTTCAATTCTTTCTTGGACTGGGGATGTGCGCCTATGTCTGCCGAAACCGGCCATGGGTCAGCGCACCCCTTGCCGCGTTGGCCACGAGGGTTCTCACGGACCCGTACGCATTCGGCTACTACAGCCTGGGCCCTCTGACGTTCGCCCTGCTCTACGACTGCGCCGGCGGGGGGTGGCAAGGTCTACCGACCTGGACCGCGCTGACTGCCCTACTCGATGTCGGCCTGAGCAACATCGTCCCGCACCTCGGCATCGACAGTCCGATGCACCAGCAGACAGTGCTGGCTGTCGCGAAGCTCCTGTGGGCCGTTTCGGTCCTCGCCGCCGTGCTGGCTCCCACCAGGTTCAATCGCGGTCGCTCGGAGGTCACCGACAAGCTCGCCGAACCCTCAGCCGGCGCTCTCAGCGAGGCAGCGCGGGCCTGACCGTCGGGGCAGGTCAGGGAGCGTCTGCGAGCATCTCCGGCGTCAGCGACGCCTCGGTGTTCGGGATCCCCAGCTCATCGGCTCTGGTGTCCGCCATCGCGAGCAGCCGGCGGATCCGGCCGGCGATCGCATCCTTGGTGAGCGGCGGGTCCGCAAGCGCCCCGAGCTCTTCGAGCGAGGCGTTGGAGTGGTCGAGCCGCAGCCGGCCGGCGGACAGCAGGTGTTCGGGCGCCTCGTCACCGAGGATCTCCATCGCCCGGGACACCCGTGCACCCGCCGCGACGGCGGCACGAGCGGATCGGCGGAGGTTGGCGTCGTCGAAGTTGGCCAGCCGGTTCGCGGTGGCCCTGACTTCCCGTCGTAGCCGGCGCTCCTCCCAAGCCAGCACGCTGTCGTGCGCGCCCAGCTTGGTCAACATCACGCCGATCGCATCGCCGTCGCGGACAACAACCCGGTCGACGCCACGAACCTCGCGGGCCTTCGCCGCGACCCCGAGGCGCCGTGCGGATCCCACCAGGGCCAATGCGGACTCCGGACCCGGGCACGTGATCTCGAGCGATGACGAGCGACCGGGCTCGGTGAGCGAGCCGTGCGCGAGAAAGGCACCGCGCCACGCCGCGGCGGCGTCGCACAACGCACCCGACACGACCTGAGGCGGCAGGCCGCGCACCGGGCGGCCGTTGCCGTCGACCAGACCGGTCTGCCGCGCCAGCGCCTGCGCGTCCTTCGTGACCCGCACCAGGTAGCGCGACCCCTTACGCAGCCCGGCAGCCGAGACCACCGCCAGCTCCGAGGCGTGCCCGTAGACCTCGGCGAGGTCCTTGCGGAGGCGCCGCGCCGTCGCACCGGTGTCGAGATCGGCTTCGATGACCAGCTGGCCCTTGCCGACGAGGTGCAGGCCGCCGGCGAAGCGCAGCATTGTCGCGATCTCCGCCTTGCGGCAACACGGTTTGGTCACGGGGACTCGCGCGAGCTCGTCCTTGACCGCGGCCGTCATTGCCATGCGTCGTCCCCCTTAGAGGCGAAGATCGAGGCGTACGCCGCCGCCAGCAGCTGCGGATCGTGCGTCGGAACCGACTGGTCGGCACCGAGGTGCGCGACCACGAGCTCCGCGCCGAGGCCGGCTGCGCCGGCCTCCAACGATGCCATGCCGTCCTTTGCGGCCCGACGGGCGGCCAGGACGACGTCGACATTGAGGTCCGGCGCGTGGGCCGCGAGCACCTCCAGATGCGCGGCCGGCGAGAAGCCTTCGGTCTCCCCCATCTGCGCCGACATGTTGAGGGTGACGACGCAGCGCGCCGACGACGCGTTGATCGCCTTCCGCATGTCCGGCACGAGCAGGTGCGGGATCACGCTGGTGAACCACGACCCCGGCCCGAACACCAGCCAGTCCGCGTCGAGCACCGCTTCGATCGCCTCCGGACACGCAGCCACCGTCGGCGGGTCGAGCCGCACCCCGATCACCTGGCCCTGCGTCGTCGCGACCGCGACCTGGCCGCGGACCTCGTCGAAGGAGCCCTCGTCGAAGGGGTTCAGGCCGACGACGTCGGCCACGATGTCGATCGGCTGGATCGACAGCGGCAACGCCCGGCCGACCATGCCGAGCAACCGGCCGAGTACGTCGAGAGACGCCACCGGGTCCTCGAGCAGGTCGGTCAACCCAACCAGCATCAGGTTGCCGACCGGATGCCCGGCCAGGGTCCCATCGCCGCCGAGCCGATGCTGGACCAGCCGTGCCCACAGCTGCGAGGTGTCATCGTCACCGGCGAGGGCCGCGAGAGCCATGCGGAGATCACCGGGCGGGAGCACCCCAAGCTCGTCGCGGATCACCCCGCTCGAGCCACCGTCGTCACCCACGGTCACGACGGCCGTCAGGTTGGGCGTCACTCTGCGCAACGCCGCCAGCGACGCGGACAGGCCGTGACCGCCGCCGAACGCGACCACCTTCGGGGCGCTCACCGCGCACGCTCCTCGCGCTCGGCAGTCATTGCGAGCGCTCCTCGCGCTCGGCAGTCATTGCGAGCGCTCCTCGCGCTCGATATCCCGGTGCGCGAGCGAGACCTCGATGCCGTCGGCACGCAACCGGTCAGCCAGCTCGATCGCGATCGCGACGCTGCGATGACGGCCGCCGGTGCAGCCGACCGCGATGGTGGCGTACTGCTTGCCCTCGTTGAGGTAACCGGTCTCGTAGCGACGCAACAGCGCCGTCGCCGTGTCGATGAACTCGGGGGCTCCGGGCTGCTCGAAGATGTACTCCCGCACCGCCGGGTCGGCGCCGGTCAGCGGCTTGAGCTCCGCCACCCAATGCGGGTTCGGAAGCAGCCGGCAGTCGATCACGACGTCGGCATCCACCGGTAGTCCGTACTTGTAGCCGAAGGTCAGCATCGACAGGTGCAGCTGTTGTGCGGCCGCTTGGTCGAACGCCGCCGCGATCTTCGCCCGGAGCTCGTGGACGTTGAGCTCACTTGTGTCGACCACGAGATCCGCTTCGCCCCGGAGCTCTCGCAGCAGCTCGCGCTCCTGCGTGATGCCGTCGATCAACCGGCCGTCACCTTGCAGCGGGTGGGGCCGCCGGACGCCGTCGAACCGGCGGACGAGGACCTCGTCGGGTGCCTCGAGAAACAGGATGTGCGGGTGCAGGCCGGCGCGCTCCACGCCCGCGAGCGCCGCGTGCAGGTCCGAGCTGAAGCCGCGGCTGCGGACGTCCACGACCACGGCAACCCGGTCGACCTCGCCCTTGGAACGCGCCGCAAGATCGGCGACCGCCGGGATCAGGGTGGGCGGCAGGTTGTCGACCACGAACCAGCCGAGGTCCTCAAGGCACTTCGCGGCGGTGCTCCTGCCCGCGCCTGACAGACCGGTGATCACGGCAAGCTGCAGGGCCGGGGTAGGAACGCTCGAGGACACCGTCATGACTGTGCCCCCGAGCCTGCCACTGTCACGCCCACCGTGTCCTGAGTTTCGAGAATCTCGCCCGTGGCCGGATCAACCGCTGGCTGTCCCGGACCGGCAGCCGCCAGCGCGGCGTGAACCGCTTCGGCCGTCCGCAGGCCCAGACCGGGAACCGCTGCGATCTCCGCCACGGACGCAGCGCGGAGCCGTTTCACCGATCCGAAGGTTCGGAGCAGCGCCTTGCGCCGGGTCTCACCGAGCCCCGGAATCCCGTCGAGTGCGCTGTCCACCATGCCCTTCGACCGGCGCTGCCGGTGGTAGGTGATCGCGAAGCGGTGCGCCTCGTCCCGCACGCGTTGCAGGAGATACAAGGCTTCGCTGGTCCGCGGCAGGATCACCGGGTCGGCCTGATCGGGCAACCAGACCTCCTCCAGCCGCTTCGCCAGCCCGCACAACGCCACGTCATCGATGCCGAGCGCCGCCATCGCCGCTGCCGCCGCCGCGACCTGCGGCGCCCCGCCGTCGACGACGACGAGCTGCGGCGGGTAGGCGAACTTCCGCGGCTTGCCCGTATCGGGATCGATCGGCGAACCGACGCCGTGACCGATCTCGTCGTCGTCGTCCGATGCGTCGATCTCCACTTCCGCGAGGTCGATGCGCTCCTCCAAGTACCGGCGGAACCGGCGCGTGACGACCTCTCGAATCGATGAGACGTCGTCCTGCCCTCCGGCGTCCTTGATCGCGAAACGGCGGTACTCGCTCTTGCGTGCCAGCCCGTCCTCGAACACGACCATCGACGCGACGATGTCGCTGCCCTGCAGGTTCGACACGTCGAAGCACTCGATCCGCAACGGCGCCTGGTCCAGGCCGAGCGCGTCCTGCAGCTCCTGCAGGGCGAGCGCCCTCGCGGTCAGGTCACTCGAGCGCTTCAGCTTGTGGCGGGTGAACGCTTCCTTCGCGTTGCGCTCCACGGTCTCGAGCAGCGCCCGCTTGTCTCCCCGTTGCGGGACGCGCAGGGCGACCTTGGCGCCGCGGGCGAGCTCGAGCAGCTCGGTCACCACGTCGGCGTCCTCCGGAAGGACGGGGACGAGGACCTCCTTCGGCACCTCGCTGTCCGCGGTACCGGCGTCGAGGTAGGCCTGGGTCAGGAACTGCTCGACCAGCCCCGCCGTACCGATGTTCTCGACCTTGTCCACGACCCAGCCGCGCTGTCCGCGCACCCGGCCGCCGCGGACGTAGAACACCTGGACGGCGGCCTCGAGCTCGTCCTGCGCGAACGCCACGACGTCGGCATCGGTGCCGTCGCCGAGGACGACGGCCTGCTTCTCCATCGCCCGGTTGAGCGCGCCGATGTCGTCACGGAGCCGGGCGGCCCGCTCGTACTCCTGCGCATCCGACGCGGCGCGCATCTCCTTCTCGAGTCGCCGGACGAACTTCTGCGTCTGGCCGGACATGAAGTCGATGAAGTCCTCGGCGATGTCCCGGTGCTCATCCGCGCTCACGCGACCGACACACGGCGCCGAGCACTTGCCGATGTAACCGAGCAGGCAGGGCCGCCCGACTTGTCCGGCACGCTTGAAGACTCCGGCGCTGCAGGTCCGCATCGGGAACACCCGAAGCAGCGCGTCGAGCGTCTCCCGGATCGCCCAGGCGTGGGCGTAGGGACCGAAGTACTTCACGCCCTTGCGTTTGGCGCCGCGCATCACCTGCGCGCGGGGGTACTCCTCGTCGAGCGTCACAGCCAGCCACGGGTAGGACTTGTCGTCGCGGTACCGGACGTTGAACCGCGGGTCGAACTCCTTGATCCAGCTGTACTCCAGCTGGAGCGCCTCCACCTCGGTGCCGACCACCGTCCAGTCCACGGCCGCCGCGGTGCGCACCATCGTCTGGGTCCGTGGATGCAGCGCGGCGACGTCCTGGAAGTACGAGCCGAGACGGCTCCGGAGGCTCTTAGCCTTGCCGACGTAGATCACCCGGTTGTGGTCGTCGCGGAACCGGTAGACGCCCGGCGAGTCCGGGATCGAGCCGGCTGCTGGTCGATAGCTCGCCGGGTCCGCCACGCCTGTCGAATCTAGTCCGCGCCCACGACGTCGCTACGCGCGTTTGCGCGCAGCGGGCGCCCGCTTCGCGGGCTTCGCCTTTGCCGGCGCGGCTTTCACCCGCGATCCCAGGACGTCGGCGAGAAACCGGCCGGTGTGCGACGCCGGCACCGTTGCCACGTGCTCCGGCGAGCCGGCCGCCACGATCGTGCCGCCGCCGCTGCCCCCCTCGGGCCCCATGTCGACGATCCAGTCAGCCGTCTTGATGACGTCGAGGTTGTGCTCGATGACGATCACGGTGTTGCCGGCCTCGACCAGGCGGGTGAGCACGCCGAGGAGCTTGCGGATGTCCTCGAAGTGCAGCCCGGTCGTCGGCTCGTCGAGGATGTAGACGGTGCGTCCGGTCGAGCGCTTCTGCAGCTCTGAGGCCAGTTTCACGCGCTGCGCCTCGCCGCCCGACAGCGTCGGCGCGGGCTGGCCCAGCCGGACGTAGCCGAGCCCGACGTCGACGAGCGTGGTGAGGTGCCGGGAGATGGCCGGTACGGCGGCGAAGAACTCGGCGGCCTCCTCGATCGGCATGTCGAGGACGTCCGCGATCGTCTTGCCCTTGAAGTGGACCTCGAGCGTCTCCCGGTTGTAACGGGCGCCGTGACACACCTCGCACGGGACGTAGACGTCGGGCAGGAAGTTCATCTCGATCTTGATCGTCCCGTCGCCGGCGCACGCCTCGCAGCGGCCACCTTTGACGTTGAACGAGAACCGCCCCGGCAGGTAGCCGCGGACCTTCGCCTCGGTGGTCTCGGCGAACAGCGACCGGATCCGGTCGAACACCCCGGTGTACGTCGCGGGGTTCGACCGCGGGGTACGTCCGATCGGCGACTGGTCGACGCCGACCACCTTGTCGACGTGCTCGAGCCCCTCGACGGTGCGGTGCCGACCGGGAACCAGCCGGGCGCCGTTGAGCTCTCGGGCGAGCACCGAGTAGAGGATGTCGTTCACCAGCGTCGACTTGCCGGAGCCGGAGACGCCGGTGACCGCGACGAAGCAGCCGAGCGGGAACTCGGCCGTGACCTCGCGAAGGTTGTGCTCGCGCGCGCCGATCACCCGCAGCTGGCGTTCGCCGGACGGCTGCCGCCGGATGTCGGGAATCGGGATTTCGCGACGACCGGCCAGGTACGCACCGGTGATCGACCGGTCCACCTTGAGCAGCTCGTCGTACGTGCCGGAGTGCACGATCTCCCCGCCGTGCTCCCCCGCGCCCGGACCGATGTCGACGACCCAGTCGGCGGTGCGGATGGTGTCCTCGTCGTGCTCGACGACGATCAGCGTGTTGCCGAGCTTCTTCAGCCGGACCAGCGTCTCGATCAGCCGGTGGTTGTCGCGCTGGTGCAGGCCGATGGACGGCTCGTCCAGCACGTAGAGCACGCCGACCAGTCCGGAACCGATCTGGGTGGCGAGCCGGATCCGCTGCGCCTCGCCGCCGGCCAGCGTGGCCGCGGCTCGGTCCAGCGACAGGTAGTGCAGGCCGACGTCGACCAGGAACCCCAGCCGGGCGTGGACCTCCTTGAGCACCCGCTCGGCGATGAACTTCTCGCGCTCGTTCAGGGTCAGCCCGCGGAGCCACTCGGACGCGT
>DASZOU010000003.1:0-61394 GCA_035550655.1 Mycobacteriales bacterium
ACGGCGCCACCAACCCCGACAACACCAGCCCCGTCGACCGACGGTGGCACCGCGCCAAAACCCACGCCGGCTGGACCTACCTCAAAAACCCAGACCAAACCGTCACCTGGACCTCACCCCACGGCCTCACCGAAACCGTCCACCCACACGACTACCGCCTCGGCCCCTAGGAGCAGACTTCGGCGCATGGACAGCGTCGAGATCCCACAAGGAACGATCACCTATCGCACTGCCGGTCCGGCCGACAGTTCGCAACCGCCTGTCGTGTTCGTCCACGGCATCCTGGCCGACAACCAGTTGTGGTCCGCCGTGGCAGACCGGCTCGCCGAACGCGGCATCCGCAGCTACGCGCCGAACCTGCCCCTCGGCTCGCACCGCAAGGCGATGAATGCCGACGCCGACCTGAGTCCACGCGGCGTGGCCGCGATCGTCAACGGGTTCATGGCAAAGCTCGGCCTGACCGAGGTGACCCTCGTCGGTAACGACACCGGTGGCGCGATTTGCCAGTTCCTCATCGACAGCGACCACAGCCGGATCCGACGCCTGATCCTCACCAACTGCGACGCCTTCGACGTCTTCCCGCCTCGCGACTTCAAGATGCTGTTCACCGCCGGACGTCGCGAAGCCCTGATCAAACCGCTCGCGCTGTCGATCAAGCCGACCGCCATTCGGCACAGCCGGCTCGGTTATGGCCTACTGTTCGCCGGCAAGCCGGATCCGGCCGTCACCAAGAGCTGGATCGAGCCCGTACTGACCGACCCAGCGGTACGCCGCGACCTGGCAAAGGTGCTGCGCGAGGTCCGGCCGCAGGATCTCCTCGACGTCTCCACCCGGTTCGGCAAGTTCACCAAGCCGGTGCACCTCGTCTGGGGCGCGGCCGACCCGTGTTTCAAGATCAGCTTCGCCGAGCGGATGGCGGCGGCGTTCCCTGACGCGACGCTCACGCCGGTCCCCGACGGACGCACCTTCTTCGCGATCGAACAACCCGACCCGTTGGCCGAGGCAATCGCTAGCTGAACTGGTAGTCCGTCAACGGGAAGCTGTGTGCCTCCCGGCGGGTGTTGTACGTCGACGTCGGCCGCAGTACGGCGGCCTCGCCGTGCTGGTTGAAGTAGTAGCTGCGCGCGGGGCCGCAGTTGCCGTTGTAGAAGACCGAGTCGGCGAGCAGCGCGGTCATCCGGTCGAGGAAGTCCTCGTTGGCCTTCTCGGTGACCTCGAAGCTGCCCGCACGCCGGCGGCGGAGCTCGCCGAACAGCCGCGCGATGTGCGTCATCTGGTACTCGATCGTCGTGAAGTACGACAGCCCGCTGTAGGAGTACGGACTGGCAAGGATGAGCAGGTTCGGGAACAACGGGACCGACACACCTTCGTAGGCGCAGAACCGGTTGTCGCGCCACCACTTGCCGAGGTCGCGGCCCTCGCGCCCGATGATCTCGAACGCCGGGAAGTTCACGTCCCAGATGTTGTAGCCGGTCGCCAGGATCAGGGTGTCGATCGTCGTCTTGCTGCCGTCGGCCGTGACGACGCCGTCGGCGTCGAAGCGCTCGATCGGCGTCGTCTCGAGGCTCACGTGCGGCAGGTTGAACGTCGGGTAGTAGTCGTTGGAGAACGTCGGGCGCTTGCACCCGAAGGAGTACTCCGGCGTGAGCTTCTCGCGCAGCACAGGGTCTTTGATGGTGCGCTTCATGTTGCGGATCGCGAGGCTGGCGGCCCGCTCGTTGAAACGACGAAGCTGCCGGTAGCGAAGCACGCCGGCGACCATCAGCAGCTCGAGCAAGGACGTGCTGACCAGGCGCGCGGCACGCTGCGTGATCGGGAACCGCGCGAACGTGCGCTGCACCGACTTCGGGATCGGGAAGTCGTTCTTGGCGGTGACGTAGATCGGGGTGCGCTGGTACACCGTCATCTCGGCGGCGAGCTTCGCCACCTCAGGAATGAGCTGTACGGCGGTGGCGCCGGTGCCGATGACAGCGACTCGCTTGCCGTTCAGGTCGTAGTCGTCGTCCCACTTCGCAGTGTGCAGGACGTCACCGGCGAACTCGTCGATGCCAGGGATCTCAGGACGGTAGGGCTGCGACAGGTAGCCCGTCGCGGCGACGACGAAACGGGCCGTGACCGTCTCTCCGCCGGAGAGACTGACCACCCAGCGCCCCTCTTCCTCTTCCCAGCGCGCGCCCTGAACCGCCGTGCCGAACCGCATGTGACGGTGCAGGTCGTACTTGTCCGCAACGTGCAGGGCGTAGCGCTTCAGCTCTGCCCCGGGCGCGAACAGCCGCGACCAGAACGGGTTCGGCTCGAAGGAGTAGGAGTACGTGACCGACGGGATGTCGACGGCCAGGCCCGGATAGTGGTTGACGTGCCACGTGCCGCCGAGGTCGTCCTCGCGCTCGACGATCAGCAGGTTGTCGTAGCCCTGGCGCCTGAGCTCGATCGCCGCGCCCATGCCGCCGAAGCCGGCACCGACGATGACCACATCGTGGTCAACGGGACCGCTCATTTCAGGTTTCCGACGAGCTGGCCCTGGGTGCCGAACAGCTCCTTGGTCCAGTAGTCGAGCAGCTCGGTGTTGTCGTGGTCGTTGGGGTGGAAGCCGACCCGGTTGTAGTCCTTGATCGCTGCGACCATCTCCTTGCCGAGGAACGGCGAGCGCCGCAGCTCCTTGATGCTGCGGGCCAGCGTGCGCGGGTTGTAGGTCGCCCGGTCAGCAAGCATCGACAGGATCGTGTGGAGGGTCGTTCCGAAGATGAACGACCAGGTCATCATCTTCATGACGCGGATCCGCATCTTCTCGGTGCCGCCGACCGCGCGGTAGACGTCAAAGGCGACGGCCTTGTGCTCGGACTCCTCGACCGCATGCCACAGCAGGACGTTGCGAACCTCGCCGTCGCCGAGCATCTCGCGCGCCCGCTCGTTCGACAGCAGCCGCTCCGCCAGCGTCGCGGTGTAGTGCTCCAGCGCGGCGGTGATCGCGAGCTGCACCTTGTGCGGCGCGCGTCGCTCCACCCGAGCCAGGTCGAACTTCACCAACCGGTCGACCCGGCGCGTCGGGTAGCCGAGCTCCTGCAACCGCTCGTTCAGCGCGCGGTGCTCCCGGCCGTGCATCGTCTCCTGACCGGTGAAGCCCTTCACGGCCTCCTGCAAGTCCGGGTCGGTGATCTGGTCGGCGTAGTGGCGCACCGAGCGGACGAAGAAGTCCTCGCCCTCGGGAAACATCGCGGAAAGGATCGCGACGACGTGGCTCATGATCAGGTCGTTGTTGGCGTAGTGGCGATCCACCCGGCCCGGCGCGTAGTTGAACTTCACTCGACGCGTCTTGATCGCTCGCTTGGGGGCTGCGCCGGCGGGGACGGACATCACACTCATGGGTTGCTCCGAATCAGATCGGTCTCGGCCAGCATGTTGAGGGCAAGGATGTTCAGGAACTCACGGACGGCCTGGGCGTGGCCGGTCGCCTGCGGACCGGCCATCGACGACAGCGCAAGGCCGGCGAACAACGCGTGGACCGCGCGCAGCGCCTCCTCGATGAACGGCACCGAGGCCAGGCTCGGGAAGTACTCGACGACCATCTCCGCGGTGACGGCGGCGATCTGGTCGCCCATGTTGACGAGGACCGGCGTCAGCTCCGGGTAGTTGCGGGCCACCACCGTCAGCTCGATCAGAGCGAGGCCGCTCGGGTCGTCGTAGAAGGACCACAACACCTCGAGCGCCCGCTCCGGCGTACGCCGCTCCGGTGCGATCGCTTCGAACCGCGCGCGGAACTCGGCACCGCGGCGTTCGACCAGCCGCTCCGCGGCGGCCGTGACGAGATCGGCCTTGGTCGGGAAGTGGTGGGCAAGGGCGCCTCGGGAGACCCGTGCCCGCCGTACGACGTCGTTGGTGGACATCCGGCCGTAGCCAGACTCGGCGAGGCACTCGATCGTCGCGTCGAGCAGGCGGGTGCGCATCAGCTCCGCGCGCTCGGCCTGGGACCGGCGGGGCGGCGGAACGGGTTCGCTCCGGTGCCTGGGCATGCACGGAACCGTACGGGGAAACTAACAAACAGGCAAGCCTGCCTGGAAGTGACCCTCGTCACGGGGCACGATCGTGGGCATGGATGCATCAGAACGGCTCGCGAAGTACGCCGACGTCGTCGTCCGGGTGGGCGCCAACGTGCAGCCAGGCCAGACCGTGTTCGTGCGCGCCGACATTGCGATGGCCGACGTCGCCCGCGCGGTCGCGGAGTCGGCCTACCAGGCCGGCGCGAAGCGCGTCATCGTCGACTACACCGACGTCCACGTCCGGCTCGCGGCGCTGCGGCACGCCCCGCTGGAGGGGCTGACCACGGCAGCCGACTGGGAGATCGCGAAGGCACAGTCGCTCGACAGCACCTCCGTCGCGAACATCGCGCTGACCGGCAACCCCGCGCCGCACCTGTTCGACGGCATCGACCCGGCGCGCGTCGCGGCGATCCCGATGGAGCTGGCACTCGCGTCCCGTGCCGCTGTCAACAACAACAACATCGCGTGGACGGTCGCCGCCGCGCCCAACGCGGGGTGGGCGGAGCAGGTCTTCGGCGAGCCCGACGTCGAGCGGCTGTGGGCGGCCGTGAGCGTGGCGTTCCGGCTCGACGAACCGGATGTCGTTGCCGCCTGGCGAGAGCACCACCGCAACCTCACCGAACGCGCCGCCGCTGTGAGCGCTCTCGGACTCGACGCCGTTCGTTACCACGGCGGCGACACCGACATCACCGTCGGCCTGCTCCCCGATGCCGTATGGACCGGTGGCGGACTGGTCACCAACGGCGGGGTCGCGACAATGCCCAACCTCCCCACCGAGGAGGTCTTCACCAGCCCGGACCGGACTCGCGCGGACGGCCGGATCCGGCTGACCCGCCCGTTGGTGATGCCCCGCACCGGCGTCTTCGTCGACGGGTTGGTCGTGGAGTTCGTCGAGGGCAGGGCCGTCGACGTCACCGCGGACCGCGGCGTCGACGCCGTGCGCGCGGAGCTCGACACCGACGAGGGGGCTCGCTCGCTCGGCGAGGTTGCGCTCGTCGACCGCGAGTCCCGGGTCCGCAAGGCCGGCATCGTCTTCCACGACACGCTGTACGACGAGAACGCCGGATCGCACGTGGCGTGGGGGCAGAGCTTCCCGTACGCGATGAAGGGCGGCCTGGATCGCTCCGCGGACGAGCTCTACGAAGCGGGCCTCAACCGGTCCGTGGTGCACACCGACGTCGTGATCGGCGGCCCGGGTGTCGACGTGGACGGGATCCGCGCCGACGGCAGCGTCGTGCCGCTGATCACGGACGACGAGTGGGTGCTCCCGGTCTGAGCAATGTCGACGTCATCGGTGACTATTGTCATCGCTACTGACAGATGCTAGGAATCCCGCTATGGGCGCGGACTGGACGCAGCTGTCCGCGCGGGCGTCGTTCGCCTCTCACCGGCTGATCGGCTGGATCTACTGGGACCCGATCGCGCTCGAGAGCTACCGCGCGCTGGGGCTGGAGATGGGCGGCGTCACCTACATCGCAAGCCGCGCGGCGCCGCTCGCCCCGGCCGGGTCGCAGGTCGTTGCGGCGACCTTCTACTCCATCTCCCCGGACTTCATCGCCGCCGCGCTGCAGATCGCGGAGCAGCACACGACGTACGACGCGATCATCGACGCGCGCAACGACGCTGTCGTTCGCGGGCTGCAGACGTACGTGCCCGCGATCTGCTCGGGTCTCGCTGCGCTCGCCCCCGCCCTGTGGGAGGCCGCCGACGCGTTGCCCGTGTCCGGCCGCGCGCTGTTCGCCGCTCATCGCCAGCAGGCTCGCCCCGCGGACCCGCTGCTGTCGGCCTGGCTCGCCGTCAACTGCATTCGCGAGTGGCGCGGCGACACCCACTTCGCCGTTCTCGCCGCCGAGGACATCTCCGCCACGCAGGCCGGTCTGCTGCACAACGCGTTCCTGAACTACCCGAAGGACTGGATCCCGCGCAGCCGCGGCTCCGACGACGCCGCCCTCGAGGCGGCCTACGCCGGGCTCTCCGAGCGGGGCTTGGCCGAAGGGCACGAGATCACCGCGGCGGGCCTTGCGCTGCGCGCTCAGATCGAGGAGCGCACCGATGCGCTGTGCGAGCGCGCCTGGCGCCGGCTCGGAGAACAGCTGACCACCGAGTTCCTCTCGCTTGTCGAGCCGGTCGGCGACCGCCTCGTGTCGCGGATCGACGAGACTGCAGGTACCGAGTGGATGCCGGCCGCACGGACTCGTCGGCCGTCGGCCGTCGCGCAAGAACGGAGCTAGTCACATGGGTGCGACTCTCGACTATGCCGACCGGCTGTGGCGCGGCGAGGAGGAGATCACCAGCGGGCACCAGCTGTTCGCGCAGAGCGGCTTGGAGGAGGTCACCGACGGGGTCGCGTTCCTGCCGACCTTCGCGAACGTGTCGGCGCTGTCGACCGATGACGGGCTGTTCCTGGTGGACACCGGCGCGGAGATGATGGCGTCGATCATTCACGGCCAGATCCGCGAATGGTCGGACAAGCCGCTGCACACCGCCGTCTACTCGCACGGCCACGTCGACCACATCTTCGGCGTGCCGACCTTCGCCGCCGAGGCCCAGGAGAAGGGATGGCGCGCGCCGCAGGTGGTCGCGCACGAGGCGTTGCCGCATCGCTTCGATCGCTACAAGCTCACCGCGGGCTACAACGAAGTGATCAACCAGCGGCAGTTCCAGGTGAGCAACCTGAAGTGGCCGATGAACTACCGCTACCCCGACATCACGTATCGCGACACGATGACCCTCGTCATCGGCGGCGTGACGATCGAGCTGAACCACGCCCGCGGCGAGACCGACGATCACACCTGGACGTGGATCCCGGAGAAGAAGGTCCTCTGCAGCGGTGACCTGTTCATCTGGGCCTCCCCCAACGCCGGCAACCCGCAGAAGGTGCAGCGCTACCCGATCGAGTGGGCGCGCGCGCTGCGCAAGATGGCCGCACTGGGCGCCGAGTTCCTGCTGCCCGGGCACGGCGTACCCGTCGTCGGCGCGGACCGCGTGAAGACCGCGCTGCTCGACACTGCCGCACTGCTCGAGTCACTGCACGAGCAGACCGTCGCCCTGATGAACCAGGGCGCGCGGCTCGACGAGATCATCCACTCGGTGAAGGCGCCGGCCGAGCTGCTGGCGAAGCCCTACCTGCGGCCGGTCTACGACGAGCCGGAGTTCGTCGTTCGCAACGTCTGGCGGCTGTACGGCGGCTGGTACGACGGCAACCCGGCGTCGCTCAAGCCCGCGCCGGATGCGGTCGTGGCCGCCGAGCTCGCCTCACTCGCCGGCGGTGCCACCGTGCTCGCGGATCGGGCTTCCGCCGTCGCGGCGGCCGGGGACGAGGCATCGCTTCGCCTGGCTGGGCATCTCGCCGAGATCGCTTCGCTTGCGGCGCCGTCGGATGAGGGCGTGCACAAGGTGCGCGCCGAGGTGTTTGCCGCACGCGCGGCCGTCGAGTCCTCGACGATGGCGAAGGGCGTCTTCGCCTGGGCGGCGTCGGAGTCGAAACGGCAGAGCGGCGAGTAGCACCTACTGGGCGCGCAGCACCCGGCGGTAGCGAGCTTCGAGGAACGAATACGTCGCAAACACGACCAGCCCGCAGGCCGCAACCACGAGCAGGACGACGCCCCACCATTCGCCGGAGAGCTTCGCGAGCAGCTGGTCGAGGCCCTTGGCATGGCTCGGGTCTGACTGCACTGCCGCGACGATGAGGCTGACGCCGAGCGGCACGAATACGAGCGCCCGCGCCGGGATCCCGATGACCGCGGCGCTCCGCACCAGCCACCCGACCCACGCCGGCGCCCGCTTGGTGTCCATCCCGTCGGCGTACTCATGAGTGAGCGCGGTGCGGACCTGGTTGGCGCACACACCGATGACGATCACGCCGAGCGCGGCGACGAGCTCGCGTCCGGCGGGCAGCCGAAGCAGGTCGCCGGCCACCCGGTGCTGGGACTTGTTGCTTCCGGTTTGATGGTTGCCGAGGACGTAGGACGCGGGGATCCAGCTCAGCGCGACGTAGAACGCGCCCTGCAACGCAGTCGTCGTACGGCGCCATGGGCTCGAGCGCCGATCGTCCCAGGCGCTCCACAACCGGGTACCGCCGAAGATCAGGAACCCGACGGCCACCGCGACCACGGCCGCCTCACCGCCTGGGTTGCGAGTGACCGTCTCCAGTGCGCCTTTGGCATCGGCCTGGGGACCTCGGTTCCCCTCCGCGGCGAGATTGACGACGAGGCCCGCGAGCAGCAGGTAGAAGCAACCCCGTGCAGCCAGGCCGAACCGCGCGGCCCCGGCTACCGCCCGCTCTGGCTTGGACTTCCGGGAGCGGGACGTCGTCTTGGTCGTGCGGCGGCGCGTTGCGGTCGCGTTCACAACCATGGCCTGCCCTGGTGCCGACCCTGCCACTCCGAACCTGGGCGGCGCCCGGTTAGATGACGATCATGAGTGCATACATGGTCTTCAGCTACACGATCGACGACGCCGATGCGTACCAGGCGTACCCGCCGGCCGCGATGCCGAGCATCGGGGCGAGTGGCGCTGAGATCCTCGTTGCCGACTACGCCTCGGAGCCGGTCGAGGGCGAGCCGGGGCACGTGACGATCGTGCTTCGGTTCCCGTCAAAGGAAGCCGCGCGGGCCTGGTACGACTCACCGGAGTACGCCGAGGCCAAGCCGGTGCGGCTCGCCAACACCACGGGCGTCTGCGTCCTCGCCGACGGCTTCGTGATGCCCAGCTGACCTAGTGCTCGGCCACCTCGTGGAGCTCGATCCCGTTGCCGGCGGGATCGCTGAGGAATGCCTGGCGGCCGGTGCCGACGGGGAACGGGTCCGTGACCTCGATGCCTTCACCGCGCAGTTCGGCGATCGCGGCGTCGATGTCCGCGACCTGGACGGCGAAGTGCTGGCCCACGTTCGCAGGCGCGTCACCCTGGATCAGGTGGACCTGCTGGTTGCCTGCGTCGAGCCAGGCGCCCGGGAACCCGAAGTCCGGACGGTCGGCGCGCGGCACGAGTCCGAGCCGGTCGACGTAGAAGGCGAGCGCGGCATCGACGTCGTTGACATTGATCGACACGTGGTGAACGGCAAGCGGCTTCACGGCGCCATCAAAGCAGGTCGCTGAGATCTCCCGGCACGTCGGCGGCGTACTGCTGAAGGACGTCGAGCGGGACGACCTCGAGCGCTCTGGCGTTGGTGGACGCGAGCACGACGGGACACGCCATGCCGTCGAGGTGCGCTTGCAGCCACCGAGCTGCTACGACACACCACCGGTCGCCGGGGACGAGGCCGGGGAACTGCCACTCGGGTCGAGGTGTGACCAGGTCGTTGCCGACCGCAACCTGGTGCGCGAGGAACTCGCGAGTGACGACGGCGCACACCGAGTGGTTCCCGACATCCTCGGGCCCGCAGTTGCAGTTGCCGTCGCGGTAGAAGCCGGTCACCGGGTCCGTCCCGCAAGGCTCCAACGGCTCCCCGAGGACGTTCAGCTCCTGCTCCACACCCGTGAGCCTGTCACGCTCGCGGGAACGGAGCCGTCCCGGGAGGCGTCAGATCATTGTGACCAAGCCGGAGAGGTGGCTCGCCGTCAGCACTGCTGTGGTTGCTCTCGCCGCCTGTAGCGCGAGCAGCGGAGGCAACACGCATCCGGCGCTGTCGCACTCCCCGCTGCCGGACCGGGCAGAGCTGGGTGTCATCAGTGGCCGCTTCCTCGCGGTCGGCGGACCGTACGGCGCGACCCCGTCCCCGCAACGCGGCCGCATCGTCTTGCGGCTGAAGGGTCGGCTCGTGATGACGGACCCGGTTGGACAAGACGGTCGGTACCAACTCCAGATCGCCCCGGGCACCTACTGGATCCGCGGCTACTCTCCTCAGTACGACGGCGGGACAGCAGCCTGCCAGGCAGTCACGCCCGACGTCACAGTGCGGGCGGGCGCGATCACGCACCTGAACATCTACTGCCAGCGCAAGTAGGTCAGGCAGCCGCGATCGCCGCCGGCGATCTCGCCAGGTAGTCAAGCGCGACCTGGGTGTCCGCCTCCTGCGACGGGTGATAACTCGGGCGGCAGTAGCGCGGCACAGCCATCATCAGCTCGCTCGGCGTCGGGAGCCGGCCCTTCTTCGCGGCCCTCCGGAAGTCGCGGAACGTGGGTAGCGGGCCGTGGTACGTCGGGTCCGCCGCGCACAGATAGCGCATCCCGCGCCGCCAGAGGTAGGCCATCACGACGGCTGCGACGATCATCGAACGCAGCCGCGCGAACCACGAGTTGCTCACCGCCCGGAAGACGTCGAACGCGACGCTGCGGTGCTCGACCTCCTCGGCGCCGTGCCAGCGAAGCAAATCGAGCATCGTCGGATCGGCGCCCGCCGCATCCAACGCGGGCGAGTCGAGAACCCACGCGCCCAGGACAGCCGTGTAGTGCTCGATCGCCGCGATGACCGCGATTCGCTCGCGCAGCCAAAGCCGCCGCGGCAGCCATGGAAACGCGCGGTCCCCGCCGAGCGTGAAGAACATCCACTCGATTCGTCGTACGAACGGGCCGGGGTCAAGCCCGTTCCGGCGCAGGTGGTCGAGCACTGCCGCGTGCGCCCGCGCGTGCACCGCTTCCTGGCCCATGAAACCCTTCACATCCGCCTTGAGCTGCTCGTCCGCGATGAGCGGTAGCGCCTGCTTGTAGACGTGGACGAACCATCGCTCACCCGCAGGCAGCAGCAGGTGCAGCACGTCGATGATGTGGGAGGTGACCGGATCGCCGGGAATCCACGCCAGCGGCGTGGGCTCCCAGTCGAAGCCGACCCGGCGCGGACGAATCTGGTGCGTCACTTCACTTCGACGCGGGCGAGGCGGCGCATGAAAGCCGGCGACAACCGCGACATGAAGCGCGCGCCGTACGCCTCGGGTGTGACGGGTACGACCGGCTTGCGTTCGCGAACCGCCTTGACGATCGCGGCGGCGACCTTCGACGGCGGATAGTTGCGCCGGGCGTACCGCCTGGCCATCTTCTGGCCGGCTTCGCGCTCCTCGTCGGCGCTCATGCCGACGTAGTGCGACGAGGTCGTGATCGGGGTGTTGACGATTCCCGGGCAGATCGCCGAGACGCCGATCCCGTAGTCGCCGAACTCCGCCGCGATGGACTCGGACAGCGACAGCACGGCCGCCTTGGTTGCGGAGTACGCGCTCAGCATCCGGCTCGGCATGAACGCCGCCGCGGACGCCACGTTGACGATGTAGCCGCCCTCGAGGCGGTCCGCCATCGCGGCCCCGAACAGCCGGCACCCGTTGACGACGCCGAGGAGGTTGATGTCGACGATCCGCTCCCAGTCCGCGGCAGTCGTATCGAGGAAGCTGCCCGCGACGCCGATGCCCGCGTTGTTCACGACGATGTCGGGCACCCCGTGGTCGGCGACCACCCGCTTCGCGAAGTCCTCCATCGCGGCGACCTCGGAGACATCGACGCTGTAGGCATGCGCGAGGGCTCCGACGCCTCGGACCTCCGCCGCCGTCCGCTCCCCGGCGTCCTCGTTGAGCTCCGCGATGACGACCTCCGCCCCGAGCCGGCCGAAGGCAAGCGCGGTCTCGCGGCCGATCCCGCTTCCGGCACCGGTGACGACGACCAACCGGTCGGCGAACTCCGCCTCCCGTTCCCTCGTCCCCACCACGCGGTGACGGCGGAGGGCGCGGCTCTCCGGTTCACCCTCGACGTGGGTCACGAGATCGGTGATCGCGTGCGCGAGCGCACTGGGCGACTTCTGCTGCACCCAGTGGCCGGCCTGGACCCGCCGTACCCAGAGCTTGTCGGTCCACTGCGCGAGGTCCGAGGTCGCGAACTCCGGGGAGATGTAGCGATCGCCGGTCGGCGTGATCACCTGCACCGGGACCGTGGTGCGACGCTCGCGCGGGTTCCTCAGGCCCGGCACGACGTTCGCGCGGTAGAGCAGCACGCCACGCCCGCCGTCCTTCGCCAGCGTCGGCGCGGGCCAGCCCTCGCGCTTCGGCAAGCCCTCCATGCGACGCAGGGTCGGCTCGAACGACTTGGCCATGACGAGCCGCCACATCAGCGGCACGAAGCCCGGGATGTGCATCAGCGTCATGTACCAGGAGCGCATCGCCTGCCGAAACAGCGCGGGCAGTCCCCGCGGGTTCCGACGCGCGCGCAGCCACGCCGCTGCGTGATCGATCGACGGTCCCGAGATCGACGTGAACGACGCGAACCGCGACTGGGTCTCCGCATCGGTGACCGCCTCCCAGCCCTGCACCGAGCCCCAGTCGTGACCGACCAGGTGCACCGGCGCGTGCGGTGAGACGGCGTCGGCAACCGAGCGGATGTCGGCGGCCAGCACGACGAGCTTGTAGGCCGCCTTGCGGCGCGGCCGTTCCGACTCGCCCGCGCCGCGCACGTCGTAGGTGACGACGTGGAAGCGGTTGGCGAGCTCGTCGGCGACGGCGTTCCACGTCGCCGACGTGTCGGGATAGCCGTGCACGAGCAGGATCGTCGGAGCGTCGCGGTGGCCGCGCTCGTGGACGGCAAGCTTCACGCCGCCGGACTCGACGAAGAAGGTGGCAACTGCCACGCCAATCACCCCAACCGGACGTCACCGCTAGTAGACTTGCAATCTAATAATGACTCGACGCCGACTTTCAATAGCGGACCGCCGGCAGGAGCTGATCGCGGCCGCGCTCGAGCTGTTCAGCACTCGTCCCGCCGCCGAGGTCACGCTCGACGACGTCGCCGCGCAGGCGGGGGTGTCCCGCGCCCTGGCATACCGGTACTTCGGTGGCCGCGGCGAGCTGTACGTCGCGGCGATGCGCTTCGCCGCCGACCAGATGCTCGCCCTGCTCGACCCGCCGCGCGACGCGCCGCCGCTCGACCGGGTGGTCGAGGCGATCCGGCGGTTCTTCGATTTCGCCGAAGAGCACGCCACCGGCTTTCAAGCGCTGCTGGCCGGGCATCCTGGCGCGCATGAAGGCGCCATCGGGTCGATCGTCGAGGAGGTCCGGGCGGCGCTCTACGACCGACTTGTCGAAGGCATGGGCACCCGCCACGTGAGCGCCGAGCTGCGGCTCGCGCTGACCGTGTGGATCGCCGCGGCGGAAGCGGCGGCGAAGGACTGGCTCACCCACCGCGACTTGCCGAGGCGCGCTGTCGAGGACTTCTTGCTCAGCCAGCTGTACGCCGGCCTCAGCGTGGCCGCGACCCGCGATCGGGAGGTCGCGCAGTTCCTCGAGGGGCTCTCGTGACCGAGCCGATGTCGTACGCCGAGTTCGGCGCCGCGTTCGTGCGCGCGGCGGTGACGCCGGAGCGGATCAGCGCGGTCATCCAGGGCATCACGGGAGAGGCGGTACGGGTAGGCCCGATGACGGCCGGCCCAGGAGGGGTGGCGACAGCCAACGCGGTCGGTCGGATCGGCGAGCCGGAGGTTGTCCTCACCGGTCATGACCCCCTCGGCTACCAGGTCGCGCTGCCGGCCGATCTCGAGGTCGACGTCACGGCCGCGGGCACCAAGCACCACTTCGATGTCGACGCGACCGTCCGAGTGACGTTCGAGGTCGTCCTCGCGCCTCCCCTTTCGCTGTGCATCGTGCCGGAGTCGCCGAGCTATCGCGACGTCGCGGTCGTGATCCGTCCCAAGGGCCTGCAAGCGCGCGTGCTCGCCCGTTCAGGGGTTGTCGAACGCGAGCTGCGCAAGCACATCGCGCGCTACGTCCGGGAGCGAATCGCCACCGAGGTTGCGGCGTTCGAAGCCGTCGACCTGCTTCCCCTCATGACGGCCGTCGCGAACCAGCTCACGGCAGCACCACCCGGCTGATCAGCCACTTGCCGTTGCGGTGGATCAGGGTCATCTCCACACGCTGCGCCACTGTCCGGGTCTGCTTGACATTGACGATCGACTGATCGAGGAAGAGGTCCACAACCGCCGAGTCCGCGGTGACCGACGCGAGCCCGGCGCTTATCACCTTCGCGGTCGAGGACGCCTTCACCTTGCTGACCGTCTCCCGCAGTGCGGCGGTGGTGCTTCGGTACTGCGAGAGGAACGGATCGACGGAGTGTGCCTCTGTCGCCGCAAAGTCGGCGTCGAGGTCGTCGTACCGGTAGGTCGCGAACGTCACCGCATAGCTCCTGGCGGCCTCCAGCGCCCCCTGTTCGAATCCCGAGAAGCTGTGCTGCAGCCGTTCGTTGTCACGTACGAAGCCGTGCGTGCGGATTCCGCCCGCAACGACCGCCACGATCACAGCGATCACGGCGACGATGCCGATCGCGAAGCTCCGGCTGTCTGCCGTCATTGCTCTCCCGCCGTGTAGACGCCCTGCCACGAGTAGTCGTTCGAGTGTGGACTCGGCGGCCCGGCGGTGTCGTCGCCGGGTGGCCGCGGCTCGTTTGCCGCACCGCGCTGCTGCTGGATCGGCAGCGGGTGCTTGCAGTACCCGTTGGTGATCGGGGGGCCGCGATGCGGGTTGAACGGCGCTCGCCGACGGGTTCCGCCGTACCCGCAGAACGTCCCGGGCTGGTCGATCAGCTTGAAGTAGACCCGACCGCCGTGGACCGAGGCGGCGAGCGCATGAAGGCCGTCGGGCAACGCCAGCACCAGCGCCTTCAGGCCCGGCAGCCGCTCGACCGCGATCCGTCCGGTGGTGACGAGGTTGGTGAGCAGCACTCCCACGTCATGCGAGTCGTGGAGCAGCACTGGCGCGAGCTGTTGCGTCGTCCGCAGCGCCGCCTCTATGAGGCGCGCCGTCCTTGGGTCGTCGGCTCGAATCGTGTCGGACAGCCGGCGCAACGACGTCGCGAAGGACCGCAAGTCCCCGTCATGCGCGATCTGCGTGTCCAGCAGCGTCCCGGCCGAGCGCAGCAGGTCGATGGTCTGGGGCGTGATCTGGCTGAGCTCGGACACCAGCGCCCCACTGTGGTCGATCAACGCGGCGAGCGCCGGACCGGTTCCGTCGAGGGCCGTGTTGAGCTCCCGGAAGACGGTTCGAAGCTGGCCGAGGTCGACCGAGTCGGAGAACGCAGTGATCGAGCGGAGCAGGTCAGCCAGCGACGGCGGGCGCACCGTCTCCCGGGCGGGGATGACGGAGCCATCGCGCAGATAGGGCGGGCCGGGCGCCGTCGGCTCCATGTCGAGGTACTGCTCCCCCGCCGGCGATCGGTCGGCGACGACCGCCTTCGTGGCGACGGGGATGTGCACCGAGTCGTGGATGTCGAGATTCGCCGCGACACCGGACGTGGTGATGTCGATCGAGCTGACCGTCCCGATCGGCACACCGCGGTAGGTCACCTGGCTGCCCGGGAAAAGCCCGCCGGTCACCGGCATGTCGACGACGACGCGGTAGCTGCCCTCGAACGTCTTCGCGCCGACGACGCTGAACAGCACGTAGCCAAGGCACAGCACACCCACTGCGGCGAACAGGCCCAGTCGGCCGAGCGGCAGACGGTGGGTCATGGCACCGCCACGTTTCCGACGAGGTCGAGGTAGTCGCCGGGGATCGCGCGGTCGAGCAGCCGCGCGAACTTCCGCAACCCGACCAGGGTCGACCCCAGCCTGCCCCGCAACGAGACCAACGTGTCGAGCGTCGGAGCGAGGTCGCCGAGGTCGGTGAGCAGCGCACCCTGTACCGAGTCGAGCACCTGGGTCGCCGTCTGCCCGAGGTCCGAGAGCCGCGTCAGGAGCTTCGTGAACGCCGCCGTGTCCGCATGCAGGTCGGCGATGCCTGGTTGCAGAGCGGTGAGCCCCCGCACGATCAGTCGATGCTGGGCGGCTAGCTGCCGGGAGAGGTCGTTCACCGCCGAGAGCGTCCGGTCGATCGACGCGGTGTGGGCGTTGACCTGCGACAGCACGGCATTGAGGTGTGCGATCAGCGCCTTGCCGGTCCTTGCCCGCCCGTGCAGCGCGACGTCGAGCTGGTCGACGATCGTCGAGATCTGGTCGATCCCGCCGCCGTTGAGCACGGCGGAAAAGGCAGACAGCAGGTCCTCTACGTCGGGTGAGCGGCTCGTGTCGACGGCGGCGATCTCATCGCCGTTGCCCAGGTTGCCGTCGTTCGGCAGGTAGTCGGCGTAGCGGCGGGCGGTGGGCGGCAGCAGATCGACGTACTCCTCGCCAAGCGGCGTCGTGAGCGCGAGCGTCGCGCGGGTGCCGACAGGAAGCTGCACCGACCGGGAGATCACCATGTGGACGTAGGCGCGGAAGCCGTGCGTCGCGAGCGAGGTGACGCGACCGACCGTCACGTCGTGGAGCTCGACGCGACCGCCGACGGGAAGCCCCGACGCGTCGGCGAAAACCGCGGTGAGCCGATAGGACGGCCCACTCACGCTGCGCCCGACCGAGAAGCTCTGCAGGCCGGGACCGCAGCCCGCCACGCCTACGGCCGCCACGGTCATCCCGGCGAGCGCTCGCAGCCCGCGGTTCATCGCTGCACCTCGAACAGCTTCGCCAGGCCCGTGCTTGCGATCGCCGCGCAGAGCGGGCCGAGCTGCCGGCAGACCTGCTGCGCGATCGCGTTGAACGCCTGGTTCCGCCCGATGTCCGCGTGGCGGACGATGATCGCGCCGTTCTTGCCCACCCGCGCGAGGTTCTGCGCGGCGAGCGGCAGGTTGTCGAGCGTCTCGATCAACGCGCGCTGATGGCGCAGCAGGACGGAGGTCGCGACCGCGAGGTCGTGGACGTCACCGTGCAAGCTCGACCGGTGCGCGCGCACGAACGACGCCAGCTCGAGCAGAGCCGTCGAGAGGCTGTCGATCGCCGCGGTGATGTCGCCACGCTCTTTCGAGAGCTCCCCCGACGCGGCGGCGAGGTCGGACTCGAAGGAGCCGATTCGCCCGGTGCGGTCAGCCAAGTTGCTGCTCAACGCGTCGAGGTTCTTGATCAGCCCCGCAAGCAGGCCCCCGTCACCACTCAGGTCGCCGGTGAGACTGGATAGACCCTCGATGCTGCGGCGAAGATTCCTGCCGTTGCCGTCGAGGTTCGCCGACAGCACCTTGATCAACCGGCCGACCGCCCCCTTGGCGCCGGCCTGTCGCGGCCCGAGCGCGTGGAACAGCGTGGTGAGCGATCCGACCAGCTGGTCGAACTCGGCCGGCTCGTGGGTTCGCTCGACGCCGAGAACGTAGCCATCCGGCATCGTCGGACCGGTGCCGTCCCATGCCGGGCTCAGCCCGACGTACCGGTCGCTGATCACGGACGGCGGCACGATGAACGCCTGCGCATCCAGGGGGACCTTCGTACCCGCAGGCAGGCTCAGCACGACCTCGACCTTGTCCGGCTCCGGGGTCACCGATGACACCCGGCCGACGGGAAGCCCGAGGATGTCGACGTGGTTGCCGACGTAGATGCCGTTGCTCTCGGTGAAGTACGCCGTGACATGCATTCGCTTGCCGCCACGCACGACGTGTACGCCGACGATCGCCACCACCGCCGCGATCGCCACCACCGCCGCGACGCCGGTGACCAGGACCAGCCTGCGCCGCATCATCGGCACCCCTTGGCAATCGAGAAGCCACAGAGGACGTTGTCGGGCAGCAGAAGGTACGGCAGGTTGATGTCGATGTAAGGCCCGTCCCCGGTTGCGTCGACGAGCCCGCGGCTCGCAGGCGCGAGCAGGTCGATCGAGCGCGCAAGCAGGTGGTCGTCGTGCCGCAGCAGCCGGGTGACGACGTGGAGCCGGTCGAGCAACGGGCCGAGTGTCGACCGATTGTGAGAGATGAGCCGGGCCAGCTCGTCGCCGAGGCGTCCGGCATCGACCAGCAGCGAATGGACGATCGCGCGGCGCGCGTGGAGCGTTGCCAGCACCTGGTCCGCATCCGTGAACAACGCGTCGAGGGTGTTGCGTTGCGAAGCGAGCGTCGCAGTGACGTCACGAGTGCTGACCAGCAGCTGCCTCAGCTGCGAATGCCGGGACTCGATGGCGTTCGAGATTCCGGCGATGCCGCGGAGCAACCTGCGGGTCACTGCCGGCGTGTGCGCGAACGTCGTGCTGACCGTCCGCAACGCCGAGCGCAGCGTCGGGATGTCGAGCCCGCCCACCGTGCGCGACAACCCATTCGTGACATCGGCCAGGTCGAACGGAACCTTCGTTCGGCTCAGCGGGATCGGCTCGCTGGAAGACAGCACGCCTGGCCCCGACGGTGTGAGCTCGACGTACTTCGTCCCGAGCAAGGTTGCGACCTCGATGGACGCCGAGGTGGCGGCGCCCAGATGGACGCTCTTGGGCAGCGTGAAGTCGACGCGGATGACGTCACGGTCGAGGTGCACTCCGGTGACGGTGCCTTCCGGTACACCCGCCACCCGGACGTCGTCACCGCTCGACAATCCGGCGGCCTGGGCGAAGTCCGCGGCGTACGAGCGGTCGGAGGAGAACAGCGAGACTCGTGGGAGCAGAACCACAGCCGCGAGGACGACGACCAGCGCAACGGTCCCGACCAGCCCGATCACGAACGGGTTTCGCTGCCTCATCGGCCGCCCTCCCCGCGACACACGGCGGAGTGCCAGGTCTTGCCGTTGATCACGATCGGGACGATGAGCTTTCCGGTCTTGACCGCATCGGCGCAGACGTAGCCGTTGAGCCAGGTGCCGTAGCCAAGACTGCGGGTGAAAGCTGCCGCCCCACCGGGCAGCGCGCGAACCGCGGCAGCCAGCTTGCCCTCGTTTCGAACCAGCGTGCCGGCGACGAGGAACAGGTCCGCGATGTCGTGATGAAGCGCCGGCTCGCCCTTTCCGATCAGCTCCGACAGCGAGGCGGCGACGGCGTCCACTCCCGTCAACGCGCCGGCGATGCGGTGCCGATCCGTCGCGAGCCCGTGGGTCAGCGCGCCGAGCCGGTCGATCAGCGACGCCAGGTCACCACTGTGATCCGCGACGCCGCGCAGGACCAGGTCGAGGTTGGCCACAACCTGGGAGATCACCGCGTCCCGCCGGTTCAGGTTGCTGCTGAGCCGCGCGACGTTGTCGAGCAGAGCGGTGATGCTCCCGGTGGAGCCCTGAAAGGTCGCGACCACGTCGGCGGCGAGCTGGTTCGCCTGCTGCGGAGACAGCGCGTCGAACAGCGGCTTGAACCCGTCGAACAACGCGGTCAACGACAGCGCCGGAGCAGTGTGATCGGGATAGAAGATCGCGCCGGGCGCCATCGTCGTCGTCGCCGAGCCCTCCTGCTCGAGCGCCAGGAACCGAGCGCCCAGCAGATCCTCGTAGCGGATCACCGCACGAGCAGCGGTGGTGAATCGCTGGTCGCGATCCACGGCGAAGGTCACGACCGCGTCATCCGGATACCTGTTGCCGTCGGGGTACACCGTGTCGCCTGACAGCCGCTCTCCGGTCACGGTGCCGACCCGTACCCCGGCGATGTCGACGTCGTCGCCGACGCGCAGGCCCGAGGCGTCGGTGAACAAGGCCCGATAGGTGTACGTCGCGTGGTTCAGCGGCCGCGTCACGGTGTTGCTGACGATCAGGGACAGTGCCAGGGACACCACCACGAAGAGAGCGAGCTTGATCGCCGCCGGTCGCACGCTCATGGGTCGACCAGCAATGAGATCGCGGCGAGAAGCGCGTCGAACGCGAGCTTCGGCAGGCTCGCACCGACGGCCGCAGGGGCAGCCTGCCGCTCAGCGGCCTTTCCACGACCGGGACAGTTCTTCCCCGGCGTTCCCGCGTAGCGCGGGCAGTCGGCTGCGGTGTAGCCCCTGCTGTCCAGCGGCGAGACGTCCGGCTCGACCTGGACCTGCAACCAGGGACCGTGACCCAGCGCGCTCGCGGCGCCGAGCAGGAAGGCGCGCAGCTGCGTGACCCCGGCGACCAGGTTGCTCCGGTGGCTGCGCAAGACCTGTTCGACCGGCCGTAGCAGATCGAACAGCCGCTTCAGCTTGGTGCGGTTGACGATGAGCAACCGCTGGGTCCTCGCGGCGAGCGGCGGCCCCTGGGCGAGGACCTTCGAGATCGCCGACTGGCTGCGCGCAACCGCCGCGGACGCGGCGATCGCGTTGTCGAGAGTGCGCAACAGGTCGGGAGCGTCATGGGAGAGCTCCCGGGCAGCCGTGCCGACCGTCGTCAGGTCATGGATGAGCTGTGGCGTGTGCGGACCGACCTGCCTCGTGTAGGCCTCGAGCTGGTCGATCAGCCTGCCGAGCTTCGCACCGCGCCCGTCCAGCGCGGTCGCGATTGCGGTCAGGGTGGCGTTGAGCTCACTCGGCCGGACGGCGGTCAGCACCCGGTAGCCGGCGTCGAGCGCCTGGTCGAGCTCAACCGTCGGGGTCGAGGTGTCCGCCAGCAGATGGGCCGGCAACCGCAGCGGTCCGGAGATGTGCCGGGGCGGCACGAGGTCGACGTACAGATCGCCGAACACGCTGCGGGGCACCAGCCGGACGGTGACGCCCGCCGGGATGTGGCCGAGCTGCGACGGCTGGATCTTCAACGTGAGGACCGCATCGCGCAGCGTGCGATGCACACTTCCCAGCGACCCGACCAGGACGCCGCGGTACTCGACCTCCGCCCCCGGACCGAGGGCCGGGCCGGCCTCGGGGATCGTGGCGGTGACGACCTTCGACGACGAGAACGCACCGAAGCCGTAGGCCACGCCGACGACCGACAGCCCGCCCACCAGGGCGATGAACAACAGCCCCACCACCGCCGTGCGCCAGCGGTTCATCCGGAGATCCGAACTGACGGGTTCGCGCCGTACAGCACGAACGTGAGCACCAGGTCGACGATGACGATCGCAACGATGCTGGTCCGCAGCGCTCGGCCGGCCGCCCGCCCGACGCCCTCCGGGCCACCGGCGGCGTGGTAGCCGTAGAAGCAGTGAACGAGAGTCACGATCACCGCGAACACGACCGCCTTGACGAGCGAGAGCAGCAGCTCCTCGGTGGGCAGGAAGCGATGGAAGTAGTAGAGGTAGGTGCCCTTCGACTGGTGGTTCAGGTAGACGACCTCCACCTCCGTCGCGACGTACGACGCGAACAGTCCGACGAGGTACAGCGGGACGACGGCAGTGAACGCGGCGAGGATGCGGGTGGAGACGAGGTACGGCAGCGACGGCACCGCCATCACCTCGAGCGCGTCGATCTCCTCCGAGATCCGCATCGCCCCGAGCTGCGCCGTGAAGCCGCAGCCGACCTGGGCCGCAAGCCCGACGCCCGCGACCAGCGGCGCGATCTCGCGGGTGTTCGCGTATGCGGAGATCACACCTGACAGCGGCGCGAGGCCGATGATCTGCAGCCCTTTGAAGCCCTGCAAGCCGAGCTCGCTGCCGGAGAAGAACGACAACGCGAAGATCACCGCGACGGTGCCGCCACCGACGAGCAGCGCGCCCGACCCGAAGCTGATGTCGGCGACGAGGCGAGCGACCTCGCGCCAGTACCTCGCGGCAGCTCGCGGCAACCACAGCAGCGCGGCCAGGTAGAAGCGCAGGTGCCGGCCCAGGTCCTCGAGCCCATCGACGAGGCGCGTCCCGACGCGCACCACGCCTCGCGCCGGCTTCGGCAGCGCAAGCGGCGCTCGCGATCTTGGTGTGGTCATCGCTACGGCCCGTGCGGGGGGACGAGGATGAGGTAGATCTGGGAGATGACGGTGTTCGCGACGAACACCAGCAGGAAGCTGATGACGACCGACTGGTTGACGGCGTCACCGACCCCCTTGGGGCCGCCCTTCACCGTCAGCCCCTTGTAGCCGGCGACCAGCGCGGCGATCACGCCGAACACGGCTGCCTTGATCTCGCCGACGACGAGGTCGCTGAACTGGGTGAACTCGGTGAACGTCCGCAGGAAGCTGCCCGGCGTCCCGTGGTTGACCCAGACCTCGTAGAGGTAGCCGCCCGTCACGCCGACGAACAGCACGATCCCGTTGAGCAGGACCGTCACCACGATCGCCGCCGCCAAACGCGGCGCCACCAGCCGCTCGAGTGGCGAGATCCCCATCACCTCGAGCGCGTCGATCTCGTCGCGGATCTTGCGGGCGCCGAGGTCCGCGCAGATCGCGGAGCCGCCCACACCGGCGATCATCAAGGCCGTCACGAGGGGCGCGGCCTCGCGGACGATGGTGAGAGCGTCGACCGCGCCCGTGTAGGAGTCGGCGCCGATCTGATGAGCCACCGAGCCCACCTCGACCGCCACGAGCACCCCGAACGGGATCGCCACAAGGATGGCCGGAAGCACACACACGCTGGCGATGAACCAGGCCTGGGTCACCGCCTCGCGCCACGGGAAGCTGCGGCGAGCGACCCCCTGCAGGCTCGCGAGCAGCGTGTCGCCCGCGAGCGCGTAGAGGTCACCGGCCGCAGCGATGCCCGATCCGGCCGACGCGAGTAGCGCCGAGCCGTCGAAGCGTCGCTGAGCCATGCGGCGGCTAGCTGCCGGCTTCAGCGCTGCGCTTCAGTGCCTCGAGCGTCGCCTCCATGTTCCTTCGGTTGTGGTCAGCACGGTCGGACACTCCGATCAGCACGTTCGACAGACGGTGCATGAACGCGGAGCGCTGGTCGACCCACCTCTCCGTCACCTTCGTCTGCTCGCCCTCGGACGCGAACTCGTAGGACCAGTCCGCCACCTTCAGCGGTCCGCTCGTCACGCTGAAGGCGAACCGCTTGCCGCGGTCGGCCGCCGTCACCTTCGCAACCGTCACCCAGCGCCGCCAGCCGCTCCGGTTCCGACCGAGGAACCGGGCGCCCAGCGCCGGACCGCCACCCCCGAGCCATCGGCCTCCTTGGGCCTCGGGGCTCCACTGCCCCATGTTGGCCAAGTCGGAGACCATGTCGTAGAGCCGTTCGGCGTCGGCCCGGATTTCGGTCGACACCTCGATCTGGTTGTCGGTCATGGCGGACATATTGGTCTATCGGAGCCGAGATGTGTGAAGCCGATCCGGCACCGCACCCGCGGACGCGAGTGTGCGGCGTACCTTCAGGCGTGGTCGTCCGGCGTGCCGCCCTTGCCATCTCGCTGGTCGGAACCCTGCTCATCTCGACCCCCGTTGGTGCGCTGAGCGCCGCATCGGACCCACCGTCGGCGGCGTGCGTCCCCCGTACCTCGCCGGTCCCCACCGCCCCGGCCCGCCTGATTCAGGACAGCCTCGTAGCGGGTCACGGCTCGCGCTTGCACGACATCACCCTGCGCTCGCCCGCACTCGACGGCCAGGTGCACGTCTACGTACTGCTTCCCCCGCATTACGCCGCCTCCCACCGGCGCTACCACGTTCTCTACCTCTTGCACGGCTCGGGCGGCAGCGCCGCGGACTGGACCACCAACGGTGCGGAGCGGTTGATCGATCGAGCGGCACCCGGGGCTCATCTGCCACCGATGATCACGGTGATGCCGGACGGCGGCGTCGAGGGCTTCTACACCGACTGGTACGGAACCGACATCGACCAACCCGCGGAGCAAGTGGCTCCCGGTTGGGCGACGTTCGACCTGCATGAGCTGGTCCCGTTCGTCGACCGTCACTACCGCACTCGTGCCGGCCGGGCGGGGAGAGCGATCGCCGGGCTGTCGATGGGCGGCTTCGGAGCAACCAGCCTCGCAGCCCGCGCTCCGGGCACGTTCGCGGCCGTCGGGAGCTTCTCGGGCGCAGACGACATCGACGACTACTACCCGATCCAGAACGGCGTTCTCGCCGGAACCAGCCCGGCGTTCACCGACGAGGCGCCGGACTTGTGCATCTGGGGCGACCCGACGACCCATCGGATCGGGTGGGAAGCCGCGGATCCGACGTACCTCGCCGCAGATCTCTCGCACCACCGGCTGTTCATCGCCACCGGCAACGGCCGGCCCGGCAAGTTCGACAGCACCGCGCCCCAGTACGCCGCCGAAACCGCCGCGGCGGGTGCCGTGGAGCAAGGCATCCACCAGATGAACCAGGACTTCGTTCGAGCGCTCGACGCCGCGCGAGTCCCCCACATCGACGACTTCTACGGCAACGGCACCCACAGCTGGCCCTACTGGCGCCGCGACCTCACGCGCTTCATCCCGATCCTCGCCCGCGCCTGGCGGCATCCGGACGCGGTGCCGACCCGGTTCAGCGATCGCAGCGCGTCGACGTCCTTCCGCGCCTGGGGGTGGCACTTCACCGCCCACCGCGCCGTCGCCGAGTTCACCTATCTACGCCACGTCTCGGCGCACGGGCTCGAAGTCAGCGGCAGCGGCACGCTCCACGTCGTGACCGCCGCCGACTACGCGCCCGACAGCAGCTGGCTGGTTGATGGTCAGCGCATCGTCGCCGGAGGCGACGGCAAACTGCGCTTCACCATCACGATGCCAAGCCACGCCACCGAGCAGGTGTCGTTCCCTGCCGGCGCGGCGCTACCCCCCGGATGGCACTGGCGGCATGTAGGCATCCAGGCGGCGACGCCGAACAGATAGGCGTGCGCGCCCGTCTTCTCGCCGCGGCGACAGCAGCCCTTGCGGTGCTGGCTGCCGCCGCCCTCGTTGCGACCCCGGTGACAGCAGCCGCGAAGCCGGCCGCGAGTCGATGCGGTTCGCATCCCTGGTGTGACACCGCTCTGTCCCCGGTCAAGCGGGCTCACCTGCTGCTCGCCGCGATGTCGCAGTCCGACAAGGTGGGCATGCTCACCGGCGCCGCAGCGAGCGACGTGGGAGTGCCGGCGTTTAACGCGACCGACGGTGCGCTCGGGCCAGGCGGAATCGGATCAGGCAGCAACCGGGCCACGGCGATGCCCGCGGGCATCGCGCTCGCCGCCGGCTTCGGCCGCAAGCTGGCCTACGCCTACGGCAAGACGGTCGGCATCGGAGTCAGAAACCGCGGCTTCGACGCCGACTACGGTCCGACCGTCAACATCATGCGGACGCCACTCGGCGGGCGGACCTTCGAGGCCTACGGCGAGGACCCGTACCTCGCCGGACAGATGGCCGTCGGCTGGGTGAGAGGCCTGCAGTCCACCGGTGTCATGGCCGACCCCAAACACTTCGCAGCCAACAACCAGGAAGGACAGGTCGGCGTTTCGCCCGGGACGGGTGCGGTCGGCGGCCGGTTCGTCGTCAACTCCGTCGTCGGCGAGCGGGCCTTCCACGAGATCTACCTGCGCGCCTTCCAAGCCGCCGTCCAGCAAGGGCACGCGGCCACCGTGATGTGCTCGTACAACGAGGTCAACGGCCGGTACGCCTGCGCCAACAAGCTGCTGCTCAGCTCGATCCTGCGCCACCGGTGGGGCTTCAAGGGCTTCGTGCTCTCCGACGCGGGCGCTTGCCACGAGCCCAACGAGGACCTCGCCGCGGGGATGAACCTCGACATCCTCGGCACCTGCTACACCGCACCCGAGGTGGACGCCGAGCTGGCCGCCGGCCTCATCCGCCAGCAGACGCTCGACGCCCGGGTGTTCGAGATCCTGCGCGCGCTGTTCCGCTACGGGTTCTTCGACCACCCGACCTGGCCGAAGAACATCGCTCTGGATCACGTCAAGGCCCAAGCCGCGGTGGCCGACCGGACCGAAGAGCGCGGCGCCGTGCTGCTTCGCAACCTCGGTGTGCTCCCGCTCCGTCCCGCGCTAGACAAGAAGATCGCCGTCATCGGACCTGCCGCCAGCCAGTACATCCTTGGCGCCGGCTCGTCGCAGGTGAAGCCGTGGTTCACCACCACCGCGCTGCAAGGACTGCAGCGCCGTGCCGCGCGCGCCGGAGACACCGTCACCTACGCCAGCGGCCGCAACCGCAGTGCGGCGGTCGCCCTGGCGAAGCAGTCGGACGTGGTCGTGGTCGTCGCCGCCGACAGCGAGTCCGAAGGCGTCGACAAGCCGTGCATGTCGCTGCGCGCGATCTGCAGCGGCGGGCAGGCGACGCCACCGAACCCGCTCGCCAGCCAGGCCGCCTTCGGCAACCAGGACGCCCTGATCAAGGCGGTCGCGAGCGCGAACCAGCGCACCGTCGTGGTGCTCGAGACCGGCGCGCCGGTGCTCACCCCCTGGCGCCACTGCGTCGCGGCGATCCTCGAGGCCTGGTATCCCGGCGAGGACGGCGGCACCGCGATCGCACGGCTTCTCTATGGGGACACCGATCCTGGTGGCCGCTTGCCCGCGACCTTCCCGCGCAGTGCCGGGCAGCTGCCCACCGCCGGAAGCACCGCGCAGTACCCGGGCACGTTCTCCGCAACTCAGCCCGCGCATCTCGCCGCGCACTACAGCGAGGGCGTGATGGTGGGCTACCGCTGGTACGACGAGCACCACCTGAAGCCGGCCTACCCGTTCGGCTTCGGCCTGTCGTACACGAGCTTCAAGTTCTCGCATCAGTCCATCCGCCGGCACACCAGCGGAGCGGTGGTCCGGCTCACTGTCACCAACACCGGTCGGCGCGCCGGGTGGGCCACCCCCGAGGTCTACGTCGGGCTTCCGTCGGCCGCGCACCGACCGCAACCTCCGCTGCAGCTCGCCGGGTTCGCCAAGCTGCAGCTGGCCCCGGGGCAGGCGCGCCGGGTCGCCATCCGGCTGAACCGCCGCGCCTATGAGTACTGGGATGTCCACACCAACGAGTTCCGAGTTGCGAGGCACGGCTGCGAGACCACGGTCATCGCCGCCTCGTCGCGCAAGCTGGACTTCGGCGTCACACACTGCGCGGACCGTTGAGATCGCTACCGCGGTACGCCGTCTGCGGCGCCCTTGCGCTCGCGACGGTCGCTGCTCCTGTCGCGTCCGCTCACTCTGCATCGCCGGCTGAAGCGCAGCGAGCTGCGGCCCGGCCGTATGGAAGCAACCACTTCGGTCACTGGCAGGTCGACCGATGGGCCCTGCCGGACTTCGACTACACCGACGACGAGCTGACCGACCCGCACGCGTTGCAACCGGAGACGGAATCTCGTGCGGCGCAGCACCAGGTCGGCAACGACCACATCACCGCGATGGCCTACAACGACGGCTACACCGAGCTGTGGAGCCAGGACTGGTACGCGCAGTGGGCCAACTACCTGCAGCCGTCGAGCCGGCACTACGGCGGCGGGTTCGGCTGGCTGCGCGTCGGCGACCGGATCGTGAGCACGTCGTACCTCGATCATCACAAGGGCCAGCCCTTCACTCGCCATTTCGGGGTGGGCTACTACCGCAAGCAGACGGCGACGTCGGGCGTAACGGTTCAGGAGGACACGGTCGCGCCGTTCGGCAACGACCCGCTGCTGCTCGACGACGTGAAGCTGACGAACAACTCGCTCCAGCCAAGACGCCTGGCGTGGACGGAGTACTGGGACATCAACCCGTACGACCAGGCCGTACATCAGAGCCTGGGGGTCGAGCGGCCGACGTGGAACGCGAGGTTGCAGACCCTCACGGTCGGGGAGACCGGCACGGATGCTCTGGTGCCCCATCCCCCGTCGATGTTCGCGGCGGCTCTCAACCACCGCGGTCAGCAATGGGACACCTCGATCACCAGGTTCTTCGGCGCCGGAACCCGAGGCACCCCGGCCGAGGTCAGCTCCGATCGGCTGAGCCGTACTCTCGCCGCGGCACACGCGCCCGAGTCTGCCGGCGACGCGCTGACCGCGTTCCGTGCTCCCGTCCGGCTGCGGCCCGGGCAGTCAGTGACGCTGCGCTACGCCTACGGTCTGGCCGAGCCGCGGGAGATCCACGGACTGGTGAGCAGATACCGCGCCGAGCCCGACGCCGAGACGCGCAGCGAGCGGCGCTGGAGCCGCTATCTGCCGCGCACGTCGTTCGGCAAGGGCAAGCGTTATGCCTGGGTCTCTCGCGAGATCAAGTGGGATGCCTACCTGCTCCGGTCCGCCTCGGAGTACGAAGCGCGTTCCGGCGAGCACACGATCACCCAGGGCGGGGACTACCAGTACGGGCTCGGCGCGAACCTCGGAACGCGCAGCTGGCCACATTACGAGCTGCCGATGGCGTACTCGGACCCGGCAATGGCACGCCAGATCATCCTGTACACGACGAA
Source organism: Mycobacteriales bacterium (assembly GCA_035550655.1). Classification (GTDB taxonomy): domain Bacteria; phylum Actinomycetota; class Actinomycetes; order JAFAQI01; family JAFAQI01; genus DASZTV01. The sequence continues at coordinate 27,865 of DASZOU010000003.1, forward strand.
GCTGCAACCGTCTTCCGTCCCGGCCGCCGCCTTGCTCCCGTACGGCACGGTGCCGCCGTACCTTCGCTTCGACCTCGGTACGTCGAGCGATCTCGACTTCTGGCTGCTCAACGCGGCCGCTCAGTACGGCCTCGCGACTCGTGACCTGAGCTTCTACCGGCGCGTGGTGCCGTACTACGACGGCGCCGGCTCCGACCCGCTGTGGCAGCACTTGAAGGTGTCCTTCGGCCACATGGAGACGATGCGCGCCGCCGACGGCCTCTACCTGATGGGGACCACGGGCGACTGGAACGACTTCGCCACCGAGCTCGACGAGATGACCGAGTCGACCCTCGTCACCGCGCAGCTTGCCTATGCCTACCCGGAGCTGGCCGAGCTCGCAGACCGGTACGGCGACCCCGCCTTCGCCGGCCGGCTCCGGGCTGCGGGCGCACGAGACCTGGCTGCAGTCCGGGCACAGTGGACGGGGAAGGGCTGGTACTCGAGAGGCCTGGCCGGAACCGTGCAGGTCGGCAAGGGCGTGATCTTCGAAGAACCGCAGCCGTGGGCGATCCTCGCCGGTGCACCCGACAGGTCGCAGGCGAAGACCCTCGTGGCGAACATCCACCGGTACCTCGACGGGCGCGGCGCGCCCGGCGGCCCGACGAAGATCGGCTCGACGCTGGTCCCGGGCGGCGCCGATCCGGGCGTCACGGAGCACGGCCCGGTCGCACTGAGCGGTGATCTGCCCGTCAAGCTCCCGTCGCCGTACGACAACCTGCCGATCAGCTCGACGCTGCAGGGCGCGGACGAGTGGCCGGGTGGGGTCTGGTTCGACCCCAACGGCTGGCTGACCTGGGCGCTCGCCTCGCTGCAGGGCGTCGTTCCCGGTGCGGTCCACGACGCGTGGAGCGAGTACTTGCGCAACACGCTCGCGCGTCATGCGAGCGTGTTCCCGAACGCCTGGGACGGCACGATCTCGATCGACGACGTCTGCTACGGCTACTACTCCGCGACGCCGGCCCGCTGCGGCAACGGGCTGTCCAACGCGATCGAAGGACAGATCACCGAGCAGCCAACCTGGATGGTGATGGACGCGCTCAACCTGGCAGGCATCACGCCGACCGCAGCGGGCTACGACATCACGCCGCACCTGCCGATGAAGCGGTTCTCGGTCCGGTTCCCGCGGATCGGCGTCACTGAAACGCCGCGCCTCATCAAGGGATACGTTCGGCCGGTCGAGGGCGGCGCGGTGGTCTTGCGGGTGAGGACGCCCGACGGCAAGCTCGTGACGGTCCGAATCCAGACCCGCGCCAATCGAGCGACCCAGTGGCGAGTGCCGGCGTGAAGGCGGCGGGGTGGTCGGTCATCGCGGCTCTCGCCGCGGGGTTCGTGGTGGCTCCGCCGTGGGCGACAGCATCGCTGCCGACGTCGTTGACAGCACCGCCACGGCTCTCTGCGGACCACTCACGCCCCGACATCGCCTCCCGAAAGGGCAGCGGGAAGTTCGGACACTGGAGCGTCGACCGCTACGGGCTGCCCGCGTACGACTACACAACCGACGAGCTGAGCGCCGGGCGCGCGGTGCAGCCCGAGCTTGCCGGATCCCGGGACGCCTGGAGCCAGCTCGGCAACGACCATGTCATCGCCAACGGCTTCAACCACGGGTACACGGAGCTGTGGTCGCTCGACCGCGACTATGAGCGCACCAACGCGTATGACGCGGCCGCACAGCACTATGCGGGTGGTTACGGCTATCTACGTGCCGGCCGACACGTGATCAGCACGATGTACGACGACCGGCCGAAGCATGCCCACACGCAGCGGCGGTTCGGCACCGGCTACTACCGCAAGTCGGTGTTCGCCTCCGGCGTCCAGGTCCACGAGACGGACTTCGCGCCGTGGGGAAGCGCGCCATTGCTCCTCGATGACGTCACGGTCACCAACCGGACGAGTCACCCGCTGACGGCGAAGTGGTACGAGTACTGGGACGTCGACCCGCAGACCCAGAGCGTGGTGTCGGTACCACGCGGTGTCACCAGCCCGACGTACGACGCGCAATCCAGGACGTTGTCGGTCGGCCAGCTGCCGTCGGCGGCGGACGTGACGCCGCAGCGGATCTTCGCAAGCGCGCTCGACTCCCCCATCAGCGGCTGGGACACCGACACCACCTCGTTCTTCGGAGCCGGCACCCGCGCGCGCCCTGCCGCGGTCGTCGCGGGGCGAACGACGCAGTCGGTGGCTCCGCCTTCGGTCGACGGCGTAGCGGGACGGACGCTGTTCGTGTTTGCCTCACCGGTTCACCTCGCACCGGGCGCGAGCACGACGCTGCACTACGCATACGGCGTTGCTGCATCACACGCGATCGGCGGACTCGTCCGCAGATTCAGCAACGACACCGCCGCACTCGAGGACACCGAGCGCAGCTGGCGCTCCTATGTCCCGCTGTTCGACTTCGGCCCCGGCACGGCCTGGCTGTCGCGCGAGCTCCAGTGGGATGCCTACATGCTCAAGTCCGGCGAGAGCTACGACGCGGCTTGCGGCTACCACATCATCACGCAGGGTGGCTACTACACGTTCGGTGACGGGGTGAACATCGCCTATCGGGATCCGTTGCAGTACGCCGCCGCGATCGCTTCGGTCGACCCCGCCGTCGCGGCGGACATCATCCGGTACTCAGCTCACGAACAACCCGCCGGCACCGGTGTCATCCCGTACGGAATCGCGCCGGGATGCCTTCGCTTCGACCTCGGCACCTCCGACGACCTCGACCTCTATCTGCTCTGGGCGACGACGCGATACGTCGAGACGACTCGCGACATCGGATTCCTCGACGAGCACGTGCCCTACTACCAGGACATCGGTAACGGCACGATCTGGCAGCACCTCGAGCTCGCCTTCCACCACCAGGAGAACCTCGTCGGGCACGGCCCTCACGGCGAGTATGTCGTCGGCGCCACCGGCGACTGGTCGGATCTCTCGACCGGCCTGTTGCAGATGACGGAGTCAGACCTCGTCACCGTGCAAGCGGTGTACACCTACCGCCAGCTCGCTTCACTCGCCGCGGCCGCCGGCCATCGCGCGTTTGCGGCCTCGCTCCGCGCCGCCGCCGCACGAGATGCGCGGGTAGTGCGAGCCGAGTGGGTGTCTCGGGGCTGGTACGCGCGCGGCTACTCCGGGCTCCGCCGAATCGGAGCGGGCGCGATCTTCGAAGAACCGCAGCCGTGGGCCGTCCTGTCGGGGCTCCCCACCAGAAGTCAGGCCATCAAGCTGGTTGCGAACTACCGCCGCTTCCTGGTCGGCGTTGACGCGCCGAAGGTGATCCACGGACCTTCCAAGATCGGGGCCGCGCTCACGCCGGCCGCCGCCGACCCGGATGTCACCGAACGATCCCTTCCACCCGCGCCGGACGGGGCGTCCAACTTCGTCGACGGTGCGTGGTACTCCCCCAACGGCTGGATGACGTGGGCGCTGTCAGCTCTCGTGGGTGAGGTACCGCACGCCGCGAGGTACGCGTGGAGCGAGTTCGTCCGCAACACGCTCACCGCGCACGCCGATGCGTACCCGAACGCCTGGGACGGCGTGCTGTCGGTCGATGACGTGTGCGCACCGTTCTTCTACTCCTCGCCCCAGGTGTGCGGGAACGGCCTGTCGACGTCGTACGACACGCAGATCTACCACCAGGATGCGTGGTCACTGTTCGACGCCGCGCAGATCGCGGGCATCACGCCTACGGCACGGGGCCTCGACGTACGCCCTGCTGCGCCGATGAAGACGTATTCGATCCGGGAACGCAGCTACGGCATCGCATCGCAGCCGGGCCTGTTGAGCGGCTACGTACGGCCGATGCACAACGGGTCGATCGTGGTGCGCGTGACCGTGCCGTCCACGAAGGACGTCACGGTATTCGTGGGAAGCCACACCAGCCGTTACCGAGTGCGGGGTTCGGTCGTCACATTCGGTATGAGGGTTCGCGCTCACCGCGCCGCCGACTGGGCGGTCCGCTACCACCCGGCGGGTGAGAGCTGAAGCCGCGCGGTCGGGCGCTCGCCGCCCTCGTCGCCTGCTGCATGTCCACGGCAGTGGTGCCCCTGCTCGCCGCGAACGCCACGGCCACCGGCCGGTTGCGGATCATCGTGCTGTCGGGCCGGCCGGCGTGGCTGTCCGGCCCGAAGGCTCTGGTGGCCGTCGCCGTCCCGGCGCGGTCCGACCTCACCTCGGTGCGAGTGACGGTCGGGAGTCATGACGTCACCCCGGAGCTCGCCCCGGATCGCACGCCGGGGCTCCTGGCCGGAGTGCCTGCGATCAACCGCCTCGGAGTGACGCGATCAACGCCCGCGCTCGTGGGCCTGGTCCCGCTGACGCCCGGCAGCCATGTGCTTCGAGCCTCCTTGTCGAACGGCGAAACGACTGCGGTCCGCGTGACCGACTACGACGACCGCGGGCCGATGTTCGCGGGCCCCCAGGTCCTGCCGTGGTTCTGCAACGACCACCCAACGGCAGCGAACCGGTCCGGCTGCGTGGTGCCGACGCACTACGCGTACTACTACCTGCCCGCGTCCTCCGCCGGCGTGGGCAACCACCCCACCGTGGGCGCGCCGCCGGTCTCGGACCAGTTCCTGCCGTACAACCCGCAGGATCCGCCGTCACCGGGCGCTGTCGCCGACACGACCACGGACGAGGGCGTCACGGTGCCGTACATCGTGCGGGTCGAGACCGGGATCATCGACCGCGACACCTACAAGATCGCGGTTCTGGCTGCTCCCGGTCAGAGCTACCGCCCTTGGGCGTCGCCACCAGCTTGGGACCACAAGATCGATGTGGAGATCGGTGGCGACTGCCGGCCCTGGCACGACCAGGCCGCTGGGCTGCCCGTGTTCGACGCGCACGCTCTTGGCCGAGGCTTCGCTGTCGTGACCGGTGCTCTCGACGTGCTCGGCAACAACTGCAACCCGGTCGTCGCCGCCGAGGCGTTCGCGATGATCAAGTCGCGGCTTGCGGTCGAGTACGGCGTCATCCGGTACACCATCGGTGAAGGGTGCTCGGGCGGGTCGATCATCCTCAACGCGATGACGTCCAACTACCCGGGCCTGGTCGACGGAACGCTGCTGATGTGCAGCTTCCCCGACATCTGGCAGGTGGTGCAGCAGGCCGAGGACTGTCACCTGCTCGACCGGGTCTTCGACGCGCACCCGACGACGTGGTCCGCCGCCGAACAGGACGACGTCACGGGCTTTCTCGAACCGACGACGTGCCGCGGGTTCTTCGACGGCGCGCAAGGCAGCGTCAGCAGCAAGGTCCCGGACTACGCGCAGTCGCTGCTCGACCCGAGCCGGGCAGCCGACTGCACCAGCCAGCCGAGCCCGACGTGGGTCTACAACGCGACCTCCAATCCAGGCGGGGTCCGCTGCACGCTGCAGGACTACCAGGTCGCGATCTGGGGCCACCGACCGCGATCCGTGTGGACGGCGCCGGAACGGCGCGCCGGCGCCGGGTTCGCCAACCGGCCCTTCGACAACGTGGGAGTGCAGTACGGGCTCGCCGCCCTCAATGCGCACCAGATCTCGGTGTCGGACTTCCTGACCCTGAATCGGGAAGTCGGAGGGCTCGGCATCGACTGGAACCACACCGCGGCACGCAGCGTTGCGGACCCGCACGCCCTCGCCGTCGCCTACCGAACCGGCCAGGTGCTCGATCCTCATGCTCAAGCCGGCGTACCGATCATCGATCTGCGCGGCCATGACAACGAAGAGATCCACCTGGACATCGACAGCTATGTCGAACGGGCGCGACTTGACCGCGCGACCGGCGGTCACCCCAATCAGGCACTGTGGTTCGAGCTCGGCGAGGACGCGCAGGACCCGACCGTCACCGCGCGGGCCTTCAACCAGCTCGACGCCTGGCTGGGCGCTGTCGAGGCCGACCGCACCGGGCGGACCCTTGCGGCGGAGGTCGCGGCCGACCGACCCGCCGGCGCGGCTGATGCCTGCTGGATCACCGGCCTGCAGGTCGCGAGCTGGGACCAGTGCCGCAACCTGTTCGCGCACGGCACGGATCCCCGGATCGCGGCCGGCGGACCGCTGGTGGACAACGTCATGAAGTGCCGGCTGCACCCACCGGAGCGATCGCGGTACGACGTGACGTTCACGGCGTCCCAGTGGAAGCAGCTCCGTGGCATGTTCCCGTCCGGTGTCTGCGACTACACCAGGCCGAGCGTGGCGGCTCGCCCGTCGAAAACCTGGCACCGCTTCACCTAGCGCCTTGATTACGCCGAACGGCGGCGTTTAGTGCCGCCACCTGGCGTGCTTAGGCGGCCATTGCCATGGGCATGCCTTGCCGGGGACTCGAAGGGACGGGCCGGTGGCGAAATCAGCCGAGCTCCTGGTTGCGCCAGGGCTCGACGGGGTGAGGGCTGCGCGTCGCCTCACGTCCGCCACCCTGCAAAGCCTCCCGGACGGGCTCGCCTCCGACGCCGAGCTCGTCGTCACCGAGCTCGTGACAAACGCGGTGCTGCACGGCCTTCCACCGATCTCGCTGCGGGTCCGCGGTCGACGGGACCGCGTCCGGATCGAGGTCACCGATGCGGGACACTCGGTGCCGCTCCGCGCGCGGGGCACCCCGGAAGGGATGACCGGGCGCGGGCTTGCCGTTGTGGACTCCCTCACCAGCGCGTGGGGCATCGAGCCCGCGCACGACGGCAAGCGGGTGTGGGCTGAGCTCGGCCGGCCGCGCCGGCGCAACGCACGTCGGCGGGGCCGCGCGGACCTCGATGGGATGCGCGCCGGCTGGCAAGGCCGCGACCCCTCGCCGCGCTACGAGATCGAGCTGGGGTGGGTGCCGACCGACCTGCTCGTGGCGGCGAAGGCACACATCGACAACATCGTGCGCGAGATCACCTTGATGACCGCGCCATCCGACGAAGCCGAGATGCTGCCGTCGGAGACGATGGGACTGCTCGCTCGGGTCACCGACGACTTCGCCGAGGCACGCGACGAGATCAAGCGCCAGGCGCTCGACGCAGCACGCCGCGGCGCGGTGTTCACCGACCTCACGCTGCACCTTCCGGTGTCCGCGGCCACCGCCGGCCTGCGTTACCTCGCCGCCCTCGACGAGGCCGACCGCCAGGCCCGCGCCTCCCGGCTGCTGACCATCGCGGCGCCACCGTCCCATCGGCTGTTCCGCGAGTGGTACGTGCGTGCGCTCGTCGACCGGCTCCGCGCCGCCAGCCGCCGCGAGCCACCGCCCCCGGTCACCACGTTCTCGATGGTTCTGGCGGCCGAACTCGATCGGGTGAGTGCGGACCGGTCCTCGAATGAGGTGTACTAGCGCTGCGCCGCACTCACGGGGGTGACATGAGGCGAACTTGGGGTTGGCTAAGTGCCGCCACGCTGGTGCTGTTGCTCGGCGTGACCGTGCTCGCCACCTTCACCGTTCGTGAGGCGGTTCACAACCAGGAGAACCGCCTCCTCAAAGAGCGTGCCAACGAGCTCAGCCTGGTGTTCAAGGAAGCAATCCAGTCCCTCTCCAACCAGCTGGAGACGGTTGCGGGCGTCGTCCGCGCGACGCGCAACTCCCCGGCCGCCTTCAACCGGGCCAGCGCCGCCCTCGTCAGCGGGTCCAAGGGCCGGGACTCGATCGCGCTGCTGCGCCACACCGGGACCGGCTACCGCATCGAGCTCGCCAAGGGAAAAGGCCTGCGGATCGGGACGTCGATCTCGGGTCCTGAGGCGGCGACGCTCCGGCAGGCCGGCGCGGAAGGGCAGATCGTCCCGACGTCGGTCATGGGGACAGGCGCGGATCGCACGCTGGGTTTCGCCCTCGGTCCGCCCAAGGCTCCCGCCGGCACCCTGCTCTATCTCCAGATCGCACTCGGCGCGCTGGGGCCTCCCCGCGAGGCCGGCACCTCCCCTTTCCACGAGCTGCACGTCGTCCTGTACGACGCGCCCTCGCCCGTTGCCTCGCAAGCGCTCGTCACGACGACGACCGACCTCCCGCTTCGAGGAGAGGTGCATGTTCTTCCGGTGCCGGTCGGCGCGGCGACGTGGACGCTCCAGGTGCGCCCCGTGCATCCACTGATCGGCGGCACCACCGCAGAGGCCCCGTGGTTCACTCTCGCCGGCGGCATCGTGCTGTCGGTCCTGCTGGCCCTGATCGTCGAGATCGAAGCCCGACGGCGCCGCAGCGCGCTCGCGCTGTACCGCAGCGAGCACCAGATCGCCGAAGGGCTCCAGCGAAGCCTGCTTCCGGATCTGCCCGCTGTCACGAACCTCGACATCGCGGCGCGGTACCTGCCCGGGGCGGCTGACCAGCAGGTCGGCGGCGACTGGTACGACGTGTTCGAGCTCGAGGGCGGCTACATCGGCATCGCAGTCGGAGACGTCCTTGGGCACGACATCGAAGCTGCCGCGCTGATGTCGCGGGTGCAAACCGCGCTGCGGGCACACGCGCTGGTCGGCGAGGAACCCGGCGCCGTACTCGATCGGCTCGACCAGCTCGTGAGCACACTGCAGACCGACCGGCTGGTCACCGTCTTCTACGGAGTGCTGGCTCCGCGCGATGCCGAAGGAGCCCGGCGGCTGGTCTTCGCGAATGCCGGCCATCCGCCGCCGCTGTTGCACGACGCGACAGGTTGCGTCATCGAGCTCGATGACGCGAGCTCGATGCTGCTGGGCGTCGCGACGGAGAAGGGCGCACCACGGTCTCAGCACGGGTTGACGCTCACGGCCGGCTCGACGCTCTTGTTGTACACCGACGGGCTCATCGAGGTGCCGGGCAAGTCGATGACCGACCTGGTCGGCGATCTCAAGCTTGCGACGGGCGCCGCAGCGATGGACGGGACGGCGGAGCAGCTCTGCGACTGGCTGCTCGAGACGATGCGCCCGGCGGTGCGGAGAGACGACGTCGCCATGCTCGTCGTACGCCTAACGGCCGAATCGGCTTTGCATCCTCCCGATGACCGTCACGGTCGCGAAGAGGCCCACTCGCACTAGACACTTATCGAGTGAGAATCGGACGGCGAGCCGCGAGCGCGGTGGCAGCGATGTGGCTTGCGCTGTCCGGCGCGCTCGGGGTCGCGGTCGCGGCACCGACCGGTCCGCCGCAGACCGGCTACTGGTGGCTGCCGGAACCCGTCTCAGGGCTGATCCCGGTGCCAGGCGTTCCCGCGAACGGCATGTACGTCGCGTCGTCGCCCAGCGGGCCTCAGGCAGAGTCCGCCCTGCGCATGAGCGTCGTCGACCAGACCGCCTACGTGCGGGTGACGCTTCACGTCTCGATGCAGGAACGGGTCGGCACCCCCGCAGTCGTGGGGTATCCGGCATCGAGCAAGTGGCAGACCGGCGGGCCACAACCCTGGTCGGGCCGGCCGTCGTACCGGGCGAGCGCCAAGCCCGCAAAGGGCGTGTTCGGCCCGAGGCACGCGACGATGACGATCACGATCCCCGCCACGGAAGCCACGACGGGCGTCGTACTCGTTCCCGACCCGCACGCAGCATCAGGCACCTTCTCGGTAGCGTTCGCGCCGCCGAGCACCGCCGACATCTCGGTGATGCCGACACCGCGGCCTTCTGCCCATCCGACCCACAGCCAGGCACCGCCCTCTCACCGTCCGACCAAGCGGGCAACCCCGAGCTCGACGGCGACCGGACGACACACCTCGGCAAGCGGCCGGCCGTCGCACTCACCGGCAGCCACGAAGCCGCCCCGGACCACCTCCCCGTCCGCCACCCCGTCCGGGTCGGCGCCGCCCACCCAGGAGGGTTCGGCGCCGGCCCGGGATGTCGACCACCCGGCACGGGACGTCATCCTCATCTCCGCGGTCGTCGTCGGAGCGGTGGTGCTGCTGTCGTGGTGGCGGGCGGCCCGTCGTCGTTGAAGGTGCCGGCCCGCCTCGCGGCGAACCACAGGTAGGTGCTCAAGCCGCTCGCGCTCGTTGTCGGTGCGCTCGTTGCACTCGCGCCGATCGCAACGAAGTCCATCGCGCCGACCGGGAGTGAAAGCAGCCGCATCGCGCCTCATGCCGCCACCGGCCACAGCAGCACGGCGGCCCATCACGTCCCACGGGCACGTGCCGGCCGACGGCATGGGCGAGGAACCGGGAAGGCTTCGGTCCACGCCGACGTGTCATCGTTCGCGACCCAGCCGGTGGTGCTGACCGGGGCGGACTTCCCGGCCTGGTCCGGCGGGCCGGAGCTGACGGCGCGCGTCCCGCAACCTCCCAACTACTACGGGGTGGAGAACACCCAGCAATACCTGCCGTCACAGCTGCGCAGCGACTGCTACCAGGCCAGCCCGAAACCGGATGTCAACGGCTACGTCGACCGCTTCCACAACGACCACAGCTGCTTTCAGGACAGCCAGCTGCCGGTGCGCACCGCGCTGCACGGGGTACCGACCGGCAGCCTTCGCGGCTATCGGTGGAACGGCCGACGGTTCGTGCAGATCCCGTTCCAGGTCGACCCGATGTGGAACCATTACATCTCGAACAACGCGTCCGGGTTCTCCGTCTACTCGGGCACCGACGAGTTCCTGACCTACAAGTTCGACCGCGAGCCGTTCCTCGAGTACAGCAACCCGCCGCTGCCGGCCGACTGCAAGGCCGGGAAGGGCGCCGTGACGACCGGCTGCGTCCCGCCCGGCCCGAACCAGCTCCAGCGGGCGGGGGTCGTCTGTCGTGCGAAGGCGCCGAGCGGCATCGCCGACCCGACCCCGGATCCCAACAGCGGGTTGATCAACAGTGACCAGCTCTCCTTCATGGCCCGCGACGCCGCCGGCCAGGCCCCGGCGTCAGCCAAGCTGCCCCGCGGCATCGTCTCGGCGGATCAGGTCACGGTCGTCGATCCCGCCACCGGCAAGACCCATTTTGCCTACGTGATGCAGTCCAAGGCCCGAAGCGGCGGCAAGGACAAGCCGACCGGCTGGGCGGTGCCGATGCGGTTCACAGCCCGAAACTCGCCGTACGTCCGCTACACACCGGACGCCGACGCGAACACGCTGGTCTACTCGCAGAGCTCGTACGGCGACTACGGCAACGCACGGTACGGCCCGGTCTGCACTCCCGATGGCGAGGCCGTCATCGGGCAGGGATTCCGCTACAACACCCACCATGATGTGGTGCTCGACCCGAAGACCTATGTGCAGCGGCGAACCGTTGACAACGCGACGGTGACCACCCCGCGGTACCGCTTCCGTTACGACGGCCGCTGGGTGATGGACGACCTGCAGGTGTCGAAGGACGATCGCGGGCTCGTCCGCAACGACTACGGCCCGAGCCTCGTCGACCGGTTCAAGGCGCGCGCCTTCCAGCAGTCGCCCGGCGGCCAGACCCCGTGCTGCGGCTACGAAGACGAGCAGAACAACTGGGGCGGCTCGTCGATCACGATGGGCATCAAGGTCGGCCCGGTCCGCGACATCCGGGTGACGTGGGGATCGGACTCCGGTACCAACGTCACGCGCACCGACATCTTCTACGCCGACACGATCGTTCACGACTTCGGCGTGCGGGTTCATCCGATCCCGCCACTCGACGGCATCTACTCCCAGTGGGACATGGCCGCCGGCCAGATCACCCGTTACTACAACCCCTACAACCCGAAGGGCGTGCCCGTCGAGGGCATCAACCCGGTGCTGTACGGCGACACCAACGCCCACCTCGGCCCCGACGGCATCTCCGAGTCGAGCAACGACAAGGTCGGGCGGATCGAGTCGAAGCTGACCGGCGGCAAGCCGCTGACCGTCGGCAATCCCAACAACGCCACCTGCACCTCCGACGCCTGCATCTACGACTCGTTCAACCTCCCGGACGTCACCTACTCAGGGGTGGCGCCCGAAGCGCTGTCATGGGAGGAGATGACCGGACCCGCCGGCACGATGGTCGAGAAGTGGGGACTGTCGCAGAACCAGCCGCTGTCCCCGGGAGACGTTCAGGGCACGGTCGTCGCGACGCCGTACTACGTCGACGACTCGTGCTTCGACGACGGCACGGGAGCCGACCCCGGCCCCCATGTCGAGCTGCGCAGCGCCGACGAGCCGACGACGTGGGGATTCGCCGACATCGACGGGAAGCCGGTGGCGCAGACACCGGCGCCCGTCGCCGCGGACCGCTTCCACGGCCGGGTTCGTGACGGCGGTCGAAGCTACTCCGGTGACCGCGTCTACCGCCGCCGCTGCTGGAACCACAACCCGGACGGCACGCCGTACAACATTCGCGGCACGGCGACGTTCGACGCGTCGAAGAAGGTGCAGTCACCTGACCCGGCGCCCGACCCGAAGTTCGGCCCGCAAGGCGACGTGCGCTACCTCCAAGGAGACGTCGCGACGCACGGTCAGCACATGCTGTTTTTGGTCGAGAGTGACAACGCCGACCTGACCACAGCCGTGGACGAGGTCGACGCCGCCGACAACCAGCTGATCCTGCCCCCAGGAGTGGGCAACGTCGGCAACGAAGCGGCGCGGGCCTATCTGTTGCCCGTCACGACAGCTGTCGTGACGCCGTTTCGCGGCGGGGCCGCCGCGTCAGGTGCGGCTGATCGACAGCTGCGGTGGCGCAGCCAGCGTCTGGTAGACCACGCAGTACCGGCGGGTCGTCTCGATCAGGGCGTCGATGTCCGCCTCGGACGCCGACGACACTAGGTCGAAGGACAACCGCACCTCGCGGAACCCCACCGGTGCGTCCCGGTCGATCCCCAGCGTCCCGCGGAAGTCGAGATCACCCTCCGCCCGCACCGATCCCGAGACGTCGATGCCGCGACTGGTCGCGACCGCCCGCAGCGTGACGCCGGCGCAGGCCACGAGGGCCTGCAACAGCATGTCGCCCGAGCAGGCAAGCGTGCCGTCGCCGCCGGTCGCGGGATGCAGCCCGGCGGCGACGAGCGCCTGCCCGGTCTGGACCGAGCAGGCGACGTCCGCGTCGCTCAGCGAGCCTGCGGCTTTGAGCGTCAGGCTCGCTGAGCGAGGATCTTCGCGGTAGCGGTCCTTCAGCGGCTGCTGGGCCGCTCGCAGGGCCGTTGAATCCATCTGGTCAGTCGCCCGTCGACGGGTCGATGACCGCGGAGACCTTGCTCACGCTGTCGGCGGGAAAGCCGCCGCAGCGCGCGTGCTCGAAGATGATGTCCGGGTCCGGAGCGTGGTAGACGCAGTAGATCTTGTCGTCGGTGACGTAGCTGTGCAGCCAGTGGATGTCCGGGCCGAGGTCGGCCAGAACCTTGTTGGACTGCTGGCTGATCCCGTGCAGCTCCTCGCTCGACAGCTTGCCGGCGCCCGGCAGTGTGCGCTCGATCACGAACTTTGGCATGACCCCTCCTCGTGACGACATGGGTGTGACGGAGTGTGTTACCGTACCGACGGTATGTAACTCACATTCTGTCGGTACGCATTAGTCCATACCGTCGGTATGTATGTCAAGGGACTCGATGGCAAAGGATTCCGCGGCGCGCACCAAAGCCGACCGGCGAGCGGCGCAGGCCGCCGAAACCCGCGACGCCCTCATCACCGCGGCTCGCGAGCTCTTCGGCCGGCGGGGGTACGCCGCCACCTCCACCGAGGACATCGTCGAGCGGGCGGGCGTCACCAAAGGGGCGCTCTACCACCATTTCGCCGACAAGGAGAGCCTGTTCCGAGCGGTCTTCGAGCAGGTCCAGCGCGAGGTCTCCGACGCCGCGGTCGCGGAGTTCAACCAGCCGGACTCGTGGACGGCGCTGATCGCCGGCTGCCGGCTGTGGGTCGAGGCTCACTCCGACCCGGCGGTACGTCAGATCGTCCTGGTCGACTCGCGCGGCGTACTCGGCTGGGAGACCGCGCGAGAGATCGAGACCAGGTTCAGCACCGTCGCGCTGCGCGGCGCGCTTCGCAAAGCGACGCACGCCGGCGTCGTCACGCCGCAGCCGCTCCGACCGCTGGCAGTGATGCTCATCGGCGCTCTCAGCGAGGCGTGCTTCTACCTCGCCGCGAATGCCGACAGCAGCGATGCGGCGGCAGAGGTGTCCGATCTCATCGTCACCCTGCTGAGTGGCATCCGGGTCCAGACGGAGGCCGACTCCTCCCGCAAGCGCGCCTGAGCGAGGTTGTCGCGTTTCCGCCGAAAGGCCCTGATCTTCCATGGCCCGGTTGAGTCAATTCCCGGCTGGCGGCCCGAAATGTCCGAGTCGGTGACCGGTATCTGCCGATACCTGTCGCATGGTTGCCCAGCGGAACAAGATCTCCAAGAGCCTCCGTGGCGTCGCGGCCGTTTCGGCGGCCGTCGTCGGCATGGGTCTGTCCCTCGCGCCCTCCGCGCACGCCGCCGGCAGCAAATGGCACCGCAGCTGCCCGCTCGCGGAATCGCTCGTCCCGGGCACGACCTGGCACACCCACAAGCTGGCCCCCGGAGTGACGTTGCTGGAGGGCAACACCACCGACGACAACGGGCACGGCTTGGTCAAGATGCACGTGCTGCGGATCGCCGTCGACCAGCCCGGGGTGTCGTTCCAGCCGTTGATGCACGCCTTGGCGCAGCGCACTCCCCTGAGCCGCCTGGCCGCCGGCCACAAACACCTTGTCGCCGCCGTCAACACCGGATACTTCGACTTCGAGACCGGCGCCCCGACGCAGCCGTTGATCGTGAACTCGCAGCCGTTGGTCATCTCTTCGAAGGCACAGCGCGTGCTCGGCTTCAATGCGGCCGGCGGGCTGCAGACCGGACTCGTTCATCTGTCCGCGAAGGTCGTGGCCGGCTCCAGCACTCACAGCATCGCGGGCATCAACGTCGACTACGCGAGCAGCGGCGTCGAGGCATACAACAGCGCGTGGGGCTCGCATGCTCTCCCCAGCACCGGCTGGTCGGCAGCCGCTCGAAGTGTTGTCGGCTCGTCACTGGGTGCGAACGCGGGCAGAGACGCGCGCGTCCCGCAGTCGGGCTTCGCATTGACCGCGCACGGCAGGACGGCGACGCAGTGGCTGTCCGGGCTTCCCTCCGGCGTCAAGACCGGTGTCGCGGCCAGCGTGGGCACCACGACGGCGCGGCCGTTCGTACAGGCGTACGGCGTCGGCGCGCAGGTCGTAGAGCAACGCGGCCACGTTCGCAACGACCTGTCGTGCAACAGCGCCAACACGACGCAACCCGCTCGCACCGCCTACGGGATCGCCGACAGCGGCAAGACGCTGGTGATCGGCGAGGTGGAGGATCACCCCGGCACCAACGTCCACGGTCTCGATGAGAACCAGATGTCGGCCTTCATGGCACAGCTGGGTGTCGACCGCGCATTCGACGTCGACGGCTCCGGCTCGACCGAGATGCTCGCCAAGCTGCCGAGCTCAGGTGCGCTGAGCCTGCGCACGTACCCCGCCGACGGGCAGGAGCGGCCGATGCCGGTCGGTCTCGGAATCTCCTATGTGAAGCCGAAGGTCGTGCACCACAAGCACCACCACAAGAGCTAGCTCGCGAGCTCCGCCGGCCGGCACGTCAGCGCCGCAGCCACGGCCGCCTCGACGACATCTGTCGATCCGGCAATGACGAGGTACTCGGTGTTGCGCAGATGGGACACGGTTCCGACTCTTCGGCCGTGGGGCCCGTGGATTCCGATCTGCGCGCCCACGTAGCGCTTGCTGTCGAAGCCGAGCATCCGCACCTCGGGATGACCAGCGTCGCGCAGCCACTGGCAGATCTCCGCTGGCGTCACCCATGCCTCGTCGTTGTAGGACACCACCACGACGTCAGCGGCGACCCTCGTCAGCACCTCGCGCAACGCAGCGGGCATCTCGCGCTTGCGGTTGAACACGCTCTTCGTCTCGGCCGCACGGCTGTCGGTGCGCTTGCAGGCAACGCCGTAGTGAGCCGGTGCGTCCCAGCGAACGAGCGTCTCCCAGACGTGGTAGTTCGTGAAGTAGCGATGCTGGTTGTACGGCGGGTCGATGTAGGCGAGATCGACGCGGTCGAGCTCGCCCAGCACAAGGAGCGCATCTCCGCGAATCACTCGTCCCGGGCCGGGCAGCAGCTCCGGCATCCGCAACTCGAGGTCACGGTAGGACCGGGGCGCCCACTGTTTGAGATACGCCATCTGCACGCCGGTGGTCGAGTCGACCCGATCGGCGGCGAGCATCAGGGAGGTCAGCAGGATCGGGTAGAGGGCGGTCCCGGCGTACCCGTCCTCGATCGCCGCGCGGATCGCATCCACCCTGGCGCCGTTCTTCGGCTGGAAGAAGCGCGCCTGCTCGCAGAAGGTGCGAGTGAAGTAGCCGCGCTCGCCAGGCAGCCCGGACAGCGCCTCAAGAGCGCTGCCGACGGCGGCATGGTCAACCGTTGCGGCATCGGTCGCGATGAAGCAGCGCCCCAGCAGCTCGGAGTAGGTGGCGACATCCACCGCCACCACGTCCGCGCCGCCGCGCTTGAGCTCCTGCGCCACGCGCGTCGTGCCGGAGAACAGATCGAGTGCTGTCCGCGCCGGCACCGCCCGCGCAATCGCGCCGAGCACCGGAACCAGGGTTCGCTTGGAGCCGAGGTACTTGATCACCGGGGTCGAGTATCCCCGATCCTCGGTCACGCGTTAGGTAGGTGCGAGCGGGTCTCACGTCGAAGGTTGTCCCGCCATGAGAAGGACAGGACGGATGAACCGCAGGCTCGGAGTGTGGGCGGCCACGATCGGCGTCCTTGCCGCCGGGTCGGTCGCCGCCGCAGGCGTGGCTCCGGCCGCCCGGCCAGGCACGTTCCACGTGACCGCGGCTTGCCGAAGCACGGACTGGCGTCAGTACGGCTACAACACCGACCACAGCTTCGCCGTCCCGTCCGGCTGCTCGTCGATCTCCGCCGCCAACGTCGCGACCATGCTGCCGAAGTGGTTCTTCCACACCAAGGACTCCGTCACTGCCTCACCGGCCGTGGTCGGCAACAGCGTGTACGTCGGGGCCTGGGACGGGAAGTTCTACTCGCTCAATGCGAAGACCGGACAGCAACAGTGGGTCTTCGACATCAACGTCACCAACCCGGTCGCCTTCGGTCAGATCGTCTCCAGCGCGGCCGTTGAACCGTTCCGCGTCGCAGGGACGCACCGGAGCCAGGAAGTGGTCATCTTCGGCGGCAGCTCGAGCGTGTGGGCCCTCGCCGCGGACACCGGCAAGCTGCTTGCATCGATTGACCTCGACCCGCGCACCGCGAAGCTCCGCAAGCAGCAGCAATCGGCGCCCAACCCCCCGACGGTGGAGATCGAGTCCTCCCCGGCGGTGGCGGACGTCAACGTCGACGGCCGACCGCAACGGCGCATCTTCATCGGTCTGGACGTCCACAATGACGCGGGCGTCGGGCGCACCGGCATCGTCGCGCTGCGCCTGCTGTCCGACCCGGAGGGGAAGTGGCGGTTCAAGCCGCTCTGGAAGAACGATGCCGAGACCGACCGCACGTACTACGGCCGGCATGCGCTCACCGAAGGATCCGGGCAGGGCCAAGGGTGCGGTGACGTCTGGTCCTCCCCCGCGGTCGACCCTGCCAGCGGCGTGATGGTGTACGGCGTCGGGAACTGTGACAACCCGCCGCGGGCACGGGCGCACCACCAGAACTGGTCCGAGTCGCTGATGGCAGTCGACGCGGCTACCGGGAAGTTCCTGTGGCGCTACGCGCCTGCCGAGCACCAGGGCTCGACCAACGCGGACGTCAACGCGGCGTACCTCGACGACGACTTCGGATCCTCGGTCAACATCTTCCGCAACGCACGCGGCCAGACGGTGGCCGGCGACGGGTCCAAGGCCTCGGTCTACTTCGCGCGAATGGCGCGCAGCGGAAGGGGTCTGTGGCAGACCGAGACCGGCTCCCCCGGCAACTTGTCCGAGGACTTCGCGGTCGGCGGCTTCATCGGCTCTCTCGCGGTCGCGTCCGACGCCCGAGGCCGGGCGACACAGATCGTCGGTGGCACGGCGATCCCCGTCCCGTTCAAGAGCGGCGGCAACCTGCCCGGGGCGATCGAGAACATCCACTCCATCGATGCCAACACCGGCAAGGTGCTGTGGAGCGACCGGCTGGTCGCGCCGACCTACGCGTCCGCGTCGACCGTCAACGACATCGCCTTGCTCCCGCTCACGGTCGCGAGCTCGGTCGTCGCCGTGGACCTCAAGACCGGACTGCCACTGTGGATCGGCCCGATCGTCGGGCCACCATCGTCGACAGCGGTGGTGAGCGGATCGTCGATCTATGTCGGCACCGGCACCAACGAGACCGACCTGGAGTACAAGGCGCTCAACCTCGCGATCCCGCCGGCGCTCGAACGGACGATCGGGCAGTCCCCACTCTCGCCGCTGTCCGGCGTCCAGGCCTTCCAGCTGCCCGTCGGCTGACCCGCCGCCGGTGGCGGCGAAGATCGTTTGCTGTTTCCCCGCGCAGGGAATCTCCTGCCAGTCATGGCAGACGCGATGAGGCCGATCGAAGGCGGCCGAGCACACCACGATCGCAGTGACCGCATCGGCGTGCGGCTGCGTCGCGGGGCGATGTGTTTGCTCGCGGCCGTGGTCGTCGTCGCGCTGACGAACACGGTCGGACAGCGCGCCGGGACAGCGCATGCAGTGGCTGCGCAGGCCCAACTCGACGTGCGCGCGCCGACGGCGGTACGGCCTGGACTGCTCTTCCAAGCCAAGATCACGGTCACAGCCCACGCGTCGCTTCCCAAGACGCAGCTCGTGCTGAGCTCCGGTTGGGCCGACGGACTGACCCTCAACACCGCAGAGCCGAGCCCCTCGACCCAGCAGAGCGGGCCGCAGGGCTCGCTCGTCTTCAACCTCGGCACGTTGCAGCCCGGACAGGCGTGGGTGGAGTACCTCGAGTACCAAG
The DNA here is from genome assembly GCA_035550655.1 of Mycobacteriales bacterium. GTDB lineage: Bacteria > Actinomycetota > Actinomycetes > JAFAQI01 > JAFAQI01 > DASZTV01. The sequence goes on from DASZOU010000003.1 coordinate 46,628, forward strand.
TGAACCCGACGAGCATCAGCCGTCGCACGCAGGTGGTGACGGTGCTGAGCAACGCCGTGCCAGTCGTCACGGTGCGACGAACGATGACGATCGTGCCGTAGGAGCGGAGGGCTGAATGGACATCGCGATCCGCGCGATCATCCTGTACTGCTTCGTCGTGTTCGTGATGCGAGCAGTAGGCCGGCGCGAGCTCTCGTCCCTCACCGCAATCGACCTCGTCCTGCTGATCGTCATGGGTGACGCGATCCAGCAGGGCCTCACCCAGGACGACTACTCGGTGACCGGAGCGGTGATCGTGGTCTCGACCTTCGCGGTGCTTCAGGTCGCGAGCGCGTACCTCGGCTTCCGCTTTCGGAGGTTGCGAGGACTGCTCGAAGGCCGCCCGGTGGTCCTGGTCGACAACGGCGAGCTGGTTGATGCGAACCTGCGCCGGCACCGGCTCACTCCCGATGACGTCGCGGAAGAGATGCGGCTGCAGCAGATCATGTCCTTTGCTGATCTGCGCTGGGCGATCCTCGAGGCCAACGGACGGATGAGCTTCATCGAGCGCAGGTCACTGCAAGGCTCCGACTCCTGAACGGCGCGCGCCGCGTCAACCGCGAAGAGCGGCGGCGATCCGGGTCGCAACGACCGGCAGCTCGCTGACCTGCGCGTGGGGTGCGTCGCTCGCCAACGCACGTCGGGCCGCCGCCAGATCCCGAGCCAGCTCTCGCCGCGTCTCCTCGGTCAGCCGCAGCCGACGGCCGGGAAGCGTCGCCAGCCCTGCAGCGCCGCTCGCCAGCTCGCGGCTGGCCACGGCGTACGGGAGGCCCGCACGCCACCGGGCCGGAATCAGACGGAGCGCCGGAACCAGACGAAGCGAGTGAACCGAGCCGGCAGCGAGCTCCGCGGCCTCGGTCGACTCACGAATCATGGCGACCGACGCGACGGGGAACACCGCATCGGATTGCTCGCCGCCGAGCCGGCTCGCGATCTCCGCGAGGGCCACCGACAGATGACGGCGGATCACGTCGATGTTGCGGATCGGGAACACCAGCCATGCCGCTGCCACTGCGAGGGCCGCGCCGATCAGTATCCCCTCCAGCCGGTCGACGAGCAGGTGGTCGCCGCGTTGGCCGTAGAAGCCGTAAAGGAGCGCAAGCGCCGCGGTCATTCCAGCCGCCCAGAACGCGTAGCCGACCGGCCGCAGCCACAGCGCTACCCCGAGCACCACGAAGATCGTGACGACCGACCAGTCATCGTGAGCCGGGAAGCCGGTTGCCACGACGGTCGCGAAGGCCGTGCCGCCGGCGGCGCCGACCACGCGCAGGATCGCCTTGTGGGTGACGTCGCCACGGCCCCGGTTGCCGCTCCCCACGATGAACGCGGTGAGCACGGTCCACGTCCAATGCACCCCGAACGCCGACCGGCCGGCGGCGAACGCAGCGGCAAGAGCAACCGCCATCTGCAGCGCCATCTTCGTGCTCGCCGGCAGCCGCAACCACCGGGCCGTTGTCGGCCGCAACACCGGGGCAGGCACCGCGGCTGCAGCGGCTTCGTCCGGCTCTGCCGAAACGATCCGCAGCCCCTGCGCAACGAATCGGGTGACGCGCACCCACGCCAGCGCGATCAGGGCGACCACCGCGCCCCACCACCTCGTCGGGGCATGCGGGCCGAGCGGTACGACCGGGCCGGGGGCGATCAGCGTCGCGGTCAGGGTGGTGGTGATCAGCAACCCTGCGCGTCGCCCGAGCCCGCCGAACCGGCGCAACCAGATCGCACCGGACATCCCGACCACGAACAACGCGTCGCCGACGTTGGCATGGGTGTACATGCGCTTGCTGATCTCACCGGCAGCAACGGCGAGAACCGGAAGCACGATCGGTGCGAGCAGCACGGTGTGCGGATGACGGGCGTCACGGTGTCCCTGCTGCCGGCCGAGGGAGAGCGACAGCACGACCGCGAGCAGCACGCTCCCGGTCGTCAGGCCGACAGCGTGCCTGAGCGCGAGAACGCTGCCAAACGACAGCAGCGTCGCCGCCATCGTGACCCCGGCATCCCGGAGTCGCACGAGACCGGGATCGGTGAACGCCCGCACGAAGCGAGAGTCCTAGACGTCGAGGCCGATGTCGAGGACCGGAGCCGAGTGCGTGAGGCTGCCGACCGCGAGATAGTCGACGCCGGTCGCCGCGACGGCAGGTGCTCGCTCGAGGGACAGCCCGCCGCTCGCCTCGAGCACGATCTCCGGTCGCGTCGCCCGGACGTATGCGACCGCCTCGGCCAGCTGCTCGTCCGTGAAGTTGTCGAGCAGGATCGCCGGCGCGCCGTTCTCGACGGCCTCAGCGAGCTCGGCGAGGTCATCGACCTCGACCTGGATCGACACCTCGCCACCTGGGTAGGCCGCGCGCACGCGTTGCAGCGCGGCCGCCACCCCGCCCGCCGCCGACACGTGGTTGTCCTTGATCAGGAAACCGTCGTCGAGACCGCGCCTGTGGTTGACCCCGCCGCCGCAGCGGACGGCGTACTTCTCGAGATCACGCAGCCCCGGGGTGGTCTTTCGGGTGTCGCGGATCCGTGCCGACGTGCCGGTGACCGCATCGACCCAGGCACGAGTGACGGTCGCGATGCCGGACAGGTGGCCGAGCAGGTTGAGCGTCAGGCGCTCGGCACCCAGCATCCCCCGCGCCGCGGCCTCGATGGTGGCGATCGGCTCTCCGGCTCGACGGATCTCGCCGTCCGACGCGAGCGGGACGAGGGCGGCGTCCTCGCCAAGGCAATGGTCCACGATTGCGGCGAGCACCGGCACACCGGCGATGACACCGTCGCTGCGCGGAACGTAACGACACGTGAGGCGCGCGTCGGCCGCAACGGTCGCGGCGGACGTGAGGTCGCCGAGCGTTCCGAGGTCCTCCTCGACGCCACGCTCGATCACCCTCACCACGTCATCGGGATCCAGGCCCGCGTCACACAGCGCCTGCTTCGTCTCCGGCCGGATCATGCTGACCGGACCAGCGCGCGCTCGGCGCCGGCGACCGGCTGTCCCGACTCGTCCAACCGGACGACGATCCGATGCCGCCAGTCCTCCGAGCTGCCTGGGAAGTCCGACCGCCAATGGCATCCTCTGCTCTCGCGCCGCTCCGCTGCGGCAGCGATGATGGCGGCCGCCACGACCCAGCGGCTCGCCACATCGGGGGCCACGGCCGGCTCGCCCGTCGGCCGCAGCAACCCCTGCAAGGCGGCCTCCGCAGCAGCCAGCCCCGCTGCTGAGCGGCGGACGCCGGCGAACCGGCTCATCGTCGACCGGATGACCGGCAGTGCGTCTTCCGTCACGCACGGAGTGGGAAGTCGGCACGCATCCGCCGTGACGCGGGGCGGCAAGGCGGATGCCAGCGCATCCGCGACTCGCGCCCCGAACACGAGCCCTTCGAGCAGGCTGTTGGAGGCCAGCCGGTTCGCGCCGTGCACCCCGGTCGCCGCGCACTCCCCGACTGCGTACAGACCTCGCACGTCGGTCGCACCACTACTGTCGGTGCGGATCCCGCCACACATGAAGTGCTGCACCGGCGCGACGGGGATGAGGTCGGTGTCCGCATCGATCCCGTGATCGCGGCAGATGCGGTACGCCGTTGGGAACCGTCGCGCCACGACGCGGGGCCCGAATCCGGTCGCGTCGAGGCCGACCCAGCCGACTTCGTCGATGCGCCGAGCCACCACGTCGCGCGGCGCGAGATCGGCGAGCGGGTGCCGGCCGGCCATGATCGGCGCGCCGTCCCTGTCACGAAGGACAGCGCCCTCACCCCGCAATGCCTCGGAGATCAGAGGTACCTGCCCGATGCCGTCGACCCGCAGCCCGGTCGGGTGGAACTGCACGAACTCGAGATCGACGAGTGAGGCACCGGCGCGCAGCGCCAGCCCAAGGCCCTCACCCGTGACTTCGAGCGGGTTGGTGCTGGCGCGGAACAGGCCACCCACACCGCCCGTGGCGAGCACCACCGCAGTTGCGGTGACGGCACGCGTCCCGCGCCCGCCGGCCTGCTGCAGCTGTACCCCGCCGACCTGCCGGTCGCTGCCCTCGCCCGACACCAGAAGATCGACAGCCGACGAGTGGTCGGCGACGTCGATTCCTGCCGTAACCACGGCTGCGGCCAGTGCGCGACTGACCTCCGCGCCGGTGGCGTCACCACCTGCGTGCAGCACCCGGTTGCGGTGATGCCCGCCTTCGCGTGTCAGCGCCGGCGCGCCTCCCGCATCCGCGTCGAAGCGCACGCCGTCGCGGATGAGCCGGGTGATGGCGGCCGGCGCACCGCCGGTCAGCACCCTCAGCATGCGGTCGTCGCACATGCCGGCACCGACCTCGCGGGTGTCGTCGGCGTGATCGCGCGGGGCATCGTCGCGGCCCACGGCAGCGGCAATCCCGCCCTGCGCCCAAGGCGTGCTGCCCGAGCGGAGCTCGCCTGCGGTCACGAGCAGCACGCGGCGACAGCCGGCCAACCGCAGCGCGCAGGTCATGCCCGCCACACCCGAGCCCACGACAACCACGTCGTAGTCGTTGCGCGGGATCATTCGCCACCGCCGGGATTGCCGATCGCGACCATGCGCTCCACCGATCGGCGAGCGGCCGCGGCGACGTCCGCCGGAACGTCGATCTCGTCACGACCTTCGCGAAGGCACCGCAGCAGCAGTGCGGGCGTGATCATCTTCATGTAACGGCAGGACGCCTGCGGGTTCATCGGGATGAAGTCGACCTTGGGGTTCAGTCGGCGGAGCTGGTGCAGCATGCCGACCTCCGTGGCCACCAGCGCAGTGCTGGACTTCAGCGTCGGAGCGAGGTCGGCCATGCCGCCGGTGGACACGATGTGAGTGCGCTCCGCCGGCAGGTCGCCGGTCCCGGTGAGCCACAGCGCGGAGGTCGCGCAACCGCATTCGGGATGGATCAGCAGCTCCGCATCGGGATGCTGCGCGACCTGGTCGCGAACATCGGCCGGCGAGATGCCGGCGTGGACGTGACACTCCCCCATCCAGATCTTCAGGTTCGTGCGTCCGGTCATGCGCTGCACATGCGCGCCGAGGAACTGGTCGGGACAGAACAGCACCGGTGTCGTGTCCGGGATCGAGTTGACGACGTCTACAGCGTTGGACGAGGTGCAGCAGATGTCGGCCTCGGCTTTGACCGCCGCACTCGTGTTCACATACGCCACCACGACGGCGTCCGGGTTCTCCGCTTTCCACGCCCGCAGCCCGCCGACGTCGATCGTGTCAGCGAGGGAGCAACCCGCCCCCGCCGTCGGGATCAGGACGGTCTTGGCGGGTGACAGCAGCTTCGCCGTCTCAGCCATGAAGTGCACGCCGCAGAACACGATCTGTGCCGCGTCGGTGTCCGCGGCGATACGCGAGAGCGCGAGCGAGTCCCCGACGTGGTCGGCGACCTCCTGGATCTCGGGCAGCTGGTAGTTGTGTGCGAGCAGCACGGCGTTCCGGGCTCTCGCCAGCGCTCGTACCTCGTCCTGCCACCCGGTGACGGCATCCGGCAGATCGGCCCGCCGGTTTTCGCCTATAAGGCGATTACTCATGATCACACCGTAGCATCGGGTCGTGTCGCGAGGCTCGGGTGAGGACTCAGTGCCGTGGCCGGCGTACCCGCACGAGGTCCTGGCGGTGGTGCTCTCGGTACGCGGCGGGGAGCTGTCCGTCCTGATGTGGCATCGCGCGAAGCCGCCCTTCGCTCGCAGATGGGCGCTTCCGGGCGGCGGCGTGCTGCCGCATGAGCGACTGCGAGCAGCGATCAGCCGCCATCTCGCCGAGAAGGTGGAAGTGCGCGAGCTCACCCACCTCGAACAGCTCGCCACGCACAGCAACGTCCAGCGAGACCCGCGGGGCCGGGTGCTCGCGACCGCGTATCTCGGCATCGTGCCGACGTCGTCGACACCCGTCCTGCCCGCCGACACCTCTTGGCATCCCATCGCCGATCTGCCGCCGCAGACAGCGTTCGATCACATCGACTTCATCACCGCGGCGGTCGATCGGCTGCGTGCGAAGCTCTCCTACACGAACGTCGGCCACGCCCTTGCGCCGGAGGAGTTCACTCTTGCGGAGCTTCGCGACACCTTCAGCGCCGCCCTCGGCTACCCGGTCGACCAGACGAACCTCGCGCGGGTGATGGACCGCCGGCACCTGATCGAGCCGACCGGGCGGCTCAGCGCTCCCGGCCAGTCCGGCGGCCGGCCGGCGATGACGTATCGCTTCCGCAGCCACGAGCTGACGGTCACCGATCCGTTCGCGACCCTCCGGCCGCCGCGACGGAAGAAGTGACGAGACCGTCCTGCTCAGGAGTGAGTCGATGGATCAACGTCATCGCTCCCATTGCTGCGCAAGCGCCGAAGGCAACGACGAGCCCGAACCACACGCCCCACAGGCTGTGACCGATCAGCGGCGCCGCAGTGAGCGGGCCGATGACCGATGTCACGCCGAACGTCATGGACGCGACGGTGTTGTAGCGGCCGCGTAACACGTCGGTCGCAAGGCTGTTGGTGAGCGCCGACATGACGGGCGACATGACCACCTCGCCCAGCGCGAAGACCACACCGCACGCGACGACACTCGCGATGGCGGCGCCGCCTCCCCCGCCACCGATCGCACCGGTCGCGAGGACGGCCCAGGAGCTCAGGATGACGGTTGCGGCGAGGGCGAGCAGCCGGCTGCGGCTGCGGCCTTCGATGTGGGGAAGCACCAAGAGCTGGATCACGACGATCGTCGTGCAGTTGGCTGCGAACGCCCACCCAACGACATGCGTCGACACATGAGCGACGTCCGCCGCGAAGGCCGTGAAGCCGTACTCCAACTGCCCGTACGCACACGACATCAGCAGGATGCCGACGACGAGGAACCGAAGGAAGACGCGGTCCTGCAGCAGGGTGCGGTAACCACCGTGCGCAGGCACCGACGGGTCCGCAGGGACGAGATCGCCGATGTCCCGCAGTCCGACGATCATCAATGCGGCGACGATTCCCGTGACGCCGGCAATCGCGTACAGCACCTCGAACGAACCGGGATGGCCGACGTCGGCGATCGCGCCGCCGATCAAGCCGCCGAGACCGATACCGACATTCAGGCCGACGAAGGTGACGCCGAAGAAGCGCTGTCGCACCTCCTCCGGCGTTGCGGTCGCGAGCAGCGTGTTGAACGCGCCGATCACAGCCGGTCCACCCGCCGAGGCCACCGTCGCCGCGAGGAACGCCTGCCAGACGGAGTGGACGAGCGCGTAGGAGGCGAGGCCGCATGCCTCGAGCAGCGCGAGGATGACGAACACCCGCCGCGAGCCGAATCGGTCGACCAGCGCCCCGGCAGGACCTGCGACCACGAGGCCAGCGATGCCGATCCACGCACCGATGGCGCCGACCCAGGTCGGGTCGAGATGCCGGACGTGCGTCAGGTAGATGAACAGGAACGGCAGCACCAGCCCTTGTCCGGTCGTCGCCAACAGGATGCTCCCGAACAACATCCGCGCGTGCTTCGCCTGAGCGAGCGTCGAGCGCAGCACGGTGATCCTTCGGTAGCGGTGGCCGTTCAGGGAGGCAGACGAGTTGGCCCTCAGGGTTTCATCGCGACAAGATCTCCGTCATGTCGATTCTTGGCGAGACCGACGCACGCACGCTTCCCCGCGGTTGCGTCGGGTAGCAATGCGCTCGGGACGTTGGTCCCTGGTCGGCAGACCACGTCGTGCGGTGTCGTTGTCGTATGTCAACGCCACTAGTAGCCGACCCGATTCAGGTGGAGACGACCGGCGCCATCGGCCCCGAGGACGTCGCGTACGCGCGGAAGAAGGTCGCGGGTGCCCTCGCAGACCTGCCACTTCCGGTGCTGTTCACCCGGGTCCGGCTGAACCGCCTGCCGGATCCCGCGGTCGCTCGTCCCGCCCTCGCGCAGGTCACGGTCGACCTCAACGGCCACCTCATTCGGGCCCGGGTCGCTCGCGAGACGATCGCCGAGGCGATCGACGAGGTCCGTGACCGGCTGCGTGATCGTACGCGACGGACGTGCGAGCTGCAGGAGCAGCGCCGGATCCCCCGGCGTCGGCGAACGAGCGCCTAGCCCGCCTCGCCTTCCTGGGCGGCGGCCGCCTGCCGCCGGGCCATCTCGGCCGGCTTCATGTTGCCCTGGATGACCTGACCGATCAGGGCCTGCACGTCCTTGCTCATCGACGCGAGGGTGACCAGGTCGTTGGAGCTCTGCCAGTGCACGCGCATGCCCATGAGCTCCCATGCCCGCTTGATGTTGGCCTTCGTAGCCATCAGCGTGGTGAGCGGCGCCTGCGCGATGTGACGCGCGATCGCCTCGACCCGGTCCTCGAGCTGGTCGCGCGCAACCACCTCGTTGACCAAGCCGTACTCCAGCGCCTTCTTCGCGTCCACCGTCTCCGAGGTGTAGAGGTAGTACGCCGCGCGGCGCCAGTTCATGAAGACCCACGGCTCGATCGAGCACTCACCCGAGGGCATCCCGAAGCCCTGCAACGGCGGGTATCCGAAGTACGCGTCCTCGGCTGCGATCACGATGTCGGTCGTGAGCCCGTAGTGGGTGCCGCCGCCCACGCAGTAGCCGTGGATCTGGGAGATCGTGGGCTTGGCGAACTCCCAGAGGTTCATCACCGGCTTCACGAACAGATCACTCTGCGCCTTCCAGGCGTTGCCCCGGACGGCCGACTCCTGAGCGAAGCTCGGGTAGGTCTCCTGCATGTTCGCGACGATATGGCCGGAGCAGAACCCCTTGCCGTTGGCCTTGAGGATCAGGACCTTGATGTCGTAGTCCCGCTCGGCGTCGTAAAGGGCCGCGTCGACCTCTTTCGCCTGGACCTCGTCCTGGGCGTTCGCCTTCTCCGGCCAGTTCAGGATGACCCGCGCGATCGGGCCTTCCTTTTGGTAGATGATCCGCTCACGGGTCTCGTTCAAATCCATGCAGCGGACGCTAGCGGTTGGATGACGCGCGCGTCAGGGTCGGGGTGCGGCTTCAGTGCCCGCGGGGTTCGAGGATCACGACCGGGATGTCGCGCGGAGTGTTGCGCTGATACGCCGCGTAGCCCTTGTAGGCCGCGACGACGCGTGGCCACAGCTCCGCCTTCTCCTCCGCTGAGGCGGTCCGTGCGGTCATCGGTTTGGTCTCGCCGTCGACGGTGACCTCGATGTCGGGGTTCGCGACGAGGTTCTTGTACCAGTCGGGGTGGTCCTGCGAGCCGCCCTTGGAGGCGATGATGACGTACCAGCCGTCGTCGAAGACGGGCGTCGTCAGCAGGTTCGAGTAGACCTTGCCGGACTTGCGGCCCTTCACGTGGATCTCGAGGGTCTTCATCCCGGCAACGCGCTTGGGGAACCGGCCGCCGGTGATGGCGAGCAGCAACCGGTGCCCGTGCTCGAGCGTCCAAGCACCGGCGCCGATTACCCGATCAGACGTTGGCATAGCAGGATGCTCCCATGTCACACGTCGAAGCGGTCCGGCGCGACGGATTCACGATCATCGAGGACGCGTTCGATGCCGACCGAGCCGACGCCATCCGCGCCGACCTGGACCGGTTGGAGCGCGAGCTCGGCGTCGTACCCGCCGGCAACGACTTCGAGGGCGCCCGCACGCTACGGATCTACAACTTGGTGGTGCACGGCGAGCTGTACGAGGAGATCCCGCTCCTCGAGACGGTACTGCCCGTCGTCGAGGGCGTACTCGACCCGGGCTGCCTGATCTCGTCGCTGTCCTCGATCGTCATCTGCCCGGAGGAGAAGGCACAGCCGATCCACGCGGACGACATCCTGATCCCGCTGCCCAAGCCACACCCGCCGATCGTGTGCAACACGATGTGGGCGATCACCGACTTCACCGAGGCCAACGGCGCGACGAGGCTCGTCCCCGGTTCCCACTTGCGCGAGAACCCTCAGTACGGCGGCGACTACGACACCGTCCCCGCCGAGATGCGCAAGGGCAGCGTCCTCGTCTGGGACGGCGCGCTGTGGCACGGCGGCGGCGCGAACCGAACCGACGAGCGGCGGTACGGAATCGCGATGAACTACTGCGCCGGATTCATTCGCCAGCAGGAGAACCAGCAGCTGGGTGTGCCCCCGGAGCTCGTGCGAAGGTTTCCCCCGCGGCTACAGCAGCTGATCGGGTACGACGTCTACCGCGGCCTCATCGGGCACATCGACAAGCAGCGCCCACTCGACGTACTCAACGAGGGCAAGATCACCTCGCCCATGGTCTGGGACAGCTGAGCTACTCGGACTCGACCTTCTTGGTACTGCCGTAGCCCCGCTTCATTGCCGCCTCGATGACCTTCTGCAGATCCTCGTCGGTCAGCAACGTCGGCGTACCGAGATTCAGCGCACGCGCATAGAGCTCGCAGCTCCACTCGAGCATCTCGAGCGTCTCGCACGCCGCAGCGATCGTCTGGCCGTGCGCGACCGACCCGTGGTTGGCCATCAGCGCAGCGGTCTTGCCCTCCAGAGCGGCCACGACGTTCTTCGCGAGCTCGGGACTGCCGAAGGTGGCGTAGGGCGCGGTACGCACCGAACCGCCGAGCATCAGCTGGCTGTAGTGGATGACCGGCAGCTCCTCGTGCGTGCACGCCACCGCGGTCGAGGCAAGCCCGTGCGCATGCGCGACCGCCTTCGCGAACGAGGACTTGTAGACGAGCAGATGCAGCTCGGTCTCCGACGTCGGCGCCAGGTCACCGTCGACGATCTGGCCATCGAAGTCGATCACCGTCATCATGTCCGGCGTCAGCTCCTCGAGGACCCCTCCGGTCGGCGTGATCACCACGTGCTCGCCGGCCCGGATCGAGAGATTGCCGGCGGTCCCGGTCACGAGCCCCTTCGAAGCAACGCGATGGCAAGCCGACGCAAGCTGTGCGCGTTCGTTCTCGAGCATTGCGGTCCACTCCCCTTTCAGCGGGTGAACCGTACCGGGTCGGACCGGCAATGCGGACGGGGCCGTGCCGGTTGGCCCCCGCCGGGCTTCGGTCCGGACCACCAGGGCCGCAGCTCGCCACCCCACCTAATGACCACGCAGGGCCAAAAGTCCCGGCGCGTCGGGCCCTTTGGAACTAGTCACCGGGGTCCGTAGGCGGCGGTAATGCCATGAAGGCCGGCAAGGTCAAGGTCCGGCGCCGCTGAGCCGACTATGAACTGGTGGGGGGAATGCGGCATCTCGCCTACCTGATTCTGGTCGGTGCGCTGGGCGCAGTGGGTGCCGGGCTGGTGCCAGCGGCGGCGGTCGCGGACCCGCCGCGCACCTTCTACGTCAGTGCCACGGGTGACGACTCCCACGACGGCACGAGCCCGACGACGGCCTGGCGCACGCTGCAGCCGCTCGACTCACGGGACCTCGCGGGCGACACCGTGCTGCTCGAAGGCGGGTCGGCCTTCACCGGCCCCCTCGACCTGGACAGCCAGGACTCAGGGGTGACCGTCGGGTCCTTCGGCAGCGGCCGCGCCCGCATCCGCGGCCAGGGGACGGCGGCTGTGATGGGGTACGACGTCGCCGCGGTCACGGTGCGTGACCTCGACCTGGTGGGCGACGCCGCAGCCTTCACGCACGACGGCGGACTCAACTTCTACAGCGATCGACCGGCGGGGCAGCGCCTGAGCGGCATCACGATCAGCGATGTGGCGGTGCGGCACTTCAAGGACGGTGTCGAGATCGGCGGCGCCAATCCCGGGTCCGGCTTCGCCCATGTGTCGATCGCGGACGTCAAGGCGATCGGCAACCGCGACACCGGGATCATCACCTACGGACCTGCCTTCGACCCGGGCTCCCCGTCGTACGCCAACCACGACGTGGCGGTGGTTCGCTCGACGGCGAGCAGGAACCTGGGCAACCCCACGGACAAGGTGCACAACAGCGGTAACGGCATCGTGCTCGGCAGCGTCGACGGCGGATCGGTCACCCGCTCGACGGCGCGAGCCAACGGACTCCACTGTGTCGCGCCAGAGGGACCCGCGGGCATCTGGACCTACGACTCGCACGACGTCCGGATCACCTACAACACCTCGACCGGCAACCGCACCGGAGGCACCGCCGACGGCGACGGCTTCGACCTGGACCAGAACGTCTCGGACTCCTACCTGGAGCACAACACCTCGTCCGACAACGACGGCGCCGGCTATCTGGTCTTCGCCGGGCAGAACACGGCGACCGAGGGCAACTTCGTCCGGTGGAACAGCAGCGAGCGTGACGCCGCGAACAACAACTGGTACGGCGGCATCACGCTGGCCGGCAACGTTCACTCGGTGTCGGTAGCGGGGAACACGGTGGACACCACCCAGTCCCCGTCACATGCTCCGGCGTTGGCAGTCAAATCAGGCGTCACCGGCGCGAAGATCGGCAAGAACACACTCCGGTCAGCCACCGGCCACGCGGCGGTCGCGCGGGGCTGACCGCTCGCTAGAGGCTCGTCAATCGCCACATCAGCACGGCAGTTACCACGACGGCCGTCATCGCCGTTGCGGCTACGGCGGATCCACCGCTCTGCCAGGTGAGCAGGGCCGCCCGGTTGAAGCGGTCGCGGCGTCGACTCGGTAGCTGCGCGTTCGCGACGACGTGACGGACGATGACGCTCGCCGACGCCAGCAGGTAGGTCGCCGCCTGCAGGATCAGCACGATCGTGAGGCCGAGCGCCTTACGCGGGTGCGGCGCGACCGCAATCACCACAGCGGGCGCCAGCGAGAGCAGCAACAGCGGGGCGAGCATCTTCAGCGCGAGCGGCCGCGCGCTGGTGAGGCCCTTCGGCGTGACCCGGAACGGCTTCGGGGTCGCCTTGCGCCCGTTCCACATGCCCTGGAAGAAGCCCCAGGTCGTCCACGGCCAGCGCACGAGCTGGAACAGCACCATGTCGAGCGACCACAGCTTCGCGTCGGCCGGCCGCATGACCCGGCATCGCCGCAGCCACGCGAGGACGGCCATCAGACACAGCGACGGCAGCCACAGGTGGACGTAGAACTGCAGGAAGCTGGTGTTGCCCCACGCCACGCCGGTCAGCACGCCGACGGTCGGCAGGGTGATCGCAGCGAGGCAGACGAGCCCTTGCACGAGGTAGAAGAAGAGGGCGAAGCTCATCCGGGCGCGAGCCTTCCAGGGAACCGTCGGGAACTTCGCCGGTGCCCACCGGGTGAGGATGGTTCCGAGGCTGCGCGACCACTGCAGCTCCTGCGTGATCATGTCGTCGAAGGTCTCCGGGCCGTCACCGTGAGCCTCGGCGTCGATGGCGAAGGCGCCGGACCAGCCCGCAGACTGCAGCCAGAGAGTGGTGGCGTAGTCCTCGGCCAGCTCGGGTCCCAGCCCACCGACCTCGCGGAGGGCGGCGGTGCGGACGGCGTAGTGGGAGCCGATGCACAGTGGCGCCCAGCCACCGTTGGAGCCGGCCTGAACCGGCCCGTGCAGGGATGCCTCTCGGTGCAGCCGGCCCTGACGGTCCAGCCCTTGTCCTCGTTCGCGTCACACACACTCGGCGCCGCCACGTAGCCGACGGCCGGGTCCGCGAATGGACGCACCATCTCCTTGAGGTAGCCGGGCGCTGGCACGTGGTCGGCATCGAGCTGAGCCACGACGTCGTAGCGCGCATAGCCGTAGCGGTCGTAGAAGTACGCGAGATTCCCTTCCTTGCTCTTCGTACGACGCGGCCAGCTCGGCTGGTGGTAGTCGGCGACGCCGTAACGAGTGGAGACGTGCACGCCGTGGCCCCTGCACCAGTGCAGCGTCTTGCCACTCGGGCGCTCGTCGGCCAGCCAGACGTCGTAGGAGTACGGCATGTCCTGGGCGAGCATCGCCCGAAGCGTCTTCTCGACCATGACCCAAGGCTCCGACGGCGCCTTGGTGACCACGATCGCCACGCGCAGCGCCGGGAGCGGAAGCGCAGGGTTGGGCCGGCTGATCCGGCAGGCAAAGAACAGGAAGTACCCGCCGAGGAGGAAGAGCCAGGCAAGAACGACTGTGGCGACCCCGCGCCCGGGCGTCCAGTGCCCGCGTGCCGGCGCGAGCCACCACAGCCAGAACAACGCGCCGGAACAGACCCATGCCATGACCAGCAGGCGCAGGACGAGCTCTTGGCGGCGGCTGAGGACCGGGACCAGGTAGCGCGGCGGCTTCGTCGGCTGACGTGACTCGCCGAGCGGCTGCTCCGGAACCAGTCCGGCGACCGGCTCGACAACAGAAAGCACTGGGGCAGACATGGCGGCTGGACGTCGTCAGGATTCGGCGGCTGGGACTAGGGCGCCTCGCCGTCCGAAGGGCGCCTCGCGAGGCCCACCGCGAGCACCCCGGCGACCAGCAGGACCACTGCGATGGCGACCATCACCATCACGTGGCTCGCGCCGGTGAACGGAAGAGAGGTGGCGACTGCAACGGGGGCGGCGCCATGCGCGGCCGCACCTCCGCCGAGCACGACGCCGACGACGCTCGTGCCGCCGACTCCCGCTGAAACGCTCATGGTGTGGCTCCTTCCGGCGGTATCGAGGCACGCTGAAGAAGCGGTCTGAAACCCCGTGTATGTTGCTGGCTGGTGTGACCGACGGGTCACTGCGCCCGGAGATGCCCGCATTACGGGTTGTCCACACCTGAGAGCAATACGTCGTTCAGGTGATATTTGGCGAGATCGCAGAAATCGACCTTTGTGCGCCTGAACTACGTCGGTTGATGGGTGACAGATCTACTTCGGTTGATTGGTGCCACCCGAACGAACCTTACGTTGGCCTCCTGGGACCTGCGCTCGTTTCTTCCTCACCGTCCCTTCAGTGGTCCGGGCACTGGTGCGCAGCAG
>DASZOU010000004.1:0-485063 GCA_035550655.1 Mycobacteriales bacterium
GAGCCCGTCGCTCCTGCGCCTCGGCGCTAGCCTCGCCCGCCAGCCGGTGGCGAGCGCCTGATCGGTCGTCGGGGGAGAGCATCGTGGTCGACGCAAGCGCAGGACGGCCCAGAGCCGCGGGACCGTCCGGATCCGCAGGACTGCTGGAGGTCCGCGGCGCCACCGTGCGGTTCGGGGGCCACGTGGCCGTCAACGAGGTGGACCTCGACGTCGAGCGCGGCTCGATCACGGGCCTCATCGGTCCCAACGGCGCCGGCAAGACCACGCTCTTCAACGTCATCACCGGCTTGCTGCAGCCCGGTGCCGGCACCGTCCGCTACGACGGCCGCGACATCGTCCGGTGGTCCCCGCAGCGCCGCGGCCGAGCCGGCATCGCACGCACCTTTCAGCGACTCGACTTGTTCGTCGGCATGTCGGTTCGCGACAACCTTCGCTCCGCGTGGGAGGCAAGCGTGCCCGGCGGCGTCTTCGGCCGGCACGGCCGTGAAGGAGCCCAGCTGGTCGAGACGGTGATCAACCGGCTCGGCTTGCAAGAGGTGGCGGACCGCCGCGCGGGGACGCTCTCGACCGGCCTTGGCCGGATGGTCGAGCTCGGTCGGGCGCTGTGCACGCGCCCGCGCCTGCTGCTGCTCGATGAGCCGAGCTCCGGTCTCGATCACTCCGAGACCGAGGGCTTCCGCGACCTGCTTCTGGAGATCACCCAAACCGGATCCGCTGACCGTTCGCCGCCCGCGGTGCTACTGGTCGAGCACGACGTACGGCTGGTGATGGAGGTCTGCCAGCAGATCACGGTTCTCGATTTCGGAGAGCGGATCGCGTTCGGCACTCCGCAGGAGGTCCGCAAGAACCCCGCCGTGATCGCGGCCTATCTGGGCGAGACCGCGGCATGACGACGCCGCTGCTGGAGCTCGACGCCGTCAGCGTGTCGTACGGCGGCATGCGCGCGTTGTCAGACGTGAACGTCGTCATCCCCGAGGGCGCGGTCGTGGCGCTGCTCGGAGCCAATGGCGCCGGCAAGACCACGACGCTGCGGACGATCTCCGGGCTGGTTCGTCCGGAGAGCGGCCGGATCCGGTTCCGCGGTCGAAGCATCGAGCGCACGCCCCCTCACCGCATCGCCGCCATGGGCATCACCCACGTGCCGGAGGGCCGGGGCATCTTCCGCAGCCTCACGGTGGGCGAGAACCTCGAGATGGCCGACTACGGGCGCGGCGGGCGCGCCAAGGGCTCAGCGATCGAAGAAGCCGTCGCGCAGTTCCCGGCGCTCGGCAACCGGCTGCGCCAGGCGGCGGGAACGCTGTCCGGCGGTGAGCAGCAGATGCTCGCGCTTGCTCGCGCATTCGCGGCGGGACCGCAGCTGCTGATGCTCGACGAGATCTCGATGGGTCTGGCACCGCTCGTCACCGAGAAGCTCTTCGCGGCGATTCGCGACGTGGCAGCGGCGGGAGTTGCCATGCTGTTGATCGAGCAGTACGTCGATGCTGCGCTCGACATCGCGGACTACGGCTACGTCCTCGAGAAGGGACGGATCGTGGACATGGGTGATCCGGGCGATCTGCGCTCCGGCGATGCGCTGGCCGCGGCCTACCTCGGAGCCGAGCTATGAGCGTTCCGCGTCACCGCCGCTGGGCGGTCTTCGCCGCCACCGCGCTCATGGTGGGTGCTCCGGGTGTCGCGTTCTGGGCGGCGCCGGCCACCGGCGCGAGCGGCGGCGCGCCCGGCAGCGCCCTCGCTGGCATCAACACGGACGCGACCTCTTCCGCCGCGCGCGTCGTGACCTTCACGCCAGGCATCGCACCGCTGGGTGACGCCGTGCAGGGCAACATCGTCGAGGCGTCCCTGCCGTACGCGAACTCCAACGCCGGCACCGGCCCGACGACCGGCGGCACCGCAGCGCCGGTGTGGCCCGGCGCGGTCGTGGCGAACCTGGGCAACGCGGCCGCGACCTTCTCCCCCTCGACGCCGCAGGCGCTGGTCGACCTGCTCAACGACCCTGTGGCCGCGCACTCGGCGTACCCCGCGCAGCTGCACACCCACGCGTCGGACACGTTCAACCCCGGTGGCATCGGCACGGCGGCCACGACGTCGCATGCCGACGGCAGCACCGCCCACGCCGTGCTGACCGACCTCGCGCTGCTCGGCAACAAGAAGACGTCGCTGATCGACGTCGCCTCCACGACCGCCGACACGTCGGTCACAGTCAACGCCTCATCCGTGTCGACCGAGGCGCACACCCACGTCGGCCACATCACGATCGCCGGTGTCGTGGACATCGCGGGCGTCGACTCGACCGCGATCGCCTCGTCGGACGGGGTCACCGGCCACCACTCCGCGTCGTTGCACGTCGGTGCTGTGACGGTCGCCGGCGTCTCGGCGAGCATCGGTCCTGACGGCATCAAGCTGAACAACAAGGCGCAACAGACGCCGGTGGACCTGCTGAACGTCGCAAACACGGCACTGACGGCGCTGCAGCAGGCCGGGATCAGCCTCAAGCTGCTGCCCGCGGAGGGCGCCGACACGGACGACAAGGGCACCTCGACCTCCGGCGCACTGCAGCTGCTGTTCGAAGACCCGAACATCCCGAACCTCGGCGCGCTGCTTCCGCAGGTCCCGCTGCCGCTGCCTAGCTCTTTCGGGCTCGAGGTCGACCTCGGCGGCAGCCAGGCGAGCGCCGCGGCGACACAGCTTCCGGGCGAGACCACCGGACCCCCGACGACCGTCGGACCCGGGAGCGGATCAGCCCCCGCCGGCCCGAACACCGCAGCCTGTTGCGGCTCAGCAGCCGGGATCCCGACGACACCGGGCGTGACGGCCGTCGGGCCGACCGGCCCGGGCCCGATCGTGGCCGCCCCCGCGGGCGACGTGCTCGGCGAGCCGGTTCGACGCGCCTGGGTCATCTGGGCGTTCCTGCTCTCCTTGCTGGCGGCAGCACCACTACTGGCATATGCGAACTGGCAGCTACTGCGCGGGAGGACGTCGTGAGCTCACTCACCTCGGAGGGCAACGACCTGCCCACCACGACCGACGACGCGTGGCTGCGACGAGGGCGACGCAAGAGTGGCGCCGGCCGGCTCCGCCGGATCCCGACGATGGTGCGCGAAGGCGGCCTGGACCTGCGCAACACGTGGCAGGTGGTGGCGGGCGCAATCCTGCTGCCGCTCGGCATCGCCGTCATCCTGCTGGGGTGGTCCGGCGCCGCGCACGGCCGCGTCGAGCAGCAACAGATTCCCTACCTGATCAGCGGCGGCCTGCTCGGTCTCGCGAGCGTCGTCATCGGCGGCTTCTTCTTCTGGGCGCACTGGCTCTACCGCATCTACGACCAGGCCGACCTGCACCACGAGGAGTCGATGCGCCAGCAGGCCGAGCTGATCCGCGCTCTCCTGCAGCTGCGCGGTGACGCGAGCGCCCCGACAGCGGCAGCGGCAGCGGCAGCGGCAGCCACGGCGGCGGCGGGGGCAACCGCGACCGCCTTCGTCGCGACCCGAAGCGGCACCAGCGTCCACCGGCCGGACTGCACGCTGGTCGCCAACCGAGCGGGCCAGCTGCGCGCCGTCACCGCTGCGGAGGCGGCCCGCCTGAAGCCGTGCCGGGTGTGCGACCCGCTCGGCACCGCCTGACAGACCGGGCATACCGGGTCCGCCGAGCAGCTCGAGGCGCTGGCGCTCCCGCCGTCCGATTTGGTCACTTCGTGCTATGTACGACCTGAAACGGACCGCCGAAGACTTATGACGTGGCAGCCGTCGCGCACTCCGCGCCCCGGACCGGTGAGGTCCGCGCGCGCACCGCGGCATTCCTGGGGACGCCACACATCCGGCTCTGGCTGCAGTTCTTCGGCGCCGGCCTGATCGTCAGCCAGATCTCGCTGGCCCTGCTCCGGCCCGGCCTCGATGACCGGCTGATCATTGCCGCCGCCAACATCCTCGGCCTGCTGCTGGTGGCCATCGGAACCGCGATGCTGCCGGCCGGCTCTCGCCTGGCCCGGCTGCTCCCCCCGGTCGTCGTCCTCACCGGCCTGGGTGTCGTCGGCGCCACGACCGAGAACCTCGCCCCCGCTCTCGGCGGCTTCTTCGTGATCACCTTCGTCTACGTCGGGCTGACCCAGCCGGCCTGGACGTCGCTGTGGCTCGTTGCCCCTGCGACGGGCTCATGGCTGCTGCTGAACCGCCCTCTCGATCACACGGTGCTGGCGAAGATGCCGGTGGCGCTCAGCTTGTGGACGCTCCTGGCCGAGCTGCTGAGCCGGGTGTCGGCGCAGCGGCAGGCAGACCAGGAGCGGCTCGCCGAACAGGCCGCGCACGACGCCCTGACCGGCCTGCGCAACCGGCGCGGCCTGGAGGAGCTGCTCGAGGCCGCCGATGTCGGCGATGCCGTCGTCTTCCTCGACCTCGACCACTTCAAGGCCGTCAACGACCTGTTCGGGCACGAGACCGGTGACCGGGTCATCGCCGACCTGGGCCGGATCGTGCTCGCGGTGCTGCGGCCTGGCGATATCGCGGTCCGCTACGGCGGCGAAGAGGTGCTGCTCCTGCTTCCGGCCACCGATGCCGAGGGCGTCGAAGCCCTGATGCGGCGGCTGCGACGCGGCTGGTCGGCGTCGCACCCGGAGCTCACGTTCTCTGCCGGCGTTGCGATCGTCGACGAGGCAGGCGGCGCCGACGCCGCGCGCGACGCCGATGACGCGCTGTACCGCGCGAAGCAGCGGGGCCGCAACCGGTTCGAGTTCGCCGAGCCGAACCCGTCGTTGTTCATCCCCGAGCAGAAGCGGCCCGCCGCGGCACACCCCAGCCGCCCCGGCGTCAGCTGACGACCCGCACCGTCCACGAGCGACTAGTCGCGAGCTCGCCGGTGCGGACCGTGAGGGTCCGCGTCGTCGGGTCGTAGCTCCAGTGGACGGCGCGTCCGGCGACCCGCACCGCCCGCGGCCGGGCCACATCGCGGAACCGCACCTTCCAGGCCCTGGTCGCGAGCGACCCGGGAAAGCCGCCGGTGGCAGCGCCGATCCGCAACCGCTGCCCCCCAGCGGTCGCGGTGTGCCGGAACCGGATCCACGAGAAGGCGCCGTGCTGGTAGCCGAAACCGCGCCCGGCGTCGTCGTACAGCCGACCGGATCCCCGCTGCGCGCCGAAGACGGTCAGGACGAGGTGGTCGCGCGGCCCGGGCGTCGAGTGCGGAACGTCGGGCTGCATCGGCAGCACCGCCCCGGCCCGGACGAACACCGGCATCCGGTCGAGCGGCACCGACAGCGTCCGGTGCGACGGCCCGACGTACGTCTGACCGGTGAAGTAGTCGACCCAACGGCCCGGCGGGAACCACACCCTCGCCGGAGCAGGGTTGCCCGCGGCAGTGACCGGACGGACGAGGACGTCGTCGCCCACCGTGTACTCCGCGGGGTGCCGGTACGCCGCGTGAAGCCGTGGCCACTGCAGGTACAGCGATCGGACGATCGGCTGACCGCTGTCGTAGGCACGGCGACCAAGCGTGTAGAGGTACGGCACCAGCCGTTCCCTCAGCCGCAGGGCGTCGGCCGCGGCCTTGTCGACCGAGGGCCCGTACTCCCACGGCAGGCGCGCGCCGTGGTTGGAGTGCAGCCGGAGGATCGGCTGGAACGCGCCGAGCTGCACCCAGCGCGCGTACATCGCGGCGGGCAGCTTCGACCCGGAGCTGGCGGCGGTTGCACTGCACTGCTTGCGGATCGGCGCGCCGTTGAAGCTGCCGATGTCGTGACTGACGTACGGCAGCCCGACGTTGCCCTCTTCCGCGCTGAGCTTCGCCTCGAATCCGATCATCGCCCAGGTCGCACAGGTGTCGGCGGTGAAGTGGATGGCGTAGCGATGCTCCGCGAAGATGCCGGGACCCGGCCCGGCGACAGGGTCGTCGCCTTGGTGCGACCCACCGACTCGCGACAGGACCAACCACCGGGATCCCTGGGCTCGAAGCTGCTTCGCGTACAGCAGGTTGAGCCAGGTGTCCGGAGTCAGGCCAGCGGCGGACGCCGTCGTCGCGTCACAGCACCAGTCGAGCCACCACTCGTCCACGCCGTCCGCGGCGACCGGCGCGTGCAACGCGAAGTACGCGTTGATCTGACGCCGCTGGGTGAGATCGAAGACATGGCACTCGCCGAGCGGGTCGATCTGCTGGAGCGTGCACATTGCGTCCAGCGGCAAGGCCCCGGTCTTGGCGACCGTCTCGTCGTACTTCGGATCGGTGCTGTCGATCGAGGGGTGGATGTTCAGCGCGATCGCAATCCCGTGACGGTGAGCCCAGCCGATGAACCGCTTGGGGTGCGGGAACAGCGTCGAGTTCCACTCCCACCCGTTCCAGGACCAGGCCTGGGTGCTGCCGACGACCGCACCGGCAAGGACGGGTGACAGCGGGCTCGGCTGCCGCTTCCAGTCGGTGTCGATCGAGATCGTGTCGAGCGGCACGTCGTTGTGGCGGAACTGCCGCACCAGCCGCGGATAGTCCGCTGCCGAATAGGCGTAGTACCGCGAGAACCACACCCCGAACGCAGTCCGCGGCAGAAGCGGCGCGGGTCCGGTCAACGTCCGCAAGTCGCGCAACGCCCGCAGGTAGTGGTCGCCATAACCGAAGAAGTAGCCGTCCTGATATCCGGTCGCCGTGTGGCGTACGGCGAACCGCGGCGGCCGCTCGCTGACCACAGGGTCGATGGAGTCGTCGAGCAGGTACCAACCCCCGCGAGTGAGCAGGCCTTGATGCAACGGGACCGGACCCGCGCGATCGTCGAGCGCGCGGACCCAGCCGCCGAGGTTGCCGGGGGCCGAGCTGCGCGGCGCCGTCCCGGCGGGCCACGACGGGTGAGCCGACCAGGCGCCGTTTCGCGAGCTGACGGTGACGTTGCGGGCGGTGAACGGGCCCGAGCCGACCCGGTACCGGAGCTCGATCGCGGCGGTGCGAATCGTCAGCACGCCATGTGAGCGCGAGGCGGTGAATGCCGCGCTCGGCGTGCGGTCCCGCCCCACCATCGTCGGGCGGTCCTCGAAATGACCGTCGGGGGCGTACTCGAGGCGGATCAACCGCGAGCTCAGCACCTCGAACCGGGCATGCCCCACCACGACGGCGTGCAGCGGTTGCGCACTCGGCGCCCGCGCTCCTGCGGCCGCCGGAATGATCGCCAGGCCGGCGACCAGCGCCGCCACGCAGAGCAGCCGGACCCGGTCCATTGACTCGGAAGTCTGCCGCATGCAGGGGGATGGGCGGCCGAGGACGCTCGCGGTCGACATCATCAAGCCTTGATTTGACATCATAGTGATGTCATGATGGCGTCATGCAGCTCGAGGGATACGTCCAGCTGGTTCGCGACGACTTGAACCGGATCGCGGCGGTGGGCGACGAGGTCACCGCGCGAGCCGCGGAGCTGCTCTGCGTCGCGCTGGAGTCCTCGGTTGCGCGACGGCTGCAGGAGGCACTCGCGGAAGCCGCACTGGAGCTCTCCGCTCAGCTCGACCACGGCCGCGTAGAGGTGCGGGTGTCCGGCGGGGACCCGGAACTGGTGTACGTCGCAACTGAGCCGGCGCCGGAACCGACCGACGAGGCTCTCGACGCGCGCATCACACTCCGGCTGCCCGATCGGCTGAAAGCACGTCTCGACGACGCGGCCGCCGCAGCCGGCGTGTCCGTGAACACCTGGCTCGTGCAGGCGCTCAACCGCTCACTCGAACCGCGGCCCGCCGCGACCGGCCAGCGCCGGCTGACCGGCTACGGCCGCGCCTGAGCCGACACGCCCACCGGATTCACCCAGAAAGGGACCTCCAATGATCGACCAGCGCTACGACACCCCTCGCCCGATCCTCCTCGAGGTCAAGCTCCCGATCGCGAACATCGAGGTGAGCACCGTCGACGGCAGCGAGTCGACACTGACGGTGACCGGAAGCGAACGGATGCTCGACCTCATCAGGGCCGAGTTCGCCGGCGACCGTCTCGTCGTCGACATGAGGCACAAGGTGTTCGGCGGCTTCGGGCAGCGGTTCGGCGCCATCGACGTGCAGGTGAGTGTGACCGTGCCGCACGGCAGCCGGGTCGAGATCGCAGCCGCAGCGGGTGACGCGTTCCTCGACGGCAGCTTCGGGCAGCTCGACACCAAGGGTGCCTCCGGCGACGTCCGGGTTGCCGGCGAGGTGCTCGGCGATGCCAACGTCAAGACCGTGAGTGGCAGCCTGCGCCTCCCCCGTGTGGGCGGGGATCTGAGAGCGGCAACGGTCTCCGGCGACATCTTCGCCGAGTCAGTAGGCGGGTCGGCATCGGTGAAGTCCGTCTCCGGCGACGTACGCCTGGGCTGCGTGCAGGATGGGCGCGTCAGCGTGCAGTGCGTGTCCGGTGACGTCGAGATCGGGATCGCGGCCGGCAGCAATGTCGACGTCGACGCCACGTCGGCATCCGGAACCCTCAGCTCGGACGTGCCGCTGTCCGGGGCCCCGGGAGGGGGCACCGGCCCTACGGTCGTGGTGAGAGGCAAGACGGTCAGCGGGGACGTCAGGCTGTTCCGCGCCGCCTGACCTCAGCAAGTCGCGCGCTCAGCGTGTCGCGTCAGCGGTTTCCGGGTACGGCACTCATGGCCCATCCGGGGCCAACTGGACTACGGGGAGATGGCGTGGCTTCGGCGACTAGCGAGCTGCTCGCCGACCGGTATCACCTCGAGGAACGCATCGCGACCGGCGGCATGGGCGTCGTCTGGCGGGCCCGTGACCATCGTCTCGGCCGCGATGTCGCGATCAAGCTGATCCGCCCTGAGTACGCCGACGACCCGACCTTCCGGCAGCGCTTGCAGCTCGAGGCTCGCGCGATCGCCGCGATCCGCAGCACTCATGTCGTCCGCATCCACGATGTGTGTGAGGAGCACGACCCGGCCGGCGGCTATCGGGCCTTCCTCGTCATGGAGCTCGTCGATGGGCAGCCGCTGTCGGCGCTGCTTCGCGACGGCTCGTTTCCCGCCGACCGGACCGCCGCGGTGATGAGCCAGGCTGCCGCTGCCCTCGCCGCGGCACACGCGCAACAGATCATTCACCGCGACATCAAACCGGCGAACCTGATGGTCGACTCCGCCGGGCGGGTGGTCGTCCTGGACTTCGGCATCGCGCGAGCTGCCGATGCCGTCGCCCTGACGGCGACCGACCTCATCTTGGGCACTGCGCGTTACATCTCGCCGGAACAAGCCGACGGGCGCGGCGCCACGGCGGCGAGCGATGTGTACAGCCTCGGCGTTGTCGCGTTCGAATGCCTGGTCGGCAACGTCCCGTACGACGCGGGCTCCGACGTCGCGACCGCGCTCGCCCATCTGCGCGACCCGATCCCGTCCCTCCCAGCCCGCGTGCCGCATCCCATCGCCGCTCTGGTGACGCAGATGCTTGCCAAGTCACCGGGCGATCGCCCGTCCGCGGCAGAGGTGGCTGACCGGTTCGGCGCGCTGTCAGCGGTGTCGGCGGCCGAGCCGCTCGACGAGACCGTTGCCGTCGCGCAGCCGGCGCAGGAACCCACCGCCGTCATGCCCCTCGTCCTGGCCGCCCGGCACCGGGTACAGGATCGGCTCGCGGGACGTGACCTGCACGAGACCCGCTCGGCACTGCTGCGCCCCCGGCTGATGATGATCCCGGCCGTGATGGCTGCCGTGGCGCTCATCATCGCCATAGCCCTCTCGAGTGGCTCCAACGGGTTGCAGCCGTCGGCGGCCGCGGGCGCGAACTCCCCCCATGCGTCACACCACGCGACGGTCACGAAGGTGAGGATCGATCCGAGCCGGTACGTCGGCCGGCCGTGGACCGCCGTACGCAGCGAGCTGAGCGCCCTCGGCGTCCACCCGAAGCCGCACTTCACAGGGGCTGGAACCACAACGACCGTGGTGGGCCTCGCACCGGCCGGCAAGGTGGCGAAAGGAAGCACGATCACCGTCATCGTCTCCCGGACCCACCCCGCACCCCACCCCGCGGCCCGCCCCGCGGCCCACCCCGCGCCCAAGCCGAAGCCGCCGGCACCGAAGCCCGCTGGGCCGCACGGCCACGGCCCTCCCGGCCACGAGAGACACCCCTAGCCCCCGACCGCCGTCACCGGCGTCCGACCCGATTGCCATTGCTCCGGGCTGGAGCACGCTGCAATGGCCGTCACGATCGCCTAAGGTGACGCGATGCGGCCTCGGACTCTCCTCGTGCCAGTGACGATCGGGCTCGCCGCGGTCGTCGGTTTCAGCGGACCCGGACTCGTGAGTGCGTCAGCCCACGGAGCGGCGACCGCCGGCAGCTGTGGCCCGGCGCACCGGTACGTCGATGCGGAGAGCGCGGTCGCGAAAGCGCATGCGGTGGTCATCCACGGCAAGCACGCCACGTTGCACTGTGGCGGCCCCGACGACTACTCCTACGTGATCGGAAAGGCCGTCACGCTGCGGATGCTGATGACCGGGACGGTCGTGGTCTGGAAGATGCCGGAGGACCCGAGCCAGGGCACCCGCACGATCCCGGCGACCAACCTGCCGCACTGGTTGAAGCGCAACGCGGGCGAGCCCATCTACAAGATCCACGGCCCGTCGAACGCCGTGATGAAGCTCGTCGAGAAGTGGCACCCCTAACCCGCTCGAGCCGATCTCGCGTTGCGGTAGCTCTCGCGCTCGCGACCGCCGCCCTCGCCGGGCCCGCCGCCCACGCGGCACCCACCCACGCGAGCCGCGCATCAACGCATGCCCCACAGCTCTCCCATCGCGGGCCGTTCCTCACCGATCCGTCGGGTCGAGTCGTGATCGTGCACGGCGTGAACATGGTGTTCAAGCACTCGCCCTACGTCGCGCCGGCGACGCGAAGCGGGTTCACGGCGCGCGACGCGGACTTCCTGGCGCGTCACGGCTTCAACGCCGTTCGCCTCGGTGTGCTGTTCGCGGGCGTCATGCCGAAGCCGGGAGTCATCGACCAGCACTACCTGTCGCGGGTCGAGCGCATCGTGCGGCTGCTCACCCGCCGGCACATCTGGGTGCTGCTGGACTTCCACGAGGACGCCTTCAACGAGAAGTTCGCCGGTGAAGGCTTCCCCGACTGGGCGGTCCACGACGACGGGCTGCCCTTCGTGAACCTCGGCAGCTTCTTCGCCAACGACCAGACACCGGCGGTGCAGCACGCCTACGACCACGTGTGGAACGACGACTTCCGGCTGTGGCAGTACTACGCGCAGGCGTGGCAGGCGGTGGCGAAGAAGTGGGCGCACCAGCCGTATCTGATGGGCTACGACCTGTTCAACGAACCGAACGCGGGCAGCCAGATGCTCACCTGCGCCCAACCCCTCGGCTGCCCGATCTTCGACGCCCGGCTGCAGGCCTTCTACGACTTCGTGCGCTCGGCGATCCGGCGCGTCGACCCGAGCAACCTCGTCTGGTACGAACCGCAGTTCCTCTTCAACGCGATCTCTCAGTCGAACTTCACACGCGTCGATGACCGCCAGGTCGCACTGTCATGGCACGACTACGCCTGCACGCCCGCCTTCGTCGAAGGCGGGGTCGTACCGGGTGACGTCGACTGCCGGGTGAATGAGCCGCGCGTCATGGAGAACGCCGCGCGGCAGATCAGGGCGATGGGCGCCGGTGGCGCGATGACGGAGTTCGGGGCGGGTGACGACCTCGGCGACCTCGCCAGACTCACGTCGTACGCCGACGCCCACCTGACCGGGTGGATGTACTGGCAGTACAAGCTCTGGCACGACCCGACCGGCGGCAGCGACGAGGGCCTGTTCCGCGACGATGCCAAGCTGTCCTCGGTCAAACGAGCCAAGCTCCAGGTGCTCGTGCATCCCTACCCGCAGGCCATCGCAGGCACCCCGACCGCTCTGTCGTGGGATCCGGCGACGAAGATCCTGCGGTTCAGCTACCGCCCGCGGCCGGCGATCGGACCCACCGACGTCTTCCTGCCGTCGCTGACGTGCGGACATGGCTGCTCATTGCGGGTCACCGATGGGACCGTCGTACGCCGGACGCTGCGGCACGCTTTTGTCGATGCCACGCCCGGCGCGACCAACGTCACGATCGAGGTCACCACGCACTGACTTCCCGCTTCAGGACGTTGGTCCCATTCGTCCTCGCAGTGGATAACTCCTGGGGACAACCACGAGGGCTACTTCCAGCGGAAGTGGACGAAGATGCGACCGAAGTTGTCGGAGTCCTTCTCCACGCGGTGGTAGAGCGCCTTGATCTCCTTCTGGTCGAGGAACCGCAGCACGTGCTTCTTCAGCTGCCCTGATCCCTTGCCCGGGATGATCTCGACCAGCTTCGCCTTCTTGGCGACGGCCTCGTCGATGATCCCCTGGAGCGCGCGGTCGATCTCGGAGCCCCGGTTGTAGATGTCGTGCAGGTCGAGCTTGAGCTTCACGGCGTCACGATCGCACCACGCGACGGCATTCAGCACGCGAGATCGTGGTCGATACCGGCACTGATCCATTGGGCGACCAGGGCCGGCCCGCCGGTGATCGAGTGGGCGAGGCAGTTGTGGCGGGCGTTGCGCTTGCTGCCCGCTCCGCCACCCCACACGGGGGTGCCGCGGAAGTCCGTGCTCCCGCCGGTGATCTGGTACCACCAGCTCGTCTCCGTGTAGATCCCGGCACCGACGTGTCGCCGGTGCCGCAGGTAGTCGAGTGAGCCGCGGATCACGGCACGGTTCGCCGCGATGCCGTGGGAGGTGTAGCCCCAGGTGTTGTCGATCTCGACGTCGAGCCACCACCTCCCGCGGCCGGGAGCTCCGACCGAGCTGACATAGCCCCATGCGGCGGCCGCCGCCTCGTAGCCGTAGTCGTAGGCGCACCCGGCGTCGTACTTGGGCGCGCGCCGACACGCCCGCGGACCGCCTCGGCCCCAGTTCGGGCTGCGGTGTCCGGGATCGGCGAGGTTGATGTAGTACTGCGGCCGGTAGGTCAGGCCGCTCGCCCACGTGTATTCCGATGACAGGCAGGGTGAGGAGAAGTACGGCCGGCCCGCAGTGGTCGCGATGATCCCGAAGCTCGCGCCGGTGGGCAAGGCGCGCGCGCAGCTCTGCGCGCCGACGTCACGGCCGACCGCACCGCTCGGCGGGTTGCCCGCGGCCCGCACCGAGGCCGCGTTCGGTACGGCACCTCCGCCGAGAGCCCCGCTGAGCAGCACGAGACCGATCAACCGGGTGATCGCCGAGAACAGTGAGACCACGACGTCCGACGCTAGCCCGACGCCCTTTCGCCGCTCTCAGGTCAGCGGTAGACCCCGCAGCGCCGGCACTTCGTACGACGGAACAGCCGGGTCATCCAGTCATGCCCCGGACCCGAGATGCAAGCGATCACCGCGGCGGCCCGGACGTCGTCGTTCGTCCGCATCCGCCACAGCGGCCCGTCGACCAAACGCGCCGCATGGCCGCGACCCGTGTCCCGCACCGTGGTCCCCTCCCCGTCCGCACGCATGCTGGCGCGGATCCAAACCGGGGAAGGGATCCATCATCCCTGCGCCCTTCGGCGGCCCGTCAAGGACCCCCGGGACTCAGACCAGCACGGTCTCAGGGATCTCCATGTGCTCCGGCGCGGCCGAGCGGAGCAGCGACGACCGCCCTTCGCGCCACGCCTCGAGCACATGCGTCGCGAACTGTCGCTCCGCCCACATCAGTGACTCCGCACCCCACAGCACCACTGGCGCCGCCGCCGGCTGCTGGGCGACCAAACCGGCCGCCAGCCCGTCGGCGGCAATCCGGGCGTGGTGCGCATCGGCGACGACGTGGACGTCGAAGAAGTGGCAGGCGTCCTGCGGCGCCTCGAGTCGACGCAGCGCGGCGGAGTACGCCGACATCGGCGCCACCGAGCTCATCTCGAAGCCGGCGAGGTGACCGATCAGCGCCGGCAGCCAGGTGCGATGCAGGCCGAACAGGGACGCGAGGTTCACCGTCGCCAGCGTCACGCCTGGCAGCTGCGGCAGGTAGAAGCTGTAGCGGGTGTCGAGGTTGAGCAGCGCAAGGGTCAGCGCGTAGAGGTTCTGATGGATGTCACGCTCGATGCCGTCGCCGTACTCACCTTGCTGGATCTCGGCGAGCGCCGCCTTTGGCCGCCCGCCCAGGCGCGGCAACGCCCAGGTGTGAGGGTCCGCCTCCTTGAGCTGCCAGGCGCTGCGATGAATGCAGACCTCGCGAATCTGCTCCCAGGTCGCGTCGCGCTCGCAGAACGAAGCCAGGCCCGGCCCGTCGTTGCGCTCCGTCAGCCGGTGCAACGCCGCGGCGATGTCGTCGACCTTGTCGCGCATCGGGACCTCTTGCCGCAGCCGCTCCAGGAACCGTCGCTCGATCTCTGCGCGTCCCGCGAGCAGCATCGGCGCCCATTCCCAATCGTCGTCGACGCCCGCGATGCCGCGGTAGTGCAGCTCGTACAGGAGGTAGAGCGCCAAGGCGCTGTCGTCGCCGGTGACCGGGTCGTCCTCGGCCTCGGGTACGGCGAAACAGCGG
The DNA here is from genome assembly GCA_035550655.1 of Mycobacteriales bacterium. GTDB lineage: Bacteria > Actinomycetota > Actinomycetes > JAFAQI01 > JAFAQI01 > DASZTV01. The sequence continues at coordinate 14,433 of DASZOU010000004.1, forward strand.
CCCGGCGGCCGGCTCAGCGTCTCCGCGACCCACTCAGAGACCGGACCGCGTGGGGGCGGCAGCGTGGCCCGGCAGTGATCGACGACGGACGGCACGTCGCCATAGGACTGCATCTGGGAGAGGCTCACGCGGAGGTATTTCCCCATAGCCCGGTCGGCGAATCCGCCCGGACCGTGACGGATGTAACGAGAGTGGCCTGGGTTACATCGGGCGGACGGCTGGTGGCTCCCTCGTCTTCATCTTCAGGTCAGCAACGTCGATGAAACTGCTTCGAGCCCAATCCCGCCGGGCACTCCACCGGAGGATGCATGCGCTCGCGCCGCCTTCGGATCGCCGTTCAGCTGAGCGTGCTCGGCCTGGTCGTGTGGTGGCTCGTCGTCCCGAAGCTGCGCGGCTCCTCCCACTCGTTGCCGCTGCTGTGGGACCTCGACACGTTCTGGGTGCCGCTCGCACTCGCCGCCGAGCTCGCGTCGCTCGTCGCCTACACGCTCGCGACCCGCACCATGCTGTCGGCCGCCGTCCGGCCGTCGTACCCGAAGGTGATGTGCATCGACCTGAGCTCGATCGCGCTCGGACACTGCCTGCCCGATGGTGGCGCGGCGGGGACAGCGCTGAGCTGGCGGCTGCTGGTGAAGAACGGCGTCCCGAGCGGCGACGCAGCTTTCGCGAAGTTCGCGCAGGGTCTCGGGTCGGCCGTGATGCTGTACCTCTTGCTCTTCACGGCGCTCATCGTGGGGGGGTACGACGGTGGCTACTCGACGTGGACGATCGCTCCCCTGGCCCTGGCCAGCATCGCGCTGATCGTCGTCGGACTGCTCATCGCATCGTTGCGCCGCCCAGGCTTCCGTGACCGGATGGCAGCCCGGCTTGCTCGCATCCCACGAGTCGGGACGCGGGTCGCGCATCGGATCGGCCTGCTCTACGAGTCACACCTCGAAAGCCACGTGCGTGGCGCCTTCCGGGACCGGCGGCGGATGGCACGCGCGGCCGGTTGGTCCATGACCAACTGGGCTCTGGACTTTCTCGCGCTCTACGCGTCGCTGACCGCGTTTGACGCCGACATCCGCCTCGAGGGCGTTGCGGTGGCGTTCGCCATCGCGTGCTTCGGCACCTGGTTGCCGATCACCCCGAGTGGTCTCGGCGTAACCGAAGGACTGATGATCCCGGCGCTGATCGGCTTCGGCGCGCCACAGTCCGCGGCCGTGCTGGGCGTGCTGACCTGGCGAGCGATCGCGTACTGGTTGCCGATCCCGATCGGTGCCGTCGCCTACACCGCGCTTCATCTCGGCCGGCCCGGCACCGCTAGAGGCGCGCCCGCTCTGCAATAGCGGTGGCACTCAAGTCTTCGTCGAACGCGCGGATCATCCCGTCCTGCGCGAAGGAGGCGATCAACCGTCCCGACTCGTCGCAGACCTGCCCGCGCACATAGCTCATCCCGGCGCCGACCGCCGTGCTCTCGTGGTCGTACCGGATCCAGCCGTCCCACACGGCCGGATCGTGGAAGCTGATGTCGAGCGCCATCACCGCGGTCGAAACGGTCTTGTGCGACATGGCCGTCCCGATGCCCGGGTGCGCGCGCATCGTGGTCGAGATCGACAGATGTCCGGTGAAGTGCGCCAGCAGTGCGCGCCGCAGATCGTCGCGGTCGGGGACGGGGTCATAGCGAAGCCAGGCTTCGAGCCGCGGCGGGCCGACCTCGTCCGGGTCGTTCGGATCGGCGACACCCACCAGCCGAAGCTCTCGGCCCGGCAACGGCATGTCATACGGGATCGCGCTCGCCGGGTCGCTGTCCGGCGCCGTCACGGGATGCCGGATGACGTCGGCGACCGGGTGGTCCAGCAGCAGCGTCACGACTCCACACGTTCGCTCACCCTGAGTGACGGTAACGAGCGCCGTGGTGAAGGAACGGCCCTGGTGGACCACCTCGACGGCGAAGTCGATCAGCGACTCGGCGCGGATCGGCCGGCAGAAGACGCCACTCGCCCGCCGCACCACCTTCCCGCCGCCGGACTTCGTCGCAGCAACCACCGACTGCGCAAGCGCCTGACTCGCGTCGATGAGATCGCGGTCGCCGGCGTCGCTGTCGCCGCGGTAGTGATGCTCCGCCACCGCATCGACGTCGAAGACCGCGAGCAGGTTCGCCAGCGTGGATTCCGTCGCGCTCATCGGATCAGCGCTGGTACCCGACGACGGCCGGCGTCGCCACACCGATCTCGACGCTCACCCGGTCCTGGTAGAACGCCACGTGACCTTTGATCTGTGCGACCTGCGGGTACGGCTCGCGATAGGTCCAGGCGACAGGCTCCTCACCGTCGACGAGCCGCCAGTGCGAGGCCCAGCCCTTGTACGGACAGCGGGTGGGATGGTCGATCTCGGCGAGCTGCGTCAGGTCGACGTCCGCCTCGGGGATGTAGACGACCACGCCGTGGTCCTGCTCGTCGACCAGCAACGGCTCGGTCGTCCGAGCGATGACGCGGTCCCCCGATCGCACCGTGACGAGGTTGCGGCGCCGCAGCAGGTCCACGCGATAGTCCGGTCGTTCCACATAACCGGAGGCTTCGCTCACGGTGCCTCCCCTCGCGTCGAACTCGTAAGGTGACGGCGTGATCGTCGTACTCGCAACCTATGACATGGCCGCGGAAGATCGGTTCGAGTTCATCGAGTCGCGCGAAGAGCAGGTCAAGCGGACACAGGACGAGCCGGGCTGCCTCGAATACCGGTTCTGCTTCGACGCGTTCCAGCCGGGACGGATCACGCTGATCGAGCGGTGGCAGACCATGGCAGATCTGCAGCAGCACGTGAAGAGCGTCGAGGCGTTCCGGGCAACGCTGCCCCCGGAGACCGTCTCCTACAGCCGCACGGTGCTGCTGCTCGAGAGCGAGCCAATCGAGTCCTGACTACGTCGGGATGTCGCCGGCCTGCTGGAAGGTCTCGAGACCGGCTTGTGCGGCGTACCCGAGGTGGCCATGGCCGTCCGTGCCGCCGCTGTCGATACCGAACAGGTCCTCCATGCTGCGCAGGTACGAGTAGTGGTTGAACGCGTGCGTCAGATCGGTTGACCCTGCGTCGACGTACGGCGATAGCAGCAATGCCCCCGTCATTCCGCCGCCGTCACCGACCGGGCCGGGGATCGGGTAGCCGTTGTCCTGCGACTGCGGCAGGTTCGGCGCCTTCGGCTCGTTGCAGCACTTGAGATCGGTGGTGCCCTCGTCGAAGGTGATGACGATCAAGCCGTCCTTCTTGAACGCGGGTGAGGCCATGATCTGCGGCACGACCACCGTGAGGAACTGATCGATCCCCGTGAACTGGTTGCCGTCGTTGCTCGGGCACGCGTCGTGCCCGTCGTGGCACTGCCCGGGCGTGATGAACGAGTACCGCGGCGTGGTCGCGATCGACCGCAGGTCGCGGGCGAGTGGACCGACCACCTTGTGGTGGGCGAAGTGGCCCATCGGTACGACGTGGCGGTTGCAGTACGCCCGCCGGTCGACGATCGAGTGGAAGTAGCCGAAGGGGTTGTGCTTGTCCTTGTAGTCGGGCCGGTCGATGTGGCGCTTGGGGGTCGCGGGCCCGGTCGTCAGCGGGCTCGCGCAGTGCGACGGCTTGCCCGGCTGGGCGTCCATGTTCTCCATGTAGCCCTTCCACGACACGTGTGCCGCGGCCAGCTGATCAGCGAGCGACTTCACCTTCGCCGGGAACGTGCAGCCGATGCGACTTGCGCCCACTCCGCTGTCGTCGATCGCCTGACCCTGCGCACCGACGTGCCACTTGTGATGCGGGCCGCCCAGGGTGGTCGGGTCGTCGCAGTCGCCCTGCGTCGAGATGTTCGGGCCCTGCCCGCTCGTCATCGCGATGTAGTTGTCGAGGCTGGAGTGCCCGGTCCCGTAGTACTGCGGGAGGAGCTCGCCTTTCGCCACCAAGGTCTGGGTCAGGTACGGCGCGGCGTTGCGGCCGGTCAGGAAGGTCTGCTCGAACTCCTCGTTCTCGAGCAGGATCGTCCAGACATGCCCGATATGTGGCTTCGCAGCCGCCGCCATCCCCGTCGGAGCGAGAGGGAAAACGAATCCGAGCAACGAAACAAGCAACGTGACGCGGCGCATGACCGGGATGGTGGCACTCGCGCTGACGATCGCGCTCACCGGTGTACCGCTGGTGGCCAACGGTTCATCGGCATTTCACGCCCCGCAGCAGGCCGACCACTTCTACCGGTACTCCGGCGACACGCCGCTCGCGAAGATCGCGCCGGGCACGGTGCTGAAGCAACGCACCGTCTCGCTGGCGATCGGACCGCTGCCGACGCCTGTCACTGCGCAGCAGCTGCTGTACCGCACCACCGACCAGCTCGGCCACCCGACCGTCACGGTCACGACCGTGATCGCCCCCGACCCGCTGCCCATCGCCGCGCCAATCGTCGGCTACCTGAGCTTCTACGACGACCTCGGCGGAACGTGCGCGCCGAGCTACACCCTCACCGGCGGCGAGGCGGGAGGCGCGGCGAACAGCCAGGCAGAGGAAGAGGAGCTCCTCATCGCGTTCTACGTCGCCCAGGGCTGGGTGGTGACGGTGCCGGACTTCGAAGGACCACATCTGCACTGGATGGCCGGGCGCGAGTCCGGCAAGGAGACGCTCGACGGGCTCCGTGCGACAGAGTCCGCCCTCGGCGTGAGCCGCGCGACGAAGATCGGACTCTCCGGGTACTCCGGCGGCGCCCTCGCGGCGGACTGGGCGAGCGAGCTCGCGCCTCACTACGCACCGGGTCTGAATCTCGTCGGCGTAGCGGAGGGCGGCATCCCGGTCAGCGAGGCGGACCTGTTCCGTTACGCGAACGGCACCCCGGTCTACAGCGCGGCGCTGCCGGGGATCCTGGTCGGCCTCGCACGGGCGTACCACGTCTCACTGCGCCGGTACCTCTCGCCGTACGGAAAGAGGGTCGTCGCGGTCGAGAGCAGGACCTGCATGACGAACGTGTTCGGTGACTATCCAGGCCTTACCTATCAGAAGCTGCTCAAGCCGAGGTACCGGAACCTGTTCAAGGTCCACGCGCTGGCCCGGATGATCGACGCGCAACAGATGGGCACCGTCCGCGGCCACCCGGACACTGCGTTCCTGATGGGCAACGGTGACATCGACGGGTACGGCGACGGCGTCATGAGCATTCGCGACGTGATCGGGCTCGCGCAGGAGTACTGCGCCCAAGGCGTGCCGGTCGAGTTCCACCGGTACGGCGGGGCCGGGCATGAGGCTGCCGGAATCTACTTCGATCCGGAGACGGCGCCGTTCCTGCAGGCCCGCTTCGCCGGCCTGCCGTTCAGGGGCAACTGCGGCTCGATCCGAGCCACCGGGTGAGGTTAGAGTCCGTCATAGCCGAGTGAAAGAGGGGCCGATCGTGGACGCAAGAGCAGCAGTCCTTTGGGACACGCACAAGCCGTGGGAGATCGAGGAGATCACCCTCGACGACCCGGGCCCCAACGAGGTCCTCGTTGAGCTGGTCGCGAGCGGCCTGTGCCACTCCGACGAGCACCTCGTCACCGGCGACATGAAGATGCCGCAGGAGATGAACGAGCTGCTCGGCTTCCCGCAGTACCCGATCATCGGTGGCCACGAAGGCGCCGGCACCGTGCTCGAGGTCGGCAAGAACGTCCAGAGCGTCAAGCCTGGCGACAGCGTCGTCTTCTCGTTCATCCCGTCGTGTGGCCGCTGCCCGTCGTGCTCGACCGGCAAGCAGAGTCTGTGTGACCTCGGCCAGTACCTCATCGTCGGCCGCCAGATCGACGGCCTCGTCGCCCGCCACCACCTGGCGAAGGACGGCACCGACATCGGCACGATGTGCTGCCTCGGGACGTTCGCGACGCACACCATCGTCAACGAGGCCTCGTGCGTGAAGCTCGAGGACGACATCCCCGTCGACAAAGCCGCGCTGGTCGGCTGCGGCGTGACGACCGGCTGGGGCTCGGCGGTGTACCGCGCCGACGTCCAGCCCGGCGAGACGGTCGTCGTCGTCGGCATCGGCGGCGTCGGCATCAACGCCGTACAGGGTGCCGCCATGGCCGGTGCGCGCAACGTCGTCGCCGTCGACCCGGTGCAGTTCAAGCGGGACTCGGCGCTGCAGTTCGGCGCGACGCACACCGCGGCGAGCGTCGAGGAGGCCTTCGCGCTCGTCGGCGAGATCACCTGGGGCGCGATGGCCGAGAAGGCCATCATCACGACCGGTGTCGCGGAGGGATCGATGATCGCCTCGGTGCTCTCGCTCGTGTCGAAGGGTGGCCGCTGCGTCGTGACCGCGGTTGCCTCGATCGAGGCGACCGACGTGACGATGAGCCTGTTCGAGCTGACCCTCATGCAGAAGGAGCTCGTGGGCAGCATCTTCGGCGGCTCGAACCCGCGCCGGGACATCCCGCGCCTGCTCCGCCTGTACAAGGAGGGCAAGCTCAAGCTCGACGAGCTGATCACCACCGAGTACAAGCTCGACGAGGTCAACCAGGGCTACGACGACATGCGCAACGGCAAGAACCTGCGCGGCCTCATCCGCTACTAGCAAGACCGCGGTGATCTTGACGTAAAGGGCGACAAGAGAGCCTCAAAGCGCCGCTTTCGTCAAGATCACGCCGGGGTCTCGTTACATGCGTAGCCGCATGTAACTCCCCCACGACATGACGCTAATGTTCCAGCATGTCGATTGCCGTTTCCGACGACCATCGCGCGCTGGCTGAGACCGCCGCTGACTTCCTGGCGAAGCGGGACGCGCGCGGCGCCGCGCGAGCGCTGCTCGAGGCGGAGTCCGAGCCCCGTCCTGCGTTCTGGGACGACCTGGCCGGCCTCGGCTGGCTGGGCCTGCACCTGCCGGAGTCGGTAGGCGGCGCTGGCTACGGCCTGGAAGAGCTCGTCGTAGTCGTCGAGGAGCTCGGCGCCGCAGTCGCTCCGGGGGCCTTCGTGCCGACGGTGGTCGCGAGCGCGCTGATCGCGGCTTCGGCCGATGACGCGGTCCGGGCCGAGCTGCTCCCCGGCCTGGCCGACGGCTCGCGGACCGCCGCGATCGCGCTGGACAGCGAGGTCACCGTCGCCGACGGCTCTGCGGCTGGGAAGACTGCGTCCGGCTCCGTCGCCGCCGCGCTCGCGGGTGGTACGCCGGACCTGCTGGTCATCGGCAGTGGCGACGACGTGCTCGTCATCGACGCGACGGACGCCGCGGTCTCGCTCAGCTTTCCGAAGAACCTCGACCCGACCCGGCGCTCCGGCTCGGTGACGCTGTCCGGCGCCGGCGCCACCGTGCTCACCGGCGCCCGGGAGCGGCTCGTCGACCTCGCCCGACTGATCCTGTCGGCCGAGGCGGTCGGTGTCTGCCGAACCACCACCGAGCTGGCCGCCGAGTACGCGAAGGTCCGCGAGCAGTTCGGCCGCCCGATCGCGACCTTCCAGGGCGTCAAGCACCACTGCGCGAACATGCTGGTCGCGACCGAGCTCGCGACCGCCGCGGTGTGGGACGCAGCCCGCGCCGTCGAAACCGGCGGCGACCAGGCGCGGATCGCAGCCGCCGCAGCGGCGACGCTGGCCGGCCCCGCGGCGTACCTGTGCGCCAACCTCTGCATGCAGGTGCACGGCGGCATCGGCTTCACCTGGGAGCACGACACCCACCTGTTCTTCCGTCGCGGTACGGCGATCGGCGCGTTCGTCTCCGCGGACGCCGCAGCGATCGACGTGGTGGACCTCACTCGCAAGGGAGTCAAGCGCGAGCGCACGATCACGCTCCCGCCGGAGGCCGAGGCGATCCGCGACGAGGTGCGCAGCTTCGCCGAGAGCATCAAGGGCAAGGACGCCCCGGAGCAGCTCACGGCCCTGATCGAGACCGGTTATGTGCAGCCACACTGGCCGAAGCCGTGGGGCCGCGACGCGGGCGCTGTCGAGCAGATCGTGATCGAGCAGGAGTTCGGGGCAGCCGGAATCAAGCGCCCCAACTACGGCATCACCGCCTGGGTGATCCTCACCCTGATCCAGCACGCCACCGAGGAGCAGGTCCAGCGGTGGGTGCCGCCGGCGCTGCGCCAAGACCTGATCTGGTGCCAGCTGTTCAGCGAGCCGGGCGCCGGTTCGGACGCGGCGGGCGTGCGGACGAAGGCGACGCGAACCGAGGGCGGCTGGATCGTCAACGGCCAGAAGGTGTGGACCTCCGGCGCGCACCTGTCGGCTTTCGGTCTCGCGACGGTGCGCACCGATCCGGACGTGCCGAAGCACGACGGCATCACGACGATGGTCATCGACATGAAGGCGCCGGGCGTCGAGGTGCGGCCACTGCGAATGGCGCCCGGCCCGTCCGAGTTCAACGAGGTGTTCTTCAACGACGTGTTCGTGCCCGATGCGGACGTCGTCGGCCCGATCAACGGCGGCTGGACGGTCGCGCGCGCAACGCTCGGCAACGAGAGCGTGAGCATCGGCGGCGGCACCGGAGCGATGACGTACCCCGGCGAGGCGCTGATCCCGCCGTACGACAAGAACCCCGACCGGCTCGCGGGCGGCGCGGAGCGAATCGGCCGTTACATCGCGACGCAGCAGGCGATGGGACAGCTCAACCTGCGCAGCGCCAACCGCGCGGTGGCCGGTGGCGGACCCGGACCGGAAGGCGCGGTCACGAAGCTGGTGCTCTCCGAGCTCGGGCTCGACGCCGCCGGCATCCTTGCCGAGCTCGCGGCTACCGACCTGCTGTTCATGGACGAGGCGCGGCAGATGACCGGCTACATCGTGCTGATGCAGCGCGCGATGACGATCGCCGGCGGCACCTCAGAGATCAAGCGCAACCAGATCGCCGAGCGACTGCTCGGCCTGCCGCGCGACCCACTCATCAAGTAACCGGAAGGAAGCCAACTCACGTGGAGATCAGCGGCAAGAAGGCCATGATCGTCGGCGGCGCCTCGGGCATGGCCAAGGCGTCGGCGGAGCAGCTCAAGGCGAAGGGCGCGTCGGTCGCGATCCTCGACCTGCCGACGTCGGCAGGTGCGGAGGTCGCCAAGGAGCTCGGCGGGTCGTTTCACCCGCTCGACGTACTGGACACCGACGGCACCGAGCAGGCGCTGCAGGATGCGGTGGAGGCGCTGGGTGGGCTGCACATCGCGGTCAACACGGCGGGCGGCGGCATCGGCAAGCGGACGCTGACCAAGGAAGGCCCGCACCCGCTGGACGAGTTCCGCCGGGTCATCGACCTGAACCTGATCGCGTCGTTCAACCTCAACCGGCTGCAGGCGAACTACATGTCGCAGAACGAGCCCGAGGACGAGGAGCGCGGCGTCATCATCAACACAGCGTCGATCGCGGCGTTCGAGGGCCAGATCGGCCAGGTCGCCTACGCGGCGGCGAAGTCCGGCATCGTCGGCATGACGTTCACGATGGCGCGTGACCTCGGCTCACTCGGGATCCGCGTCACGGCGATCGCGCCGAGCCTGTTCTCGACCGGTATCACGCAAGGCATCCCGGACGAGTTCGCGACCATGCTGACCAAGGACGCGGCGTTCCCGAAGCGGATGGGTCGCCCCGAGGAGTACGGCCGGCTCGCGGTCGCGATCGTCGAGAACCCGATGCTCAACGCGGGAACGATCCGCCTCGACGGCGGCCAGCGCTTCGCCCCGAAGTAGGCAAGTCCCGGCGTTCTGATGCGATAGCCATTACTACGGCCTAGAGCACGCCGCAACGGCAATCGCGTTGCCGTCCGTCGTCGAGCCCTTAGCTCGCGCGGGCCTTCGATCGGGTCGAGGCTCGTGCGGTTCGAGCTGGCGACGCCGTGCCGGCGGAGCGGGTGAAGCCGGCCGGCAGCAGAACGTCCTCGGGACGGAGCTCGTGCACCGACGAGCGGCCGAGACCGAGGACGCCGGAGTCGATGCCACCACGCAAGACGTCGAGCACGTTCTCCACGCCGGCCTGACCGTTCGCGGCAAGCCCCCACAGGTAGGCGCGTCCGATCATGACCGCGCGAGCACCCAGGGCAAGCGCCTTCACCACGTCGCTGCCCCGTCGTACGCCGCTGTCGAGCACGACCTCGATGTCGTTGCCGACCGCTTCCGCGATGCCCGGCAGCATCCGGATGCTTGCCGGCGTGCTGTCGAGGTTGTTGCCGCCATGGTTGGACACCGAGATCGCGGTGACGCCCGCGTCGACCGCACGCCGTGCGTCGTCGAGTCGCGTCACGCCCTTGAGCAGGAACGGCCCGCCCCACTCCTCGCGGAGCCACGCCACGTCGTCCCAGGTCGGCAGCGGCGTCTGCATCCACTCGCCGTACGCGCCGAAGAAGCTCGGGCCCGGCTCGCCGGGTCGCTCGGCAAGGTTGGGCACCGTCAAGCCCGGCAGGTGTCCCGCCCGCAACCAGGCAAGCAGCCAGCGCGGATGGCGGAGCACCTCGGGCGCGTGTTTGAGGGCGGTCCGCAGATCCATCTTCTCCGGGATCGCCGGGCTCCCCCAGTCACGGCCGTTCGAGAACGACCAGTCGAGAGTGACGATCAGGCCGGCGGCGCCCGCGGTACGGGCCCGGTCGAGGCGCGCGAGCATCTGGTCCTTCGAGCCGGACCAGTACATCTGGAAGAACGTCTGCGGGTTCGCCGCGACGACCTCCTCGATCGGTTTGCTCGCGAACGACGACAGGCTCATCGCGGTGCCGCGCGCCGCCGCGGCGCGGGCGACCGCCACCTCTCCGTCGGGGTGTACGGCCTGCACGCCGGTCGGCGAGATGAACACCGGCATGGAGATCGGCTGGGCCATGACCGTGGTGGCGAGCTCGCGGGTCGCGGACAGGCCGGCGACGTGCGGCGCGAAGCCGATCTCGCCGAACGCGGCTTCGTTGTCGAACAGTGTGCGGCCGCGCTCCGAGCCGGCAACCAACGCGCCGTACACCGACGGCGGGAGCCGCCGCTTCGCGCGGCGCTGCGCCTCCGCGACGGACTCGAACCAGGCACCAGCCATCTATCGCTCCGATCCACGTCGCCGGACGGCGACCTTGAGAGGCAAGGCGGTCCGTTGCCTCAAGCAGCCCGCATAGACGCCGGCGCCGTACGCCGCGTCATCGACGATCTGGCCGGCGACGAAACGCGGCAGGCTCACCGCGGGCCGGCGCGCGCGGTACTCAGCCACCGGTGCCGCGGCAACCAGCGTCGCCACCGCCACTGCCTTCCCGAGGGAACGACGCCGCAGCGCCGCCGCTGCCAGCACCGGCAGGGTGAACTGCGTGGCGTAGCGCCCGGCGCCTCGCCACGTGCCGGCCAAGGCCTCGCCGGTAAGCCGCGCCGCCGAGATCTCCGGCACGTCGACCGCTGACAACGCCCGCCTCGTCGCGACGTAGCTGCCGGCCGCCGCAGCGGCGGCAAGCTCGGGCCGCCGCGCGATGGCGGCGGCGGCCACGAAGCCGAGCGGCCACGGGTTCGCGACCAGGTGCGACGACGCTCCCGGATGACGAGTCGCGAGCGGCGCGGCGGCGGTGCCGTACCGGAAGCGCTTGACCAGCCGCGCCGGCCAGTCGATCGGCTCGTCGTGCAGCACCTCGACGGCAGGGTCGTAGCGCACCCGCCACCCCGCCGCGTCGAGCCGCCACACCAGATCCACGTCTTCGCCGAACCGGAGGTCGGCGTCGAACTCGCCGACCTCGACCAGCGCCTCGCGGCGTACGACGAGTGCCGCGGTCGGCACGTAACCGACGCGGCCAAGCGGGCGTACCCGAGCCGCTCCGGGTCCCAGGTCGAGCAGCCCGCATTGGTCGCGGTAGCGGCGCGAGTGGTCGTGCCGGGCGGAGCGCACTCGCGGCGCGACCGCGCCGACCGCGGAGTCCACGAAGTGGCCGGCCAAGATGTCGAGCCAGCCCGTCGGCACCCGGCAGTCGCTGTCGACGAAGGCGACAAGCTCCGAGTCGATGCCTGCCAGGCCGATGTTGCGCGCCGCCGCGGGCCCCGCCGACGTGTCGCGGCGGACCAGTCTCGCGCCGTTGCGTCGCACGGCCGCAGCGATCGCGGCCGGGTCGGCGGAGCCGTCGTCGACGACCACCACCCGGTCGCCGGCCGCCAGCGAAGCGAGGCAGCGGTCGAGCTGCCCCGCACGGTCACGCACCGGCACGACGACGGTGACGTCGCGCGCCTCGGCCACATCCGGGCGCGGATGTGCCAGGCCCACGTCGGTGAGCCGCCGGGCGAGCCGACCTGCGGCCAAGGAACGGACCCGGCCGCCCTGCAGCTCCGCCCATGCCTCGCGACCACCGTCGGAGAGTCGAAGCATCCGCCGCGGCGTGCCACCGAGCAACCGGCCGCCGGCGAGCTCCCGGGTGCCGTGATCGATGACGAGACCGGTACCCGAGGGAATCGGCGGAGCGTCCGTGTGGGTCACAGCGCGAGCCCACCGTCGACCGGCACGATCGCGCCCGTCATGGCGCTGCTCGCGCGGCTCGCGAGGAAGGCGAGCACCGCGGCAACCTCGGCCGGCTCGACCAGGCGCGCCACGGGCTGCTGCTGGGCGAACTCCCCTGACTCGGGCAGACCGTAGAGCCGCGCGCTCTCGTGCAGCATCGCGGTGTCGGTCGATCCCGGGCTGACGGCGTTGACGGTGACGCCGGTCGGCCCGAGCTCACCGGCGAGCGCCCGCACGAGGCCGGTCACGCCCGCCTTGGCCGCGCTGTACGCCGTGAGCTTCGCCAGTCCCCGGCTTGCCGCGGCGGACGAGACCGCGATGAACCTCCCGCTACGCGGCGCCGGCCGCCGCAACAACGCCGGCACGGCCGCCCGGGACAGGTTGAGGATGCCGCCCAGGTTGACCTCGATGACCAGCCGCTCGATGTCAGCCGACAGCTCCCACTGGTCGACGCCGCCACCGATCACTCCCGCGCATCCGATCGCCACGTCGAGGCCGCCCCAGCGCGCCTCGGCAGCAGCCACCGCTTCGGTCAGAGCCGCCCGGTCCCGGACGTCGGCGACGAATGCCGCGACCCGGTCACCGGCGTCGGCCGAGGCCACCACCTCGTCGAGCTCCGCGGCCGTCGCCAGCGAGTACGGCAGACCGGGAATGTCTTCGCCGATGTCGACCGCGAGGACGGCGAAGCCGTCGGCCGCGAGGGCGCGCACGGTTGCGGCGCCGATGCCACGACCGGCACCGGTGACGAGCGCAACCCGCTGCTGACCGGTCATCCGTCCCGCCAGCTGACGACGCGGGCCAGCAGCTCGCCGGCCAGCCGCGCGATGAGTGCCTCGCCCTCGGCCGCGCCCGCGCCGTACGGGTCGCCGAGCACTCCCGAGGCGCTGACCGACCGGACGCCGGACGCCTTCAGGAGTGGGAGCAGCTCCGCCATCGGCCGCGGGTCACCCGGGGCGGCGGCGCTCATCCGGACGCGCGCCGGCGCCAGCGCCAGCATCAGCGAGGTCTCGGTGCGCCCGGCATGCGCGTCGCCGCCCGTGACCGGCGCGAACAGCTCGACGTCGTGGCCTTCCGCGCGCAGCCGGGTCACCGCCCGGGTGACACACTCGAGGTTGCCGCCGTGTGCGGAGACGATGAGCACCGCATCGAACGTCCGAACCGCCGAACGGACGAGCTCGACGACGACCAGCTCGAGCGCCTCCTGGCCGATCGACAGCGTCCCGGCGAATCCCTCGTGCTCACCGCTCGAGCCGTACGCGAGCGCAGGTGCGACCACGATGTCGTCGCGCGCGTCCGCTACGGCGTTGCACAGCGCGACCGCGACATCGGTGTCGGTCGAAAGCGGCAGGTGCGGTCCGTGTTGCTCGGTCGCGCCCAGCGGTACGGCGAGCACGGTGGCGCGACCCTGCCGGTTGCGTGCCTCGACCTCCGTCCACGCGAGGTCCGCGAGCTGCGACGCAGTCACGAGATCGCAGTCAGCGGGCTGGTGTCGCAGGCACGGTCGGGACGCCTCCCGATGGTGATCGGCACCGCACGTGAATGGTCGGGCGACGGACGGGGCGTGCTCCCCGCCGGCACGGCCGCGAGCGGCAGCTCGCCGTGCCCCTTCACGCACTCGGGGTCCGGGCCGTCGAGTGGAAGCCCGGTGAAGAACTTCGCCGCCATGCAGCCGCCGCGACAGGCGTCGTACGACGAGCACTTCGTGCAGGCACCGCCGGTCTGCGGGCTGCGCAGCTCGGCGAACAGCTCGGAGTCACGCCACACCGCCTCGAACCCGCCGGCGCCGCGGACGTTGCCGGCCAGGAACTGCTCGTGGATGGCGAATGGGCAGGCGTAGACGTCGCCGACGGGATCGACCAGACACACCACGCGGCCGGCGCCGCAGAGGTTGAGGCCCGGCAACGCGTCGCCGTACGCCCCGAGGTGGAAGAACGAGTCGCCGGTGAGGACGTGGTCGCCGTTCGCGACCAGCCAGTCGTAGAGCACGCGCTGCTGTTCCGGCAGCGGGTGCAGGTCGTGCCAGGTCGAAGCGCCGCGTCCCGCGGGACGCAGCCGGGTGATCCGCAGCTGCGCGTCGTAGCTGTCGGCAATCGCCTTGAACGCGTCCAGCTGCCCGATGTTGTGGCGGGTCATGACGACGGAGATCTTGAAGCCGCGCATGCCGGCCGCAGCCAGGTTGTCCATCGCCCGGATCGCGGTCGCGAACGACCCGCTGCCACGGATGGGGTCGTTCACCTCGGCTGTCGCGCCGTCGATCGAGATCTGGACGTCGACGTAGTCGCTGCCCGCGAGGCGGGTCGCGATCGCAGGCGTGATCTTCACGCCGTTGGTCGAGAACTTCACGCCGACGTGGTGTGCCGTTGCGTAGTCGACGAGGTCCCAGAAGTCGCTGCGTACGGTCGGCTCGCCGCCACCGATGTTGACGTAGAAGATCTGCATTCGCTCGAAGGTGTCGATGAGCGACATGCACTCCGCCGTGGTCAGCTCGCGCGGGTCACGGCGCCCGGAGCTGGACAGGCAGTGCGTGCACGAGAGGTTGCAGGCGTAGGTGAGCTCCCACGTCAGACAGATGGGTGCGTCGAGGCCGCGCTCGAAGTGGTCGAGCAGGGTGACCGTCATGCCGCCGTCCGCCGGCGAATCATGTCCGTCGCGGCGAGCCCCGCGAGCGCGCGTTCGTAGGTGGGTGTTTCGGCGGCGCTCACCCCCGCCCCACCCAGCGCAACTCGCGCGGATTCCGACGAGTCGAGTCGCTGGACGGCGTCGAGCAGCGCGGGCGTCTTGAGGAAGGACAGCCGGCGGGTGCCGAAGTGGTAGAGCAGCGCACCGAAGCGCTCGGGCCGGACCGCAACGCTCGGGTGGAGCTCCCAGGCGCAGTCCAGGTCGAATCCGCCGAGATCGAGCCGCTTAGTAGACACCGCACATGCCGTCGATCGAGACATCCTCGACGAGCACGTCTTCGACAACGACCGCTTCGTCGGTCGCTTCAACCTGAGCGTCTACTGCTTCGTCGGTCGTGGTCGGCGTCATTGCCTCTCCCCTTCGATGGATGACAGCCGGACAATATCGACACTCAGTGCCAGAATCAACGCCGTGGGACGCGGCCGGCCGCGCGAGACCAGCGCCCGAGAGCTCGAGCTCGTAGCGCTCGAGCTGTTCGCCTTACAAGGATTCGCTCAGACCTCCGTCGAGCAGATCGCCGCCGGCGCCGGCGTCAGCAAGCGAACCTTCTTCCGTTACTTCGACTCCAAGGCGGCAGTGCTGTGGGGCGACTTCGACAACGAGGTCGCAGCCCTTCGCACCGCCTTCGACGCGGTGCCGGAGCGAACTCCGTTGATGACGGCGATTCGCGAGGTCGTCGTGAGCGTCAACCGGTACCGCGCCGAGGACGTCCCTGAGCTCAGGACGCGCATGGGCCTGATCGGCTCGGACTCGGAGCTGCAAGCAAGTGCCGCGTTGCGCTACGACGCGTGGGAGCGCGCCGTGTCGGACTTCGCCGCGACCCGGCTCGGCCAGCCTGCGGACTCGCTGTACCCGCTGGCAGTCGGCCGGACCACCCTCGCGGCCTGCCGCGCGGCGTACGACGTGTGGCTGGCCCGCGCCGACGCGGACCTGACCGTCTACCTCGATGCCGCGATCCGCGCCCTCGCGGCCGGATTCCGCTCCGCCGCGATTACGCACCAACCGTGATCTATGGCCATTTCGGGCCATTTCGTCCGCGCACCGTTTTCACGACACTAGACGGCGTGCCCATGCCTTCCGTTCCAGGCCGTCGCCTGGTCGTCGCGCTCGCCGCGGTGCAGGCGACGTGTGTCGGCGTCGGTGCCGTCGCAGCCGCCACCCACAGCGATTCGACGCATCACCCCGCACCTGTGCAGCAGGCGCAATCGACGCCAACCCCCGAGGTCACGCGTAGCGCGCAACCACCGCATGGACTCGTCGTCGGTCCGGCCGAGACGACCACGAGCGCCTCGTCGGCAAGGGCCGACCTGGTCGCTCGGACCGTCCGGCTCAACCCGGCGCTGGCAACCCAGGTGCCTGACGCGCTGGTCGACGGTGGCTTCCGAACGCTGCACAAGTTCCTCGAGCAGTTCCCGGTCGGGGACCGTGGCCCGCAGCGTCTCGCGCTCCGGGCCGACGGGTTCCAGGGCAGCGAGTTCCACTCCTGGCTGTCATCGGACGGGAAGAAGCGCTACCTCGTCGACCTCACCCGCTTCGCGAGTTCCGCCGGCGCCACGCACCACCTCGCCGGCTTCGTCGAAGGTGGGCTGCACCAAGCCGCTGAGTCCATCACCCCGACCGGTAGCACCGTGCACGGCGGGCTCGCGTTCTTCCGCCCGTCACCCACGATGGTCGGCCGAGAGTTCGTGCAGTACGAGACCCGGGGCCGTTATTTCTGCCTGGTGATCGTCCGCAGCACCGACACCTCGGTGAGCCACGCGGCGTTGAAGCGAGCCGGTGCGACGTTGGCTCAGGCGCAGCGGGCTCGCATGTCAGGCAGCTCCGCCGGTGCCGCAGGCTCCGTCACCTAGCCTTTCACGCTGAGTGTCGCGGTGAGGAGCGCGCTGCGCTGAGCCGCCTCGCCGCCGAAGAGCTCACGCAGTGCGTGCACGCGCTTGAGGTAGAGATGGGCGTCGCACTCCCATGTGACGCCGATGCCGCCGTAGATCTGGATCGTCTCCCGCACGTTGGCGAGGGCCGCACGCTCGGCGACGACGCGCGCCGCGGCTACCTGGAAGGCAGCGTCCTCGGCCGACTCGCTGATGCTCAACGCCGCGAAGGTGAGCTGTGCATCGGCGAGCGCGGCACCGACCGCCATGTCGGCGCACCGATGCTTCACGGCCTGGAATGCCCCGATCGGCGAGCCGAACTGCTCTCGCGTCTTCGCATAGCCCACGGACATGTCCCGGGCCGCCGCGGCGATGCCGGTCAGCATCGCGCTGACCAACACCGATCCGCGCGCCGCCAGCGGCTCGCCCGGCGGCGGCGTTGCGATCGCCTCACCCGTGAGCGTCGCGGTCTCGCGCCGGAACAGCGGGTCCAGTCCGGGCTGCCCGGTCCGCCCTGATGCCATCGCTGCGGCATGCAGCTCAGCGCCGTGGGGACCGAAGACCATCAGGTACGTCGCGCCGTCGGCGTCGTACAGCACTGCCGGTCCGTCAGCCGGCCGCGCCGCGAGCCCGGCGCGCGCCTCCCCCGAAAGCAACGCCGCGGCCGCATCCGCAGCGCCTCCCAGGGCGGCGAGCCGGGCCGCGAGAACAGTTGCGAGAAACGGCCCGGGCGTCACACGGCGACCGACTTCCGCGAACAACAGCGCCTCGTCGATCAGGTCGAACCCAGACCCGCCATGGTCCTCGGGCAGGCCGAGCCCGAACCAGCCGAGCTCCGCGGCGGACCGCCACAACGCGTCGAGCGGCTCCGCATCGCCGTCGAGCACCCGGCGAGCCTTATCCATCGGCATCAGGTCGTCGAGCACCTCGGCGACCGAGGAGACGACCGACCGCTGCTCATCTGACAGCACGAGATCCACGCGCTACCTCGGCAGCCCGAGCACACGCTCGCCGATGATGTTGCGCTGGATGTCCGACGTGCCGCCCGCAATCGTCTCGGTGTAGGAGAACAAGTAGTCCTCGTCCCAGGTCGCGTCGGTGATCCCTGGCAGCTCCGAACCCGGCCCGAGGATCTCCAGCGCGAGCCGCATCAGCCGTTGCCGCAGCTCGGTGTAGGACAGCTTGACCAGCGACCCCTCCGGCCCCGGCACCGCCTGACCGGCGTTGCGCAGCGCGTTGAGATACGTCAGCGCACGCAACGCGGCGATCTCCGCCCGCGCGGTCGCGAGCTGCTCGACGAGCTCCGGCCGGTACGCCGCTGCATCGGTCTGCTGCAGATATCCGCTGAGGCGCTCTGCGATCGACGCAAGCTGCACCTGGCCGTGGGTGAACGCCGTACCGCGTTCGAACGCGAGGGTCGACATCGCCACCCGCCAGCCGTCGTTGATCGCGCCGACGACATTGCTCAGCGGAATCCGGACCTCGTCGTAGAAGACCTCGCAGAAATGGCTGAGGCCATCGAGGGTCTTGATCGGGCGGATCGTGATGCCGGGCAGCCGCATGTCGCAGATCACCCAGGTCAGCCCCTTGTGCTTGGGGACGCTCGGGTCGGTGCGGACCAGCAGCTCCTGGTAGTCCGCGAGGTCCGCGAAGCTGGTCCACAGCTTCTGGCCGGAGACGACCAGGTGGTCGCCGTCCACGACGCCGACCGTCCGTAGCGACGCGAGGTCGGAGCCGGCCTGCGGCTCGGAGAAGCCCTGGCACCACAGCACCTCGCCGCGCAGGATCTTCGGCAGGTGAAACGCCTTCTGCTCCTCGGTGCCGTTCGCGATCAAGGTCGGCCCGGCGTGGTTGACCGCCACGAACCGGCTGTCGATGTCTGGGGCGCCGACCCGCGCGCACTCCTCAAGCCAGATCAGCTGCTGCAGGACGGGCAGCCCTAGCCCTTGGTACTCCTTCGGCCACGCGACGCCCGCCCAGCCGCCGGCCCACTGGCGGCGCTGCCAGTCGAGGTCGAATTCCCGCATCGCGGGGCCGTCATTCGGACGCGGCTCGCGCGGGTAGTTCTCGCGCAGCCACTCCTGTGCCGCCTGCCGGAAGGCGAGATCCTCTGGCGAGAGCGCGAGCTCCATGACGACGGTAGGCAGGAGCTTGCTAGGCGGCGGCCTTCTCGAGGATGTGCACGCCGCACGCCGAGCCGAGACCGATCACGTGCGCGAGACCGACCTTCGCGCCCTCGATCTGGCGGTCACCGGCTTCGCCGCGCAGGTGGTGACAGATCTCCCACACGTTGGCGATGCCGGTGGCGGCGATCGGGTGGCCCTTGGACTGCAGCCCGCCGGAGACGTTGACCGGCGTTGAGCCGGTGCGGTGGGCGGCGCCCGACTCGAAGAAGTCGACCGCGTTGCCCTCCTTGCAGAGCATCAGGTTGTCGTAGTGCACCAGCTCGGCGGTCGCGAAGCAGTCGTGCAGCTCGACCAGGTCGAGGTCCTCCGGACCCACCCCGGCCGCTTCGTACGCCTGCTTCGCCGCGTTGCGGGTGAGCGTGTTGACGTTCGGCAGGATCTGGCAGCCGGCCTCGTACGGGTCAGTGGTGAGCACCGATGCAGCGATCCTTACGGCGCGCTGGCGCTGATCGTCCGACAGCGTCTTGAGCTTCTCGTCGCTGACGAGCACCGCGGCCGCTGCGCCGTCGCAGTTGGCCGAGCACATCGGCCGCGTGTTCGGGTAGGCGATCATCATGTCGCCCATGATCTGCTCGACAGTCATGGCCTTCGTGTAGGCCGCGAGCGGGTTCAGCGTCGAGTGCATGTGGTTCTTCTCGCTGATCCGCGCGAACGTCTCGAAGCTGACCTCGCCGTACTTGTGGCCGTATTCCATCCCGATCTGCGCGAACGTGCCGGGCATGTTCTCGGTGCCAACCCGACCGTCGAGACCCATGATCGCGCCGTGCCTACCGGAGGGCTCCCAGGTGTCGCCCTGCTTCTTCGGTCCACCGACTCCGAGCAGGCCCGCGCCGGACAGCTTCTCGACGCCCACCGCGAGACCCATGTCGACCTCGCCGGCCTTGATCGCCATCACGGCGGTGCGCAGCGCGGTCGCACCGGTCGCGCAGGCGTTGGCGACGTTGTAGACCGGGATGCCGGTCTGCCCGATCTGCTTCTGCAGCTGCTGACCGAGCGCGCCACCCCCCATCAGGTTGCCGGCGGCCAGGATGCCGATGTCGCGCATCGACACACCGCCGTCCTTCAGCGCGCCGCGCGCTGCCTGCGCGGCCAGCCCTACCGAGTCGATGTCGGGGTGCTTGCCGAACTTGGTCATCGTGATCCCGAGGATCCAGACGTCGCCGCTAGCCATGTCGCTGATCTCCTTACGCGGGCGCGAAGCCGAAGCCGATGGCTTCGGTCCCGGCGCTGTCGGTTCCAAGGGAGTACGTCGTCAATCGCACCTTCATCCCGAGCTTCACGTGCTCGGGGTCGGGCGTCACATCACGGAGGTTTCCGCGCACCGGCGTACCACCGCAGTCAATGACTGCCGCAACGAACGGCGCGTCCACGCCCGGCGGGGCGTAGGCGACGATCGTGAACGAGGTGACCTCGCCCTCAGTCGGGACGTCGACGCTCTTGAACTCGTCCTCGAAGCAGCTCGCGCACGCGTCGCGGTGGTCGAAGTAACGCGCGCCGCAGCTCGTGCACTCCTGGGCGACCAGGTGTGGCTCGGGCTCGAGTGCGAGGTAGTCGACGAGCGGGATCCGGGTGGCGGTGTCAGTGGTAGTCATCGGATGGCATCATCACATAGGAGATCACTACGACGCCGAAGTACCCGGCGAAGCGCAAGACGACGGAGGGTCGCACGTGCCACTGAAGTCCGGACAGCGGCTGCGCAGCCAGGTTTGCACCACCGAGGTCATCGTCGTACGGCTGCCGGCGGACGACCTCGAGCTCTCCTGCGGGGGATCCCCGATGGTCGAGCTGGGCGCCGAGATCGCCGAGGGCGGTACGCCGGCACCGGGACTCGACGGCGGCACACTGCTCGGCAAGCGGTACACCACCGATGACGCGGACGGCACGCTCGAGCTGCTGGTGACAAAAGGCGGCGACGGCACCCTCGCCGGCAACGGCATCCCGCTTGTGACCAAGGAGTCGAAACCGCTCCCCTCGAGCGACTGACGCGGCGCGACCGACTCGACAGATGAAGGCTCCAGCCGCCCCGGCGTGGTTCACCGACGCCATCGAGTCGAAGCCCGAGCACCGCGACATCGACGTCGACGGCGCCCGCATCCACTACCGCGCCTGGGGCGAAGCCGGCACGCTGCCCGGCATCGTCCTCCTGCACGGCGGGGCGGCGCACTCCGGCTGGTGGGACCACATCGCCCCGCAGCTCTCCGTCGGCCGTCGGGTGATCGCGGTCGATCTGAGCGGGCACGGCGACAGCGCATGGAAGGCTGAGTACGACCGGTCGCAATGGGCGCGTGAGGTCGTCGCCGCCGTCAGGGCGGAGGCGCTGGACCCCGCGATCTTCATCGGCCACAGCATGGGTGGCTGGGTGTCGGTCTTCGCGGGGGTGCTGGAGCCGGACGCGGTCCGAGAGGTCATCGCCATCGACTCGCCCTTCACCGAGGTGCCCCCGGAAGAGGCGCCGATCGCCGCCCGACGCCCGGCGACCAAGATCTACCCGTCGCTCGAGGACGCGCTTCCGCGGTTCCGGACCGTGCCGCCGCAGGACGGCAACCTCGACTACGTCACGCATCACATCGCGATCGAGTCGCTGCGCAGAGTTGACGGCTCCACCAAGGTTGAAGCCGGCTGGACGTGGAAGTTCGACCCGGGGATCTTCGGTCAGCGCGGCTGGGTGCGCGACCTGCTGCCGCAGCTGACAGCACCGCTCACGCTCATCCGCTGCGAGCGCGGGATGCTCGAGGTCGGGATGGTGCAACGCATCTCGGAGCTGCTCGGACGCGCCGTCCGTGAGGTTCCGCTGCCGAAGGCCGGACATCACGCGATGTTCGACCAGCCACTGCCCCTGGTCGCGTCACTACGAACCCTGCTCGAGGTCTAGGCCCGATCCGGCGACACCGTTAGCGTGTCGGCTATGCGCCGGATGAGTGTTGTCGTTGTCCTGTCCGCCCTCGCGATCGGATCCCCGCTGACCGCCTTCTTCAGCGGCAACGCAGTAGCGACGCCTGCAACCACGACGGTGACGCACGTTCGTCCCGTCGACGCGAGTGGCCACCTGCTGCCGGGGTACAAGGTGACCCGCCGGTTCGGGAACGCCAACTGCCTGTTCGGCTCCGAGGCAACCGGCACGGCTTACCGCTGCTTCGCCGGCAACTTCGTCATCGATCCGTGCTGGGTCACGGACGACCCGGCGTATGTCGACTGCCTCTCGGAGGGCTGGTCCCACTCCGTCGCACGCTTGCACGTCACGAAGGGCTACGACAACTCCGGCTACACCCGGGCCGGGAGCCGAGGGAAGTACCCGTGGGACGTCGAGGTAGTCGGCGGCATTCGTTGCGGGTGGCTGCAAGGCGCATCAGGAGTGGTCGGCAAGTACCGAGTCGACTACGGCTGCGGCAAGACGCCGAAGACGGTGCTCATCGGTGGTGTCGACCGCAGCAAGCCGGTGTGGACGATTCGCAAAGCGCACGACACCGGCAACTACCACTACAAGCAGGACGGCCGAGCGAAGCTCGCCGAAGCCTGGTACGGCAAACCGAGCCGCAAGGGATCGAACTCGTAGCCGGTTAGCTATTGCCGGGGCATCCTCCCGGGCGGATAGTGACGGCATCCCGTCCCCAGAACCTGGGAGGTATGCCAATGACCGGTGCACTCGTCATTCGTTGGGGAGCCAGCGTCCCTGGACGCGAGGCGAAGGGGCTTGAAGTGTTCGGCAAGGCCATCGAGACCTTCGAGGGCCTCGCAAAAAAGGGAAGAGTTCACGGCCACCGCGAGTACATCGCCCTCACGGGGCGCGC
Organism: Mycobacteriales bacterium; assembly: GCA_035550655.1. GTDB lineage: Bacteria > Actinomycetota > Actinomycetes > JAFAQI01 > JAFAQI01 > DASZTV01. The sequence continues at coordinate 37,317 of DASZOU010000004.1, forward strand.
CGGTGGCTTCATGATGGCCGACGGTGACGTCGCCGAGCTGCAGAAGATCCTCGTATCGCCGGAGATCCTCAAGCTGAACACCCAGGCCGAGGCCATCGTGTCCGACTTCGAGATCACGATGTACGGCGGCGGGACCGACCAGTCGGTGCAGGAGCTGATCGGGACTTACACCGGAGGCCTTTCCGACCTCGGTTACATGTAGCTCACGGAGGGGTTTGGCCGTCTGGCCCGGCGCCAACCAGGCCAGACGGCCAAGAGCCCTGCTTCTGAATGCGGCTGAGGTCAGCCGTTGATGACCGCGTTGAGCGCAGCGCTGACCGCGGGCAGTGCGTGGTCGCAGCCATCGACCGGCTCATGGACGAGCAGCACCGTCGACGCGGTGCGAGCGAGAAGGGGCGGTCTCAGCTCGGCGTACTCAGGACACAGCTGGCCCGTGTCGACGACGCGTCGGGCAGCGAGAGCGCGTTGACCAGGGCAGCGAAGCCGGCGTCGGCAGGCCGCACGGTGATCGCCGCGGCAGGCCGGTTGAACGGCGACGGTGCACTCAACGGGCACACCCGCACCGCCGTCACGGTCGATGGAGCCACCTGGGCGGGTAGGCCGGCGGACCGCGCCGCACACGAGAACGCCGGCAGGTTCATGCCGCGGATCGAAGTCCCTGATGCCGGGCCGCCCCCACCGCCGGACGATCCCCCGGAACAACCACCCAGGATGACCACCGACGCCGCTGACACCGCAACGAGCACACGGCGCGTCATGACGATCATGATCTTTGGACGCATGTTGGCAGGCAACGGTTGCGTGGCTCAGCCGAGAGCGCCGGACTCGCGCTGTGCCGTGATGTCGTCCCACTCCATGCCGAGCTCGAGCAAGACCTCCTCGGTGTGCTGCCCCAGCTCCGGGGCGGCCCGCCCGCAGCTCGAAGGCTCGCCGTCGAACTGGTACGGCGGCGCGACCAGGCGGAACGACCGGCCGTCACCACCGGACACCTCGCTGAGGAAGCCGTTCGCGGCGACCTGCTCGTCCGCGTGCAGCTCCGCGAAGCTCTGCGCCGCGGACCACACTCCGCTGAAGCCGGCGAGCACCTTCTTCCACTCCTCCAGCGTCTTCGCCCCGAAGATCGTGTCGAGCTCCTGAATGCACTCACGCCGGTTCTTGTAGCGCGCGACCTGATCGGCGTACCGAGGATCCGCCGCCAGCTCCGGGCGCCCGAGCAGCCCGCAGAGCTCAGGCCAGAACCGGTCCGACTGCAGGCACACCAAGGAGATCCAGCGGTCATCCGAGGTCCGGTAGAAGCTCGCGATCGGGTTGCCGGCGTTCTTCCGGTCGGCGCGAAACAGCTCTCCGGTATATGGCGCGGCAACGATGTCGGGACTCATGCTCCACATCCCGGCGTTGAGGAGCGAGACGTCGACGACACCGCCCTCGCCGGTGCGCTCGCGGCGGAACAAGGCCATGGCCACCGCGCCCGCGATGTAGCTCGAGCCCTGCAGGTCGTAGAACGCGGCCGGCTGCATCGCGGGGTTGTCGGTCTGCGGCTCGGTCAGCTTGTACATGGCGCCACCGCCGGCCCAAGCCGCCGCCGCGTCGTACCCGCCGACGTCGACCTTCGGGCCGCTGCTCCCCCACCCCGAACCGCGGACGTAGACGAGTCGCGGGTTCACGGCGCGCAAGTCCTCGACATCGATCCGCATCCGCTCGCGCAGCCGCGGCAGGTAGCTGGTCAGGAACACATCCGCCGTCGCAACGAGGCGCAGCAGCAGCTCCCGCCCGCCGGGGGTCTTCAGGTCGAGTGTCACGCTCCGCTTGCCCCGGTTCGGGATCTCGATAAATGGGTTCGGTGCGCCCTCAACCTGGTTCATCAGGTTCATCAACCCGCGCTGCGGGTCACCCGTGGGTGGCTCGATCTTGATCACGTCGGCACCGAGATCGGCCATGACGGCACCCGCACCGGGGACGAAGGTCCACGCCGCAACCTCGACGACGCGTACGCCGTCGAACGGCCTGCCCGCCGTGGTCACCACGCGGCGTAGCGTAACGATCGAGTCGCCATCATCAGCGGAGAGCAGAGTCATGCGCAGCTTCGTCGCCCGAGCCACGCCCGCAGCGAAAGCACCGTTCGAGCGCACCACAATCGAGCGTCGCGACCCCGGACCACACGACGTGGTGATCGAGATCGCGTTCGCCGGCATCTGTCATTCCGACATCCACACGGCGCGCAACGAGTGGGGGCCGGCGATGTTCCCCCTCGTCCCCGGTCACGAGATCACCGGCGTGGTGACGGAGGTGGGCGCGGACGTGACCCGCCATTCGGTGGGTGACCGCGTGGGAGTCGGTTGCATGGTGGACTCCTGCCGCGAATGCGAGAACTGCCGGCTCGGCGAGGAGCAGTACTGCGTCGCGGGCAATGTCGGTACCTACAACGCAATGGGCAAGGACGGTCTGCCGACGGCAGGGGGCTACTCGTCGCACATCATCGTCGACGAAGCGTTCGTCCTCCGCGTGCCGGACAGCCTCGCGCTCGACGTCGCCGCTCCCCTGCTGTGCGCGGGCATCACGCTCTACTCGCCGCTTCGCCACTGGGGCGCCGGGCCGGGGAAGAAGGTCGGGATCGTCGGCTTCGGCGGCCTCGGCCACATGGGGGTGAAGATCGCGGCGGCACTCGGTGCGGAGGTCACCGTCTTCTCACAGACGCTGGCCAAGCAAGCCGACGGGCTCGCGTTCGGCGCGACTGACTACATCGCGACGCGCGACATGTCGGTGCTGAAGCCGCTCGCCAAGTCCTTCGACCTCGTCGTCAGCACGATCTCGGCCAGCTGGTCGATCGACCGGTACCTGTCGCTGCTGCGCCTCGACGGCACGCTCGTCAACGTCGGGGCTCCGCCGGAGCCGATGTCGGTCGGCGCCTACTCGCTGATGACCAACCGGCGCAGCCTCGCCGGCTCCGGCATCGGCGGGATCCGCGAGACCCAGGAGATGCTCGACTTCTGCGCAGCTCACGGTTTGGGAGCGACGATCGAGACGATCGAGGCCGACCAGATCGACGAGGCATGGGACCGCGTCGTCGACAGCGACGTGCGCTACCGCTTCGTCATCGATGCGTCGACGATCTGACCGGCGTGATCTTGACGAAAAGGGCGGTATGAAGCGCTGTTAGCGCCGCTTTCGTCAAGATCACCGGGGTTTGGCGGGGGCGGCCTTCTTGGCGCGGGATGCCCGTGGCGCGGGCTTGTAGACCTCGGTCGCTTCGGGGGCAGCCTGCGCCGAACGCTCCATGGCTGCGGTCATCTCGTCGAGCTTGGCCTCGAGGCGAGCCCGATCCACACGCGCGTTGTGGGCGACGAGGATCGCCGAGCCGAAGACGACGAAGGCCAGGCCGAGGAGACCGCCCGACACCAGCCACGGCAGCTGCGCGTTGAGGTTCGGAACACCGTTGATCTCACCGCCACCGCCGGCCATGCCGTTCCAGCCGATCCCGATGAGCAGGATGCCGACGCCGACGACGATGACGCCGAGCCCGCTCCCCAGCGCCGCTCCCCTGAGCTGTCGCAGCCGCCCGAGCAAACCGCCGGACTCGCCGCTTTGCGAGATGATCGCCATGTCCTCCGCCTCTCCTGCCAGTGTGTTGCCGCTCTCCACCACGTGCCCGGCCTACCCGAGGTACGACTTGCGGAGATCGTTGGTCTTCATGAGGTCCGCTGCCGACCCGTCGTAGGTCACGACGCCCTTCTCGAGCAGAACTGCCTGGTCGGCGTAGGGCAGTACGCCGATGTTCTGCTCGACGATGATCACTGTCGTGCCGTCACGGCTGATCTCGGCCACGATCTCGAACACGGTCTGCGCCAGCAGCGGCGACAGGCCGAGGGAGGCCTCATCGATCAGCAGCAGGCGCGGGCTCGCCATCAAGGCCCGCCCGATCGCGAGCATCTGCTGCTCGCCTCCCGACAGCGTCCCGGCGAGCTGCCCGCTGCGTTCGCGGAGCCGCGGGAAGTAGGCGAACACGCGCTCGAGGTTTCGCGACAGATCGCCGCGCCGGGTCCAGGCGCCGAGCTCCAGGTTGGTGCGCACCGACAGCTCGGCGAACACGCGACGCCCCTCCGGTGAGAGCGCCACCCCGCGGCGCACCACTTCGTCGGCCGGCAGGCCGCTGATCCGCTGCCCGTCGAAGCGCACCTCACCGGACCAGGTCTCGAGGACGCCCGCGATCGTGTTGACCGTGGTCGTCTTTCCGGCGCCGTTGAGGCCGAACACCGCTGCGGTCTTGCCCGCCTCGACGGCGAAGGACACGCCGTGCAGCGCCGGCAGGGAGCCGTAGCCCGCCCGCAGGTCCTCTACCTCGAGCAGCGGTGTCATGCCGTCGTCCCGAGGTAGGCCGCGATCACCGCAGGGTGGGCGCGCACGTCAGCGGCCAGCCCCTCCGTCAGCATCTCGCCGAAGTCGAGGACGTAGACGTAGTCGCAGATCCGGGTGACGAGCGGCACGTGGTGCTCGATCACGAGCATCGTGAGGCCGAACTCGCCCCGAAGCGCCAGCAGCCGGTCGGCGAGGTCCTCGGACTCATCGGGACCCATGCCGGACGACGGCTCGTCGAGCAGGAGCAGGTCCGGATCGGTGGCGAGCGCACAACCGAGCTCGAGCAGCTTCAGCTGCCCGTACGGCAGCGAGCCGACGGGCCGGTCGCGCAGGTCAGCCAGTCCGAGCATGTCGAGGAGCGCCTCGCCGTGGCGGGTCAGCTCGCGTTCCCGCATCCCGACCATCGCCGTTCCCAGCAGACCGGCGGTCGCCGAGTAGTCGGCCTTCAGGTGCTGCGCGGTCTTGAGGTTCTCGATCACCGTCGCGGTCTTGACCATGCCGACGTTCTGGAAGGTGCGGCCGAAGCCGAGGGCGACCCGCCGGTGCGCGGGCAGTCTGGTCACGTCCTGGCCGCGGTAGCGCACGTTGCCGTGATCCGGCCGTTGTGCACCCGTGATGCAGTTGAAGGCGGTCGTCTTGCCCGCGCCGTTGGGCCCGATCAGCCCGACGATCTCCCACTCGTTGACCTCGAGGGTGAGGTCGCGCAACGCCTGCACGCCGCCGAAACGCACCGCGACGCTCGAGACCTCAAGCACCGGAGGCATGATTCGCCTCCTTGAAGCGGCCGCCGGTCAGCCACCGGACGACGGGCGCGATCTGCTGAGCGATGCCGCCCGGGTTGAAGGTCAACGTCAGCAGCAGCAACAGCGCGCCGATGAAGCCCGGGCCGAACTGCCGGATGTTCGCGGCGGTCTGGGTCGGAAACAGGTTCGCGAACCAGACGAACGGCCGCAACGTCGGCAGCAGGCTGCCCAGCAGCGCGAAGAACACCGAGCCGACGATCACACCGGCACGCGAGCCTGCGCCGCCGACCACCGTCATCAGGACGAACAAGATGGCGAGGTTGAAGCTGTAGTCACTGCCGGTGAACTGCTGCGACGAGAACGCCAGCGCAGCGCCCGCCAAGCCGGCGAGCAGGCCCGAGAGGACGAACGCGAACAGCTTGTAGCCGACGACGTTGATCCCCATCGACGCGGCCACCCGCTCATCCGACTTGATCGCAAGCATCGCGCGACCGGCCTTCGATCGGGTCAGCTGGAAGTCGAGGTAGATCGTCCCGATCGCAAGCGCGGTGCACACGAGGAAGAACCGGGAGTCGCTCTGCAGGAACGACGGCCGGTTCGCCGGCTCACCCGCGCCGCCACCGGTCAGCGCGTTCACCTGGAACAACGACTGCTGCAGCGTGACCCCGAACACCAGCGTCACCAGCGACAGGTAGAGACCACTGATTCGCAGCGCGACGAAGCCGACGACCAGAGCGCAGATCCCGCCGGCGAGTGCGCCGAACAGCAGCGCGACCACGAAGGGGGCCTCGTGCGCGGTCGAGGTGTACGCCGCGAGCAGCGCTCCCGATCCGACCAAGCCCTGGTGGCCGAGTGAGAGCTGCCCGGTGTAGCCGAGGATGACGTTCAGCGACAGCCCGACCACCACGTAGATCGCGGCAAGCGTCGCGTATCCGGCGACCGTCGGCCCGGTGCCCGCACAGACCGCCACGACTCCGGCCAGCGCGAGCCATGCCACCGCCCGCGGCAGCATCGCGAGCGGGTTCGGGCGAAACCGCATCCCGGCGTCGTACGTTCCCGCCGCCGTCATGTCGTCTTCCCGAGCAGTCCGGTCGGCCGCACGAGCAGCACCCCGAGCAGGACGGCGAACACCACGATCGACGTGCCGCCAGGCACGGAGGCGGGCATGTAGTTGGCCGCGACCTGCTCGATGACGCCGATCGCGAGCCCACCGACGAACGCACCCGGCAGGCTGGTCATCCCCCCGAGCGCGGCGGCGGTGAACGCCAGGATCAGCGGCCCGTTGCCGGTGTAGAAGCCGGACTCGCTGCCGGGGATGAACGGCTTGCCCGCGAGGGTGACGATCGCCGCGACCGCGCCGAGCAGACCCGCGATCCCCCAGACGAGCGCGGATATCCGGCTCACCTTGATGCCCACCACGGCGGCCGCCGTCGGATCCTGCGAGACCGCGAGTACGGCGGCGCCGTACCTCGTCCGGAAGAACGCGACGGTGGCAAGCGCGATCGCGACCAGCGCGAGAACCGTCACGACCTGCGTCCAGCCGTACAGGTAGGAGTTCGAGTCGCTCGCCGAACCGAACAACGCAAACCTCGACGGCCCGCCGATGTTCGGCAGCACGTCGAAGTTCGTGCCGAGGATCAGTGCCTCCAGCGACGCGAAGCCCAGCGCAAGCCCTGCGGTGGCGACCAGCAGCGTCGCGCGCGACGCGCGGAAGAGCGGACGGATCACGAACCGCTCGGCAGCCAGACCGGCGAGCGTCCCGGCAATGAGCCCGAGCAGGATCGCGACCGGCAACGGCCACTTCGGGAAGAAGCCGAGTCCGCGCACCGAGCACAACGTGATGAAGGCGCCGAAGGCGCCGATCTCACACTGCGCGAAGTTGAAGATCCGGCCCGCCTTGTAGACCAGCACGATGCCCAGCGCGAACAGGCCGTACCCGCAGCCGACGACGATGCCTGTCGCAAGCTGCACGGGGACGGCAACGCCGCCCGACGCCAACAGGCTCATTTCAGTGAGAAATCGGTCCGCTGCCGACGGTGGTGTACTCGAGTTTCGAACAGCTCAGCTTCTCGATCCACGCTCCGGTGCTTCCGAAATGTCCGCCGTTGAAGTTGATCGTGGGAAGCACGGAGAGATCCGACCCGAGCTTCGCCGAGAAGTGCGTCATCGCGCTGATGAAGTTGTCTCGGGTGAGGTTGTTGATGCTCCCGACCGACAGCAGCGCGTGGTACAGCATCTCGTTGACCCCGTAGAGCAAGAGCTCGACGTCACGGTTCGTCTTGAGACCGTCGGGCTTCGGGTTGTTCTCCTGACCGAACGCCTTCGGCTCTCGGTCCAGCCCCATGAACGGCGACAGGAAGGCGGCCTTGATGTAGCTCTGGGCGCCACACACCGGACCCGCGACGAGGTCCTCGCCTTGGGTCACTCCCGGCCCGACCCACGCGGGCGTGTAGAGCGACTGTGCCGCCGCCGCGATCATGTCGATCCAGAAGTTGGGGTCGACGTCGAGGAAGACAGAGCCGCCGGAGCGGCCGGTGAACGCCTCCGCCTGGTTGACGACCGCGGCGGCCTGTCCCGCGCTGCCCGCCTTGGGTGAGCGAATCACCTTGTACGCGATGTGGTGAGCCTTCAGCAGCGCAACGGCGGCGTTGGTGACGTCCGCGAAGTTCGGCGTGTTCTCGGTGACGATCGCCCACTTGCCCTTCGCGTTGGCCGGGAACAGCTCGTTCGCCATCGTCCAGACCTCGGGCACCTGCGCCGGATACGTCTGGCTGACGGCGAAGTAGTACGGAAGCGACGTGAGGCCGTTGGTCGTGACGCCGACCGACAAGTACGGCGTGTGGGTCGCCTGCAGGACGGGATCCGTCGCGCACGCCTGGATCTGGTCGGTACCGGCGCCGCCGATGACCAGGAAGGAGCTCCGGGACAGCTGCTCGCACCGTTGCCGCGCGACCGACGGGTTGTACTGGTCGTCGAAGAAGTTCACAACGACCTTGCGACCGAAGACCTTGTGGTTCTCCCAGAACAGCTTCGTCCCGGTCTGGAACGCCTGCAGCGGGACCGGTGCCGCACCGGTCTGGGGCGCGTGCAGCCCGAGCGTGATCTGCTTGGCGCTGATACCGACCGTCTCGTACTTCGCCGCTGACGACCCGCCCCCGCTGTTGCTCGCGGGAGGCGAGGTCGCCGAACCGTTCCCCCCGCCGGTCGTGCCGCCCGTCGCGCCGCCGCCGCCGGTCGCGCCGCCGCCGCCGGTCGCCGGCAGCGGAAGGGTGCCGCCCCCTGACGTGCCCCCGCCCGACGTCGTACCGCCGCCGGTCGTCGTACCGGTCCCGCCGAGCGAACCGGACGTCCCTGTGCCGGTGGCGCCGACGCCGCTGCCGGCACTCGTCCCGGACTGCGCCTGCGACTTCAGCGACGACGCGGCCTGCGAGCTGAGCCCGCACCCCGCGGTCAGCGCGACGAGGACAAACCCCGTCAGCTTCGTCGGTGCGCGTCGGATCATTGTGGGCTCCAAACTCAGCGGTGCATCAAGGTGAGACGGGATCGCAGCGCCTTCGCGACGCCCCGGTCGGGATTGAGTGAGACGGAAACGCGAGGGTCCGCGAGGACGACTGTCGTCGTCCCGAGAAGCAGGACGACGAGGACCAATGCGATCCAGAACCCGAGCGGCGGACTCGAAGGGTCCGCGGACCGCATCGACATCGCGACGGCAGGCGCCGCCGGTGCCACGGTCGGCGCGGGTGGCTGCGCGACCTGCGCCGGCAGACCGGTCGGCGCGGGGGCCACAGCAATGCCAGGGAGGGTCTGCGGTGACGGCGCAGCGTTCACCGGCGGCGCTGGCGCCACGCCTCCGGCGTTCGGCGCGCTGCCGCCGCCAGCGGGCGGCGGCACGTAAGTGACCGAGGCGGCGAGGCCGATGAGCGAGCTCGCCGGCCCGAACACCACCTGGTACGGGGTCAGGTTGTTGGCAGGGTTGTCCGTGATGGCCACGCCGAGGTTCAAGGCATTCGGCTTGACCCACCGTTGCGCGAGATCGGCGATGTCAACGGTGTAGCCGCTCTGGGTCGCCTTCAGCTTCGGCGAGTGGACGTCGCAGGAATCGCTCGGTTTGCCGCCGTACGCCGCCGCCTGCCCGCCGCCGGACCAGCCGGTCTTCGCCGAGCAGGCGATCATGGCCGCGCCTTCGGGATCGGCCGTCACGCCCTTGGCGTCGACCGGCAACGAGATCACGAAGGAGGTGATGGTCGAGCCGACAGGGATCGCCGTCACGTCGAAGAGCAGGTACGTCTCCGCGAGCGGGCCGGCCGGCAACCCGGCTGCTGCGGGGGCCTCAGGCCCGGATACCGCCAGGTCGCCGGCCGGGACAGCCGGGTCAGGCACGGCGGCGGGTGGGGCGATCCCGGTGCTCCCGATCGCTCCCGGCTGGCCGCGCCAGTACCAGCTCGCCTGGCTCAGCGGAACCTTCACCGTCACCGGCCCGGCGGCGTGAGCGCTGCTGAGCAGCATCGGAACGGGGAGCAGGACGCCGCCCGCAGCTGCGGCGAGGAGCGCGCGCGGCAACCTGGTCGAGCGCAAACGCAGCACCCCCCTGCCCTCGATGCCGGATCCCCGGCGGTGGTTGTTCGTAGGTACGTCGGCGAGGAAGCAGCTGGGGGTGGTCCGCGACGTGGCGAAATGATGTCACGCAGCACCGCGAATGTCGGGGATCGTTGGCTGCGCGCCGCCTACTCAGGCTGGAACACGCCGTGGGCGCTGCACGTCGCGACGTACGACGTGGGCGTGACCTTGACCACCATCCGGCGGCCGCACTTCTCACAGTACCGAGGCGGCTCGTACGGGCGGCGGCGGACGCATCGCTCATGGCCGCCGGCGGCGGCCGGCCGACCACACCCGGTGCAGTGGTCCACGCGGGAGGCTCAGAGAGCGGCGGACAGCGTCTTGATGGGCATCCGCAGCTCGCCGAGCAGGGCAAGGTCCGCCGCGGGCGGGCGGCCGAGCGTCGTGAGGTAGTTGCCGACGATGACGGCGTTGACCCCGCCGAGCAGGCCTTCCCGGGTGCCGAGGTCGCCGAGCGTCACCTCACGCCCGCCCGCGAACCGCAGCACGGTGGCCGGCAGCGCGAGCCGAAACGCGCCGACGGCGCGAAGCGCGTCGGCAGGCGAGAGCACCGGAAGGTCGGCGAACGGCGTACCGGGACGCGGGTCGAGGAAGTTGAGCGGAACCTCGTGCGGCTGGACTGCGGCGAGCTGCACGGCGAGCTCGGCGCGCTGCTCGATCGTCTCGCCCATGCCGACGATCGCTCCGCAGCACACCTCCATCCCGACCTCGCGAACGAGCTCGAGCGTGTCGTGGCGCTCTTCCCAGGTGTGCGTCGTGACGACCGACGGGAAGTACGAGCGGGCCGTCTCGAGGTTGTGGTTGTAGCGATGCACGCCGATCTCGACCAGCCGGGTGGCGTCGGCGCGGGTCAGGATCCCGAGCGAGCAGGCGATCTGCACGTCGTTGCCATCAGCGCGAATCGCCGCGACGACGTCGGCAACCTCCTGCAGCAAGCGCTCATCCGGCCCCCGCACCGCCGCAACGATGCAGAACTCGGTGGCGCCGGTCTCGCGGGTCTCGCGCGCCGCCCGGACCATTTCCGTGACGTCGAGCCGCGACGCGCGCACGGGCGAGTCGAACCGGCCGGACTGCGAGCAGAAGTGGCAGTCCTCCGGGCAGCCGCCGGTCTTCACGCTGACGATGCCCTCGACCTCGACCTCGTCGCCGCACCAGCGCAACCGCACCTCATGTGCCAGCTCGAGCAGCTCAGGGATCCGGTCGTCGGGCAGCTGGAGGCAGGCGAGCACGTCGGCCTCGGGGAGCCCTTGGCCCTGCTCAAGGACGTGGACGCGGGCACGGGCGAGCACATCGTTCGGGTCGTTGGCCACGGCAAGACCCTCTCAGATCCGCACGGCGAAGATCGTTGCGGGGCGAGGCCGTTAACCCTGATCTGGCACGATGCGGGCGCAATGAAGGTGATCGCGTGCTACTCGGTCAAGGGCGGGGTCGGCAAGACCTCGGCCGCGGTCAACGTCGCCTGGCTCGCCGCACAGAGCGGCAAGCGCACTCTGCTGTGGGATCTCGACCCGCAAGCGGCCGCGACGTACCTGCTTCGCACCAAGGCCAAGGTGAAGGGGGGCAGCCGCAAGCTGCTGCAAGGCAAGACAGAGGTATCCGCCGCGATCCGGGCCACCGCCGACGATCGGCTGGACGTGCTGCCGGCCAGCACGTCGTACGCCGACACCGACCTCGACCTCGCGGCCGTGAAGAAGAGCGAGGAGCGGGTCAGCAAGGTGCTGGCCGAGGTGGCCGACGACTACGACGTCGCGGTGATCGACGCACCACCCGGTCTCAACCTGCTCGCCACGAACGTCGTGCGCGCGGCCGACATGGTCCTCACGCCGATCGTTCCGTCGCCACTGTCGATGCGCACCCTCGACCAGGTCGCCGACCTCGTGTCCGGATGCGAGAGCAAGGCCGGCATCCTTGCCTTCCTGTCGATGGTCGACCGCCGCCGCGCGTTGCACCGCGACGTCGTCGAGCTCGTACACGGCAGCTACCGCGACGTCGCGCACACGGTCATCCCGATGAGTGCGACGATCGAGCGCATGGGCCAGCGCCGGCGCCCAGTCGAGGCGTTCGCGCCAAGCTCCCCGGCGACCAAGGCCTACCGCGAGCTCTGGCAGGAGCTGGCCGAACGCCTCGGCATCTGACGAGAGCAGGCGCCGATCAGGCCTTGCCGATCGGCGTGCCCGGCGTTGCGCCGAAGAAGACTGCCCGCGCGATGTCGTCGCGCTCGATCAGGTCGGCGACCTCTCCGTCGAAGCGCACCTCACCCTTCTCCATGAACACGGCGCGCTGGCAGATCTGGTCGGCCAGCGCCAGGCTCTGCTCGACCAGCACAATCGTCACGCCGCGGTCCCGCATGGCGCGAACCGACTCGACCAGGTCGGCCACGACAACGGGCGCCAGTCCGAGAGACAGCTCGTCGACGAGCAGCACCGAAGGGTCAAGCAACAGTGCCTTCGTCAGTGCCAGCTGTTGCTGCTGACCGCCCGACAAGCTGCCCGCGGATCGCTGCAAACACGACCTGATGCCGGGAAAGGCGCTCAACGCCGACTCCCGCCGCTCTCGCCATTCACGGCCACGCAGGCCCGCGCTGCGACCAGCGACTTCGAGGTTGTCGGCGACGGTCATGTCACCGAAGACCGCACGGCCGCCCGGCACCATCACCACCCCGCGCCGCACGAGCCGCTCCGCGGCCAGCCCGCCGATGTCGTGGCCATCCAGAACGACCCGGCCTGCCTTGGGGTGTTCCAGTCCCGCGATCACCCGCAGCAGCGTCGACTTCCCGGCGCCATTGGTCCCCATCAGGGCGACGCACTCACCGCGCTCCACCGCGAGCGAAACGCCGAACAGGACCTGCAACGTCCCATAGGAGAAATCGAGCTCGCTGACCGCCAGGAATGCGCTCACCGGGACCTGGCCGTCACGAGAAGCTCGGGCTGAACCGGGCGCGCTGGAGCTGGAAACAGGCGCACGACGAGTGCCAGATATCGGGCCGCCAATAGCCGCCGCCGTACTGGCCGTGCGAGCGCACGTAGTTCGCCGGGCCGGCAGGGAACGGCATGTCGGCGTGACCGACCGCGGCGAGTCCGGCAGCAAGATCTGCCCGCATGAGCGACGGCGCATTGTCCGCCGCGAGCACGAACTGGTGGACGAGCGTGCACGCGACGCCCGCGAAGCCGTCTGGCGAGGCGGTCGCCGACGCGAGACGTTTCGCCTTCATCGCGGCGTCGCACTCATGTGTCTGCGGGTTGAATGTCGCACCCGCTGTGTTCTCCGCGCCGTACTGAGTGGCCGTGATGGCGAGCGCGCCCGCGAAGTTGTCCGGGTTCGGGCCGAACGCGCGGTTGTCCCACAACGCAATCGAGCCCTGGTCCCCCACCATGTACTTCGGCCGGTAGTGCTGGTTGGCCGCGTCGTTCGAAAAATAGTTCTCGTAGACGCCACCGTCGTCCAGCACGTGCGTGACACCCGCACTCTTGAACCGCAGCACGGCGTTCTCGACCGTGATCGGCGACGGGATGTCGTTGGGGCAGCCGAAGTCGAAGGTCGTCACAGACGACTTAGGGAAGCCGATCTTCGCGAGGTCGGCGAGTGCCAGCGAGTTCAGGTCGGGAATGCAGTCCTGCTCCAGCAGCCCGACCTTCTTCGCGCCTTTGAACCACCGGAGCTGGTCCGAGGCCAGGATCGAGTCGTGGACGATCTGCTCCGAGGTCTCGTTGTAGGCAAACAGGTACGGCGAAAACTGCTCGACCTCGCGCTGCGACAAGGACAAGGAGCCGAACTCCGGCAACTTGTGCGACGGCGGGCAGTCCCGGGGCGTCGGCGAGCCAACCGGGCTGGCGAGCCCTTCGTCGAGCAACGCGAACGGCTTGTCGGCCACCATGTCCAGGCACAGCGCCTCGAGCGAGGACTGCGACAGCGGGTTTGCCGTGTAGTACTTCGCCACCAGAGCGCGGCAACGCACGCCGCCGTGGCGGTTGACGTAGTCGATTGCGGCGCCGAACATCCGCTTCTCGACCTTGGCGTCCGGTAAGCCGACCAGACCGTTCCCGGCCGCGCCGGCGAGGTTCGCGACGTCGACGTCGACGTGGATCACCTTGTCGGTCACGCCCTGGTCCGTGCTGCCACCCGGTCCGCAGTCGGGAGCTGAAGCGCCCGACGACCTGCCATGCCGCACCGAGGCGCCACCTGGCGTCGTCGACCCGCTCTTGACGCCGGCACGGTGTCCGCCGGCCCCGACCTCGCCACCGGTGGAGGGCCCGGTCACCGCGGGCCCTCCACCCGTTCCCGCTGCACGGCCGTGATGCCCGGACGTCCGCGGGGATGACGACGCTGCTTGCCCGCCGGTGGGCGAGGCTGCACCCACCGACGTGGGCGGCCCAGCCGGACCGACCGACACCAGCGACCACGCGCCGACCGTCATCACCACGATGGCCAGGCACAGCGCCACCGTGCGCTCGCCGGCCGGCGCCTCCCGGATCCAGAGCCGGAACTGAAGGAACGGTGTCATCGGATGCCCTTTCCGACGGTGGCGCGGGCGCGACGCCGCGGCGCGGGCGTGGTGCGGCGCACCGCCGCCGGGTCGGTGCCGAGGTACGACGCGACGACGAGCGGATCGGACCGGATCTGCTCGGGTGTGCCCTCGGCGATGACCCGTCCACCGTCCATGGCGTAGATCCGATCGCACACGCTCATCAGCAGAGCCATGTCGTGCTCGATCACGAGCACTGCGCAGTCGAGCTCTTCGCGAAGCTCACGGAGCCGGGCAGCAAACGCCTCGGCGTCACGTTGCGCGACGCCGGCTGTCGGCTCGTCCAGCAACAGCAGGCGCGGGTGAGCCGCGACCTGCGCGGCTAGATCACAGATCCGCCGCGTGCCGGTCGACAGCTCGGCCACTGTCGCGCTCGCCCAGGGTGACAGACCGAACCTCTCGACCAGGTCGACCGCATCGGTGCGGCTCCGGCGTTCAGCGCGCCGCGCCCACGGCACCCGCGCCGCTGCGGCGGCGATCCCCGTCCGCCTGCCCTGGTCCCCGGCGAGCTGGATCGCCTCGGTGACGGTGAGGCCGGCGAACAGCGCCGCGTCCTGGTAGCTCCGCGCCACGCCGAATGCGGGCCGGTACTCCGCTGGCAGGCCGGCGAGCTCTCTGCCGAAGACGCGGACCGAGGCCTGCTCCGGGCGAACCGTTCCGGACACGACGTTCATCAACGTCGACTTGCCGGCGCCGTTCGGTCCGATCAGGCCGACGACCTCGCCCGCTTCAACCCGGATCGATGCTCCCGCCAACGCTCGCACACCGCCGAAGGAGACCACCGCGTTCGTCACGACGAGTGGGGTCTCGGCGGTTGGCGCCGCGTCGGCGTCGGCCTGAGCGACGGTTGCGGCGATCCGCCCGAGCAGCCGCGTCCAACATCGCTGCGCGAACCCGGCGAGGCCGTCCGGATAGGCAAGCATTACGACGACAACCCCCGCGCCGCCCAGGGCGAGCTGAAAACCGATCTGCTGCCCGAAGTCACCGAACAGCGACGTGAGGTGCGGGCTGACGAACAAGGTCAGGGCGTACAGGAAGGTGGCGCCGGCAACCGAGCCCGACAGGGAAGCCACCCCACCGATCACCGGCGCCGCCAGCACGGACAGCGAGAGGTCGGGGGTGAACTGCGTCGCGGTCACGGAGTGCCAGGCGCCGGCCCAGACGACACCGGCCAGCCCTGCGATGAACCCCGAGGTCGCGAGCGCAGCGAGCTTGACCGTCGCCGGCGTCAGTCCGAACGACGCCGCCGCGATTTCGTTGTCTCGTACGGCGAGCATCGCCCGACCCGAGGCGGAACGACGCACCGCTGCCATCGCTGCCACGATGAGGACGAGCAGCACGAGGCCGAGGTAGTACGTGCCGGCCTCCGACGAGGGCATGCCGATGCCCCTCACGACGTCGGGCAGGTCGACGGTGAGGCCGAACGGCTGCGCTGAGCCCACCCAGCTCTGCCGGAACAGCCACTCCGGCGCGATGACGGCGAGACCGAGCGACGTCACGGCCAGAGAGAGCCCTGGCACGCGGAGCGCCGGCAGCCCGACGACGACAGATGCGGCTGCCCCCACGACACCGGCGATCACGAGGATGACCAGCAGCGACAAGCCGTGCGGGACCAGGCGCGCCGTGACGAAGGCCCCGAGACCGACGATCGCGAACTGGCCGAGGCTCACCTGTCCCGCCCAGCCGACCAGGACGCAGAGCGACACCGCCACAAGCGCGTACATGACGATCAGCGCGAGCTCGAAGCGCCGGCTCTCCGACTGCAGTCCCGGCAGCGTCGGCAGCAGCGCAGCGACGAAGACCGCGGTCGCGCCGAACATCAGCGGCGAGCGCGTGACCACCCATCGCTCCGCAACAACCGCGGGGACCCGTGGGCTCGGCGTGGGCGCTGCCACCGCACCCCGCGTCGCGAACACCGCGCCGATCGAGCGGCCCCGGACCACCACGACGCAAAGAATGAGGACGAGCACTACGACGTCCGCCGTGCCCGCATTGTTCGACACCGACAAAGCGATCTGCTGCGCGACACCCAGCACCAGCCCTCCGGCGAGGGCCCACGGCATCGACGTGAACGCGCCGAATGCCGCCGCACCGAGCGCGACGAGCAGCAGGCCGGGTCCCAAGGCGGCGGCGTTGAAGGTCCCCTCCGATGGCGCCTGCAACACAGCGGTCATTGCCGACAACGCACCCGCGATCCCCCAGGTCAAGGCGGACACTCGGCGTACCGAAACACCGGCCAGCCGCGCGGCGTCTCGATTCGCGGCAGTAGCCCGGATCTGCTTGCCGAGCAACGTGAACCGCAGGAAGGCAGCGAGGGCGAAGACCAGCAACGGTGCGAGCACCAGGATCACGATGTCCTGGCCACCGAGCAGCACATTGCCGATCGTGAGGCTGCTGTGAAACGGAACCGGATACCCCGCAATCGCGATCTCGTCGGTCTTCGGGCCGAGTGCAGGGATGTAGGTGAGTGCCAACAAAAGCTCGCCGACGCCGAGTGTCATGAGCAGCAGCGACACCGGCGACCGGTTCCTGGCGCGCAACGGCGCGATCAGCCACCGCTCCACCACGAGTCCGAGCAATGCACCGATGGCGGCGCTCGCCGCGAACGCGAGCCACCAGCTCCAGCCCCAGTCGATGACAAGCTTGGCGAGCACAAGCGCCGGCGCGGCGCCGAGCTGCGCGTAGGCAACATTGAGAAACCGGTCGGACTTGTAGACGAGCACGACGCCGAGAGCAAGCAGCCCGAAGCTCATCCCATTGAGCACACCGAGGACGAGCGATCCGACGGTCATGAGCGGCGGGGGACTCGATCAGGTGGCGTGAGCGGTGAGCGTCGACGCGTCCTCGAGCGCTTCGTAGCCGGCGTTGTATCCCGGAATGAAGGTGATCCCTGGACCACCGGCACACCCTGCACCGCCGAGATACAGCCCGTCGAGCGGCACTGGCATGTCCCGCCAGCCGCGCGGCCCGGGCCGGTGTGCTCCCATGAGCTCTGGATGGATCAGCCCGTGGCAGAAGTCGCCTCCTGGACAGCCGAACATCGTCTCCATGTGGTACGAAGCGAACGTCGTGTGACGGGTGACGAGCTCCGGGAAGTTCGGCGCGAGCCGGGTCAGCTTGGCCATGACCTTCTCACCCATCTCGGCCTTCAATCGACCGTGGATCGTGCGGTCGTTCTCGACCGGGAAGTACATCGCGAACGCGCTCGCCGCGTGCTTGCCCGGCGGCGCCAGCGCTGGGTCGTGGACGCTCGGGATCTGCATCCCCATCGACGGGTTCTCCGGCACGATGCCGCGACGGCAGTTCTCCCAGTCGAGCTGCATCTCCTCCGGCGATCCGAAAATCCCGATCGAGCCCTGCAGCTCTGGGTCGTTGAGGAACTCGTACGGCGCGGCGTACTCCGGGAGCCCGTCGAGAGCGAAGTGCATCTGGACGTACGCCGCCCGGTGGTCGACCCGAGACAGCCTGGACACGAGGTCGACCGGCAATATCGACGGGTCCAGCAGCTTCGTGAAAGTGACGCCGGGGTCGAGGTTCGACACCACGATCGGTGCGGTGAGGACCTCACCGCCTTTCAGCTCGACCCCGGTGACCCGGTCCCCGTCGACCAGGATGCGCTCGACGATCGACTTCAACCGCACCTCGCCGCCGTGTGACTCGAAGAGCGCTTTCACGTGACCGGTCAGTGCCCCGATCCCGCCTTCGAGCTTCTGCATCATCTCGGTGCCGGGTGGCGCCGCGAGGGCGAACGCGAGACAGGTCGCGCTACCCGGTGTGAACGGACCGCGGTAGGTGGAGTTGACGGCGAGAAAAGCCAGCATCCCGCGCATCACGCGGTGCTTCTCCTTGTCGGGGAAGCACCGGTCGAGGACGTCGACGACAGACCCGAACAACATGTCGTTGATGGCCGCGCGCTCGGTTTCGGTGCGCGCACACGCATACATCTCGTCGACCGTGCGCGGCGGCGTACGGACATCGAAGCGCCCCAAAGCGCGGGACGGTGCGTCGCTCCAGGCGAGCAGCTCCGCCATGCCCATCATCGCGTCGGTGCCGTGCTTGTCCGCGAGGTGCATCATCAGGGTCTCGGCGTCGCGGTAGAAGATCATCGGCTCGTCGTCGGGACCGCCGAGATTGACCGACATCACGGCGGTGTCCACGGTGCGCAACTGGTCCAGCCCGAGGTCGGCCACGATGTCCGGTGCGGGGGGGAACAGAACCGACCCCGCGATCTCGTAGCGGTAGCCGTCGAACAGCTCGACCGTCGAGGCCATACCGCCGGCGTACTTGTTCTTCTCCAGCACCAAAGTGCGCAAGCCGCCGCGCTGCATGATTGCCGCCGCGGTCAGGCCGTTGTGACCGCCGCCGATCACGATCGCGTCGTAGTCGCTCATGGGAGCACCTCTTATCCCGCGGACCGACCGCGTCGCTGCACCCTTGCAGCGCCGGGAAATCATGTCAAGACTGACATGCTTAGGTCAGATGTGACACCACCTCGGAATCGGCCTACGCTCCGACTGCCATGACCGTGACAACCAACCAGCACGAGATCCGGCGGCGCGCAACGCGAGACGCGCTTCGGGAGACGGCGCTGTCCATGTTCGCCGAGGCCGGCTTCGACAACGTCACGGTCGCCGAAGTCGCGGACGCGGTCGGCGTCACCGAACGAACCTTCTACCGGCACTTCCCCACCAAGGAAGCGGTGCTGTTCCAGGACTACCAGTACCGGTTGGAGTGGTTGTCCTCAGCACTCGCGCTGCGGCCGGTTGACGAGTCCGTCTTCGACTCGGTCCTGGTCGCGGTGCAGAGCTTCCCCCACGACATCGAGATCGTGCGGCAGGCCGCGATCCTCCGCAACAGCATCATCAGCGGCGAACGGGTCGCCGATCACCTGCGGATTGTCCAGATGTCGTTCGCCGCTGTGCTGTCGGACTTCGTCCGGCAGCGGCACGCCGATCACCCCGACGTCGTGCTGCTGGCCGCAACGTCAGGCAATGTTCTCGCTGCCGCGCTCGTGTCGGCAGTCGAGGTGTGGGGCGTCTCCGGCTGCACCGACGATGTCGCCGCACTGGTCGGGCGATCGCTGGAGTACCTCCGCTCGGGGCTCTCCGCCCTCGGATGAGGCTGCGGAGCGCCGTGGCCGCACCATGACGCGGGGCGGGCAGACTGGGGCCCGTGAACGTTCCTGGCCTGCCGGTGCTGCCCGACTCCTTCGAGGAGCTCGACGAGTACTACGGCCAGCCGCCCGCCGGCGTTCGGGCCAACATGATCACCGCGCTCGACGGGGCGGCGGCCTTCGGCGGCCGGACGAAGGCGATCACGGATCCCGCCGACCAGACGCTGCTTGCCTACCTCCGCTCCTGCTGCGACGTCATAGTCGCCGGATCGGCCACCGTCGCCGCCGAGAGCTACGGACCGGTACGACTTCGCGAGGAGCTCCGGAAGCGACGGAGCGCGGCCGGGCTCCCCGAGCTGCCGCGGCTCGCCATCGTCACCGCACGGGGTGCGCTGTCCCCGGCACTCCGCGTCTTCTCCGACGACTCGCAGCGACCGTTGATCGTCACGGTCGCACGGACGGCGCGCGACCAGCCACAGCTCGCGGAGCTGGGAGACATCGTCGTCGCCGGCGAGGACGTGATCGAGGCCGCGGCGATGCTCGACGCGCTGCGGGAGATCGGGCTGCAGCGAGTGCTGTGCGAAGGCGGCCCGTACCTGCTGTCCACCCTGGTCGACGCGGACCTCGTCGACGACATGTGTCTCACCGTCGCGCCGTACCTGGCCGGCGCGCAGCCGACGACACCGCAGCCAACCTCCGCGTTGGCGGCACCGACCCGGTTCGTGCTGCGTCACGTGCTCCAGCACGACGACTTGCTCTACCTGCGGTACTCGCGGCCCTGACAGCCCGGGTGATAGACCACACGCGTGCGAATCCGCCTGTCCGCCGCAGTGAGCGGCGCAGCCCTCCTCTTGTCCTTCGGTCCTGCAGCCGGGAGCCCCGCGGCCGCCGCCAGGACGGCAGCCCGTGCACATGCGCGCTATGTCGTCGTCACCGGTGACGACAAGTACCTGATCTACGCCGAGGCGGTGCGCCACACCAACCTCGACCCGGTCGGCCTCCCGACTGCGGCGAACCTCTACGCACTCGGCCGCACCGGAGGGCCGATCGCGCTCGGCACTGTCGGGTCACGACTGCGGGTCATCTCACTGTCACGCTCGAGCCTCGTCGTGGTGAACAAGACGGCTACCGGGCATCGGGTTCGCTGGTGGGTTCTCGGCAGTGCGCAACACGGCGACATCTCGACGAACGAGGATGTCGTCGGCGCCACCCCGGATGGCTGGATAACCAAGGACGGCGGGTTCGCCGACGGCACGCATGTGGTGTCGCGATCGCACTCCGGCGATCTCGTGGACTACGGCAATCCCCTGGGCCATCGCGTCGGGTACGGCGTCGTCGTCGGCCCGACCGGGTTCGTGGCGTACGCCGACAACTTCGTCAACGACAACGGCGAGGTCACATACACCTCGTGGCACAACGCCAGCCGGCATCGCACGCTGCTGGCGCCGGGCGGCAAGAATGTGCGCTGCGACAGCGTCTCGTCCGGCTACGCGGGCTGCGTGATCGGCAACGGAGCGAGCCGGGCCGTCGAGCGCTTCGCGCTGAGCGGTGGTTCACGGACCGCGACGAACGGCAAGTGTGCCGACCGGCTCACGGTCTGGGACACCGAACTCGCATGGAACGTGACCACCACGCGGGCCGGCTGCCCCACCGGACACGCCACCGCCATGACGAGCACCGGATCGACGAGATCATCGAAGCAGCCGTTCAACTCACTCGGCGTCACCGTCGCGTGGGGACGCCTGGTGACCGCGGCTCAGGGACAGGGCGAGCTCGTCACCCTGACAGCGGTCCGCGCCAAGCCGCACCCCCTGTCGCGAGCGGACGTCAGCTAGCCGCAGTCACGCGGCGGGCTCGTCGCGGGGTACGACGGCGGGGCGGCCTGCGCCGAGCGCCCCCACTGTGTCGGTCGTGCTGCGGCGTTGATCACGATCGTCGTTTTCGGGCCGAGTGACGCGAACCGTAGCCACGACTTCGTCCAGGGGCGGCCGTCGCGCGACACCGATCGCACGAACGCGTACCGCGGGCCGGCTGGACCGAGAACCCGCAGCACCCGGTGGCCGGGCAGGCTGATGACGACCTTGGAGAACAGCGGCGCACCGATCGTCAGGACGTCGTCGCCAGGGATCGCCGGATACAAGCCGATCGCGTTCCACAGCCACCACGACGTCATCGTGCCGCCGTCGATGTTTCCCGGGTAGCCGTCCGGCGTCGGCGCGTACATCGCGTCGAGGGCGCGGCGCACGACGTCCTCCGCCCGGTCCGGCCGGCCCGCCCACAGGTACTCGTACGGCGTGTCGAGCTGCGGCTCGTTGCCGAGGAACGCGTACTGCGACGTCGGTCCCGCGTTGAGCTCGGTGAACAGCGCATCGAGCCGGTCCACGAGCTGCTGCTTGCCGCCGAGCGCCTGCGCCAGACCTGCGACGTCGAACGGGACCATGAACGTGTACTGGCTGGCGTCGCCCTCGACGAAGCCGTGCGCGGGGCCGGTCTTCGAGATCGGCACGAAACCGCCGGCTGCGCTGCGCGGCTCGACGTAGCCATCGGCAGGGTCGAGGTTCATGCGCCACCACCCGGCACGCCCGAGGAACGTCTGCTCGGTGGACCGGGCGCAGACCGCCCGCGCGAGGCGCGATGTCGCGAAGTCCGCGGTGGCGTACTCCAGCGAGGTCGAGACGCTCCCCCACACCAGGTCGGGGCTGAGCAGGAGCTCCTCACCGCCGGTCGTGTTGGTGGAGGCGTCGAGCTCGGTCGGCAGGTAGTGCAACGCGAGGTACGTCGGGTTGCCGGGTCGCTCGACGTAGTAGCCGCCGCCCTGCGTCTCGGCCGCGATGAGCCCGGCCAGCGCAGCGGGCGACTCGTCGTCGACGCCATTGCTGGCCGCGCCGTGGACGGCGGCGCGCAACGCCGCCCGTCGACTGAACCCCTTTGCCCCGAACGCCTCGAGGTCGGCGAGGAACGGCACGGCCGGGTCGCCCACCATGACGTCGGGGCTCGCTCCGACGACTGGCCAGCGCGGCATGAAGCCCGCCTGCCGCTCGTCGGCGAGCAACGTCCGCGCCATCCCGCTCGCCTGCCGCGGCGCGATCATCGCGAGCAGCTGGCCGTGGGTCCGGTACTCGTCCCAGAGACTCATCTGGCTGTACGCCGCCCAGCCACGGGCGCGGTGGACCTTCCCGTCGAGACCGGGATAGCTGCCGTCGACGTCGCTGATCAGCTGCGGTGACAGCAACGACTGATACAGCGTGGTGGCGAGCATCCGCTGATTCGCCGGCGTGCCGCCTGCGACTCGCACCCGCCCCATCAGCCGAGCCCATGACCGTGCGGCGGCGCGTTGCACGGCGGCAAGCGATCGGTGCGCGACCTCTCGGCCCAGGGCAGCCCGCGCACCCTTGGCACTGACGTACGACAACCCGACGCGCAGGTTCACCGCCCGCCGGCGGGCGGTCGCGAAGCGAAGCACCGCGCCGGCCTGGGCGGTGGCGCTGAGGTCGTTGGGCGGGGTGGGAATCCCCGCGCCGGGTTCCCAGCCGAGCCCTGTCACGCCCGTGCTCCGGGCGGACGTCCCGCCTTCGGTGAAGCGCTGCCGCTGCCAGACGGCGTGGCTCGCGAATGCACGATCGAACCGCATCGCGACGTGCAGCGTGTAGCCGACCGGCTGCTCGCAGAACCTGCCGCTCGTCGTCGTGACGTCGACCTCGTGGCGCGACGGAAGCACTCGCACGGCCGCGAGCGTGTCGGTGTTCTCACTTCCGCCGGCGTTGACCACGACGCTTCCCTCGCGCGCACCGGCCGGGAAGGTGAACCGTGCGACGCCGGCCCGCTCGGCTGCGCCGATGTCGACGCCGAGCGCGCGCGGCGTGCCGGGATTCAGCGTCACCCGGTAGCGCCCGGGTGACGCGGACTCGTGACGGTGATCGAACGACGCGACCAAGGCGGAGTCGGTCGCGGCGCTGTACGGCTTGGCCGGGCTCGACGTCACCTCGGCCGTCGTCGGCATGACCGGCACGTCGCCGAAGGCCGAGCAGCCGCCGCCCTGGAACCGGTTCAGGTCGAAGCCGGCGATCTCGCGGTCGGAATACGTGTAGCCCGCGCCGAACGCGACCGAGTCCGGCCGGGTGCGCGGCCCCCAGGAGAGCATCCCGAAAGGCGCGGTCGCGGCCGGGCTCATGTTGCCGGCGCTGCCCCCGGTGCCCTGGTCCTTGAGGTTGGTGTCCGTTCCGGCGAACACGTTCGCCATGTGGGCGAGCTGCGCCCCGGTCAGCAGCGGCGGAGCACCCGCGGCGGCCGTCGACCCGGCGCTCGTGGCGACGGAGCCGACCCACCCAGCGGTTGCGATGACGGCAACGGCGGCCGAGCGGCCGAGGCGGAGGTTCATGGCAGGACCGATTATCCGGCGCGTCGCGATTTGACACGGCGGCTTAACTTGATAAAGATGGTTGCGTTTAGTTATTCAGGTGGGTCAGTCGTAAAACTACGAAAGGTGCGAGAACCAACGTGGCCACGAACAAGCGGATCATCGCCGGCATCGGCGCAGCTGCCCTGATGGCGCTCAGCGCCGCCTGCAGCAGCTCCTCCTCCGGCGGCGCCAGCAGCCCGTCCAGCAGCAGCGGCGGCACGATCAACCTGGTCGCGTTCTCGACCCCGCAGAAGGCGTACGACGCGCTCGGGCCGGCCTTCGCCGCGACCACCGCCGGCGCCGGCAGCACGATCAAGGGCTCCTACGGCCCCTCCGGCACGCAGGAGCGCCAGGTCGAGGCCGGTCAGCCCGCGGACGTGGTCGAGTTCTCCCGCTCCTCGGACATGGACAAGCTCGTCGCGGCCGGGCTGGTCGACTCGAGCTGGAGCGCCAACCAGTACAAGGGCATCGTCACGGATTCGGTCGCCACCCTCATCGTGCGCAAGGGCAACCCGCTCCACATCGCGACGTGGGACGACCTCATCAAGCCCGGCGTCAAGGTCGTGACCCCCAACCCGCTGAGCTCCGGCAGTGCCTGCTGGAACCTCATGGCGGCGTACGGCGCCGAGCGCGAGGAGGGCAAGACGCCGGCCCAGGCGCTTGCGTTCGTCAAGACGCTGCTGCAGCACACGGTCTCGCTGCCGGACAGCGGCTCGGACGCCACTGCGGCGTTCGTCGGCGGTACCGGCGACGTGCTGATCGGCTACGAGAACGAGGCGATCAGCGCGCAGCAGGCAGGCGACGCCGTCGACTACGTCACCCCGAAGGACACGATCCTGATCGAGAACCCGGTCGCGGTGACGAAGGACGCGTCGAACCCGACGCTGGACAAGGCGTTCGTCGACTTCCTCTACACCGACCAGGGCCAGAAGATCTTCGCCTCGAAGGGCTACCGCCCGGTCGTCACGGCCGACCTGGACAAGAAGGAGTTCCCGACTCCGTCCGGCCTGTTCACGATCGACTCGCTCGGCGGCTGGTCGAAGGTCAACACCGAGTTCTTCGACCCGACGAACGGTTCGATCACCAAGATCCTCAACGATCTCGGTCACGGCGCCAGTGGCTGACGCCGCCGTCTCCGGTGCCCGCCCCCGCTCCTGGTCGCTGCCGCGGCCAGTAGTGGCGGGGGTGGGCCCCGGCATTGCCATGCTCTACCTCTCGCTGCTGGTCGGCCTGCCGGTCGCCGCGGTGGTGAGCCAGTCAGCGCACCACTCGTTCTGGGCGACTATCACGGCGTCCCACACCGTGTCGGTGCTCGAGTTCACGATCGGGGTGGCGCTCGCAGCGGCGGCGGTCGACGCGGTCACCGGAGTCGCCCTTGCCTGGGTGCTGGTGCGCGACGACTTTCCCGGCAAGCGGGTCGTCAACGCGCTGATCGACCTGCCGTTCGCGCTGCCGACGATCGTCGCGGGCCTGGTCCTGCTCAGTCTCTACGGCCCGGCCAGCCCGCTCGGCATCGACGTGGCAGGGACCCGGGTCGCCGTGCTGTTCGCACTGCTGTTCGTCACACTGCCGTTCGTCACCCGAGCGGTCCAGCCGGTGCTGCTGACACTCGAGCGCGACGTCGAAGACGCCGCAGCCTGCCTCGGCGCGAAGCCGTGGACGGTCTTCCGGCGGATCATCCTGCCGGCGATCATGCCGGCGACGCTGACCGGTGCGTCACTCGCGTTCGCCCGCGCGCTCGGCGAGTTCGGCTCGGTCGTGCTGATCTCCGGCAACCTGCCTCATACCGAGATCGCCTCGCAGGTGATCTTCCAGGACGTCGAGAACGGCGCGCCGCAGTCGGCCGCGGCGATCGGCGTCGTCCTGCTCGCGATGGCGCTGGTCGTGTTCCTGCTCATCGCAGTGCTCACCCGACGTACCGCGAGCCGGCATGGCTAGGTACGCGCTTCGGTACGGCGTTCTCGGCTACCTCGCACTTCTGCTCGTGCTACCGGTCGGGATGGTCGGCTACCGGACGTTCCAGCACGGCGCGTCTCCGGTGTGGCACGCGCTGTCGAACCACGACGCCACCCAGGCGCTGAAGCTGTCCCTGCTGATCACGGTCATCGCCGTGCCGATCAACGTGGTGTTCGGGGTGTTCACGGGGTGGCTGCTCGCGCGCCGCAAGATGCCCCTCCCCTGGCTCGTCAACGCGCTGATCAACCTTCCGTTCGCGATGTCACCCGTCGTCGTCGGCCTCGCCGTGTTCGTGCTCTACAGCCGGACCGGATGGATCGGCACGTACCTGTTCGCCCACGGCATTCCGGTGCTGTTCACGTGGAAGGCGATGACGATCGCGACGATCTTCGTCAGCCTGCCGTTCGTCGTGCGCGAGGTGGTGCCCGTCCTCGAGGAGATCGGCACCGAGCAGGAGCAGGCCGCCGCGGTCCTTGGCGCATCGCCGCTGCAGGCCTTCTTCCGTGTGACCCTTCCCGCGATCCGCTGGGCGGTCGTCTACGGCACGATCCTCACCGTCGCGCGATCACTCGGCGAGTACGGCGCCGTCAACATCGTGTCGAGCAACATCGTCGGACAGAGCCTGACCCTGCCGCTCTACGTGAACAACCGGGTCGGCCAGCTCGACCCCACAGCCGCCTACAGCGCCGGGCTGCTGCTTGCCGTCATCTCCCTTCTCATCCTCACCGGCATGACCGCGTTCAGCGGTCGCCGCAACACTCAGCAACTGGAAACCGGGGCACCGAAATGAGCATCAACGTCCAGGACGTGAGCAAGTCGTTCGGTGACTTCCATGCCCTCGTCGACGTCACCGTGGACATCGAGCCGGGACATCTCACCGCGGTGCTCGGGCCCAGCGGAGGCGGCAAGTCGACCCTCCTGCGCATCATCGCCGGGCTCGAGACGGCCGATCGAGGCCATGTCCTGATCGACGGCACCGATGTCACCAACGTCCCCGCCCGGGACAGGGGCATCGGCTTCGTCTTCCAGCACTACGCCGCCTTCACCCACCTGACGGTGTGGGAGAACGTCGCGTTCGGGCTCAAGATCGCGAAGACACCAAAGCCACGGATCAAGGAGCGAGTGGGCGAGCTGCTTGCCCTCGTGCACCTCGACGGCCTGGCCTCGCGCTACCCGTCTGAGCTCTCCGGTGGGCAACGGCAGCGGATGGCGCTCGCTCGCGCCCTCGCGGTCGAGCCGGGGCTGCTGCTGCTCGACGAGCCGTTCGGCGCGCTGGACGTCAAGGTGCGCCAGGAGCTGCGCGACTGGCTGCGCCGCCTCCACGACGAGGTTCACACCACCACGATCTTCGTCACGCATGACCAGGAGGAGGCGATGGAGATCGCCGACCAGATCATCGTGATCAACCACGGCCGGGTGGAGCAGGCCGGTAGCCCCGACGAGCTGTACGACCGGCCCGTCAACGACTTCGTGATGGGTTTCCTTGGGCCGGTCACGACGCTCAACGGCAGGCTCGTGCGCCCGCACGACATCCACATCGGGACGACCGTCTCGCCCGGCTCGCAGCCGGCGAGCCTCGACCGGGTCGTGTCACTCGGCTTCGAGACCCGGATCGTGGCCACTCCCCATGACGGCGGCGAGCCGATCACCGTGCAGCTGACCCGCAACCAGATCCACGAGCTCGCCCTCAACATCGGCGACACGGTTCACCTCAACGCGTTGCCGACCCCGGGCCGGCTCGCGTCGGTTCCGCCGGTGCGCACCGGCCGGCGTACCGGCTAGCTACGAGGTGAGCACCGCGATCGACAGCGACACCACGTCGAACGCGAAATGGGTGAGGATCGCCCGACCAAGCCTGCCGCGCTTCTGGAACGACCGCGTGACGAGGTAGCCGAGCGGCATGGTCGCGAGGAATCCGAGTCCGTAGTAGACGTGGTACGACTCGCGGACGGTGAAGCTCAACGCGAACGCCGACCACCGCGTCCAGCCCAGCTGTGACAGGCGGGTGAGGAAGTACCCGTTGACGATGACCTCTTCGTTGATCGCCGTCGTCGCCGAGATCAGTACGGCGTAGACGAGGTAGTACGCCGGCACGTGCGAGTTCGACTCGGTGTTCTGCAGGTCGTTCCCGATCAGCGAGAGGAACGCCGCGGCGACGCCGGTCAGCACCCAGGAGCCCACGAGCAACCCGAGCGCCCCACTCACATCCCGGCCGAACCCGCTTCGCGTCAACCCGAGGCGCGCGGGCGGCTGCCCGGTGCGGGCAAGCAGGAGCAGGGCGATCGGCACAACGAGCGCGGTGGTCAGATAGCCGAAGCTCAGCAGGAAGAGGCTGATGCCCGGGTGATGGGGCAACGGGAGGTCGAACTCGTCGAGGTCGTTCACTCCCCCGAGGTGCTGGGCGAGGATCGAGATCGCCGCGGCGACGCCCGGCAGCGCGAAGGCCGCAACGACGAACCCCGTTTCCCAGCCGAGCCACTGCCGCTGCGGTCCAGCCGCGGCAGGCGACACCGTCTGCGGTGTGAGTCCGGGATCGCGGGTCGCGAGCGGGATCGATCCGTCGGCCGCGAGCCGGTCGCGATCTGCCAGCACCGCAGCGACCTGTGACTGCGTCGGACCGAACCCTTGCGCGAGCTGAGCGGCCCGCACGACCCAGTTGGTGTTGGTGGCCCGAGCGACCGCCCAGCTCGCCGGAACGGTTCGACCATCCGTGCATACGACGACGATGCGCTGGAAGCTGCCGCGGGCGACTCGTTCGACGGCGAGGCCGAGGACCTCGTCGCGTGGCAGCCGGTAGCTCGCGAGCACATCGCGGACCGTGGTCGTCCACGGATCGAGCGTGAGCCCGACCGAGGTCGCCCGGACGACCAGGCCGGTGAGCAGCACCAGCACGACGCCCGAGATCGCGCGGCCGCCGGCGCCCCCCTCGAACAGTCCGGCCAAGCCCGCGAGCGCACCGAGCGCGGCGAGCGCCACGACCACCGCAACGAGCCCGTCCGAGCGGACCCGCAGCGATGGAGCCGTCAGCCGAGGTGGGCTCGAGACCATGACTCGGCGAGAGCGAGGAAGCGGTCGTTCTCCTCGGAGAGGCCGATCGTCACGCGGACGCCCTCCCCAGCGAACGGCCGCACCAGGACGTTGTCCGACGCGCAATGCTCCGCGAACGCGGTCGCCTGCTCGCCCAGCGGGAGCCAGACGAAGTTGGCCTGAGACAGTGGGACGTCGTAGCCGCTGCTGTGGAGCGCCTCGGTCACGCGGGCGCGTTCGGCAACGGTGAGCGCGGCCCTCCTGCGTACCTCGACCTCGTCGCCGAGCGCAGCGATCGCGCACTGTTGCGCGAGGCCGCTGACGCTGAACGGCACCTGGGTCTTGCGGACGGCAGCGACGACGTCCGTGGCGCCGATGCAATACCCCACGCGCAGGCCGGCGAGCGCGAACGCCTTGGAAAAGGTTCGGGTGACGACGACGTTGGGGCGGTCGCCGAAGGCGACCAGCGCATCCGGTACGACGTCGGGGTCGGCGTAGTGGTGGTAGGCCTCGTCGATCACCACCAACACGTCTTCGGGGACCCTGTCGACGAACTCCTTGAGCTCGCTGCCCCCCACCGCGGTGCCGGTCGGGTTGTTGGGATTGCACACGATGACGAGACGGGTGCGTGGCGTGACAGCCGCGGCCATCGCGTCGATGTCGTGGACCTCGTCGCGCAACGGCACCTTGACCGCCGTGCCGCCTGCGACCGTGGTGATGATCGGGTACGCCTCGAACGCGCGCCACCCGAAGACAACCTCGTCGCCCGCGTCGAGGACGGCCGAGGCGATCTGTCCGACCACCTCGACACTGCCGGCGCCGACGGCGACGCGGTCAGCGGTCACGCCGTGGTGGGCAGCGATCGCGTCGAGCAGCGCGGCGGAGGTCATGTCGGGATAACGGCTGACGCCGTCGGTGAGGCCGTCGATGGTCGCGGCGACTGCCGGCAACAACCCGTACGGCGACTCGTTGCTCGCGAGGACGACGGCACCCGGTGCTTTGCGGCCGGCAACGTATGCCGGCAGTGAAGCCATCGCGGGACGCAGGCGCACGTTCACGCCGTACAGCCTGCCCTAGAGGTTGCCGCGGCGCTCCTGCTCGCGCTCGATCGCCTCGAACAGCGCCTTGAAGTTGCCCTTGCCGAAGCCTTGCGAGCCATGCCGTTCGATCAGCTCGAAGAAGACGGTCGGCCGGTCCTGGATCGGCTTGGTGAAGATCTGCAGCAGGTAGCCGTCCTCGTCGCGGTCGGCGAGGATGCCGTGCTTGCGCAGCGTGTCGATCGGCACGCCGGTGTCGCCGACCCAGCTGCCAAGCTCGTCGTAGTACGCGTCCGGCGTCGTGAGGAACTCCACGCCGGCGGCTGACATCGCCTCGACCGCGGCAACGATGTCGTCAGTGGTGAGCGCGATGTGCTGCACGCCCGGGCCGCCGTAGAACTCGAGGTACTCGTCGATCTGGCTCTTGCGCTTCCCGGCGGCCGGCTCGTTGAGCGGGAACTTGACCACGCGGCTCCCGTCCGCGACCACCTTGCTCATGAGGGCGGAGTACTCAGTGGCGATGTCGTCGCCGACGAACTCCTTCATGTTCGTGAAGCCGAGGATGCGGTGGTAGAAGTCCACCCACTCGTCCATGTGTCCGAGCTCGACGTTGCCGACCACGTGATCGATGCCGGTGAACCACGGCGCCGCTGTCGCGGGCGACTCGTCGCGAGCGACGAAGCCCGGCAGGAACCGGCCGCGGTAGCGGGAGCGCTCGACGAAGGTGTGGCGGGTCTCGCCGTACGTCGCGATCGAGGCGAGCACAACCTCGCCGTCGTCGTCGCGGTGTGACGCGGGCCGGGCCAGACCGGTGGCGCCACGGGCGACCGCGAGCTCGTACGCCCGGGTCGCGTCGGGGACCCGGATCGCCACATCGACGACACCGTCGCCGTGGACCGCGACATGCTCGGCGATCACGGTGCCGGGCCGGATCGAGCCACTGACGACGAAGCGGGCGGCGCCGGACACCAGCACGTAGTCGGCCGTGTCGCGGTGCCCGGTCTCCGGGCCGCGGTAGGCAACGATCCGCATCCCGAACGCCGTGGCGTAGAAGTGGGCGGCTTGCTTGGCGTTGCCGACCGCGAAGTGGACGTAGTCGATGGCTTCGACGGGGAAGGGCAGCTCGTTCGCCGCTTGTCGCGCGCCGTGATCGGCTGTCAGCGTCATGATGGCAGCGTGGCGTGGCTAGTCGCGTCGTACAACAGATGCACGAGATACTATGCAATATGTCCAGCATCGACTCGCTAGATGGCCGGATCATTGCACTATTTGCCTCGGAGCCACGCATCGGTGTGCTCGAGGCGTCGCGCCGGCTCGGGGTTGCGCGCGGCACCGTCCAGGCCCGGCTGGACCGGCTGGAGCGCACCGGGGTGATCACCGGCTGGGCGCCGTCGGTTGACCCGTCAGCGCTCGGCTTTCCGGTGGCTGCCTTCGCAACGCTGGAGATCGCGCAAGGCCACGGCCACGACGGCGTGGCCGCCCACTTGCGGACGATTCCGGAGGTGCTCGAGGCGCACACGATCACCGGCGAA
This sequence comes from Mycobacteriales bacterium, assembly GCA_035550655.1. GTDB lineage: Bacteria > Actinomycetota > Actinomycetes > JAFAQI01 > JAFAQI01 > DASZTV01. The sequence continues at coordinate 68,616 of DASZOU010000004.1, forward strand.
GCCGACATGATGGTGCGCCTCGTCGCCCGGTCGAACGCCGATCTGCAGCGGGTCATCGACCAGGTCGTGACGTCCCCGGACGTCACGCGAGCATCGACGGTGATCGTGCTGTCGAGCGAGGTGCCCATGCGGATGCTGCCGCTGGTGGAAGTCGCGACGGCACAGGCCTAACCTCCGGACTATGGCGGACCGCGAGCGGCTGGAGCGGTTCGAGGCGCATGTCGCGGCCGAGGGCAAGGTCGAGTCCGACAGCTGGATGCCGGATGCGTACCGCAAGACGCTGGTCCGGCAGATCTCGCAGCACGCGCACTCGGAGATCATCGGGATGCAGCCCGAGGGCAACTGGCTGACCCGCGCGCCGAGCCTTCGCCGCAAGGCGATCCTGCTGGCGAAGGTGCAGGACGAGGCGGGGCACGGGCTCTACCTCTATGCGGCCGCGGAGACGCTCGGCACGTCCCGCGACGAGATGGTCGACGCCTTGCTGGCCGGAACCGCGAAGTACTCGTCGATCTTCAACTACCCCACGCCCACGTGGGCCGACATCGGCGCGATCGGCTGGCTGGTCGACGGCGCTGCGATCATGAACCAGGTCCCGCTGTGCCGCTGCTCCTACGGTCCGTACGCGCGCGCGATGAAGCGGGTCTGCAAGGAGGAGTCGTTCCACCAGCGGCAAGGTTTCGACATCCTCGTCACGCTGTGTCGCGGAACGGACGAGCAACGCGCGATGGCGCAGGACGCGCTGAACCGGTGGTGGTGGCCATCGCTGATGATGTTCGGTCCGCACGACACCGACTCCCCGCACTCGGAGCAGTCGATGCGGTGGCGGATCAAGCGGTTCAGCAACGACGAGCTGCGGCAGCGCTTCGTCGACGTCACCGCGCCGCAGGCGGCGTTCCTCGGGTTGCGCATCCCTGACGACGAGCTTCGGTACGACGAGACGGCCGGCCACTGGCACTTCGGCGAGCCGGACTGGGAGGAGTTCCGGCGAGTGCTGTCCGGCGACGGGCCGTGCAACGCCGAGCGACTGGAGCGTCGTACCCGCGCGCATGTCGAAGGCGCGTGGGTGCGCGACGCCGCGGCCGCTTACTCCGCGAAGCATGCGGAAACGACTGCTGCGTGACGATGGCGCTCTGGGAGGTCTTCGTGCGGGCACGCGGCGGGCTGCACCACGCGCACGTGGGGAGCATCCACGCGACGGATGCGGAGATGGCCCTCGAGAACGCACGTGACGTCTTCACGCGGCGCGGTGAGGCGGCGAGCCTGTGGGTGGTGCCCTCGGACGCGATCGTGGCGAGTGACCCGGCCGACGCCGACGAGCTGTTCGAGCCCGCCATGGACAAGGAGTACCGGCACCCGACGTACTACGAGGTGCCTGACGGTGTCGCCAACCTCTGAGCCCGCGGCACTTCCGTCGGTCGAGGCGGTGGCGGACGGCTGCCTGCTGGTGTCGCATCGGCTGACCGAGTGGGTCGGCAACGCGCCCACGATGGAAGAGGACGTCGCACTCGGCAACATCGCACTCGACCTGCTCGGCCAGGCACGAGGTCTGCTGTCGTTCCTCGGTGACGAGGACCAGCTGGCGTACTTCCGCGACGCCGACAAGTTCGCGAACCCCGCGATCTGCGCGTCACCGAACGGCGACTTCGCCCGGACGATGCTGCGCCAGGTGTTCGTCGACTGCTGGCTCGAGCAGGTCTGGTCCACCCTCACCGAGCACGAGGCGGAAGTCGTTCGCGGGGTCGCCGCGAAGGCGGTGAAGGAGAACGCGTACCACCGGCGCCACTCCCGGTCGTGGGTGCTGCGCCTGGGTGACGGCACCGAGGAGTCGCGGCGCCGGCTGCTGCTTGCACTCGAGGAGCTGTGGCCGCTGACGGCGGAGATCACGGTGCCCGGCTGGCGAGAGTCCGTCACGGGGGTGCTGGTCGCGGCAACCGTGCCGGTGCCCACTGCCGCCAGCGTCGACGACTCCGCCGCCGCCGCCTGCGCGTCGGCTCGCCGGGAGCTGCTCGCGGAGATGCAGTCACTCGCGCGCGCTCACCCGGGAGCGAGCTGGTGACGACCGCGGCGCCGCGCGCATGGAACGTGTTGGCCGAGGTGATGGACCCCGAGATCCCGGTGCTGTCGGTGCTCGATCTGGGGATCGTTCGCGACGTCCACGAGTCGGCCGACGGTCACGAGGTGCGAGTCGACGTCACTCCGACGTACTCGGGATGCCCCGCGACCGAGGTGATCGTTGCCGACATCCGCGCCGCGCTCTCGGCGTCGTACGACGAGGTAGACATCCGGGTACGGCTGTCGCCGGCGTGGACCACGGACTGGATGAGTCAGGCAGGACGCGACAAGCTGCGGGAGTTCGGGATCACTCCGCCGAACGGACGCGCACTGCTGCCCGTCCTCGGAGAAGACCGCCCGGACGCCTGCCCGCGTTGCGGATCGCGCGACGTCGAACAGCTCGCCGGATTCGGCTCGACGCCGTGCAAGGCGTTGTGGCGCTGCGTCACCTGCCGGGAGCCGTTCGACTACTTCAAGGTTCACTGAGCGCGGCGATGGCGCGCACCTACTACCCGCTGCGGGTTGCCGACGTACGCCGGGAGACAGCCGACACCGTCTCCGTGGCACTCGAGGTGCCCGCCGAGCTGCGGGACGTGTTCAGGTTCTCGCCAGGGCAGTTCGTCGGCTTCCGGGTGCCGGCCCCGGACGGCAAGCCGGTGACCAGGTCGTACTCGATCTGCAGCGGGCTCGACGACGATGAGCTGCGGGTTGTCGTGAAGCACCTGCCGGGTGGCGTGTTCGGGACTTTGGCGAACGCCACGCTCGCGGTCGGCGACGAGCTCGCGACCCTCGCGCCGATGGGCCGGTTCACGGTGGCGGTCGATGCGTCCGCGTCCCGTCGTTATCTCGGGCTTGCTGCCGGCAGCGGGATCGGTCCGGTGATATCGGTGCTGCGCTCCGTGCTCGCGCGCGAGCCGGAAAGCGAGTTCACGCTGGTCTACGGCAACCGGACGGCTGCGTCGACGATCTTCCGCGATGCGCTGTGCGACCTGAAAGACCGCTACCTTTCGCGTCTCACGCTGATCCATCTGTTCTCCCGGGAGCAGCAGTCAGCCCCGCTGCTCAACGGACGGCTCACCGCGGAGAAGCTGCACGAGCTGGCATCGAGGTTGCTCGACGTGCCGTCGTACGACCATGCGTTCGTCTGTGGCCCGGAGCCGATGACGGTGACGCTCCGCGACACGTTGCGGGCGCTCGGAATGCCGGCCGAGCACGTGCACATGGAGCTGTTCGGCGTGCACGGAGCACCCGGCCCCGATGTGGCCGCTGCCGCCGACGAACACGACGTCGCACTGACGGTGACGTTGTCGGGCGTCACGTCGACCATCCCTTCCAATCGGTCGGCGACGGTGCTGGATGCGGTCGCGGCGGCTGGGCTCGACGCGCCGTACTCCTGCACCGGCGGGGTCTGCGCGACCTGCCGCGCGAAGGTGCGCGCCGGGTCCGTGGAGATGAAGGTCAACTACGCGCTCGAGCCATGGGAGCTCGACGCGGGCTTCGTCCTGACCTGCCAGTCACTGCCGACCTCGGAGGCGGTGACCGTCGACTACGACGCGGTCTGAGGTTCGACGGGAAGGGGAAGGATGCGGTCGTGAACGACGCGGAGCTGAAGTCGTACTTCCATCACTACCTGCAGCGCGGGCGCGACGCTGTCGTGTGGAAGCTCGAGGATCTGTCCGAGTACGACGTCCGGCGTCCGTTGGTCGCGACCGGCACGAACCTGCTCGGCTTGGTGAAGCACCTCACGTTTGGTGAGGGCTGGTACTTCGGGGCCTGCTTCGACCGGCCGTTTCCGGAGCCGCTGGAGGACTGGGCCGAGGACGACTCCGAGCCGAACAGTGACATGTACGCCCGCGCGGACGAGTCGCGCGAGTTCGTCATCGAGCGTTTTCAGCGGGCGTGCGCGCATGCCGACGCGACGATCGAGGCGCTGCCGCTCGACGCCGTGGGCTTCGTGCCGTGGTGGCCCTCAGAGCGTGCGCACGCCACCCTCGGCCGGTTGCTGATCCACGTGGCGACCGAGACGCACCGCCATGCCGGGCATGCCGACCTGGTGCGCGAGCTCATCGACGGCGCCGCCGGCGTCTCGCCCGTCAACTCGAACCTGCCCGAGGTCGATGCCGACTTCTGGCCGTCGTACCGAGAACGCCTCGAACAGATCGCGCAAAGCTTCCGAGCCGAAAGCCCTTCGTGATCTTGACGAAAGAGGCGCTTTGAGGGCCTCATAACGCCTTCTTCGTCAAGCTCGCCGACGCTGGGCGGCCGCCTGCAAGGTGTCCCCGCCGGCTGGTCCCGCGACCTGCGCGAGGCCGTCGAGCGCGACCCGCGACGCCGCGCCCTTGGCGAGCTGCTGCCGTGCGGCTTCGGGATCGACGGTCTGGTACAGCGCAGCGATCTCGTGCGTTCCGTAGAACCAGTGGACTTCGCAGTAGCAGTTCGGATCCGTGACGGAAGCGTCCTTCCAGTTGAAGCCGAACTGGACCGAACCATGCGTCTTCCGGCGCTCGTCTTCCGCGTAGAACTCCTCGAGCGTCTGCAGCCTCGCCGCGTCCGGCATGCCTCACCCCTCCGAAGGAAATCCGGGTACAACCGCTATGACACCACTCCCAATCCGAAGAACCCACCGAGGCGCACCAACGTCACCCGCGATGAGCGGCAGCTTCGTGAGGTGATGACCGAGCCTTCGACTCCGTGCGGTTAACTGTCGCCATGGCGACAGCAACGGAGCTCGCGGCGACATCTCTGCGCCTGACCAAGGAGCGCGATCGCGACGGCTGGCTCGCGCTGTTCGCGCCGGACGCGGTTGTCGAGGATCCGGTCGGCGGCGGGCGGCGCGAAGGCATCGAGGCGATCACGGCGTTCTACGACTCGACGATCTCCACGGTGGAGTCGTTCGACTACGAGATCGAGCGGTCGTACGAGTGCGGCAGCGAGGTAGCCGTCGTCATTCGATTCGCCATCGTCGCCGCCGGCGTCAGTCTCGACATGGACGTCGTCAACATCTACGCGATCGCGCCCGACGGCGAGCACCTGCAGTCGTTGCGCTCATGGTGGGACGGCAGCCGCCAAGGCGCTTGACCCGCTTACCCGCCCGATTGGTTGACCGCGCGCCGCAATGCGCGCGGCGCGAAACGCCGGTGGAGCCTGCCGACGGCACACCATGTACCGCGGCCAACGGCGGACGAGTGCTTCACGCGGGTCGACCACGTGAGCTGATCGTCGGTCACCCGCATGAGCAGCGCGACCTCGAACAGCCACGACCCCTGCCGGAGAACGACCCAGTCCGCGGACTCGGTGAGTACCGGCCAACCGAGAACCGCGTTGCGGCGGGTGAGCCGAAATCCCAAACCGCATCGCCATCCCACCAGGAGGAACACCCGCATCGGAAACGATGCACTTTCAAGGATCTGCTGCGCCCACTCCCGCGGCGTTCGGCTCCCAGCGATCGGTGTGATCGCGGTGAAGGCATCGACGTAGTGAGCATCCGCCAGCGGCGCCTCGATCGGCCATCCGTCGGACGCCGACGATCGCGCTGCCTCACGGGTGACCACGCTCATGCTCGACTCGCCTCCTGGACGGACTCCCGGGTCCGACACCAGGGAGAACGCGCACCCGCGGCAACTGGTTCATGGGGCCGGCTGCGGCGGCGCCATCATCGCACCAGCTCAGGGGTGAGGGATCAGCTCCTGACCGATTCGGCCGCTGATGTAGCGCACGCAGTAGACGATCATCGTGAGGATTCCGAGCGCGTCAGCAACGCGCGTGGCGAGGAACGCGCCGACGCCCACGATCAGCAGGACAACGAGCTGGATCGCCGCCGCAACGACGAAGAAGATCCCGAACAGAAGCGAGACGCGACGGAAGACGGAGTGGTACTCGGGCGAGGTCCGGGTCGCTTCGTCGACGGGAAACACCTCGCGGGCGAACGTCGCCGCCAACGGGCGATCACGCGCCACGGAACCGAGCCACAAGGCGCCGTTGATCGCGCCGAGAACGGCAGGCTGGATGAGGTACGCCGTGGCGCTGTTCGTCGCGATGCCGACGATCGCCGACGCCAGGACGAACAACAGCACGACCCGCGCGATCAGTCCCGGCCGCCCCTTCCGCCGCTCGTACGCGTAGATGAGAACCGAGACTGCACTTGCCACCCCGACACCGGCGAGAACGTTCCCGGTCGCCTTCCACACGCCGTAGAAGGCGGCTGGCGGCCCAAGGATGTCGCGCAGCAGCCGCGGCCCGACGGCTCGGATCAGGGTGAGCCCGGGCGATCCGCCGCCGGCGAGGAGCGCGGCAAACGCGGCCGCAGACTCCGACTCCTCCGCCGCAACGGTGGCTTCGGCGTCGGCCACATCCACCTCCCCCACGCGCGGCAACGGGGCCGGCTGCGCCGGAACATCTTTCGGCACCGTACGCCGATCGCCTGCAGCCCGCGATCCCCTCCTCAGCCAGGTGACAGCATGGCTTCATGCCTGCATATGTGATCTACCAAGGCGAAATCACCGACTCCGAGAAGTACGAGCAGTACAAGCCACTGTCCGGCGCGAGCATCAAGGCAGCCGGAGGACGGCTCATCGTGCGCGGCGGCGACACCGAATCCCTCGAGGGGGAGGCGCCACCCGGGCGCACGGTCGTCATCGAGTTCCCGACTCGACAAGCCGCCGTCAACTGGTACAACAGCGCCGCTTACGTGGCAGCGCGCGAGATCCGCAAGGACGCAGCGATCGCCCGGATGTACGTCGTCGACGGCTACGACGAGTAGCGATCCGGTTAGCTCGGCTCGCCCTGCTCAAGCATGGCGCGAAAGTCTTCGGTCGTGTTGACATGCGGAAACGGCTCGTCTGGCACCGGCAGGCCGAGTCGCTCACAGATCGGCCCCCAACCGTCGGACGGCTGCCACTCAAGCAACCGATCCGGTGGCGCGGTACGCCGCACCTGGTCGTAGTGGGCCAGGAACGCCTCCTTGGCAGCCGCTTCGTCGCGCCAGTTTGGCGTGAAAGAGGCGAGCATCCGAGAGGCCATCTGCGTCCAGGGACCCTCCGGGTCCGCGTCGATCGCCTTCGCCATCGCCTGGAAGATCGTGGACGATGCGCTCTTCCACCACGCGTCGGCATCGCGCACCGATAGCAGGATCAGCGCGTCGGGATACGCCTCAGCGATAGGTGCCCAGAACGGGCCCGACGGCCAGTCAACCGTTGCGCCGAAGCCGGCGTAGAGCTGCTCCCAATCGGGGGGCGTCCCGTCGTAGGCAGATGCCCACTTGTCGACGTGCTCAGGTCTCTGGAAGACCTCGAGCATGTGGTAGCAGGGCTCGCCGAGCAGCTTCTCGAGCGCCAGCTTCAACGAGTTGGTCCCCGTGCGGCCAAGTCCCGCACCCACGACCTGCAGTGCCACGTCTGTCCTTCCTACTTGGCGATCCGTCCATCATGGGGTGGACCGGCAGCGTCCAAACGGGGGCAGCGGCGGAGACTGCTGCTGGGTCAAAATATCGGCCATGGAGCCGGATCAGACCCCTGCGGCGGGTGGCGTCCCGCCGAGCTGGCAGCCGCGGACGCCGGTGCCCGACTTCTTCGCGGCGCGCGCGGTCGTCTTGCCACCGGCGGAAGACGGCTCGATCACACCGCCGCCACCGCCCATGGTCAGCGCCGCGACCAGCCCGCCGCCGCCGGCGTACGGCGTGTCCACTCCCCCGTACACCGCGGCGATGCCGGTGCCAGGCCCGGTGGGGTGGGGTGAGCCGAAGTCGCGGCTGCGCGCCAACCGCCGGTTCTTCCTGCCCTCCGCACTGACGGCCGCCGCCGTTGCGATTGCGGTCGTGCTGGTGGTCGCGTTCGGCCCGGGCAAGAGTGGCTCGACGCTGACCAACACCCAGATGCTCGCCCTGGTGCACAACGCCTCGAACGGACTCGCTCGATCCCCCGCGACGACGTTCACGATGACCATGACGATCTCCGGCGCCGGCCAGCACCAGACGATCGACATGACCGGCGTGACGAGCAACGCCAACCGCACCGCTTCGTTCACGATGACCGGACCGGGCGTGGATGAGTCCATGCGGGTCGTGGACGGGGTCGTCTACGTCCAGCTGCCGGCTTCGGCGGTCGCTATGAACGACGGCAAGCCATGGGTCGGGGTGCCCTCTGTCACGCCCACCGCCCAGGAACAACAGCTCGAATCCAGCGGGCCGGCCGGGCTGCTTCAGTCACTCGCGAACGTCGGCGGCACAGTGCAGGACAAGGGCACGCAGACTGTCGACGGGGTGCAGACGACGGAGTACAGCGTCCACATCGACGTCAGCAAGGTGCTGTCGACCGAGAACCCTCAGCTGGCCTCATCACTGGACGTCGGCAGCCTGCCGCTGAACGACGTCCCGATGACGATCTGGCTCGACAGGCAGGGCCTGCCACGCAAGCTGACGATGCAGCTGTCGCTCAACGGCGTTTCGGTGGACGAGGTCGCAACGATGACGCCGTCCAACGCGGTCCCGCACGTCAGCGCCCCTCCGGCATCGGAGGTGCGGGTCTTCAACTCGCTCAGCGACTTCGAGACGAGCATGGCGCGGATGTACGGCGGCGCCTCCCCGCCGAGCTACTGACGGGACATTGCCTCCGTCGCGGCGGCCTCCGCGTCGGCGCGGTCCTGCTTGCCCGTGTCGATGACGACCTCGTGCAGCGTCCCCGCGAAGTGGTTCGGAGCTTGGTAGCGCGGACTCACCGGTGACCCGTGGTCGTAGCCGACGCTGTGCCCGATGCTCGACATGATCCGCATCGCAAACGGAACATGGCACGAGCCCACAACCTCGCCGCCGATCAACAGCTCGAAGTCGCCCTCGCCGCCGGCGCGCTGGAACCGCAGGCCCACCTCCGACGTACCGGTCGGCACTGTTACGTCTGAGATGCAGACGGTGTGGTCCCCGAACGCGTTGTAGTCCAGCACCAGCTTGTCGTCCTCGACGAACCATGAGATGCCCGCGTTCTCGGTGCCGGTCGCGAGGAGCACACCGTTCTCGCCCGCCGCCCGCGTGATCTTGGCCTTCATGTCGAAGCGGCTACCCGCGAGCGTCGCGCCCGCCTGCGCCGGCAACGGCGCCATCGGCGGCTTGTAGACGTAACGCTTCGAAGTCGGGTGTGGCGTGTTGTCGTCGTATCGCGTGAAGAACAGCTCGATGGTGCGGTCGTCCAACGGCAGGACGCCGTGCTCGCGGGCCTCGCGCCACCACAGGTCCACCATCGCGGCCAGCGTCTCCGGCTCCGTCGCCGCGAGGTCATGACACTCCGAGAAGTCGTCGGCGACGCGGTACAGCTCCCACTGGTCCTCGTCGTACGGCACGTTCTGGGTATGGCGCGTGACGGCCTTCCAGCCGTCGTGCCAGATCCCGCGGTGGCCGTTCATCTCGAAGTACTGCGCGCCTTTGCGCGTCGGGGCGTCCGGCTCATCGAGCGTGTACAGCATCGACGTTCCGGCGATCGGGATCTGCTCGTAGCCGCGGTACGTGTCGGGCGGCGTGACGCCGATCGCCTCGTAGATCGTCGGCGCGACATCGACAGCGTGATGGAACTGCCGGCGGATCCCACCCGGGTCCGCGACATGTCCGGGCCAGTGCACGATGAACGGCACGTGCACCCCACCCTCATGGGTGTTCTGCTTGTACCACTTGAACGGCGTGTTCCCGGCCTGCGCCCAGCCCCACGGGTAGTTCGCGTGGCTGTGCGGTCCGCCGATCTCGTGGAGGCGCTCGATCGCCTCCTCCGGCGTCTCGAGGATGAAGTTGAAGAACTTCATCTCGTGCAGGACGCCGTACGGACCACCCTCCTGGCTCGCGCCGTTGTCCGACACGACCATGATGATCGTGTCGTCCATCAGGCCGAGCGCCTCGAGGTCGTCCAGCAGCCGGCCGATCTGCACGTCGGTGTGATCGAGGAACGCGGCGAACGCCTCCTGCAGCCGCGCGGCCAGCCGCTGCTGCGCCTCCGGCATCGAGCTCCACGGCTCGACGCCCGGGTTCAGCGGCGCGAGATCAGTGCCGGGCGGGACGACGCCCGTCTCCTGCTGTCGCGCGAACCACTCGTCGCGCACTGCGTCCCAGCCCACGTCGAACTTGCCGCGGTACTTCGCGAGGTACTCCGGCGGTGCCTGGTGCGGCGCGTGGGTCGCGCCGAACGCGAGATAGAGGAAGAACGGCCGGTCCGGTCGCACGGACACGCTGTCGTGGATGAACTGGGAAGCGCGGTCGACCAGATCCTCGGAGAGGTGGTAGCCCTCCTCGGCCGACTTCGGGGGGTCGATCCGGTGGTTGTCATAGAAGAGGTCGGGATGGAACTGGTCGGTCTCGCCCTCGAGGAAGCCGTAGAACCGGTCGAAGCCGCGCTGGCACGGCCAGTGGTCGTACGGGCCCGCCGCCGAGCAGTCCAGCGCCGGGCACAGATGCCACTTGCCGACCGCGAACGTCGCGTAACCGGAGTCGCGCAGCACCTCGCCCATCGTCGCCGCGTGCGGGGTGATGTGCCCCCGCATGTGCGGGTAGCCAGTGTTGAAGTTGGCGACCGAGCGCATGCCGACGGTGTGGTGGTTGCGCCCGGTCAGCAGCGCAGCACGAGTCGGGGAACACAACGGCGTGACGTGGAAGTTCGTGTAGCGCAGCCCACCTGCCGCGAGCCGGTCGATGCTCGGCGTGTCGATCGAGGATCCGTAGCAGCCGAGCTGGGCGAAGCCGGTGTCGTCGAGCACGATCATCACCACGTTCGGCGCGCCGTCCGGGCTGCGCCGCTTCGGGAACGACGGCGTCGAATCAACGTGCGTATCGCGGATTTCTCCGTCGAAGGCCTCGAATCCAGCCACCGGTCCTCCGATATCGACGCGGGCCGACTCACGTCCCGCTCCACGGGGCTATTGACACCGCTGCCGATATATTGACACTGAGAACGACAAAAGTTCAAGGACGCGCAGATAGGGGCCGAGTGTGAGCTGGCGGGCGTTCCCGCTCCGGCGCTACGCGCCCGCGCTGATCGTCGCCACCGCACTGCTGCTGGTCGTCATCGTGGCGCCCTCGAAGGGCCCCTCGACCTCTTCCGCAGCGCTGGCGGGCGGCGTGGCGAGCGGCATCCCCACCACGGGCTCGACGGCGCCTGGCTATGTCAGCCCCACGGCGAGCGCAGCCGCCGGAGCCGGAAAGAAAGGCCACAACGCTGCCACGCCGGGGAGCGGCGGCACGGCTGCAGCGGGGACGAGTGGGGCGTCCGGCGTTACGCCGGCGAGCGGGAGCACCGCCCACTGCGTGCACGGGCTGCAGTTCTCGGTTCCCGGCTTCGAGGCGGCCCCACCGTGTCAGCCGACTTTCGCCGGCAACAACGGCGGAGCGACCTTCCGTGGCGTCACCGCGTCGAGGATCGAGGTCGTCTACTACCAGCCGAAGTCGAGCCTCGCCCTCAACGCCATCCTCGGGCCTGCCGGCCTCGCCCCGAGCGTGGCGCAGGTCGACGACTACATCGCGCGCGCCACCCAGTTCATCAACAGCCGGTACGAGCTGTGGGGACGCAAGCTCCACGTCGACGACTTCGTCAGCCAGTCCTGCCAGGCGTCTCCCCCGAGCGACGCGTGCTTCCGCCAGGATGCACAGACGATCGTCGCGAAGTACCACCCGTTCGCGGTCATCTTCCCGCGCAACATCACCGCACCCGGATTCAACGCCGAGCTCAGCCATCTCGGTGTGACGAATCTCGGCGGCATGAACATGCCGTTGAGCTTCAGCGCCGAGCAGGCGCCGTACCACTTCGACTACGACATGGACGGCGACACCCAGGCCGAACTGACCGGCGAGTGGTACTGCAAGGAGCTGGCCAACCGCAAGGCGACGTACGCCGGCGAGGCGGACCTGCGCGGCAAGCCGCGCTCAGCCGAGGTGCTGTCCGAGGACACGCCCGAGCATGTCGAGGCGGCCAACCGCCTCGCCGCGATCATCAACCACTGCGATCACGGTGGCGGCGCAACAGTGAAGACCTACTCGCCGGACACCAGCCAGGCGGTGGTGCAGAGCACCACGCTCGCGTCACAGGCGAAGCAGAACGGCATCACGACGATGCTGTACTTCACGGACCCCGTCTTCCCGGTGTACCTGACACCGCAGATGACCAACCAGAACTACTTCCCTGAGAACGTCGTCGTCGGCTCGGCGTACCTGGACTTCGATGCGCTCGCGCAGCTCTACAACGCGCAGCAGTGGAAGAACGCATTCGGCCTCGGCGACCTGCCGGACATGGCGCCGCTGTCCCACTACGACTCGGGCGCGGTCTACCGCAGCACCCACGGTTCGCAGGGACCGTTCATCAGCGCCGCGAACATCCAGGGCTTCTTCACCGTGCTCGCCGCCGGTCTGCAGCAGGCCGGGCCGACTCTCAACCCGACCAGCTTCGAAAGCGGCGTCCTCACCCTTCCCGCGGTGGGCGGGAGCCGGTACCACAGCCTGATCAAGTTCGGAGCCGGCGATCTCACCGGAGTCTCCGACGCGCGGATCATCTTCTGGGACCCGTCGAAGCGGTCGCCGGTCAACGGCAAGGCGGGAACGTACGTCGCGCTGGACCACGGGCGCCGCTACACGCTGGGCGCCGTACCGAGCCGGACGTTCACGATCCCGGGCCGCGGATGACCGGCGGCAGCCGCGCCAAGGTGTGGCTGGTCCGGCTGCTCGCCGTACCGGCGATCGCGGTTGCCGCCGAACTGATCTTCGGGTGGGGAAACCGCCACCACCTGGGCGGGTTCCTGCCGACCCCGGCCGGCGTGCCGTTCGGCAACCTCGTCGAAGGTGCGATCTTCGGACTGCTGTATGCCCTTCCGGCCTTCGGGTTGATCCTCGTCTACCGCGCGCAGCGCATCATCAACTTCGCTGCCTCCGCGCTCGGCAGCGGTGCAGCCGTTCTCGGGCTGCTCGTCATCACGCAGTCCGGGTTGCCGTACCTCGTCGGCGTCGCCGTCGCGCTCGCGTGCGGCGGCTTCCTCGGCCTGGTCGCCCAGCGGATCCTCCGGCGCTTCACCGACAAGTCGCGGCTGGTGCTGACGGTCGCCACGATCGGGGTCGGCCAGATCTTCACGCTGCTGGAGGTCGTGCTGCCGTCGTGGTTCCACAGCAGCGTGCTCGGTGCAAGCCAGCTCTCCACGCCGTTCAGCAGCACGCACTTCTCGATCGGCAAGGTGGTCCTGTCCGGCAACGACATCGCGATCGTCGTGGTGGCGGCGGCGGTGACGATCGGGCTCAGCCTCTTCTTCCGCGTCACGCGAGCGGGCCTCGGCGTCAGGGCCAGCGCCGACAACGCCGACCGCGCGAAGCTGCTCGGCATCCCGGTACGACGCATGGTGATCCTGGTGTGGGTCATCGCCGGCGTCCTGTCGGCGGCGTCGGCGTTCCTGAAGATCGCGGTCGTCGGCCAGTCGCTCGGCGCCTCCGTCGACCCGTCGCTGCTCCTGTTCCCGCTTGCCGCCGCCGTGATCGCCCGGTTCGACGATCTGCCGACCGCGCTGATCGCCGGCGTCGGACTCGGAATCCTCGACCGCGCGGCGTACTACTCGACCAACAACCCCAACCTTCCCGCCGCGCTGGTGCTGCCGATCGTCCTGATCGCGCTGCTCGGGCGCGGCCGGGTGTCGCGAGCTTTCGACAGCGGCATATCGAGCTTCCAGACCTTCGCCGAGTCGCGGCCGGTGCCGCTGCAGCTGCGTCGGCTGCCTGAGGTGGTCTGGGCCGGACGGGGCGCGAAGCTCGCCGGTCTCGCGTTGGTCATCCTCGGCCCCTACATCGTCGGCGGCGCGCGAGTGGGCTTCCTGACGCTCGTCGTGATCTCAGCCGTCGTCGCCCTTTCGGTCACCGTTCTTACCGGGTGGGCGGGGCAGGCTTCGCTGGGGCAGTTCGGCATCGCGGGCGTCGGGGCGGCTGTCGCCGGCGGACTCGCAACGCGCGCGCACGCCGACTTCTTCGTCACGATCGTCGTCGCGGCGGTCGTCGGCGCGCTCATCGCGGCCTTGATCGGCATCCCCGCGCTGCGCCTCCCGGGCCTGTTCCTCGCGATCGTCACGCTGGCCTTCTCCGCCGATGTCGCGCTGGTGCTGCTCGACCCGCGCTACTTCGGCTGGCTGCTACCCAAGGACGGCCAGACCATCGAACGACCGATCCTGTTCGGCCGCTTCGACATGAGCGGCGACCGCGCCTTCTACTACCTGTGCCTGGCCTTCCTGCTGCTGTTCCTCGTCTCCGCCCTGAAGCTCCGCGCAAGCCGGTCGGGACGGGTCTTCGTCGCGCAGCGCGACAACATTCGCGAGGCCCAGGCGCTCGGCATCAACGCCGCCCGGACGAAGATCGCCGCCTTCGCGCTCTCGGGTGCGATCGCCGCGGTGGGCGGCGCGCTGCTCGCCTACCAGGTCAGTCACATCGACCCGTCCACCTTCCCGGTGCAGCTGTCGATCGACGTCTTCGTCTTCGCCGTCGTCGGCGGCATCGCCAGCCCGTACGGCGCGATCTGCGGCGCGATCTTCTACCAGGTGCTCAACTACTTCGGTACGTCGATCTTCGGCTGGCTCGACCACGTGGGGCTGCACAGCCTGGTCGGCGTGATTGACGAGCTCGGCATCTCCAGCGGCGTGCTGCTGGTTCTGTCCTTCTTCCCTGGCGGCATCGCCTCGAGCGGGACGGCCGTGCGCGACCGGTTCCTGCGGTGGGTCGCGGCCCGCTGCGGCATCGAGCTGCCCAGCCTGGCCGCGGACCGCGCCGAAGCAGAGCACGTTGCGGCGGCCCATCGCTTCCACATCGACGAGCCGACCGACGACGCGCTGCTGGTCTGCCGCGACCTCGACGTCGGTTACGACGGGGTGCAGGTCCTGTTCGGCGTCGACATGCACGTCCGCCGGGGCGAGGTGCTTGCCCTTCTCGGGACGAACGGTGCCGGCAAGTCCACCCTGCTGCGCGCGATCAGCGGACTGACGATGCCGACGGCCGGCAGCATCGTCTTCACCGGCAGTGCGGACGGCAGCAAAGCACACGACATCACCAAGGCGAGCGCCGTCGAGCGCGCTCGCATCGGCATCGCTCAGGTGCCGGGCGGCAAGGGCATCTTCCCCACCGTCACCGTCGCCGACCACTTCCGCGCCGCCCGCTGGATCGGCAAGAAGGCACACGCGGCAGACGCCGACGCCGCACAGGCGCAGGTGCTCGAGTGGTTCCCGAACCTGCGCAACCGATGGGACGCTCTCGCCGGGAACCTCTCCGGTGGCGAGGCGCAGCAGCTCGCCGTCGGCATGGCGTTCATCACGCGGCCCCAGCTGCTGATCATCGACGAGCTGTCGCTCGGCCTTGCCCCGACGATCGTCGAACGGCTGCTCGACGTCATCCGAGATCTCAACGCGGCGGGCACCACGGTGGTCATCGTCGAGCAGTCGGTCAACGTCGCCCTCACGATCGCCGAACGCGCGTACTTCATGGAGAAGGGCGAGGTCCGGTTCTGCGGCCCGACCGCCGAGCTGATCGAGCGCGACGACATCGTGCGATCGGTGTTCCTCGCCGCCGCTGCCGACGACGCGACCGCTGTCCCAGGCCCGCGCGCGGCGAAGCCCGCAGTCAAGGTGAGCGACCAGCCCGCGCCGGCCGTCCTCAGGGTCACCGACATCGCAGTGTCGTTCGGCGGCGTGCGTGCGGTCGACAGCGTCTCGCTCACCTTGCAGGACGGCGAGATCCTCGGCCTGATCGGGCCGAACGGCGCGGGCAAGACCACGGTCTTCGACATGATCAGCGGCTTCGTCCGCCCCGACCATGGCACGGTGTGGTTCGCCGGCCAGGACGTGAGCACCAGCAGCCCCGATCACCGCGGCCGGCTCGGTCTCGGCCGATCCTTCCAAGACGCGCGGATCTTCCCGAGCCTGTCGGTTGCGGAGAACATCGCGACATCTCTCGAACGCCACCTCGCGGTCCGCGACCACCTGGCCGCAGCCCTCGGCATGCCCGACATCGCCGAGCTCGAGCGCAACATCGCCTGGACCGTCGCCGACCTGGTCGAGCTGCTCGCCCTCGGCGCCTACCGGGACAAGCTGGTGCGCGAGCTGTCGACCGGGACGCGCCGGATGGTCGACATCGCGATGGCGCTCGCGTACGACCCGACCGTCCTGCTACTCGACGAGCCGAGCAGTGGCATCGCGCAACGGGAGACCGAGGCACTCGGCCCGATGCTGCTGCGGATCCGCGACGAGGCGAGCTGCTCGCTTCTCGTCATCGAGCACGACATGCCGCTCATCTGCGCGGTGAGCGACCGGCTGCTGGCCCTCGAGCAAGGCCGCGTCATCGCCTCCGGTGCACCGGCCGACGTGTTGCGCGACCCGCAGGTGGTCGCGAGCTACCTCGGCAACAACGACGCCACCCGCAACCGATCCGGCGCCATGCCCGCAGGAGCCCACTGATGCGCCGGCCGCAGAACAGCCGTCCGCCCCAGGGCGGCGCGGCGCCTCGGAGGACGTGGACGAGGCCGTTCCTCGCCGGCGTCACCGTCCTCCTCGGCGCGACGACGTACGCCACGGCGAGCGCAGTCGCGCCGGTCGCCCACACCGCGACCGCAGCCTCGCGGTCAGCGGAGCCCACCCACGTCGGTCCGGACAAGGTCGCCTGGTACGACGCGAGCCGGGCATCTGCGGCCACTCCCCCTGCGCCGATGGCCGGAGTGGGCGCGAAGGACCTCCTCGTCGAGGGCCTCACCATCAACACTGCGCTGTTGCCGATCTCGCTGCCGGTCCCGCCGATCCGGCAGGTGACCGCGTTCGTCGCACTTTCCTTCAACCTCCCGCACGGCGCTACCCCCGCCTCGCTGACGTTGCGCCTGACCGGCGGCAGCACGGCGGCGCTCGCGAAGCACCTGCCGAGCGGCGTCACGCCGATCGCCTGTCCCGTGACCTCGGCGTTCAAGAGTGGCTTGCAGCAACCCACGAGTGCCGCACCGACCTACGACTGCTCGAAGCGCTCGACGGTCGGCCAGCTCAGCGCAACCGGCAACACGGTGACGTTCCCCGGCATCAGCCGGCTGCTCACCGGCAACCGGCTGTCGCTGGTGATCCTGCCCGGCAGCCTCGGCGTCGAGCGGCTGGTGCTGAGCCCGCCGAACCGCAAGACCCTGAGCCTGCTGTCCTTCGGCTCGCCGCCGACCATCTCGCCGCCGACGATCCCGCCGGTGCCGTCCCCCGCAGCGTCCGCAGGCGGACCCGGCGCCGCAGCGGTCAACGTCCCACCGATCCCGCCCGCGCCGGCGATCACCGCACCCGCCGTCGTGCCCTCCTCACCGGTCATCGCGTCGGCCCCTCCCACCCCCGGCCTCGCCGCGTTGTCGCTGTCGAAACCCGACGACCACCGCGAGCGCACCGCCGCGATCGGCATGCTCGTCGCGCTCATCGCCGCGGTCGGCTGGCTGACGGCGACCGAGCACGGCAAGCGCGCACCGGCAACCGAGTACGGCGTCGGACGGTTCCGCTCGTCGAGAACCGGCCCACCCCCGACGATCTGAAGGAGAGACATGGAGATCGTCCTGCTGGGGACGGGCAGCCCGTTGCCGGACCCGCATCGTGCCGGACCGTCGACGCTGGTGAACGCCGGTGACACCAAGCTGCTCGTCGACGCCGGCCGGGGCGTGCTCATGCGCGCCGCGGCCGTCGGGGTCAGCGCCGCCGTAATCGACGCCGTTCTCCTCACGCACCTGCACAGCGACCACATCACCGACCTCAACGACGTGATCACCAGCCGGTGGGTCACGTCGTTCAGCCCCTCACCGCTCACCGTCATCGGGCCCCCGGGGACGCGCGGGGTGGTCGACGGTCTGCTCACGTTCCTCGGACCGGACATCAGCTACCGGCTCGCTCATCACGCGGACCTGACCTGGCAGCCCCCGGTCGAGGTCGTCGAGGTGACAGCGGGAGCCTGCTTCAAGAACGAGACCGTCACCGTGGTGGCCGCGCCGACCGACCACCGGCCGGTAGAGCCGAGCATCGGGTTCCGCATCGAGCACGAGGACAAGTCGGTGGTGCTCGCGGGTGACACGGTGCCGTGCGAGCCACTCGACGCGCTGTGCAAGGACGCAGACGCGATCGTCCACACCGCGATCCGTGCCGACGTGATCGCGACGGTGCCGCTGCAGCGCCTCCAAGACGTCACCGACTACCACTCGTCGGTGGAGCAGGCCGCGCAGACTGCCGCGCGAGCCGGCGCCTCGACCCTCGTGCTCACCCACTATGTCCCGGCCCTGACCCCGGCGGACGAGCCCGAGTGGAGAGCACGCGCGGCCGCCCACTTCTCGGGCAGGATCGAGCTCGGGGACGACCTGCACCGGGTCGAGCTGTGATGGCCAAGATCGAGTTGGGGGAAACGTGGCGATAAAGAAGTCGCGGCAGATCGCCGCGAAGCCTTCCAAGGTCTGGGCAGCGCTCGCCGACTTCCCAGGCATCGTCGCGTGGGCACCCAACGTCGACCACTCGACCGCCGCCACTCCCGCCCAGGCGGGGATCGGTGCGGTACGACGCGTGCAGGCCGGCCGGATCACGCTGCTCGAGACGATCGTCGACTGGCAACCCGAGCACCTGCTCGCCTACACCCTCGACGGGCTGCCGCCGATCGCAGGCAGCATCGTCACGACGTGGGAGCTCGAGGAGCACGGCGACGGCACTCGCACGACGATCACGACCGCCATCCATCCGAGGCCGAACCCACTCGGGCGCATCATCGCCCGCGCCCTGGGCCGGCAGCTGACGAAGGCTGCGAAGCAGATGCTCTCCGGCCTCGGCGCGTACGTCGAACAGGAGCCGTCATGACGACCCAGAAGCCGGACATCATCGTCATCCTCACCGACGAGGAGCGCGCGGTCCCGCCGTACGAGACCGATGAGCTCAAGACCTGGCGCGAGCAGAACCTGCTGAGCACGCAGTGGTTCCGTGACAACGCGGTCAGCTTCGAGCGCCACTACACCGGCTCGCTCGCCTGCGTTCCGAGCCGGCCGACGATGTTCACCGGGCAGTACCCGGACCTCCATGGCGTCACGCAGACCGACGGCCTCGGCAAGATGGCCAACGACTCGCGGATGCGGTGGCTGCCACCGGGTCAGGTCCCCACGCTCGGCAACTGGTTCCGGGCCGCCGGGTACGACACTCACTACGACGGCAAGTGGCACATCAGCCACGCCGACCTGATCGAGAACGGGCGCCCGCTCGCCACGAACGGCGCCGACGGCACGGTGATCCCGGAGGCGGTGGCGCGCTACCTCGAGGCCGACCCGCTCGCGCCGTACGGGTTCTCCGGCTGGGTCGGCCCGGAGCCCCACGGCGCCGGGCTGGCCGACAGCGGCTTCCGCCGCGACCCGCTGATCGCCGAGCGGGTCGTGGCGTGGCTTGCCGACCGCTACGACCGCCGGCGCTCGGGTGACACCGCGGCGCAGCGGCCGTTCCTGCTCGTGGCGAGCTTCGTCAACCCGCACGACATCGTGCTGTACCCCGCCTGGCGGGGGCGGCGGAGTCCGTTGAAGCCGTCACCGCTCGACCCGCCGGACGTGCCGGCGGCGCCGACCGCCGACGAGAACCTGTCGACGAAGCCGTCGGCGCAGGCGGCGTACCGCGCAGCGTACCCGTCGGGTTACGGCCCGGCCCCCGCGATCGAGCGGATCTACCGCAGCGGCGCGCAGGAGTACCGCAACTTGTACTACCGGCTGCACGCCGAGGTGGACCGCCCGCTCGAACGGGTACGCCGCGCTATCGACGAGCAGGCGACCGGTGAGACCGTCGTCGTCCGCACCGCCGACCACGGCGAGCTGCTCGGCGCGCACGGCGGGCTGCACCAGAAGTGGTTCAACCTCTACGACGAGGCGACGCGAATCCCGTTCTTCATCGCCCGCCTCGGCAGCGACAAGCCGACAACCCCGAGGCGCATCGCAACTCCGACGTCGCACGTCGACATCGTGCCGACGCTGCTTGCCGCCGCCGGCATCGACGAGGCGGCGGTCTCCCGGCGGCTGCGGAAGGACTTCACGGAGGTCCACCCGCTGCCCGGCCGCAACCTCATGCCGATGGTCGACGGCGCTGCGACCCCGGAGGCGGCGAAGCGAGCGGTCTACCTGCTCACCCGCGACAACATGCTCGAGGGCGACTCCGGGCTGTCCGGTCTCGCTCGCCGGCTGCGCCGCACGTCGAACCCGCCGGCTCCGCTGCGGATCCAGGTCGCGGCGCACACGGGCTCCAACTTCGAGGGCATCGTCGCGCGCGTCGACGCGAGCGACGCGCAGCGCGGCGGCGGGCACCTGTGGAAGCTGGTGCGCACGTTCGACGACCCCGCGACCTGGACTACGCCGGGCGTCACCCATCTCGCGTCCAACGGCATCGGCGGGCCGGAGTACCGCCGCGACCCGCTGCCGGACGAATGGGAGCTGTACGACCTTGACGACGACCCGATCGAGGCGAACAACCGGGCCGGCGACGAGAAGTGCCGCGCGGTGTTCGAGCATCTGCAGTTCCGCCTCAAGGAAGAGCGAGCGGCCTGCGTACCGGAACGCAACAACCCCTGGCCGTACGTCGAGCGGAAGCCGGTGCCGGCCGCAAAGAAGCCGCGCGGGCCACAACGGCTGATCCGCCGGGTGGTGCAGAGCGTCGGCATGCACCCGGAGCTCAAGACACCCGACTCGTTCGACCTGCGGGGCCGCCGCGCCCTCGTGGTCGGCACGAACCACGGCGTACTCGACGTCGGCAAGGCCACCGGAGTCTTCGCCTCCGAGCTGACGGTGCCGTACTACGCGTTCCTCGACGCCGGGATGGAGGTCGACGTCGCGAGCCCGAAGGGCGGCGCGATCCCGGTCGACCCGATGTCGCTGAAGCCGGTCCTGCGCTGCCCGGCGGACGACCGCTTCCTCGCCGACGACACGTTGCGCCGCAAGGTGAACGACTCACTGCCGATCGCCGCAGCGAACATCGCCGACTACGACATCCTGTACCTGGCCGGCGGTTGGGGCGCGGCCTTCGACTTCGCGACGTCGGACGAGCTGGCGGCGGCGGTGACAGCGGCGGCCGCCGCCAACCTGTCGATCGGCGGCATCTGCCACGGACCGCTCGGTTTGGTCAACGCGACGGCGCCCGACGGCCGACCGCTCGTCGAGGGACGCAAGATCAGCGCAGTCACCGACAAGCAGGTGCGCGAGCTGGGCATCGCCTCTACGCCATTCCACCCGGAGACCGAGCTGCGTCGTAGCGGCGCGGAGTTCGAGTGCGAGGCCAGGTTCCGTGACCCGTTCGCGAACCACTGGGTGGTCGACGGCAACCTCGTCACCGGCCAGAACCAGAACGCCGGGCCGTGGGTGGCCCAGGAGCTGATGCGGCAGGTGGCGAGTCGACAGGCGGCTGTGCCGGACAACACCGAAGCGGAAGAGAAGGAAGCGGTCTGATGACGGACGTCCTCGCCCCCCGGTACGGCACGATCAACCTGCCGTACATCTCCACGTGGCCCAGCAAGCCCATGGATGAACCCATGTGGGCGCTCAACCTCATGCACTACCGCACGAAGGCGGAGTACGCCGACGGGCGCGAGACAAACCTCACCGGCTGGGAGGCCGACAACCTCTACAGCCCGCTCGGCCCGATCGCAGCGATCGGTGCCGAGCTCGTGATCGTCGCGATCGTCGTGGACCAGACCGCGGGCTCCGACTACAAGTGGGACCGAGTAGCGATCGTCCGGTACCCGAACCGGCAGGCGCTCGCTGACATGAACATGTCGCCGGAGTTCCAGGACCTGCACATCCACAAGGACGCCGGCATGAAGTTCACGATCGTCTCGGCAACCTTCCCTCAGCCGGAGACCGTCGACCGCTCCCTCCTCGACACCGACACGAGTCCAGAGTCGCTGCTGCTCCTGCAGGTCGTCGCCGACGCGGCCGCGCCAGAGGTCGAGCTTCCGGGCGCGCGGCGGGTCGGCACTTTCACCATCGAGGACAACGTCATCGGCGACGACCGCAAGTGGGCCGAAGCCCGGTGGGACCTGCTGCCGTCAAGCACCAGCGCCGAGGCGATCCGCGAGGCGACCGACGCTGCGGCGACGGACATCGACCGTTACGTGCTCACGATCAAGCCGCAGCTCGGCGACTTCTTGCGGGCAGTCGCCAAGTCCTGACCACGCCGAACTTGCACTTTCGGCCCGTTTTTCTCGCTCAAACGGGCCGAAAGTGCAAGTTCGCGGGGCCCTTGGGGTCCCTAGTTCGCGGTGATGAAGTCGGCGATCGCTTCGGCGATCTCCGGGCCTTTGTCCTCCTGCAGGAAGTGACCGGCATTCTCGATCGTGCGATGCGGCTGACCCTTCGTGCCGGGGACGCGCTCGAGGAAGAGCCGGTCGCTGCCCTTGGTCACCGGGTCGCTGTCGCTGAACAGCATCAGCATCGGCTTGTCCCACTTGGCGAAGACCTCCCACGCCGCGCGGTTCGCCTCCGATGCCGGGTCATCCGGCTCGATGGGAACCAGCGTCGGGAAGACCCGCGCGCCCGCCTTGTAGGTGTCGTCCGGGAACGGCGCGTTGTACGCCGCGAGCACCTCGTCCGTGGGCTTGTTCACCACGGCCGTGCTGATGATGAAGCCGATGTCGAAGTTGGGTGTCTCCTGTGAGAACCGCCGCCAGTTCAGGAATGCCTCGGTGATCTTGGTGTCGCCGGTCGGCAGTCCGGTGTTGCCGATGGCGACGCGACTGAAGCGGTCCGGGTTCTCCGCGACCACGCGCAGCCCGATGAGGCCACCCCAGTCCTGGCCGAAGAACGTGATGTCCGACAGGTCGAGCTGGTCGAAGAGCAGGCTGCGGATCCACTCCACATGGCGGGCATACGTGTAGTCGCTGCGCTCCGTCGGCTTGTCGGAGCGACCGAAGCCGACGAGGTCCGGCGCGATGCAGCGCAGACCGCGCCCGACCAGGACGGGAATCATCGTGCGGTACAGGAAGCACCACGACGGCTCGCCGTGCATGAGCAGCACGACTTGGCCGTCTCGCGGACCTTCGTCGAGGTAGTGGATCCGCAACGATCCGCCCTCACCGTCGGGCACCTCCGCGTAGTGAGGCTCGAACCCGAAGTCGGGCAGTCCCTCGAAACAGTCGTCGGGCGTGCGCAGTGCCTTCACCGTGGATCCCTTCCGGAGGTTTCGTCGTACGTGCTGTCAGGTCGGCAGGAGCCGGTCGAGCGACGCCTTGATGGTCGCGGCGGCTCGCGGCGTCGTCAGCTTGTGATCGACCCGCAGCAGCTCCATCGACTCGAAAGAAGTCAGTACGTCGGCGCCGGCGACGACCGTCGAGCGCTCAGCAGCCGGCAGCGTGGCGAGCTCCGGCGCGAACTGCTGCTCGACCTGTTCGCGCAGGTACTCCCGGCGCTGGTGCAGCGCGGCCGCGATGACCGGCTGGAACGGCGCGCGGATCAGCGCCGCTCGCATCACGGGCGCGACGCGCTCGTAGAGCGTGACCCGTTGCGAGACCAGTGCGTCGATGCGATCAGCGCGCGGCCCCTGTCCGGCGTTCGACAGCTCGAACAGATGCCCGACGGTGTCCAGGTGACGCCCTATGGCGATGCGGCCCATCTCGTCGAGGTCGTCGAAGTAGCGGAAGACCGACCGCAACGAGACGCCGGAGCGTTCGGCGACAGAAGCGACCGAGGGGTTGAGCTCACCCTCGCGGAACAGCTCGAGCAGTGCGTCCACCACGGCCTCGCGGTTACGCCCGCGGCGCGCGCGGCGACCGTCGAGCTCCGACGAGGTGGCGGTCACCGTTCCTCCTACGGCCGTAGATGTATTGACAGTATACATGACAGTTTCTACGGTGAGCCCGTGACACGGGCCATCGACATCCCGAAGGCCTTCACGCCACGCGGCGGCTGGCACGGCGAGATGCCTGCTCCCATCCTCGCCGGATGCACGGAGCCCCTCGCCGAAGGCGCGCCGGACCTGCGCGGCCTGTGGCGGGCGGTGGACGTCACCGACGCCGCGGGCAACCCGCTGCCCGACGACCATCCGATCCGCAGCTACGTCGAGCGGATCGAACAGGCCGGCAACCGGGTGGTCGTGACGTCGGCCGGGATCATCCACGACATGTACGCCGACGGCACGTACGAGAACGGCGTCAACGACGTGCTGCAGACCGACTTCACGACGCCGATCTCGGTCGCCGCGACCTTCGAGGACGGCGCTCTGGTGCTGCGCCCGAAGGACTTCCCGGGATGGGAGGTGCGGAGGTGGCGTGCCGGCGAGCTGCTGCGCTGGCGTTACCACACCCTCTTCACCGCATCCCTCGAGCGCATCGGCTAGCCGCGACTCGCGGACGGCCGGACGATCGCGTTCGTCAACCTGGGGTTGACGAACGCGCGACGTCAACCTACGGTTGACGCATGTCAGATCTTCCAATTCGCCTCGACGAGCTGATCGACCACGTCATCTCGCAGCACCCTCACGGCGATGCACTGCAGCACCTCGAAGACGCCGTTGCGACCTCGGCTCGAGTCACGGAGATCGCCGACCATCTGGTCGGCCACTTCGTCGACCAGGCACGGCGATCCGGCGCTTCATGGACCGACATCGGCGCCCACATGGGTGTCTCGAAGCAGGCCGCGCAGAAGCGCTTCGTGGTGGCGCGGCACTGGGCCGATCCAGAGGACCCGGACTTCCCCGACCGCGGCCCGCTGTCACGCTTCACGCCGCGAGCGCGAGGTGTCGTGGCCATGACCAAGGAACAGGCCGGCGCCCTCGGCCACAGCGAGGTGACGAACGTCCACCTCCTGCTCGGGCTGATCGCCGAGCCGGACGGCCTCGCCGCCCAGGCCATCAAGGCTGAAAGCGGGCTCGAGCTCGACGCGGTGCGTGAGGCGGTGCTCGCGACGCAGCAGAAGGGCACGCGCAAGGCACGCGGCAGCGTTCGGTTCAGCCGCGAGGCGAAGAAGACGCTCGAGCTCTCACTCCGCCAGGCGCTTCGGCTGGGGCACAACTACATCGGAACCGAGCACCTTCTCCTCGGGGTGCTGCAACAGGACAAGGACCCCGCATCGCTGCTCCTGCACGGCCTGAACGTCAGCTACGACGGGAGCTGCCAGTGGCTCACCAAGGAGCTCGAGAAGATCGGAGTCGCCCGGCGAGCTGCCACCAAGCGCCGCCGCCTCAAGCAGTGACGGTCGCGCGGCCGTCGGAAGGCCGAGCCGGTCGATCGACGGCTCGCACAGCTTCACCTGCGGGTCAGAAGAGCGGTCCGGACTTCTCGACATCATGCCGCACCACGTCCATCCCGCCGTCGAGCGCCGGCCCGATCGCGGTGATGAACGTGGCCATGTGCGGCTGCGACATGTGCGCGGTCAGCGCGTCGTCGTCCTCCCAGCGCTCAACCAGTCCGATCAGGTTCGGATCGTCCGGGGAGACCCAGAAGCTGTACTCGAGGCAACCCGGCTCAGCGGTGCTGGCGGCACTCATCGCCGCTGCCGCGGCGAGGGCGTCATCGCGCTGGTCGGCATGAACTCGGCCTCGGCCGGTGATGAGGATCATGCGCCGACCCTAGAGGACAACCAGCGCGCGCCCTCACCTGGAGATGTTGGCCCGATCCCTTAGCCTCGTGGGTGGTGAGGCGCCAGGTGGCGGGGATTGGATCGGAGGCGCGCGGGTGATCGGTCGGCCCAGGACTCCCTTCAGCTCGTTGCCGCCCGCCGAGCGGGAGGTACGCACGGTGTCGGCGTACCCCGAACTGCTCAGCTGGGCGGGGATCGCACTTGCCGTCGTCGGTGTCGTGATCGCGCTGCACGCCAACCACGTTCGCGACCACCAGCAGCTCGCCGAGGGGCTGGCGCTCGCCGTCGTCGGTCGCGGACTCGCCCTCGGCCGTCCGATCGTCATCCGCCATCTGCTGCTGGCGATCGGGTGCCTCGTGCTCGCCAGATTCATGGCGGCGCGCGGCGACGATGCGATCGAACAGCTCGCTTTCGTCGTCGCGGCGTTGTGCGCCCTGTGGGCCCGGCCGGCACCGCCCGGCACCGCGGCCCAGCGCAAACGCATCGTCGAGCTGGTCGACGCGACGCCGAACGACGCACTCGCGCCGTTCGCGCAACGCCTCGACAAGTCCTACCTGTTCTCCCCCGACGGCCAGGCGGCGGTGGCCTATAAGGTGCGGCTCGGGGTTGCTGTCGCCTCCGGTGACCCGCTCGGCGCCGAGGGCTCGCGCGAGGACGCGGTGCAGGCGTACCTGCAAACCGCCGACGCCAATGGCTGGCGGGTGGCGGTGCTCGGCGCAGGCGAGGACTGGACCGCCTGGTGGCGCGAGCACGAGGGGATGCGAGCGGTTCCCATCGGGCGCGATGTCGTCATCGACGTGGCTGGCTTCACCATGGAGGGACGGGCCTTCCGCAACCTTCGCCAGGCGGTGCAGCGCACCCACAACTTCGGTGTCACGACGGCGATCTACGACGAGACCGAGCTGCCGACCGAGCTACGCGCGACACTGCGCAAGATGGTGCAGGACAGCAAGCGCAACCCACACCGCGGCTTCTCGATGATCCTCGACGCCCTGCTCGAGGAAGAGCACGTCGGCACCAAGATCGCCGTCGCGTTCGACCGCGACGGCAACGTCGCCGGGTTCCAGCGCTTCGCCACCGCCGATCGCGGTCGCGAGATCTCACAGGACCTGCCGTGGCGGGTGCCGGGCGCCCCGAACGGCGTCGACGAACGGCTCACGTACGACATGATCGAGTGGGCGAAGCAGCACGGCGCGCGGCGCGTCTCGCTGTCGTTCGCGGCGTTCCCCGAGCTGTTCGAGGCGAAGCCGGAGCGGGGCTTCGACCGGTTCGGCTACTGGGCAGCCCACCGGCTCGACCCGCTGATCAAGCTCGAGTCGCTCTACCGCTACCTGCGCAAGTTCCACGCGTTGGGCAAGCAGCGGTACGCCGTGCTCCGGCTGCGCGACGCGCTGCCGGTCGTGGTCGCGATGCTGACCCTGGAGTTCGGCGTACGCCGCACCCGCCGCCGGGAGCGGCGCGGCTGGCGGCGGCTCGCTCGCGGCCCGCAGTAGCCCAACGAGGTCAGCGGCCGGCGAGCCCGACCCGTCTCGCAGCGAGAGCGAGCCAGACGTCGCGGTACTGACGCGCGCGGTGACGCTGGTCGCGCCAGCTCGTGCCTGTGACCCGGTGCGCGAGCGGCACCTCACACTCGACGACCTTCGCGCCGTGCCGCAGGGCGTCGATGGTTAGGGCGGTCTCGACACCGAAGCCGCGAGCCAGCGGCTGCACCGCATCGAACAGCGCGCGCGTGATGCATCGCTGGCCGGACAGGGGCTGAGTAGGCGTCCAGCCGGTGGCCCGTTCGATGCCCCGGGTGGCGAGCCGCACGACGAAGCCGTGGCCGCCCCCGGGAGCTGACCTCGGCAGGATCGCGATAGTCATGTCGGCACGACCATCGACGACCGGTTCGACCAACGGCGCCGCGGCGGCCGCCGTCGACTCGAGGTCGGCGTCGAGGAACAGCAACGGCGAGTCCGGGAGGCCCGCCGTAACGGCTTCGCGGGCGCCCGTCACCATTGCCGCTGCCTTGCCGCGCCGGGCTGGATGGCGCACGACGATGGCGCCGGCCTCTCCGGCGAGCGCCGAGGTACGGTCGGTGGAACCGTCATCGGTGACGATGACCGATGCGACGCCGGGAATCGTTGCCGCACTCGTCACGGTGGCCACGATCCGCTGCTCCTCGTTGAGCGCGGGGATCACCACGACAACCGGCGAAGGCATGCCGTCACACTGTCACAGTGCTTCCGAACTTCGTCGTCGTCGGCGTGAGCCGTGCGGGCACGACAACGGTGTTCAACACCCTCGCCCGGCATCCGCAGGTGCTCGCGTCCTCGACGAAGGAGACTCGCTACTTCCAGGCAGTCCGGTACGGCGAGCCGCTGCGTCCACTCTCGGAGTACGAGGCGTACTTTCGCCGCTACTCCGGCCAGCCGGTCGTGATGGAGTGCACGCCCGACTACTTCTACGGCGGTCAAGCGACCGCGACGGCGATCAAGGAAGCGTGCGATCCCCGGGTCGCGATCATCCTGCGGGAGCCGGCGAGCCGGCTGATCTCGTTCTTCCAGTTCATGCAAGGCCGACTGCAGGTGCCTGCGGAAATGACGCTCGCCGAGTACGTCGCCAAGTGCCGCTCCGTTCCGGCCGAGGACATGAACACCCGCGCGGCCAACAACTACACGGCGCTCTGGGGCGGGCAGTACGCCCGGTTCCTGCCGGCTTGGCTTGCGACCTTCGACGGCCGCTGCGACATCTTCTTCTTCGACGACCTGCGTGCGGATCCGATGGCCCTGCTCGCCGAGCAGTGCCGCCGGCTCGGGATCGAACCGTCGGCGCTGCCGGACGAGGTCCCCGTCGACAACAGTGCACCCGCTTACCGCAGCCGCGGCGTCCAGCGGGCCGCCGCGTTTCTCGCGCGCCGCGGTCGGGCGGTGCTGCATCGATACCCGTCGCTGTACTCCCGGGCGCGGCGCAGCTACGAGGCGGTCAACAAGGCGGAAGCTCCCGAGGTCGAGGTGCCGTCGACGCTGCGGCGCGAGATCGAGGCGCTCTACCGACCATGGAACGAGCAGCTGCGCGACCAACTTCGCGAAGCCGGCGTGACCGACCTGCCGGCATGGCTGGCGGAATAGCGTTGCAGCATGGCTGACGGTCGCGACGTCATGGCGCAGTTCATCCCCAGCTCGCCGCTGGTGCAGCTGTTGGGGATCCGGATCGGGTCCCTGGGTGACGGCGAGGCGACGCTGGTCCTGCCGTACCGGCCGGAGCTGACAACCATCGGCGAGACGGTGCACGGCGGCGCGATCGCGGCGCTCGCCGACACCGCGGTGATGGCCGCGTGCTGGTCCGGCGCCGAGCCGCCGGAGTCGCTGCGCGGCAGCACCGTCGACCTGACGGTGCACTATCTCGCTCCGGCGACCGCGAGTGACCTGACCGCCATCGCCCGGGTCCTGCGTCGGGGCCGGAAGATCAGTCACGCCGAGGTTTCGGTGACCGACGCCGCCGACACCCGGGTCGCCCACGCCGTCGGCACGTACCAGCTCGGATAGGCGAGCCGATGTCCTGGTCCTGGCCACTGTTCGCATGGGGCACTGCCGTCGGGGTCGTCGGCGTCGGCGCGAGCTATTGCATCGGGCGGGTCGCCCGTCTGGGAGTCGACCAGCGGCGCGCGTACGCCGGCCTGCTCGTGATGTCACTCGTCGTCGCTGTCGCCGCGGCGGCGTCAGGCCGGGCAGCGTTTGACGTCGGCTTCACGGTCTTCGTGGTCGTGGCGAACTTCGCGGTTCCGCTCGCGTTGCTGTCGCGGGTGCGGCAGCCGGCCGCGACCACGTGCCGCTCGGAGGCCTCCTGCGACGCAACGGCCTGCGCCACCTGCCCCCTTGGCGCTCGCATGTGACATGCATGTCGTGAATCGCGACCTCTGTGTCACATGAGGGTCGCGATTCACCGCCCCTATGTCACATGCGAACCGCGGCAAGCCTCGGTTATCGGGTGGCGCGCCGCCGGGTGCGGCTCGATGATGGCAGTCGTGATTCGGCGCATCACGACCGGCGATGTCGAGGTCTTCCGCCAGACGCGACTCCGCGCGCTGGCCGACTCACCCGCGTCGTTCGGGTCGACGTACGACGCCGAGGTCGCCAGGCGTGCCACCTGGTGGAGTGAGCGGGTCGCGGCGGCGTCCGACGGCGACGAGCAGGCGATGTTTCTCGCCTTCGACGGCGACGAGTGCATCGGCCTGGCCGGCGGCTTCACCGACGACCTCGGCGCGGACCGGCAGCTGATCAGCATGTGGGTCGCGCCGGAGTACCGAGGCAGTGGCGTCGCGACCGAACTCGTCGATGCCGTGCTCGGCTGGGCAGTCGACGGCGGGGCCAGGACCGTCGGGCTGTGGGTGACGGAGGGAAACGGCCGCGCGCGACGGCTCTACGAGCGACTGGGTTTCGTCGTGACCGGTGAGGTCCAGCCCCTGCCATCTGACCCGTCCAAGGACGAGATCCGCATGGTCTACCGCGCTACGGCCAAGCCCGACGACCCGCGGGTTCAGTTGCGCGAACGGCTCGCCGCAGCGATGAAACAGCGGGATTCCGTCGCCGTTCGAGTACTGCGAACGACGATAGCCGCGATCGACAACGCGGAAGCCCCGGCAGTTGACCCGGCCGAGCTCGGCGGCATGGCGATCGAGCGAAGTCCTCGCGGCGCCGGCGCCGGAGAGGTCCCGCGCACGCAACTGACCGCAACGGAGATGCGCGCGCTGGTCCGCCGCGAGATCGACGATCGGCTACAGACCGCGGCGGAATACGAGCTCGCAGGTAGAGCGGAACACGCTGAGCGACTTCGCGCCGAGGCCGCCGTACTTGGCGACCTCGGCGCGAGCGCGTCTCGACTATGAGAGGTGGACGATCCGCACCATGCCCATGAGGGCGTGCGGCATCCCGGTCTTGAGGTCCGGGAAGAAGCACATCTCCGCGTAGTCGCCTGCCGGCAGCGTGTACGTCAACGTCATGGTCTTGCCCATGAAGACGACGTCCGTCCCGACCGACCCGTTGCGGATCGGGCCATGGCACTTCGGCCCCTGGCACTTCAGCGCCTCGAGGACCTGCTTGCGAGTAGTGCCCTTCTTGACGTGCTGCAGGAACAGGAAGTGCGGCGAGTTCGTCGAGTTGTTCTTGAACTCAATCGTTCCGGCGGCCGGCAGG
Organism: Mycobacteriales bacterium; assembly: GCA_035550655.1. GTDB lineage: Bacteria > Actinomycetota > Actinomycetes > JAFAQI01 > JAFAQI01 > DASZTV01. The sequence goes on from DASZOU010000004.1 coordinate 99,391, forward strand.
TGCTTGCTGCCGCGGAACCGCTTGGACGTCGTCGCGCGCACGACCGCGGATGCCGGAGGCGTCGAACGCGATCCGACGCGTGGCGAGACGTGCAGCGCCACCTTGCCGCCGAGGCCCGGACCCGTTGCGTCATTGAGCACCAGGTACTTACCCGCCCTCGGAAGCACGACGCTGCCGCTCACCGTGGTGTGGCCGGCGCCGCTGTCGAGCCCGCCGAAGAACGTGGTGCGGCGAACGATCCGGTTGAGCGCCTTCAGCGCGGCAGGTGTCGGGTTGTCCTGAGCCTTGCCGAACGTGGCGAAGTCGCGGCCGAGATCCTTGTAGCTGTAGCTCCCGTGCAGGCGCGCAATGGCCACCTCTTGCTCGCCCTTGCCGGCGACCAGCTTGAGGTTGACCCGGCCCGCTGAGAAGTGACGCGGGCCCGCCACCTCAAACGTGCCGCCCTTGCTCGCGGTGATGGCGAGCAGCGGTGTCGGCAGGAGGGTGCGCTTGACGTGCGGCGTGCCGATTGCAGTTGCGCCGCCCGCCGCGAGCAGCGCACCTGTGGTTGCCGCAGCAACCGCGATCGATTTGTATCGAAGCTTCATCCGGGCGTCCTTCCCCCGTTGATCGGATAGAAAGCGATCGGACAATACCGCAACAATCTGGCGCCGCAACATTTGTCCTGGTGTTGATTTCAGGCGGCATACTGGCTGCGTGTCGTACGCACGGGGGCGGCACCTCCTTGCCGTTGTTGCGTTGCTTGTCCTGGCGCTGGGCTATGCCTTTGCGCCGTACCACGCTGCCGCCGGCACGCCCGGCATGGTGCTCGGAAACGTGCCCACCGCCGATGCGCCCATGTCGGCGACGATCGTGGTGCCCAAGGACGGGGCCGCCAAGGGTTACGCAACGAAGGTCGTGACCATCTCCCAAGGCGGCACCCTCAGCATGGTCAACCTCGACAACGAGGAGCACACGGCGACCGCCGACGCCGTGGGCAAGGACGGCAATCCGCTCTTCGATCGCTGGGTCGAGCCCGGCCATACCGAGACGATCGCCAAGGCCAGCAAACTGGCAGCGGGCACGTACACCTTCCACTGCACCTTCCACCCCAGCATGACGGCGACGTTGATCGTCGAAGGCAGCTCCGGCGGCGGCGTACACCCGCAGCAGCCGCACTTCACGTTGCCGTTGCGAGTGCCGCCGGTGCTCACCGGATCACGGCTGAAGATCCCGGTCGAGCCGGCGCGGGTTCGGGTCTTCCCGGCCGGGCCGAAGACGAAGATGTGGACGTTCGGCGGGACGTATCCCGGGCCCACCATCGAGCGGCAAGCCGGACACGACACAAAGGTCACCTTCACCAACAAGCTGCCGAAGGCCGCGGGACAGGTCACCGTCCACTTCCATGGCGACCATCACCGATGGCAAGACGACGGTCAGCCCACCCGGTTCCTCATCCGCCACGGCCACAGCCGGACCTACGACTACCCGTTGACCGACCACGGGAAGCCGGAGACAGAGGCGACGGACTTCTACCACGACCACCGGATGAACTTCACCGCACGCAACAACTGGCGCGGCCTCCAAGGCGTCTTTCTCGTGCACTCGAAGCAGGAGCAGTCGCTGCGGCTGCCCAGCGGCAAGTACGACGTGCCGCTGATGGTCGCGGACCGCAAGTTCACCGCGGACAACCAGCTGACCGACCCGTTCAAGGAACGGATGCGGAAGATGGGCGGTGGGATCACCGGACCGGCCGCTCCGCCGGGTGACGGCACCGTCGGCAACCGGATCCTCGTCGACGGCGAGTTCGCGCCGCATCTCGACGTCGATCAACACCGCTATCGACTTCGGCTGCTCAACACATCGGATTTCACGTCGTACGACTTCGCACTCTCCGACGGCAAGCCGTTCGTGCAGATCGGGACCGGCAGCGATCTGCTGCCGCACCCGGTGGTGCGCCAGGACATCCTGCTCGGTCCGGCGCAGCGCGCGGACGTGATTGTCGACTTCGCGGGCGAGCTGCATCAGAAGGTGCTCCTCGAGAGCGTGCCGCGGACCAACCCGCCGCCTTCCGGAGTCGGCAGCCCAACGGCGGCGCTGATGCAGTTCCGCGTCACGCACACCGCCCGCGACCACACGAAGATCCCGCACACCCTGACGACACCGCCACCGATTCACGCGCCCCGGAAGGTGTCCTTCACCTGGACGTTCAACCTGGCGGGTACGGCGACGACAGGGACCTACTGGACGATCAACGGCAAGGCGTTCGACCCGCATCGTGTCGACGTCGAGGTGCCTGTGGGCGCCACCCGGACGTGGGAGCTGACCAACGACTCGCCGATCACCCACTACATCCATCTTCACGAGGAGCAGTGGCACACCATCTCGCGGGACGGCAAGCCACCGCCACCGTGGGAGCGCGGCCTAGAAGACGTGTGGCGCCTCGACCCCGGCGAGAGCGTCGTCATCGCCGCGAGGTTCACCGACTACACCGGTGTCTTCATGATCCACTGCCACATGCTCGACCATGAAGACGACGGCATGATGGCGCAGTTCGGCGTCGTCAAGCCGCACTCGCACCAGCTGCCGAGCGGCTATCACCTGCGGGGGACCGCACGTCACATTCGTAGCGGCGGCACGCACATGATGGCGATGGGCGGAGGAACTCCGATCCTCACTCTGCGCCCGACCGCAGCCGCAGGCTGGCATCGGTCCGCGCGGCGGCTGGCCGACATCGCCGGCGTCGAGGCGATGGTGGTGCTGGCGGCGGCGGGAGCGGCACGTGCCGGCCGATCGCTTCGGGCGCGCCCGCGCGGGGCGTCCCTGGCTGATCAGTAGTACCAGGGGTAGTCCGACCAGTCCGGGTCGCGTCGCTGCAGGAAGGCGTCGCGCCCTTCGGCCGCTTCGTCGGTCATGTAGCCGAGGCGCGTCGCTTCGCCGGCGAACAGCTGCTGCCCGACCAGGCCGTCGTCGATCGCGTTGAACGCGTACTTCAGCATCCGCACGCCCATCGGGCTCATCGCGTTGACCTTGGCCGCCCACTCGAGCGCGACCCGTTCGAGATCGGCGTGACCGACGACCGCGTTGACCATCCCCATCCGGTGGGCGTCCTCCGCGCTGTACTCCTCGCCGAGGAAGAAGATCTCGCGAGCGAACTTCTGGCCAACCTGGCGAGCGAGGTACGCCGAGCCGTACCCGCCGTCGAAACTCGCCACCTTCGCGTCAGTCTGCTTGAACCGGGCGTACTCGCGGCTCGCGATCGTGAGATCGCAGACCACATGAAGGCTGTGGCCGCCGCCGGCCGCCCAGCCCGGCACGACAGCGATCACCACTTTCGGCATGAAGCGGATCAGGCGTTGCACCTCGAGGATGTGCAGTCGGCCGGATCGTGCCGGATCGATGCTCTCCGCCGTCTCGCCCTCGGCGTACCGGTAGCCGTCCCTGCCACGGATCCGCTGGTCTCCACCGGAGCAGAACGCCCATCCCCCATCCTTCGGCGACGGGCCGTTGCCGGTGATGAGGACGCATCCGACGTCGGAGGACATCCGAGCGTGGTCGAGCGCTGTGTAGAGCTCGTCCACCGTGCCCGGGCGGAAGGCGTTGCGCACCTCGGGACGGTTGAACGCGACGCGGACCGTTCCCGACGAGCGGGCACGGTGATAGGTGATGTCCGCGAAGTCGAAGCCTGGGACATCCGTCCAAGCCGAAGCGTCAAAGATCTCGGAGACCACGAGGAAATCCTAGGAGTTGTCGATTTCCTCGCTTCCCGAACGTCGTCATGATGAGAGTCCGGGAGCCGGACCCGACCGAGAGGACATGAAGATGGCGCAGTACCTGGTCCTGATCTACGAGGACGAGTCCGTGTTCGCTGACGAGGCCGTCGGCGCGGAGGTCCACGCGGCGCATACGGCGTTCTTTGAGAAGCACGGCGGCGCGATCGCCGGCGGCAATGCGCTCGAACCGGCCGCGACCGCCACCACCATCCGCGGCAACGGCAGCGGCGGCTCGCTTGTCACCGACGGCCCCTTCGCCGAGACCAAGGAGGTCCTCGGCGGCTACTACCTGATCGAGGCGCCCGACCTCGACGCCGCTCTCGAGATCGCGAAGGACGTGCCCGCGAAGTTCGGCGGCGTCGAGGTCCGTCCGATCCGGGACATGAGCTGACGCGCGCCGAAGATGGCTGATGCGGTCGACGGCATGTCCCATGCCGTTGATGCTGCGACCGCCGTCGCTGACGCGCACCGCCGCGAGTGGGCCTTCGTGCTCGCCGCGACGGTGCGCGTCACCCGCGACATCGACCTGGCTGAGGAGTGTGTCCAGGACGCGTACGCGAAGGCACTCGAAGCGTGGACCCGCGACGGGGTCCCGCAGCGGCCGGGCGCGTGGCTGACCACGGTGGCGCGGCGACGCGCTACGGACCTGTTGCGCCGCGAGACGCGGTTCCGGTCCGCGATGCCGTTGCTGGTCGATGACGAGCCGGCACCGGACCCGGCGGACTCGGACTCGGCGGACGACATCCCCGACGACCGGCTGCGGCTGATCTTCACGTGCTGCCACCCTGCTCTCGCCCAGGAGGCGCAGGTCGCACTGACGCTTCGGCTGCTGTGCGGGCTGACCACGGCTGAGGTGGCCCGCGCCTTTCTCGTCTCCGAGCCGACGATGGCGGCACGTATCACCCGCGCAAAGAAGAAGATCACGGTCGCCAAGATCCCGTACCGGGTGCCGCCGCCCGACGAGCTGCCGGAACGACTGAGCGCGGTGCTGGCCGTGGTGCATCTGCTTTTCACGACCGGCCACACCGCACCCGTCGGCGGCGAGCTGGTTCGCTGCGACCTCGTGAACCGGGCGATGGACCTGACGCGGATGCTGCGAAGCCTGTTACCGCGCGACCCGGGGGTGTCGGGCCTGCTGGCGCTTCTGCTGCTCACCGATGCGCGCCGCGAGGCGCGAGTCGATCGCACCGGCCGGTTGCTCCGGCTCGACGAGCAGGATCGGCGACAGTGGAACGCCGAGGCGATTCGCGAGGGTCTCGCGCTGGTCGGTCAGGCGATCAACACCGGCGCTCCCGACCGCTACGCGCTGCAGGCAGCGATCGCGGCGGTCCATGCCCGCGCCGCCCGATGGGAGGACACCGACTGGGACGAGGTCGTGGCGCTGTACGACTCGTTGTGCCACGCGTGGCCGTCTCCGGTCGTGTCGCTCAACCGGGCAGTCGCCATCGGACTCGCGCGCGGCGCGCAGGCCGGACTCGACGCGCTCGACAAGATCGGTACGCCGGCCGAGCTCGCCGGCTACGCCTACCTCCCGGCGGCGCGCGCCGACCTGCTGGCCCAACTCGGCCGCCGCGAGGAAGCAGCCGCGTCGTACCGGCTGGCGATCGACCTGACCACCAACGACGTCGAGCGCGACTTCCTCATCGGGCAGCTCGGCAAGGTCTCGAGCGACGCGGCTACTCCTGACCTTCCACCGGTCCGATAGTCACACGGCCGTCGGCGCCGACCCGCCACCCCGGGTTGGTCGCGATCTCCCAGCGGAATCCCGACGGATCCGCGAAGTAGCAGTGGAACCCGCCGAAGTCGGCCTGCTGCGGCTCTTTCAGAATCGTGGCGCCAGCAGCCCGAGCGCGCTCGCACACGGCGATCACGTCGGTCTCGGTGGCCACGACCTGGGCAAGGCTCATCGGCGCGGGCGAGTCGGTCGGCTCCGCCGGGTCGTGCGGCGCAACGTCACGCTCGAGCGCGTGTGCGCCGTAGAAAGCAAGGAGCAGGCCGTGGTTCACCTGCACGAAGATGACGTCACCGGGCACCTCCAGCGCGATGTCCCAGCCGAGGCCCTCGACGTAGAACCGCTTCGCCTGGGCGATGTCTGCGACGCCAAGGGTGACGATGTCGATCCGCTGCTCCATCCGGCCATACTGCCGTGGCCGGAAACCGCTGGGAAGTGTCATAGGACCCAGGGATCATGAAACGGTCGGCGCAGCCGGCCTTGCTGGGTGGGGGTGAAGGGCGTCCATGGGCATGACCGTCTTCCCGACGCCGATCGGTGAGTGCGGTGTCGTCTGGAACGACCGCGGTGTGGTCGGCGTCCAGCTACCGGAGTCCACGGCGGAAGAGACCCGCCGCCGCGTCGAGCGGCACTGGCCCGACGCCGCGCCGGCCGAACCGACGCCGACTGCGAGTCGGGCGATCGAGGGCATCAGAGCGCTGCTGTCCGGCGAGCCCGACCCGATGGCGGACGTGGTGATCGACCTCCACGGGGTCAGCGAGTTCCGGTGCGGTGTCTACGAGATCGCCCGGACGGTCGGACCGGGCGACACCATCACGTACGGCGCGATCGCAAGCCGGCTCGGCGTACCTCACGCCGCCCGCGAGGTCGGGCAGGCCCTCGGGGCGAACCCCGTCCCGCTGATCGTGCCGTGCCATCGGGTGCTGGCGGCCGGCGGAAAGCTGGGCGGCTTCTCCGCCCGAGGCGGCGTGACCACGAAGTCGAGATTGCTCGCCATCGAAGGCGCCTCTCTCTTCTGAGCCGCACCACGTCGCCTGGGTGCATCACCCCGCCCCGAGCTACGTTGCGTTACACCACGAAACGTTTTAGGTTGAGCGCGTGTCCGGGTCAGCCGCTGCGGATGAGCCCATCGATGAGCCGCCGCGCGTAGGCAGACCTCGCGATCCGCGCGTCGACGACGCGATCCGGCAGGCAACCCTCGATCTGCTCGTCGAGGACGGTTACCAGGCGACCACGATCCAGGCAATCGCCCGCCGCGCCGGCGTCAGCGCGCCCAGCGTCTACCGCCGGTGGTCGAGCAAGGCGGAGCTGATCGAAGAGGCGGTCTTCCCGAGCGGACTGCTCGCACCCGAGGCGCGCTCCGGCGACGTGATCACCGACCTGCAGCCGTACTGCCTGGCGATCCTCAGCTACCTCGCCGACCCGCCGATCCGGGCGGCGATTCCCGGCCTGCTCGTCGAGTACCAGAACAACCCCGAGATCTGGCAGCACTCGATGCAGCGCAGCTTCTATCCGATGCGCAAGTCGTTCGAGGCCTACCTCGAGCAGACCGGGCGCCGGCCCGTCGTCTCGACTGACGCGCTGTTCGACGTGATGGTCGGAGCGCTGTTCACCCGAGCCCTCAACGACGGCGCCGAGGACGCCGCCGAGTTCGCCCGGGCCGTGGCGGCGGTCATCACCGCGTCACTGCAGCCGGCCAAGAAGGGGGCGTGAGGTCATGACCGAGCCGGTGGAGATCGAGCCGGTCTCGATGACCGTCTCGAGTCGCGACCCAGAACAAGTGCGGCGCAACCTCGAGCGATGGCTCGCCACGCACGTCGAAGGCGGCACCGGCGTCACCGTGTCCGACCTCGAAGGCAGCGCGGCCAACGGGATGTCCTCGGATACCACGATGTTCCGCGCCCGGTGGACCGACGCGGACGGCGATCACGACGAACGGCTGGTCGCGCGGATCGCGCCCGACCCCGCCGACGTACCGGTCTTCCCGACCTACGACCTGCAGGGGCAGTACGACGTCATCCGCGCCGTCGCCGCACTGACCAAGGTGCCGGTCCCCCGGCCCTGGTGGTGCGAGCCGTCCAGCGATGCCCTGGGCGCCCCGTTCTTCGTGATGAGCCGGGTCGACGGCGTCGTACCGCCCGACGTCATGCCCTACCCGTTCGGCGACAACTGGCTGTACGACGCCGGCGCCGACAACCAGCGCAAGCTGCAGGAGTCGACGGTCGCCGCGATCGCCGCGCTGCACGACGTCACCGATGCGGCGCATCGACTGCCCTTCCTCGAGAAGGACACCGCCGGCGACACCCACCTGCGTCGGCACGTCGCGAACACGCGCGCGTGGTACGACATGGTCGCGCGAGAAGGCGCCCCCTCCGCTCTCGTCGAGCGCGCCTTCGACTGGCTCGCCGACAACTGGCCGAAGCACGAGAGCGCAACGGTTCTGTCGTGGGGCGACTCCCGGATCGGCAACGTCCTTTACGACGACTTCGCCCCGGCCGCGTTGCTCGACTGGGAGATGGCCGGACTCGGACCGCGCGAGCTCGACGTCGCCTGGCTGGTCTACGCGCACCGCGTCTTCCAGGACATCACCGGCGCGCTCGGCCTGCCCGGGATGCCCGACTTCCTGCAGCCCGCGGACGTCGCGACGCAGTACGAGGCACTTACCGGCTACGCCTGCCGTGACCTGCGCTGGTTCATGGTCTACGGCGCGGTGCAGTGGGGCATCGTCTTCCTTCGCACGAGCGCCCGCCAGGTTCACTTCGGCGAGCGGGAGTGGCCGGAGGACCGCGACGAGGTCATGCACAACCGGATCCATCTTGAATCTCTGCTCGACGACATCACCGAATAGAGGCAACGCAATGCCGGTCGCTCTCGACGAGTACCCGCTGCACCAGACCCCGCTGTCGATGCGCTACGTCGCGAGCAGCGACCGCAACTTCTACGACCGCTGCTACTTCAACGCCCACGACCGCACGGGTGAGATCTTCCTGATCACCGGCGCCGGGATCTATCCGCAGCTAGGGGTCAAGGACGCGTATGTCGTCGTACGACGCGGCGACCTGCAGCACGTCGTGCGAATGTCCGACGCGCTCGACGACGAGCGCATGAACCTCGCCGTCGGTCCGTACCGCGTAGAGGTCGTCGACCCGCTGCACACGATCCGCTTGGTCTGTGACGCCGACTCCGACGGCATCGGGTTCGACCTCACCTGGCGTGGCGCGTTCCCGGCGATCGATGAGGAGCGCCACCTGCTGCGCACGGGCATCCGTCCGATCCTCGACACCTGGCGGTTCGCGCAGCTCGGCACGTGGGAGGGAGAGATCCGCGTTGCCGGCGACACGATTGCCGTCTCCCCCGACACCTGGGTGGGCTCGCGCGACCGGTCGTGGGGCATCCGCCCGGTGGGCGAGGCCGAGCCGGCGGGCAAGCCCGTCGACGGCGCCGAGGACTTCGGCTTCTGGTGGCTCTACGTGCCGGTGAAGTTCGACGACTACGCGATCGTGCTGATCGCGCAGGAGGACGGCAACGGGCACCGCACCCTCAACGACGCGGTCCGGATCCATCCCGACGGCCGGCTCGACCAACTCGGCTGGCCGCGCGTGAAGATCGCCTACCGGTCCGGCACCCGGATCCCTGAACACGCGACGATCGCCCTGACCGAGCCGGACGGCAGCCCACTAGTCATGGAGGTCGACTGCCTCGGCCATGTCCCGCTGCACGTCGGCTGCGGATACGGCGGCGACCCGGACTGGTCGCACGGCTCGTGGCGCGGCGAGAAGTGGATCGAGGGCTCGACGTACGACTTCACCAACCCTGACGTCGCCGCACGCACGCCGTGGGGAGTCATCGACCACGTCGGACGGGCGACGCTCAACGGCGACGTGGGCTGGGGATTGTTCGAGCACGGCACGATGGGCCGGCACACGCCCAGCGGCTTCGGCGACTTCATGGCGGTAGCGCCATGAAGCATGAGCAGAGCATGGCGGTAGCGCCATGAAGCATGAGCAGAGCATGGCGGTGTCGGCATGAGCACGATCAGCGGGGCGAAGGTCCTCATCACCGGCGTCACCAGCGAGGTCGCCAAGCCGGTAGCCCTCGCGCTGGCCAAGGAGAACGAGGTGTACGGCGCGGCCCGTTGGAAGGACCCGGCCTCACGCGAGCCGTTCGAAGCAAGCGGAGTCAAGCCGGTATTTCTCGATCTGGTGAAGGGCGATCTCAGCGGACTGCCCGAGCAGGTCGACTACATCGCCCACTTCGCGGTGATGAAGAGCGGCAAGTGGTCGGTCGATCTCGACGGCAACGTGGGCGGGCTGTCGCTGCTCATGGAGCGCTTCGCCGACGCGACTGCGTTCCTGCACTGCTCGACGTCGGCGGTCTACGAAGCGCACCCGCACACCGAAGCGCATGAGGACTCTCCGCTCGGCGACAACCACCGGCCCTACTACCTGGAGACGTACTCCATCTGCAAGATCGCGGCAGAGGCCGCTGCGCGACACGGTGCGCGGCGCTACAACCTCCCGACCACGATCGCGCGACTGAATGTGCCGTACGGCGACGGCGGCGGCTGGCCGATGTTCCACCTGGCCCAGATGGAGGCGGGGCAGGACGTCGCGGTGCACGAGGCGCGACCCAACGTGTTCCAGCCGATCCACACCGACGACATCGTCGCGACCGTTCCGAAGCTGCTCGAGATCGCGGGCGTGCCGCCGACGACGGTGAACTGGGCCGGCGATGAGCAGGTGAGCGTCGAGGAGTGGACTGAGTTCCTCGGCAAGCTCACCGGGCTGACCCCCAAGCTCGCGGTCAGCGAGCACTCGCTGGCGAGCGGCCGGGTCAACCTCGACCGGATGCACGAGCTGGTCGGTCACACGACCGTGCACTGGCGCGACGGCATGCGCCGTATGGTCGAGGCGATGCGACCGGATCTGCTTAAGTCCTAGGCGTGCGGCGAGAGCAGCGAGACATCGGCCTGCTCGCCGGCGGAACGCTCGTCTCGGTCGCGGGCGACTCGGCTGCGCTGATCGCGCTGCTGTTCGAGTTGAAGCACCACGGCGTCGGCTGGGTGTCCGGCGCGCTGGGTGCCGAGCTGCTTCCGTTCGTGCTGTTCGCGTCGTTCAGCGGCCGGCTGGTCGACAGGCACGACAACCGCCGGCTGCTCGTCGCTGCGATGTCCGGGCAGGCGCTCGTCGCCGTCCCGCTGGCCTTCGTCCGCACACCGTGGCTGGTCATCGCGCTGTTCTTCTCGCTGAACAGCCTGTCGACGCTCACCCGCCCCGCCGCGAACGCGATGGTTCCTGCGCTGAGCGGCGAGACCGACGCAACGAAAGGCTTCGCCTGGGTCGCCACGGGCGGCGGAATCGGCTGGATCATCGGGCCTGCCGTCGGCGGAATCATCACCTCCACCGCGGGCGTGACCGTTGCGATCGGTGTTGACGCGGCAACCTTCCTCGTCGTTGCCGCCGCATGCGCGGCATTGAGCCGAACCCGCGCAGCCGAAGCGGCGGAGGAGACCGAAGCCGACCGGCACGGCGGGATGCGAATCATCCGTCGCGACCTGATCTTGTTTCTGAGCGTCGTCACGACCGCCATCGCGGTCGCCTGCGCCGTGGTCGACAACGTCGCGGCACCGTTCCGCTTCCTCGACCAGCTCGCCACATCGTCGACCGGCTATGGCGGCTACCTCGCGCTGTGGGGCGTCGGCGCGCTCGCCGGCTCACAGATCCCGCGACGGCTCGGAGCCGCGCGGCTGCCCGTCGCACTCGCCGTCGGGAACGGCGTGTCGGGGCTCGGCATCGTGGGGATCGGTCTCGCCCCTTCGCTCGGGTTCGCGCTCGCAGCGTCGACGTTCGGCGGAATCGGCAACGGCGTGGCGAACGTCGCGCTGACCGCACTCGTCGCCAGCCGCGTCGCGGCGACCCAGCGCGGTCGTGCCTTCGCAGCCGTCGGAGCCGTCATACAGACCGGAGTCGGCGTCGGGACCGTTGCCGGTGCGCCCCTGGTGGCGGCCTTCGGCGCCGGCCACTCGATGACGGGAGCCGGTGGACTTGCCGCCCTGCTCGCAGGTGGTACCGCGATCTGGATCGCAGTGCGCTCAGGCCCCGACCTGCTCGAACCCTGACTCGAGAACGGTCCGCAACGGCGGGCGCTCGCTCACGTCGATGTCGTGGCGGGAGTGACCGAAACCGTCGCCGATCCGCACCGGCTGCAGGAGCGCGGTCGAACCGGCCGCGTCGGCGGCGAGCCGGCCCTGCGCAATCAGCCGGTCGATCACGGTGTGGAGGACCTCCGCCGCCATGCGGCCGAGCGCCGTCAGGTCGGAGTGCGAGTGAAACCGTTCGTGGAGATCCACCTGGGCGATCGCCGCGGGACCGAACAGCTCGTCGGTGTCGAGCAGCAGCCCGATGTCCACGCCGTACCCGCGGCGGAACGGCAGCCGCTCGAGCAGGTCTCGGCGCGCGGCGTACTCGCCGCCGAGTGGTTGCACGATCCGGCCCAGCTCCGGCCAGAACGCCGCCAGCAACGGCCGCGCGGTCAGCTCGGTGACCCGACCGCCACCGACGGTGAGGTCGGCTTCGGTACGACGGTCGTAGGCGCCTTTGACGAACGCCACGGTCTCGTCGGCGAGCAGCGGGCCCAGCAGCGCTGGCACGAATCGCGGATCGAAATGCTCGAGGTCGGCATCGAGGAAGATGAGCAGGTCGGCGGCGGTTGCGGCCACGCCCTGCCACATCGCCTCGCCCTTGCCGGGCGCATCGGCGGTGACGACGCGGGCACCGGCCGCGGCCGCTACCGCGGCAGTGTCGTCGGTCGACGCGCTGTCGACGACCACCATCTCGTCGACGAGACCGTCGCCGTGAGCAGCCAGGACCGAGCGGACGATGTCGGCGACGGTGCGGGCTTCGTTGCGCGCCGGCAGGATGACCCCGACGCTGTGCCCCTCCTTCAGGCTGCGGACGCGATCCGCCGGCCAGTCCGCGATGCGCGTCATGTCCGTGACAGCAGCAACCACGCGCAGGGCGTCACTCACACCGACAACACTAGGTCGCCGAGTTCTGTGGCAGCCGGCTACTGGCCGGGCAGCAGCTGCAGCGAGATGTTCTTGCAGTCCAGCAGGACCTGGTAGCTCGAGCCCGGGCCGGTGCCCTCCTGGCCGGTGACGCCGGCGAGGTTGCCGAGATCGTTCTGGCCGGCCGCCCCCGATTGCGCGTTGACGTTGGCGGCGAGGGCCGCCTCGTCCGTCGCCAGCTGGCCGTAGTGCTGCGGATCCAGCTTTGCCGCCTGCTGCGCGTAGCTGACCGCGGCCTGGCCGTTCGTGTTACAGGCCTGCTCGGCGAGGTGGTAGGCGTTGGGAGTGGAGCTCTTGATGCTGCACCCTGCGGCTACGAGAGGCAGCAGGAGCAGGACAGCCGGAATCCGCTTCACCCAGTTGTTATCGGCAGGTCGACCACCGAACTTTTCCGGGTTCTTGATCATCCGGTCAATCCCGCCAGCACCCGCTCCGCCTCAGCGACGATCCGGTCGATGAGCTCGGCGCAGCTGGGGAGGTCCTCGATCATCCCGACCACCTGGCCGCTCGCCATCACGCCGAGGTCGACCCTTCCCTCCACCATCGCCGCCCGCAGCAGCATCGGCGTATTGCCTGCCATGAGCACCTGCGACCACGACAGCTCCTGGGTCTTGCGCATCGCGGCTCCCTCGCGCAGCATCGCGCGCCACGTCAGACCCGCGTCCTTGCGGAACCGTGCCGCGTTGCGGAGCGCACCCGACAGCCGCGTCGGCGCCGACGCGGACTCGAGCGCCTCCACCAGGTCGCTGCGCAGGACCCGGTGCGGGACACCGTCGACCTGCTTCGTCACCACCGTGTCGGCAACCGACTTCGTGAGGTAGTGCTGCTTGACCGCCTCGGGGACCGGGGAGTCGCTCGTGAGCAGGAAGCGCGTTCCCATCGCGACGCCGCTCGCGCCGTACGCGAGTGCCGCGACCAGCCCGCGCCCGTCGAAGTACCCGCCGGCCGCGACGACCGGTACGGCGCCGCCGACCGCGTCGACGACCTGCGGCAACAGCAGCGACGTCGGCACCGCGCCGGTGTGCCCGCCACCCTCACCGCCCTGGACGAGCACCGCGTCCACGCCCCACGACACGACCTTCTCGGCGTGCCGCTTCGCGCCGATCGACGGCATGACCAGCACTCCGCCGTCCTGCAGCCGCGCGATCAGGTCCTGCTTCGGCGCCATCGCGAACGACGCGACCCGGACGCCTTCGCGGATCAGCAGCTCGACGCGGTCCCCGACATCCGGCTGGTCGGCGCGCATGTTCACGCCGAACGGCGCATCCGTGCGATCGCGCACTGCCTTGATGGCGGCGGCGAGCTCGTCGTAGGTCATCGTCGCGGCGGCCAGGATGCCGAGCCCGCCCGCGGCAGATGTCGCGGCCGCCAGCTGCGGCGTCGCGACCCAACCCATGCCGGTCTGCACGATCGGATAGCGGATGCCGACCAGCTCCGTGAAGCGGGTGGAAAGCGGAGACTTGCGCTTGCGCGGAGGCACTACTCCGGGACTTCCTTGCCGCGCGTGTCGTTCGGGTCGAGCTCCGCGATGAGCGCCAGTTCGGTGTCCGTGGGCTCGCGCGAGGTCGGGACATCGGACGGTACGACGAGCTCGAACCCGGTCGCCGAGACGACATCGTCGACCGTCACCCCCGGGTGCACCGAGCGCAGCCGCATCCGGTGGTCCGGCGTCTCGAAGTCCAGCACGCAGAGGTTCGTCACGACGTGTCGAAGGCCGTGATAGCGGGTCGCTGCCGGCCCCGCCGCAGCGGCGCGGTCGTACCCGACACCCGTGACCACATCGACGGTCTCGACGAACACGCGCGGTCCGTGGTTGGGAACCCAGTACGACGTGACGTTGTTGACCGTGTTGCCGGGCGCACCACGGAAGCCGAGCAGCTGCGACTTCGGCTGCTTCATGTCACCGATCGCGGCGAAGTTCTGGTTGCCGAACGGGTCGATCTGCGAGCCACCCATCATCACGTGGCGCCGGCCGGACCACACGACGTCGAACATCGTGCGGTAGGGGTTCCACGCTTCGACCGCGCCGTCAGCGTCGGTCAGCATCGCCTCGCCGTCAGTCATGACAAGGTCGGGCTCGAACGAGCGACGGGCGAGCAGGCCACCGATGCGCGGGATCGTGCCGATCGGGTTCGCGACGATCTCGCCGTCGCCCCGGAAGCACTCCGCCACGGCGACCACGCAGACGTCAGCGCGGGTCACCTCGCTCATCGCGCCGCGACCTTCTGCTGGTAGTCGGTCTCGCTGAGGTCGATCCAGTCGGCCCGCCACTGCTGCCAGGCCTCCGGCGACGCGGCGCTCGCGGCGTACTCCTTCTGGAACGCCTCGTCGCGCTCGTAGTCAGGAACGCATGAGGTGAAGTGCGCGCCATTCGGCGTCTCCGCGACCCCGTCGGTCCACAGCCGGCTGATCCGTTGCGTGTGATGGCTGCCGAAGGCCGGGAAGTCCGCCGTGTCGACGATCCGCTCGCAGGTGACGAACGCCTTCGCCGCGGCCTGGCACATCAGGTCGTCGAAGTACAGGTCCGGTCCGAGGAACTGCGCGTTACCCGCGGCGTCCGCGCGGTTCTGGTGGACGAGCGCGACGTCGAGGCTCAGCGCGGGCATCGCGACGAGCTCCTCACCGTCGCCGTACGGCGAGGTGACGGTCTTGATCTCGGGCTGCTTGGCGACGACGTCGGAGCCGAGACCCACCCGGGTCGGCAGGAACGGAACCCGCCATGCGGCGGCCTGCAGCCCGAGCAGGAACATCCCTTCGTCGAGCTCGAGCGCGTCGATCGCGCCGGCCTGGCGGGCCAGCCGGAAGTGCGGCTCGAGGGCGATCGAGTCCAGCGACACGAAGGCGAAGACCACCTTGCGCACCATGCCCGCCGCGCACAGCAGCCCGACGTCGGGCCCGCCGTACGACACCACGGTGAGGTCGCGCAGCGACGTACGGAGCAGAGCGCGGACGACGGCCATCGGCTTGCGGCGAGAGCCCCAGCCGCCGATTCCGATCGTCATGCCGTCGCGCAGCTCGCCGACGATGTCGTCGACGGTCACCCTCTTGTCAGGCATCAGTCGTTCGACTCACTTGGACCAGCCGTCACGGCGCTCGACGAAGGAGTCCCGCGCCTTGTCGGAGACCCCCGTGAGGTTGAGCTCGAAGGTAAACCCCTGCTCGAACCGGTAGGAGCGCTTCACGTCCACCGGATCGATCCCGTTGAGCGACGCCTTCGCGGCGCGGATCACCGTGGGATCGATCGTCGCGATCTGCTCAGCAAGGGCAAGCGCGGTCGCGCGCAGCGCTTCGCGCGGCACCACCTTCAGCACCGAGCCGTACGCCGCCAGCTCCTGCGCCGTCGCGCGTTCAGCGGTGTAGACCATGTGCCGCATCCGGTGCTGGGGCACGAGCCGGGCCAGATGGGTGGCGGCGCCGAGCGCGCCTTGCTTCACCTCGGGCAGGCCGAACGTCGCGTCGTCGGACGCAACGATGACGTCCGCGTTGCCGGCGAGCCCGATCCCACCGCCGAGGCAGTAGCCCTGCACGGCCGCTACGACCGGCACCGCACAGTCGTAGACCGCGGCGAACGCGGCTGCGCAGCCGTGGTTGGCGCCCAGCAGCGCGGTGAAGCCTTCGGTCGACTGCATCTCCTTGATGTCGACCCCGGCGTTGAACCCCTTGCCCTCGGCGGCGAGGACGACGGCATGTACATCGCCGTTGTTGCCCGCAGCGGTGATGGCCTCGGCCAGCTCGAACCACCCGGCAACGGTCAGGGCGTTGACCGGCGGGGCGTCGACGACGACCGCCGCGACGTGGTCGCGGATCGACGTGTTGATGGCCACAGGAGTCATTTCTGATGAGGCGTCAGATTCGGTGCAACCATATACGGCGTGGACCACGACCTGACGGGGCGCGTCGTCATCGTGACGGGGGGGACGAAGGGTCTCGGTCGAGGCATCGCCGAGGCGTTCCGGGAGGCCGGCGCGCACGTCCTGGTCTGTGCCCGCAACGCCCCCGAGCCCGCCGTCGCCGACTTCGTCGCCGCCGATCTGCGCGACCCGGAGGCGGCCGCGGGCGTCGTGTCCGCTGCGGTCGAGCGGTTCGGCCGGCTCGACGTCGTGGTCAACAACGCCGGCGGCGCTCCCCCCGCACCGGCGGCGGAAGCCTCGGCGAACTTCGTCACGAAGGTGGTCGGCCTCAACCTGCTCGCGCCGCTCTATGTCGCGCAAGCGGCGTACCGGGTCATGAGCAACCAGGCCGAGGGCGGCGTGATCATCAACATCGGCAGCCTGTCGGGACACCGGCCGTCGCCGGGCAGCTCGGCGTACGGCGCCGCGAAGGCGGGGCTGTCGAACCTGACGGCGACGCTCGCGATGGAGTGGGCGCCCGCCGTTCGCGTCAACGAGGTGGTGGTCGGCTACCTCGAGACGGAGCAGTCCGGCTTGTTCTACGGCGACGCGGCGGGCATCGCGCGGGTCGCCGGCACGATCCCGATGAAGCGGATGGCGCAGCCGGCCGACGTCGCCGCGGCGTGCCTGTTCCTCGCCTCCCCCGACGCTGCGTTCATCACGGGGGCGGAGCTCGCTGTCCACGGCGGCGGCGAACCGCCCCCCTTCCTGTCGGCGGCGCAACATGAGTGAAACCACCACCTATTACGATCGCGCCAATGGCCAGATCTGAGACGGCGTCAGGTACGCGGCCGAAGAAGGCCGCAGCACCGCTTCGGGCTGTCGACGGCCGGGTGCCCGGGCGGCGCGGCCTCGCCACCCGCAAGCGCCTGGTCGAGTGCACAATCGACCTGCTCGCCAACACGTCCTACCGCGACCTCAAGGTCACCGACATCACGCGCGCCGCGGGCACCTCGCCAGCCACCTTCTACCAGTACTTCGTCGACCTGGAGAGTGTGCTGCTCGCGGTTGCGGAACAGACCGTCGCCGAGGGCCAGCAGCTCGTCGAGCTGATCCAGGGCAGGCAGTGGGGCGGTCCGGCCGGCGTGACGAGCGCCGAGGCCCTCGTCGACGGCTTCCTGGACTTCTACCGCAGTCACCGGCCGACGTTGCGGGTCGTCGACCTGCTCTCGACCGAGGGCGACCGGCGGTTCCGCCATCTTCGGACGCTGATCCTCAACGGGATGACGAAGGCGCTGGCGGCCGAGATGGAAAAGGTGCAAGGCAACAACGCCGAGGTCGACCCCATGGCGATGGCGGGAGCCCTGATCGGCCTGCTGCCGCAGATGGCGGGCCACCAGGGCGGGTTCGAGGCCTGGGACATCCCGTTCGGTCACGTCCGCGAGGCGATGATCCGGCTGATCTACTGGGGCGTCACCGGTCCCAAGATCCCGAAGCGCTGAGCTCCAGCGCGGATGTGACGTCCGTCCGGAAGTAGCCCCACCGGCCGGCGCTCGATCCAGATGTGACTAGCCGGATTCGGGCAGATCGGCCCTAGCAGTCGGGACCAGCGCCTCCTCCGCCACACCGCTGCGGTTGCAGATCATGCATTCATGTCCCGACACGCGAGTCACAAAAGCATCCGGGCGGGATTGCCGTCCTTGGGCCGATTTGCCCTTCCGGCAGTCACCGGGTTGGTCGTATTCGGCGCCGTCACGGCGTTCGCCGCGTCGCTGTCGGTCTCGAGCAAGTCCCTCGGCGCCGGCAACGCCACGGTGAGCAGCTGCAACGCCAGCGCGGCCGTGACGTACAACACCGCCTACTCCTCGACCGTGCCCGGCTACAAGGTGTCGACCGCCCCGGTCACCACCGCCGCCGCATGCAACGGCCTGGCCTACAAGGTCACCCTGACGGGAGCGGGCAACGCCTCGCTCGCCGAGGTGTCCGGCACCCTCGACGCGAGCGGGAACGCCTCGCCCGACTTCAGCACCAACAACATCTCTGCCGCCACCGTGACCGGCGTCTCGGTCACCATCACCGGATAGGCCGACGACCATGCGGCGCCGTGTGATCGTCGCGCTCCTGGCGGTCACGAGCCTCGCCATCCCTTCACTGGCCGCGGCCCGCGGCGTAACCGTCACGTCCAAACACACGACAGGAGGGTTCGCGGCCGTGTCGTCCTGCGGATCCCTCGCCGGTATCGGCGTGGCGTGGCTCAGTACCGCTAACGCGGTCACCTCGGTCACGCTCAGCTCGATTCCGGCCGGCTGCGTCGGCGGCATCCTCTCGATCACGTTGGCTTCGTCGAGCAACACATCGCTGGGCAGCGTCGCGGCGACGTCGGTGACGGCGACGTCGCAGACGCTCTCGGTCAGCGGGTCGCCGACCGCGACGTCCGTGGCCAAGGTCTTCGTGGCGGTGAGCGGACCATGAGAACGCCGGTTGTCTGCGCCGTCGTCGCCGTTGCCGTGCTGATCGGAACCGGTACGGCGGTGGCGACCTCGCTCACGGTCACGAGCAAGAAGCTGGGTGCCGCGCAGGTGACGGCGCCAGCGATGTTCCCGACGACGATCACGATTGCCAACGGCGTGGGCGGCGTCGCGGGCCAAGCGGAGAACGGCGACATCATCACGTTCGTCTTCTCGCAGCAGATCGACGAGACGACGCTGTGCAGCGGCTGGTCGAACTCGCTGTCCACCCAGTCCGTCCAGGAGGGGTGGGCAATCCTGCCGGGCAGCGGCGGCGCCGACGACACCCTTGAGGTCAACAACCCGGCGTCGACCTGCGCCAACGGTTTCAACATCGGAACCGTCGATCTCGGCTCGGCCGGCTACAACACCGGATCGAGCAACATCAGGTTCACGAGCACCACCGCCGCGCTGGTCGTCGGCCCGTCCACCAGCACTCTCACCGTCACGTTGTCGGGCATCAAGGGCAGCGGGGGGACGGTATCCGCGGGCTCCCCCGCGGTCTGGACGCCCGACAGCTCCCTCAAGGACCGCTCAGGTCGCACCTGCGGCAACAATCTCGCCCAGTCCACCGCCACGGTCCAGTTCTGAGGTGACGGCGATGAGACAGGGCCTGCGGATGAGCCGGTGGATCCTTCTCGCGACGCTTCTGGCCGGAGCGGTCATGTTCTGGCCGCAGTCGCTGGGCGGACACGTCGCCTACGTGCGCGTCGACGGCACCTCGATGTACCCCACGCTGCACAACGGTGACCTCGCCGTGGTCCGCAAGCAGTCGGCGTACCGAATCGGCGACATCGTCGCCTACCGCATCCCCCACGGCGAGTTCGGCGCGGGCGCGATCGTCATCCACCGGCTCATCGCCGGAGACGGCACGAGCGGCTACGTGACCAAGGGCGACAACCGCACCATCAAGGACGACTGGCATCCCCGTACCGCCGACGTCGTGGGGCTGGTTCGTTACGACGTGCCGGGCGCGGGCAACATCGTGGCCGACCTCAGCAATCCGATGTGGCTCGGCGGCATCGTCGGCGGCCTGACCGCGGTCGTGATGGCCGTCCCGTCCACACCACGGCGAGCTCGGCGCCAACCGCCGCAGCCGCGCCCCTCCCGCCATAGCGGAACCCCAGACCTGGCCGGCGAGCGCCGACCGGAGCCCAACCCGGAACGGTCGCCCGCCTTCGCGGGTGGAGACTCGAGGAGACACCCGTGAAGAAGTTCCTGATCCCAATCGGAGCAGGCGTCATCGTGTTCGGCGGTGTCACGGCGTTCGCCGCGTCACTGTCCGTCAACACCAGCAGCCTTGGCGCCGGCAACGCGACCGTCAGCTCGTGCAACGCGTCGGCGGCCGTCACCTACAACACCACGCCCACCACGAGCGCCAAGACCTACAAGGTCACCACCGCGCCGGTGACGTCGTCGGCAGCATGCGCGTCGATGGGCTACCAGGTCACCCTGCTCGGGGCGAGCAACGCGTCGCTCGGTCAGGTCACCGGATCCCTCGACACGAACGGCGCCGCATCGCCCGACTTCAGCAGCCAGAACATCGCTGCCCAGGACGTGGTCGGCATCGCGGTCGTCATCACGGGCTGACGCCCGCCCGGGGTGACGGGCGGCTCAGCCGGCCGGCTGGTCGGACATCGCCGCCAACGCGATGAGCGGGGTGAGCACCGCTCCGAGCAACACGGCGTACAGCACCTGGATCGCGACGAAGTGGAACGGGTCGACGCCGCTTCGACCGAACAGCACCACGGCCAGGACGTCGAACGGTGCGAGCGCGGCGAACGTCGCGACCGCGAAACGCAAGCCGCGACGGCCTGGAGTGGGGACGCACACCCACGTCCACAGCCGGGAGGCAAACGGCGTGCCGATCGACTCGAGCACCCCGTCCGCCACCTCGCGGCGGACGGCCCGCGTGACGGCGAGCGTCGTGAGCAGCGGCAGCAGGAACAGCGTCCCGAGCGTGTTGTAGAGCAGGCTGGTCTTGAACGGGTTGCTGCTCCACCACACCACGTGGTGACCGCGGGCGCCGATGAGCGCCGCAACGACATTGATGGCAATGTTCGCGAATGCGGTGATCAGCACCGAGTTGATGAGGATCCAACGACGATGCGCCTCCGGCACCCGTGCGATCACCGCGCCGCTCGCCACCTGCGCATTCTCCCCGCGCCGACGACGCAGGTCGAGGACGGTTCGGGTGGTCAGGCTTTGAACAGCTGCGCGCGGTCGGCGACGAGCCGACGCTGCTGATGGCTGTCGCCGAGCAGCAAGCGCAGCGCCGTCGCTCGCTTGAAGTACAGGTGCGCCTCGTGCTCCCACGTGAAGCCGATGCCGCCGTGCATCTGGATCGTCTCCGCCGCGACCCGGTACGCCGCGTCGCCGCACACCGCCTTGGCCAGGGGCGCCACCACCGGCGTCTCAGCCGGTGAGTCGGCCACCGCCCACGCCGCGTAGTAGGCCGTTGACGTCGCGGCCGACAGCTCGACCGCCAGGTCGGAGGCACGGTGGGCAAGCGCCTGGAACGACCCGATCGCGCGCCCGAACTGCTCTCGGGTCTTGAGGTAGGCGACGGTGACGTCCAGGCACTCGGTCGCCAGCCCGATCGCCTCGAGCGCCAACGCCACCCGCAGCACATCGACCGCACGTGCCGCGTCGACCGCATCTCCCACCCGTCGGGCGGCTACCCCGTCGAACCGGACGTCGGACAGCCTGAGCAGCGGGTCCATGCCCACGACGGGGCTGATCGTCGTGGCCGCCGCGTCGACCAGCCACAGCCCATCGGTTGACGCGACGACGAGACGGTCGGCGCCAGCGGCGTCTCGGACCTGGCGCGCCGTACCCGTGACCGTGTCGTCTCGGGTGTCGATCTCGTCGCCCACCACGATCGCGGCGCGCTGCTCACCGCCGCAAAGGGCGGCCAGGACGTCATCTGCCTTTCCTGCGTCCGACAGTGCTCCGATCGCTGCGAGAGCAGTCACCACTGGAATCGGCCACAGACCGCGGCCCGCCTCCTCGATCACCACCGCGGCATCGATGAATGACCCACCGGTCCCACCGAGCTCCTCGGCGACCGCGACGCCGAGCAGCCCCAGGTCGAACCCGACCACCGACCACAGCGCGTCGTCGTAGCCGGCCGTTCCCATGACTTCGCGGCGCCGTGACGGCGGGCAGCGGTCCGCCGTGAGGTCGCGGAGCATCCGCCGCAGGTCGGCCTGCTCGGCGGTCCAGGTGAAGTCCATCGCCAGGATCGTAGCCATCCGACATTGGGGCCCAGCCGGCCATGGCTCGCGGGCCCGAGCGGCGATGTGGAGCGATGCCGAGCGGCGTCGAGGGCGTTTCTGACGGGTCGTCAGATTCTGACTAGAGTGGTTCCGTGGACTTCGATTTCACCCCTGAGCAGCAGGCCTTTCTCGCGGAGGTCGAGGCGTTCCTGGACGCCAACGAGGACCCGGAGGTCTTCGATCCGACCCGGGAGAACATGGCGCAGATCGTCGACACCCCCGAGCGCCGCGCGTTCATGAAGAAGGTCGCGGAGCGCGGCTGGATGGGGATCACCTGGCCCAAGGAGCACGGCGGCCAGGAGGGCGATGGGGTCTACGAGTACCTGCTCAACGAGGCGCTCGCCCGGCGCGGCGGGCCGCAGATCGGCAAGGGCGTCGGGATTGTCGGCAAGACCATCCTGCGACACGGCAGCGACAAGCTGAAGGCCGAGTTCCTCCCGAAGATCCTCAACGCCGAGGTCGAGTTCGCAGTCGGCTACAGCGAACCGGGAGCCGGCAGCGACGCCGCCTCGATGCAGCTGCAGGCGGTGCGCGACGGCGACGAATGGGTGCTGAACGGCCAGAAGATCTGGACCACGTCGGCGCACTTCGCGGACTGGTACTGGGTGGGCGCGCGCACCAACCCGGATGCGCCGAAGCACAGCGGCATCAGCCTGTTCCTGATCCCGATGGACCATCCCGGCCTGACGATCCAGGAGATCTGGACGATGGGCGACGAGCGGACGAACTCGGTCTTCTTCGATGACGTCCGGGTCTCCAACGACTACATCGTCGGCGAGGAGGGGCGCGGCTTCCAGTACATCTCCGAGGCACTCGACCTCGAGCGCTTCACGATGTTCACCTTCTCCCCCATCAAGGCACGGCTGGAGCTGCTGATCAACCACGTCCGGGCGGCCGGTCGTGACGGCCAGCCGCTCAAGGACGACCCGGTCACCCGGCAACGCATCGGCGCGCTCGCCACACAGGCCGAGATCGCGCGCGTGCTCGGGCTTCGCTTCCTGGCGAAGTCGGTCGCCGGCGGCGCCGCTCCGACCGCGGAAGCGAGTGAGTACAAGCTGTTCGCCACCGAGTTCTCCAAAGTGCTCGCCGACGCCTCGATGGACATCGCCGGCCCCGGTGCGCAGCTGCGAGTGGGGACCGAGGAGGCGCCGATGAAGGGCCGCGCGGAGTCGACGTACCGCTACACCGTGCTCGACACCATCGGCGGCGGCACCTCAGAGGTGCAGAAGAACATCATCGCGCGGCGCAAGCTCGGCCTGCCGAAGAACTTCTGAGGGACACATCTTGTCCGGGCTGCTCGACGGGATCACCGTGCTGGACCTCGCCAGCGTGGGTCCCGCCGTGCGCGCGTCCGGCTGGCTCGCCGACTACGGCGCATCGGTGATCAAGGTCGGGCCGGTGCCGCGCGACGCCGGCACCCAGATCACCCCCAAGGCGCACTACTACAGCGGAGGCCGCGGCACCCGGACGATCCAGCTCGACCTGAAGTCCGACGCCGGGCGCGAGACGTTCTTGCGGCTCGCGGAGACGGCGGACGTGGTGATCGAGAGCTTCCGTCCCGGCGTGGTCGCTCGCCTCGGCATCGGATACGACGACGTCAAGAGCCGCAACCCGCGCATCGTCTACTGCTCGACGAGTGGCTACGGGCAGTCCGGCCCGCGCGCGCACTGGGCCGGACACGACCTCAACTACCTCGCCGTCAGTGGTTTCCTCGCCACCGGCGAGCGCGGTCCGGACGGCAAGCCGATGGTGCCCGGCGCGACGATCGCCGACAGCGCCGGCGGCGGGCTGCAGGCGGTCAGCGCCATCCTCGCCGCCCTGGTGGCGCGCGGTCGCACCGGCGAGGGCGCCTACCTCGACGTCGCCGTCGCGGACGGGATGCTCGCCCTGATGTCGCTGCAGATCGACGACGTGCTCGCGACCGGCGCCGAGCAACCGCCGAAGAGCGCGCCGCTGTCCGGCAGCTATGCCTGCTACGACACCTACCAATGCGCAGACGGTGGGTGGGTCGCCGTCGCCGCGATCGAACCGAAGTTCTGGGCGAACCTCTGCAACGCGCTCGGCGTACCGGAGTGCATCAGCGGCCAGATGGACGACGCGGCGCAAGACGGCATCCGCGCCGCGGTTGCTGCCGCCTTCGTGACGAAGCCGCGCGACGAGTGGGTCGACCTGCTGGCGGGAGCGGACACCTGCGTGTCCCCCGTCCTGACGGCCACGGAGGTCGCCGCCGACCCCGCCGTGGCGGCTCGCAACGCGATCGCCACGGCCCAGCCCGCGGAGGGCGAGGACTTCGCGCAGCTCACGCCGCTGCTCGCGGGAGCCGAGCGCGCCGCGACGTACCAGCTGCCCGACCGTTCCATCACCGACACCGACGCCGTACTCGCCGAATGCGGCATGAGCCCCGAGGAGATCAAGGCGTTGCGAGACCGAGGAGCCGCATCGTGAGCGACATCCCCGCTGAGATCGAGGCGCTGATCGACGTCCCGCAGTACGACGAGGTCGGCGAGTTCCCGGTCGAGCGCGGCTACATCTGGACCAGCTGCGCATCGGTCGAGAACGGCAACCCGCTGTTCTGGGACGACGCCGTCGCCGAGGAGCTGACCGGTGGCCCGGTCGCGATGCCGTCGATGATCTCCAACTGGTTCCGCCCGCACTTCTGGGCGCCGGGACGCGACGTGCAGCCGATGCCGCTTCAGGTCCACTTCGACCTGAAGGAGAAGCTCGGTCTGCCCGAGGCGGTCATGAGCGACAACACCGTGACCTACTACGAGCCGGTGCGGGTCGGGGACACGTTGCGCACCTGCCAGAAGCTGCGGTCGGTCAGCGCCGAGAAGCAGACGAAGCTCGGCACCGGCCGGTTCTGGGTGATCGACGTGGAGTACCGCAACCAGCGCGACGAGCTGGTCGGGATCGAGTCATGGACCGGCTTCGGCTACCGGCGGGAGGCGGCCGCGTGAGCGTCACTGTCACGGACCACGTGCGGACGTTCGGCGACGTGTCAGTCGGCGAGGCGCTGCCACCGCTGTCGTACGACGTCACGGCGACGACGGTCGTGCTCGGCGCGCTCGCCAGCCGCGACTGGCGACCGCAGCACCATGACTACGCCTTCGCCACGCAGCGCAACGGCGTGCAGGACATCTTCCTCAACTCCCCGAACCAGGCGGCCTGGCTCGAGCGCTACGTCACCGACTGGACCGGCCCACGCGGCCGGCTCGGCAAGCTCGGCTTCCGGATGCTCGACTCGATCTTCCCCGGCGACACGATGGTGTTCAACGGCACCGTCGCGTCGGCCGAGGTCGATGACACCGGCTGCGGCTGGGCCGAGATCGAGATCAAGGTCACGGTCGGCGAACGGCTGTGCACCACCGCGACAGCGCGCGTCGCCCTGCCCACCACCCCGCAAGACAACCCTTGGTCTCGCAAGGGCGAGAACTGGAAGCCGTAGGAGACGACACATGGACCTCGACTTCACGCCCGAGCAGGACCTGCTCCGCGACACGGTGCGGCGCACCTGCGAGCGTCATGCCGGCCTCGACGTCGTCCGCAAGCTGGAGAACGACGCCATCGGCCACTCTCCCGCGCTCTGGGACCAGCTCTCCGAACAGGGGCTGTGCGGACTCGTCATCGACGAGCAGTACGGCGGCAGCGGGATGTCGATGGTCGACGCGGCGGTGGTCTACGAGGAGTTCGGCCGCGCGCTCGTGTCGAGCCCGCACTTCGTCAGCGCGGTCCTTGCCGCAGGCCTGGTCACTCGCTCCGCCCACGAGCCACTCAAGGCGCAGCTGTTGCCACGGATCGCCTCGGGCGAGGCGATCGTCACTGTCGCCAGCCTGGAGCCGGATGGCAGCTTCGCGCCATCCGGGATCAGCCTGACCGCGACCCGCGACGGCGACGGCTGGCGGCTGTCCGGCGCGAAGCGCCACGTCCCGTTCGCCCAGGCGGCCGGCTCGATGATCGTGCTCGCGCGCACCGACAGCGGTCGCGACGCAGCGGGCGTGATCGCCCTGCTGGTCGACACCACCGCGCCCGGCGTGACGCTCACCCAGCAGCTGGCCGTGGCTTCTGACGCACAGTTCCGGATCGACTTCGACAATGTCGCCGTCGGTGCGGACGCCATCGTCCACGAAGCGGGAGCCGCGTGGCCGGCCTGGCACGACACGATGCTCGACGGGGCAACTCTGCTGGCCGCCCAGGCCGCGGGCGGTGCACGTGCAGCGCTGGAGCTCGCGAGGGACTACGCCAACACGCGCGAGCAGTTCGACAAGCCACTGGCCGCGTTCCAGGCGATCTCGCACTATCTCGCCGACGCGGTGACGACTGTCGACGGTGCGCAGACACTGGCGTGGGAGGCGGCGTGGGCGCGCTCGGAGGGCCGCTCGATCGAGACGCTCGCCCCGATGGCGAAGAGCTATGCGTGCCAGACCTTCCGCAAGGTGACAGCCACCGCCGTACAGATCTTCGGCGGCAACGGCTTCACCGTCGAGTTCGACATCCAGCTCTACTTCCGCCGCGCCAAGTCCATGCAGATCAACAACTGGGACGAGCGCTACTGCAACGAGCTGGTAGCCGCCCAGCTCCTCGACGCCTAGCCGGGCTCTTCGAGCGCACGAACCCGCGATACCGGCACCTATCGCTCGTCGCCCGCGAGCCGAATCGAGCCGAGGTTCGCGTGGCGAAACGTGCCTAGTGGTTTACGAAGCCCCTCATCGATCTCGGCAGGCGTCCACACGGCGAGCGGTCCACCCCAGTGGTCCGCGTCGCGCATGCGTTCGAGAAGTTGATCATCGTTACCGCCGAGCACGAGGTCTTCACAGACGTCGCACGTGCACCAAAAGCTAGGCAACGTGTGTCCCTTGCCGTACTTCCTGTATTCGACAAGCCCACGATCGAGTGGATGGACCCACGTCACTCGCCGGCTGCCGCAAAATGCGCAACTCTGATCGACGCCTGAGGTCGGCAGCTCGTCCCACTCGCTGTTGCCCATCGCAGCGCCAGGATCGCAGGCGACAAGCTAGATCGGCACCTATTAAGGCGCTCGATATGTGGGCCGCCTTACAAGGCACTTCGGGAGTGTTCGGTGTGGGTGGCACAGTTGGCAGGTGGCTCGCAGCTGGCAGTCCGCCGAACCCGGGACGCGTTTCGTCGAGCTGCGGCCGATGCCCTGGCTACTCCGGGTCGGCCTTGCCTTTCCCTTCCTGCGTCAGCGGTCGACCGAGTGGGCCGTAGTGCACGGTTACCTGACCAAGAGGACGAATTCCGATCGCGCGAGCGCTCGCCCCCTCCCCCGCCAACCGCGAGGCCGCGGTGGCGGCGTTCGTGAACCGCGTACGCCGATCCCGCCCCGTGGGTCGATGGGAGCCCACGCCGAACCGCCCGAATAGCAGCGACCGGCTCGTCACGGTCCACGACCAGAAAGCCGGATCTCAGGTCGCGAACGGCACCTATCCGCCTTGCCTCGGGTGGCCAGGTCGGCACATGGCCTGCGTCGTCGAGGACGACGAGCCGCGCGCCAACGCCACTAGCGGCGGTGGTACCGGTTGATGTGCGGCCTCGTGGCAGCGACCTTGCGGCTGATTGCGTTGTCGTGGCGGTTGATCGTGAAGACGGCGAAGCGGTAAAGCTTGCCGTTGTGTAGGCGGCGGAAGACGGCATGGTTGGCGCGTCCGCGGTAGACGGCACGGCCACATGTGCGGCAGTTTGGCGCGGACTTGGCTCGGGACGCACGAACGACGACCTTGCGGAAGTTGGCTCGCGGGTTGCTCCATGTCAGCGACACGGCGTGTGAGGTCGGTCGAGCCTCGAGGTTGGCGGCGCTGCCTCCGGCGAGGGTGGTCTCGAAGACCTCGGTGCCGTTGTTGTCGGTGCCGTAGACCACGTGTTTCGCGGTCGAGACGAAGGTGAGGTGCTGGCCGTCGGCGGCGAGCTGCGCGTGCTCGGCGCCGGCGTCGAGTTCCTCGCCGTCGGGTCCGGTATCGATGCGGCTGACGGTGTTGGTCTGGAGGTCAGCGAGGAAGATGTCCCGCTGGTCGTTTCCGTCGTGCGGCACGACACCGCTGACCGGGGTCTCGAAGATGGCGTAGCGACCGTCACTCGACAGCCCGTCCGGGTCAGCCCACACCGGGTAGCCGTCCGTGGTCTTCGAGATCTCTTCGAGGGCGTCGGTCTTCGTGTCCACGATGTACACGTAGCCGCCGACGTAGGTCCGCGGTTGCGGCGGGTCGGTCCAGTTCGTGGCTTGTGAGGCGAACTCGAGCAGCGAACCGTCGTAGGACAAGGCCCGCGCGCCGAACCAGGTGCTGTTGTCGGGGTCCGCGCCTGACGCGGTGGGCACCTTGCGAGGAAGCGCGCCAGGCCGTGTCGAGAGCAGATACACGCCTGATCCGCATCCGGCGCTGTGCGGGTCGACCTGATCGCTGGAGAAGTCCGCGGTCATCGCGATGGTCGAGCCGTCGCCGGAGATCACTGGCTGGCCACCCCCGTAATTCGGGCCGGCGCAGCTCGTGTCCGGGCCGGCTGTTTCGGATGGGGGCAATACGTCGCGCAGCATCCCGGTCCGACGGTCAAAGAGCCACACGCTGTTGTGCCAGTCATCGGCTTGGCCGCTGAAGCCCTCGAAGATGGCGGTGCTGCCATCGTCGCTGAGGGCGACCGAGTAGATGTCGGAGTACTGCGCCGTGTCCGGCACGGGCGAGGAGATCCGGACACGCTGGCCGGTGTCCACGTTCTGCAGGTACGCCTCACGGTGGTACGGGTACGGGCTGCCCGGCGCGGGCGCGGAGGACACGACCTCGATGTAGGCCACCCAGTGGCCGTCCCCGCTGAGCTGGAACGCGCTCTCGTCAGTCGGTCCGTTGTCCCCCGCGAAACGCTCGAGCCGCCGGGTCACACCGGTCACAGTGTTGCGGACGAAGAGCCCGCCGGTGGCGTATGCCGGGTTCTTCGGCGCCGCCACGGACGGGTCGAGGGAGTAGTCGGAGGAGTAGAACACCACGATCGACCCATCCGCCGACGACTGCGCGAACACGGCATACGCGTTCCTACGGTTGTCAGCAGGAACACCCTGACTGGAGACCGAAACGACCGATGTCGACTCATCTGCCGTCTCGGTCCGTGCCGTGGTGGCGACCACATTCCGCGGGGCAAGGCGCAGGGCAATGCCGGCCGCGGACGCGCACTTCGCCGACGCCGTCAGCAACCCCAGCGGCAGAACGAGCGCAGCGATGACCGCCGGCGCCCCGCGAGATCTCACCATCCAATGACAGATGTGCGACCTATCGTGTGTCGATGGTCATTTCGGATCAAAAGCCGTCGGGTCATACGGCTGGAAGCCGACAGTGCGGCGCGGGTCCGACTCGGGAGATGCATTCGCTGGCCTGATTGTCCATCGGGAACGGCACCTCCCGAGCGCTGGTGCGTGCCAAGCAATGTGGCGTTACCCCAGTGATTTCCTCGAAATCTGAGGGAATTGGTCACGCAATGCCACATTGCTTGCGCGATACAGAGCGCCGGTTCTAGCTTGCGCAGCGAGCAGCCAACCCGGCGATCTTCGCCGAACGCGTGAACGACGCGACGATGTCGACGTCGAGACCACTGGTGAGGTAGCTGAACGACAGGCCGGTGTCCGGGTCCGCCCACGCGATCTGACCGCCAACCCCCAGCGCACCGAACGCTCGCGCCGACGTGTAGCGCCCGAAACCGCGGACCGCACCCTTGTCGTCGTCGCCGGCCACGACGAGCCCGAGCGTCCGGTTCGCCGGGCAGTTGAAGAGCGGGTCGACGAGGGTGTTGCGGACGTTCCCCGTCGCGTCGGCGAGGACAGCGGCGTCCCAGAGACCGTGCGGGTTGTGCAGCAGCGCCTGGTAGTACGTCGCGACGTCGGCCGCCGTGCCCACCGCACCGGCACCGGGTACGCCGCTCGCGAGCACCTCCGGCTCGTTGAAGCGGAGCAGGAAGCCTTCGCCGGTCTCCGTGACGCGGTCGCCGAAGGTCTCGGCGCCGTCCGCCACGCTCCCGACGCTTCGAATCGTCACGATGCCGTCCTGTGCGCCGACCGGTGCGCCGAACGTCAGACCCGGGATGCCGAGCGGCGCAGCGATGCGCTCGGCGAACACCTGCCGGAAGTCCGATCCGGTCAGCTCATCGATGACCGCGACCAACGCCCAGTACGCCGACGTCGCGTGGTACTCCGTCCGCGTGCCGGGCTCCCAGTCCAGCCGCCACGAGGCAAGCCGCTTCCGTCGTTGTTCGGGATCCGCGCCCTCCTCGGGCCGCATCGGTGCGCGCGGGAATCCTGCCGTATGGGTCAGCAGGTGCTCGATCGTGACGTCCTGCTTGCCGTTCGAGGCGAACTCGGGCACCACGTCGGCGACCCGAGTCGACGCGGTCAAGCCGCCGTCCGACATCAACAGCCAGGCCAGGCCGCCCGAGAACGCCTTCGTGACGCTGAACGTCACGAACCGCGACCCGGCAGGCGCGCCGTACGTCTCGTACGCGACGAGCTCGCCCTGGTATCCGAGGGCGAGCTGTACGGCGGGAAGCACGCCGTCATCGACGTCGCGCCGGGCACGCGCCAGCAGCGCGGCGACCGCCGCATCGTCGAGGTTGCTCACGCTTCGGCCAGGTCAGCCGTTGGTCATGTCGGCGAGCGCCTTGAGGTGCTCCGGGTTCTTGACCCCGCCGACGAGCATGGTGGTGACCGGGCTCTGCCGCCACATCTCCAGCCGTTCCCGGATCCGGTCGAGCGGCCCACAAAGCGCGATGCCGTCGGCCAGGTCGTCAGGAACCGCCCGCATCGCGGCCTCGCGGTCCCCTTCGAGGAAGTGCTTCTGGACGACCGCAGCTTCGTCGGCGAAGCCGAACCGGCCGATCACGTTCAGGTGGAAGTTGAGGTTCGCCGCGCCCATCCCGCCGATGTAGAAGGCCAGCGTCCACTTGACCATCTCGATCGCGGCGTTGACGTCGTCGTTGACGACGACGGTGACGGGGCAGTTCACCTGGAAGCCCTCGGGTGCTCCCGCGAGCGACTCGGCGTAGAGATCCGCGCCCCGCTCGACGTGGTAGAAGATCGGCAGCCAGCCGTCGGCGATCTCGGTCGCGAGCTGGACGTTCTTCGGGCCTTCCGCGCCCAGCAGGATCGGAATGCTGTCGCGCACCGGGTGGATCGTCAGCTTGATCGACTTGCCGAGCTTCGTACCGCCCGGATAGGGCAACGGATAGTGCGGGCTGTCGCTGCTCAGGATCTCGCGCTTCCACGCGCGGCGCACGATGTCGACGTAGTCGCGGGTGCGCTCCAGCGGCTTCGGGAACGGCACGCCGTACCAACCCTCGACGACCTGCGGACCGGACACGCCCAGGCCGAGCGTGAGCCGGCCACCCGAAAGGGCGTCGAGAGTCGCGGCGCTCATGGCGGTGGCCGCCGGCGTGCGCGCGGAGATCTGCACCAAGCCCGTGCCGAGCTTGATCCGCGAGGTCCGCGCGGCGTACCAGGCGAGCGGCGTGAAGGCGTCGGAGCCGTACGCCTCCGCCGTCCAGACCGAGTCGAAGCCACAGTCCTCGGCGGCGAGCACCGTCTCGGTCGCGTCGTCGGGCTTCGCGCCCCAGTAGCCGAGCATCAGGCCGAGCTTGAGGTCAGCAGTCATTGCGACGTCGCTCCTTAACGGGCGGTTCTACCTGGGAAGACCGAGGATTCGCTCGCCGATGACGTTGTGCAGCACCTCGCTGGTGCCGCCCGCGATCGTCAGCGACCGGGTGGACAGCATCCGACGCAAGATGCCTTGGGTCGCCTCATCCGCGACCGAGGCGCCTCTGGCGCCGAGGAGCTCCAGCGCCAGCTCGGAGGAGTCCTGACGCAGATGCATGCCGACGAGCTTGCGCACGCTCGACGCGGCGCCGGGATCGGTTCCCGACACTCGTGCGAGGGTGGCCCGCACGCCGAGCATCACGTCTGCCTGCGCCCGGCAGACGAGCTCGCCGATCCGCTCGAGCGCGACCGGGTCTTCGTTGTGCCCGCTCAGCTCGAGAGCGGCGAGCAGCTCTTCGATGCCGGACGGGAAGGCCGATCCGCTGCTCATGGCGACGCGCTCGTTGGCCAGCGTCGTCCGCGCGAGCTTCCAGCCGCCGTCGACGTCGCCCACGACGCAGTCGTCGGGCACGAACACGTCGGTCAGGAAGATCTCGTTGAACAGCGCGTCGCCGGTGAGCTCGCGAAGCGGCCTGACGTCCAGACCCGGGGAGTGCATGTCGACGAGGAAGTACGTGATGCCGTCGTGGCGGCGAGCGCCGGTCGACGTTCGGGCGAGGCAGATCGCCCAGTCCGCGGTGCGCGCGGCCGACGTCCACACCTTCTGTCCGGACAACGACCAGCCGCCTTCGACCCGAGTCGCTTTCGTCGTCAGCGACGCGAGGTCGGAACCGGCGCCGGGCTCACTGAACATCTGGCACCACGTGACCCGGCCGTGAAGGGTGGGCGGCACGAACCGCGCCCGCTGGGCATCGGTGCCGTGCTGCAGGATCGTCGGTAGCGCCCAGTTGCCGATGATCAGGTCGGGCCGGGCAACTCCGGCCTTCGCGAACTCCTCGTCGATCACGAGCTGCTCGACCGGACCCGCGCTGCGACCGTACGGCGCGGGCCAGTGCGGGACGAGATACCCGGCGTCCGCGATCGCCACCCTTCGCGCCATGTCGTCGAGGCCGTCCAGCCTGGCGATGAAGGTGCGGACCTCGGCGCGGTAGTCCTCCGCCGCCGGCCCGAGATCGAGCGAGCGGTTGCGTCGTACGCCGGCCCGCGCGAGCGAGCTCGCCGCGCCGTGCCATCGGGAGCGGCGACCCAGGATCTGACGAATCGAGAGCGCGCGCTTGAGGTACAGCTGCGCGTCGTGCTCCCAGGTGAAGCCGATGCCGCCGAGGACCTGGATCAGGCTCTTGGCGCACTCGACCGCGGCGTGCGGCGAAACGGCGCCGGCAACCGTGATCGCGAGCAACCGCGCCGGGTCGCCGGCCTGGGTCTGGTCGAGAGCGTGAGCGGCATCCCAGGCGGCAGCTCCCGACAGCTCCAGGTCGGTCAGCATGTCGGCGCAGCGGTGCTTGACCGCCTGGAACGAGCCGATCGGCTGGCCGAACTGCTCGCGCACCTTTGCGTAGTCGACGGCGAGGTCCAGGCAGGCTCCCGCTACACCCGTCGCCTCTGCCGCGAACAGCACCGCGGCGATCGACGTCACCTCGTTGTCGATGAGCCCCGCGAGCAGCCGGCTCGGGTCGGGTTTGGCGCCTGACACGAGAGTGATCCGGCGAGTGGGGTCGATCCCCACGGTCGAGTCGATCGTCAGGTCAGCCGCGTCGACGACGTACCAACGCTCGTCGATGGGCATGACCACGTTGCTGACGCCGGCGCCACCGATGATCTGGCCGTTGACGCAGACGGCGGCTGAGAAGCTGCCGTTCCTCAGCCCGGCCTCGACGGTCTCGCGCAGCTCGCCGGTGGCGTACTGCTTGATCAGTACGCCGGCCAGGAGCGTCGGCACGATCGGGCCGGGCGCGAGCGCACGCCCGAGCTCTTCGACCGCGACACACAAATCACTCACATCGGCGTCGAAGGGCAGCGCCAGCAGTTCCTGCGCGACGACCGCGGCCCAGGTGTCCGGCAGCGGATCGTCGTCGCGATCGGCTGCCGCCCGCGCGGCGGCCGTCAGCCGCGCCTGCTCGGCGAAGCCACGAACCGAGGCGGCGAGGGCCGTCTGCTCGTCGGACACCGCGAGCGCTGCGGGACGCACGGACGAATACTAGAACAGGTTCCACTTCGGCGACAGGTACCTCGGCACAGGCCCGCCCGCAGTAGCGGGTTCGAGCGCGACATGGGCCATCCGGTCCCAGATACCTCGTCACGGACGGGGTAGGTTCGCTAACAATGGCAACCATCTCGCCGACAGTCGCCACTGTGCTCGGTCGATTCACGAAGGCAGCGGCACCGTGCGATCTCGCTCCCGGTGTCCCACTCGAGGTTCCCGGCCGCGGCCGCACCTGCGTCATCGATCTGCCAGGGCCACCCGGCGCACCGACGCTGATTCTGGTGCACGCGCTGGCGACCACCGCGGCGCTGTCCTGGTACCCGTCGATGCCGGCACTGGCGCAGCACTACCGCGTCATCGCGTTCGACCAGCGCTGGCACGGCCGCGGGATCCGGTCCGAGTCGTTCAGCCTCGAGGACTGTGCGGACGACGTCGCCGCCGTCGCTGACGCGCTCGGCGTCGAGAAGTTCACCGTCGTGGGCTACTCGATGGGCGGCGCGATCGCGCAGCTCGTGTGGCGCCGGCACCGGCACCGGGTCGACGGAATGGTGCTCGCCGCCACCGCGCGCAACTTCCGCGGCAGTGCCCAAGAGCGAGTCTGGTTCAGCCTGACGGGCATCGCGATGAACCGCTTCTCGGCCCGCGCCCGCCTTGGCATGGAGCGCCGGTCGTCCCGGCTCACCGACACCCCGATGGGGCTCACGGCCGACGCATCCAAGGTCGGCCCGTGGGCGATGGCGGAGTTCCGGAGCACGAGCGCATGGGCGCTGTTCGCGGCGCTCGACGCGGTCGGCCGATTCGACTCCTCGGCATGGATCAAGCGCGTGAACGTCCCGGTCAGCGTGATCGTCGCCAACCGTGACCGCGCGATCCCGACCCGCCGCCAGCACAGCCTCGCGGCGGCGATCCCCGGCGCGATCAGCTACGAGTTCGCCGGCAGCCACGCCGGCCTGGTGCTCGGCGCAGAGGAGTTCGTGCCGGTGCTGCTGGAAGCCTGCGACTCGGTCAGCCGGCGGACTCGGCGGGCTGCTTAGCCTTCCGCTTCGGCGCCTCGATCGCCTGCGCCGCCTCGAGCAGCTCGTTCACGGCCTCCGGGACGAGGTCCGCGAGATCCCACAGTTGCGGCATCAGCTCGCGGCATGCGATGAAGCCGAACCCGATCGCGTCCATGTTGGACAGCACGGTCACGTTGAGGCCGGCGCCGTCCATCACCGGTCCCAGCGGGTGCAGCTCGACCAGCCGGCCGCCATTGAAGTACAGCGGGATCGGCGGGCCCGGCACGTTGGAGATGACGAGGTTGTGCACGACCGGATGACGGTTCGCCAGTCGCAGCCCGGAGTACATCCGCGCCGCGAGAGAGAAGGTGTTGGGGGCCGCGTGCTCCGCCCAGTCCTGGAGCATGTGCGCCCCGACGAGCTCGTGGTCAGCCTTGGCACCCTCGTTGGTCACCGCTATCTGCCGCAGTCGCTCGGCCGGGTCGTCGACGTCGCTCGCGAGGCTCGCGAACATGATCGAGATCTTCGTCGTGCCTTCCTTGTCCTCGCTGCTCGCGTGGACGGAGATCGGGATCGCCGCGATCAGTGAACGGTCGGGCAGCTCGTCACGCGCGATGAGGTAGCGGCGCAGCGCACCCGAGCAGACGGCCATCACGACGTCGTTGATCTTCACGCCGAAGGCGTTCTTGATCGTCTTCAGGTCATCGAGGGAGACGTGGGTGAAGGCGACCGTCCGGTGTGCCGTCACGGTCGCGTTGAACGACGTACGAGGCGCGCGGAACGGCGCGGGCATGCCGACCGCGCCACCGCCCCGGCGCCGCGCGAGCTTGCCGACGCCGACCAGCGTGCCGGGAAGCAGCTTCACCACTCCGATCGGGCGGCTCACCATGTCGAGCAGCGACCGGCCCAACAGCTCGAGATCGCTCGGCTTGCGCTCGGGCTCCCAGTCGTCGACCACGGGCTCGGCACTCTGGGCGGGTTCGGCCTCGAGGTCGAACAGCTCAGCCATCATGTTGGCGCCGGTCACACCGTCGATCACCGAGTGATGGACCTTGGAGATGACCGCGATCAGGCCGTCGGCACGGCCTTCCACGATCCACATCTCCCACAGCGGGTGGTTGCGGTCCATCTGCCGTGAGAGGACGTCGCCGGCGACAGCCGCGGTCTCACGGTCCCCCCCGGGCGCAGGCACGACGGCACGGTGGAGGTGGTAGTCGAGGTCGAAGTCGGGATCCTCGATCCACGACGGCTTGCCGAGGTTGAGCGGGACGGGGGCGAGCTTGCGGCGGAACTGCGGTACCCGGTGCATGCGCGAGGCGATGTACTCGCGGTAGTCCTCGAAGGAGTACGGCTTCTTCGCACCCGACGGGTCCACGAGCATGAGGCCGCCGACGTGCATGTGCATCGTCGGCGTCTCGAAGTACAGGAACGCCGAGTCCATGCCACCAAGTCGCTGCATCCCGGAATCGTACGAAAGATCTGACAGACCGTCAGGTCCGTCCGTTGGTTGGGTGGCGGGTGGGGTGGGGGACGTAGGCCGTCAGGTCGTCAGTGGGTCATGGGTCAGGGCACCGGGCCGGTGGTGATCGGCGTCGCCCGGAAGCAGCTCACCGAGTACGGGAAGTCCTGCGTCATCACGTAGTGGTACGTCGTCACCGACTTGCCGTCGATCGTGACCTTGCTGGTGATGCCGTGGCAGGCGTCGAGGTCGCTGGTCGTCAGCTGGTTGTGCGAGCCGTGGACGTAGGGGCCGGTGATCGGGAACCCGTCGAACGCCCAGCCGATGACGTGGTGCACGCTTCGCTTCGTGATGCAGCTCGACAGCGTGTGGTAGTGGTACACGCCGTCCTTCTCCGGATGCGCATCGCAGTGGTCCTGCACCTCCCACGCGCCGGCATCGCGGCCGCCGGCATCGAAGGCGTTGAACAGCAGCACTCCGGTGGTCATCACCCCGACCTCGCCCCCCATGCAACGCGGCGAGCCGTACGTCGGGCTCTTCGTGAGCGACAACGAGACCGTCTGCGCGGAGATGGAGTTGGGGTTCCGGTCGTAGGAGTAGGCAGGATCACTGCTGCTGATCGGGAAGACGCCGGTCGTGTCGCTGGTCGGCAGGTCGTTGGTCGTGATCACGCGCTTGGAGCCTTGGACCTTGATGCTGTGCGTCGCGCTCGGCCAGGTCACGCTGCCCTCGACGTGAACCTTCTGCTTCACGTCGTACTCCGTGTTGTTGTTCGTGAACCACGGTCCTCGCGAGTCCGCACCGCCGCCGCCCTGAGCGAGCGCTCGCGCGTACTGCGCGCAGGCGTAGACGTAGCCCTTCTTGGCGCCGGTCGACGTGTACTTGCCGTCGCCAACCGGCAGCAGACCGTTGGAGTACTTGTTGCCGTAGTTCTTGCTGGTGTCGAGAGTCAGCCGATGGCTCGTCGCCCGCTCCGCAGCAGCGGTCACGAACCGGCCGCCGGCGTTGCCGATCGACGGCCGGCTGGACGAGCCGCAGCCTGCCAGCGTCGTAGCGATCAGCGACGTCGCGGCGGCGGCTTTCAAGAACCTCGACAACGCGAACATCGGTTGAGCCCTCCCCGCGATCATCCTGGCAGACTGGACGGGTGGGAAAGCGCATCGTCCGGCTGTCCGCAGCCGGCGCCGGGCTGACGCTCAACGCGCTGCGTCCCTTCCCAAGCGGCAACCCGCTCGCGATTCCCAGCTTCTTCACCGGCTGGCTCACGACAGAGCTGGCCCCCCAGAACCTGATGGTCACGGCCGCGGGCACGGCCGCGTTGCTGGCGCGGAGCCGGGGCCGGCTCAGCCATGACGACAAGGTCGCTCTCGGGCTCAACGCGGTCTCGGCAGCCGGGCTCGCCGCCCTCATCGCCCAGGGGCTGAAGGTCCACCAGGTCGTCGATTCCGCGCTCGTCGAGGCGCTTGGCGCGGACTACCGGGCGGGGCTCGACCCAGCGCCGGCGGACGACGAGCTGACCACTCCCTGGCGTGAGGTACTGATGCCGTGGCGCACCCGGCATCCGGACGTCAGGCGGATCCGCGACATCCCGTACGCCGGCGGTGACGCCGCCCACAAGCGGAACCGGCTCGATCTCGTGCTCCCGCGGGAGCCGGGCGCCCGCCGCCCGGTGCTGCTGCAGATCCACGGCGGTGGCTGGGTCATCGGGAACAAGGAGGAGCAGGGCCTGCCGCTGATGTCGCACCTCGCCCGTCGCGGCTGGGTGTGCGTGGCGCCGAACTACCCGCTGTCGCCGAAGGCGACCTGGCCGGAGCACCTGATCGCCATCAAGCAGGCGATGGCCTGGATCCGCGACAACATCGCGGAGCACGGCGGGGACCCGTCGTACGTCGTCGTCACCGGCGGCTCCGCAGGCGGCCATCTTGCGGCGATGGTGGCGCTGACCGCCAACGACCCGCAGTACCAGCCGGGCTTCGAGGACGTCGACACCTCGGTCCGGGCCTGCGTGCCGTTCTACGGCGTCTACGACCTCGCGAACCTGCTCGGCACCAAGGCAGGCGAGCGGGAGTACACGCACTTCTACGCGAAGACCCTGTTCAAGAGCCGCGATCGCGACGTCGCTCGCTCCGCGTCGCCGCTCGCGCTGGTCCGGCCGGACGCGCCGCCGTTCTTCGTGATCCACGGTCACTACGACTCACTCGTGAACGTCGCCGAGGCGCGCGAGTTCGTCCGCCGGCTACGCGAGACCTCTGGGTCCGTCGTCGCCTACGCCGAGCTGCCCGGAGCGCAGCACGCCTTCGACGTGTTCACCTCGATCCGCAGCGCACACGTCATCCGCGCCGTCGATCGGTTTCTGCGCGTCGTGCAGCGCAATGCCGCGCTCAGCGCCGTTGCCGGCTGACGTTGCCGGCGCCGTCGAACGGGAATCGCGCCCGAGGCTAGGCCTCTTCGTCCGCGGCGAGCTGCAGCAGCTTGTGGACCGGCATGACCGCGGGCTCACCGGCATCGACGCCTACCTCGGCGAGGATCGGCATCAGAGTCGCTCCGAATGCCTGGAACGCCTCCGGGGAGTCCCAGACATCGAAGATCATCAGCTCGCCGTCCGGCCCGAAGCATGAGTGGTGCAGCCGGTGCGGATTGTTGCCGTCGCCGGCTTCGTCGAGGCGCTTGTGGACTTCGCGGTACTGGTCGAGCGTCATCTTGGTGTTGAAGTACACGCCGATCGACATTCTTGGACCCCCCTGACTCGGTCGAATGACTGCGCGTCACATCCCACCGCCGGGCCCAGCGACCGTCAATACCGAGTTGGCCACTTCGATTCCGGTGGCGCAGCAAGGGCCTGACCAGTCAGTCTGCTCCCATGAGCACAACTTCCGGCACAGTCGCAACCGGCCTGCTGGCGGATGCAGCCGACCGTGCGCAGCGGTATCTGCAGGGCCTCGACTCACGACGGGCCGCGCCAACCCCCGAAGCTGTCGGCGGCCTGGCCGCCTTCGACGAAGCGTTGCCCGAAACCCCGACCGACCCTGCAGCGACGCTCGCCCTGCTCGACGGGGCCGGCTCCCCGGCGACGGTCGCCAGCGCCGGCGGACGCTACTTCGGGTTCGTGATCGGCGGATCGTTGCCGGTGACAGTCGCCGCGAGCTGGCTGGCGACCGCGTGGGACCAGAACGCCGCGCTTCCGGTGATGTCGCCGGTCGCTGCTCGGCTGCACGAGGTGGTGTCGGGTTGGCTGGTGTCGTTGCTGGGCCTCCCTGCCGGGACCGGCACCGTCTTCGTCACCGGAGCCTCGATGGCGAACACCGCTGCGCTCACCGCTGCTCGCGACCACCAGCTGGCCGGCGAAGGCTGGGATGTGCAGGCGGACGGATTGTTCGGCGCGCCCCCGGTCACTGTCGTCGTGGGCGAGCACGCCCATGCCTCGCTGATCAAGGCGCTCGGTGTCGTCGGTCTGGGCCGCAACCGCGTGATCCGGGTGCCGGCGGATGACCAGGGCCGGCTCCGCTCCGAGCAGCTCCCCCGCGACGTGACCGGTCCCACCATCGTCTGTGCGCAGGCCGGCGAGGTGAACTCCGGCGGATTCGACCCGTTCGAGGAGATCGTCGAGTGGGCCCGCGACCGAGACGCCTGGGTCCACGTCGACGGCGCCTTCGGCATGTGGGCGCTCGCCGATCCCACGCGGGCGCATCTCACCGCCGGGCTCGACGGTGCGGACTCGTGGGCGCTCGACGCGCACAAGTGGCTCAACGTGCCGTACGACTGCGGCATCGCGCTCGTCCGCCGTCCCGAGGATCTTCGCCGCAGCTTCGCTTCAGTGGCCGGCTACCTCCCGGCCGACCAGGGCTTCGAGGCGATGCATCACACTCCCCAGGCTTCGCAGCGCGCGCGGCAGGTCGAGGTGTGGGCTGCTCTGCGCAGCCTCGGACGCGCGGGCGTCGCCGACCTCGTCCAGCGGACCTGCGCCCACGCGCAATCCATGGCGGCTCTCCTGCAGGCGGCCGGCCTCGATGTCGTCAACGACGTGGTGCTCAACCAGGTCCTGGTCCGGGCGTCCAGCGATCACGACACCGAAGCGCTGGTCCAACGCGTGCAACAGGACGGCGTCTGCTGGTGCGGTCCCACCACCTGGCAGGGTCGCCCGGCCATGCGGATCAGCATCTCCGGATGGGCGACGACGAGCGACGACATCAACGACAGCGCCGCGGCCATTCTTCGCGCCCATCGCCAGTCGGGGGCACGCAGTAGCTGAGCCCGAAGGTCCGGACTACGAGGTCTCAGGCCATGACGAGCGCGATGGTGGACTCGAGGTCCTCCAGGACCTGCGAGACCGTCATGCGACCGGACAGAAACGTGACCACGTCGATCAGCCAGACCTTGCCGATGATGTGCGCCCGCAGCGTGTCCCCCTCGTCCGGCGTCACCCCCGGCTCGTGCGCGCTAGCGGCGATGAAGCCGACAAGAATGTCGCCGACGGCTTCGACGTCGCGAGCCGCGTCGGCCTCCGCGCTCATCAGCGCCCGGACCATCGCGCCCGAGAGCCGGCGGTTCTTCGCCAGGAACCTCGTCACGTGCGCGACGACGCGGTAGGTGCGCTCCTCCGGGGTGCCGTTCGCACCGGCGGGCACGCCGTCGCGAAGCTGCTGGAAGGTCCGGCCGAGCGCGGACACCAGCAGGTGCACCTTCGACGGGAAGTACCGGTACAGCGTTCCGAGCGCAACCTCGGCGCGCTCGGCGACCTCGCGCATCTGCACCGCGTCGTACCCGCCCTCGCTCGCAAGCTCAACCGCGGCGTCGAGAATCCGTTCCCGGCGCGCGACTTGCGATGCGGGTGTCTCGCGGACGGTGTCGGCCGAGGTCGAAGGCATCTGGCGTCAGCTTCCTGCCGACTCGACAGCAAGCTCCTTGGCGGTGGAGGCCGCCCAGGGGTAGTCGGCCTTGCCGCTCGGCGACCGGCGGATCTCCGGTACGACGAAGACCTGCCGCGGCACCTTGTACCGCGACACCCGCGTCGCGCAATGCTCGGCGATGTCCTCCTGCGTCGGTGCGGCGGCGTCAGGCCGCAGCTGCAACAGGGCGGTCACCCGCTGACCGAACCGCTCGTCCGGCACGCCCGTGACGACCGCGTCGTACACCGCCGGGTGGGCCTTGAGCGCCGCCTCGACCTCTTCCGGGAACACCTTCTCGCCCCCGGTATTGATGCACACCGAGTGCCGGCCGAGTACGGCGATAGAGCCGTCCTCCTCGATCGTCGCCGCGTCGCCGAGCAGCACCCAACGCACGCCGTCGACCGTGACGAAGCTCTCCTTGGTCTTCACCTCGTCCTTGTAGTAGCCGAGCGGGACATGCCCGCGCTGCGCCACGCGACCGATCGCACCGGATCCCGGCACGATCGGCTTCAGGTCGTCGTCGAGCACCGACGTCCGGTCGTTGACGGTGAACTTCAGCCCCTTGTCCGGACTCGAGCCGTCCTTGCCGGTGCCCTGGAAGCCGGTCTCCGAGGCGCCGAAGTTGTCCATGAGCGCGACGTTCGGCAGATGCTCCTTGAGCATGTCCTTCACAGTCTGGGAGAAGATCGCGCCGGCCGAGCTGAGCACGAACAGCGACGGCAGCTCGGTACCCTTCAGCGGTCCGGCCAGCGCCTCGGCCATCGGCCGGGCCATCGCGTCGCCGACGATCGACATCGAGTTGACGCCTTCCCGCTTCGCCACCTCGATGACCTCGACCGGGTCGAATTTCTTCACCAGGATCACCTTCGAGGCCTGCAGGAAGGCGATCCAGGTCGCGAGCTGCGCCGCGCCGTGCATCAGCGGTGCGACCGGGAACATCACGAGCGCACCGCGCGACGGCGCGCGCTCCGCAACCTCTTCGGGAGTGCTCACCGGGGTGCCGACCGGATCGGCGCCGCCCATGCCGGCGTAGAAGATGTCGTGCTGGCGCCACATGACGCCCTTCGGCATCCCGGTCGTGCCGCCGGTGTAGATGATGTAGAGGTCGTCGGAGGACCGTTGCGGGAAGCCGTCGCGTTCAGGGGACTGCGCGGCGAGCGCGTCGTTCCAGTCAACGGCGCCTTCGGGAGCTTCGCCGCCACCGACGGAGATGAAGCTCTTCAGCTTCGGCGCG
The DNA here is from genome assembly GCA_035550655.1 of Mycobacteriales bacterium. Classification (GTDB taxonomy): domain Bacteria; phylum Actinomycetota; class Actinomycetes; order JAFAQI01; family JAFAQI01; genus DASZTV01. Next base: position 141,913 of record DASZOU010000004.1, read on the forward strand.
CGGTCGCGGATCGCGTTGATCCGCGGCGTGAACTCGGTGTCATGGACGAGCGCGACCAGGTCGGCGTCGTTGAAGAGATAGAGCAGCTCCTCCTCGACGTAGCGGTAGTTCACGTTGACCGGTACGGCGCGTACCTTGAAGCACGCGACCATGGTGGTGACGTACTCGACACCGTTGTAGAGCTGCACACCGACGTGGTTGCCGGGTTGCACACCGACCGACAGAAGGTGGTGCGCGAGCTGGTTGGCTCGTGCCTCGAGCTCGGCGTAGGTCAGCCGGTCGTCGCCGCAGACCAGGCACTCACGGTCACCGACGACATCGACGAGCGACTCGAAGATGTCGCCGAGGTTGAACTCCACGTGCCGATCTCCTGACTAGGCGGGGGTGTCGGCGAGCATCGCGCCGAGCGAGAGCAGCTGGCGGGTCGGCGTACCGAGCTCGTGCTCGATCTGCTTGCACCAGATGAAGTAGCGATGCACCGGGTAGTCGATGTCGACGCCGATGCCACCGTGGAGGTGCTGGGTCGCGTGCACCACGCGCATGCCGCCGTCGCCGGCCCAGAACTTCGCGATCGCGATCTCCTCGTCCGCCGGCCAACCCTCGGACAGCCGCCACACCGCCTGCAACGCGGTGAGCCGGATCATCTCGGCGTCGATGTAGGCGTCAGCGGCGCGCTGCCCGACCGCCTGGAACGACGCGATCTTCTTGTCGAACTGCTCGCGCTCGGACGTGTACTTGGCGGTCATCTCCAGCGCCGCCTTGACGACGCCCGCCGCCACCATCGACAGCGCCGCAGTGTGGTGGCGGACCAGGTCGGCGTAGACCTCGCCGCCGTCCTCGATCACCTGGGATGCGTCGAGTGCCACCCCGGAGAAGGTGAGGAGCGCCTGCGGCTCGTGGTTGGTCGTGTGCAGCTCGGTGATGCTCACGCGGGCCGTTCCCTTGGGCAGCAGGGCGAGCAGGGTCCGACCGTCCACCGTTGCCGGTACGACGACGACGTCGGCTTCGGCGCCATAAGGGACGAACCCCTTCTCGCCGTCGAGCAGCCACCTGTTCCCGTCCTTGCGGGCGGTCAGGTCCTGCACGTCACCGAACCCGGTGGTGAGGACGGTGTCGCCCGACGCGACGCCCGGCAGAATCGAGGCGACCGCGTCCGGCGCCGACTTCGCCAGTACGTAGGCCGTGACCAGGGTCGCGACGGCGGGCACGGGCGCAACCGCACGGCCGACCTCGTCGAAGATCACTGACAGGTCGAGGAAGCCGAGCCCGGCGCCACCATGCTCTTCCGGCACGCCGATCCCGGTGAGGCCGGAAGCAGCGAGCTGCTTCCACAGCTGCGCGTCGTACACCGAGCCGTTGCTGCTGGCGGCTTCGAGCGACTTGAGGTGCTCGTGGGTGCATTGCTCGGTGAGGATCTCGTGGGCAAGCGCCTGCAGCGCGACCTGATCCTCGGAGAAAGCGAAGTCCATCGTCGTATCTCTCTTCTCGTCGGATCGATTAGCGAAGACTGCTGTGTTGGATTGCGGCGCTGCTCATCGCAGCGACCGAGGCATGCCGAGGCCGAAGATGGCGATGAGATCTCGCTGGATCTCGTTCGTGCCGCCACCGAAGGTGAGGATCAAGGTCCCGCGGTAGGACCGCTCGAGCCGGCCCGCGAGCACCGATCCCGGCGTCCCGCCCTTGAGCACGCCGGCCGCGCCGAGCACCTCGAGCAGCAGGCCGTAGCACTCGCAGTACTGCGTGGTGCCGTAGACCTTCACGGCCGAGGAGTCAGCGATCGAGACCTGGCCGATGCTGTCCTGCCACACGTTCTTCCAGTTCAGCAGCTGCAGCGCCTCGAGCTTTGCTCGCACGTGCGCCAGGTGGACCTGCACCCACTCCTGGTCGATCACGCGCCGGCCGTCGGGCAGCTTGGTCTGCTGCGCCCACTTCAGCACCTCGCTGTAGTTCTTCTCGAGGTGTGCCGGGACGGCGAGGGAGATGCGCTCGTAGTTGAGCTGGGTGGTGATGATCGACCACCCCTTGTCGATCTCGCCGACCGTGTTGCTGACCGGGACGCGAACGTCCTGGTAGTACGTGGCGTACGTCGCGTGGTCGCCGATGGTGTTGATCGGGGTGTAGGAGAAGCCTTCCGAGTCGGTCGGCACGAGGATGATCGAGATCCCCTTGTGCTTGCCGAGGTCTGGGTTGGTCCGGCAGGCCAGCCAGATGTAGTCGGCGTGGTCGGTCAGGCTGGTGAAGATCTTCTGGCCGTTGATGACCCACTCGTCGCCGTCGCGCACCGCGGACGTCTTCAGACCCGCGAGGTCGGTGCCCGCGCCGGGCTCGGAGTAGCCGATCGAGACGAAGCACTCGCCGCCCAGGATCCGCGGCAGGATGTCCTTCTTCATCTCCTCGGACCCGAACTGCTGGATCGCGGGTCCGATCGTGTTGATCGACAGGAACGGCAGCGGCGCGCCCGCGCGCTGCGCCTCGTCGTAGAACACGAACTGCTCCATGCGGCCGAAGCCCTTGCCGCCGTACTCCTTCGGCCACCCCACCCCGAGCCAGCCGTCCTTGCCCATCTGGCGAACCGCCGCCATGCACTCCGGCGTGCCGAGCCCGCCGTGGGACATCGCCTGCGTCACCTCAGGAGTGACGATGGTCTTGAAGTACTCCCGCAGCTCGTCGCGCAGCGCCTGCTGCTCGTCGGTGTAGGCGATCCGCATGGTGCTTCTCCCTATTCCTTAGAACCCGGCACTGGCCGTGGCGCCGCCATCGACGGCGAGCTCGGCTCCGGTCATGTACGACGACGCATCGCTCGCGAGGAACACGATGACCTTGGCAACCTCGTCCGCCTCGCCCATCCGCTTCAGGCCCGCGACCCGGCTGGCGATGTACTTCCGTCCCTCGTCATCGACCACCGCGCGCGTCATCGGGGTGTCGATGCCGCCGGGGTGGACCGAGTTGACCCGGATCTTGTCCTTGCCGTTCTCCAGCGCCGCGACCTTCGTGATGCCGCGCACCGCGAACTTGCTCGCGGTGTAGGAACCGCAGAACAACGTCGCGCCGAGGCCCTCGGTCGAGGACAGGTTCACGATCGATCCGCCACCTGCGCGCTTCATCGCCGGGATCGCGTGCTTCATCCCCAGAAAGACCCCGACGAGGTTCACGTCGAGGATCTTGCGCAGCTCTTCCAGTGGCGTGTCCGTGATCGCGTTGAAGAGCAGGATGCCGGCGTTGTTGACGAGGACGTCGAGGCGACCGAAGTCACGCTCGACCTCGGCGACGAGCGCCGCCCAGCCCTCCTCGTTGGACACGTCGAGGTGGACGTAGCGGACGCGGTCCCCGAGCTCCTCGGCGAGCGCCTTGCCCTCGTCGTCGAGGATGTCCGCCGCGACCACGGTCGCGCCTTCGGCATGAAGGCGGCGAACGGTGCATGCACCCATCCCCCGGGATCCCCCGGTGACGATGCACACCTTCCCTGCCAACTGCAGGTAGTCGGCTTGGCTCACTTCAGCGGGTCACTTCCGACGACCCACATCGCGAAGAACTGCGCGCCACCGCCGTACGCATGGCCGAGCGCCCGGTGCGCGTCGGGTACCTGGTGATCGCCGGCCATGCCACGCACCTGCAGCGCCGCCTCGGCGAACCGGCACATGCCGGACGCGCCGATCGGGTTGGACGACAGGACGCCGCCGGACGGGTTGATCGGCAGGTCGCCCGACATCGAGGTGCTGCCGTCGTCGACCATCTTCCAGCCCTCGCCCTCGGCGGCGAAGCCGAGGTTCTCCATCCACATCGGCTCGTACCAGGAGAACGGGACGTAGATCTCCGCGCAGTCGAGCTCGCGACGAGGGTCGGTGATGCCGGCCTTCGCGTAGACCTCCTTCGCGCAGTCGCGGCCCGCGTGCGGGTTCACGACGTCGCGGCCGGCGCCCATCGTCGGCTCGCTGCGAATCGCCGTGGAGTGGATCCACGCCGGCGGGTTCGGCACCGCCTTGGCGGTGTCCGCGTCTGCCAGCACCACCGCGCAGGCGCCGTCGGAGGACGGGCAGGTCTCGAGGTAGCGGATCGGGTCCCACAGCATCGGGGATTCCCGCACCATCTCCTCGCTGATGTCCGGGATCTTCAGGTGCGCGTATGGGTTGTTGAGCGCGTTGAGCCGGTCCTTGACGGCGACCTTGATGCCGATGTCGTCCGGCGCGTTGGCACGGCGCATGTAGGCGCGGATGACCGGCGCGAAGAAGCCGCCGGCACCGGTGACGCTGCCGCCCGTGAACGGAAGCCGGATCGACAGCGCCCACGTCGCGTTGGACTCGCTCTGCTTTTCGAAGCAGACGACGAGCACCCGCTTGTGCGCACCGCTCTCGACGAGGTGGGTCGCCATGACACCGGTCGAGCCGCCGACGCTGCCCGCGGTGTGCACCCGCAGCATCGGCTTGCCCACCGCGCCGAGTGCATCGGCGAGGTAGAGCTCGGGCATCATCACGCCCTCGAACATGTCGGGCGCCTTGCCGATGACAACCGCGTCGATGTCCGACCAGGTCATCCCCGCGTCGTCGAGTGCCCGCTTCGCCGCCTCACGCAGCAGGCCTGCGATCGAGACGTCCTGCCGCTTTGCGGCGTACTTCGTCTGGCCGACTCCGACAACGGCAACCTGGGTCATCGGGTGGCCTCCAAGACGCCGACGAGGTTCTGCTGCAGGCACGGCCCGCTCGTCGCGTGGGCGAGTGCCTTCGCGACATCGCCCTTCGCGATCGCGCGGGCGGCTTCGGCGAAGCGCTCGAGGCCGCCGACCATCATCGGACCCGCTGCGCAGTGCGCCGGCTTGTCGCCGAGACCCAGTGCCTCGCGCAACAGCAGCTCCTGATGCGGGTACGGCGTGTGGAGCCACGCCGCCTCGACACCGGTCGCGCCGGCCGCTTCGCCGGCGGCCTTGGCGGACACCGACACGGTGAGGTCGCGTACGCCGAGCGCCGGCGCCTCGATCCGATGGTCGATGCCGGTGATCCACGCGGGGTTCGCGGTGAGCTCCTTCGCGCGGTCGCCGACCGCGAGCACGACAGCGGTGGCGCCGTCGGCGACGTAGGTCGGGGGGACGTCCGGGACGTCGGCGAACTTTCCGCTGTCCCGCATCGCCTGCGCCTGCAACCCGGCGAGCCCGCGGCCATCCGGGTTGAGCGGCGCGACTGTGTACGGGTCCAGCTGAAGCGCGAGAGTGCGGTCGAGCTCGCCGCGCGACGGCCGGGCGAACGCGTAGACGAGCGCAGTGTCGATGCCCTCGTGCTGCAGGACAGCGATGGCCTCGGCCAGGGCGAACGCGCCATCCATCTCGAGGTGCGACTCGCGGATCGGTGGCCACGGGCCGACCGCATCGAGCGCTCCCACGAACGCGAACGGGAAGCCCTGGAGGTAGTCGCTCGACCCCGACACCGTGAAGCCGATGTCCTGCTGGGTGAGCCCGGCGTCGGCCATCGCCTTGTCGATGACCGGCAGCAGCATCTCGACCTCGTTGCGCGCCGGCTCGCTCGGCGTCTCGAACGACGCCGACGCCACGATCGCCACGGGCCGGTTGAAGTCCCGCATTACACGTAGTCCTTGTAGGTGGAGTAGTCGGCGTCCGGCTCGTCGAGCGGGCGGTAGTACTTGATGTTTCCGAGGTCGGACTTGCGATCGCCCTCGTCGACCCACACCGGCTCGACCCGCATGCCGAGTCGCACCTCTGCCGGGTCGATCTCCTGGATGAGGAACATCGAGGTGATGTCCGCGCCGTCGAGCAGGATCCATGCCGAGACGTACGGCGCCTCGAGTCCGGGGCTCGGGATCCGGGTCACGCAGAACGTCGTGACGGTGCCCTTGCCGGTCAGCTCCACCTCTTCGTCGGTGGCGACCCCGCACATCGAGCAGGCGCCGCGTGGCGGCATGTAGACCTTCTGGCACTTCGGGCACCGCTGCCCGACGAGCTTGCCCTGCTCGAGCGAGCGCAGGAACCGTGACGCCGCGACTCCCGGCGTGTAGCTGAAGTCGAGCGAGATCGGGGTCTCGACGATGGTGACGGGACCCGGTGCCGCTTCGGAGGTCTCAGTCACTGGTCACCTCGAAACAGATCAGGTCGGTGATCGAGCCGATGCGCTCGTCTCGCCAGCGGGCCTTGACCCTCGCGCCGGTCGAGATCGCATCCGGCGAGCCGGCGTCGACGGCAGCAAGGAATCCGACGTCGGCGCCGTCGAGCTTCACCAGCGCCCAGGCAAAGGGTGAGTCCAGCGGCTGGCCCTTGGTGGGGTTGTCGTTCCAGGCCCAGGTGGTGACGACGCCGGTGTCGGCGACGTCGACGTACTCGGACAGGTCCTCGCTGGTCACCGGGTCGTAGTCGATCGCGGGGACGATCACCCGGCCGTCCGCGCCACGAACGCCGACGATCTGCTTGTCACGCAACCCCGTGAGGAACGCGCCGATCGCCGGTCCGGTGGAGCGGGTGTAGGTGTACTCGACGAGGTGCGGAGCGGTGAGGACCTCGCTGCTGCTCACGTGGCCGCCGGGATGAATCGCACGGTCATCTCCTTGATGCCCATGATGAAGTTCGAGCGAAGCCGCCGCGGCTCGTTGACGAGCTCGACCCGCTCGACGCGCTCGAGCAGCGATCGGAAGAAGCACTCGATCTCGAGCTTCGCGAGATGGCGGCCGAGGCAGAAGTGCGGTCCGCCGCCACCGAACCCGACGTGCGGGTTGGGCTCACGGGCGATGTCGAACACGTCCGGATCGGTGAAGACCGACTCGTCACGGTTCGCCGACGTGTAGAAGATGACGACCTTGTCGCCCTTCTTGATGGTCTGGCCGCCGAGCTCGATGTCCTGGAGCGCCGTACGACGGAACAGGTGGACCGGCGTCACCCAGCGCACGATCTCGTCGGCCGCGGAGGGGATCAGACCCGGGTCGGCCTTCAGCTTCTCCCACTGCTCCGGGTGCTTCATGAGGGCGTACATCCCGCCGGAGATCGCATTGCGCGTCGTCTCGTTGCCGGCGACGCCGAGCAGCATGAAGAACAGGTCGAACTCCAGCTCCGACAGGACATTGCCTTCCTCGTCCGGGCTGATCAGCTTCGAGACGATGTCGTCCTTGAGGTCCTTGCGCTTCTCCTCGGCGAGGGCGTTGGCGTAGGCCCACATCTCGGTGGCGGCGTCGAGGCGCTGCTCCTCGGTCACGCCGTACTCCGGGTCGTCGCCGCCGACCATGCGGTTGGACCAGTCGAAGACCTTGTGCCGGTCCTCCAGCGGGACGCCCATGAGCTCGGAGATCACGATCAGGGGCAGCTCCGCGGCGCACAGGGTGACGAAGTCCCCCTCGCCCTTGGCGACGGCCTGGTCGACGATCTCGTCGCAGGTGTCCTGGATGCGCTCCTCGAGCTTGGCGATCATCCGTGGTGTGAAGCCCCGGTTGACCAGGCTGCGGGTGCGGGTGTGGTCCGGCGGGTCCTGGTTCAGCATGAACATCTGCTGCTGAGCGATCTGCTCCTCGACCATCTCCGTGATCAGCGCGGTCTTCTCGCGCGAGGAGAACAGCTCCGGGTTCCGCGAGACGAAGACCACGTCCTCGTGACGGGTGATCGCCCAGAAGCCGTCGGGCTGCTGCGGGTCGTGATGGTGGAAGACCGGCGCCTCAGCGCGGAGCCGGCGGAGCTGCTCGTACGGGATGGCCTCGGTGTACTGGTCCATGTCCCAAAGGTCGATATCAGCGAGCGAATCGGTCACCCGACGCCTCTTCTCTCACGCGTTGGAGGGCCGCATGGGCCCGGTCTTCACAGGCCTGCCGGCCGATCAGAAGCCCTCGTCGGGGAAACGAGAACGTGTTCTCATTCTGCTCGGATCTGACGGGGCGTCAACAGGTGTAGCCGAAAAAACTAGAACGTGTTTTACTCGATCATGGAGCCTCGAATCCGGGGACTCCGACCCATTTCGAAGGGCTTTTCATGAGCGAAGCGGTGATCGTCGAGGCCGTCCGGACGCCGATCGGCAAGCGTGGCGGCTGGCTCGCCGGACTCCACCCCACGGCCACACTGGGTCACGTCCAGCGCGAGGTCATCGCGCGGGCGGGAATCGACCCGGCTCTGGTCGAGCAGGTCGTGGGCGGCTGCGTGACGCAGGCCGGCGAACAGGGCAGCAACATCAGCCGCTACGCCTGGCTCGCTGAAGGCCTCCCCCACACCGCGGGCGTCACGACGATCGACTGCCAGTGCGGTTCCGCGCAGCAGGCCAACCACTTCATCGCCGGCCTGATCGCCGCCGACGCCATCGACATCGGGATCGCCTGCGGCGTCGAGATGATGTCGCGCGTCGGGCTCGGCGCCAACGTCATGAGTGGCCCCGGCGTACCCCGCCCGGACGACTGGGACCTCGACCTGCCGGACCAGTTCACCGCGGCCGACCGGATCGCCCAGGACCACGGCATCACCCGCGAGGACCTCGACGCGTTCGGGGTGCTCTCCCAGCAGAACGCCGCACGCGCCTGGGCCGAGGAGCGGTTCAAGAGCCAGATCGCGCCGATCGAGGCGCCGGTGCTCGGCGAGGACGGCAAGCCGACCGGCGAGACCAAGCTGGTGGACCGCGACCAGGGCCTGCGCGAGACGACCATCGAGAAGCTCGCGTCGCTGAAGCCCGTCCGGGAGGGCGGCCTGCACACTGCCGGCACGTCGTCGCAGATCTCTGACGGCGCGGCCGCGGTGATGCTGATGTCGGCGCAGAAGGCCAAGGAGCTCGGCGTCACGCCGCGCGCGCGGATCGTGTCGCAGGCGCTGGTCGGCGACGAGCCGTACTACCACCTCAACGGCCCGATCGCTGCCACGACCCGCGTGCTGGAGCGCGCGAAGATGACAGTCGGCGACATCGACCTGTTCGAGGTCAACGAGGCGTTCGCCTCCGTCGCCGTCAACTGGCGCAACAAGCACAACGTCGACCCCGACAAGCTCAACGTCAACGGCGGCGCGATCGCGCTCGGCCACCCGGTCGGGTCGACGGGCAGCCGCCTCATCACCACCGCGCTGCACGAGCTCGAGCGCACCGGAGGATCGACCGCCCTGATCTCCATGTGCTGCGGCGGCGCGCTCGCCACCGGCACGATCATCGAACGCGTCTAGGAGCAGCTGGCTCGTGGCACATCTCGAGGTTGAGCAGCAGGGTCATGTCCTCGTCCTGACGATGAACCGGCCGGAGGCGCGCAACGCGCTCTCCCCCGACATGCTCGTCGGCCTGGCGGACGCGTGGGACCGCATCGACAGCGACCCGGACATCCGCGTCGCCGTGCTCACCGGGGCCGGTGGCACCTTCTGCTCCGGAGCGGACCTCAAGGCAATGAATGAGTCCGGCACGACCTCCGAGGCCGCGCAGCGGATGAAGGAGGACGCCGGCATCCACTGGAAGGCGCTGCTGCGCAGCCACCGGCTGACCAAGCCGCTGATCGCGGCGGTCGAGGGCTTCGCCCTTGCCGGCGGGACGGAGATCCTGCAGGCCACGGACATCCGGGTCGCGGGCGAGAGCGCTGTCTTCGGCATCACCGAGGTCACCCGCGGCCTGTTCCCGCTCGGCGGCTCCACCGTCCGGCTGCGCCGGCAGATCGGCTTCACGAAGGCGATGGAGATGCTGCTCATCGGCGAGCGGGTCTCTGCCGCCGAGGCCGAGCGGATCGGCCTGATCGGGCGGGTCGTGCCGGACGGTGAGGCGCTGAAGCACGCGCTGGAGATCGCCGACAAGATCGCCGCCAACGCGCCGCTGTCGGTGCAGGCCGTCAAACGAGCGGTGCAGGAAAGCGAAGGCCTGCCCGAGGCTGAGGGGCTGGCCAAGGAGCTCGAGATCGGCGTCGCGATCTTCGGAACCAACGACGCGAAGGAAGGCACGCTCGCCTTCAAGGAGAAGCGCACGCCCAACTTCACGGGCACCTGACCGTGGCGGTGGAGGGGTTCTTGCCGAAGGGCTACAAGGCGCCGCGGCAGGACACCGTCGAGGCCCGGCTCGCCGACGCGGTACGGCGGCTGATGGACGCCTCGGTGGTCACCGACGCCGACGACGCCGAGATGCTCGACGTGGCGGCGCGACTCGACGCCATCTCCGAACAGCTCGAAGGTCCGGACCGGGTGCGCCTCGCGCACGGGACCCGCTGGCCGAGCCGGGAGAAGATGGTGCAGGGCGACCGGGATCACAACCCGGTGGCGGGACCCGCGAACCCGATGGCGCCACCCATGCTCGTGACGGTCGGTGACGACGACGAGGTGAGTGCCGAGCTCACGATGCGGCCGATCCACGAAGGGCCGCCCGGCGGCGTGCACGGCGGCTGGGTCGCCTCCCTGCTGGACCAGCTGCTCGGCATCGCCAACATCGCTTCCGGCAACCCGGCGATGACCGGGGAGCTGACGATTCGCTATCGCCGACCGACGCCGATCGGCGTACCGCTCACGCTGCGGGCCCGGACCACCGCCGTCGACGGCCGGCGGGTGGAAACCACAGGAGAGATCCTCGCCGACGGCGAGGTCACCGCATCAGCGGTCGGCTTGTTCATCCGTCCGAACCGCGAACGCCTCGACAAGCACGAGGCGCTCATCAAGGAACGGATCGCCGCCAAGCAGAACGCCTAGTCCGGCCTGCTACCGCGAGTCGACGACGACCCGCTTGAGGATCTGACTGACCGTCGCCTCGAGATCGTCCGGCGAGTCCGCCGAGTGCCATGCCACGGCGACGTCGTCGGCCACCAGCTGCTGGGTGAGCACCTCCTCCAGCCAGCCCATCAGCAGCACCAGCCCGATCAAAGCCGGGGCGAACAGCAGCAGGAGCAGGGCCCACTCCGAGCTCATGGCTGCCACCGCCGCGATCGGATCACGAGCCAGATGTACCCACCTGCCGGCAATCAATCATCGCGCCCGCCGCGTGCCGCGCCAGCACCAGGTGCGCATCGGGAAGTCGACCTCCTCCGCGTCGCCGTACTGGCCGGCGATCAGCGCCCGTGACCTGGCGAGGATCTCGGCCCGCTTCGGCGGGCTCGCGGTGATCACCCGGCTGTACGTCGCGACCATGTCCACGACGTCGACCTGCCTCATCCGCCGCGTAAAGGGGAAGGAGCGGCGTTCGACCGACTCGAACCACCCGGCGCCGTCATCGGTGATCTCGCGACGCGCCCGGTGGTGATCCTCGATCGCGTCGCTCGGGCGCTCCTCCCCCGGCGCGAGGTCGAGCTCGCGGACCCACTCCAGCTCGCGGTCGCGCGAGGACCAGAGGACACCCAGCCGGCCGCCGTCGCGCAGGACGCGCGCTATCTCCGGCAGCGCTCGCGACTCGTCGAGCCAGTGCCACGCCGAGGCGACGAACACGGCATCCGCACTCGCATCACCGACGGGGATCTGCTCGCCGGTCCCGTCGCGCACGTCGATCCCCGGCGATCGCGCGGCCAGGACGGCGCGCATCTGCGGATCCGGCTCAACCGCGATCACGGTGTCGACGTACTGCGCCAGCGCGCGGGTGAACAATCCGGTGCCGGCCGCGACATCGACGGCGACCGCGCAGTCAGCCGGCACCAACCAGTCGAGCGCCTCCGGGGGCGGCGTCGGGCGCAACCGGTCGTAGTCCTCGGCGATGGCACCGAACGACCGCGCCCGCTCCGCCTTGCTCGTCACCACCCCACCGTATTCGCGACGACGTAGAGTCCCGCAGGTGGCCGGATGCCGGAAGCCGCACGGCGCGACGCCGCCCCAGATCTCGGCCGAGAGTCCCTCCACGGACGCCTTGGTGCTCGATGACGGCGACGCCGCCAACCAGTGGGTGTCCGGGGTGCGCATCCTCGAGCTCGACCTCGATCGCCCGCAGCTCGTCGACCTCCGCTTCGACGGCTGCGACCTGTCCGGCATCGTCGCCACCGGCTTCGGGATGCGGCGGGTCGCGATGCGGGGAACCCGGCTTCGCTCAGTCTCCCTCGTGAAAGGCCAGTACGACGACGGGCTGCTCGAGGAGTGCGTCACGGACGAGTTCTCGATGCGCTTCAGCCGGCTCCGCAACGTCACGTTTCGCGACTGCGACCTGACCGGCGCGGACTTCTACCAAGCGACGTTCGAGCACGTGAGCTTCGAAGGCTGCCGGCTGCGGACAGCCCGGTTCCACGCCGCGACGATCAAGTGCCTTCGCATCAGCAACTGCGACATGAGCGGGCTCGCCGGTGCGCTGGACCTCAAGGGCGCCGTAGTCGACGTGGCCGACCTTGCCAGCCTCGCGCCATCGTTGGCGGGTGAGGTCGGCATCGAGCTGGCGGAGTGATCACGCCGGGGGCGCAAGACCCTCGACGAGCTTGCCAGGATCGATCTCCAGCGCCTGGGCGAGCTTGAGCAGATTGTGGAGGGACAGGTTTCGGCGGCCTCGCTCCACCTGACCGACAAAAGTCCAATGGAGGCCTGACCGATCCGCGAGGCCCTCCTGGCTCAGCCCAAGCGCGTTGCGGCGGCCACGGACCCTCGCGCCGAACTCGGCGAGTGCTTCGGACACAGGATCGGGCATGGCGCGACAACGAAATACGTCCCGAGTGTCGACAGCCAGAGCAGATTCGCCTGATGACTATTCGTACTATCGTCTCCGGCCCTGCCCCGCTGGGATGCGACCGGCCGGGTCAGTCCGGGAGCGCGAGTCCGTCCAGCAGCCGCCCAGGCTCGATCTGTAGCGCCCGAGCGAGCTTCAGCAGGCTCTGGATGCCGAAGTCGTGCTGTCCGCGCTCCACCTGACCGATGTAGGTCCAATGCAGATCCGCTCGGGCCGCCAACGCCTCCTGGCTCAGCTGCAGCTCACGGCGCCGCTCACGAAGTCGCTCACCGAGGATGCCGAGGGTCTCGGACTTCGGAGCCGCGGCCATGGTCAGGCAATGACATACGTCCCGACCAGATATGCCCAGAGAGCATCCATCTGGAGACTATTCGTCCTGTTAGGCTCCCTCCGCCACGGAAACCTGGGAGGGCGGCGTTGACGGGATACCACGCACGCAGCAGCTGGACACGAATCACGAGGATCGGCACCATCGCCGCGCTGATCGGCGGCGCGTTCACCACTTCTGCGTCTCTAGCCCCCAGCGCAAACGCCACTCCTCCGACGCCCGTCCGCGTAGACCTCGTCTCCAGTACGGCGATCGGCCCCACCTCGCAGGCCGACTACCAGACGAGGGCAGAGCCCGGGGATGCCATTCAAAACGTCTACTACGTGACCGGAGCCTGCACACCGCAATCGGGACACGCAAACTGCGACCCCCCGAACGGGAACGGCCAGGGCGTGGCCGGTGACGACGGCGCTCCGGTCACGAACGCAAGCCTCAGCATCACAGTGGACCACGGATTCTTCACGCCGAACTGCACAGCTGGCGGCGTGTCCAACTATGCACAGTGCACCTTCAGCTCGCCGCCCGTGGCGGGCGGCGGAATAGTCGGGAACCTTGCAAACTCGGGCACGACCCAGACGGTGACCACCGACGGCTCCGGAGAGTTCGTCGTCACGCTTGGGATCGGCCGTGACGCGGCCTTCGACCAACTAGGTCTGGTCAACGCACATGTGACCGTGGGAGGCCTCGCGACGGATTCGCCGGGGGACCGATCGGTCGGAACCGCGTGTCCGGAGTCTTCCACAGTCGACCCGGTCATCGGCGCGGCCACACCAGGCGGAACCGGCGGATGTCCTGTCGACGTCCAATGGACAACGATGGAACAACCGCTCAACGGCGGTACGGCCCACCTGATCGGCATCCCGCCGATCTCGAACTCCTCCAGCCACGCCGTACCTACGGAGAACAACGCCCTTGTAGCCGACAGCGGCATCAACAACATCCCCGACGTCGAGCGCGTGGACTTTATGGTGTACCTCACGGATCAGTTCGGCAACCTCGCCAGTTGGGTCCCTGGCGGCGAGCTGCCGACCCTGACGATTAGTGGTCCCGGCTCGTTGTACCGCTGCACCGGCAGCAGCTCAACCAGTGCCTGCACGGGAGGCACCGTGCTCTCGTCCGGCTCCGCCGTCGCCGGAAGCTACCTCGACCCGGATTGGCAGGTCCGGTACCAGGCAGACACCAACAATGGCAGCATCAACTTGCGATACCCGTGCGGCGCGACGGAAAGCGGCTGCGTCGCGGCGAACACTGCAACGCCGGGCATCAACGACGGTACCCAGACCGATACTCTCCAATGGTCGCCGCCGACCACCACTTTTGCTGCCTACGTCCCTGGGCCCCCGAACATTGCGACGTACTCCGCCGGTACTGCGTCTGCCGTCACCGATTCATATTCATTGAGCTTCTATGACCAGCTCGCCACCATGTCCCTTGCGGCTCCGGACGCGATTGTCGGCGTTACCGAGACTGTCACCGCCGTCGTCGCGAACTGGGACGGCACACCGGTCGCCAACAAGACCGTCCGGTTCTTCGTCCAAGGCGCCGACACCACCACGGGTTCAGCCACAACCAACAGCAACGGCGTAGCAAGGTTCACGTTCCTACCGGCACACCCCGGCTCGGACAACATCCAGGCTTTCACCGATTTCGACGGAGATCAGGTGCGCGAGCTCGCCGAGCCCGACGTGTCGACCGACATCACGGTCACTTCGGCCACAGTGCCTAGCGCGCCCACCAGCGTGTCCGCAGTCACTGGCAATGGTCAAGCCGCTGTGTCGTGGGCCGCCCCGAGTAGCGACGGCGGGTCGCCGATCACTGGCTACGACGTTCAGTACTCGACCAACAACGGGACAACGTGGACATCGGCTTCCGCCACCTTCCACACGAGTACGGCGACCAGCCAGACCGTGACGGGGCTGACGAACGGGACGGCGTACCTGTTCCGGGTGGCAGCCATCAACAGCGTCGGCACCGGCCCTTACTCCGCCGCATCAGCCGCCGTCACTCCCGCGGCCGTCCCAGAAGCGCCGACCGCTGTCACCGCCACCGCGGGCAACCTTCAGGCGACGGTGACCTGGATGGCGCCGTCGGCGACCGGCGGCTTACCGATCACTGGGTACGACGTGCAGTACTCCTCGAACAACGGCACGAGCTGGACGTCGGCATCGAGCGCGTTCCACACCTCGGCCGCGACGACAGAGACCGTGACCGGACTGACGAACGGGACGGCGTACGTGTTCCGGGTAGCGGCCATCAGCAGCGCTGGCACGGGCGCGTACTCCGCGGCGTCAGCCGCCGTCACGCCGGCGAGCGTGCCAGGAGCGCCGACGGCCGTCACCGCCACCGCGGGCGACGCGAGTGCGGTTGTCTCGTGGACTGCGCCTGCCGACACCGGCGGCGAGCGCCTCACGGCGTACACGGTGCAGGACTCCAGTGATGGCGGGACCACGTGGAACGGCGCCGCAACCGGCCCGACGAGTGCTGCGCCAACGGCGCCGGCGACCACGCTCACCGTCACTGGCCTGGCCAACGGGACCGCGTACGAGTTCAGGGTGGCGGCCACGAACTCCGCCGGAACCGGTGCGTTCTCTACCCCCTCGGCCCCGGTCACACCGGCCGCCGATTCGTCGCACCTTACGATCGGAGCGTCTCGGACAATCGACAGTCGTCAAGTCGTGACAATCTCCACGAGGCTCACTGACAGCACGACGCACCTCGCGATACCGAATGCGGTGCTGGCCCTCGAGGTGCGTCATGCCGGATCTACCTGGCACGTTGCGCATCACGCCACAACCGACAGCTCGGGAGAGGCGGACATCGTTCTGGCGCCGATCTCCGACACCGACTACAAGTGGATGTTCGCAGGTGACGGCGAACACGCGTCCGGAACAAGCGAGACCGAAACCGTCACCGCCCGCCAGGTTGTCTCGTCAGACCTCACTGCTCATCGCATTGCTTCGGGTCAAACGGTAGAGGTGTACGGAACGGTCACGCCTGACGCGAGTGACCGCAACGTGGCCCTGCAACGACATGCGCACGGGAACTGGGTCACGATCGCGCGCGCCATCCTCACCCACCAGAAGCTGCCCGACGGGCGCACCGCCCTCGGATACATCCTCCCCTTCACCGGGCACGGCGCCGGCACCGTGAAGCTGCGGGTCCACATCGGCCCCACCCGCCGCAACGCCGCCGGAACCTCCCGCACACTTCGGGTACGAGTGAAGTAGCGCGCGGGCCGACCGGCTTCGTAGATCGCGATCGAATATGGCAGGCTCTATGCGCTCACCGGAGGCGAAGGGCTTGTAGGCGATGCCGATCTCGATCATGCGGTTCAACTTCGTGCTGCCCGGATGCGATCCCGAGACGCTGTCCGAGATGTACTCGGCCGCGATCGAGATGGCCGCGGTCGCGGACCGCAACGGCTTCATGGCCGTCTCGCTGGAGGAGCATCACGGCGTCGAGGACGGCTGGAGTCCCGCTCCGCTCACGACGGCGGGCCTGATCCTCGGCCACACCAAGTACATCCGCGTCATGATCCAGGCCCTGCTCGTCCCGCTCAACGATCCGTTGCGGGTCGCCGAGCAGGTCGCGGTCCTCGATCTCGCCAGCGGCGGCCGGATCAATGTGGTCGCGGGGCTCGGCTACCGCCCGGCGGAGTACGAAGCCGCGGGGGTGGACTGGAAGACGCGCGGCGCGATCATGGACGAGTCGCTGGATGCGATCGTCGCCGCCTGGTCAGGTGAGGAGTTCAGCTACCGCGGCCGGACGGTGCGCGTGACCCCGACCCCGAAGAGCCCGGCCAGCGCGATTCTGTTCGTCGGCGGCAGCGGCCGCCCCGCGGCGCGTCGTGCGGCACGGCTCGGCCTGCCGCTGCTGCCGGCCGCGCACCTTCCCGAGCTGCAGGCGTACTACCAGGAGCAGTGCGTCGAGCACGGCACCGCCGGGTTCGTCATCATGCCGCCGGCCGAGACCCGGCTGACCCTGCTCGCCAACGATCCCGACAAGGCGTGGGCCGACCTCGGCGAGCACCTGCTCCACGAGGCGAAGCAGTACCAGAGCTGGCAGACGCCCGACATTCACTCCGCCGTCTCGTCGAAGGCGACGACGGTCGAGGAGCTTCGCGCCGAAGGCATCTACCGGATCATGAGCCCCGAAGAAGCGATCAAGTGGTGCAACGACGAGGGCGAGTTCGCGACGATGGTGCTCCATCCGCTCTGCGGCGGAGTCCCCGTCGACCGGGGCTGGGAGACGCTGCGCCTCTACATCGACAAGGTGCTGCCCGCGTTGTGACCAAGGGCACACGGCTCTTCTCGTGAGCCGTAGCGGGTAGAACGGAGCCTATGAGCGACGTACCCCGCATCCAGCTGAACAACGGACGCCCCATCCCCCAGTTCGGCTTCGGCGTGTTCCTGGTGCCGCCGGAGGACACCGTCGAGGCGGTGTCCGAGGCGCTGCGTGTCGGCTACCGCCACATCGACACCGCCCAGATGTACGGCAACGAGAAGGAGGTCGGACAGGCGATCGCCGAGTCCGACCTGCATCGCGACGACATCTACATCACGAGCAAGCTCAACAACGGCTACCACCTGCCCGATGACGCCCGACGGGCCTTCGACGAGACGCTCGCCGCTCTCGGCGTCGACGCGATCGACCTGTTCCTGATCCACTGGCCGCTGCCGACCCGCTACGGCGGCGACTTCGTCTCGACATGGAACACGCTCGAGGAGTTCTACCGCGATGGCCGGGCGCGGTCCATCGGCGTCTCCAACTTCCACGCCCACCACCTGAACCGGCTGTTCGCCGAGACCGACGTGGTGCCGGCGGTCAACCAGATCGAGGTCCACCCGTACCTCGTCCAGGACGAGCTGCGCACCTTCTGCGCCGATCACCAGATCGCCGTCGAGGCATGGTCGCCGCTCGGCCGGGGCGCGGTGCTCGAAGACCCGACGATCACGTCCATCGCGACGCGCGTCGGGAAGACGCCCGCCCAGGTCGTGCTGCGCTGGCACATCGACCGCGGCGACATCGTGTTCCCGAAGTCGGTCCACCCGGAGCGAATCGCGGAGAACTTCCACATCTTCGACTTCACCCTCGACGGCGCGGACATCGCGGCCATCTCGGCGCTCGACCGGGGAGAGCGGGTCGGGCCCGACCCCGAGACCTTCGACCGCGTGTAGCGCTGGGGTTGTAGAAAAAGCAGGTGCCGGGGGAGACATTCGCCGACCTGCTGTGGCGGCGGTCCGAGGACGACCGCGTGGCGCTGTGGTGCGACGAGGAGACCTGGACCTGGCGGCAACTGGTGGAGCAATCCGTTGCGCGCGCCCACCTCATGCTCGAGCGGCGTGACGCCGACCTGCCACACGTCGGCGTGCTGCTCGAGAACACGCCCGAGTACGTCGCATGGATCTATGGCGCCGCCTTCGCCCGGATGACGGTCGTCGGGATCAACGCGACGCGGCGCGGGGCGGCACTGCGCGCGGACATCCGCCACACCGACTGCGGGCTGATCGTCACCGACGGCGCGCACCGCGGGCTGGTCGATGACCTCGACCTCGGCATTTCCGGCGACCGGACGTTGATCGTCGACGATCCGGCGTACGCCGATGCTCTGGGCGGCGCGTCGACCGCCGAGCTGCCGCGCCCCGCGGCCGAGGACCGGCTGTTGCTGCTGTTCACGTCGGGATCGACCGGCGCCCCGAAGGCGGTCGTCTGCAGCACCGGCCGCCTGGCCGCGATCGCCAGCGGCGCCACGCACAGCATTGGGATCCGCGAAGCTGACGTGCTCTACCAGTCGATGCCGATGTTCCACGGCAACGCGATCATGGCCAACCTCGCCCCCGCCGTCGCTCTCGCTGCTCCCGTCGCGTTGCGCCGGAGGTTCTCGGCGTCGCAGTTCCTTGCCGACGTGCGCCGGTTCAACGCGACGTACTTCAACTACGTCGGCCGGTCGCTCGCCTACGTGCTTGCCACCACCGAGCGACCGGACGACGCCGACAACGCGCTGCGGCTCGGGTTCGGGACCGAGGCGTCCCAGCGCGACCGCGCGGAGTTCGAGCGCCGGTTCGGCTGCGCGCTCACCGAGTCGTACGGGTCGAGTGAAGGCGTCATCTCGACGTACCGCCCGCCTGGCACCCCGGCGAACTCCGTCGGGATCCCGCGACCGCGACCGGGATCGGATGTCGCCGTCGTCAACCCCGAGACGGGCGAGGAGTGTCCGGCCGCGGCGGTCGACGCGCAGGGTCGGCTGGTGAACGCGAGCGAGGCCATCGGAGAGATCGTCGACCGCGGCGGGGCGCCCGGGTTCGAGGGCTACTACCGCAACGACGAAGCGACGACCGACCGGCTGCGCCACGGGTGGTACTGGTCGGGCGATCTCGCCTACCGCGATGCGGACGGCTACCTGTACTTCGCCGGCCGCAGCAATGACTGGCTGCGGGTCGACTCGGAGAACTTCGCCACGGCGCCGATCGAGGCGATCCTGTCCCGGCACCCGGACGTGGTGATGGCCGCGGTCTACGCGACGCCCGACCCGCGCACCGGTGACGAGGTGATGTGCGCCCTCGAGCTCCGGCCGGGCACAACGCTCGACCCGGTGGCGTTCGGCGAGTTCCTGGCAGCGCAGCCGGATCTCGGCACGAAGTGGGCGCCGCGCTTCGTGCGGATCGTCGAGTCGATGCCGCTGACAGCGACGAACAAGGTCAACAAGGCCCCGCTACGGGCAGCCGGCTGGAATGCGACCGACGCGATCTGGTGGCGCCCAGGAACCGAGCTCGCGTACGTGGAGTTGAGCGACTCCGAGCGAGCCAGCTACCGCGAGAGGTTCACCCAACACGATCGCAGCCATCTCCTCTAGGTCGAGCAATGTGGCATTGCCCCCGCGATCGAGCCGAATTCGGGCCGTCTTGCTCATGCAATGTCACATTGCTTGAGCGCCGCGGAGCGGGAGGCCGGCCTTCCGGTAGAGGTCGTCGATCACCCGCATCGTCAGGATCGCGTCCTCCGGCGGGGTCAGGACCGGTCCACCGTCGCGAACGGCCGCGATGAACGCCTTCAGCTGGTGGTCGTACGTCGCCGGACCGCGGAGCCGCTCGTGCGACTTCCGGCCGTCGACGTTGAGCGCCAGCCGGTTGTAGAACTGCGGCGCGATGAAGTTGAGTACCTTCATCGTGCCGCGCGTCCCGGTCACGGACACGTTGAACCGAAGCAGCTTGCGCGACCACATCGACGTCGTCGTACTGCCGGTCGAGCCGTCGGCGAACGTGTACTTCGCGGACATGGCACGGTCGATGTCCGGCGTCCGCAGCAGTGCGGTCGCCGACTCGACGGTCGGCTCTCCCGCGCCGAGCAACCGCAAGACGTGCACGGCGTAGCAGCAGTCCATCGACGTCCCGCCGCCGAGTGCGTAGTTGTAGCGGATGTCGGAGAACTTCGGCAGCGGGAAGCACATCGCGACGTGCACGTGCTGCACGTCACCGAGCTGCCCGCCGTGCACCACCGTGCGCATCCGCTCCGCGAGCGGGTGGTAGCGGTAGTGGTACGCCTCCATCACGACGAGCCCTGACTTCTTCGCCGCGTCAGCGACGACCTTCGCCTCTGCCTCGTTGGAGGTGAACGGCTTCTCGCACAGCACGTGCTTGCCGGCGTCGAGCGCCTTGAGCGTCCACTCAGCGTGCAGCGCGTTCGGCAGCGGGTTGTAGATCGCCTCGATCGACGTGTCGGCGAGCAGGTCGTCGTAGCTCGTGTGCACGGTCTCGATCCCGTGCTTCTTTGCGTACGCCGCGGCGCGCTGCGGATCGCGCGCGGCAACCGCGGCGACGACAGCACCCGGAACCCGCGTCGCCGGCCTGACCAGTGCCATCGGCGTGATCCGCGCCGCCCCCAGCACCCCGATCCGAAGGTCTTCGCTCACTGCGACCACACCGCCTTTACTTCCTCGACGTGCGCCTTCGCCTGGGCCCGTCCCGCGAGTGCGGCCGGCCTTGCCGTAGCCGGGTCGAGTGGATTCGCACCGATCGCGGCCAGTGACGACTCGTCCGCGGCGATCGTCACGACCGAGGCGCTCGCGCGCAGCTCTTCCTCGCCCTTCGTGACCTCCGGCGACGGCAGCGCGTTGACCAGCGACGGCCCGATCACGATGACCGGGTCACAGCCGGCCGCGAGGTCGAGGTTCGCCGTCGAGCGCATCCCGCCGTCGATGTAGCGGCTGGTTCCGATCGTCACGGGCGGCCAGATGCCCGGCACCGCGCAGCTCGCGGCGACCGCATCGACCAGCTCGACCCCGTCGGCCTTGGAGAAGACGCGGAGCTCGCCGCTCAGCGCGTCGATGGCGGTGATGCGCAGATCGCGATCCGGCCAGCTGTGGTCGGGCAGCCGGCGCTCGATGACGGCGCGGCGCACCGGCTCGGCGACCGTCCGGGCGCGAAGCGAGTACTCCCCCAGCGCCCGGTTGGTCTCGGGACCGGGCACCTTGCCGGCTAGCGCCGTACCGAACTCGCGCATCATCTCCTCGGGGTCGAACTCGGCGTGGATCTCGCTGTCGAGCAGCGCCGGCGAGAGCTGCCGCTCGAACAGGTCGGCGAGCGGTACGCCGCTCAGCGCCTGCGCAGCCACTGCTGACCCGGCCGAGGTGCCCACGACCCGATCCGCGGTCGTGAGATCGATGCCGGCATCGAGCAGACCGAGCAGGATGCCGAGCTCCCAGGCGATACCCGCGACGCCGCCGCCGCCCAGGACGAGGGCCCGGCTCACTTCGGGACCAGCGCAGCCCACTCGCGCAACGTGGGCAGCGCATCCGCGTGCGGCGGCAGGATGAGGATGCACCGCTCGAGTCCCAGCTCCGCGTAATGGGCGAGGACTCCGGCATCCGGGCGCACGGCGTGCAGCGTCACCGCCGGCACCGGGCGGCCCACCTCGGCGGCGTGCTGGGCGAGGTCCTCGAGCCGCTCACCGATCTTGCGCTTGGACGGCATCGGCATCCAGGCCGTGCCGTACTCCACCGCATGCCGCATCGACAGCTTGCTGCTGCCACCGATGAGAACCGGCATCGGCTGCTGCACCGGTTTGGGCCACTGCCACGACGGCGAGACCTTGGCGTACGGCCCGTCGTACGACGCGACGTCGTTGTCCCACAGCGACTGCATCAGCTTCACCCGGTCACGCAGGACGTCCCATCGCTCTGCGTAGGCGACGCCGTGATCCGCCATCTCCTCGGCGTTCCATCCCGACCCGACGCCGAACAGGAACCGCCCGCCGGAGATGAGGTCGAGGGACGCGACCTCCTTCGCCAGCACGATCGGGTCCCGCTCGGTGACCAGGCAGATGCCCGTGCCGACCTTCAGCCGCTCGGTGACGGCGACCGCCGCCGACAGCGTCACGAACGGGTCGAGGGTGTGGGCGTACTCCTCGGGCAGCTCGCCACCGTTGGGGTACGGCGTCTCGCGCGACACCGGAATGTGGGTGTGCTCAGCAACCCAGAGGCTCTCGAACCCTGCGTCCTCGGCGGCTCGCGCGACGTCACGGATGTCGTTGGTCAGATCGGTCGCGAACAGCGAGATGCCGAGATGCATCGGGGCCGGCTTCCTAGTAGAAGGTGATGACCTGGCGAATCACGTCGCCGGCCTGCATCGCGACGAAGGCGTCGTTCACCTCGTCGAGCGAGATCCGCTTGGTGATCATGCCCTCGAGATCGAGCCGGCCCGCCCGCCAGAGGTCGAGCAGCCGCGGGAAGTCGCGACGGATGTTCGCCGAGCCGTAGTACGAGCTGCGGATCGTCTTCTCGCCGTAGAACAGCTCGAAGGCGCTGAACGACACCATGTCGTCGGCCGGGCCGACCCCGACGATGACCGTCGTACCGCCACGGCGGGTCGCGTCGTACGCCGCACGGATCGTCTGCGATCGGCCGACCACCTCGAAGGCGTAGTCGAACCCCGCGCCGCCGGTCAGCTCCATGCTCACCGCAGCCAGGTCGTCAGGTGTCACGGCGTGCGTCGCGCCGAACTGCTTCGCCCACTCCAGCTTGTGCGGCACCATGTCGACCGCGACGATCTTGGCCGCGCCGCAGATCTTCGCGCCCTGGATCGCGCTGATCCCGACGCCGCCGCAGCCGATGACAAGAACGGACGAGCCGGGCTCGACCTTCGCCGCGTTCATGACCGCGCCGACACCGGTCATGACGCCGCACCCGATCAGAGAGGCGAGGTCGAACGGCACGTCCTTGCCGATCTTGATGGCGGCGGCTTCCGGTACGACGAGCTCCTCGGCGAACGTGCCGGCGCCGGCCATCCCGAACAGCGTCTCGTCACCACAGGTGAACCGCGGTTCGCCGAACGCCTCCGCGACCAGCGTCATGCACAGCTGGGGCTTGCCCTGCGTGCAGTCGGCGCACTGCCCGCACTGCGGCGACCAGCAGATGACGACATGGTCTCCGGGCTTCAGGCCTTTGACGCCGTCGCCGACCTCGACGACCTCGCCCGCACCCTCGTGCCCGAGCACGGCCGGCATCGCCACCGGGATCGTTCCGGTCATCGCCGACAGGTCGGAGTGGCAGACGCCCGTGGCGCGGATCCTGACCCTGACCTTGCCCGCGGTGACCGGCGTCGCTTCGACGTCGTCGCGTACGTCGAGGGTGGTGTTGCCGATCGTCGTAAGGACGGCAGCCTTCACTGCGCGGCTCGGTTGAGCTTCAGCGCGCGCTTCGGGCACATGTCGACGGCTTCCTGCACCTTGTCGAGCAGCTCGGCCGGCGGGTGGAAGTTCGACACCTGCAGGTTGTCGTCCTCATCGACACTGAAGATCTCGGGGAGGATGCCCTCGCACACGGCGTTGGCCTCGCACTCGTCCCAGTCGACAACGATCTCGTTCTGCGCATCGCTCACCGCCGAAGTAGAACACGTTCCCATTTCCCGTCACAAGGCCGGGGCGGCGGATCAGGACGGGTCGTTATATTCCCTCCGTGGTGCGGATGGAGCCGGTCGAAGCCGAGCCCGACTGGATGCTCCGGCTCGACGTGGCCGACGGCATCGCCACCCTCACGCTGGACAATCCGGGGAAGCTCAACGCCTGGTCCTGGGAGGCCACGCGACAGCTGGGCAAGCGCGCCGACCAGATCCGCTTCGACGACTCGGTGCGGGTCGTCGTACTCCGCGCGGAGGGTCGCGCCTTCTGCGCAGGGGTGGATCTCGGAATGCCGGAGGACCGCATCACGGGCCGCTCGGCGGCGGAGAAGGCGCGCAACTTCTATGAGGGGCTGCGCTGGGTGCACGAGCGTTTCCACGCGTTCTCCGACCTGCCGCAGCCGATCGTGGCGGCGGTGCACGGGTACTGCCTCGGCTTCGGCTTCGAGCTCGCCCTGATGGCCGACATCCGGATCGCCTCCGACGATGCGGTGTTCGCGCTGCCGGAGGCGCAGATCGGGGTCTCGATCGACGCCGGCGGGGACCTGCGCCTCGCGCGCGATGCGGGCGCCGGCTGGGCCAAGCTGCTCGCCTTGACCGGGCGCCGGATCGACGCGGCGACCGCGGAGCGGATCGGCGTGCTGCAGTCGGTGGTCGCCCGTGACGACCTGGACGAGACCGCACTCGCCATCGCCCGTGAGATCCGCGACAACGCGCCGCTCGCCGTCCAGAGCATCAAGCGGACCATCAACTCCTTCGCCGACAACGGGCTCGCCGACGCGATGCGCTTCGAAGCGATGAGCGCATCGGTGGAGTTCGTCTCGGAGGACATGCCCAAGGGCTACGCCGCGAAGGCCAAGAAGCAGGCGCCACAGTTCGAGGGCAAGTAGTGGTGCTGCCCGCGGCACCCGCGGGTGCCATGTTGCCCGCCGGGACGTACGACGGCCAGGTCGCGCTCGTCACCGGCGGCGGCACCGGCCTCGGCAAGGCCATCGCGGTCGAGTTCGGCCGGCTGGGTGCCGCGGTCGCGGTGGCCAGCCGCAGCGAGGAGCACCGCGCAGCGGGAGTTGCAGCGGTCGAGGCGGTGGGCGGCAAGGCGATCGGGGTCGAGCTCGACGTCCGCGAGCCGGACTCCGTCACGGCGGCCTTCGACGCCATCGAGACCGCCTTCGACACAGTGACGGTCCTGGTCAACAACGCGGCCGCCAACTTCCCGGTCGCCGCGGCCGATCTCTCGCCGAACGGCTGGCGCGCCGTGGAACGGATCGTCCTGGACGGGACCTTCTTCGCCTCGAGAGAGCTTCACCGCCGGCTGGCCGCGGCCGGCCGGCCCGGCTCGATCGTGAACATCGTCTCGACCGCCGCCCAGACCGGCGGGCCGGGCATGGCGCACTCGGCGGCGGCTAAAGCCGGCGTCGTCGCGTTGACGAAGACTCTTGCTGTGGAGTGGGCGCCGGACGGGATCCGCGTCAACGCGATCGCGCCCGGCCTGTTCCCGCACGACGACATGCCCGAGGCGATCCGCGCAGCACGTGATGAGACCGTCGACGCCTCGCGCCAGCCGGCCGGCCGGCCGGGTGAGCCGCGCGAGCTCGGCTGGGCGGCCACCTATCTGTGCTCGCCGTACGCTTCCTTCATCACGGGTCACGTCCTGGTTGTCGACGGCGGCAACTGGCTTCGTCGTGACTTCGCGATGCCGCCGTTCACCCCGATCAAGGAGCAGCTCGGCCGATGAGCGACGCTTCAAAGCTGCGAAACCAGGCATTCGCCGCGCGGGCGAAACGTGAGGCGGAGGAGGCCGCAGCCGCGGCCGGTGCGAGCGCCTACGGCGTGGCCGACGCCGTCGGACTGCCGGAGACGACGCTCCCTGCCGAGCTGGTCCGCCTGCTCCCGGACAAGGTAGCCCGCGCCCCTTGGCGCACGCAGTGCCGTGTCATGACCTGGATGCATCCAGTCGCGCCCGCGGCTGTCGAGGCGCTTCCGGCACCCATCAGAGCGGCCGGGATCGCACTGGCCGCGTGGGCGCTGGTCCGCTACGAGAACACGCCCGTCGGGCCGTACGACGAGGTCGCGGTGACGCTGCTCCCGCAGGCCGGCGACGGCTACGGCCACATCCCGTTCATCGCCGTCGACTCCTATCCGAGCATCGTCGGGGGCCGGGCAAACTGGCTGTTGCCGAAGTCCCTCGCCCGGTTCGTGTGGTCCGAGGACAGCCTGTCCGCGAACGTGACCGCAGACGCTCCGGCCAAGCCCGGCTGGAGCCTGACCGTCAGCGCCACACCGTGGGGCGAAACCACCGGCGCGGCGATCCCCAGCAACGTGCAGCAGGTGAGCGCCCGCGGCGCCGTACGTCGCTTCACGGGCACGATGACGGGCTCGATGCAACCGGCCGCGGTCAACGTCGACGCTGTCGCAGAAGGACCGCTGGCGGCCCTGCTCGTGTCCGGTCGCTTCGACGGGACACTGATCACCGACTGTCACTTCGACGTCGGGCCCCTCAACCCGGCCTGATTTCCGGGTAGGAGATGGGCGTGGCGAAGACGAGCGGCACCGCGCGGGATCCGCTCGCGGACCTGCAGCGGATCGCGTACCTGCTCGAGCGGGCACACGAGGCGACACCTCGCGTGAAGGCGTTTCGTACGGCGGCGGCGATCGTCGCCGAGCTGCCGGCCGAGGAGCTGGCGAAGCGAGCCGCGAACAACACCCTGACCGACCTCTCAGGGATCGGCGACACCACGTCCACCGTGATCCGTGAGTCGCTCTCCGGCGAGATCCCCGCGTACCTCGCCCGCCTCGAGGCCGCACTTCCGAAGTCGACGCACCCGGGCCGGATGCAGGCCGCCCTCAAGGGCGATCTGCACATGCACAGTGACTGGAGCGACGGCGGCTCCCCGATCGAGGAGATGGTCACCGCAGCGCGGGACCTCGGTCACTCCTACGTCGCGCTGACCGACCACTCACCGCGACTGACGGTCGCCAGAGGGCTCACCGCGGAGCGCCTGCGCGAGCAGCTGAAGGTCGTGCGGCGGCTGAACGAGGAGATGGCGCCGTTCCGGATCCTCACCGGAATCGAGGTCGACATCCTCGAGGACGGATCGCTCGACCAGGACGAGGACCTGCTGGCGGAGCTCGACGTGGTGGTCGCGTCGGTGCACTCGAAGCTGCGGATGGATGCGAAGCAGATGACCGAACGCATGGTCGTCGCAGTAGCGAACCCCAACACCGACATCCTCGGTCACTGCACCGGGCGGCTGCTGGCCGGTCGCGGCCGCCCGGAGTCGGAGTTCGACGCGGACATGGTGTTCGAGGCCTGCAAGCAGTTCGGCACCGCGGTCGAGATCAACTGCCGGCCCGAGCGACTCGATCCGCCTCGCCGCCTGCTGTCCCTCGCCGATGAGATCGGGTGCATGTTCTCCATCGACACCGACTCGCACGCACCGGGTCAGCTCGAGTGGCAGGTCAACGGGTGCGAGCGGGCGGACGAGATCGACCTCGACCCGGAGCGCGTGATCAACACGAGAAGCGCCGACGACCTGCTGGCCCTCCTCGCCGACTGACCAGGGCGACCCCACTCGCCGCCAGCACATCCCGCAGCGAACAGACCCGTCGCTACCGATCACTCGCGAACTTGCACTTTCGGCCCGTTTGAGCGCGAATTTCGGCACGAAATCGCAAGTTCGGCGATGGCGGGGTGCCGCTTCCGAGCGGCAGGCGACCTAGCTGGTGGCGACGGTTGCCGTGTCCTTGCCGCTTCGCAGCACCTTGCCGGGCCGGGCCTCGGTTGCCTTGCCGTCGCGGATCGTCTCGACACCGTTGACCAGCACGCGCTTCACGCCGATCCCACCAGCAGTGAGGCGCGGCGCCCCGCCCGGCAGATCGAAGTGCAGCGCGGCATCCTCCGACGCGACCGTGTCCGGGTCGAACACGACCACGTCGGCGTGCGCGCCTTCGCGCAGGTAGCCCCGGTCGACCAGCCCGAAGAGGTCGGCCTGCGCACCGGTGATCATCCGTACGGCGGACTCCAGCGGTACCAGCTTGCGGCCGCGGATCATGTCGCCGAGGAACCGGGTCGGGAACGGCGCACCCGCCATCCGGTCGAGGTGCGCGCCCGCGTCGGAGCCCCCGAGCATGACGTCCTCCTCGCCCCATGCCTGCTGCCGCAACGCC
This sequence comes from Mycobacteriales bacterium, assembly GCA_035550655.1. Lineage (GTDB taxonomy): Bacteria > Actinomycetota > Actinomycetes > JAFAQI01 > JAFAQI01 > DASZTV01. The sequence continues at coordinate 169,845 of DASZOU010000004.1, forward strand.
CAGGTGTCCGGGTCGTTGTCGTTGGGCATCGGCCACAGCACTGTCCGCAGCTCGTCGGCGATGACGATGTCGAGCAGGGTGTCGAACGCGTCCTGGCCGCGCTCCGCGGCGATGTCCTTGACGACCCGGCCCTTCAGCCCCTCGTTGGCCGGCGAGTACGTGTCGCCGATGACGTAGCGACCGAACGAGCCGAGCCGCTTGAACACGCCGGCCTCGGGCGCGTTGACCAGCTCGACCATCTTGGCGCGCGTCGCCGGGTCGGACAGCCGCTCGATGCGCTCCGGCACCGGGCACTGCAGGATCTCGCCCCAGCCCGGTATCAACCACAGGCCGCAAAAGTTGAGCAGGCTCATGTTCATCGGCACGAGCACCGGCATCGTCAGCGCGACGACGCGCCCGCCCAGCTCGCGCGCTCGCTGCGAGGCCTGCAGCTGTCGCGGGATCCGGTCCGGCTCACGCGCGTCGATGGTGAGCAGATTCCAGTTCAGCGAACGCTTCGCCGCCGCCGACATCGATGCGAGCAGCTCGATCTCGTCGTCCTCGAACTTGTCCAGGCAGCCCGACACGATGCCCTCGAGGAACGTGCCCTCGTGCTCGCCCACCGCTGCGCAAAGCGCGAGGAGCTCGTCCTTGCCGGCATGACGCGACGCGACCGGCTTGCCCTCGCCGTCGGAGTGCGTGCGAGACAGCGTCGTGGAGAAGCCGAGCCCGCCGGCTTCGATCGACTCGTGCAGTACGGCGACGAGCTGCTTGATCTCGTCATCCGTCGCCTCGCGGTCGGTGGCGTCTGCGCCCATCACGTAGCGACGAAGCGCGCAGTGCCCCACTAGGAAGCCGGCGTTCACGGCGAGGTCGGCACGCTCGACCGCGTCGAGGTACTCCGCGAACGTCTCCCAGCTCCAGTTGACGCCGGTCTCGAGCGCCTCGAGCGGCATGCCCTCGACCTTCTGCATCATCCGCCGGATGTAGTCAGCGTCCTCCGCCTTGAGCGGCGCGAGAGTGAAGCCGCAGTTGCCGCCGAGCACCGTCGTCACGCCGTGCTCGTTGGAGGGCGTCAGCAGCGGGTCCCAGAACAGCTGCGCGTCGTAGTGGGTGTGGTTGTCGATGAAGCCCGGCGTCACGACGAGACCAGTCGCGTCGAAAACCTCCGTCGCTTCCTCGAGCACCCCGCCCTCGTCAACACGGCCGACGGCGACGATCCGGCCGTCACGCACACCGACGTCGCCGACGTACGACGGGCCCCCCGTCCCGTCGACGACGGTCGCCCCCTTGATCAGGTAGTCGAGAGCCATCTGCTCAGCTCAGCCCTTCCAGCGGCCTTCAGGCGACAGGTCGTAGAACCGGATCGCATTGCCGCGCACGATCTTCTCGACGATGTCGTCGTCGAGGTGCTTCATCTGCTGCTCGGCAACGGCACGGGTGTTCGGCCAGGTCGAGTCCGAGTGCGGGTAGTCGCTCTCGTACGCGACGTTGTTGACGCCGATCGCCTCGATGTTCATCAGGCCGTGCGGGTCGTCGAAGAAGCACCCGAGCACGTGCTCGTAGTAGAGCTCGCTCGGCGGCCGCTTCACCTTGTCGGCGACGCCGCCCCAGCCGCGGTTCTCCTCCCACACCACGTCGGCGCGGTGCAGGACGTAGGGGATCCAGCCGATCGAACCCTCGGAGAACGCGATCTTGAGGTTCGCGAACTGTTCGAGCTTGCCCGACATCAGCCAGTCGACGAGGGAGTAGCAGGAGTTCGCGAAGGTCAGCGTCGAGCCGACCGCTGCGGGCGCGTCCTTCGACGTCGAGGGCATCTTCGACGACGATCCGATGTGCATGTTGATGACCGTTCCGGTCTCGTCACACGCTGCGAAGAACGGGTCCCAGTAGTTGTTCTTGTCGTGGACGCTCGGCAGCTCGAGGAACGGCGGGATCTCGGAGAAGCACGTGGCACGCACGCCCCGAGCCGCGTTGCGACGTACCTCCGCCGCGGCCAGCTCCGCATCCCAGAGCGGGACGATGATCAGCGGGATCAGCCGGCCGTCGGCGTCGCCGCACCACTCCTCGACCTGGAAGTCGTTGTAGGCCTTCACGCACTCCAGCGCGACGTCCTTGTCCTTGGCCTCGAGGAAGGTCTGGCCGCAGAACCGCGGGAAGGTCGGGAAGCACATCTGGGACTCGGTCCAGTTGGTGTCCATGTCCTCGAGGCGCTCCTTCACGGAGTACGCCCCGGTGCGCATGTCCTCGTAGCCCACCAGCCGGAGATCGACCTCGTCACGATCGAAGCCGACCGACGCGTCGAGCCGCATCAACGGTCGCTTGAGCTCCTCGTAGATCCACCACGCGACGTCCGGGCCGCTGCCCGGCTCCCCCATCGACACGGTCAGCTTGCCGCCGACGAACGTCACGTCGCCCTTGGGCGCGAAGACGACCTTGGGGCCCTTTTCCTTCATGGCGGCCGGGAGCCGGTCCTGCCAGAGGTTCGGGGGCTCGACGACGTGGTCGTCAACCGACACGATCTTCGGGAACTGGTCCATGCGAAAACCTTAATCCAAACCTGACGGGTCGTCAGATTTAGACTTGAGTGGTGAAGCGAACCGCATTCGGGTGCGTCCTCGTCGCCGCGATGAGCGCGGCGGCCAGCGCCGCGGTGCCGACCGCGGTCGCGGCACCCACGCGGCACCAGCACCCGCCGGCGGCGAGCCACCACATCGCACGCACCGGCGGCGACCGGGCCGAGCGGTTGTCCGACCTGCCGGCGGACGCCCCGCCCGCGCTCTACCGGGCCGAGCCGTCGCTGCCTGCCGCGAACGGCTGGCCCGGCAGCAACACCGCCTTCTCACGGACGTCGGGCACGGGGCGGCTCGCCGACGGCGGCCTCTACTGGACCGACTGGCTGTACGACGACCACGGGACCACCACCGCGTCGGTCGGCGACGTCTCCGTCACGGCCGGATCGCCGAGCTTCGGCACCTACACCTACCCGCCTGGCCCCGCGCACGGCAACGGCGCCGACATCTTCCGGGCAGCCGTCCTCGACCGCGCCCACGCGACGTACTGGCGGGTCGACTGGAACACCCTCGCCGCCGCCTCGGTGCCGATCGCCGAGTGGACCTTCGACCGCGACGACAACCCCGCCACCGGCAGCAGCGAATGGCCGGCCGGAGCCGGCGTGCACTCGGCCGGCATCGACACCGCGCTCACGATGTCGAGCCACGGCGCTCGGCTGATCTCCGTCAGCAGCGGAAAGGTGCTCGCGCTGCTTCCGGTCACCGTCGATCGCGCCGCCCAGTCCTTCGTCACGCGCATCCCCAACTCGGTCCTGGCTCCGAGCGGCTCGTGGCGGATCAGGCTGGCGGCAGGGCTGGCTGACCCGTCCGGAACCGGCTTCGCGGCTGCGCCGGACGCGCTGCCGACGCAGCCCGCCGTCTACAACGTGACCTTCCGGCGAGCCGACCAGGAACGTGCCAGCGACAACTTCTGGGATGACCAGGCGCAGACCAGCGCGCTTCGCACCGGCGACGTCGCCGGGTTCTCGCACGTCGTGCGGTGGTCCCAGCTCGCGCGCCGGGCGCACACCACGCCGATCCAGCCGCATGGCTGGAGCGACCGCTGGTACGTCTCGCGCGTCAACCTCGGGCCAGGAATCGTGACCGGCCCGACCACGATCGAGGACAGCAAGCCGAACTACCTGGGCCGGGTCCAGCCGTACGGCGTCTACGTCCCGAAGTCGTACCGCCCTGGACGTCTCACGCCCACGTCCGCCGACCACGCCCGCCACCCTGCAACGCAGGCCAGCCACGGCTGGCCGCTGACCTTCCTGCTGCACTCGCTGACCCAGAACCACAACCAGTACGCCGCCACCACCCCGAACTTCAGCAAGCTGGCCTGCGAGGACCGCCGGTCGATCTGCGTCACCACCCTCGGCCGCGGGCCCGACGGGGACTACTTCGACTACGCGGAGCTCGACTTCTGGCAGGTGTGGCACGCCGTGGCCACGGCGTTCTCCCTGGATCCGGAGCGCACCCTGCTGTGCGGCTACTCGATGGGCGGACTCGGCACCAACCAGCTCGCGATGGCTCACCCCGACCTGTTCGCCAAGGCAGTGACGCTCGCGGGCGCGGTGGGCAATGTGCCCGCGCTCGCCAACCTGCGATGGATTCCGACGTATCTCGCCGGCGGCGTCTCCGACGAGCTGGTGCCGATCACCATCGAGCAGGCGGAGGCAAGGGGACTTGCCGCGCTGGGCTACCGATACCGCTGGGTGATCTATCCCGAGGTCGACCACGTGGTGTTCGAGCTGGCCGACAGCTTCGCGGACGCAGCGAAGTTCATGGGCAATGCACGGCGGGTCCGCAATCCCGGCACGTTCACGTTCAGCTGGTACCCGTCGAACGGCGGCGGGCTGTCGGGCAACCAGATCACGAGCGGCGGCATCGCCTGGACCCAGCTTCCTCGGTACGGCGTGGGCACGACGGGCGACTACTGGATCCGCCATCTCCACGCGCGGTCGAAGCAGCGGTACGCGACCATCCGCGCCCGCTCCGGCATGCGGCCGGAGCGGTCAGTTACGACCCATTCGTCGCGAGACATCACCGTCGACGGGCCGGGTCCGGGAATCGCTTCCCAGCTGACCTGGACCCGCGGCAAGCGACCAGCGGCCCGCCCGGTGATGACGCTCCGCCTGACCAACGTGAAGGCCCTCACCCTGCTGCTGCGAGCCGCCGGGTTCCACCGGGGGCAGGCAGGCACCCTGCATGTCGTCACGGATGCGCCCACCACACTTCGCCTCGCCGGTCACTCCGTCCACCTGGCGAAGGGCCACACGACGGTGCACTTCATGGCCTGACGTCGTACCGTGCCTGGTATGACCATGACCGCTCCCCGCCCGCTTGCCATCCACATCGGCGCCGACGAGCTGCCGTTCGCCGACTACGGCGGCGGCAACATGATGAAGGTGCTCCTGGTCGACGAGGCCGAGAGCCTCTGGATCGTCGAGAACATCTTCAAGGCCGGCTTCGAGACGCAGACCCACCGTCACACGGGGCCTGTCTTCGGCTACACCGTGTCGGGTGCGTGGAAGTACAAGGAGTACGACTACGTCAACCGCGCGGGCTCGTTCCTCTACGAACCGGCCAACTCGGTGCACACGCTGGAGATCCTCGAGGACAACACGCAGGTGTGGTTCCAGATGTACGGCATGAACCTCAACCTCCGCGAGGACGGCAGCGTGGAGTCCGTGACGGACGGCGCGGGCACGCTCGGGGCGTACCTGCACCTGGCGGAGAAGCAGGGCCACGGGCGGCCGAACGTCCTCGTCCTCTGACCTTGGCCGGTATCGACCTCTCGGACCCCGACACCTACCTCGACGGTCCCCCGCACGACTACTTCACCGAGCTGCGCGCGACCGACCCGGTGCACTGGCAGCCGACCCGCAGCGGCGGCTACTGGGCGATCCTCAAGCACGCCGACGTCGAGACGGTTGCCCGGCAGCCGCTGTTGTTCTCCTCGGCCGAACGCGGCATCGTCCTCGAGGACCTCGAGGGCGAACGGCTCGAGCAGATGCGCGGCATGTTGCTCGCAATGGATCCGCCGAAGCACCGGCAGGTCCGCAAGCCGCTGACGCCGCGGCTCACCCCGCGAGCGGTCTCGGCTCTTGCCGACAGCATCCGCGGCATCTGCAACGACATCTTCGACGCCGCGGCGGGCAACGGGCAGGTCGAGTTCGTCACGGACATGGCAGGGCCGTTGCCGACCCGCGTCGTCGGTGCGCTGATGGGGCTGCCGCGCGCCGACTGGGAGCGAATCCACCACCTCGCCGAGCGGGTCACCCACGGCCAGGACCCCGACTACGCCGAGGACTCAGGCGGCGCGGCGACGGCGACCACCGCGATGGGTGCCAACGCGGACGAGTTCGCGCTGAGCCGCGCCGGCCGCGAGCCCGCGGGGGACGGCGACCTCACCGACGCGCTGCTCGCCGTGATGGACCCGGTCGCGTTCGCCACGCTGTTCATCCAGCTCGTCACCGCCGGCCAGGACACGACCCAGACGATGCTCTCCTCCGGCCTGCTCGCCTTGCTCGACCACCCCGACCAGTTGGCTGCGCTTCGTGACAACCCGTCGCTGATCCCGGGCGCTGTCGAGGAGATCGTGCGGTGGGCCAACCCGCTGCACTACTTCCGCCGTACGGCGACGAAGGACACCGTGATCCGCGGCACCGAGATCAAGGCGGGCGACGCGGTCGCCATGTATTACACGTCCTGCAACCGCGACGAGGACGTCTTCGCCGACAGCCAAGCGTTCGACATCACGCGCAAGCCGAACAAGCACCTGTCGTTCGGCCAGGCCGAGCACTTCTGCGTCGGCGTGCACCTCGCGCGGCTGGAAGGCCGCATCTTCTACGAGGAGCTGCTCGCGCGGTTCACCTCACTGGAGCTCGCCGGCAGGCCGAAGCGACTCAGGTCGAACCTCAACAACAGCCTCAAGTCGCTGCCGGTCCAACTGGCGAGCCACTAGCTCCGCCGCCAGCCGAGCCATCAGCGCCAGGTGGCCTGTCCCAGCGGGCGTGGTCGGTGTGCCGGTGGGCATGCCTACCGCGTGAGACGTGGACCGCGACGACGACTCCCCGGCTCCCACCTTCTGCTCCGCGGGTTCAACACTTCGGTGAGCGGCAACGCCCAAGCGTTCGGATTCTCGATCACCATCACCGCGACATACGGGGTCGTAGCAGCAGCGCAGGGCAATCCGTCGCTTCCGGAGATCTTCGGATTCGCACTCGCCGCCGTCGCATCGTTCTCGGCGCTGAACCTCCTCGTGGTGGCACTTCTCGACCGGCAACCGACTCGGGATCCCGACCGGGTGGTGCTGTTGGCGACTGCAACCGACTTCCTAGCGGTCGGAAGCGGATTAGCCGGCGCTGTCGGGATGCGCTACGCGATCACCGGCTGGGGCGCCTGGGTAGCGGCGCCCCTCACAGCCGCTTTCCTTTACGTGCTGGTGCAGACCCTGGAGATCGCCGTGGGACTGCGTCAGGATCAAACGAGGAATCCTGATCCAGGCCGCTCCGGCCCACCGCAAGCTCCCTTTTAGCAAGGGCCGGGGTCAGGCCGGGCGGGATTCGGCGAGGCGAACCAGTGGGATCCGGCGTTCCGTCTTCGTCTGGTAGTCCGCGTAGTGGGGCCGGTCCTCGAGCATCGCTGCCCAGGTCACGTCGTACTCCTCACCGTCGAGGATCTCGGGCACCGACCAGTAGGCGCCGCCCTGCACCCGGACGAGGACCTCGGGGTTCGCCCCGCGATCGGAGAGGTTCAGGAACCAGGCCGGATGCTTCTCGGCGCCCGCGAACGAGCCCACCACGACCCGGGTCCCATTCGGCTCCCGCCAGAACGGCAACGCCACCTTGTGCTCGTTCCCGCTGCGGCGCCCGATGGTGCGCAGCAGGACGTGGTGCATGTTGACCCAGATCCAGACGCTGTCGTCGTCCGAGGTCTCCATCATCGCCACGTGCTGGGCGCTGATCGCAACGATCTCGTCACGGGTCGGGGTCGTGAAGTCCGTAGACCGTTGTGAGGTCACGCCAGGCACCGTACTCTGCAACCTGACGAGGCGTCAGAAACTGAGCCCACGGTGACCCGAGCGGTTGCCGTGGCAAGTGTTACGGAGGCTAATCAAGTGCGCACCCCGGTCTGCGAGAGGTTCGGGATCGAGTTCCCGATCTTCGCGTTCTCCCATTGCCGCGACGTGGTGGCGGCAGTCAGCCGCGCTGGCGGCCTCGGGGTGCTCGGCGCCCTTGCATTCACCCCTGAAGAGCTCGAGATCGAGCTGAAGTGGATCGACGACCACGTCGAGGGCAAGCCGTACGGCGTCGACCTGGTCATGCCTGCCAACTACATCGGCAAGGGCGGCAAGCAGCCTTCCGAGGAAGAGCTGCGCGCCATGATTCCGCAGGAGTACTGGGACTTCCTCGAAAGCATCATGGAGGAGTACGGCGTCCCTCCGCTTCCCGAGGACCTCGAACAGGACCGCGCCAAGGCCGCGGGTCTCGGGGTCGACGACCAGGCCGGTCGCTCGGTCGACATCGCGCTCAGCCACGACGGCGTCAAGCTGCTGGTCAACGCGCTCGGCCCGCCGCCCGAGGATGTTGTCAAGAAGGCCCACGACCACGGCGTGCTCGTCGGCGCGCTGATCGGCAACAAGCACCACGCCCAGAAGCAGATCGACATCGGCGTCGACATCCTGGTCGCGCAAGGCGGCGAGGCGGGTGGTCACACGGGAGACGTCGCCACGATGGTCCTCGTGCCCGAGATCGTGGACGCGGTCGGCGACCAGGTCCCGGTGCTCGCCGCCGGGGGCATCGGCTGCGGCCGCCAGATGGCGGCTGCTCTCGCGCTGGGGGCTCAGGGCGTGTGGACCGGCTCGATCTGGCTCACGGTCGCCGAGGCGGACACCCAGCCCGAGCCACTCGCGAACCTGCTCGCCGCTGACTCCCGCGGCACGGTGCGCTCCAAGACGATGACCGGCAAGCCGGCTCGTCAGCTTCGTACGGCGTGGACCGACGCCTGGGAGCGCGAAGGCGCGCCGAAGACGCTGCCGATGCCGCTGCAAGGGATCCTCTGGAACCACATGGCACGCCGCGTCAGCCGCTCGAAGACCAAGGAGCTGTCCGGCTTCCCGGTCGGGCAGATCGTCGGCCGAATGAACAAGGTGCGCCCGACCCAGGAGGTCATGCTCGACCTGGTCCAGGAGTGGATCGCCACCACCGAGCGGCTGTCCTCGATGCTGGACGACTCGGCGTCCGGCTGAGCTGACGGTGGGCGTCAACCAGCGGTCGACGATCGTCCTGACCGACGAGGAGATCGATGACTTCCTCGCCGGTTCACGGTCGATGACTCTCGCCACGATCGGTGCGGACGGCACGCCTCATCTCGTAGCGATGTGGTTCGCCGTGATCGATGGAGACATCTGCTTCGAGACCAAGGCGAAGTCGCAGAAAGCCGTCAACCTCCGGCGAAACCCGAAGGTGAGCTGCCTCGTCGAAGATGGCATGACCTACGAGGAGCTCCGCGGGGTCGCGATCGAGGGCACCGCGGAGGTCGTCGACGACCCCGATCTGCTCTGGCGGATCGGGGTGAGCGTCTGGGAGCGCTACTACGCGCCGTACAGCGAAGACGTGAAGCCGTTCGTCGAGGCCATGCTCAACAAGCGGGTCGCAGTTCGGGTCAAACCCGAGCGGACGCGTTCCTGGGACCATCGCAAGCTCGGGATGTCCTCGACAGGGCCGCCCGGAGGCTCGACGATGACGGTCGCCGGCCGCCGACCCCGCTAACGGGCCGCCCCCACCCACAAGGCGAAGGAGTCACATGCGCACCCCCCGCGCAGCTGCCCTGGTCATGACCGCCGGCCTCGTCGCCTCGGCGTGCGGCGCCCGGCTGCCTGACGACGTGCAAACGAAGGCTCAAAGCGCCGTCCTCAACCCGAACACTGGTACGACGGGCACCACCACCGACTCAGGCACCGGCTCGACCGGCTCGACTACGAACGTCAACCCCACCACTCCGGTCACCGGCGGCGGCGGGCCGACCAGCGTCCCGACCAGCGGCACGAGCGGAAGCGGCAAGGGGTCGCACGGGACGACCACCACGACGACACAGACCCAGGCAGCGGGTGGGCCGCCGACCTGCGCGAGCGGCACGGATGTCGGGCTGACATCCTCCGATCTGAACATCGGCACGATCGCCGACGTCACCGGCCCGGTGAGCGGGCTGTTCCAAGGTGCGCAACAAGGCATGCTCGCGTTCGCCAACTTCGTGAACTCCACGCAAGGCGGGATCTGCGGCCGCCACGTCAGCGTCTCGTTCAGGGACGGCGGCACCAACTGCACCCAGACGCAGAACGACGCCCAGGACCTCGTCAGCAAGGTCTTCGCCTTCGTCGGGACGTTCGCGCTCTACGACAACTGCGCTGCCACGGTGCTCAAGTCGCACCCCACCGTCCCGGACATCCACGACTCGCTCGACCCGGCTGCCGGCAGCCTGTCCAACCACTTCGACATCGAGCCCGGCACCCTCGGATACGCAACCGGGATGTTCGAGTACTACAAGCAGAAGTACGGCAGCAAGGTGCTGCACGTCGGAACGATCGCGGAGGACCTCAGCTCGGCGCTGGCCAAGCAGCACGCGATCGTTCACGCGGCCGAGGCGGCCGGGTGGAAGTTCGTGTACCAGCAGAACGAGCAGCCCACCAACAGCAACTTCCAGCAGGACTTCGTCACAATGTGCCAGCGCCAGCACATCCAGATCTTCTTCACGGTCACCGAGGACGCGCAGAACGCCGCAGCGATGATCCAGAACGAGAACCAGGCCGGCTGCCCGAAGACCCTGATCAACATCATCCCGATCGCCTACGACCAGGCGTTCCTGGACGCCTTCAAGGGCAACACCGGAGCGATCGAGGGACTGCAGGGCTACAACGAGTACTCGATGTTCTTCAACCCGGAGGACGCCGCCGGGATCCCTGAGCTGAAGCTGTTCCAGGACTGGTTTGCGCGCACCTACCCGAACTCACCGGCGAACCTGTACGCGATGTTCGCGTGGGCGTCCGGCCGCCTCCTGGAGTACGGCATGGAGCACGCGAAGACGCTGACGCGCACCGGGGTGCTGGCGGCGTTGCACAAGGTGAAGAGCTTCACCTCCAACGGCATGATCGCCCCGGAGACGCCGAGCTCGAAGTCCGAAGGCGTGCACTGCTACGTGTTGTGGCAGTTCACGGGAGGCAAGTTCCAGCGCCAGTCCGACCCTCCGATCAACGGGTCGACGGGCGGATTCCGCTGCGACGGCCGATTCGTTCCGAACGGGTAACGGGTAGATGATCGCGTTCGAGGGCTTCCTGATCACCGGGCTGGTGATCGGTTGCATCTATGCCCTCATCGCGATGGGCCTCGTGGTGACGTACACGACCACGGGCATCTTCAACTTCTCCCACGGCGCGATCGCGATGTTCGCGGCGTACATGTACTGGCAACTCTGGCAAGGCTGGGGCCTGAACTCGGTCCTGTCCTTCCTGCTGGTGCTGCTGGTCATCGCGCCGTTGTTCGGGTTGGTGGTCGAGCTGGTGCTGATGCGGCCGCTCCGCGGCGCACCTGTCGACCTGACCGTGGTCGTCACCCTCGGGCTGCTGCTGGCGCTCGTCGGCATCGCGAACAGCGCGTGGAGCCCCACCCAGACCCGCGTGCTCCATCAGTTCGACGACGGCAGGGGCTTCCGGGTCGGCGCCGTCCTCGTGACCTATCACGAGCTCATCACCGTCTGCGCTCTCGTCGCGGCTGCGGTGCTGCTCCGGGCCCTGTTCACCCGGGCGCGGCTCGGCATCGCGATGCGCGCCGTCGTCGACAACCCGGATCTCGTCGCCATGGCGGGCGGCCGGCCGTTCCGCGTCGCCCAGATGTCCTGGGTGCTGTCCTCCTCACTCGCCGCCCTCGGCGGCATGCTGCTCGCGCCGATCGAGCAGCTCAACATCCTGAACCTGACGCTGCTCGTCATCGACGGGTATGCAGCCGCAATCATCGGCCGGCTTCGCAACCTGCCGGTGGCGGTCGGCGGCGCGATCGTGATCGCGGTCGGTCAGGTCATGGCGCAGGGCTACCTGCCGACGTCCGGATTCCTCACCCGGATCCAGAACATCATCCCGATGATCGTGCTGTTCATCATGCTGATCCTCTTGCCGCAGGACCGGCTGCGCAGCGCGTCCTTCGCGAACATCGTCGCGCCCCGGGTTGCCAGCCTCCGCTCCTCCGTCGGCACCGGCGCCGCGGTGATCATCGCCGCCGCGATCGCATCGGCTTTCCTCTCCGGTCCCAATCTCAAGATCGGCGCGAACGGGTTCGTCACCGGCATTGAGATCCTGTCCCTGGTCCTGGTCACCGGGTACGGCGGGATGGTCTCGCTCTGCGTGCTGTCGTTCGTCGGGCTGGGCGCCTTTGCCATGTCGCACGCGGGCGGCAGCGGCGGCTCGTTGCTCGGCGTGCTCGCGGCGATCGCGCTCGCCGGCGCGATCGGCGCCCTCGTCGCGCTCCCTACGCTGCGGCTGCGCGGTCTCTACCTGGCGCTCGCGACCTTCTCGTTCGCGACGGTCATGGACCTCGCCGTGTTCACTCAGATCCTCGGTACCGGCGGCAGCATCAACGTCGCACGAGTGCACATCCCAGGCATCCCGACGAGGTCCGACCGCGCCTTCTTCATGCTCTGCGCCGTGACGTTCGTGCTGGTGGCGATCGGCGTACTGGCACTTCGGCGCAGCTCGTTCGGCCGGCGCCTGGTCGCCACCAACGACTCCCCCGCTGCATGTGCCACCCTCGGCGTCAACGTCAACGGCACGAAGCTGATCACCTTCACCGTCGCCGCCGGCCTCGCGGGCCTGGCCGGCGCGTTGTTCGGCGGCGTCCCCGGGCAGGTGTCGGCCAACGACTTCGCTGCCCTCGGCAGCCTGGTCGTGCTCCTGCTCGCTCGCGTCGGCGGCATCAACACGGCGACCGGCGCCCTGCTCGGCGCGTCCACACTCACCGTGTTCCAGATCGCGCAGCCGCACCTGCCCGAGTGGGTGGGTCAGCTGCAGTACACGCTGACGGGCCTGGCTGCCATCAGCGTCGGCAAGAGCCCCAACGGATTCGGCGGGCGGATCGCCCGGCTGATCGAGCGGATCCACCCGCAGGCCGACGAGCTGCCGGCGGAGTTCGCCACCATCACCGATGAAGGCACCGTGGGATCGGTGTTCTTCGCCGAGGAGCAGGAGCTCGTGCATGCCGGGGACTAGGCGGGCGCCGGCGACCACGCCCGACACCGAGCGGCACGACGCGGTGCTGGAGGTCCTCAACGTCTCGGTGCGGTTCGGCGGGATCAACGCCGTGTCGGACGTCTCGCTGGCTGCCGCGCCAGGGCAGGTCACCGGCCTGATCGGACCCAACGGCGCCGGCAAGACAACGACCTTCAACGTGATCACGGGGCTGCAGGAACCCACCCATGGCCGCGTGTTCATCGAGGGCCGGGAGATCAGCAAGCTGCCGCCGTACAAGCGCGCGAGACTCGGGCTGGCCCGGACCTTCCAGCGGCTGGAGGTCTTCGGCTCGCTCACCGTCTACGAGAACATCCTCGCCGCAGCGGAGTTCCACAAGTCATGGTCGGAGGACTCGACGCCGCCGGTGAAGGTGGCCGCCGAGGTCATCGACCGCGTCGGCCTGCGGCGGGTTGCCAACGCCCGCGTCGACGCGCTGCCCACGGGCATCTCCCGGCTCGTGGAGCTGGGCCGCGCGCTGGCGACCCGGCCACGCGTGCTGCTGCTCGACGAGGTCGGGTCCGGGCTGAACGCCGAGGAGACCGACGCGCTCGGCGATCTCATGCTCGCGCTGGTGAGTGACGGTACGGCGATCTTGCTCGTTGAGCACGACGTGGAGCTGGTCATGCGGGTGTGCGCGCAGATCTACGTCCTCGACTTCGGGCGGATCATCGCGCACGGCACGCCGTCGCAGATCCAGAAGGACCCGATCGTCCAGGCGGCATACCTCGGCAGCGACGAGCTCGCATCATGACCACGTCTTCGAGGCCGCGGCCATGACGAACCACGCCATCGAGCTGATCGACCTGCACGCAGGCTACGGCCGGATCGAGGTGCTGCACGGGGTCGACCTCGCCGTGCCGAGCGGAACCGTCTTCGCGCTGCTCGGCCCGAACGGCGGCGGCAAGTCCACCACGCTGCAGGTCATCTCCGGCGCGCTTCGCCCGACGTCGGGCTGCGTGCACATCGCCGGCGCGCACGTCAACGGCGCCAGCCCCGACGCCCTCGCTAGGGCCGGCGTGACCCGCATCCCCGAAGGCCGCGGCATCTTCCCGAACCTGACCGTGGACGACAACCTGCGGATCTGGACCTACGCAGCCGGGATGTCGCTGCGCGCGGTGCAGAAGACGACGTTCGAGCGGTTCCCTCGGCTGGAGGAGCGCCGCCGCCAGCGTGCGGGGACCATGAGCGGCGGCGAGCAGCAGATGCTCGCGATGTCGCGGGCACTGGTGGCGCGACCCGCCGTACTGCTGCTCGACGAGATCTCCATGGGTTTGGCGCCGATAATCGTCAGTGAGCTGTACACACTGGTGCGCCAGCTCGCTGAGGAGGGGATCACCATCCTGCTCGTTGAGCAGTTCGCCACGACCGCGCTGCGCGTCGCGGACTTCGCCGCTGTCATGACCCAGGGCCGAATCGTCGCGGTGGGTGAGCCACAGGACATCCAGGCGCAGGTCTCCGAGGCGTACCTGGGCGGTGCAGCGTGATTCGGCCCACAGGCAGCTTCCGCCGCCGTCTCGCCATCGGTGCAACCGCGATCGCGGTCGCCGCGATCGCTCCGGTCACGTCTTCTCTCGAGGCGGGCGCGACCCCAGGCTCCGCGCTCGGCGCGGTCAACGTGCACGCGGTGGCCGTGGGCCTGCGCATCCCCTTCTACTCCCACCAGGGCGAGGACGCAGAGGCCGAGCTTCCGTTTGCGGTCTCCGACCTCGGCGGCGGTGGTGTCGCGCATGCGCTGACCTCGCTGTTCTGGCCGGGCCCGACCGGGGGAACGCTTGGCTCGACGATCGGCGTGCTCACCCAGGGGAAAGCGCCGGCGTTCCTCACCAACAGCCTGAACGATCCGTTCAAGGCCGAGGCACCGACCACGCAGGGCAAGCCGAGAGTGTCGATGAGCCAGCCCGGCTTGATCATGCAGGCGCTCGCCCTCCCGACCCACGTCAACGCGAGCTCAGCGATGGGGCTTTCGCAGTTCAGCAGTCTCGGCAGCGACTCGGGTCCGATCGTCAACGCCACCACGAACATCGGGTTCAAGGGTTCGAGCACGGTGGTCTCCGACGCGAACACCGCGCTCAGCGACATCGCGATCGGTCCGCTGTCCATCGGCTCGATCGTCACGACCGCGCACGCGACGTCGAACGGCAAGCACGCGACCGGGACCACGACGACCAAGGTGGTCGACGCGAAGGTCGCCGGCATCGGCGTCACGATCGACCAGAACGGGATCGAGCTCGCCAAGCAGAGCGCACTGCCCGCAGCAGTAGTCAAGACGCTGAACAAGACGGTGAACTCAGCGCTCAGCGCCGCTGGGATCAAGGTCTTCCTGACGAAGTCCGCCAAGCTTGCGAGCGGCCCGCAAATCTCGCTGCAGTCGGGCGCGCTGATGGTCACGCTGGCGGGCGCGGGCTACAAGTCCAACTTCAACGACACCGGCATGGTTCTGCAGCTCGGCGGCGCGAGCATCACCGCCAACGCCAGCGGCGGCTACGTGCCCCCGGTTACGCCGACCCCGAGCAGCTCGACCAACCCGCCTAGTACGTCGAGCTGCTGCGCGCCGGGGACGTCGATCCCGCCGCCGGCGAGCGGCATCACCACGACGGTTCCGCCCTCGTCGTCGACCCCGATACTCGCGGCCAAGCCGCTGTCCCTCCCGGGCGCGCTGTCGTCATGGTGGATCGTCCTCGCAGCGGCGCTTGCCGTGCTTGCCGCCCTAGCAATGTCTCTACTGCCAGGTCGCGCGCTTGCCGCAGGCGCCGGCTGTCGCCTTGAGGAGGAGTCATGACGACCTCGGTCGAGACAGTCGGCGAGCGCGGCAGCGCCGCCAGCCTGATGGGACGGCTCTCCGAGCAGGTCCGTGCCGTCCGCACCCGCGCCTCAGGCGTCGGCTTCGAGCGCGTCATGTTCATCGCCGGGTGCGTCCTCATGCCGCTGGGCGTGGTGCTGATCCTGCTCGGCTGGGCCGGAGCGTCACGCACGCCGTTCGCCTGGGAGCAGACCGACTACCTCATCTCCGGCGGCATTCTGGGTCTGGCGCTCGTCTTCGCCGGTGGCTTCTTCTACTTCTCGTACTGGAACAACGTCCGCATCAACGAGTCGCGTACCCAAGCCCGGCAAATCGTCGCGGCGCTCGGCCGCGTCGAGGCCCTGCTGTCAGGTGGAGCGACGGTCGACGAGACCGGCCGCGCCGTGCCGGCACCGCGTCGTTACGTCGCGACGCCCAGCGGCACGATCTTCCACCGCCCCGACTGCGCTGCCGTGGCAGGTCGTACCGACATCAAGGACGTCGACATCGAGCGCACCTCGTTGAAGCCCTGCCGAATCTGCAACCCGCTCGACGGCTAGCCTCCGTCTGTGCCGATCCCCGACGAGTTCTTCAGCCTCGCCGAGAGCGTCAACAACTGGGGTCGCTGGGGTAGCGACGACGAACGCGGCACACTCAACCTGATCAGCTCCGCCGCCGTGCAGGCGGCCGCCGCCGGGGTCCGTGACGGCAGGCGGCTGTCCCTCGCTATCCCGATGTCCGCGGACGGCCCGCAGCTCGGCTTCGTGCCCGGGCGGACGAACCCCACGCGTCAGACGATCGCGCACTTCGAGCTGTACGGCGAGGACGACCGCGGCGTGCGCTTCAACGACGACGCCGTCACGATGGGCGTGCAGGCCGCGACCCACTGGGACGCGCTCGGCCACGCCAGCTACAACGGCCGGCTCTACAACGGCTTTCCGGTCTCGTCGATCGACAGCGAGGCGGGAGCGACGCGGCTGGGCATCGACAAGCTCGGGCCGATCGTCGGTCGTGGCGTGCTTCTCGACATCCCGAGAGCGCTCGGGATCGGCCGGCTCGACGGCGGTCACGCGCTGACCCCGACCGACCTTGAAGCGGCCGAGGAATCCGGAAAGGTCACGGTGGGCGCGGGCGACATCGTGTTGATCCGGACGGGCCAGATTCAGCACCTGCACGCGGGCGACAAGATGGCGTACTGCATCTCGACCGCCGGCCCGTCGATGCAGACCGCGCGCTGGTTCTTCGAGCGCGACGTCG
The DNA here is from genome assembly GCA_035550655.1 of Mycobacteriales bacterium. GTDB lineage: Bacteria > Actinomycetota > Actinomycetes > JAFAQI01 > JAFAQI01 > DASZTV01. The sequence continues at coordinate 186,691 of DASZOU010000004.1, forward strand.
CCGCGGTCGCGACCGACAACCTGTCCTTCGAGGTGTTTCCCGGTGAGGACGATCGCGTGATGCTCCCGGTGCACATGCTTCACCTCGTCGAGATGGGGATGCCGCAAGGCCAGAACTTCGATCTCGAGGAGCTTGCGGCGGACTGCGCCGACGACGGCCGCTACAGCTTTCTGCTCAGCGCGACACCCGAACCCCTCGTCGGCGCAACAGGCGGACCGGTCACGCCGATCGCCATCAAGTAGCCGAGCCGTCCGGCTACGGGACAGCAGACGCCCGAGGACCTTTGCCCCTGCCCGACCGGATTGCCGCGGATTACCGTCGAAGCAGTGAACCAGTCGCCGCCGGCGGCGTCGCACGGGTCGCTACCGGAGCCTGACGCGCGTGAGTCGCTGCGGCACCTGTTGCGAGATTTGCGCTCGACGGAGCACGGACTGTCAGGCTCCGAGGCCCGACGGCGGCTTGACGCTTACGGGCCCAACGTCCTTCCCGTGTTGCGACGTCGCTCCTGGCCACGCGACGTGCTGGATCAGTTGACGCACCCGCTCGCGCTGCTGTTATGGGGAGCCGCGGGACTCTCGGCCGGTAGCGGTTCCACCGTCGTCGCCCTGGCAATCGTCGGCGTGATCCTGCTCAACGCGGGCTTCGCCTTCATCCAGGAACAGCAGGCCGAGCGCTCTGTGGAAGCGTTGAGTGCGTATCTGCCCGCCCACTCGCGAGTGCGCCGCGACGGCGTCGTCCAGTCGGTCCCCGCCACGGAGCTGGTTCCGGGCGACGTCATCGAGATCCTCGAGGGTGACCGGATCGCCGCGGATGCCCGGTTGATCGACGGGGCAGTTCAGATCGATGCGTCAGCGCTCACCGGCGAGTCGACGCCGGTCGACCGGTCCGCCGACAGCCACTCGAATCGAGCCGCGAGACATCCACTGCTCGAGGCGCCCTACTTGGTCTTCAGCGGCACCTCATGCACCTCCGGGGCGGCCGTCGCGGTCGTTCACGCGACCGGACGCCGCACCGAACTCGGCCGAATCGCCGCGCTGAGCCAGCGCGTCACACGCGAGACCAGTCCGCTGGAACGGCAGGTCCGCCGCGTCGCTTGGATCATCGCCGCGGTGGCGATCGTCGTCGGACTCGCGTTTCTGCCGCTCGGAACGTTGGCCGGGCTTCCCCTGCACGACTCGTTCGTCTTCGCGATCGGGCTGCTGGTCGCCAACGTTCCGGAAGGGCTGCTTCCGACCATCACCCTTGCCCTCGCCGTCGGCGTACGCGAGCTGGCACACCGGGGTGCCGTCATGAAGCGGCTGAGTGCGGTCGAGACGCTCGGCGCCACGGCGGTGATCTGTACCGACAAGACCGGCACGCTCACGGAGAACAACATGCGCGTCGTGGCCGTGTGGACGCCGCACTCGAAGGCGGTCGCATCACCGGCGAAGGCAGACGCCGCCGCACGAGAGCTCGCCGCATCGATGGCACGCTGCACGACCGCCCATCTGAGCGGCGACAGCTTGCTCGCCGGCGACCCTACCGAGATCGCCTTGCTCGAGGCCGCCGAGTCGATGGCCGTGGAGTTCGATCCAGTTGCTCGCGACGCGGCCCATGTCACGGTCTTCGCCTTCGACTCCACCAGCAAGCGCATGGCGACGGTCAGCCGGGTCCAGGGCGGATGGTCGGTTGACGTAAAGGGAGCACCAGAAGCGGTCCTCCCGCTCTGCGACGGCCGCGCCGCGAAACGGCGCCGGGCAGTGGCCGACGCAGAACCGGTGGTTGCCGAGTTGGCCGGCCGGGGACTTCGCGTGCTGGCCGTGGCGCGGCGATGTGTCGGCACCGCGGAGGGCCTACCGGCGACACGGGCGGAAGCGGAGCAACGGCTCGAGCTGCTGGGCCTTGTCGGGCTGTTGGACCCGCCTCGGCCTGAGGTTCGCGCGGCCGTCACAACCTGTCATCAGGCGGGCCTGCGCATACACGTCGTGACCGGCGATCACGCGCTCACTGCCGCCGAGGTGGCTCGAGAGATCGGGATCGGCGACGTCGACCTAAAGATCGTGACCGGCGCGGACCTTGCCCGAATGCCGGACGACGAGCTCGCCCGACTGCTCGCCAGCTCATCGGAGATCGTCTTTGCGCGCACGACTCCCGAGGACAAGCTGCGGATCGCCGATGCCGTCAAGGACAACGGTCAGGTCGTTGCAATGACAGGTGACGGCGTCAACGACTCACCAGCGCTGCGTCGCGCCGACATCGGCATCGCCATGGGCCGCAGCGGCACTGAGGTGGCTCGCGAAGCGGCGACCATGGTGCTGACCGATGACAACTTCGCCACCATCGTCAGCGCAGTTGAAGCGGGTCGCCGGGTTTTCGACAATGTCCGCAAGTTCATCTTGTACATCTTCGCCCACGCGATACCGGAGATCGTCCCCTTTGTCGTCTTCGCCCTGTCAGCCGGAGCGGTACCACTCCCGCTGACGGTGCTGCAGATCCTCGCTATCGACCTCGGTACCGAGACGCTGCCAGCACTTGCTCTCGGGCGTGAGCCTGCGGAGCCCGGTTTGATGGCCCGCCCACCTCGTTCCCGTTCGCAAGGCGTGATCGATCGATCTCTCCTGGTCCGAGCATGGCTCCTGTTGGGCATGGTCTCCGCCGCGCTGGTGATGTCCGGGTTCTTCGTCACGCTGTGGCTCGCCGGATGGCACCCGGGCGACCCCACGGGGCGGGGCGCTCCCCTCCACCACGCCTACCTGCAAGCCACGACAGCAACGTTCGCGGGCATCGTCGCGTGCCAGGTCGGCACCGCCTTCGCCGCCAGGACGGAGCATTCGTCACTGCGAGCCGTGGGGCTGTTCACCAACCGCCTGCTGATCGGCGGCATCGCCTTCGAGCTCCTCTTCACCGCCGCGTTGATGTACGTCGCCCCGATCGGCCACCTGTTCGGCACAGTCCCGCTGCCACCGTCGGTCCTGGGTCTGCTCGCCACGTTTCCCGTGGTCGTCTGGTCCGCAGACGAGCTGAGTCGATGGTGGCGACGCCGAAAGACGCGCAGCTAGCTCTCCGACAGGCCGTTCGGCACTACTCGCAGGTCCAACGCCTCTGCCCTCGCCGGGCGATCGGCGACACGCTGGAAGCAGCCCAAATCGGAGGTGAGCGAGATGTCTGATCGCTCCAACGTGATCGTCGTCGGCGTCGACGGGTCCGAGGACAGCATGGCCGCGGTGAAGTGGGCTGACCACTATGCCGCCAGCACCGGTGGCCGGTTGTGCCTCGTCACGACGTGGATGTGGCCCAACACGTACGGCGCGCCCCTGGTCTTCGACGGCTTCAACCCGGACGCCGAGGCGCTGACCATCCTCGAGAAGGCCAAGGCGGAGCTCACAGTCCCCGCGACTGCCGTCGAAACCGTCTGCCGCGAAGGCGGCGCGGGCCCGGTGCTCGTCGCCGAGAGCAAGAACACCGCCCTGCTTGTGGTCGGCAGTCACGGCCACGGCGCGATCAGTGGCGTCCTGCTCGGCTCGGTCAGCAACTACTGCGTGCATCACGCGTCCTGCCCGGTTGTGATCGTGCGATGAGTGCAGCACGCGTGCAGAGTGCGGCCGATGCGGCTAGGCACGCCAGCGACTGTCACGACCTGTACGACGCCCCGCCGCTGCCGGCGTTGCAGCCTCCGACCAACCAGGGGACGTCCTGTCACGACAGCTATGACGAGCCGGCCGAGGAAGCAGAGCACGCAGCCGACCAGGAGTGACGCGTGTCGAGCGATTCGGGGCGCACACCGCCCCACCCGTGGGCAGGCTGCAAGGAGACCCACGTATCAGCCGTGTACCTCCTCGGTGACAAGGTCCTGAAGGTCAAGAAACCCGTACTCACCGACTTCCTCGACTTCACCACCGTCGAAGCCAGGTTGCGCGCCTGCCATGACGAGGTGGCACTCAACCGCCGACTGAGTCCGGACGTGTACCTCGGCGTGGCTTCGATCGACCTCGGCGAGGACTCCCCGGAGCCGGCGGTGGTGATGCGGCGCCTGGCGGATCGCGACCGGCTGTCCTCCCGGCTCGGCGGCGACCCGTGGCGCCTCCAGGCAGCGGTGACGGACGTCGCCCGAACGATCGCGGCGTTCCACGAGCGCAGCGTGCCGAACCGTGACGACGACTGCCCCGCCGCCTGGTTCCAGCTCGTCGCACGCTGGCGCTACGAGTGGAACGCGCTCGCGCTGCTCGACGCGAGCTTCGCACCTGACAACCGGCGGAGCGCCGGCCGGGACCTGGGCCTGCGATACCTGTCAGGGCGTCGCGCACTCTTCGACACCCGGGTCCGGCAGGGCAAGGTGAGGGACGGACACGGCGACCTCCGCGCGGATCACGTCTACCTGACTCGGGACGGCGTACGCGTCGTCGACTGTCTCGAGTTCGACGCGGCACTGCGGACGTGCGACGTGCTTGCCGACGTCGCCTTTCTCGCGATGGACCTCGAACGCCTGGACCAGCCCGACGCCGCCAGACACCTGCTGGACAGGTATCGCGAGCTCACTGACGACGTCTACCCACCGTCGCTCGCCGACTTCTACATCGCGCAGCGCGCGTTGGTGCGGCTGAAGGTCTCGCTGCTCGCACCAGGGGCGCGGACCCGCGCCGCCGCCCTCGAGCAAAACCGGCTGCTCAGCCTCGCCGAACGCCACCTGGTCGCCGCGCAACCGCGCGTGATCTGCATCGGCGGGCTCCCCGGCTCAGGGAAGTCGACGATCGCGGCCGCGGTGGCATCGCAAACCGGCGCAGTTCACCTGTCCTCCGACGCGATCCGCCACGAACGGGCCGGCGAGCAGCACACCGAATCCGCATGGGGAACCGGTCGCTACACCGAGGCGGAGACGGCCGCCGTGTATGACGAGTTGCTGCGCCGCGCGACGATCGCGCTCTCCGACGGGTACTCGGTCGTCCTCGACGCGTCATGGCGGGACGCCGGTCATCGAGACCGCGCGCGAGAGGCGTCGCGCTGGCTGGGCGCCACCTTCACAGAGGTCCGCTGTCACGCCGAGGAGCCGACGGCGTACCAGCGTCTGCGCGGCACCCGGTCGGGTTTCTCGGAGGCAGGCGTAGCGGTGCGACGAGAGATGCGAGACGCGTTCCAGCCCTGGCCAACAGCACGCGCCGTGTCCACCGACTGCGAGCTGCGGCAGTCGCTCGAGGCCGTCACTGCGCTCCTCGACGAGGGCGACCACGCGCTTCTCGCGCCACCCGCACCCGATGTCGACGCAGCCGGCTACCGGCCGACCAGCGACCTCGCCCGCTGACCGAGGCGTCGGGCCTTTCGCCTCTAGGCCGCATCCACGGGCCACGGAATCGTTGAAGACCACCACCGGAACGCAACAGGAGAGACCACCCGATGTCAGGTCAGCCGCGCGGAGTCGAGACCGAGCTTCGCCAGGAGTTCGAAGCTCTTGTCGCGATTGCAGGTCGAGCGCCCTCGGTGCACAACACCCAACCCTGGCGATTCGGGCTGAGCGCGGCCCGAACGCTGGAGCTGGAGCTGGTCAGGGACCGGGTCCTTCCCCACACCGATCCCACCGGCCGCGAGGCAGTCGTCAGCTGCGGAGCGGCACTGCACAACCTGCTGCTCGCGCTACGGATGCGGAACCTTCGGGGAACGGTCGTTCCGGCCCCCGACGCCGATCGGCCGCTCGTCCTGGCAAGTGTCACAGTCGAGGCGTGGAGCGCTCCCACCGAGAGCGAACGCCGTGCCTTCGCGTCGATCTTCCGCCGGCACACCCACCGGTCGGGCTTCGATGCACCTGTCGCGGATGCCTCGCTACGCGACCAGCTCACCAGGGCAGCCAGCCTCGAAGGCTGCACCTTGTTGTGGGTCACCGACCCGGCCACCCGGGAGGGGGTGATCGGCATCTCCCATGCCGCTGTGGCCCAGGAGCGAACCACCGCGGTAACAGCACGCGAAACAGACGCGTGGCAGGGCGCGGACGGGCGCCGCGACGGCGTGCCGTCGTGGGCGGTTGCGCCGCGCCGACCGATCGACGACCGCGTGGACCGGCTTCCGGACCGCTTCCTGAGTGATCGCCGGCTCGCTGTCGACCCCGCGACCCCGGGCACTCTCGCTGTCCTCGTCACATCGGGTGATGGCATGACCGACTGGCTGGCCGCGGGGCAAGGCCTGCAACGAATGCTCCTCCGCGCAGCGGAGGACTGGGCGTTCGCCGCGCTGTCCACCTCCGCGCTCGAGACGCCCCGCTTCAGAGAGGCCGTCCGCTCCATCCTGGGCACCGCCGACTACCCCCAAGCCATCCTCGAGCTCGGGCACAGCAGCCACACCCTCACCACGGCCCGGCTCGATGCCGGGGACCTGATCGCAACAACGGACGCCTAGGAGTCGCCATGAATGCCAGACCCGGTGATCGCCTCATCGTGAAGTCGGCGACGGTCGGTACTCCGGCCAGAGACGCCGAGATCCTGGAGGTCCGCGGCCCCGACGGGGCGCCGCCGTACCTCGTTCGTTGGTCCGACACCGGCCACGAAGGCCTCTACTTCCCCGGCGGCGACGCCGAGGTGCATCACGCCGGAACCGTGTCCGCGTTCCACGGCGGCTGAGCACGTCGTCCCCCGACGACGAACTGCCTCGAGAGCGCGAGGTGCAAGGTGCCCGGTGGGTGCGGCGAGACCGTCGCCTTGGTCCGGAGCGCGGCGGCGGCCCGCTACGACCTCGGCCACGGGCATCCGATGCGAGCGGCTCGCGCGGAGCTCGCGATCGAGCTGGCCACGTCGCTGGGAGTGCTCGAGCGCCCGTCATGGCGTGAAGTCGCGGCGCAGCCGGCCGAGATGGCCGACCTCGGGCTGGTGCACGACCTGACCTATCTGGCTGTGGTGCGCTCGGCGGAGCGAATGCCGGAGCCGATCCTGCAGTCGATGGGCCTCGCCACCGAGGACACCCCCATCTTCCCCGGCATCCACGACGCGGCGAGCGCCGTCGTCGGCGCGACGCAGCAGGCATGCTTCTCCGTCTGGCACGGCGAGACCGTCCACGCCGTCAACCTCCTCGGCGGGCTCCATCACGCGATGCCGGGATTCGCCAGTGGGTTCTGCGTCTACAACGATCTCGCCGTCGGCATCAAGGACCTGCTCCGCAACGGCTGCCGGCGGGTCGCCTACATCGACCTCGACGCGCATCACGGTGACGGCGTCGAAGCGGTCTTTCGCGACGACCCGAGGGTGCTGACGATCTCGCTGCACCAGGACGGCCGGACCATCTTCCCCGGCACCGGGGCGGCCACGGACATCGGCGTCGCGCCCGCGCTCGGGTACGCCGTCAACGTCCCGCTGCCACCGGGCACCGGGAACTCCGGCTGGTTGCGGGCGCTGTCCGCCGTGGTTCCGGTGCTGCTGAGGGAGTTCCGGCCGGAGGTCATCGTCACGCAGTGCGGGTGCGATGCGCACCGCGACGACCCGCTCACCGACCTGAGCCTCACCACGGAGGGCTTCGCGATCGCGTACTCGCTGGTGCATGACCTGGCCCACGAGCTGTGCGAGGGCCGTTGGGTGATCGTCGGCGGCGGCGGGTACGACCTCGGCTCTGCGGTTCCCCGGACGTGGGCGCAGCTGCTCGCCGAGGTCAGCGGCGGCCCGCTCCCGGCATCGACCGAGCTGCCACAGCCGTGGCGGCAGCTCGCCGAACGGATGTCCGGTCAGCCCGCTCCTGTCACGCTCGGCGACGAAGATGCCGCGCCCTGCTGGCGGAAGTGGGATGCCGGCGAAGGGGATCCGGATGATGCCGTCGACCGATCAGTGGCGGCCGCCCGGCGAGAGGTTCTGCCGTTGCATGGCCTCGACCCGCTTTCCGACCGCTGAGGAAGCGGGCCGGGCGAACAGCAGATCGGGCTGGGGTCAGACGGGCCGGTCGGCGGGGACAACGACCCCGTGCAACGCCACGGCGCGGATCACGTCACGGCCGGTGATGATGCCGATGGCGTTCCCGGCCCCGTCGACGACGGGAACCGCGTCCACGCCATTGACATTCATCACGTAGGCGACCTGCTTGAGGGTTGCGTCCGGAAGCACGCAGGCAGTGCGCATCGCGATCAGCTCGCGGACAGGTGTGGCGCGCAGCGCCGCCGGGCCACGATGCCAGGCCTCGAGGATGTCGCGGTCGGTCAGCACGCCGAGGCAATGAGAACCGCTGACGACCACCACGTGGTGCACCCGCTGGCCGAGCATCAGGTCGCCTGCCTGCCAGATCGAGCTGTGCTCGTCGATGGCGGCGATCGGGGAGCTCATGACGTCGGTCGCGAGCAGGTCCCGCTCGGCGGTAACGGTCATGTCGATACCTCCGCTCTGACCTTCACCTCCAGCCTGAGCATCGGTATCGCGGCGCTGTAGATGCGGACGACCCCACTTTCCGGGACCAACGGCAGCCGCAGGTCAGCCTTCGGGGGCAGCGCCCTACCGTGGCAACGGTGGACGAGTCTTGAGGCTCCGCACATATGGGTCGAACGGCGCACTGGGAGCAAGCCGGATCTTCACATCGAGCGCCAGCGCCCCCTCCGGTGACACCACCACAGGGTTGAGGTCGAGCTCGGCCAGCTCCGGCAGGCCGAGAGCAAGGTCGCCCACCCGTCGCAGGATCTCGGCGAGCGCCTTCGTGTCGCACACCTCCGCACCCCGATATCCCGACAGCAAGGGCGAGCCGCGCAGCGCCGCGATCTGCGCCTTGGCGTCGGCGAGCGACAGCGGTGGCAGCCGGAAGCTGCGGTCCGCGAGCAGGTCCGTGGCGATCCCTCCCATGGCGGCCATCACGACGGGACCGACGCTCGGGTCCTGGATCATGCCGACCGCGGTCTCCACCCCGCGCGAGGCCATGGGCTGGATCACGACCGGGCAGTCCGGGCCCCATTGCGCCCGGATCGACTTGAAGGCCCGACGCACTCCGATCACAGACCGGACTCCGACGAAGACGCCGCCCAGCTCGGTGCGGTGCAGGATCGTGCCCGCGGCAGCCTTCACGACCACCGGATAGCCGAGCTTCGCGGCGACCGTGACGGCCTCCGCCACTGACCCGACCGGCACGGTCCGTACGACGGGGATCCGGCTCGCCTCGAGCAGGCCGGCCGCGACGTGCGTATCCAGCCAGCCGCCCTCGGGATGGTCGGCAAGGAAATCGCGCACCATCCGTCGCGCTTTCGCGCTCGGCGCGCTCACCGGCCGTTGCGGCGGGTGGGGAAGCCGCCGCCACGCGGCGTAATCGGTGACGCTCGCAAGCGCTCGCGCCGCTTCCTCTGGGTAGGCGAAGCATGGGACGCCGCCCTCGCCTGCCTGCTGCCGGAGCGCATCGGGAGAGGTCGGGCTACCGAGGAACACCGCGAGCACGGGGCAGCTTGCGTGAATTTCCGCGAGGGCTGCTGCAACAGCGTCCCGGTCGGTCGAAGCGAGCGACGCGTGGATCACGATGACCGAGTCCACCTCGCCGGAGTCCGCCATCATGCGGGCACACTCGGCGAGCTCTGCGGGCCCGCCGCCCGCAGTCGTGTCGACCGGGTTCGACGTGGCTGCATGAGCGGGCAGCACAGTGGCGAGCCGGTCGCGCAGCCCCCGGCTCAGCTCGGGCAGATCCAGACCGACGGCACTGCACGCGTCAGCCGTCAAGGCAGCCGGACCGCCGCCGTTGCTGACCACACCGACGCGCCCGCCTGACGGGATCGATCCCGTGCCCAGGATCGAGATGACGTCGAGCGCTTCGCTCAGCGAGGCTGCCCGGATCACGCCGGCCTGGTGGAACAGCGCGTCGAGCGCCACGTCGGGCGTCGCCGCCGCCGCGGTGTGCGAGCGGACCCCACGTGCGCCGGCGACTGACCGTCCCGCGGTGATCGCCACGATCGGCTTGGTGCGCGCGACCTGACGAGCGATCTGCGCGAACTTGCGGGCGTTTCCGAACGACTCCAGGTAGAGCAGGCACACACTCGTCGCCGGATCCTGGCTCCAGTACAGCAACATGTCGTTGCCGCTGACGTCAGCTTTGTTTCCCATGGAGACGAACGTGGACAGCCCGATCCCTCGGCGCGCCATGGCGTCGAGGAGAGCGAGCCCGACGCCGCCGGACTGGGTCGCGACCCCGAGGCTGCCGGCAGGGCAAGCCATGTCCGCGAACGTCGCGTTCATGCGGACACCGCCGTCGAAGTTCGCGATGCCGAGGCAGTTCGGTCCGATCAGCCGCATTCCGCCGCGTCGCGCGGTCGCAAGGATGTCTCGCTGGAGATCGCGACCGGTGTCGCCGAGCTCCGCGAAGCCGTCGCTGACGATGACCGCACCGCGCGCGCCGATCGCCGCCGCGGCGCCGATCACCTCGAGCACACCGAGCGCAGGGACCGCGACGACGACGAGGTCCGGACTCTCGGGCAGCTCGGAGAGGTCGGCGTAGCCGGGCACGCTGTCGACGGCGAGGCCGCCTGGGTTCACGGCGTACAGCCGGCCGGTGAACCCAGCCGCTACGAGGTTTCCGACGATCCGGCGGCCGACGCTGCTCGGGCGCTGGCCCGCGCCAACAACGGCGATGCTCTTCGGCGACAGCAGGTGTTCGAGCGACGCGTACTCGGCGATGCTTTCCCGCTCCTGTACGGCGAGGTGCCACTCACCGTGGGCGGGGAGCACGAAGTCGACGTCGACCACCCCGCTCGACGCGCGCATCTTCGGCGCCGCCCCGAGGTCACGAAGGACGTGCAGCATCTCCGCGTTGTCCGAGAGGACGTCAGCGTGAAGCCGGGCGTAGCCGAGGCGGCGAGCCGCAGCGATCACGTGCTCGATGAGCAGGGTTCCGATGCCCTGCCCGTGTCGCTCGTCGTCGACGATGAGGGCGAACTCGGCCCGGTCGGCAGCGCCGCTGCGGGCCAGGGTCGCCACGCCGATGATCCGCGATCCGTCGACGGCTACCAGCGACAGCTGGTCACGGCCGGTCCGCCGCATCATGCGCTTGATGTCCTGCTGCCCGACCTGCTGCGAGTAGGAGAAGAAGCGCATTCGCATGGCCTCTTTGCTCAGCCGGCCGTACAGCGCCTCGAGCTCGGCGAGGTCGTCCGGGACCAGCTGCCTGATCTCCACGACGCGGCCGTCGGCAAGCAGCGCATCGGCGGGCGGGACTTCCACGACGCCCACTGGCATGGGTTCCTCCTGGCTCGGCGAATCAATGGCGCTTCGCGCAATGCACTCTTCCTTGCCCGACGGTGGATCGGGCAGGGGCGAAGGACCCCATTTCAGGCAGCAGGGGACCCGTGTCGGCGGTCCGCCGGCATCCCGCCGCCGGGTGGGGCCATTCGGCCCGCCGAGGGAGGACGTTTGTGTCTGGCTGCCACAGGGCGCGACCTCACAGGATCTGAGAGGACGCTGCCGGACAACCCGCGAGAGGCAAGGCGATGACGATCAAGCTCGAGCACCTCGGTCAGGACGCGGCAGGGTCGGTGGTCGTCCACGGGGTCGACACCGTCGATGCGGTCACGCATCTCTGCCATGCACTCGTGCACGGCGGCGGCCCGATCGAGCCCATCGTGGTCCTCGACCTCACGAATGCGCCGCTGACGGCGCAGGCAGCACTCGCGGAGCTTCGCCGCACGGCCGACACCCTCGCGCGCTCGAGGCGGTGGCTGGGGGTTGTCGAGCCCTGGCACGCGCGGGCGGCTCAGGGTGAGGACGGCTGGTACGGCACCCCTGCAGCGGCACTGGCCGCCGGCCGCCGCTACGCCGCCCTGGTCACCGGCCGGAGCACGAGCCACGTGTCGACGATCGGCGCGGCTGTGGCCGGGACGATCGCGTGGACGCCCGAGCTCCTAGGCGCCGTCGCGGTCAGAGGGTGGAGCCTGCTCCGCTCTTGTGCCGGTGCCCTTCGCTCAGGTACTGGCGCTGTGGGCCGCCGCTTCCTCGACTGAGGCGAGCGGCGCCACGGCGAGCGTGCTCAGGTCGGACTCGTGACCGCGACTGCGCGGCAGGTACAGCGGCAGGTGCCCGAGGTGATCCGGATCGCGCAGCAGGCTGGTGACCCGGTGCGGGTCGAGCGGCCTCGCGTAGTAGTAGCCCTGCACCGCGTCGCACCCCGCTCGCATCAGCCAGTCGGCTTGTGACGGGGTCTCGACACCTTCCGCGACGGTGGTCAGCCCGAGTGACTTCCCGAGCGCCAGACAGGCGGCGACCAGCGATGTGGACGGCTCGACTCCGAGACCGGCAACGAAGGAACGGTCGATCTTGATCCGGTCCACGGGGAATCGAGTGAGGTAGCCCAGCGAGGAGAAACCGGTGCCGAAGTCGTCGAGAGCAATCGCCACCCCGCATTCGCGGAGCTGCCGGAGCTGGTCGGCAACCACGTCTGTGCGCGCCATCAACACGGTCTCGGTGATTTCGATCCCCAGCGCGGAGGCCGGCAGTCCGGAGGCGTCGAGGATCCCCATGACCGACTCGCGAAGCGCCGGGTCGGCAAACTGCCGCGCCGAGACGTTCACCCAGACGCGGAAGCCGCGGCCGGCGATGTCGAGCCATTGCCGCGCCTGGTGGCACGCAAGAGTGAACACCTTCTCGCCGAGCGGCAGGATCAGGCCGGTGTCCTCCGCAACCGGAAGGAACTCATCGGGGCGAAGCCGACCGAGAGACGCATGGGCCCAGCGCGCCAGGACCTCGACGCCGCTGATGCCGCCGTTGCGGAGGTCGATGATCGGCTGGTAGGCAGCGCTGACATCCGCGGTGCCGATTGCGTGCCGGAGCTCGCGCTCGATGTCCAGCCGCAACCGCGCCTGCTGGCGGATTTGGGCTCCGAAGACGACAACCCGGTCCCTTCCACCCTCCTTCGCGCGGTACATGGCGGCGTCCGCGTCGCGTACCAACGTCAACGGGTCACCAGCGCCGCGGGTGATGACGACGCCGATGCTGACCTTGATCGAGATGTCGCGGTCACCGACGTAGATCGGCGCTGACAGCGCGGCCCGGAACCGGTTGGCGAGGCCGATGGCCTCGCTTTCGTCGCCGACTTCCGCGAGCACCGTGAACTCGTCGCCCCCGAAACGCGCCACCGTGTCGGTGTCTCGTGCGGTGGCCTGCAGCCGCCGTGCCGTCTCGGCGAGGACGAGGTCGCCCGCCGCGTGATCGATGCCGTCGTTCACGAGCTTGAACTGGTCGAGGTCGAGGAACATGATCGCCAGCGCCGAAGACTGCCGCTTGGCCCTGGCCAGCGCTTCGGTCAGCCGATCCGCGAACAACGACCGGTTGGGAAGTCCGGTGAGGTCGTCGTGAGTGGCCTGATGCGCGAGCTGAACCTGCGCCACCCGCTCGCGCTCGAACAGGTCACAGCGGTCGATCGCCAGACCGACGAACTCGCCAAGAGCATTGAGCATCCGGAACTCGTCCCGGGCGAAGAACGGCAGGTAGGGATCAGTCCTGACGATCAACCGGTGATGGCGCCCGACGGCGACCTCGATCGGAACCGCCTCCGCGCCGTCGGCGCCCGCGCGTGCTCTGCGTTGTGCGGGAACGATGTCGCCCTCGTAACGGGCCACCTCCGTACCGTCGGCATCGACAAGGGCGATGTCACCGGCTCCGGTGAGCGCGGCAACGTGGGGAAGCAACCCGGATGCGACGTCGGTTGCGGAGTACGCGCGGACCAGATCGGCGATCGCCACCTGCATCGCATTGCGCTCACCGCTGCGCCACCAGTTGCGCACGGCCGCGGGCAGGACCAGGCCGACGGCGAACAGACACGCCATCAACGAGGTGTTCACCTGGCTCGCCAGCTGCACCCACGGCCGGTAGTTGAGACCAAGTGCGCCCAGGAGAACCGGTACGTCGAGGCCGGCCGCCGCAACCGCGAGCAGCCGCATGCGATAGCGCGCGACACGCGGCTGGTGCGCCCCAGCCCGCCACATGCGCACCGCTACGAAGCCGAACAGCAAGCCCCACTGCAGGCTGACCAGGACCCGGTAGGCGAGGAAGCCGGGCGGTGCCGGCTGCAGTGGCAGCGGGAGGTACGGGATCAGGACGGTCCCGATCAAGGCAGCGGCGGTCAGCCACTCAGCGATGTGCCTCCCCGCTCCGCGTACCGGCACGAAACTCGCTGCGAAGCGGTACAAGGTGTAGGGGACGAGCAAGATCGTCGCGATCAGCGACTTGATCAGCCAGCCGGGATAGAGCAGCGTCCCGATCGCCTGCAGCGTCACGCCGACCACGCTGATCGCGGCCAGCAGGCCGAACGAACCGGCCGCCCACCCGGCGCCCCGCGCCCGGTACCGATACAGCTGCCACAACGAGATCAGGAACAGGCCGACGAACTCGCCGGTGGTCACGTAGGACAGGTTCTGCTGCCAAGTCGTCAAACCCGCCCCCTTGGTGGCCCCACCAAGCCGAGATCTCAGGTCCAGTAGCCACCCAGGTTCGCGACTACGCCCAATCCGGGCAATAGCAAGAAAGGACTAGAAACGGCGGTTAGACGGAGAGCAGAACCGACGAGCCGTGACCGAAGAGTCCCTGATTGGCGGTGATGCCCACATTTGCCCCCTGCACCTGCCGCGCACCGGCCTGACCTCGAAGCTGCCAGACGACCTCGCAGACCTGCGCGAGCGCTTGTGCCGGCACGGCCTCGCCGAAGCACGCCAGGCCGCCGGAGGGGTTGACCGGGATCCGGCCACCGATCGTCGTGTCACCGTCGTGGAGCAGGCGCTCTGCCTCACCGGCCTTGCACAGACCGATGTCCTCGTACCAGTCGAGCTCGAGCGCGCTCGAAAGGTCGTACACCTCGGCGAGCGACAGGTCCTCCGGGCCGATGCCCGACTCCTCGTACGCGGCCAACGCGATCGCGGACTTGAACGGCGTCACGGCATCCGGAACGGCGACACCGGAGTCGGTCGAGAAGTTGGGCATCTCGATGACGGTCTGCGGGAAGGCAGGAGTGACGGTCGAGATCGCGCGCACCGCGACCGGCTTCGCGACGCCGTGTCGCGCCGCCCAGTCGGCGCTGGTCAGCACGACCGCGGCACCGCCGTCGCTGGTCGCGCAGATCTCCAGCAGCCGCAGCGGGTCAGCCACCATCGCCGACGCAAGGACTTCCTCGACGCTGAACTCCTTGCGGTAACGCGCGTTCGGGTTCTCCAGACCATGGCGGGCGTTCTTCGCCCGCACCAGGGCAAAGTCGGTCTCCGTTGCGCCGTACAACGCCATCCGCCGGCGGGCGTAGAGAGCGAAGTACGTCGGGTTGGTGGCGCCGAGCAACCGGAACCGCAGCCAGTCGGGGTCGTCGGGACGCTCGCCCGCGTTGGGCGCGAGGAACCCCTTGGGTGTGGTGTCCGCGCCGACGACGAGCGCGACCTCGCATCGGCCCGCGAGGATCTCCGCCCGGGCGACTTCGAGCGCGGTCGCTCCGGATGCGCATGCGGCGTACGACGACGCGACCCGCGCTCCGGTCCAGCCAAGGGCTTGGGCGAAGGTGGCGCCACTGACGTATCCCGGGTACCCGTTGCGCATCGTGTCGGCCCCGGAGACCAGCTGCACGTCGCGCCAGCTCACCCCGGCATCGGAGAGAGCAGTCCGTGCGGCGGCGACGCCGTACTCCACGAAGTTGCGTCCCCACTTTCCCCAGGGATGCATGCCCACGCCGGCAACAACGACGTCCGTCGCGACCACTACCCGGCCCTCCGCCCAACAGCGGCGCCGGCTTGGCCGGCACCGTCCCCTGATGACACCGGCTTCCAGCGGTAGACCAGGTAGTCGCGTTCGTCATCGGAGTAGAGGGTCTCCACCACGAGCTCGACCTTGGTCCCGACATCGATGTCGGCGATGCCGAACCCGTCCGCGACCTGACCGAGCACAACCATCTGCTCCGCTTCGAGCTCCACGGCCGCGAGCGCGAAGGGGACGTACGGGTCGGTGCGCGCGATGTACGGCGGCGGCGGTTGGTACTGCGCGTCCGTGTAGGACCAGACGGTGCCGGTGCGGGAGAGCTCGGTGTCCTCGAAGTCGTCACCGCTGCAGTCCGGGTTGCGGCAGAAGTTCGACGCCTTCGGGAAGAAGACCGTGCCGCACGACGTACACCGATTGCCGAGGAGAGCGGGGTTGTCACCGATGGTGAACCAGCCCGCCACGGCCGGCACCCGCTCCCGCGTCGTCAAATCTGACACCCCGTCAGATTACGGCATACTCTCCCCCCATGGCTCCGATCGTCCCTGCCGGCAAGGTCGTCTATGGGATGCAGCTTCCCGTCCAGGCGCAGAGCAAGTACTTCGTCGAGCCGTGGGAGATCGAGTCCGGTCCGGCTGAGCTGCTGGCCGTGGCGAAAGCCGCCGACGAGGCCGGCTTCTTCTACATCGGCGTCTGCGACCACGTAGCGATCCCCGACGACCTGTCCCCGCGGATGAGCGCCGTCTGGTACGACACCATCGCCACCCTGTCCTGGCTCGCGGGCCAGACGAAGCAGACCCGCCTCCTCTCGACGGTGTTCAACCTCGCGTACCGCCACCCGCTGGTGAGCGCCAAGTCCTTCGCCACCCTCGATCTGCTCTCCGGCGGCCGGGTGATCGTCGGCCTCGGTGTCGGTCACGTCGAGAAGGAGTTCGCCGCCCTGGGCCTCGACGTGTCACAGCGCGCGAAGCTCACCGACGAGGCGTATCCGGTGTTCGAGCAGGCGCTCGCGACCGGCGTCGTCGACGGGATGGAGATCGAGCCGCGCGCCGTGCAGCAGCCGCGGCCCCCGATCTGGTTCGGCGGCTCTGTCCCCGCCGCGGTGAAACGCGCGGCGCACGCCGACGGCTGGATCCCGCAAGGAACCCCTCAGGACCAGATGCCGGAGATGATCAAGCTGTTCCGCGCGGAGCGCGGCGACGACACCGGCGACATCGGCGCGATCTCGGAGTGGATCTACGTCGGCGAACCGTCGTGGGACCTGGGTCGGCCGGCGGTCACCGGCTCACCCGAGCAGATCGCCGAGGCGATGAAGGCCTGGACGTCCCTCGGCGTGAACCACCTGCAGGTCAGGTTCCCGAGCCGGTCGGTCACCGAGCTCGTCGACCAGGTGAGCGCGTTCGGCACCACCGTCGGACCACTGCTCTAAGTAGTTCGGCATGCAGGCGGGCTCACGTCGCAGCGGGCCCGTGAGCGGGCGGCGCGCCGGCGACCGGGCCGACGTTCGCAGCGACCTTGACCGCAAGACGCTTGCGGCCCGGCTGGCCGGCTTCGAGCGGCGAGAGCACGACCTTGCCGGCCGGCGGGCGGCTGCTGTCGCCGTCACGGTGGTCGTGGACGACGACGGTCCCGGCATCCTCGTCACCCGCCGCGCCGCGAAGCTGCGCGCGCACCCTGGACAGTGGGCGCTGCCGGGCGGCCGGCTCGACGACGGTGAAAGCGCCGAGGAAGCAGCACTGCGTGAGCTGCAGGAAGAGCTCGACCTGGCGCTGCCGCCCGACGTCGTGCTGGGCCGGCTGGACGACTACTCCACCAGGTCCGGGTACCGCATCACTCCAGTCGTCCTCTGGGCAGGCCCGGTGGCCGACGCGATCACGCCGAACCCCGACGAGGTCGCGAGCGTGCACATCGCGCACGCGCGCGACTACGACGTCGATCCGATGTTCGCCTCGATCCCCGAGTCCCCCGACCCGATCATCCGGGTGCCGATGCTCGGTGCCTGGATCCACGCACCGACGGCGGCGGTGGTGTACCAGTTTCGGGAGCTCGCCCTGCATGGGCGGGCGACCCGGGTGGCGCACTTCGAGCAGCCGGTGTTCGCCTGGCGCTGACCCCGGACTACCCGCGGTCTCAGCAGCTGCGACGAAGTCGGGCGCGGCGCGGCAGCACGATCAGCGCCTCGGCCTCGAGTGTCGCGAGCGCGATCCGCGGCACGAGAGTCGGGCGCGGGTAGCAGATGTAGCGCGGCCGCCACTGCGGCGAGAACTTCGCGTTGAACTTGTAGAGCGACTCGATCTGGTACCAGCGCGACACCCAGACCAGTGCGCCGCGCCACAGCCGGCTGATCGGACCTGCTCCCAGCCTTGCCCCCTGCTCGAGTGCGCTGCGGAAGGCCGCGAAGTTGAGCGACAGCCGACGAATGCCGAACTCCGGCGCATGCTTCACCGCGGCGACGATCATCGCCTCGTTCAGTCCGGGGTCGGCGTTGCGGTCACGACGCATCAGGTCCAGGGAGAGCCCGTCCTCGCCCCACGGCACGAAGTGGAGCACTGCCGCGAGCCGGTCCTCGCGGGTGCACGTCACGACGACGCAGCCGCCGTCGGCAGGGTCGCCGAACCGGCCGAGTGCCATCGAGAACCCGCGCTCGACCTCGGCGCCGCGCCAGGCCGCGGCCTGCTGGGTGATCGTGCACACCTCGGCGTCGCTCAGGTCGCCCACGCGGCGTACCTCGATGACGTAGCCGGCACGCTCGACCCGGCTGGCCATCTGCCGCACGTTGCGCATGCCGCGGCCCTCGAGGGTGAAGGTCGCCACGTCGACGACCGCCTCGTCGCCGAGCTCGAGCGCGCGCAGCCCGGCCTCTCGGACCCACACCTCACCACCGCGTTCACTGCAGCCGATCACCGCGGGAATCCAGGCGTGCCGCGCAGCTTCCGCCGTGAACGCGGAGATCGCACCCGGCCACGCCTCAGGGTCGCCGAGCGGGTCACCGGAGGCGAGCATGACACCGGATAGCACCCGGTAGCTCACCGCGGCCTTGCCGGTGGCCGAGAAGATCACGGCCTTGTCCCGGCGCAGCGCGAAGTACCCGAGCGAGTCGCCGCCTTCCCGGCAGCTCAGCAGCGCCCGCAACCGCTCCTCGTCGTCCCCGGTCGGGACGGAAAGGCGCTGCGGCGAACGCAACGCCAGGTACACCGGCAAGCCAATGGCGACGGCCCCGAGCGTCGCCAGTACGACGTAGACGAGATCGGAGGTGCCGTCGGAACGGAAGTGAAGGGGGCCACTGAAGCCGACCAGCCCGTAGGCGACTTCCTTCCACCGGGCACTCGCGCTGGGGTTTCCGACGATGGATGACGATCGCGCCGCGAGCAGCGCCCAGCCGAGCCCGAAGCCGACTCCGACCAGCCCGCCGAGTGCGGCAGGTGCGCGCCATCGCGTTCGCGGGTCCCCGAGGGCGGTGAACTGGCGGTCGAGGCAGACGAGCGCGAGGCACATCAGGAGCGATCCGACCGCCGGGACGACGTCGAGTCCCTTGAGCACGTGCAGCACCGCGGTGACAGCGGTGAGGACGACCGCGGCGCGCCAGGCGCGCCGCTTGCGGCGGCGCAGACCATGTCCGAGCATCACGAGCAAGACGCCGGCGGCGACGGTTGCCGCAGTCGCGTCGTGAGCGACCTGAAGTGGCTCGATGCTGACGAGGTCGTGCAGCCGCGCGGTTCGCTCCGGCATCAGCGCGGTCGAGATGTCCACGACGCCGAGCGCAACGGTCGCCAGCGCGATGAGCGTGGGGACACCGCTCAGCAGTCGCCGCGGCGCGGTGGGCGGGGCGACTGGGGGCATCGGTCTGACCGGCGGGACGGTAGCCAGCCGGGTCACCGGCGTACCCCCTGGAGTCTGTGCAGGCACGAGTGCCGTGCTGCACAACGATGATCGGCGGGAATCACCGAATCATCAAGCCGAGGCCGCCCCGATATTGCCGGGCACTGCCGGTTGACGGCCTTGGCGAACCGTCAAACGGCACTCACGCGGCGGTGGGAACCCCGCCGCGCTCCGCCGCCACGCGGTGAACCGCGTCTGCGACCTCGGGCTCCGCGAGGATGCTCGCGAACTCCTGAGCGCTCATCACGAGCGCCTCGACGTCACCGGTTGCGGTGACCGTGGCGTTGCGGGGCGCGTGGCCGAGCAGCGCCATCTCGCCGACGACGGCGCCGGCGCCGAGGGTGGCGAGGTGGTCAGCGGCGCGGCTGACCTCGACCTCGCCGCTGACGATGACGAAGGCCTCGCGACCGAGCTTGCCCTCCTCGCAGAGGACGTCGCCGTCGTGGAATGCGACCGGCGTGAGCAAGGCGTCGACGCGCGCGATCGCGCGCCGGGACAACCCGGAGAAGACGGGCAGCTTGCGCAGGTCGGCTCGGGTGTGTCGAGCCATGGTGCACCTTCCTTGTGGGAGAGAACACGTTCTACTTCTACTGCTAACTAAAGCAAGCAAATGTGAACGAGTTATTTCCCGCAAGGAGATTTCTTGTGTGACGTTGCGCACAGGTCGGGATAACCACGGGGGATAACCCGCTCCTGCGCGAACGATTTACGGCGATTTCACCGATGCTTCGTCGTGTCCTCACCTGCGGCAGCCGCGATGTGCTTCGCGGTGTCCACGTAGTGCCGCAGAGCGCCGATCGTCCCGTTCGGGTGGAATGTCCACAGGTGCAGCTCCTCATCGCGGTAGCGCCCGCCGTGCGGGTAGCTGCAGTCGATGAGCACCTGTACGACGACTTGCCGGTCGCTCGCGAGCAGGTCGAGCACCTGGAAGTCGTGCACCTCGAAAGCGCCAAGCGCAGTGAAGAACTCCCGGACCTCCGCCTTGCCGTGGCGCGGCCGGAACATGTCGAGCCCGGCCTCCTGGGCCGAGTGCTGCGCCCAGTCCGCGTCCCAGCTGACGTCGTCGGCGAGCGGCGCCACCAACGCGTCGAGGTCACCTCGCCCGAACGCCTCGTAGATCGAGGCGACGGCGGCAACGCGATCAGTGGTGGTCTGCGGTGTTGTTGTTGTCATGCGCCGAGCGTCGCCCACCGGAGCGTGGCGGGCATGAGTCATCTGACTCAATCCACACCGAGAACCAGCCCGTGCTCGATCGCGAAGACAGCTGCGCCGGCCCGGCTGCGGCGGCCGATCTTGTCGTAGACGCGGGCGAGATGGTTGCCGACGGTCCGTGGTGACAAGACGAGTTCGTCGGCGATCTGCTGGTTGGTCATGCCGCGCGCAACCAGGCGCAGCACGTCCACCTCACGCTCGCTGAGGTCGTTCGGCAACGGCGGGCGTCGTCGCGGCAGGCCTGCGGCCTCGACGACCGCAGAAACCGCCCGCGGGTCGAGCCGACCCTCGCGAGCGTGATCTTCCAGCTGGGCGGCCGCGTCGGGGAGGCGCATCGCGGCCCGCTCCGGACGAGGCTCGGTCAGCTCTGCGAGCGCATCCGCCGCGGCCAGCAGGCGCTGCGTGAAGTCGAGCTCTGTCGCGCGACAGCCTCGGTGGTAGCCCGAACCGTCGAGATGCTCGTGGTGGCTGGCGGCCAGCGGTGCCAGTGACGCGAGGGCAGGGCAGCGCTCGAGCACCCGCGACGTCCAGTAGGTGTGCAGCCGTACCCGTTCCCAGTCGGCGTCGGTCAGCGGTCCCGGGAGGTCCCAGACCGAGCTCGGTACGCCGGCCCGTCCGATGTCGTGCAGCAGCCCCGCCGTCTCGATCTGGTTCTGGGCGTCCGAGTCAAGCCCGGCAAGTCGGGCCGCGGTGCGAGCGATCGTCGCGACGTGGTCGGAGTGGCCCAGCAGGTACTTGCCCTTGAGGTCGACGACACAGGCCAGCGCCCGGCACATCTGCAGAACCACATCGTCGCCTGCCATCGAGACGGTGCCGGGCTCCGCCGCGATGACGGCAGCGAGAATGTCGCGCTCGGCCAGCGGAGCGAGCGCCGGCTCCGGTGCGGCCGCGAACGCCGTCACCAGATCCGGGTCGAGGTGACCGCCCGAGCGATGCCGAATCTCCGCCACCACCGCCTCCAGGCCGCCGCCCTCGGCAGCGACCAGGACCGCCTGCTCAGCGAGGTGGACGATGCGCGAGGCGATGGGCAGGTCGTCACCCGCCCGCACGCCGGGAATGCCTTTGCCGTCCCATCGCTCGTAGACGTTGTCCAGCGCGAGGACCGCTGCCGATGGCAGCCCGAGCCTGGGGCCGAGCGCGCGGCCCACCTCGCAAGCCGCGAGGTTCGCGCGCGGCCCAACTGTGGGGGCCGTCGCAATGAAGTCAGCGACCAGCGCCGGCCGCTTCGACTCCTCGGCCCAGTGAGCGAACCGGCGCAGCTGCCGGCCGAGCGCTGCCTCGTCGCCGAAGTCGATCTCCTTCAGCCACGCCTGGAATGCGATGTCATCGCCGAACTGCGCGGCGTTCTCCGACGCATGCGACGTACAGCCGATCGCCCGCAACAAGGCCGTATGGAACACCGTGGCGAGCTCGTCCTGCGCCAGCCCAAGCTCCCGCCCGAACGCCGTCGCGACAGCGCACGTCCGGAGCCCCTTCTCGAGAGGCACGCCGGAGGCGATGTCCGTGGTGAGGGACAGCGCAGCAAGCACCTCGACAACGCGCACCTGCGCCACGCGGGAAGCATAGGAGAGCGTGGATCCGCCGGGCAGGGGCGCGCCGAGCTTGGCACCTTCGGCCCGAAATTCGCCGCAAAACGGGTCGAAAGTGCAAGTTCGCGAGTACCTCGTGAAGGGCGCGGGACGCGGCGCTGCGCTTCCCAGCGCGCCGCTGAGGAACAAGACTCACGCTCATGGTCGACATGGACAACCACATCGCCAGGATCGAGAGCATCGACGAGTCCTCGCCACGGGCGGCAATCGCCGAGGTGATGACCGCCGTCGCCTCCCTGAACACCGGCAGCGTCGGGCAGAGCGAGTTCGCGCTCCGGGGACTACCCGACCGGCTTCAGGAGTGGTTGGACAAGCTGATGGACAAGCTCCAGAAGATCGCCGCGGCCAGCGCCGAAATCACGTCGCTCACAGTCTCGGTTGGAACGCCGTTCAACGTGTCGGTCGCGGTCACCTTCGCGAAGCCATCCTGACCGCACCTGCGCGACGCGCGCGACTTACCAGAGCTGGTCGGTGTACGTGTCGGTACCGACGATGGTGCGGAGGAACGGCGCGACCAGGAGCGTGTCGGCCAGGTCCAGCTCCTTGAGTGCCTTCGTGTAGGCGTGGAACCAGTCGATCGATGCGCGCACGTCGCCCCCGATGAAGCACACCTGGCACAGCCGGTTCTCCTGGCCGCCGGGCGAGCCCAGGGCCATCGGCGCGTTGTCCCGTGAGTTGCGGAACTCCGGCCGCGGCGTCCAGGAAGAGACGATCTCGATGTCCGAGCCGGCGAACAGGTCCTTCAGTGCGTCGCTGAAGCCGATCCGCTCGTGCAGTGCAGCGGCGTCGAGGCCGTTGCGGCCATCGAGCCAGACGCCGACGATCGCGTCGTAGCGGTGATCGAGCGCGAGCTCGATCGGCACCGGATCGGCATCGCGGTAGAGCGCCCCCACATGGTCGAAGGTCGCGGTGTGCACGTGCGACCGCTCGGTGAAGCCACGTCCGTTGGCGTACAGCTGCTGCACCTGGGGCAGCGCCCAGTCATCCCAGTCCTTGTGGTGTCCGGCCTCGACCCAGTAGATCGCGACGTACGAGCCCGCATCGATCGGGTTCGCGACGGCGTCGTTGCCCCACCGGAGGTTCTTCATCTCGCGGGTCGCGACCCACCGCGAGCCGGCGATCTGCCATGGACCTTCCATGCACCCGGCATAGAAGTGGTCGCGCTCGTACCAGCGGTTGTAGGCGCTCTCGAAGCCCTTGTGGGGGTCGACCAGCGTGAGCAGCATCGAGCCGACCTTGACCGGGTAGTCCTCGACACCGGCCGGGGTCAGCGGATAGTTGGCAGGGGGGTAGGCCATTACCTCTCCTCGAACCGGTCCATGACTTCCGCGCGCACTACCTTGCCGGTCGCCGTCCGCGGCAGCGGCTCCCGAGAGACGACCCACCGGCTCGGCACCTTGAAGTAAGCGAGCCGTTCCTTCACGTACGCCGACAGCTCGTCCACCCCGAGATCCTCCCCCGCGGCCGGCACGACCACCGCGCCGACCACCTGGCCGAACTCCTCGTCAGGAAGCCCGACGACCACCACCTCGTCGACACCAGGATGGCCTTCGAGGCAGTTCTCGATCTCGGCGGGGTAGACGTTCTCGGCGCCGCGGAGGATCAGATCGGTACGGCGCGTCGACAGGTACAGCAGGCCGTCGCGGATCTCTCCGAGGTCCCCGGTCTTGAGCCACCGGTCCGCGTCGATGACCGCATCCGTCGCCGCGGGGTTGTTCCAGTAGCCGAGCATCACCATCGGTCCGCGCAGGTAGATCTCCCCCGCTTCGTCGACCTTGAGCTCCACCGTCGGAACCGGCCGGCCAACCGTGTCCGGATGCTCCTGCAGCTCCGCAAAGGTCGAGGTCGTCGAGAGCCCGCACGCCTCGGTCTGGCCGTAACCGATCCCCCAGCTGATGTGCTCGCCGAAGGTGTCGCGAATGGCCTGCTGCAGCGCCGCGGACCACGCCGCACCGCCACCGCCGACATGCATCAACGACGACGTGTCGTAGGACTTGGCGGTCGGCTCGTGGACCACGCGCCACAACGTGGTGGGCATCGTCGTCCACGTGGTGCAGCGTTCGCGCTCGATCACCTTCAGCGTCGAGACGGGATCGAACTTGCCGCCCTGCCACACCGTCGTGTTGCCGGCGCCGAGGCAGGCGATGACACCGCTGTGCAGACCCGACACGTGGAACAGCGGCGTGCTCGTGAGCGCACGAGACGGCGGAAGCGTGAAGCCCGCCGGCACGCGAGCCGCGATGATGCACTGCTGCGCCTGAACCAGGCAGTTGAGGTTGCGGTGCGAGTGGGTCGCGCCCTTCGGGCGACCCGTCGTCCCTGACGTGTAGAGAATGAGCGCCGGATCGTCCTCGTCGATCTCGACATCCGGGCGTTGCACGTCGGCGCCGTCGAGAAGCGCAGAGATCGGCGCCATGTCGTCGACGAGCAACTTCGGCTCGCAGTCGGCGAGCGCGTAGTCGAGCTCGTCCTTCGCCCACCAGACGTTCAGCCCAACGGCGATGGCCCCGATCGACACGGTCGCCCAGAAGGTGACGACCCACTCGATCGAGTTCTTGCCGAAAATCGCGACCCGATCACCCTTCTGCACGCCCTGGTCGACCAGGTACGAAGCAACCCGGGAGACGGCGGCGTGGTGGTCGCCGTAGGTGAGCCGCCGGTCACCGTCGACGATGTACTCGCGATCCGCCCACAGCAGCGAGCGGTCGAGCAGCTCGCCCATCGTGCGCAGTCGCTCGCGGAACACCGTCATCGGCACGCCGAGCACGTCCGCCTCGACGAGGTCGAAGCTCATCGTCACAACGCGGCCGATCTGGCAGGCTGCTGCACGTGTCCGACTCCCATGAGCAGATCCGCAACCTGCTCGGCCGTTACTGCGAGCGCATGGACGCCGGCGACTTCGCCGGCCTCGCCGCCCTCTTCGCGGACGGCCGGCTCAGCGACGAGCAGGGCGACGTCTTCGCCACCGGCAGCGGCGAGATGCAGTCGATGTGGGAGCGGCAGACGATGCTGTACGACGGTTCGCCGCGCACGCGTCACGTCACCGCGAACCCCGTGATCGACGTCGACGAGGCAGGCGGCACCGCGACCTGCACCTCGTCGTACGTCGTGTTCCAAGGCGTCGATGACTTTGCCTTCCAGCCGATCGTGAGCGGACGTTACAGCGACCGGTTCGCTCGCGGCGACGGCGAGGTTTGGCGCTTCACCGAACGCCGGTACGCCGTCGACCACGTCGGCGACCTCTCCCACCATCTCAACTTCGACGTACGGGCTAGTTGACCATCCGGGCGCCCTCGCCCCAGTACTGCGCCCGCAATGCCTTCTTGTCGGGCTTGCCGAGCGCGGAGAGCGGGATGGCCTCGACGAAGTCGACGCTCTTCGGTGCGTGGGTGGCGCCCTTGCGCTCCTTGACCAGCTCATACAGCTCTTCCTGCGACACGGTCTGATCGGGACGCAGCACCACGACTGCTTTCACCGCCTCGCCCCACTTGTCGTCGGGAACCCCGATGACGGCGACCTGGCCGACCGCCGGGTGGGTACCGATGACGTCCTCGATCTCGCGCGGGAAGACGTTGAAACCGCCCGACACGATCATGTCCTTCTTGCGGTCGACGATGGTCAGGAATCCCTGAGGATCCTTCTTGGCAATGTCGCCGGTGTGCAGCCAGCCACCAGCCAGCGCCTCGGCGGTCTGCTCAGGCTTCTTCCAGTACCCCTTCATGACGAGCGGTCCGCGCACGCAGATCTCGCCCGGCTCGCCGTCGGGCACCTCGTTGAGGTCGTCGTCGAGCAGCTTCACGTTGAGCCAAGGGACGGCACGACCGCAGGTGGCGAGGCGCTCCAGGTCGTTGATGTCGTGCTCGTCCTTGCGAAGCACCGAGATCGTCATGCCGCACTCGGATTGACCGAAGAACTGGAAGAAGATGTGGCCGAACTTCTCGATCGCCTCTTTCAGCCGGGTCGGCGAGATCGCGGACGCGCCGTAGTAGACGGTCTCGAGGCTCGACAGGTCGTACTCGTCGATCTTCGGATGGTCCATGAGGATGTAGAGCATCGTCGGGACCAGCATCGTGGCGGTGATCTTGAACTTCTGGATCGTCTCGAGGACGGCGGTCGGGTCGAAACCCGGGAGTACGACGATGCTGCCGCCGCGAAGCAGGGTCGGAACGAAGAACGCCGCACCGGCATGCGACAGCGGCGTCGCGATCAGGAAGCGGGTCTCCTCCGGCCATTCCCACTCCGCCAGCTGGATCTGCGTCAAGGTCGCGCCGCTGCGGTAGGTCTGCATGACACCTTTGGAGGCACCGGTCGTCCCGCCGGTGTACGTGAAGCCGCTGATGTCATCGGGGTCGACATCGGGTGCGACCAACGGCTGCGGCTCGAACGTCTCCGCGAGCGCGATGAGGTCCACGCCGACCTCGGACGGGCCCAGCGAAAGCAGCGTCTTCAGTCCCGGGACGCGGTCGCGCAGCTCGGCAGCGCGCTCCTCGAACGCACTCGGATCGAAGACCAGCGTCTCGATCTCGGCATCCTCGAGAACGTATGCCTGATCATCCGCCGAACCCATCGGGTGAAGCGACGTGCTGCGGCACGGGGTGAGCATGTTCGCGCCCATCGTGAACAGCACCTCGGGCCGGTTCTTCGACAGCATCGCGATCGGGTGATGCTCGGAGATCCCGAGTGATGCGAACGCCTGCACGTACTTGCTCATCTGTGCCGCGACCTGCGATGCGGTCAGGACCTCGTCGCCGAGATAGACAGCCGGCTTGTCCGCGTGCCGGGCCAGCGCCGCAACCAGCAGGTTCGGCATGAAAGCGGCTTTGTGCAGGTCGTCAGTGGTCGTCGACATGGGTGCAAGATCCTCCGAGGATGGCCTGGTCCGACGATATCTGAAAGGGTGTCAGATAATCCCCACGACGTTGTCCGCTCCGCTCACAACGCCACGGGGGCCGCGAAATGCCAGCAAGCACAACTCTTTGGGAGCTTGAGTCGTGCCCGTCACTCTGAGCATCGGCGTACCGAACTTCGGGTCGTGGTCCGGCGGCGACTGGCGCGGGCTCGTCGATGTCGCGCGCATGGCGGAGGACGCGGGCGTCGACCGCATCGTGGTCGTCGACCACGTCGTCATGGGCCGCAACACCGACGCGTACGCATGGGGACGCTTCCCGGTCCCGCCTGAGGCACCGTGGCTGGAGCCGCTCACGGTGCTCTCCGCGATGGCCGCCGTCACGTCGACGATCCGGCTGTCGACCGGGATCCTGATCGCGCCGTTGCGGCCCGCGGCCTTGCTCGCCAAGCAGGTGGCCACCCTCGATGTGCTGTCCGGGGGGCGCGTCGACCTGGGGGTCGGCGTCGGCTGGCAGAGGGAGGAGTACGACGCGCAAGGGCTCAACTTCGCCGACCGCGGAACGCTGCTCGACGACACGGTCGCAGCCTGCCGCGCCCTGTGGGCCGAGCTGCCGGCGAAGTTCGAGTCCCGATCCGTGAGCTTCCAGGACACCTTTTGCTCCCCGCAACCGGTGCAGCCGCGCCTGCCGGTGTGGTTCGGCGGCTCACTCACCGAGCGGATGATCGCCCGCATCGTCGACCTCGGCGACGGCTGGATCCCGATCATGGGCGCGACCCTCGACGACGTCCGCAAGGGGGCCGCGCGGCTGGCCGGGGCGGTGAGCCGGCCGATCGACGTACAGATGCGGGCCACCACCGTCATGGGCGACACCGGCAAGCCCGACCCGGTCGCCACAATGGCGGGCGTGCCGGAGCTGGTCGCGGCCGGCGTCACTGACGTCACGGTTAACCTCGCCGCATTCGCGGCCTCACCGGCCGACGCGCCGGAGGCACTGGCCGCACTCGGCACCGCATTCCGAGAGGGGGCCTCGTGATCAACACCATGGTGGACAGCTGGGAGATCCGCCAGCTGGTCGAGCGCTACGCCGCGGCGGCCGACCGCGGCGACGGTGCGACGGTCGCGCGACTGTTCGTCGAGGATGGCGAGTTCGCGATGTGGCTCGACCCGGAGTCACCAGACCCCACGTCGCTGCGCCGCGGCCCGGCCGAGATCGGTGCCGCGATCGACCGGATCCGCGACTACAGCCACACCCACCACACGATCGGCAGCCACGTCGCCGAGATCGCCGGCGATCGCGCGACCGGCGAGGCTCGCTGCGAGGCGCATCACCTGATCGGGGCGCCGCCCAACGTCAAGGACCACGTGATGTTCGCCTACTACCTCGACGAGTACGTCAAGCAGGACGGCCGGTGGTTCTTCAAGCGACGGGAGCTGCGCGTGAACTGGATCAGCGTCCTTCCGGTGGAGCAGTAGCCGCCGGATGAAGGCGTACCGGCTGTTGGACTGGCAGCGCGCCGACTTCGACGAGGTGCCGTTGCCCGAGCCGGGCCCCGGCCAGGTCCGGGTCCGGATCGGCGGCGTCGGCCTGTGCCACTCGGACGTGATCTTCCTCGACTCCCCCGCCGGCATCCTGCCGTACGACCTGCCCTTCACCCTCGGCCACGAGATCGCGGGCTGGATCGACGCGGTGGGTGCGGGCGTCGACGGCGTCGGCATCGACGAACCGGTGGCGGTGGCGTGCATGTCGCCCTGCGGCAGCTGCCGGTGGTGCCGCCGCGGCCAGGACAACTACTGCGTGGACACCTGGCACGGCCGCGGCTTCGGGGTCGACGGTGGCCTCGCCGAGTTCGTCGTGGTCGGCGCCGGTCAGGTCGTCCCGCTCGGAGACCTCGACCCGAAGGTGGTCGCGCCACTCACGGACGCCGGAGCGACGTCGTACCACGCGGTGAAGAAGGTGCTGCCGAAGCTGTACGACGACTCGACCGTGGTGGTGATCGGCGTCGGCGGCCTCGGCGCGTACGGCGTGCAGTGGCTGCGCATGCTGTCCGCCGCGCGAATCATCGCCGTCGAGGCGCGCCCGGAACGCATCAAGGCGGCGAGCGATCTCGGTGCCCATGAGGTGATCGAGGCGGGCGACGGGCTGTCGCGACGGCTCGCTGCCGCGATCGGCGACGGGGGCGCCGATGCGATCCTCGACTTCGTCGGCAGCGACGCAACGATCCGCGCCTCGATGCGCAACGCCGCGAAGGCGGGAGCAATCGCACTGGTCGGTCAGGGATTCGGCTCGGGCGAGGTGCGGTACGGCGCCTGGGCGCACGACTGCGACCTGTTCAACCCGCAAGGCGCGACGATCGCCGAGCTCGGCGAGGTGATCGCACTCGCGAAGTCCGGCGAGGTCGTCGTCGAGGTGGAGCAGTTCGGGTTCGACGAGGTCGTCGCGGCTTACGACCGGCTGAAGGCCGGCACCCTGAACGGCAGAGCCGTCGTCCTCCCGGGTCACGACAGCTAGTTGCGCGCGTCAGCCAAGCACTGTCGGCGGCGAGAAATATCCTCGTCGAAGGTCACTGAAGGAGGGGGCATGACGAAGCAGGCGGCGTCGTGGCGCACCCTGACAGGTCTCCTTGGCAACCCCCACTACGTCGACGACCGGTTCATCCTTTTTCAGGGCGACTGTGTTGACTTGATGGAGCGGTGCGGTGGTGCGCTGGATGCGCGTCTAACCGTCACCTCACCTCCTTACAACATCGGAAAGGCATACGAGGTCGTTAAGACACTCGAGGACTACCTCGCCTGGTCGAAGGTCTGGATGAGCGCGGTTCACGACGTGACGGCGGATGACGGCAGCTTCTGGCTAAACGTGGGCTATACGCCATTGCATCCGTCGGCGAAGGCGCTTCCGTTGCCCTACCTGCTATGGAATCTTTCACCCTTCTTTCTGATCCAAGAGATCGTCTGGAACTACGGTGCAGGAGTCGCGGGCCGGCATTTCTACTCGCCGCGCAACGAGAAGTTCCTCTGGTACGTAAAGGATCCGGAGAACTACCTCTTCAACCTCGATGCAGTACGAGACCCCGACGTGAAGTATCCAAGGCAGTTCAAGAACGGGAAACTCAAGGTCAACCCCCTCGGCAAGAATCCCACCGACGTTTGGCAGTTTCCTAAAGTCACCTCGGGTAGGAACCGCAGCTCCGCGGAGCGCACCAGTCATCCAGCTCAGTTCCCCGAGGCTGTTATCGATCGAATCATCAAGGCATCGAGCCACGAAGACGATCTGGTTCTCGATCCCTTCATGGGTTCCGGCACAACCGCCGTCGTTGCAGTTCGAAATGCTCGGCGGGTAATCGGATTCGAATCCGATGCGGGATATTGCGATCTCATTGCCCAGCGGTACGAAGCCTCCCGCCGGTCTGGCTTTCAGACTCAGCTATACGAGTAGATCTCCACGATCTTGCCGACACGGGCAGCGGGGCGCACCGCGGCCTGCTGCCCGGTTGGGGATGCTTGCGGCACCCAGTCGTTGTGGTTGAGCCAACCCATACCGACTCGCCGGATTCGAGGCGGGTCGTGGTCCTGAAATCGCTCGAAGTTAATCGTGATGTAGTAGCCATCCCGGACCTTGGTTCCTGGCAGTGATGGCTGCGCGTAGCTCCGGTTTCCGAATACCTGTGTCTTGTGGGACGACGTCTTGATCTCCGTGGAGAAGTAGTCGTCAGGCAGATACACCAGATCCTTCTCGCTCTTGGCTTCATGCGGGCGCCAGACACCTGGATGGCGCTTAGCCAGATCCACCGCTATCACACTGTCGAGAAAACTTCCCATCATCTGCGGAGGCGGCTTGACGTCGACTCCTATGTCGAGCTCGCCAGCAATGCGCGTCGTGAGAATTCGATCCCACGCGTCGAGCACCGTGTCCACGACCTCACCTGGTTCAAGTGGATGTTCCTCGATCAGGTCCAGCGTGCGGACCCTCCAGTCCTCAATCGCTAGCCCGAGGTACGGATCAGTGCGCGCCACCTACGCAGTTTATGAACCGGGCTCTGTGTCGCGACATGCCAACCTGGCGACCCGGGGCGCCGTCAGCCGGTGTACCCCATCGGCATCAGGATCGACTTGAGCTCGCAGAACGCAGCCAGGCCTTCGGGTCCGTCTTCGCGGCCGATGCCGGAGCACTTGTAGCCACCGAACGGCGAGCCCATGTCGAAGGCGTACCAGTTGATGCCGTAGGTGCCCGTGCGGACCTTCGTCGCGATCTCGTAGCCGTGGTCGACGTCCTGCGTCCACACCGAGCCGGCGAGGCCGAAGTCGCTGTCGTTCGCGATTGCGATCGCCTCCTCCTCGGTGTCGTACGGCAGCAGCGACAGGACCGGTCCGAAGATCTCCTCCTGCGCGATCGTCATCTTGTTGTCGACGTCGGCGAAGACGGTCGGTGCGACGTACCAGCCCGTGTCGAGCCCCGCGGGACGCATGCCGTCCAGCACCAGCCGGGCGCCCTCGGCCTTGCCCTTCTCGATGTAGCTCTCGACGCGGTCACGCTGGCGCTCGGCGACCAGCGGCCCGAGCTGCGTTGCCGGGTCCGACGGGTCACCGACGGTGAACGCCTTGGCCGACTCGACGATCGCCTCGGTGATCTCGTCGTAGCGCGAACGCGGGGTCAGGATGCGCGTCTGCGCGACGCAGGCCTGGCCGGAGTTCATCAGGCCGGAGAAGGCGATCATGAACGCACTCGACGCGAGGTCGACGTCCTCGAGCAGGATCGCGGCCGACTTGCCGCCGAGCTCCAGCGACACCCGCTTCAGCCGCTCGGTGGCGAGCGAGCCGACCTTGCGACCCGCTGCGGTCGAGCCGGTGAAGGAGACCTTGTCGACGCCGGGGTGGGTGACGAGGTACTCGCTCACCGCGCGCTCCGCCGGTACGACGGAGATCACGCCCTCGGGCAGGCCGGCCTCCACGAGCAGGCCACCGAGCATCAGCGTGTCGATCGGCGTCTCGGGTGCCGGCTTGAGCACGACGGTGCAGCCGGCCAGCAGCGCGGGGATCACCTTGTTGATCGCGATGAACAGCGGAACGTTCCACGGGATGATCGCGGCAACCACACCGACCGGCTCGCGGCGAACCTTCGTCATGCCGAACGCGCCGTGACGCGTCTCTTCCCACGGGAAGGTCTCGGCGAGGTTGAGGAAGACGTCGAGCGCGCCCTTGGCAGGCGTGTACATCATCATCTCGACGGTGGTCGGCGGCGCACCCATCTCGGAGGAGATGACGGTCTTGTAGTCGTCGATCCGCTCCGCGAGCAGGTCGGCGAACTTCGCCAGCACCTTCGCGCGCTCGGTCGGCGCGGTGGTCGGCCAAGGGCCGTGGTCGAACGCCTGCCGGGCCGCGGCGACGGCCGCGTCGATGTCCGCCTCGACGCCTTCCGGGACGGTGCCGACGACCTCGAGCGTGGCGGGAGACCGCACCTCGAAGGTCTGGCTGGTCGACGGCGCGACCCACTTGCCACCGATCAGAAGCTGGTCGTACGACGTCATTCGATGCCCCTTGTTCCTCGCGGAGGCTTCAGCGTCCGCGTCGGTCGCGGCGCCTGCTGGAGCCATTATGTGACGACCCGTCAGATCATTATGTGACGACCCGTCAGATTTGTCCTGGTCGGGCCCTATGCCTCTGTGAAACCGAGAAACCGAACGTTACCTTCGCGACATGAGACCAGCCTGGCCAGCCATCGGACTAGTTGCCCTCCTCACCGCTGCGGGGTGCGGCGGCAGCAGCAGCGGCGGTGCCGCAGCACAGACGACCCCCACTGCGAGCGCGACCGCGCCCGCTGACCCAGCTGCCGCCACCGCCCAGATCACGACGACATGGCAGACGCTGTTCCACACCGGCACCAAACCGGCTGTGGCGCTGACGCTGCTCGAGAACGGCGACAGCCTGCGCGGCGCCATCCGGATCGCGACGAAGATCCAGCGGCAGCAGAAGGTCACCGAGGACGCGAAGGTGTCGAAGGTGACCTTCACCAGTCCGACCACGGCGACCGTCAACTACGAGCTGCTGAGCCACGGTCAGGCGCTGCTCCCCAACGCGACCGGTCAGGCGGTGCTGCAGAACGGCGTGTGGAAGGTCTCGCAGTCGACGTTCTGCACCCTGGTCCAGCTCGGCGCGGGCGGCACGAAGGTCCCCGGCTGCTGACCACCGCCGGGGCCAAATCCCCCCGAAGCGCCGTCATATAGTCCGGAGCACCCCTCGCCACTCCGGAGGACACCGTGTCCGGGTTCAACCTCGCCGACTTGTTCGAGCGGGTGGCCGACGCTGTCCCGGACCGGGAGGTCATCGTCTCTCCGGCGCGACGACTGACGTTCGCGCAGCTCGAGGAGCGGTCGAACCGGCTCGCCAACGTGCTGACCGAGCTCGGTGTCGAACGCGGTGAGCACATCGGCCTGCAGCTGCTCAACGGCTCCGAGTACGTCGAGGGCATGCTCGCGGCGTTCAAGATCGGCGCGGTTCCGATCAACGTCAACTTCCGGTACGTCGAGGGCGAGCTTCGCTACCTCTACGACGACGCCGACCTGGTCACGGTCATCCATCACCAGCAGTTCTCGCCTCGCGTCGCAGCCGTCGTACCCAAGGCCGAGACGGTCCGCAACCTGATCGTCGTCGCGGAGACGTCGGGCGCCGACATCGCCCCGGACGCCCTCGACTACGAGGCGGCGCTGGCCGGCGCGAGCGAGCACCGGCCCGACGGCAGCGAGCGAACCGGCGACGACCGCTACGTCGCGTACACCGGGGGCACGACCGGGCTGCCGAAGGGCGTCGTCTGGCGGCAGGAGGACATCTTCTTCGCGGCGATGGGCGGCGGCGACGTCTTCCAGTCCGGCAACTTCATCTCCACTCCCGACGAGATCGTCGAGCGGCTTCCCGAAGTGGGCGGCACCATCCTCACCACTCCGCCGCTCATGCACGTCAGCGCCCAGTGGGGCGTGTTCCACTCGCTGTTCGCCGGCGGCCGGATCGTCTTCCCGGAGCAAGGCCCGTTCAACGCGCACGCCATCTGGGGCCTCGTCGCCGCGGAAGGCGTCAACATCCTCACGATCGTCGGCGACGCCATGGCGCGACCGCTCGCGGAGGCCTACGCCCAGGCGCGCGACGCGGGCGCGCCGTACGACGCGTCGTCGTTGTTCGTGATCGGCTCCGGCGGCGCGGTGCTGTCCGCGCAGGCGAAAGCGCAGCTGACCGACCTGCTGCCCTCGTTGATGGTGGTCGACGGGTTCGGCTCGTCCGAGACCGGGATCGTCGGCAGCAAGCTGCATGTCACCGGCGACACCACGACCGCCCCGACCTTCACGGTCAACGACCAGACCCAGGTGCTGGACGACAGTGGCCGGCCGGTGGAGCCGGGCTCGGGCCAGGTGGGCCGGCTCGCTCGCAAGGGGTTCGTGCCGCTGGGCTACTACAAGGACGAGGCCAAGACTCGCGCCACCTTCCTCGAGGTCGACGGCGAACGCTGGGTGCTCCCCGGCGACAACGCGACGGTCTCCGCCGACGGCACCGTCGTCCTGCTCGGACGAGGCTCCACGTCGATCAACACCGGCGGCGAGAAGGTGTACCCGGAAGAGGTGGAGACCGCCTTGATGACGAGCGACGCCGTCTCCGACGTCGTCGTCGTCGGCGTACCCGACGAGCGGTGGGGCGAGCAGGTCGTGGCGGTGGTCGCGGCGGCGCCGGGAGCCACGCCCACCCTCGATGACCTTCGGGATCACGCCCGCGCGTCGCTCGCCGGCTACAAGCTGCCTCGCGCGCTCGTCCTCGTCGACCGGGTCGAGCGCACGCCGGCCGGCAAGGCCGACTACGCCTGGGCGAAGAAGATCGCAACGGCGGAGGAGAAGAATTGAGTCGGCGGAGCCGACACCGCTGCTGGGCGGTGGGTGGGGTGGAGGACGTATGAGTCGGCGGAGCCGACGCCGCTGCTGGGCGACGCGTGGGGTGGAGGACGTATGAGCGACATCGAGGCGCTCGCCGATCGGTTCGCGATCCAGGACCTGATCGCCGAGTACCCGGTCATCGTCGACAGCGGCAAGCTCGATGCGCTCGACCACCTCTTCACCGCAGACGCGCACCTGGACTTCACCGGCTTCGGTGGTCCGGACGGCACGCTCGCCGACGTGAAGGAGTTCCTCGGCAAGACGCTGCCGATGTTCGCGAAGACCCAGCACATGATGGGACTGCCGCTGATCTCCTTGAACGCGCACACCGCGACCTCGCGCACGTCGTGCCACAACCCGATGCTGATGGCCAAGCCGGACGGCGGGCACCAGGCGTGGCTGATCGGCCTCTGGTACGACGACGAGTTCGTGAAGACCGCGGACGGCTGGCGGTTCGCGGCCCGAAAGGCAACCCGCTGCTACTCGGTCGTGGGGCTCGACGACACGCCCTTGTCCGGGTAGATGACGGCTGCCCGATGACCGACTTCGTCTCGGTCGAGCGGCCGCGGCCGCAGATCGCGCTCGTCACGCTCAGCCGTCCCGAGCGCATGAACGCGATGGCGTTCGACGTGATGATCCCGCTGCGCGAGCAGCTCGAGCGGATCAGTGCCGACAACGACGTCCGCGCCGTCGTGCTGACCGGGGCGGGTGGCGCCTTCTGCTCGGGCGCCGACCTCGAGAACCCGGGCCGGGTACCGGACATCGACGGGCTCACCCTTCCGACGATCGCGCTGCGCTCGATGGAGCTGCTCGAACGCGTCATCTCGACCGTGCGGGCGATGCACCAACCCGTCATTGCGGCGGTCAACGGCCCAGCGATCGGCGGCGGCTTCTGCCTGGCGCTCGCCTGCGACCTGGTCGTGGTCGGCGAGTCGGCGTACTTCCGGGCGGCCGGCATCAACAACGGGCTGACTGCCACTGAGCTCGGCCTGTCCTACCTGCTGCCACGGGCGGTCGGCTCGATCCGTGCCGCCGACATCATGCTGACCGGCCGCGACGTGGACGCCGCCGAAGCCAAGGCCATCGGGCTCTCCTCGCACACGGCCACTGACGCCGGGCTGCTCGACGCCTGCTACGACGTCGCGGAGCGGATCGTCGGCTTCAGTCGCCCCGGCATCGAGCTGACCAAACGGATGCTCGCGGCCAGCCTCGACGGCGGCAGCCTCTCGGCGCACATGCGCAACGAAGGCCTGTCCCAGCTCTACGTGCGGCTCACGACCCGTAACTTCGAAGAGGCGATCACCGCCCGCAAGGAAAAGCGCCCCCCGGACTTCAAGGACTGAGGCAGCCAGTGTCAGAGCACGAGCTCGCAGCGCTCGAGAAGGACAAGGCGGCTGCGCAAGGCCTCGCCGACGCGATGCGCCGGATCATCGCGCGGCTGGTCGTCGTACGGCCGCCGGCCGAGCAGCTCGACCGGGCAGCCGAGGCGGCGAACCAGTTCGCGGACTCCCTCGAGGACCTGCCGCAGCGCTCCAAGTCCTGGGAGGTCAGCGAGGCAGGCCTGCAGCCGCGGGACTTCGTCAACCACAGCCCGATCTCCGGGATGGCGAACCCGATCGCGCCGCCGGTCAAGATGTGGATCGTCGACGACGGGCCCGGCGAGTACCACATGGAGGGAAGCGTCACGTTCGGCCCGGCGTACGAAGGGCCGCCCGGTCACTGCCACGGCGGCTTCGTGGCGGCGATGTTCGACGAGCTGCTCGGCTTCGTCCAGCTCGCGCCCGGGTTCACCGCGTTCCTTCACGTCGACTACCGCCGACCGACCCCGCTGAACCGGGAGCTGCAGCTGCGCGGTTGGATCGAGTCCGTGGAGGGGCGCAAGCGGACGATCCGAGGGACCTGCCACCTCGACGGCACGCTGATCAGCGAGGCGCACGGGCTGTTCATCGCACCCCGACCCGACAAGGACTACCTGGGCATGTTCGGGCAGCCCGCGGGAGGAACGTCGTAATGGCTGGACGATTTGACGGTCGCGCCGCGCTGATCACGGGCGCCGGTTCGGGGATCGGGCGCGCGACCACGCTGCGGCTCGCCGCGGAAGGCGCGACCGTGTTCGCGCTCGACATCGACGAGGGCCGGCTCAAGGAGACCGCGGACCTCGGCGGCGAGGCCGTCGTGATCCGGCCCACCGACGTCACGGCGGTCGCCGAGTGCAAGGCCGCCGTCGCGGAAGCGGTCGAGCGGCTCGGCCGGCTCGACATCCTCGGCAACGTCGCCGGCATCGGGCGCAACGAGCACGTCACCGAGGTGAGCGAGGCGGCGTACCGGCAGATGATGGCGGTCAACGTCGACGCGTACTTCTTCCTCGCGCAGGCCGCGATCCCGCACCTGCTCGACGCGAACGGCGTCATCGTCAACATCGCGTCGAACGCCGGCTTGATGGGCCAGGCGTTCTCCGTGGTCTACACGATGACGAAGGGCGCCGTCGTACAGCTCACCAAGTCACTCGCCATGGAGTACCTCAAGCGGCCGCTGCGGGTGGTCGCGATCGCGCCGGGCGGGACGGACACGAACCTGATCCGCGGCTTCCAGATGCCCGACGACGTCGACTGGGACCTGGTCGGGCGCTACACCAGCCCTCGCGGTTTCGCCAAGCCCGAGGACATCGCGGCGCTGTTCTGCTTCCTCGCCTCCGACGAGGCGAGCAACATCCACGGCGCCATCGTCTCGAGCGACAACGGCATCACGGCCGGGTAGCGCTACGGCAGCTGCTTCAGCTTCAGCATGAAGCTGCCGTGGTCGGTCGCGCTGCTGGAGGCGTTCTCCAGGTCGAAGTGACCGATGCCGGACCAGCTCTCCCCCGCGAGCGCGCCGCCGGCCTTCACGGTGTGGAACCGGAACCGGTACGCCGAGCCCACGCACGTCGGGTAGGACGAGGCCGAGCGCTTGGTGTGGCCGACGATGCCGATCGACCCGTCGCCGGTCTTGAGCGTGATCGCCACCGAGCAGGATCCATTCGCGATGAAGCCCGGTGAGCTCACGCTGCCGCGAATCTTCGCGTCACCGATCGAGAAGTGGCCGTGCCCGCGGACCGCACGCTGGGTCCCCGTGTCGGGGTTGCCGGGCTGGACCTGCCAGGTCCCGTGACCGGAGCCGGTGAGGTGGGCGGGCGAGCTCGACGCGAGTGCCGCGGGCGCGCTGACCAGCGCTGCTCCGGCCATCGAGATGGCAAGAACCGACGTCCGGGCCGTACGCATGATGCCTCCCCCGATTGGTAGCTACGTGCCAATCTGACGCCGGGCGACTGCGGTCGGTTCCGCGCCCGTCCCTAGAACTTTGCTGCCTCCGGCATCACGCGCTCGGCCAGGATCTCCAGCGGCTTGATCGAGGCGACGTTCGGCACCGTACCGTGGTAGTGCGTGACGCCGAGAGCGTGCATCTTGCGCATCGTCTCCAACAGCGCGTCGACGTTCTCGCCGTCTTTGCCGGGGTCGAGCGACCCCATCACCGTCTTCTCGATCGTGTCGTAGTCGCGGCCGAGGTCCGCGCAGTGCCGTCGCAGCACGTCGAGCTTGTGCTCGACCTCGTTCGGGTCGTACGCGAAGAGGTTGCACGCGTCGCCGTACTGCGCAACGAGGCGGAGCGTCTTCCGCTCACCCCCGCCGCCGATCAGGATCGGCGGGTGCGGCTTGGTCAGCGCCTGCGGTGAGTTCAGGGTGCGCTCGAGCTGGTAGTGCTTGCCGTCAAACGGACCGTCGTTGTCGCTCCACATCTGCAGGCAGATCTGCAGCGCCTCCTCGAGCCGCTCGAACCGCTCCGCCATCGGCGGAAAGAACAGGCCGAGGCCCTTCGACTCCTCCTCGTTCCAGGCTGCCCCGATCCCGAGGTATGCCCGGCCGCCTGACAGCACGTCCAGCGTCGTCACTGCCTTGGCGAGCAGGCCCGGCGAGCGGTAGACGACGCCCGTCACCCACGCGAGCAGCTTGATCTTCGACGTACGGGCCGCGAGGTAGCCGAGCGTGGTGTACGCCTCGAGCATCTCGGCCTCCGGCGGGCCCAGGTGGAGGATCTGCCACACGTGATCCATCACCGACAGCTTCGTGAAGCCGAGCCGCTCGGACTCGACCGCGATGTTCGTCAGATCGTCGGCAAGCTGCGGTGGGCCGCCCGGGAACGTGAACTGCGAGACATGTACGCCAAGCTCCATGCCCTCACGCTAGACCGTCCCTCACTGCCGGGTTCGCCGTGTCCGCACCAGCGGGTTACGGATCCGGAAGCGGTACGGGTTCACGGCGTAGGCGCCGCGCGTGCCCGTCTCAATCTCGAAGTCGCAGGGGTGGGGCCGGTCGTGATGCCGACCGCAGATCAACGCGCCGTTCCGACTGAGGTGTGCCCCCGTTTGCCCAGTGAACGATGTGGTGCGCCTAACGCGGACGGGGTCCGGAACACCGGAGAGCCCGTATCCGGCGTTACCGTGCGTACGTGGCAGCGGAAGTTGAGCAAGTTATTGACTCGCTCCGCGGCCAGTTGCCTGAGGGCGTCGACGTGCGCCAGGAGAGCGTGGCCGGTCGTCCGATGGCGCTCGTGAGGGGTGGTGGCATCCCAGAGACCTTGGTTGATCTCTGGGCAAGCATCGGCGGCGACCCCGATGCGGAACCTGACGCACTAGCGGCAACCATCATCGAAGTCGAGCGGTGGCCGACTCGGGATTGAACGCGAGCCGAGACGTGCCACTCGCGAGCAGAGATCCAGTGCTATTGATCGTTCGCCAAGCCCTACCGAGGTGGGGTCACCGGGTGGCTAGTAATACCTGTTTTGTGGGCCGAGGGCCTTCGGGTCCCACATCGAGGGATCCTCACGTTCCCGATCCAGGAGCCCACTGTCCCGAGCGAATCCCGGCATGAGCGTCTTGAGCGCATCGTTGCCGTAGAGAGCGACCGATAGACCGACCTGCTCCGGACTGCTCGTCGCGTTCTCGGGTGGTGGCCACGGGCAGTTCCGCACGGCCAACTCCAGGAACCCTCTTCCTGCGGGCGTCCGGCTTGGAGTGAACAGTCGCGTAGGCACGAGCGCGTGAATCAAACCCAGGTCGTGGCAGCGCCGCCGGAGCCCATTGAGAAGGGAGTCGATGAGGGGATCAGCCACCAGCGTGCCCGGCGCCACCGAGCCGTGGATAGCCCGCCAGATGGAACGCTCAAAGCTGTTTGATGGCCCGGTGTTGGCGTCCTCGTTTCGGCGGAGCCGTCCGGACCGCCCCGCGACCAGCAATCCGCGCGCGTGAAGAACGGCGATCGCAGCGGCGAAGGCGGCGTATCGGCCGTCGTGAATGTAGGCAATGACGCTGTACTCGGGGAAGTCGAGGTCCTCCGAGCGTCGTCGTACGGTCTTCACCAACGCGAGTGTGGCAGCACAGCGCCTCCCGCGACGCGAATCGCGCTACGCAACAGGAGCAAGACGTGGATGGGTGCCGTTAGCCGCGGCCGGGCAGGCGTTCCTCGGGCCGACCTCGTGGCGTCGCCGCGACCTTCCGAGGTTCGTTCACGGATTCATCGTCCGGGCACCAGAAACGCGTGATCGTCGACCACCGAGACGACTCGGCGTGGTGTCGGGCCTGCGCTATCGGGGTGTCGACCAAGGTCGGGCGGCTAGTGGGATAGGCCAAGATCGATCCGCGCTTGGGTGGCTGCGGCTACTTCATTCGCCGCAGCCTTCGCCCATCGCTGGGCCGAAGTCGGCGCCAAGGCCTAGCGGTCACGGCAAACCAGCACCGAGCGCTGCGAAAAACGTCCTCACCCCCCCACAACCCTGAGTCTCGGCGCAGGAGGCAGCCGATGCAACGGAGGCGCCATCATCCGTCCTCCAGCATCTCCGTTACCTCGGCGCGGTGGCTTAGACACCATTGAGACACCATTCTTCTCAGCCATGGCAGTTGGCGCTCGGGGTCACGGAGTAGTGCGCCGAGCGCGGCGGGCGCGAGAATGATGAACTGGCCCGGCGGGACCCGATTCTGGACGGGCACGAGGTTGTAGACCCCCTTGAGCGTCCGCGTGAGATGGCTAAGTTCGGCTCGTAATCCGAGTGAGGAGAAGCGCGGGTATGCGAACTGAGCAAGCCGATCGAGGTCCTCGGATGAGGGCCTCCGCCCAACCATTACGGCACTCAAATACCGCAACGCGTGATAGGCGTACAGCCCGACCGCGCGCTGGTCTTGCAGGGGGAACTTCGTATTTGCCGCGGCGGCCTTGCGGAAGCGGGCTGCGTCCTGCGCGTAAGCCGCTTGCACGACATCGGTCAGGTGACGCCAGGCACAATCGATTACGCCATCTTGGTCGGACATCTTGGGCGGACTCTATTCAGGGTCGCCAGTGTCTGAGAACACCGCACAGACCGGCTGCCGCGGCGCAAAGGTGCTTCGCTCGCACACGGCGAGGTGAGCCACACTTCGGGCCATGGGTTGCTTGTCTGCCAGATCGCGAATCGCGAAGCTCCTGCCCGCGTGGTCTGGGCGGACGATGCTGCGATTGCATTCCTCGACATCGCCCCTGCGACACCTGGGCACACGCTGGTGATCCCGAGAGCACACGCGGACGACCTGTGGTCCATCAGGCCCGCTGAGATCCAGAAGGTGTCCCTTGCCATGCGCGAGGTCGCAGCACTTCTGAGGGCGCCCCTACCCCTGTCCGGACTCAGCGTTCTTCAGGCAAACGGACGGGCGGCATGGCAGTCGGTGTTTCATCTCCACTTTCATCTCGTACCGCGCTATCACCACGCGGAACTCGCACTCCCGTGGATCCCCCGTGCAGCGCCCAAGGCCGAGCTGGACGCGGTGCACCAGATCTTGAACGGCACCAACGGATAGTGCCGCTCGCGATGAGACCTGGGGCACTCAGTCGCGTGGTGACTGTGCCTCCGGAACGGTGTGGCGCCACCCCGGGCTGCGGACATTCAGCACACAAACGTTGGGCCACCGCGTGCCTGAGGCGCTCCGACGTGCTCAGAAGCGGATTCGCGCATCGTTTGTGTGCTGAATGTCCGACAACTGTTTCAGCCGGTGCGGACGACGCGTACCCGGATCGCTCCGGTGTCGGCCGCCTTGCCGGCGCCGCCGACGTCGACCCGAACCGTGCTCTCCTGGGGCGTCACCAACGTCAGTCGGTAGGTGTGCGTCGAGGCGTCGCAGCCTGAGCCGTTGTCGTGCACCGGCTGCCACTGCTGGCCCCAGCCCTGAATCGTGTCGCCGCCGAGCTGTAGCGCGTCACGACGCGGCCGCCACCCGCTAGAGGTCTGGTGGCACATCGCGTCGGCCAGTCCGCTCGGCGCGTGCCAGGTGCCTCGCGCCGTCACCCGATACGTGGCTTCGGCAGCAGCGAGCCAGTGGGCGGTCACCGAGCCGGTGCTCGCCGAAACGTGCAACACCTTGGCGGCACCGATCGCCGACAGCTTCGGCAGCGGCGGCTCCATGACGCCAGCGACCCGGCCCGTCCAGTACGACGTCTTCTCGCGCGCGCCCGCCCAGTCGAAGGAGAAGTGGATGTGGTTGATGTGGCAGCCGGTGACACCGGAGCACGCGTACGGCTCCCACCGACGACTCCAGGTGCCCCAGATCCGCTTGTCCCAGATGACGTACATCAACCCGAGCCGGCGGAACATCGCATCCGCGTTGCCTTCGGCATCCGTCGCGAACAGCCAGTCGAGCAGCGACTGTCCCGCCGCGCGCTGCGCCGGCACCCGATGGTCGGCGCCCCAGTCGAACGCGCGGCCGTCGTAGTGCTCGCTGGTGCCACCGACGCTGCAGGCCCGCAGGTCGCCGAGCGAGGTCGTGACCGGATAGGTCTTGAGCACGAGTTGCTCGAACGCCTTCACGCCCGGCTCGACGTGGTGCCGGCAGAGGAACTGCGGCTGGTACGGCGCGAAGTCCTCGATCCCGGTCGTGAAGCTCGGCGTCCTGGGTGGCGGCGGGAGCTTGGGCAACGCCGCCTGCGCGGCGGCAGGCACGGCGAGCGCTACGGCAACAAGCATTCCGACCAGGGTTCGACGCACCGCGAGGACCTCGGCACCACCGCGCCGGCGGGTGAAGCAGATCCGCGCAGAACCACCCGATGGGCGGACACCAAGTCGGGAAATGTCCGACAGCCCGGCCGGAATCCCGGCCGGGCTGTCGTCTGGACTAGGTGAGCGCCGCTACTGGAAGCGCGGGCACTCGCTGAGGGCCTTCTTGTGGAAGACCTTCTGGAAGTAGCCGCCGCCGTATCCGATGCACTGGATGATGTACCAGACGCCCTCGGCGCCGGTCATCTGGACCAGGCCGCCATCCTGCAACGCCTTCTTCGCAGGCACCTTCGCGAAGTAGCCGGCACCGAAGAAGATGCAGAGGACGGTGTACCAGGCCTTCTCGGCGCCG
The DNA here is from genome assembly GCA_035550655.1 of Mycobacteriales bacterium. Taxonomy (GTDB): domain Bacteria; phylum Actinomycetota; class Actinomycetes; order JAFAQI01; family JAFAQI01; genus DASZTV01. The sequence continues at coordinate 230,151 of DASZOU010000004.1, forward strand.
GTCATCTCGCCTAGACCCGCCTCGCTCAGCGCCTTCGACATCGGCACCTTCGCGATGTAGCCCGCACCGAAGTAGATGCACATGAGGACGTACCAGAACTTCTCCGCGCCGGTCTGCTCGGTCAGGCCGCGGTTGGCGAGTGCCTTCTTGTACGGCACCTTCGCCAGGTAGCCGGCGCCGAAGAAGATGCAGAAGATCGTGTACCAGGCGTTCTCCGCGCTGGTCCGGACGATCTTGCCCGCCCCACCCGCAGGCGGTGCTGCGGCGTACGCCGGCGGCGCGGCCGGCATCGCCGGCGCCGGCATCGAGGCCGGTGGAGCCGGTGGCGCGGGCGGAGGAGGCGGTGCGGCCGCCGCGGGTGGCGCAGGCGGCGTCGGCGCTGCGGGCGGCGTCGACCCCGGCAACGGGGACCCTGCGGTACCGGGCAGCGGCGTGCCCGGCGTACCCGGCAACGGCGTACCGGCAGTCGTCGACGGCTGCTGCGGCTCGCCGCTCGGAGGCTGCTGCTCGGCCACGTGTTCCCCCTGGTGTCTCGGCTCGATAAGCGGAGTGTGTCAAAGCAAACGGCGGGCGTCACCCCAAACGGGGGCGCCCGCCGTTCGGCGAGTCGTGGCGGCCTACGCCTTGGCGCTCTCGCGGTAGCGAGTCGTCGACACCACCGGGTCGGTGTCGATCTTCGGGATCACGTGCTTGCCGAGCAGCTCGATCGTGCGGATGGTGTCCTCGATCTTCGCCGGCCCGATGCCGAATACGAGCTGGTCGATGCCCGTGGACTCCCAGCGCTTGCACTGCTCGAGCGCCATGTCCGGGTCGCCGAGAACGACGCCGCCGTACTCCGCCGCCATCGCCGCGGTCTCGAGGTCCGGCTCCGGCAGGGTCGCCGGCCACTTCGGCACCCACTCCGGCGCGGGGAACGTGTCGTGGTAGCGGTACACGTTGGACACGAGGTAGTTCGGCTTCGAGTCGACGTAGGACTGGAACGCGGTCTCCTTGTCCTCCGCGACGTACGCCGCGATGCAGGACATGATGTTGTCGTTCACGAACGCGCCCACCGGCTCGGCGTCGGCGATGCCGTCCTTGTAGGACTTGCGCAGCTTCTCGACCTTGTCCCAGCGGTCCAGGGAGAAGCCGAGCACGCCCATGCCCATGCGGCCGGCCATCTCGTACGACGGCGGGTTGCCGGCGGCGTACCACATCGGCGCGTGACCCTTGCCGTACGGACGGGGAAGGATCTTGCGCGGCGGCAGCGACCAGTACTTGCCCTTGTAGCCCTCGTAGGTCTCCTGGGTGAACATCTTCGGGAACTCCCGGATGACGTCCTCCCAGATCTCCTTCGTCTGGTTGGTGTCGGTGATGCCGAGGTGGTCGAGGAAGCCGAGGATCTCGTGGCTGCCGGCGCCGCGACCGGTGCCGAACTCGCACCGGCCGCCCGAGAGCTGATCGATGTAGTTGATCCGCTCGGCGACCTTGGCCGGGTGGTTCACGGCCGGCAGCGGGTTGAAGATGCCGCCGCCGATGTGGATCCGCTCCGTCTTCGCGGCGAGGTAGCCGGCAACGACGTCGTTGGCGGAAAGGTGGGAGTACTCGTCGAGGAAGTGGTGCTCGGTGAGCCAGACGAACTTGAAGCCGGCTTTGTCCGCGGCGATGACCGCCTCGATGTCCTCGAAGATCGCGTGGCGCTCGGCGTCAGGGTCGACCTCGCGACGGCTGTTGGGCACGTAGTTCTGGATGAAAAGGCCGAACTCCATCAGGCTGCTCCGTGATCTATCCGACGCTCAGGCAATTGCATTATATGGCATAACGTTATTCAGGAATCAAGCCTCGTCTGAAGGCTTTTCAGGCCGCCAGAACACCGCCAGCAGCAGCAGTGCGCCGACCACGCCGAGCAACGAGACGAGGAAGCCCCGCCGCCCCTGGAGGAAGCCGTGCAGGTGCCAGCCGATCGCGTGGTCGAGCGAGGCCCGACCGCCACCGAGGGCACACAGCGCGAACGCGCTCATGATGATGAACAGGACGTACTCGTAGCCCTCGCCCGGGTTGAAGATGAAGTAGCCGTTCTTGAAGTGGTTCGTGATCAGCGCGACGAGCATCACGCCGATCACGCCGGCCGCTGCGAGCGGCGTAAGCAGACCGAGGAACAGCATCGGCGCGACCGCAAGCTCGGTGTATGTCGCGAAGCGCGCGTGCAGCCAGCCGGGCTTCATCCCGAGGGACTCGAACCAGCGACCGGTCCCCGCGAGCTTGCCGCCGCCGAACATGTGGCGGTAGCCGTGCGCCAGCATCGGGATACCCAACGCGAAGCGCAGGAACAGCGACGCGATCGAGACGCCGTGGGCGTAATGCATCCGTCAGACCCCCTCGGGTGCGGCGCCGTTGAGCGCCTCGGTGACAGCAGCAGCGGCGGCGCGAAGCCGCGCGACGGTGAACGCCAGGTTGGACAGCGGTGACTCATCGCCGCCGAGATCTGATGCGCCGGTGAGAACCGCGGAGAGAACCATGACGACCACACCACCCGGCCCGAAGACCGGGGTGGAGACGGTACGCGCGTCCCCCGGGTCGCCAACCGGCGACTCGTAGTCCGGCGGCAGCATGCCGATCAGCTGGTGCAGCTGTGCGGCTGCCACCTCGGCGTCGACCGTCGGGTCGGGACGCGACATAACCTGCGCGGCCTGCTCGTGCCAGCGGTGCCCGCGCCCCACCGAGTACCCCGCCTCGCGGACCTCAGCCAGCGTGCGCCGCAACGCTTCCATCGTCTCCGGCGGTGCGCTGCGGTCGAGCCGGTCCAGCCACGACTTCTGAGCGGACTCCGAGGCCCAGGCGACGAACGCCGTCCCGACGGGGGGCTCGAACGGGATCCGCTGCCCCACTGCGGTGGGCAGCGAGTTCGTCTGCAGCTTGCCCGCGCGGGCGAGCAGCACCATGTCCGGACCGACGATGGCGCTTGCGACACACTCGACGTCGAGCTCCTGCGCCAACGACTCCATGTGCGGACGGGCGAGGTCCGCGGATCGCATCTGCAACGCGAGGTCGGACTCCCATGCCGCCAGCGACAGCGAGGAGAACCGGCCGTAGCCGCCCTGGAAGAACACCAGCGGAAGCGTCGTGCCGGCGGCGTCGAGCTCGCGAACCCGGCCGATGACGATGTAGTGGTCGCCCGCCTCGTGGATGACCTCGAGGTCGCAGTCGATCCAGGCGAGCACGCCGTCGAGGATCGGCGAGCCGGATCCCGCCGGCCGCCACGTCAGATTCGCGAACTTGTCCGTGCCGCTGATCGCGAAGGTTCGGCAGACCTCTTCCTGATCCGAACCGAGGATGTTGACGCAGAAGTGACCGGTGTCCCGAATCCGCGGCCAGGTGCTCGAGCTCTTGTCGGGCATGAACGCGACCAGCGGCGGGTCGAGCGACACCGAGCTGAAGGACCCGATCGCCAGGCCGCCCGGCTTGCCTTCGCCATCGATTCCGGTGATGACGGCCACGCCCGTCGGGAAGTGCCCCAGCACCCGGCGGAAGTGTTTGGCGTCGATCTCCGTCACTTCTTGGCGCCCTCGCCGACGACGGAGTCACGCAGCTCGAACTTCATCACCTTGCCGGAGGCGTTGCGCGGCAGTACGTCCACGACCTGAACGCTACGTGGTGCCTTGAAGTTGGCCATCCGCTCCCGGCACCATTCGACGACTTCCTGCGGATCGATCGTCATCCCGGGCCGGGCGACGACGAACGCCATCCCCACCTCGCCGAGCCGGTCGTCGGGGACGCCGACGACCGCGCACTCCGCGATTGCCTCGTGGCGGGCAAGCGCTTGCTCGACCTCGGCGGGATAGGCGTTGAAGCCGCCGACGACGTACATGTCCTTGAGCCGGTCGGTGATGCGGACGTTGCCGACCGCGTCCATCACCCCGATGTCGCCGGTGTGGAGCCAGCCCTCGGCATCGATCGTCTCGGCGGTCGCCTCGGGGTCCTCGTAGTAGCCCATCATGACGTTGTAGCCGCGGACCACGACCTCGCCCGGGTCTCCGGTCGGGACCTCGTTGCCTGCTCCGTCGACGATCCGGACCTCGGTGTCGGGGATCGCCCGCCCCGACGTCGTCGCGATCGTCTCGGCGTCGTCGCCCTGCCGGCACATCGTGACGGTTCCGGTCGCCTCGGTGAGCCCGTACGCCGTGAGAACCGTCTCGACGTCGAGCTCGTCCCGCAGTCGCTCGATCAACACCACCGGCACCACCGCCGCGCCGGTGACGATGAGCCGCAGCGTGGACAGGTCGTGCTGGGCGCGGTCCGGGGCGTCGAGGATCGACTGGTACAGCGTCGGCGGCCCGGGCAGGACGGTGATCCGTTCACGCTCGATGAGCTCCAGCACCGCAGGGACGTCGAACACCGGCTGCGGCACGATCGTCGCGCCGCGCAGCAGGCAGGCGACGATGCCTGCCTTGTAGCCGAAGGTGTGGAAGAACGGATTGACGACCAGGTAGCGGTCACCCTCCCGCAGCCCCACGATGCGCGACCAGGTGTCGAAGACCGCGAGGGTCTGCGCGTGGGTGGTGACCACACCCTTCGGCTTCCCCGTCGTCCCCGACGTGAAGATCAGGTCGCCGGTGTCGTCGGGCCCGACGGAGTCGATGCGCGACCGGACCTCGGCCGTCGGTTCGCCATCCCACAGCGTGGGTTCGAGCACGACCGCCCCTGGCCGGTCGCCCAGCATGCCGGGGTAGTCGTTGCCGAGGAACGGCGGGGAGACGAAGGTCAGCTTCGCGTCGCTGCGATCGAGGATCCAGTTCGCCTCTTCGCCCTTGTAGCGCGTGTTGAGCGGCACCAGGATGCCGCCCGCAGAAAGCGCCCCGAGCGCAGCGACGACCCAATCGAGGGAGTTCGGCGCCCAGATGCCGACGCGGTCCCCTGGCTCGACCCCTCGCCGGATGCACTCCCCCGCGGCGGAGAGCACGAGCTGCTCCAGCTCGGCGAAGGTGACGCGACGGTCGCCGTCGACGACCGCCTCCCGGTCGGCGTACGCGGCCGCGGCATGCACCATCAGCGCGGGGATGCTGCGCGGAAGGGCTGCGCTCACGGGAACACCATTTTCATCCAAGCACCGTGTTCACCCGCGCACCGTGTTCATCCGAGAACCCCCGACTTGCGAAGCGACGCGATCCGCTCGTCGTCGTAGTCGCACACTGCGCGCAGCACGTCGTAGGTGTGCTCTCCCACGGTCGGCGCCTTGTCCGGCACCGGCAGCGCCTCTCCGACGAAGCGCACCGGGAATCCGAGCTGCTCCGCACCGAGCTGCTCGGCCGGGATCCAGCCCAACCGGTCGGCGAACTGCGGGTCGGCCGCGAGCGTCTTGGGAGTGTTGACCGGTGCGATGGGGGTGTTGACCTTGCCGCCGAACTCCATCCACTCCGCCGACGTCTTGGTGGCGAAGATCGTCCGCAGCTCGGCTTGTAGCTCGCGGTTCCCGCGGGCGTGGTCGGCGTACTTCGAGCCGGGCCACTTCTCGAACAGGTCCATCCGGTCGACGCCCTCACAGAAGTTCTTCCAGAACGCCTGCTCGCTGGCCATGAAGAGCACGTGACCGTCGGCGGTCGCGTAGATCTGGTAGCGCACGCCTTCCTTCATGCCGGCCGTGCCGGGCGCACGCCGCTCGTAGTTGTCACTCGGGTTCCCGGTGACCTCCGACTCGGGTCGCTCGTAGGCGCGGTAGGTCTCGCTGCGGTACCAGTCGAACGCGGCGGCGCAGTCGGACTGTGCGAGCTCCAGCTCCGCGCCCTCGCCGGTCGCGCGAGCCCGGATCACCGCCGCGAGGATCGCCAGCGCGCCGTACAGCGGCGCGGCGAAGATCCCGATGCTCACGTGTTCCGGGATGTAGGTGAAGCCCTCGTCGTCGACCTGCGGCGTAACGATGCCGGCCCAGGTGTCGTAGGCGATGCCGTGACTCGGGTAGTCCTTGTACGGGCCGGTCGCGCCGTACCCGGAGATGCTCGCGAACACCAGCTTCGGGTCGCGGCCGCGGAGGTCGGTCGGGCCGATGCCGAGCCGCTCCAGCGCCCCGGGTCGCATCGCCTCGACGACGACGTCGGCGTCCTTCGTGAGGTCGCGGAAGACCTGCTTGCCCTCGTCGCTTCGCAGGTCGAGCACGATGCTCCGCTTGCCGCGGTTGAGGTGCAGGTGCATCAACGAGACACCCTCGACGATCGGCCAGGTCATCTGCCGGATGTAGTCGCCGGCCGCGGGCTCGACCTTGATCACCTCCGCACCGAGATCGACCAGTGCGCTCGTGATTGCGGCCGGCCCGAGCATCGAGACCTCGACGACCCGCATCCCCGCCAACGGCGCTGTCACTGACTACCTCCGATTTTTTCCCGGTGATCTTGACGAAAGCGGCGGAATGGAGCCCTCATAACGCCCTCTTCGTCAAGATCACGGCGTCAACACCGCTTGCGCTACTCGCTCGCGGTGCCACTCCTTCGTGCCCCACAGGCTCGCCAGCGTCCAACTGCGCTTCATCCACATGTGCAGGTCGTGCTCGAAGGTGTAGCCGATCCCGGCGTGCACCTGCAGGGCGGTGCGCGCGGCATGCTGGGCGGCCGTCGTCGCGGCGTGCTTCGCGTGGGATGCGTCCCGGCTGCGCGTCGGCGCACTCTGCGCGGCCGACCACGCCGCTCGGGCGACCACCGGCACGGCAAACGCGTTGTCGACGTACATGTCTGCCAGCTGATGCTTGATCGCCTGGAACGAGCCGATCGGTACGCCGAACTGCTCGCGCGTCTTCGCGTAGCTGACACTCATCGCCAGCATCGTCTCCGCCAGGCCCACGAGCTGCGCCGCCGTCGCCACGACACCCGTGTCGAACGCCGCGTCGAGATCGACGCCACCAAGCGCTGTGCCCGCTCCCGCCGGCACGTCAACCGAGGCGAGGCGAACACCGCGGTCGACCGACACCTCGCTGCGCAGCTCGGCCTCGACGCTCGGCACTGCGCACAGCACGCCGGCGTGATCGGGCACCAGCAGCAGGTCGGCCCACGGCGCTGCGCTCACCAGCGATCCCGGCCCGAGCCGGACGGCGATCACCGCGTCACCCGCGATCACGCGCGGCAACCACTCGGCAGCGACCGGACCGCCGGCCGCCGCGAGGACGGTGGCTCCCACGACGGTCTCGACGATCGGCTCCGGCAGTGCGCTTCGGCCGACTTCCACCAGCACCGGGAGCAACGTCGTGAGGTCGGCACCGGAACCGCCGTACTCCTCAGGAACGGTCAGGCCCAGGACACCCGCGTCGGCCAGCCGCTTCCACACGCCAGGGATCCGGCCCTCCGCGTCGTCCCACGCCAGCCGCAGAGCGGCGGCGTCCGCGACGTCGGCTAGCAGCTCACGGACACTCGCGGCGAAGTCGAGTGCGTCCTGGTCGGCGGTGAGTCTCATCGGGGCAGGCCGAGCACCCGCTCGGCGACCACGTTGCGCTGCACCTCGTTGGTGCCGGCGTAGATCGGGCCGGCGAGGGAGAACTCGTAACCGTCGAGCCAAGGCGCGGACACGTTGTCGTCCTCGAGCGTCGACCGCTCGCCCAGCATGGCAAGCGCCGTCTCGTGAACGGCGACGTCGAGCTGCGACCAGAACAGCTTGTTGGCGCTGGACTCGGCACCGATCGACTCGCCGCCGAGCGCCTTCAGTGCGGTGCCGAGCACGTAGAGGCGGTAGGCGTCGGCGTCCATCCAGGCCTGCGCGACGTCGTCTCGAGCGGCAGCCGCCGCGGCGGGATCGGCCACCCGGGTAGCGGCGTACAGGTCGATCAGGCGGTCCGCCGCCGCCATGAAGCGGCCGGGCGATCGAAGCGTCAGACCGCGCTCGGAGGTGGTGGTCGACATCGCGACCTTCCAGCCCTCGCCGACCCCGCCGAGCACGTGCTCGTCCGGCACGAAGACGCTGTCGAAGAACACCTCGGCGAAGCCCGGCTCGCCGTCGAGCTGGCGGATCGGCCGCACGGTCACACCGTCGGCTGACAGCGGCAGCAGGAAGTAGGTCAGCCCGCGGTGCCGCTCCGAACCCGGGTCGGACCGGAACAAGCCGAACAGCCAATCGGCGAAGACCGCACGGGTCGACCAGGTCTTCTGGCCCGAAAGCCGCCAGCCACCGTCGACCTTCTCGGCCTTCGAGCGCAACGACGCGAGATCGCTGCCGGCACCGGGCTCCGACCAGCCTTGCGCCCAGACCTCTTCGGCCCGCGCCATCGGCGGCAGGAAGCGGTCCTTCTGCTCTCGCGTGCCGAACTCGAAGATGGTCGGCGCCAGCAGGAAGATGCCGTTCTGGCTGACACGGACCGGTGCTCCGGCCGCCCAGTACTCCTCTTCGAACACCAGCCACTCGAGCAGGCCGGCGCCGCGGCCGCCGTACTGCTCGGGCCAGGTGACGACCCCCCAGCGCGCGTCGTACATCTCGCGTTCCCACTCGCGGTGGGCGGCGAAGCCGGCTGCGGTGTCGAGCGAGGGAAGCGGCTCGCTCGGAACATGCGACCGAAGCCACTCGCGCGCCTCACCACGGAACGCGGCGAGCTTGGCAGGCTCGGTCAAATCCACGTCGGCAACGGTATCTGACGGGTAGTCAGATAATCTGGGCCGATGCCTGAGGCCTACATCGTCGATGCCATCCGTACGCCGGTCGGGAAGCGGAACGGCGGCTTGTCCGGCGTGCACACCGCCGACCTGGGCGCGCACATCCTCAACGCGCTCGTCGACCACTCGGGCATCGACCCGTCGGCCGTCGAGGACGTCGTCTTCGGCTGCCTCGACACCATCGGGCCGCAGGCGGGCGACATCGCGCGCACCTGCTGGCTCGCGGCCGGTCTCCCTGAGGAAGTGCCGGGTACGACGGTCGACCGGCAGTGTGGCTCCTCGCAGCAGGCATTGCACTTCGCCGCGCAAGGCGTGATGAGCGGGACGCAGGACGTCGTCATCGCCGGCGGGGTGCAGAACATGTCGATGATCCCGATCGGCGCCGCGTTTCAGGCGGCCAAGCACGTCGGCTTCGAAGACCCCAACCCGTTCTCGGGCTCCGAAGGCTGGGTGAAGCGGTACGGCGACCAGCCGGTCACGCAGTTCAACGGCGCCGAGATGATCGCCGAGAAGTGGAACATCAGCCGCGGGGACATGGAGGCGTTCGCCTTCGAGTCCCACCAGCGGGCGATCCGCGCGATCGATGAGGGCCGATTCGCCAAGGAGATCTCGCCGTTCAATGGCGTGACCGACGACGAAGGTCCGCGCCGCGACTCGACGCTGGAGAAGATGGCGTCCCTCAAGCCGCTGTCAGAGGGTGGCCGGATCACCGCCGCCGTCTCCTCGCAGATCTCCGACGGCGCCGCAGCCATCCTCGTCGTCTCCGAGAAGGCGCTGAAGGAGCACAACCTGACGCCGCGGGCGCGGGTGCACCACATGTCGGTGCGCGGCGCGGACCCGATCTACATGCTGACGGCGCCGATCAACGCCACGGCGTACGCGTTGGACAAGACCGGGATGTCGCTGGACGACATCGACCTGGTCGAGATCAACGAAGCCTTCGCCCCCGTCGTACTCGCGTGGCAGAAGGAGACCGGCGCTGACCTTTCCAAGGTCAATGTCAACGGCGGCGCGATCTCACTCGGTCACCCGCTCGGCGCTACCGGCGCCCGCCTTATGACGACCTTGCTGCACGAGCTCGAGCGCACCGGCGGCCGTTACGGCCTGCAGACGATGTGCGAAGGCGGCGGCCAGGCCAACGTCACCATCATCGAGCGCTTGTAGCCACCCCGGTCATCGTGGGCGGAGCACGGTCGCGCGAGGTCGACGACTATCTCGCGGGCGTCGATGAGCCCAAACGCTCCACGCTCGAGCAGCTTCGCAGCACCATCCTCGAGCTCATCCCCGACGCCGAGGAGTGCATCTCCTATGCGTGTCCGGCGTACAAGCTGGCCGGCAAGACCGTCGCGGGCTTCGCGGCGTTCACCCATCACCTGAGCTACCTGCCGCACAGCGGATCGGTGCTGCCGGCGCTCGCCGATGAGCTCAAGGCGTACGGCGGGACAAAGAGCGCGCTTCACTTCCCGGTCGACGAGCCGCTGCCGCGCGACCTCGTCGCGAAGCTGCTCGACGCGCGGATGGCGCAGGCCGGCGTGAAGGGCGTGAAGGAGTGAGCGCCGACTAGAGCGGGATGCAGATGTTCTCGGGGCCGAGAGCGATGTCGAGTCCCAAGCCGTCGCACGGGTGCCGCTGGACGTCGTTGCTCTTCGCGTGATGCTTGGCGTGGTGCTTGTGGTGATGCGCCGCGGGATGTGCCGCAGTCGCGCTCGCTGCGACCGGAAGCGCCACCCCGCCCGCAGTCAGTGCGACCGTGGCCACCGCGATCATCAGCTGCTTCATCACACCCGCCTGGTCAGACTCCCCGTTGCGATTTCAGGAAAGCACGGATTGTCCGGTTTCGTCACGCGCCGGCTCAACCCCGAGGAAGGCCGAGCATCCGGCGGGCGAGGATGTCGCGCTGGATCTCGTTGGAGCCGCCGTAGATGGTGTCGGCGCGGCTGAACAGGAACAGCCGTTGCAGCTCGTCGAGCTCACCCGTGTCCGGGTCCGCCGCGAGCGACGCCGCGCCGCGGACCGCCATCGCCAGCTCGCCGAGCCGCTGATGCCAGGGCGCCCACAACAGCTTGGACACCGACGCCTCGGCGCCGGGCTTGTCGTTGGAGAGCATGCGCAGCGCCGTGTAGCGCATCACCTTCAGCTCGATCCACGCCTGCGTCAGCCGGTCCGCGAGGATCGGGTCCTGCGTCGCGCCGGTGCGCTGCGCGAGGTCGAGGACCTGGTCGAGCTCCCGCGCGAACCCGATCTGCTGCGCGAGCGTCGCCACGCCACGCTCGTAGCCGAGGGTGGCCATCGCGACCCGCCAGCCGTCACCGACCCCGCCGACGACGTTCTCGGCCGGCGTGCGCGCGCCGTCGAAGAAGACCTCGTTGAACTCCGCGGTCCCCGTCATCTGCACGATCGGGCGGATCTCGACGCCGTCCTGATGCATCGGGACGAGCAGGTAGGACAAGCCTGCGTGCCGGCTGGACTCCGGGTCGGTGCGGGCGACGACGAAGCACCAGTCCGCGATGTGCGCCAGGGAGGTCCAGACCTTCTGACCGGTGATCACCCACTCGTCGCCGTCGCGAACCGCCTTGGTCTTGACGCCGGCGAGGTCGGAGCCGGCGCCCGGCTCCGAGTAGCCCTGGCACCACAGCTCGTCGCCGACCTTGATCGCGGGCAGGAAGCGCTGCTTCTGCTCCTCGCTGCCGCACTCGATGAGGGTGGGGCCGAGCAGGTTCTCGCCGAAATGGTTGATCCGGTGGGGAGCGCCGGCGGCGGCGTACTCCTCCGCGAAGATCACCTGCTGCATGAGCGTCGCGCCGCGACCGTACGGCTTCGGCCAGCCGATGCACGACCAGTCCGCCTCGCCCAGCACGCGCTCCCAGGCACGACGGACCTCGACACCTTCGTGCTCGCGTCCGTTGCCGCCGGCACCGCCGAGGTCGGCGAACTCGCCGACGAGGTTGGCGGCCAGCCACGCACGAACCTCGTCCCGGAACGCCTCGTCCTCGGCCGAGAAGCGCAGGTCCACGGTCCTACCGTACTGTGCTCAGGTCGCCGAACCTGACGGCTCGTCAGACGCAGCAAGCCGAGGAGCGGGCATGGAAATCGCACAGACCACGGTCGAGGCGAACGGCCTCACGTTCGCGGCGCTGACGTGCGGCGAGGAAGGCCCGCTCGCGCTGTGTCTGCACGGGTTCCCCGACTCGGCGCGCACCTGGCGACACCTGCTGCCCGAGCTCGCAGCGGCCGGGTACCGCGCCGTCGCGCCGTGGCTCCGCGGCTACGCGCCCACGACCATCCCGGCCAACGGCGACTACTCCGCCGGCGCCCTCGCAGCCGACGTGAACGCGCTGCATGACGCCCTCGGCGGCGGCCAGGACGCCGTACTCGTCGGCCACGACTGGGGCGCGATGATGACCTACGCCGCAGCCGCCGCCGCACCCGACAGCTGGCGACGCCTCGTCACGATCGCGGTGCCACCGCCCGGCGTCGCGACCAACGCGTTCTTCCGCTACGCGCAGCTCAAGCAGAGCTTCTACATCATGTTGTTCCAGACTCCGCTCGCCGAGATGGTCGTCGGTGCGGACGACCTCGTCTTCATCGACAAGCTGTGGGCCGACTGGTCACCGTCGTACGACGGCGCCGAAGACCTTCGGTACGTCAAGGACGCACTCCGAGCGCCTGCGAACCTCGCTGCGGCGATCGGCTACTACCGCGCGATGTTCAGCGTCGGCGGGGGCGACAAGTCACCGCCGCACCCGACGCTCTACCTGCACGGCAACCAGGACGGAGCGTTTCTCGTCGACGGCGTCGCCGGCACCGAGCAGAACCTGTCGACCGACTCCAAGGTCGAGATCCTCGACGGCGTCGGCCACTTCCTGCACCTCGAGCGTCCGGCCGAGGTCAACCAGAAGATCCTGGACTGGCTCGCCCAACCCTGACCCGTCCGCAAGAAAACACAAACGTTGCAGGGATTCACTCCTGAGGCGGACTCTCGTCACGCCCGACGTCTCACGCCACGTTTGTGTTCTCTTCGGGCCACAACTCTCACGGCGACCAGTGCTTGACCAGCTCGTCTGTGGTCACGACTGTCGCCAGCAGGGACAGCGTGTTGTCGATGACCTGTTGGGCGTACGACGGCGGGACGCCACATACGGCGTCGCGCACCAGCACGACCTGGTAGCCGAGGTTGACCGCGTCCATCACGAGGTTCGTGATGGCGACGTTCACCGACACCCCGATCACGACAATCGTCGACACATCCAGGTTGCGCAGGACGGCATCGAGATCGGTGCCCGCCATCGGGTTGAGGCCGTGCACTCGCGACAGAACCAGATCGCTGTCGACGACACCGAACTCCTCGATGACCTCAGTCGCCCGGGTGCCGATGAGGTTGGCCACCGGCGACTTCAGCAACGCGGCGAACAGCCGAGCGTTCGTGTTGGAGCCGCGGTTGTCCGGACGGCGTCCGGCGACACAGTGGATGACGGTGACGTCCGCCTCGCGCGCGGCGGCGCAGGCGCGGGCACCGTTCGGGATCACCGTCGCGGCGGCAACTGCGGCGAGCTCCGGCAGCAGCGAGACCGACCCGATGACGCTGTTCTGGCACTCGCTCGTGACGACCGCCGTGTGCGCGGGATCGACGAGGCCCGCGACGTCGATCGGCATGACCGGTAGGACTAGGCGATCTCGAGGACGCCGCGCGCCGCGAGCTCGCCGGACTCCATGGCGTGCACGGCCTTGGTGATGTCCCCCAGCGGGTACTTCGCGGACACCAGCTCGTCGAGCTTCAACCGGCCCTGCTGGTAGAGCTCGACGTAGCGGCGGATGTCCCTCTGCGGCTGCGACGAGCCGTACCGGCAGCCGAGCACCGCCTTGTCGAGGTACATCGACGACACGTTGAACGACGCCTCGTCGGCGAAGCCCGGAACGCCAAGCATGACCGCCGTGCCGCCCCAGTCGAGCAGGTCGATGGCGGCCCGGATCAGCTTCACGTGCCCGACGCACTCGAACGCGAAGTCCACACCGTTCGGGAGGACCTCCTTGACCACCTCGGTGCTCTCGAGGAAGTGCGTCGCACCGAAGGTCGCGGCGATCTCCTTCTTCAGCGGGTTCGTGTCGATGGCGATGATTGTCGATGCGCCCGCGAGGGCCAGCCCCTGGATCACGTTGAGGCCGATGCCGCCGACGCCGATGACCAGCGCACTCGCACCTTCCGGAACCCGCGCGCGCTGCAGCACCGCGCCGACGCCGGTGAGGACGCCGCAGCCGACGAGTGACGCCGCGTCGAGCGGCACGTCCTTCGGAATCGGCACCGCCTGGTTGGCCTTGACGACCGTGCGCTCCGAGAAGACCGACGCGTTCGCGAAGGCGTACGCGGGCTCACCCTTCCACATGAACGGCTGCGGCCGGCCGCCGAAGGTGGAACGACACATCGTCGGCTTGCCGGCGTCGCAGTACTGGCAGGCGCCGCAGTTGCCGAGCGTCGAGAGGACGACATGGTCCCCCTCCTTCACGGAGGTGACCTCGGAGCCGACCGCCTCGACGACCCCGGCACCCTCGTGGCCGAGCACGACGGGGGTCGGGAACGGGATCGTCCCGTTGATGACCGACAGGTCGCTGTGGCAGAGACCGGCGGAGGAGATCCGTACCGCGACCTCACCAGGTCCGGGGTCCTTCACCGACAGATCGTCGACCACCTGGTAGTCGGTCCCGTCGTACACGACGCCGCGCATGGCGCTCCCCTTGTCTTGAAATGGGCTCAGTGCTTGTGGCCGACGGATCAGCCGGGCCAGACGATCGCCTGCATCTCGCTGTAAGCGTGCAGGCCGAACGACCCGCGGTCACGACCCACACCACTCTGCTTGAAGCCGCCGAACGGCGCCTCCATCTGCTGGGTGACGGTGTTGAGGTCGACGGTTCCTGCCTGCAGCTGTCGCGCGACGCGGTAGCCGCGGGCGAGGTCCGCGGTCCACACGTAGTTGATGAGGCCGTAGTCGGAGTCGTTCGCAAGAGCGATCGCCTCCTCCTCGGTGTCGAACGCGAGCACCGAGACCACCGGGCCGAAGATCTCCTCGCGCACGATGGCCATGTCGTTGCGGCAGTCGGCAAACAGCGTCGGTGCGACGTAGAACCCCTTGTCGATGTCGGGACGCTCGCCCCCGGCGAGAAGGGTGGCACCCTCGGCCTTGCCCTTCGCGATGTAAGCCTCGATGCGGTCGCGGTGCACGGCCGAGATCACGGGCCCGACGACCGTGTCAGGGGCAGTCGGGTCGCCCACCTTCAGGGCCTTGGCGTACTGGGTGAGCCCCTCGAGCACCTGGTCGTAGACCGATCGATGCGCATAGACGCGGGTCGGCGCGGTGCAGATCTGCCCCGTATAGAAGGAGAACGTCGTCCCGATCGCGCCGATCGCCGCCGGCAGGTTGGCGTCGTCGAAGACGATCGCGGCACCCTTGCCGCCGAGCTCCATGAGCACGCGCTTCATCTGGCCGCCGGCGGCGGCACCGATCGCGCGGCCGACCTGGGTGCTACCGGTGAAGCTGACCATGTCGACGTCGGGCGAGTCGACCGATGCCTCGCCGACCTCGATCGCCTGGCCGTTGATCAGGTTGACCACGCCGGGCGGAAGGCCGGCCTCCTCGAGCGCCTCGGTCATCAGCACGACCGACAGTGGGTCCTGCGGCGCGGGCTTCACGACCAGCGTGTTGCCCATCGCGAGGGCCGGCGCGATCTTGCCGGACGGGTTGGCCCAGGGGTTGTTGTACGACGTGATGCACGTGACGACGCCGACCGGCTGGCGAATCACCAGCGCGCCGGTCAGCCCGCCCTTCGACAGCGGCGTGCTCTCGCTCACCGTCGGGGGGAGCGGGATCTGGTTGGACTCAAGCGCACCCTGGGCGTAGCGGCGGAACCGCTGCATCGCCACGTTGACCTGCAGCGACTTGACCGTCGCCGAGGTGGCCCCGGTCTCGGCCTGGGCGATCTCGGCGTACTCGTCGGCATGCTTGCCGATCACATCGACGACCCGGTTCAGGATCTCCGCGCGCTCCTCAGGCTTGGTCGAGGACCAAACGGGCAGCGCGGCCTTCGCGGCAGCGGCAGCGTCGTACACCTGCTGCTTGCTCGC
Source organism: Mycobacteriales bacterium (assembly GCA_035550655.1). Lineage (GTDB taxonomy): Bacteria > Actinomycetota > Actinomycetes > JAFAQI01 > JAFAQI01 > DASZTV01. The sequence goes on from DASZOU010000004.1 coordinate 245,865, forward strand.
CTCCGGCGCGCGCCCGACGACCTGCTCGTTCGCGGGGTTGACCACGTCGTAGTAGCCGTTGTCCGGCTCGACCCACTCGCCGCCGATGTAGAGGCGGTACGGACGCTCATCTGCCACGCCGCAGAGGCTATCGGACAGATCTGAAAGGGCGTCAGATACCCGAACCAGCGAGGTCTCCGGCCGAGACAGGTATGTGAACGGGCGCTTACCATCGGCCGATGCGACGCACGGTGTTCACCGAGGAGCAGGTCGCCTTCCGCGAGTCGTTCCGCTCGTTCGTCGAGCGGGAGATCACGCCGTTTCACGAGCAGTGGGAGAAGGACGGGGTCGTCTCCCGCGACCTGTGGGCGGCAGCCGGCAAGCATGGCTTCCTCGGCATGGCGGTCCCCGAGGAGTTCGGCGGCGCCGGGACCGACGACTTCCGGCTCAATGCGGTGATCGGCGAGGAGCTGGTCCGGGCCGGGGCGAGTGGGGTCGGCTTCACGCTGCACAACGACGTGGCGCTTCCGTACTACCTAGGGTTGGCGAACGACGAGCAGCGCGCAAGATGGCTGCCGCGGCTCGTGTCGGGCGAGCTCGTCACCGCAATCGCGATGACCGAGCCCGGCGCGGGCAGCGACGTCGCCGGTATCCGGACCACCGCCCGCCGCGACGGGAACGACTACCTGCTCAACGGCGCCAAGACCTTCATCACCAACGGCCAGCTCGCCGACCTGATCATCGTCGCGGCGAAGACAGACCCCGACGCAGGCGCCCGTGGCGTGAGCCTGCTGGTGGTCGAGGCGGGAATGCCCGGCTTCGCCCGGGGCCGCAACCTCGACAAGATCGGGATGAGCGCGCAGGACACCAGCGAGCTGTTCTTCACCGACGTCCGCGTCCCGGCAGCCAACCGGCTCGGGGAGGAGAACGCCGGGTTCGGCTACCTGATGCGCAATCTGGCCCAGGAGCGGCTGTCGATCGCGGTGAGCGCGGTGATGTCCGCCGAGACCGCGCTCGCCCGCACCCTCACCTATGTGAAGGAGCGCCAGGCCTTCGGCCAGTCCATCGGTGCCTTCCAGCACAGCCGCTTCCTACTCGCCGAGCTGCACACCGAGACCACGATCGCCCGGGTCTTCCTCGACCGCTGCCTCGAGGAGCACGTCGGCGGTGGCCTCGATCCCGAGACGGCCGCGATGGCGAAATGGTGGACGACCGAGACCCAGCTGCGGGTGATCGACCGTTGCCTTCAGCTGCACGGTGGCTACGGCTACATGCGCGAGTTCCCGATCGCGAAGGACTTCCTGGACACCCGCGCGCAGACGATCTACGGCGGCACGACCGAGATCATGAAGGAGATCATCGGCCGCTCGCTCGGGCTTCGATAACCGCGCCACCTCCAGCCGATCGAGCTGCCGGCCCCAAAACTCGGCCCCGTTTTAGGACCTGCAAAGGGTCGCGATTTCCTAGGCTGATCGCGTGGCGGGAACCGGAACGCAGCGCGGGACTGCGCGAGTGGTAGCGGCGCGGCCCGGCCTGGACACCCCGGATCTGCCGCCGCCGTCGGCGTCGCCGAAACGGCGGCCGCAGCGAAGAGACCAGATCCTCCGGGCCGCGCTGAAGCTGTTCCACGAGCGCGGCTACGACGCGACGAGCATGAACGACATCGGCGCGGCGACCGGGATCACCGGGCCAGGCATCTACCGCCACTTCGCCAACAAGCAGGAGATCCTCGAAGTCGCCGTCCTGGAGGCAGGCGCCCGGGCAGTCGAGCAGATCAACCGCGTCGTCGACCAGAACCCCGATCCGCAGACCCGACTCCAGCAGCTCGTACGCAGCTTCGTCGCCCTCGCGATCGACAACCCGGACCTGACCGTCATGGGAGTGCGGGAGCGCCGCCACCTCACGCAGGCCACCCGCCGCTGGGTGGACCGCTACGACCGGCGCCACCGCGAGCTGTGGGAGGACGCGCTGCTGCAGACCCGCACCGAGCTCACGCCGGAGCAGGCCCACGTCATGGTCCGCGGAGCGGCGTCCCTGTGCATCGGCGCGGTCAGCGGCAAGACGCCACTGGATCGGCCCGACGTCGCCCGGCTCGTCGAGGAGATGGTCATCGGGGCGCTCGGGCTGCCGACGACGACGCGAGCGCGCCGCCGCTGACCGACCAGCCGGCACCCGCTACGGGACCCGCTGTACGCCGCCTGTGTAGTTGAAGCTGTGCGCGGCACCGTCCCAGGCGAAGGTACGCATGCCGGCTCCGCCGTCCTGGTAGTGCGCCGCGAAGTCGGTGGTCAGCGCCTGCGGGGAGACAAAACCGGTTCCGAGCGCCTTGAACCCCGCCGCGAGCCCGGCGACGTTGAGAATCGGCGCCTTCTTGGCAGCAGCCGCGAGGAGCAGCAGCGGTCCGCAGTAGCTCTCGACGTGGGGGCCGATCGAGTGGCAGACCTTGGTCGCCGAGTTGACCATCGGGTGGCTCGGCAGGCCGAGGAAGGTGACGCCAGCGGCATTTCTGGTCTGCTCGCTCGAGGCGTTCGCCTGCAGGAAGTCGAGGTTGGCCTGGCTCGTGAGCGCGTACTTCGGGTGATAGCCCTGGTTCTGCGCCGCGATCATGAAGCCGTACGGGAAGACCGGACCCTTCTCGAAAATGACGTGAGTGATGCCCTCGGTGTGAAAGCGAAGCTGGATGCTCACCATCGTCGACAGGACGTGCGCCACGTCGGGCGTGCTTGCTTCGTCGTCGATGGCCACCTCATCGCGCACCGACAACCCGTGGGCGCTCAGCGCGGACTTCATCGCCTGCGAAGCGGCCGCGTCCTCCGGCCAGGTGCCGCGAATGATGCCGATCTTTGCCGTCTTCGGGAAGAAGCCTTTCGCGACGAGCGCGTCGATGAAGGGACCCCACCGGTCTCCGAAGACCGCCGCAGGCTCGTAGAACAGGCCCGGGTACCGGTTCGCGTAGGCCTGGTCGTAGATGTTGACGCTGTTCGCAAGCAGTGGCGTCGCGTGCTGGGAGAGGCACGACATCAACGTGTCGTGGTCGAAGAGCTCGGGCGTCAGCACCGCGAACACGTGGTGATCCTCGGTGAATCCGGAGCACGCGGCCTGGGCATCGGCGTCGAAGCTGTCCGCGGAGTCGATGTTCGTGTCGTGATACACGGGAACGATCTTGCGGCCCGCGATTCCGCCATGCTTGTTGAGCCAGTTGACGACCAGCTGCGCGTTGTCCTGCGTCTCGTCGGTCGGCAGTCCAGCGGAGATGCCGAGCGCCTTGCCCGCCTTGTTGAAGCCTTCGAAGGTCTCGATGCCGAGGCTGATCGTCGTCGACGTCACCCCTGGGGCGGTCTTGCCGCCCACGCTGGTACTGCTCGGCGTGCTGCCCGCGGTGCCCGTCGTCGTACCTGTCGTCGGAGGCGCGACCACAGTGCCGGGCCCCGACGTCTCGAGTGGAGGTGCCTGCGTCGGGCCTGGCCCACCGACGGTCGCCGCTGTCGTTGGGGCGGGCGGGTTGACGACCGGCGCCAGCCCGTTGCCGCCGGAGCTTGCGGTCTGCCGGCCTTCCTGAATCGTCGAGCCACACCCGACAACGAGAACCGACCCGACGGCGAACAGGGCCATTCCTCGACGACCCCGAGACCCACGCACCGACACCCCGGTCCTCTCGCTTCAGATCCACCTTGGCGGAGAGTGCGAACCGCCGTTAACATCAGCCGTCGCCATGCTATCGCTTTGAAGGGAGCGAGATGGGCGCTCCTGCAAGTGGAAATCGCATGGATGAGGGCGAGCGGACGCGGGTCACCGAGACGGTTCGGAAGCTGCTCCGAGACTCGCCTCCCGCATCGCTGACGGCGGAAGACTTCTGGGGTGCGCAGTACGACGCGGGGCTGGCCTGGGTGCAGTTCCCGGAGGGGCGTGGTGGCCTGGGTGTCGACCCCCGGCTGCAGGGGCTGGTCGACGACGAGCTGCGCGCCGCGGCGGCGCCAACGAACATCTACCGCAACTTCATGGGCGTCGGCATGGCCGGCCCCACCTTGGTCACCTGGGCGAGCGAGGAGCTGCAGCACCGCCTGCTGCGCCCGCTGTTCCGCTGCGACGAGATCTGGTGCCAGCTGTTCAGCGAGCCCGGCGCGGGCAGCGACGTCGCTTCACTGTCGACGACGGCCGTACGCGATGGCGACGAGTGGGTCGTCAATGGGCAGAAGGTGTGGACCACCCTGGCGCACATCGCGCGGTGGGGCCTGCTCCTGGCGCGCACCGACCCGAATGCGCCCAAGCACGAAGGGCTCACGTACTTCGTCATCGACATGACGGCACCGGGCGTCGAGGTCCGTCCGCTGCGCCAGATCACCGGTGAAGCGGAGTTCAACGAGGTCTACTTCACCGACGTCCGGATCCCGGACAGCCAGCGGGTCGGTCCGGTCGGCAACGGCTGGACGGTTGCCGTCACGACGCTGATGAACGAACGCCTGGCGCTTTCCGGACTGTCGGTGACAGAGCGCGGCGCGGGCCCGATCCGCCAGGCGGTCCGGCTGTGGAACGAGCGACCGGAGATCGACCGCGACCCCGTCCTGCGGGACGAGCTGCTGAAGGTCTGGACGGAGACCGAAGTCGTCCGGCTCACCGCGATGCGGGCCCGCGAGAACCTCGAACGCGGCATCCCCGGGCCCGAGAACTCGACGACCAAGCTGTCGATGGCGCTGAACCAGCAGCACATCTGGGAGCTGTGCCTGCGGCTCGCCGGTCCCGCTGTGCTGGTCACCGGCAGCTACGAGATGGTGCAACCCACCGCCATGGGGGGCGACGCCGGGGCGATGGGCGAGCGCGACGACGTCGACGTCGCGCGCTGTTACCTGGTCACCCGAGGCACGTCGATCGGCGGCGGGACGACGGACATCATGCGGAACATTCTCGGCGAGCGGGTGCTGCGGCTGCCGAGTGAGCCGAGAGCCGACAAGGACCAGCCCTGGAAGGTCCAGCCCCGATGAGCGAGTCACCGGTCACGCTGGACATCGCGGCGGGGATCGCACGCCTCACCCTCAACCGTCCCGAGCGGTTGAACACGATCGACCTCGCTGTCGCCCGCGAGCTCGCGGCGGCCGCCCTGACGTTGAGTGGCGATCCGGCCGTGCGGGTGGTGCTGCTCAGCGGAGCCGGCCCGACGTTCTGCGGTGGCGGTGACCTTAAGTCGTTTGCGGCGACCGGCGACGACCTGCCCGGTCACTTGCGCGAGGTCACCACTCACCTGCACGCCGCGCTCACGGTTCTCACCCGCTCCGATCCACCCGTCGTCGCGGCCGTTCGTGGATCCGCTGCGGGCGCCGGATTGGGACTGGTGTGCGCCGCGGACCTCGCCGTCGCCGCAGAGTCGACACGCTTCGCGTTCGCCTACAACGCGATCGGCCTGACGCCCGACGGCGGGACGAGCTGGACCCTGCCTCGCCTCGTCGGGCTTCGCAAAGCCCAGGAGCTCGCACTGACGAACAAGGTCATCGGCGCAGCCGAGGCCATGCAGCTCGGGATCGTGACCACCGTTGCCCCCGACGACGAGCTCGATGCTGCGGTCGAAGACCTGGTCGGCAAGCTCGCGGCCGCACCGACTCGCGCCCTCGGTGTCACCAAGCGGCTGCTGCGGACGTCGTACGGCGAGGCGTTCGAACAGCGGCTCGCCGTCGAGTCGGCAGAGCTGTCCACGGCTGCCGGCTCACCCGACGGGCGTGAGGGCATCGCCGCGTTCCTCGAGAAGCGGCCCCCGACGTTCAACGGTCGCTGACCTCGACCTGCGGCTAAGTCTGCCGCGATCGGGGAAGGCCGTGGGCATGAAGGTCGCTACGGCAACCCGGCACCTTGGCCGCTACCTCGACATCGGCAGGCTGCTGATGAAGTACGGCCGTTCCGACCTGATCGAGCAGGCGGGCATCGACACGACGCTGCTCGACGACGTCGAGCCCGAGGGCGCGCATGCCGAGGGCATCGAGCTCGCGGCCGACCTCGAGCGACTCGGACCGACATTCATCAAGCTCGGCCAGCTTCTGTCCACTCGGGCCGATCTGCTGCCCGCGCCGTACATCGATGCGCTCGCGCGGTTGCAGGACCGGCTCGAACCGTTCGGTTTCGAAGCCGTGCGAGCCACGGTCGAGGACGAGTTGTGCGTGCGCCTGTCTCGCGCGTTCGACGACTTCGACGAAACGCCGCTCGCGGCGGCGTCGATCGGCCAGGTTCACTCCGCGGTGCTGCGCGGCGGACGAGCCGTGGTCGTCAAGGTGCAGCGACCTGGGATCCGCCGCCAGGTATTCGACGACCTCGAGGTCCTGGAGGACCTCGCGGAGCGCGTTGAGGCGCACTCCCAGCGAGGTCGACTCATCGGGGTCACCGGACTGATCGCGCAGTTCCGGAAGTCGCTGCTCGACGAGCTCGACTACCGCAAAGAGGCGGCCAACCTGCTGCGACTGCGGGCAATCGTCAGTGACCGTCCGCTGCTGCTCGTGCCGAAGCCGTACGACGACTTCACGACGGCCCGGGTCCTGACCATGGAGCGCATCGAAGGCCGCAAGGTCACCGACGTCTCGCCGCTGGCCCGGCTGGACTTCGACGGGCACGCCCTCGCTCACGAGCTGTTCGACGCCTATCTCGACCAGATCCTCGTCGAAGGCTTCTTTCATGCCGACCCGCATCCGGGAAATGTGCTGTTGACCCCGGATCACCGGCTCGGCCTGATCGACCTCGGGATGGTCGCGCGGATCACACCCGAGATGCGCGACCGGCTGTTGCGCCTGCTGATCGCCTTCGGCGAACGGCGAGGCGAGGAGGTCGCGCGGGTGGCAATCGACATGTGCGAGTCGACGTCGAGCGCCGATCCGCGTCGATTCACCACGGATGTGGCGGAGATGGTCGAACGCACCGCCACCTTGGCCGTCGGGCAGATCGAGGCGGGCCGCTTGGTTCTCGACCTCACCAGGGCCTCCGCCGCCGCAGGCCTGCGACCTCCGCCCGAGCTTTCGATGGTCGGGAAGGCGTTGCTCAACGTCGACCACGTCGCCCGCTCGCTCGATCCCGACGTCGAGCCGGTCCAGATCATTCGGGAGCGAGCGGTCGGTCTTGCCGGGGACGGCGTTCGGCCGTCCCTGTCCGGCGTGCTGAACGCGGTCCTCGAGGCCAGGGAGTTCGCCGAGCAGCTCCCCGGACGCGTCAACCGGGCCATGGATGCGCTCGCAACCGGACGCTTCGAACTGCGCGTCCGCGCCTTCGACGAGACTGAGTTCCTTCGCGGGTTGCATCGCATGGCCAACCGGGTCGCCACGGGAGTGGTGCTCGCCGCTCTTATTATCGGCGCCGCCCTGCTCTCGAACGTTCGTACGCATGCCCGGATCGCGGGCTACCCGGCCGTGGCCTTCGTGTGCTTCGTCATCGCGGCGATCGGCGGGGCTTACCTCGTCCTCAGCATTGTCATCGGCGACCACAGGTTGCGAAACCGCGACTGAACCGTCGCTCGGTGATGCCCCGGGAAAGCGTTCGGACCGCCCTCACCACTGCTGGGGCGACGACGGTCTAGCTCGGGGCTGACAGGTACGCCTGCGCGTTGGCGATGACGGCCTCCGCGTCGGGGCCGCTGCCGCGCAACCGGGCGCGCTCGCCGCGACGGTCACGCCGCACCGCGGCGCGGCACCAGTCGCCCGCGCTGCCTTTGATCACTGTCGGCGCGGTGTCGTCGCCGAGCCGCCAGGTCGAGCCGTCCGGTGCCACCAGCTCGAGCCGAACCGGCCCCGGCGCGGGGAGGCCGCGAAGCATGAAGGCGTAGGGCAACGTGCCGAGGCCCAGATGCGCGACGTGGCGCAGCCGAGCGGTGTCGATGGGCTCGCGGTCGACCGCGTCGAAGCAGTCGAGTCCGTGTGCCCACGTCTCCATCAGGCGGCCGGTGATGAACGACGTCACGCTCATCTTCATGGGCCCCCATGGCAGCCTGGAGTCGTGCGGAAGACCGGCGACCGCCGCGGCGAGGCCGCGGACAGTTCCCCGCCACCACTCCAGCACCGCAGCCGGGGCCATGCCGCGCCCGCGCGCGAGGTGTTCGCGCTCAAGGGCATCGAGATCCCCGCCCGCGAGCGCGGTCTCCATGAACTCGCTTCTGCCCACCCGCGCAATCTCCTCGGCGAGCTCATTGGCAAACGCGATGTGCGTCACGGAGTCCCGGACATCCCACCCCGCGGCCGGGGTGGCAACGAGCCACTGATCCTCGGCAAGCGTCGCGAGCATCGCGTCTAGCGCGTTGCTCTCGGCGACAAAGTCCGAGACGATCTCGTCCATCGCTGTCCTCCAGGGCGGGCGACGTATGTTAACAGAGGCTTACTTTCGCGCTATGCTCCCCGCGACGCGAAAGGACAGCGATGACCGCACAGGTTCCCGTCGCTGACGGGCTGTTCACCTGGCCGTCCGACGAGCCACAGCTCATCGGCGCCAAGTGCACCGAGTGCGGCGTCACCACCTTCCCCAGCCAGCCGTCCTGCCCCCGCTGCCCGTCCGAGCGAATGGACGAGGTGCTGCTGCCGCGGCGCGGCACGCTCTGGACCTTCACCACCCAGGAGTTCCTTCCCAAGAACCCGCCCTACGCCGGCACTGAGACCGCGGCGGAGTTCACGCCGTACGGCGTTGGCTACGTGGAGCTCCACGGCGAGGTCAAGGTCGAGACACGGCTCACCACCGCCGACGCCGACGAGCTGCAGATCGGCATGGAGATGGAGCTCGTCGTCGCGCCGTACCGGACCAACGAAGCCGGCGACGAGGTCCTTACCTACGCCTTCCGCCCAGTGTCCTGATCTGACCCGGACCATTCAGGAGCCTCATTCATGACCGACCACTCCTACGAGACCGTGCTCGTCGACGTCGTCGACGGTGTCGCCACAGTCACCCTCAACCGGCCGGACAAGTTCAACTCGTTCAACTGGAAGATGGATGGCGAGTTCCACGAGGCGATGTGGAAGTGCGAGGCCGACGAGGACGTCCGCGTCATCGTGGTGACCGGCGCCGGTCGCGCCTTCTGCGGCGGCATGGACCTGTCGGACGGCCCGGAGGAGGTCTTCGGCGAAGCAGCTCACGAAACTCACGACTCCACCTTCAAGACCGACTCCGATCACATCGCGGAGCGGTCCGCGTTCTGGCGCATGCGCACGCCGGTGATCGCCGCGATCAACGGCGCAGCGGTCGGCGCGGGCCTGACGATCACCACGATGTTCGATCTGTGCTTCGTCGCCGAAGACGCGAAGCTGGGCTTCGTGTTCACCCGTCGCGGCGTGGTGCCGGACGCGAGCGTGACGTGGATGCTGCCGCGGATCGTCGGACCCGTACGCGCCCTCGACCTGCTCATGTCGGGCCGCATGTTCAGCGGTCGCGACGCGGTGGACTACGGCCTCGCGCTTGCGGCATATCCGGCCGACCAGGTCCTCGCCGCCGCTCAGGCTTACGCCCGTGACCTGGCCGCCAACACAGCGCCCGGCGCCGTTGCCGCCACCAAGGCGCTGGTCAACCGCTTCATCGAGTACGACGACCGCAGCGCGGCGATGGCCCTCGAGACGAAGCTGGTGTGGTGGTCGGGGGCGCAGCCTGACGCCATCGAGGGTGTGATGTCGTTCATGGAGAAGCGCGAGCCGGCATGGAAGGGCTCGAAGCACGCGGCGTTCCCGGAGCAGGTGTGGGCGCAAGACTGAGAGGAGCCGGTCGGTGATCGACCGCGACAAGGTTCTCCCCCATCGCATCGCGGCACTCGCGGCGGAGCGCCCGGATGAGACGGCGATGCTCGATGTCGCCGGCCGCAGCCTGACCTGGTCGCAGCTGCAGACCGAGCTCCTTCGATGGGCCGGCGCGCTGCGCGCACTGGATGTGCTCGCCGGCGATCACGTCGTGACGATGCTGCCGAACTCCTTCGAGGCCTACCTCGCCTGGCTCGGGACATCGTGGCTTCGCGCCGTCGAGGTCCCGGCCAACAACATGTATCGCGGCGAGACGCTCCGCTACCTGATCGACAACTCAAAGGCGCGCACCCTCGTCATCGCCCAGCGCTACGTCGACCGGCTGACCATCGTTGCCGACCAGCTCGAGCGGCTGGAGACAGTCGTCGTACCCGATGCCGAAGGCGACCTGCCCAACCTCCCGTTCCACGTGGTGCGCGGCGAGGACTTCCTTCGCCCTGAACCGGCGACGGATCTTGCGGGGCCGGACTACTACGACATCGCGGCGATGATCTACACGTCAGGAACGACGGGACCCTCCAAGGGCGTCCTCGTCCCGTGGGGCGAGCTGTACCAGTCGCCGCTGATCCTCCCGGCCGACCTGATCGGCGACCGTGAGCCCTACTACGCCGTCTCGCCCGCCTTCCATCTTTCCGGCAAGATCAACCTCTACAACGCGGCGATCCCCGGCGGCTATCTCGTCATCCGTGAGACCTTCAGCCCGACCGAGTTCTGGAACGACATCCGCCAGCACGGCGTCCGCGGCGCCGGCCTGCTCGGCCCGATGGCGGCAATCCTGCTGATGATGCCGCCGCAGCCGGACGACGCCGACAACCCGCTCGAGCAGCTGATGATGGGCCCGATGCTGCCGAACATCGAGGAGTTCAAGGAGCGGTTCGGCATCAAGCGGGTGTGCAGCGGATACGGCATGACCGAGATCGGCTTCCCGCTGACGACCGGCTGGGACCCGCCGAACCCGCGCACCTGCGGCAAGCGCCGGGAGGGCCCTCCGTACTACGAGGTGCGTGTGGTCAACGAGCACGACGAGACGGTCGAGCCGGGCACGGTCGGTGAGCTGATCGTGCGCTCGGGTGACCCGTGGGTGATGAACGCCGGCTACTGGGACATGCCGGAGGCCACCGCGAAAGCCTGGCGCAATGGCTGGTTTCACACCGGCGACGCCTTCGTCGAGGACGAAGACGGCTGGCTGTACTTCGTCGACCGCCGCAAGGATGCGCTGCGGCGCCGCGGCGAGAACATCTCCTCGTTCGAGGTGGAAGCCGGCATCAACGCCCACCCTGAGGTTGCCGAGACCGCCGTGCTGGGCGTGCCGTCGAACCTGACCGAGGACGACGTCATGGCAGTCATCGTCCGGACCCCGGGCTCAGAGCTCACGCCGGAGCTGCTGGTCGAGTGGCTGATCCCCCGGATGCCGCGGTTCCACATCCCGCGCTACATCGAGTTCGTCGCGGAGCTGCCGAAGACCGACGGCACCTTCCGGGTGCAGAAGTACCAGCTCCGCGAGCGAGGCGTCACGGCGTCGACCTGGGACCGGGACGCCGCGGGGATCGTGCTGCCGAAAGACTAGGCGGGCCGTTCCCGGCGGCGTCGCAACCGCGTCACGACCGACAGCACTCCGAACGCCGCCGTCGCGGCTACTGCGAGCCAGCCGAGCCAGTCACCCAACGACACGTAGGGTGACTTGCCGGACCCCAGCGGCACGTCGGCGACGAGGGTGTACGCCGAGCCGTCGGGCGTGATGTGCCGGGCAAGGATGCGCCCATAGGGGTCGATCGCGGCCGAGTCGTACGTCGAGTCGGCTTTGACGGCCGACAGTCTCGTCTCGATCGCGCGGAACACCAGGTGGGTGTAGTGCTTGTCGGCGATTCCCTGCACGTCGCTCGACGACACCGCGAGGATCTGGGCGCCGAGCTTCGCGACACTGCGGGCAGAGTCGAGGAAGTCGAGGTCGAAGCAGATGATCGACCCGAACCGCCCGAACGGTGCGGTGTAGACGAGGTAGTGGCCGCGCCAGTCGCTGTAGTCCTTCGCGAAGGTGCCGGGATGGGTCTTCCCGTACGTTCCGAGCAGCTTGCCGTTGGGAGCAAAAGTGGCGACCTCGTTGAGCCGCTTGCCGTTCTCAGTGGTGTGCCAGCCAGCGGCGATGTAGGTGTGCGTGCTGCGCGCGAGATCGGCGACCACGGCGCCACGCGGGCTCGTCGTGGGATCGAAGTCGAGCCCGCCCTCGCGCCATACGACCAGCTTGGCACCCTGCGCGGCGGCGACGCGGGTCTGCGCGATGTCGTGCTGCAGCTCAACTGCCGGGGTGATGTCGCCGCCGCTCTGAGTCCATGAGCCGGGCTGGATCGCGGCGACCCGCACGGTCGCCGCCGGGTGCCGCAGCATCGCCACGCTCGCGACGCCCCACGCGACGACGAGCATCGCCACCACCCCGGCCCACGCAACGGCTCGCCGCCACGGGATCGCGATCGGCGACCAGGCAGGCCGCCGATGCTGCAGCCGCGCCAGCACCAAGCCGGCGAGACCCCAGTTGACCAACAGGATCAGCAGGTTCAGGCCGTGAATGCCGAAGACGCTCACCGGCTGCAGGAACGCCGGCCGGTCGTACATCGCGTACGCGACCATTCCCCAGGTGCCCGCGGCAACCTCGGTCGCCGTTGTGCGCAGGAAGTCGATGGCGACCCAGGCAAGTGGTGCCGACACGAGCCACCACCGGTATCCGGTGCGCTCGTGAAAGCTTCGGCTGCGCCCGACGAGCAGCGCCACGATGATCGCGATCCAGAAGCCGTAGATCTTGAGGTACCAGCCGACATCGCCGTCGGCGAGACCCGGACCCAGATAGATCTGGAACATCAGCCCGATGGCGACGCCGAGCCCCAGGCCGGACCAGCGGCGAGGGAGGACGTGGTACTGCGCGACCAGCGCAGGCACGAACGCGACCCAGATCAATGGCCAGATGTGCAGGCCCTCGAAGGAGATCCCAGCGAGCGTGCCACTCAGTGCCGCCAGCAGCAGTCCGCCCACGATCCGGGCGGCGGTGCGCTCCCGGGCAGGATCCGGATTCGCCGTTGCTGCGGGCTCGCCGCCGGTCCCGGTGGCCTCTTCCTCGGCGAGCGTCATGCGGCCTCTCGTCTCATGTGGTGAGCAGCGTCGTTGCGCCCGTACCGGGCGCGCCGTAGACCTGCGTGTATCCGACCGTGGGGTTGCCCGGCACTTGCCGCTCCCCCGCGTGCCCGCGCAGCTGCAGGACCGTCTCGTAGACCTGCCGCAGCCCGGACGCCCCGATCGGCTCGCCATTGGCGAGCAACCCGCCGTCGGTGTTGATCGGCATCCGGCCGCCGATCTGGGTCTCGCCGGCCTGGATCAGTGCCTCCTGCTCACCGTCCTTGCACAACCCGTTCTCCGCCATGTGCATGATCTCGGCGCCGACCTCACCGTCCTGCAGCTGCGCGAGGTCGACGTCCTCCGGCCCGATGCCGGCGGTCTCGAAGCAGGCCCTGGCCGCATCGACGGTCGGCGCGTCCGCCTGCTCGACCGGCAGCCACGGCGCCATCACCTCGAACGACCCGAATCGGCGGGTCCGCAGCCCGACCCCGCGGAGGTAGACCGGATGGTCGGTGTAGCGGCGCGCCTGGTCACCGCGACACACGACCACAGCAGCCGCACCTTCGTTCGGCGAGCACAGCATGTACTGCGTGAGCGGATGGTTGAGCATCCGCGCGCCGAGAACCTCTTCCTCGGTTCGCGGCGTGCGTCGCCACGCGTTGGGGTTCAGCGCGCCGTTCGCGAACGCCTTGACCGCCACCTTCGCCAGGGACGACCGCGAGATGCCGTGGTCGTGCATGTAGCGGTTGATCTTCATCGCGAAGAACTGCGTCGTCAGCATGAGGCCGATGTCGCCGTACCACTGCCCGAGACCGAGCTCCGAGGGGTCCGGCGCGAATGCACCCCGCGGGTGCTTGTCGAAGCCGACGACCAGCCCGAGGTCGTACTGCCCGGTGTCGATCGCCTGGGCGGCGAGGGCGAGCGCACTTCCGGCCGTCGCGCAGCCGTTGGCGACGTTGACGAACGGGATCCCGGTCAGACCGAGGCGCGACACGAGGGTGTCAGGCGGGCCACCGTCCTGGCTGCCGCCGAAGGCGAACTGGACGTCCTGCCACTCGACACCCGCGTCCTTCAACGCCTGGCGAGTCGCGAACAGGCCCATGTCCTGGCCGGAGACGCCGTCGAATCGACCGAAGGGGTGGATGCCGATTCCCGCGATGGCGACGTCCACGACCGCCTCCTGGAGCGCTATGTGAACCTGCGTTAATATAGCGCCCGCAGCGGTCGTCCGCTGGGCGTGAGGAGTGGTGCGTGAACTTCGCCTTCAGCGATGAGCAGGAGGAGCTCCGCCGCACCGTCCGCCGCTTCCTCGAAGAACGCTCCCCGGAGTCCGAGGTGCGTCGCCTCATGGAGTCCACGGAAGGATTCGACCGAGAGGTCTGGGCTCAGCTCTCCGCCCAGCTGTCACTCCCCGGACTCGCCATCCCGGAGGAGTACGACGGCGCCGGCTTCAGCTATGTCGACCTTGCGGTGGTCTTCGAGGAGATGGGCCGAGCCCTGTTCTGCGGGCCGTACTTCGCGACTGTCGCGCTTGCCGCCAACGCCTTGCTGCACTCGGACGACGAGGAGGCGCGCAAGGACCTGCTGCCCGCCATCGCGCGAGGCGAGACGATCGCGACGCTCGCCGTCACAGAGCACGACGGCGCATGGCGCGAAGCCTCCATCGCCACGACCGCGACGTCGAACGACGGCGCGTGGCGGCTGTCCGGCACGAAGGACTTCGTCATCGACGGCCACACAGCCGACCTGCTTCTCGTCGCCGCGAGGACACCGGCAGGGCTGTCGCTTTTCGCCGTCGACGCGACGGTCGCCGGAGTCGAGCGCGAGCTGCTCCACACCCTCGACGAGACCCGCAAGCTCGCCCGCGTCACCTTCACGGACACGCCGGCTCGCCCGATCGGCACGGAGGGTGCCGCGTGGCCGGTCCTCGAGCGGGTCCTCGACCTGGCTGCGGTTGCGCTCGCACTCGAATCGGTCGGTGGCGCCCAACGCTGCCTCGAGATGGCGGTCGACTACGCCAAGGTCCGCGTGCAGTTCGGCCGCGCGATCGGGTCCTTTCAGGCCGTGAAGCACCGCTGCGCCGACATGCTGGTGGACATCGAAGGTGCCAAGTCGGCGGCGTACTACGCCGCGTGGTGCGCCGCCGAACTGAACGACGAGCTTCCCGTGAGCGCCAGTCTCGCCAAGGCCTTCTGCACCGAGGTCTACGCGAAGGCGGCGGCGGACAACATCCAGGTCCACGGCGGCATCGGCTTCACCTGGGAGCACCCCGCACACCTCTACCTCAAGCGTGCCAAGTCCGCGGAGCTGCTGCTCGGTGACCCGGCGACGCACCGCGACCGCGTCGGCGTTCATCTCGGCATCTGAGCGCCGCGACCGTGTTCTCGTCGACTGCCGACGTCGTACGACGGCGGGCACAGTCGCATCCCGGCCGCGTTGCGATCAGCTTCGACGACGACCGCCGCAGCTACGCCGATCTCGACGCGCGCACCAGCCAGGTCGCGCAGGGGCTCGCGGCGGCCGGAGTCCGAGCCGGCGACCGGGTGGCGGTCCTCGACCGCAACCGGATCGAGCACCTCGAGGTGATGTTCGGCGCCGCCAAGCTCGGCGCGACGTACCTGCCCGTCAACTGGCGACTGGCGGCCGACGAGGTCGCCTACATCCTCGAGAACTCCGGCGCGAGGGCCGTGTTCGTGGGCACCGACCTGCGCGGGCTGCTGGCGGGTGCGACCACCCGGCCCACGGTGATCGACCTCGACGCCGAGTACGAAGACTGGCAGGCGGGCCAGCCGACGTCTGATCCCGGTTTCGAACCTGCACCGACCGACATCGCGCTGCAGATGTACACGTCGGGAACGACCGGGATGCCGAAGGGTGTCCTGCTGTCGCACGCGAACCTGTGCCGCGCGGCGACTCTTGGAGCCTCGTGGGGCATGTCGGCCGAGACCGTCGCTCTCGCCTGCATGCCGCTGTTCCACATGTCAGGGACCAGCTGGGCGTTCGTCTGCCTGTTCCACGGCGGCCGAGTCGTGCTGCTCCGCGACCCCGATCCGGCTCGCGTGCTGGAGGCGGTGGCCGGCGAGCGCGTCAGCCACGCCTTGCTCGTCCCGGCGGTCATGCAGATGGTGCTCGCGCACCCGATGGTCGGGAGCACCGACTTCAGCAGCCTCCGGCGCATGGTCTACGGCGGATCGCCCATCTCGCCGGCACTGCTGGCGCGCAGCCTCGACACCTTCGGTTGCGACTTCCTGCAGCTTTACGGGCTCACCGAGTCGACCGGGCTCGGGACGGTGCTGGAGCCCGAGGACCACCTGCGCGAGCCGCGCCTGTTGCGCTCGGTCGGCAAGCCCGCTTCCGGAGTCGAGCTGCGGATCGTCGATCCGGCGACCGCGACGGCCGCCGCAGCCGGCGACGTCGGGGAGATCTGGCTCCGGTCAGGGTCGATCATGTCGGGCTACTGGCAGAACCCGGATGCAACCGCTGAGGTGCTCGTTGCCGACGGCTGGCTGCGCACGGGTGACGCCGGCTACCTCGACGACAACGGCTACGTCTTCCTGCACGACCGGGTGAAGGACATGATCGTGTCGGGTGGGGAGAACGTCTATCCGGCCGAGGTTGAGCGCGTCCTGCGCGAGCATCCGGCGGTGGCAGACGTCGCCGTGATCGGAGTGCCCGACGAGCGATGGGGCGAGACGGTCAAGGCGGTTGTCGTCCCCGCCGACGGGCAAGAGGTCGACCCGGCGGCGCTGATCAGCTACACCCGCGATCGTCTCGCACACTACAAGTGCCCGACGTCCGTCGACGTTGTCACCGACCTGCCCCGTAACGCCTCGGGCAAGGTGCTCAAGCGTGAGGTGCGCGAGCCCTACTGGCAGGGCCACACCCGCCGCGTCAACTAGTGAGCGGGGCGTGGCGCTGCCACGGCATGGCGGTCTCCAGCTGACGGGCGACGGCGAGCAACAACGCCTCGCCGCCGGTGGGCGCAACCAGCTGCACGGACATCGGCACTCCCGGAGCATCGTGAGCGACCGGGACGGCTGCGGCGGGATAGCCCGCGACGTTCCACGGTTGGGTGTACGGCGCGAACGTCGCCACCCGCGCGTTCGCACGGAACGACCGCGTCCACCAATCCTCGGCGGCGATCGGCAGCCGAGCCAACGTCGGCGTCAACACCACGTCCGCATCGGCGAAGAAGTCGGCGGCAACCCGCTGCCAGCGTCGCCGGCCCTCGTCGCGCAGCCACCCGCCTCGGCGGATCGTGTTTCCGATCACGAGGTACGGCCGGGATCGGCGCTCGAGGCGTCGCCGCGGCAGCCCGTCGGCGGCCTCCGCGATCCCCGAGATCGCGCGCGCACCGGCCGTCATCGACAGGTTGCGGTCGTACGGCGGATCCAGCTCGCGCACCTCGTGGCCGAGTGAGGTGAGCACGTCGGCGGTGCGCCGCACCGCCTCGACGTACTCCGCATCCGCCTGACCGTTGCCGAATGGCAGCCGCACCGACATCGCGATCCGCAGCGGGGCATCAATCGCGAGCGGTGCGACGAGGTCCGGCCGATCGGCCATCACTGCCAGAGCGACCGCGGCGTCGTCGACCGTCGTGGCCAGCGGGCCGTGGGCGGACAGCCCGAACCAGTCACTGCCGGTCTCCGAACCCGGTACGACGCCCTCGCCGGGCTTGATCCCGAACAGCCCGCAGCACGCCGCGGGGATCCGGATCGACCCGCCGCCGTCGCTGCCGTGTGCAAGCGCCACCATGCCCGCCGCCACCGCGGCGGCGCTGCCGCCGGAGGATCCGCCCGCGGTCCGTGCCGGATCCCACGGGCTCCGCGTGATCCCGAACGCGCTGTCGGTGAACGCCCAGCTGCAGAGTTCCGGAACCCGCGTCTTGCCGACGACGATCGCACCCGCGTTTCGGAGTCGGCGGACGATCTCGTGGTCATGGGTCGCCGGCGCGTCGGAGGTCGCGAGGCTGCCGAGCCGGGTCGGCGCCCCCGTGAGGCTCAACACGTCCTTGACCGCGACCGGTACTCCGGCCAGTGGAAGCTCCGCGAGGTCGGGCCTGGCCGCCACGTCTGCCGCCTCCCGAAGGGCCGCCTCGCCGCGAACCAGCTGGAACGCTCCGATGCGATCGTCGACCGCGGCGATCCGGTCGAGATGAGCCTGCACGACCTCGACCGGGTTGAGGGCACCGCTCCGCACTCGTGCCGCGATCTCGGTCGCAGCAGCACCCGCGAGCGGTTCGGTCAACGTCGCCGGCGACGTGGCGCCGGCCGCTTGGCGGCCTGGCGCTGTTGGACCCGCGCAGCAATCGCCTCAGCGATCTCGCTCGCGTCTCGCACGACCTCACCGAGCTCCACCCGGCGGACCGCGGCCTGGCGTCGCCAGAGATGAACGTCGAGCAGCCCGATGCCGAGCCCGACGAGCGCGAGCCCCACCATGCCGCCCGACACCACCCACGGCAGCTGGTAGACGGCGTACCCCCTCGCGGCGGCTCCCGCCCACGCGAGGCCGATGACCGCGAACCCCGCGAGCACCACGGCAACCAGCCCCACGGCGGCCCGGATGCCCGGGTCACGCATCGCGGCCGGCCACATCGGCCGCCATCGCGGCTCGCCGCCGGTTGGCGTTCGCCGCATCACTTCTCGTCGAGGTCGCGGAGGGTGGTCCGAAGGTCGTCAAGCGCTTCGCGGAGCTGCTCCATCTGCCGGGAGCGCTCGGCGGCGTCCTGCCGCTTCGCCGCGATGTTCACCAGGACGAAGCCACCGATGATCAGGCCGAGCCCGGTCATGCCGCCCGAGACGATGTACGGCATCTGGAACGCGACGTTGTCCCTGCCCGCGACCTTGGCCCAGGTCAGCGCGAGCAGCCCGAAGCCGATCGCGGCGACGAGCAGCCCGGCGTAGGTCGGCACGTACGACGACGGTGACAACCAGCTCACGGTACGGCGCCGAGATCCGCGATCGATCGCGTCGACGGGACCGCCCTCGGCGGAGTCCGAAGTGGGACTGATCACGGTCATCAGTGTCTCCTCATCGATGCGCTGGTGGCACCCAACGGGGTGGCGTCGCGGGTGAAGGTCCGGCCCAGGAACAGCAGGCCGAGCAGGAAGGCGAGCGGCACGAGGAAGACCGCGGAGTACTTGAAGCCCGAAGTGACGGCGGCCGGCTGCGGCGCTGCCAGAACCGGCGCCGGAACCGGGGGTTGCGTCGTCGTGACCGCGGGCGGGATGACCGGCGGGACGACCGTGACCGGTGCTGGGGGTGCCGAGACGACCGGCGGGGCAGCAGGCGGTGCGGTGGTCTCCGGGGTGGGCTCGCTGTAGGTCAGCTGGTACGTGATGTGCGGCGCGCCACTGAGCGTCTGGCCGTCGAGGGCGACCTGCCACGCGCCGACGGATCCGAGGCTGCCGAGCACGGGCAGCAGCGCGAAGCCGAAGTTGGGCTTGCCGCCGCGCCAGGCAGTGATGAACGGCGCCAGGTCGATCGTGAAGGCGTCCCCCTTGGCCGTCGGGACGACCTTGCTCGTCACCTTGCAGTTCACCGTGGGCGGGTCCTCGAGCGAGCCCTCGACGCCATCGGTGACGGGCTCGGTCACGAGACAGGCGGTGAGGTTCGCGCTGCCGGCGTTGATCGTGCCCGCCTTGATGTCGGAGTCGATGGGGATCGTCGCCGTCCCGCCGGTGAGGACCGCGTCAGGAGGCAGCGAGTAGAGCGCGGGACGCAGGTAGGTCCGCGAGATCTCGACCCCGAGCGCTGCGCCGACGTGAAGCGTGCCCGCCGGGTACACCGTCGACGGTCCGGGCACCGGGAGCGGCAACGGCGGCGGGCACCCGATCGGCGTGCTGCAGATCGACACCGGGAGCACCTGGTACCACGCCTCGGTGTCGTCATGGACGACCGCGGTGCGGGTGGTGCCGGAACCGGTGCCGGCAGCGGCGGTCCCGACGGCCAGGACGCCGGCGAGCCCAGCCGCGGCAAGCAGCGCGATGCGGCGGTGGGCGGTCACGCCGTCACCGCCGCAGCCTTCTTGCGGGCCGGCGCAGCCGGACCCGAGCGCTCGATCGCCGCGATGCTGCCGCCGAGATACGCCTCCACCACGACCGGGTCGTTGCGTACCGCGTCGGGCGTTCCATGCGAGATCACCTTGCCATCGGCCATCGCGATGATCCGGTCCGAGATCCCCATGATCAACGGGATGTCGTGCTCGATGATGACGAGCGTCAGGTCAAGCTCGCGCTTGAGCTCGGCGAGCAGCGCCCCGAGGGCCTCCGTCTCCCGCTGCGCAACCCCGGACGACGGCTCATCGAGCAGCAGCAGCGTCGGCTGCAACGCGACGAGGCAGGCGATCTCGGTGATCCGCCGGGTGCCGGTCGACAGCTCCTGCGTCTGCTTGTCGCGGTAGCGGTCCAGCCCCATGAAGCCGACGATCTCGCGCGCCTGACGCTCCTTGTCCCGCTCGCCGAACGACAGGCCGGCGACTGATCGCAGGAACGACGTCGGCTGGGTCCGCTCGAGTGCCAGCATCACCGACTCGGTCACGGTCATGGTCGGGAACAACGCGGCGTCCTGGAAGGAACGAATCATTCCGAGCTTGGCGCGCTCCTCCGGACCGAGCGCGCTGACATCCCGCTTGTCGAACAAGACCTGTCCGGTGTCCGGGCGGGTGAAGCCGCCCAGCAGCTCGAAAGTCGTCGTCTTCCCCGCGCCGTTCGGGCCGATCAGCCCGACCGTCTCGCCGGCGCGGACCGCGAACGAGACGCCGTCGACCGCAACGACGCCACCGAAGCGCTTTCGAAGGTCGCGGGCCTCGAGCAGCTTCCTGCCGTGAACCGGCGCCTGCCGGTTCGAGTCGAGCACCGACGGCCGCGCCCGCGGCACCGCCGTCACCGAGCTCTCCTCGGACTCGGCGGGCGCGTCCGCGTCGTACAGCGTGTCCACGTCGAGCCCTCGACGTCGCCCGATCCACTTCACGACCCGGTCACGCAGCGGCAGCAGCAGCTGGGCGATGCCGCCGGGCAGATACAGGATGAGGATCAGGGCGCCCAGCTTCGTCGCGGCGAGGCCGGCGGAGTCCAGCGGCACGAACTTCGGAATGCCGATGACGTACAGCGACCCGATGATCGGGCCCGCGAGGATGGACACACCGCCGATGACGGTCATCGCCACGACGTCGATGCTGAACTGCGGGTCGAAATCCGAGGCGCCGAGGCTCGCCAACGCATGCCCGTAGACCGCGCCGCCGAGCCCCGCGACAAAGCCGGCAATGAGATAGCCCTGCACCTTGACCAGGCTGGCGCGCACCGTGAACGCCCGCGCATTGTCTTCGTTGTCCCGGATCGCGACGAGCAGCCGGCCGAAACCGCTCCGCCGCACGTTGCGGGAGATGACGATCGCAACGAGGAGGATCGCGAATGCGAACGGGTAGTAGGCCCGTCCGGTGAAGAGAGCATGCCCGAACACGATCGGGCGGCCCGGGTCGGTGCCCTCGCCGAACACCCACGACTGCGGCAACAGCCATGCCGGCATCGCCAGCGCGAAGGCAAGGGTCGTGACCGTGAGCATCAAGCCTCGGATCCGCAACGACGGAAGGCCGATGAGCACGGACACGGCTCCAGCCGCGAGCCCGGCGTAGAGCAGCGCGAGGGCGAAGTCACCGCTGGCGCGCGACACCTTGAACGACACGATCGCGCCGGCCGCGGCCACCGCGAACTGACCAAGGGTGAGCTGGCCGCCCATCCCGGTCAGGATTCCCACGGACAACCCGACGATCGAGTAGCCGATGATCTCGGTGACGATCACGGAGTGCTGGTTGTTGATCAGCAGCGGAAGAATCCCTGCGCCGACGAGTGCGACGACGCCCGTGACGAGCCCGAGGTTGCGCACCAGCCAGATCTGCCTGAGCTGCTCGGGCACCGGACGCCATGCCTGCACCGCCGCCCAGGAACCCTTCTCGTCGTCGCGACCGGTCCGCTGCCGCTGCAGCAGCAGGCCGCCGACGATGACGATGAACAGCGTCAGCTCGATCACACCCGGCGAACGCGGGTAGTGGTACAGCAGCACCTGCTCGATGACGCCGAGGCCAATGCCGGCAACAAGTGCCCGCGGCAGGCTCGTCATCCGGGCGACCACCGCGCCCGTCATCGCCCGTAGCAGCAACGACGGTCCGAAGCTGTCACCGCTGAGAAAGCCCTGCGTCGGTGCGGTGAGAATCGCGGTGAGCGCTGACAGCGCACCGGCGATGGCCCAGGCCAGCGACGACATTCGGCCGGCGAACACCCCTGCCATCCGCGCCGCCTCGGGGTTCGCGGCAGCAGCGCGCATCGCCAGCCCATAGCGGCTGAACTTGAGGAAGCAGCCGACCAGCACCACGGCCAGCGGGCAGAGCACGAGCATGCCGGTGTACGCAGGCGTGATTCGCAGCGCGCCGACCGTGAACGTCGGAAGCCCCGGCGGCTCGGGGAACAGCGATCCGGCGGTCGCCTGGGAGTTGATCACCAGGGCAAAGACGACGAGGAACTGCCCGACGCCGAGGGTCGCAACGATGCTCATCAGGCGCGGCGCGTTGCGCAACCGCCGGACGACGCCTGCCTCCGCGATCGCGCCGGTGCCGGCCGCCAGCATCAGCGCGAGCGGGAATGCCACCCAGTAGGGAACGCCCCACGAAACGGTGCCCAAACCGAACAGCGCCGAGCCGAACGCACCGATCTGGCCATGGGCGAAGTTGATGATCCGGTTGGTCCGGTAGATGAGGACAAGACCCACCGCGAGCAGGCCATAGGTCATCCCCTGGATCGCACCGAGGATGACGTAGGGAAGCGGCGTTCCGTACCCGGCGTGGGCGGCAATGAATGCCGCCAGCGCGACGATCGCGGCCGCGGCAACGGCCTGCGCGGCGGCACGGGCCATCGGTCCGTTCGGGAGCCGACGTCCGGCTGTCATCGTCGCCTCGCTCACCGGCCTGCTCCCGCAGCGGCACCGCTCAGGAAGACCGCACGCAGCAGGTCGTCACGGGCCAGCAGGTCGGCGCTGCGCCCGTCGAAGCGCATCTCGCCCTTCTCCATGAAGTAGGCGTGCTCGGCGAGGTTGAGCGCGATGTTCACCGACTGCTCGACGAGTACGACCGCCGTGCCATCCGCGTTGATCTCACGAACCATGTCCAGCAGCTGACCGACGATCACCGGCGCCAGCCCGAGTGAGAGCTCGTCGATGAGCAGCAGCCGCGGCCGGAGGATCAGCGCCTTCGACAGTCCGAGCATCTGCTGCTCGCCACCGGACAGCGTGGACGCGAGCGACGAGCGCCGTTCGTACAGCCGCGGAAACGCCGCGAAGCTGCGCTCGATGGCTTGGTCCATCCGCTTCGCATCACGGCCCGCGGCGAAGCCGAACGTCCGCATGTTCTCGACCACCGTCATCGGGCCGAACACCGCGCGGCCGCCGGGGATCTGGGTGATGCCCAGCCGCAGCCGTCGCTCCGCATCGAGGTAGGTGATGTCCTGCCCGCGGTACCGCACGCTGCCGCCACTCGGCAGGCCGATGCCGGAGACGACCTTGAGCAGGGTGGACTTGCCCGCGCCGTTGACGCCGAGCAGCGCCACCATCTCCCCGTCATCGACGGTGAAGTCCACGCCGTACAGGACCTGCAGCTTGCCGTAGGAGAAGTCGATGCCCCGGCACGCCAGCATCGGCAGGTGGCCGCCGTGCTCGACGATCTGATGCACCTCTTCCTGCTCGAGGATCTCGTCGATCATCCGGTCCATGTCGGCCGTGACGAAACGTCCCGCGGTGCTGATCACCCACCCGCCGATGAGACCGGGAATCGCGATGCTGACCATCGACCCCGCGATGCCGTAGCGGCGGTCGATCCCGTTCAGGAACAGCACTCCCAGGAGACTCCCGGCCGCGATGAACATCGCGCCCAATCCCTGGGCGTGCGGACGCATTCGCGCCGGGACAACCGACATGAGGGCCATGTAGAACGCCGCCGGCGCGATCCCAAGCAGTGCGCCCGCGATACCGAAGGCCACCACGACGCCGGCAAACACCGGCATCAGCCCGCCGATGGCAACAAACCCCACCGCGCCGGCGAGAATCAGGCCGGCGACTCGCAGGAACCGGCTCGGGCTCTCGCGGAACTGACGCTCTCCTCGCGGCCCGTACAGCACGAGGCCGACCACACCGATCGCGGAGTAGAACGCGAAGAAGAGCCCACGGTGCGCGGCGTCGAGACCCCACCGCTGGTCGAGGAAGAAGGAAAGGAACGTGTAGTAGGGAACGACGAGCACGCCGAGGACCGTCGCACCGGCGTACAGCCGCCGGTTGGTCGGCACCAGCAGCATGCGCCGGCAGACTTCCCAGAAGCCGAGCCGCACTTCGTCTTCCGTGATGGTGCTCGCGGCATCACCGTGCTTGTCGCGGACGGCGGCCCGAAGCTGTTCGGTGTCCCAGCGGCCGTACCCCGGATCGCGGAGCCCGGTGGCGCACAGCGTGATGAGCAGGGACGTGAAGCCCATCACGAGGAACACACCCCGCCAGGTCAGGCCCATCACCCCGGCAGCCAGCCCGATGAGCAAGGGGGCGACGACCTGACCGACGGAGTAGAACGCCGAGTACACCGACAGCGCCCTGACGCGAACCTCAGGGTGGTAGGAGTCCATGATGATCGGCGCATGCAACGCAGTGACGCTGCCGGTGCTGAGCCCGTCGAAGATCAGGATCAGCACGAGTCCGAGCAATGATGTGACGAATCCGGTGTAGAGCGTCATCAAGCTCCACAGCGCGCCGGTGACGATGCAGAGCATCGCGCGACGCGCCCGATGCTGAGCAAGCCAGGCCATCGGCAACGGCGCCGCCGAGAACGCCAGGCTGTACGCCGCCCGCGCCCCGGCGATGGCGCCGATGCCGATTCCCAGCGAGCGGCCGATGTCCGGTGCGAGCACGACGAACGCGTAGCCCTGGAGCTGGTCCGAGGCGTAGAGCAGGCCGAGCGCGATCACCGGGTAGTAGGACAGCCCGTAGCGCTTCACGAGCACGCGGAACTTCTCGGTGTTGCCGCTGCCGACGACGCCGAGCTTCTCGCGCGCCGCTGTCCGTAGCTCCTCACGGGTCCGAACCAGGTCGTCGATCGCCGCTGCGGCATCGGCCTGGCGGCGAGTTTCGGCGACGCGGGACTTGGTCCGGCGCGGCTTGGCAGCCGGAGACGTCATGAGAGCGTGCTCCGCTTCAGCTTGAAGTCGCGGTAGTAGGCATGCTCCCCGATGCGGTGACCGGACGTGTCCAGCAGGACGATCGTCACGTCGTGCAGCTGCCAGTTGTCATTGTTGTCGGACAGCGCAAACACCTGGCGCAACGTGAAGGAGAGCTTCGTCGTCGAATACACCTGCCGGTCGCGGAGGTACTGCGCGTCCGGACATCCGGCACTCGCGACGCACGACGGGTCGTTGCCGGCCACGGCGGCGAGCGTCTGCCCCGGCCTGATCGGCGCGCGGTCGACGAACAGGGCGAAGTAGCCGGCATGGGTGGACGGCGGCTCACTCCCCGGCGCAGCCACTCGGAAGCCGCTGACCTGCCAGCGCAGCGTGACGGGAAGACGCAGCTTCGCGCGGGACGGTGGTGCCACGAACTTCACGTCGTGGTCGACGCGGAACTGCAGCTGCGAGAGGTCGGTGCACCCGCTCAGCAGGACGGCCGCGGCGAGGACCGGCAGCGCGCCGGCACGTATGCGACCGGCGCGGAGGCCGGCGAGCCGCATCAGACCTCCCGGGCGCATTGCAGCCTTGTCGGCGAATGTTAACGCCAACTTACAATCCGGGTCCACGGCCGTCGTCGCGTGTCGCATCCCCGACGCGGTTACGGGGATGGGACCGGGTACGTCGGACCCCGGTAGGTGAGACAGGAGCAGGCAGGCGACCACGCGTACTCCCGATAGACCCCGGGACCGCCGTGCTGGGCCGAAGTGGCACGCAACTGTCCGTCGTAGGTCAGCGCGCCGGCAAGGCTCGCCTGTGCGGCGCTGACCTGTGCCACGACCTCCTGGGCCGTCGTCGCCCCCGCAGCGAGCGCTTTCGCGTAGAGACTCAGGCCGTCACACGCCGCGTACGCCGCCATGAAGTCGTTGTACTGCTTCGCCTGCAGGCCGTGCTTGGCCAACATCGCGAGACACGCCTTCTGCGGGGCCCGGCGTGGCGCGGGCTGGTGAGCGGGGTCGACGTCGACAGCGGGCAACCACCCGAATCCGTACAGGTGCTGCAGCTGACTCGCTGGGGCATTCGCCTCCAGCGCGGCACCACCGACGCCCGTCAGGTAGTTCGGTTGATATCCCTGGGTCTGGGCGTCCTCCATGAACAGCAACATCTCGACGGCGCTGCCGAAGACGAGCTTCACGCCGGATGTCGCGAACCGCAGCTCCGCGTTGCTGACGGCGGACACCGCGCCACTGACGTCGGTCGCGCCTTGCGCGCAGTTTCCGATCACCGTCTGGTAGTTGAGACCGTGGGCCTTGAGCCAAGGCTCGATGGTGCGGCTATATGCCCGGTCGCCATCTGCGCACGTGTCGAGGAGCAGGCCGAGCTTCGTCGTCTTGGTGAGGAGGCCGGTCCGAAGCGCCCCGTCCAGCACGGTCAGCATCGCGCCGTCGGTGGTCGGGTTGGCGGTCGACACGAGCGTCGGGTACTGCTGCTGGTCGATGACGTCGCCGGGCTGGTAGCCGCCGTAGAGATGCGGGACGTGCGCATTGGCCAAGCAGCGTTCGAATGACGGCAAGAACACGAAGACGTAGCCGATGACCGCCGCGACGTGGTTGTCCTGTGTGAACTGCGCGCACACCGCGGCGAACTGGTTCGCCCAGTTGCTGCTAGCCGTGTCAGTGGCGCCGTAGACCGGGATGATGCGATGCCCGGCAATGCCACCGTGAGCGTTGTACGCCGCGACAAGGGCGCCGAACATGTCCTTGTCGCTGTAGGACTGACCGGCATTCACCCCGAGCGACTGGGCGTTGCCGACCCCGGTCGTGACGAAGCCGATCTTGATCGGGTCGTGGTTGGCCGCAAGAGTCGGCCGGCTTGCTGTGGCCGATGAGCTGGCAGCGGCACGACTCGGCGCGACGGAGGTAGTCGTGCCGGTCGGCGTCCCGATCGTCGTCGCCGTCGAGGCGCCACCCCGGGCAGCGGTCGGCTCGCTCGTGACAGGGGCTTGCTGTACCGGTGCCGGCGCAAGACCGTTGCCGGTGGCGGTGGTGGTCTGCGCCGACTCGTTCAACGTGCTGCCGCAGCCCACCGCCAGCAGCAGGGTGACCAGCCACAGCCGCTTCACGATGTCGACTCCAGAACGTGGTGGCCGGCGAGCACAGCGACGACCTGGTCGTGCCAGGCACCCGTGCTCTCGGTCAGGGCCGTGAGCCATGCGCTGGCGTGGATGTGCCCCTCCGCGCGGAACAGCGTCGTCGGGACACCAGCCGCCTCGAGCGCCGCGGCGTAGGCGATCCCCTGGTCGCGCAACGGGTCGAACTGCGCAACCGTGACGATCGCCGGTGGAAGACCCTCGAGATCCGCCCGCAACGGACTGACGTACGGATGTGCCAGGTCGTCGGCGTACCAGCCGACCATCGCTGGCAGCTGCGCGACCTCGAGGCCGTAACCAGTGCCGAACGCCGACATGCTCGGGTCGTCCCATCTGGCCAGGTCAACCGCAGGTACGTCGAGCCACTGCGCAACCAGCGGCGGTCCGCTGCGGTCCCGCGCCATCAGCGCGACGACCGCAGCCAGGTTGGCTCCGGCGGACTCACCGCCGATCGAGATGCGGTCGAACCGGTCCGCCATCCACCTGAGGACTTCGTAGGCGTCCTCAGGCGCCGCTGGCCACGGGTGCTCCGGCGCCAGCCGGTAGTCCACCGACAGCACCGCCATTCCGAGACCGCGAGCAAGCTCACGGGCCATCGGGTCAGCGGTCGCGATGCTGCCCATCCACCAACCCCCACCGTGCAGATGGATGTGCAGCCCAGTGGGTTCGGGTGTCGGCAGGTAGAGCCGCACGGGCACACCGGCCGGAGACACCATGTCGCGGACGTCATACAGCGGACCCGCGTCTCTGACCCAGCGGTGCAACCGGACAACGCCCGCGTCGCTCCGCGCCCGTAGCTCTGCGACCTCCAGGTCAAGGCCCGGGTGTGCGTCGGCGGCGGCCGCGGCAAGCAGCTCGACGACCTCCGGCAACAGTTGCGACACCCACACTCCTGTTTATTTACTCGAGTAACCCAACGGGATACCTTGGACCGTAGCTCCGCCGCGCCGCTCTGGCAACCATCCTCGGGGGTCCATGTCCGTCACCAGCGCCGACGTTGCCCGCGCAGCGGGCGTGTCCCGCGCGACCGTGAGCTACGTGCTCAACGACGCGCCCGGCCGCACGGTGTCGGCGCAGACCCGCGACACCGTCCGCCGGGTTGCCCGCCAGCTCGGCTACCAGCCCAATGCCCTTGCCAGGTCGCTCAAGCGCGGGCGCAGCAACACCTTGCTGTTCCCGTTGCCGCGGATCGAGATGAACCACGTCCTGACCTCCCTTATCGACGCCTGCACCGCCGCGCTGGCACCTCGCGGGTTCGCGCTGGTGCACGACGTGAGCCGTCACGACGAACCGGCAGCCCAAGCGGAGGCGTGGGCCGAGCTCGCGCCCGCCGCAGTGCTCGACCTGAACCTGCAACACGACGACGAGACCCTCGTCCTGCTGCGAGCACGAGGCATTCCGGTGCTGTCGACAGCATTGCCGCACCAGCAGCCGTGGGAGAGCGCAGGTGACATCTTTGCGCGTGAGCAGCGGCTGGAGCAGCTGCGATACCTGATGTCCCGCGGCCACCGCCGCATCCGCTGGCTGCTACCGACCGCGTTGCCGGTCGATCCCCGCACGGAACGCGGGCTCCTGACGAAGGGCCGCGACCTCGCGGCCGCGAACGGCGTCCGGCTCGAGGTGGTGCGGGTCGACCTTGCCGGCCTGGCGGCCGCGGTCGCTGCCTGGTCGACCCTCCCGGACGCCGTCGCAACCCACAACGACAGCCATGCGATCGCGGTGATGACAGCGATCCAGAACCGAGGGCTGCGGGTCCCCGACGATGTGGCGGTCATCGGGCTCGACGACGAGCCGCTCGGCCGAGCCGTGACACCCGCGCTGACGACGATCGCCGGCGACTTCACCGGCTTCGCCGACGCGGTGGCCGACGCGGTGGAGGCAGTCCTGGCTCACGAGCCGGCCGCCGCGCTGCCGGTTCCGCCGCTGCGGTTCGTTCAGCGTGAGTCCGCCTGAGATACGTGAGTTAGCGTTCACATTCGGCGTAACCGAGGAGGCCGATGATGGCGGAACGGCGCACCCCCGTCGTCACGCTTGCCGGCTCGGCCGTGACACGCGGCGAGGCGTACGGCGAGAGCGTGCGCGACCTGGTGCGCGAGGCCGCCGAGCGGTGGAGCGAGCGGATCGGTCGGGGCCTCGCCGTACCGCTCGACGACTACATCGGCGAGCTGGTCGACCGAACCGGCTTCCGCCGGGCCGTTGGGGAGCACTGCAGTGATCTGCTCGACGAGCTGGCCGGGCTGGCCCGCGCAAGCGGCATCGCCGAACGCACGCTGTTCGCGATGAACCTCCTCGACGAGGAGTGGTGGCTGCGCCGCCGGTTCCTCGCGGGGCCCGCGATGACCCACTGCAGCGGCTTCGGACTGCCGCCACATGACGGACAACCGGCGTACGTCGGTCAGAACATGGATCTTCCGAGCTGGATGGACGGACTGCAGATCCTGCTCGAGCTCCACCCCGAAACCGGCCCTGCGGCTCTCGTCCCGTCCTGGCCGGGAATGCTGGCGCTCGACGGCGTCAATGGACACGGCGTCGGCGTGTGCGTCAACACCCTCGCGCAGCTTCCGACCTCCGAACAGGGCGTGCCGGTCGCCTTCATCATCCGCACCCTGCTGACGCAGCCGGACCGCGACCGCGCCGTCGCCTTGCTCCACTCCCTGCCCCACGCCTCAGGGCAGAACTTCGTGGTCGGGGATCCCACCGGTGTGTCGGACGTCGAGTGTTCGGCGGCCGGTGCCGTCGACTATCGGCCGGCGTCCTCGTGGATCGCCCACACGAACCATCCACTTGCCGACTCCCACGACGGCCACGTGACGCCGACCGACAACGGCTCGCAGGACCGCAGCGTGCCGCGTCTCTCCCACCTCACGCAGCGACTCGGCGAGCTCCCCGCACCCGACGCCGCGGAACTCGGCGAGATCCTCGCGGCGGCGCCGTTGTGCCGAGGCACGGACGGCGATCCCGGCTTCACGTTGTATTCGGCGATCATGGAGCTCGGCGACCAACCGGTGCTGCACTTGAGCGCCGGTCCGCCCTCCGAGCATCCCCTCGTCGAATATGAGGTGCCCCAGACATGACCCGCGCCGGAAACCGGATGTGGCATCCCTTCGCCGACATGGCGGCGATCGCCCGCGACGGCGAGCTCGTCATCACTCGCGGTGAGGGCGCGTACGTCTTCGACGAGGACGGCCGTCGCTACCTCGACGCCACCGCCGGATTGTGGTTCTGCAACGTCGGCTACGGGCGCGCGGAGATCGCAGCGGCGGTCGAGACGCAGCTGCGGGAGATGCCGGCGTACTCGACGTTCGGCGACTTCGCCAACCGCCCGGCCATCGAGCTCGCCGAGGTGGTCTCGTCGCACGCGCCCATCGCCGACAGCCCGGTGTTCTTCACCAACGGCGGCTCGGACTCGGTCGACACCGCGATCAAGCTGGCCCGCCGCTACTGGCACGTGCTCGGGCACGAAAGCCGTACGACGGTGCTGACCCGCCAGCACGCCTACCACGGCATGCACGTGGGCGGCACGAGCGTGGCGGGGATCGAGCCGAACCGTGTCGGGTACGGGGCCCTCCTCGGTGATGTCGAGCGCGTCCCGTGGGACGACTCCGACGCGGTCGCGACGGTGATCGACCAGGTCGGGGCGGAGAACGTCGCTGCGTTCCTGTGCGAGCCGGTGATCGGTGCGGGTGGCGTGATGCTCCCGCCGGACGGTTACCTCAAAGCGGTGCGCGAGATCTGCCACGAACGCGACGTGCTGTTCGTCGCGGACGAGGTGATCACCGGGTTCGGGCGAGCCGGTGACTGGTTCGCGAGCAGCCGGTTCGGCCTCGACCCCGACATGGTGCTCTGCGCGAAGGGCTTGACGTCGGGCTACGTGCCGATGGGCGCCGTCATCGTGGCGCCTCGTGTCGCGGAGCCGTTCTGGGACGGGCGCGCCGGGATCTGGCGCCACGGCTACACGTACTCCGGCCACGCGGGGGCCGCAGCCGCGGGCCTGGCCAACCTGGCGCTGATCGAGGCGGAGGATCTCCCCGCTCGTGCGCGGCAGCTGGAAAGCACGCTGGCGGAGTCGCTCGGAACCCTCACTGCCTCGCCGCTCGTGTCCGAGGTGCGCGCAGGACTCGGCCTGCTGGCCGCCGTACAGCTCGACCCCGCCCTGATTGCCGACAACCCCGGTCTGCCGGCACGGACGGTGGCCGAGCTACGACGTCACGGCGTGCTGACCCGAGCCCTCGCGACCGGCGGACTGCAGATCTCCCCGTCCCTGGTCATCGACACGGCGGTGATCGACGAGCTGACCGCGGCGATCGGCGCTGCCCTCGAAGCGGTGCAGGCCGCCGGCTAGGCGATTGCCGCCAGCTGCTCGAGGGTGCTGACCATGTTGGCCGGATCGGGATCGGCGATCTGGACCAGCAGCGTGTCGACGCCGGCTTCGGCGAACTGCGCGAGGCGTTCCTTGACCTGCCCAGCCGGGCCGATGAGCGAGACCTCATCGATCATCTCGTCGGTCACGCGGCCGATCGCCTCGGGCTGCTTGCCGGTCAGGTACAGCTCCTGGATCTCGGCGGCTTCCGCCTCGTAGCCGTAGCGCTGGAACAGCTGGTTGTAGAAGTTCTGCTTCCGCGAGCCCATGCCGCCGATGTAGAGCGCCATGCCGGCGCGAGCCACGTTGCGGGCAGCACTCGTGTCCTCGCCGATCGCCACTGCGGCCGGCGCGATCACCTCGAGCGGACCGAGATCCGCAGAGCGGCGGCTGCGGCCCTCGTCGAGAGCCGGACCGAACACCTCCGCCGCCTTCGCCGGCGAGTAGAGCGTGGGCAGCCAGCCGTCCGCCACCTCGGCCGTCATCGCGACGTTCTTCGGGCCGAGCGACGCCACCGCGATCGGGATCTCCGACCGCACCGGATGGTTGATGAGCTTCAGCCGGCCTTGCAGGTTGAAGATCTCGCCTTCGTACTGCAGCTTCTCCCGCCGCATGATCATCCGGACGATGTCGATGACCTCGCGGGTCCGCTGCAGTGGCTGGGCGTAGTCGAGGCCGTGCCAGCCCTGGATTACCTGCGGGCCAGAGGCACCGAGGCCGAGGATCGCCCGTCCGCCGGAGAACGCGTCGAGCGTCGCCGCCGCCTGCGCGATCAGGCTCGGCGTGCGCGAGTAGACGTTGACGATGCCGGTCGCGAGCTTGATGTTCTCGGTCTCCGGAATCAGCGACGTCAGGACCATGAAGGCATCGAACGACCACGCCTCCGCGACCCACAGCGAGTCGTAACCCAGCCGGTCGGCAGCTCGTACGACGTCGTTGACCTGCTCACGCGTCAACACGCCCTCGGCGTACGGCAGGGTCAGAGCCAGCTTCACGGTCACTCCTCGCAGTAGGTGGTCTAGGCAGCGGTGCCGCCGGCGGCGCCGAGCGCAGCGAGCGACATCGCAACGAGCATTCCTTCGAGATCGTCTCGATCCATGCCGCCATCGGTGGTGGCGAGGGTGGCGATCAGGCTGTGCACGCAGACGACCGCCATGCGCGCTTCGGAGCTGGACAGGTGCGGGTGCACGTCGCCGAGCACCGTGACCCAGTCGTTCGTGAGCTCCTGCTGCTTTCGCTGCACCGGCGCGCGCATGTCCCGGGGAAGGTGCCGAAGCTCCCGGGTGTACAGCGTCAGCACCTGACGCTCGTCCAGCGTGTTCTCGACGGTGTCACGAACGATGAGCTCGAGCCGCTCCGCCGCGACTGTGGCGCCGGCGAGGCGCTCGCGGATCTGCGTCCGGCGCCGGTCGAAAGAGTCCATGAACGCCGCCGCGAGCAGCTCCTGCTTGCTGCCGAAGTGACGGTAGATCGCGGGGCCCGAAACGCCAGCGGCAGCACCGATCTCGTCGATGCCTGTCTCCTGGTAGCCCTGCCGGGAGAACAGCTCGAGGGCGGCCGCGAGGATGGCTGCTCGCCTTCCGCCCGGTCGGCGGCGCACGGGGTCGCGCTCCGTCGCGGTCGTCGCCGCCATCGAGACCTCCCCGGCTGCCACGTCACCGCGGCGCAGCCCGTTGCGTTAACAGATGCTAACGCCCGGCGGATGCCGTCATGGTCGTGGCTCCTTCGGCAGTCCGAGCACCTGCTCGCCGATGACGGAACGCTGCACCTCGTCGGTGCCACCACCGATGTGGAAGCTCGGGGCGAACGCCCACGCCGCAGGGACGAGGCCGTCGTACGGCGCCGACGGTCCGGTGAGGGTTCCCTCGACGCCGAGCAGGTCGACCGCGAGCTCGGCATAGCTGCTTCCCACGTTGCTCCATGAGAGCTTCAGGGTCGAGCTCTCCGGACCGGGCGCACCGGATCGGGAGATGGCGCTGAGCGTCCGCAGCGAGGTGAGCTCCAGCACTCGGTGCCGAACCAGCACGTCGATCAGGCGGCCACGCAGCACCGGATCCTTGATCGCGGGCGCACCGTTGCGTTGCGCCGACCTTGCCAGCCCGATCAGCGGTTCGGTCGGCATCGCCGCAAGACCGATGAGACCCGCCGTCAGCCGCTCCTGGGCCATCGTCGTCAAGGCGACGGCCCATCCATGGCCGGCCGGTCCGACGAGGTTCTTCGCGGGCACCTCGACATCGGTGAGGAACACCTCGTTGAAGGTGCGTCCGCCCGCCATCTCCCGCAGCGGCCGGACGTCGACCCCAGGAGCTTGCATGTCGAGGATGAAGGCGCTGAGGCCCCGATGCTTCGGTCCGTCAGGATCGGTCCGAACGATGACCAGGCCCCACCGCGAGCGGTGTGCTCCACTCGTCCATACCTTCTGGCCGTTGAGGACCCATCGATCCCGGTCGGCGTCGTACTCCCCGCGCGTGGTCAAGGACGCGATGTCGGAGCCCGCGCCTGGCTCGCTCCACATCTGGCACCAGATCTCGCTGCCATCGAGCATCAACGGGAGATGGGTGCGCTGCTGGTCCTCGGTTCCCCATGCAATCAGCGTCGGGCCGATCATCCCGAGCCCGATGGAGTAGATGTCGGGAGGGACGTCGAAGCCTGCCAGCTCCTGGGCGTGGATGTACACCTGCATCGGGGTGGCCGCGCGACCGCCGTGCTCCTTCGGCCAGGCGATCGCTCCCCACCCGTCCGCGGCAAGTCGGCGCTGCCAGTCCCGAGCTCGATCGACGACACGGGGATCCTCACGGCCGGGAGCAACGAAGCCGCCGCGGAAGCCGGCCGGGGCGGGATCGGCGTTCGCGATCAACCAGCTTCGCCACTCGGCACGGAAGGCGGCGTCCTCCGGCGCGTCGTCGAAATCCACGCCGCAGTTAACAACGGTTTACGCGAGCGGCACAATAAGGGCATGGCGACCCATTCGATCCGCATCGATCACGACGTCGAGATGAAGACGCGAGACGGCGTCACCCTGCGCGCCGACGTGTACCGCCCCGATGCCCCCGGTCGCTATCCCGCGATCCTGTCCCGCACGCCGTACAACAAGATGACCCACACGGACCCGATCCGCTACTGCCTGCCGATTCCCGCGGCGCGTGCGGGCTTCGCGTATGTGGTCCAGGACATTCGCGGCCGGTTCGCCTCCGAGGGCGAGTGGGACTTCCTCGACCTCACCTCCGCCAACGAGAACGACGGGTACGACGCGATCGAGTGGGTCGCCGGCCAGCCGTGGTGCGACGGACATGTCGGCATGGCCGGTGGGTCCTACGTCGCGGAGACGCAGATGGCGGCGGCAACAGCGAACCCGCCGAGCCTTGGGTGCATCGCGCCCTCGCTGATGGGCATGGGCAAGGAGCGTGCGCTGAGCCAGGGACTGCCGCTGGAGTCGATGACGATCGGTTGGATGGCGGGCCTCGCGATCGACAAGCTGCTGAAGCTCCTGCCGCAGGGCGAGGCGACGTTGGAGGACTTGCAGGGCGTGCTGCAGGCAATGGTCCGCCCCGACCTCGCCGCGCAGGTGCTGCCGCTCAACGACCTGTCGATCCTGAAGTCGCATGACATGCCGGGCTACCAGCTCACCGATCAGCTGGTCGGCAACGCTGCCCGTCACAAGGGGATCCAGGAGACCGGCTGGCACGTGCCTGCGCTCTGGACGGCAGGTTGGTACGACAACGCCGGCGGCGCCGAGCAGTTCAGCACCATGCGGGCCAAGGCGGCCACCGAAGCCGCTCGGACCGGCACGCGCCTGATCATGGGGGCCTGGACACACAACTACTCACTGAGCTTCGTCGGCTCCTTCGGACTCGGTGGGCTCGGGTCGTCCGAAGGCGGCGGGATTCCCGCGCTGCACATGCGCTTCTACGACCGGCATCTCCGTGGCGGCGACGCCGACCTCGCCCCGGTGCGCTACTTCGTGATGCGCGCGAACGAATGGCGCGAGGCCGCCGACTGGCCGATCCCCGGCACTGACTTCCAGCGGTGGTACCTGCACTCCCGCGGGTCGGCCGCCACCAGTGAGTCCGACGGCGTGCTGAGCCTCGATCAGCCCAGTGCGGGCGAGCCGGAGGACACCTACACGGCGGACCCGCACGATCCCGTGCCGTCGTGGGGCTTCCGCGTCATGTACACGGGCGGCACCACGGTCAGCGGCCCGTTCGACCAGCACCGGGTCGAGAAGCGCGACGACGTGCTCGTCTACACGAGCGCACCGCTCGAGCGCGACACCGAGGTGGTCGGTGACATCCGGCTGCATCTGTTCGTCGCGTCGTCCGCGGCCGACATGGATCTGATCGCGAAGCTGTGCGTGGTGTGGCCCGACGGCACGAGCATCAACCTGGCCGACGGCAAGGCCCGCGCGCTGCACCGCAACGGGTACGACTCACCGGCTCCGCTCAACCCCGGCGAGGTCGTCCCGATGACCATCGAGCTCGGACCGACCGGCTACCTGTTCGAGGCCGGGATGCGGTTGCGGGTGCAGATCGCATCGAGCGCGTTCCCGCACTGGGCTCGCAACCTGCAGACGGGCAACGCGATCGGTGACGACGCCGTCGGTGTGGTGGCGCGCAACAGCGTGTTCCACGACGAGGTGCACGCGTCGTACCTCGAGCTGCCCGTGCAGCCGGAGCCGGGTCCGATGGTCCCGCCACCCCTCCCCTTCTAGACATCCGCGAACTTGCACTTTCGGCCCGTTTCGCCAAGAGAAACGGGCGTGTTGTGCAAGTTCGCGGTTCCTAGGGGTGCTGGCTGCTGGCTGAGATGACCTCTCCGGTGAGGTACGACGCGTAGTCGCTGGCGAGGAAGACGATGATGTTCGCGATCTCCCACGGCTCTGCCGCGCGGCCGAACGCCTCACGCGACGTCAGCTCGGCAAGCAGCTCGTCGGTCGTGACCTTGGCGAGGTTCTCGTGCATGGCGAGCGACGGGGCAACGGCATTCACCCGCACGCCGAACGCGGCGGCTTCAACCGCGGCGGTCCTCGTCAGCGCCATCACCCCGGCCTTCGCCGCGGCGTAGTGCGCCTGCCCGGCCTGCGCCCGCCAGCCGATGACGGACGCGTTGTTCACAATCGCGCCGCCGACACCGCGCGCCCGCATGCGCTTCAGCGCCTCCCGGGTGCAGCGCATCGTGCCGTTGAGAGTCACGTCGAGCACCTTGGACCACTGCTCGTCGGTCATATCGGCGAGCTCCGCCGTGCCGCCCAGGCCCGCGTTGTTGACCAGGACGTCGAGGTCACCGACTGCGTCGAACATGCGCTGTACGTCGGACTCCACCGTCACGTCGCACGGCACGGCTACGGGGTCGGCACCCATGACCTCCGCGAGCTGCTGCGCGGACTCGGCCAACCGTCGTTCGTGCCGATCGCTGATCGCCACGATCGCGCCCTCCTCGGCGCAGCGCTTCGCGGTCGCGAAGCCGATCCCCGTGCCGGCCGCCGCCGTGACGAGGACCCGCTTGCCGGCGAGCAGGCCATGACCGATCGGGTACGGCGGCGGGGAGCTCATCCTTCCGCCGCGCCGGCCTCTGCCGCGCGCTTCTTCATCATGTCCATGTAGTCGAGCATCGGCAGCCGGTCGAAGCCGACGTCCGCGGGAATGCGCTCGGCAAGCTCCTGCGGCGTCCAGCGGCCGTCCTTGGAGATCTCCTTGATCTCCCGCGGCTGGCTCCACAACGCGATCCGGCCACCGACGACTGTGTAGGTCTGTCCGGTGATCTCGCGCGCCGCGTCCGAGAGCAGGTAGACGACCATCGGCGCGATGTCCTCCGGCTCGCCGGTCTCCGCCGTACCGCCAGGAACGTTGGCCTGCATTCGGGTGCTTGCCACCGGCGCGATCGCGTTGGCGTTGATGTTGTAGCGGGACAGGCCGAGAGCAGCGCTGCGCATCAGCGCGACGATGCCGCCCTTGGCTGCGGCGTAGTTGGCCTGCGCGACGCTGCCCCACATGCCGACGCCGGAGGTGAACGCGACGAGCGAGCCGCCGGTCTCCTGCTTGCGCATCACCGCGGCCGCTGCGCGGAACACCGTGAACGTGCCCTTGAGGTGGGTGTCGATGACGCCGTCCCACTCCTCCTCGGACATGTTGAACAGCATCCGTTCGCGCAGGATCCCGGCGACCGTGACGACGCCGTCGATGTGGCCCCACTTGTCGACCGCGGCGGTAACGAGCCGCTCGCCGGCCGCCATGGTCGAGATGTCGTCGGCCAGAGCGATCGCCTCGCCGCCGGCGGCCTCGATCTCGGCAACGACCGCGTTGGCGACCTCGCTCGACGGCTCGCTGCCGTCCATGCTCACGCCGTAGTCGTTGACCACGACCTTCGCGCCTTCGGCAGCGCAGGCGAGCGCGATCGCGCGGCCGATCCCACGGCCCGCGCCGGTGATCGCAATGACCTTGTCTTCGAGCATCCCGGACATGGCCGCGAGACTATCGGACGAATCTGACGGGTCGTCAGATTCGTCCCGTTGTAGGGCGGTGGGCGGGGACGTGGGCGGCTGACGGGTCGTCAGATCCGTCCGCTGTACGGCGGTCAGCCCTTGGCGAGCGCCTCGAAGTTCTCGTACAGCCGCTTCTCACCGAGTGCCTCGCGAGCCTTCAGCGCCGCCGGCCCCACCTTGGACCACATGCCCTCGATCCAGAGCAGATCGTGGACGAGGCCGCCGTCGAGCACCCCCTGCTTGACGAAGGTGCCGATCGTCTCGCCGAGTCCGAGCACCGCCTGGACCGACTTGTCCTCCAGGCTCGCCTGCTCCGGGTCGAAGCCCTCACGCATGATGTGGCTCATCGCCTCCTGGAAGCCCATCTGCGTCCCGAGGGACATCAGCTGAACCATCAATGTGGCGTCTTCCCTGGTTGCGGCCATCGTTCTCCTCCGACTCCCTCGGGCACGGTTGGTCCGGACCCCTACCCAACCAGACGACACCCACCCGCGACACTCATCGCATGACAACCGGCGTCGCCGTCATCGGTACCGGATTCGGCACCCTGACTCATGTCCGTGCGCTGCGCGCCGCCGGCTTCGACGTACGCGCCCTGGTGGGCCGCGATCCGCAGCGGACGAAGGCACGGGCGGAGCGCTTCGAAGTCCCGATCGCCTCGACCTCGCTGCCGGACGTGCTCGCGATGCCCGAGGTCACAGCCGTCACGATCGCGACGCCGCCACACACCCATGCAGAGCTTGCGCTCGCCGCGATCGCCGCCGGCAAGCACGTGGTGTGCGAGAAGCCGTTCGCCCGCAACGAGGCCGAGGCCAAGACCGTCCACGCGGCGGCGGAGGCAGCGGGCGTCACCCACCTGCTGGGCTGCGAGTTCCGCTTCGCCTCGGGTCAGGCGCTCATGACGCGCCTTGTCGAAGAGGGAGCGATCGGCGAGCCGCGGCTGGCGACGTTCCTGCTCCACATCCCGCTGCTCGCGGGCGCCGGCAGCGGGGTTCCCGACTGGTGGTCGCAGGCGAGCGAGGGCGGTGGCTGGCTCGGCGCTCAGGGTTCGCACGTGATCGACCAGGTCCGTACGACGCTGGGCGAGTTCACCGGCGTCAGCGCTTCGCTCCTCAACCTTGCCGAGCACGGTTGGACAGCGGAGGACACCTTCGCCGTGCACTTCCGCACGGCGAACGGGTGCGACGGATTCATGCAGAGCACCGCATCCGACCGCGGTCCGTTCCTGATCACCTCGCGGATCGCCGGGACGAGAGGGACGGTCTGGACCGAAGGCGACACCGTGACGGTTGCCGACGACGCCGGGACGCGCGTCATGCCGATCCCCGACGAGCTGGTCACCCCGGCGGCCGAACCACCTCCGGCGGACCTGCTCGTCACGGCGTACGACTGGCTGCACTCGACGGGCATCGACCTGGGTCCTTACACCCGGCTGTTCGAGACCTTCGGACGCCTGATCGACGGCCAGCCGATCAGCGGGCCGGCCCCGGCGACCTTCGCAGACGGCGTCGCCGCCATGCGGGTGATGGATGCGATCCGCCGTTCCGCCGCTGACCACACCTGGACCGATCTCACCGGTTAGCGGTCAGGAGGTGCAGATCGCTTCGAGCTTCGCCAGCGTCTCAGTCATCGCGCCCCGCCAGATCTCGCCCTGCCCGACCGCCTCCCGGAGCTGGTCCGGCGCCGCCGTGCAGTCGTACGTCTCTGTCACCACCGTCGCACTCGGCCCGTCGGGCTCGAGCTCGAAGCTCCACCGGTGTCCCGCCGGTACGCCGACCTCGCCGCCGGTGTTGTCGGTGACCCGCTCGTCCGCAGCCGATGGCGTCCACGCGATACGCCGGCCAGGTTCGAACTCGACCACGTGGTTGTCCATCGCGTAGTCCCCGCCCATGCCGTCGAAGTACATCCGCATCACGAACCGGTCCCCGGCCGCGGTCAGCGGACCCGCGCCGTCCGAGCCCCGGAGCATGCCGGAGCCATCGAAGTCGAGGTGCCGACCAGGGTCGGCCAGCACCGCGAAGATGCGGTCCGCGGACGCCTCGATCCGTCTGGACACCGACACGACGCCGGTGGCTGCTTCGCTCATCCCAGGCTCCTCCTCGAGACCGACGGTTCCTACCGTCTCAGACGGCCTGGTTCGGCGATTCTCATCGCGCGCTTCGCCCTAGGCGGCAGCCCTCACGGCCGCAAGGGGATCGGACATCGCCGCCTCAAGGTAGGCAAGCAGCATGGTCTCGTCGCGATCGAGGCCCTCCCGGGCCCGCCCCCGCCACTTCGTCAGGAACCGTTCCAGCCCGCCGTCGAGATAACCCTCGATGAGCAGCGGGTGCACGTAGTGCGCGCGCGCGACCGCGCGGGTGTTGCCCAGCTGCTCGGCCGCCGCGTCGACCGCCGCGACGATCTCCGCGTCTTTGTCGTCGCTGTCGAGATGCGCGCGAAGGTGCGCAAACGCCTCTCGCGTGCCGCGCCAGGTCCGGAAGTCCTTCAACGTCACCCGCGCCGCCGCGAGGCGGGCGAGCTCGGCGTTCACCTCGTCGGCGCCGAGCGGCTCGCCGTCGACCCGGAACAGCCGGCGACCGGGGCGTGATGCCAGCTGCCGAACGACCCGGGCGATGGCTGGGTCGTCGATCAGCGCTTCTGCCTGCCGGCCCGACTTCGCGGGGAAGCAGAACCGGACTCGCCGGCCACTGACCGTGACGTGGCGACGCGAGAGGGTGCTCAGGCCGAACGAGTCATTCTCCTCGGCGTAGATCTCCGAGCCGGCACGTATGCCGCAGCAGTCGACGATTCGCAGCATGACCGCGATCACCAGCTCGCGGTCCAGCGTGCGCCGCCTTAGCTGCGTGTCGATGTGCGCCCGGACCACGGGCAGCCGCTCGCCGAACCCGACCAGCCGACAGAAGTTGAGCAGATCCCGCACCTCACGCCAGCGCGGGTGGTAGAGGTACTGCCGGCGGCCGCGGTCGTCGGTCCCGACGGCCTGGATGTGGCCGCGCTCATCCCGGCAGATCCAGACCTCCCGCCAGGCTGGTGGGATCACCAACGCGGTGATGCGCTCGCGCACCGCCGCGCCGACCACCCGCCCGTCGGCGTAGCGGTAGCTGAAGCCCCGCCCGCGACGCAACCGCCGGATCCCCGGCTCGTCGACGCTGACATAGCGAAGCCCGGCCACCTCGGCGCAGCGCTGCGCATCGTCGTACAGCTCGGCGATGTCCTCGCTCGTCAGCGCCATGCCGAGGCGATACCCAACTTGTCAGACTCTCAGGCCCCTATAGCGGGTGGAGAGTCTGACAACTCGCTAGACGCCGACGATTCCTACGAAGCTGACCATCTCGCCGGGGTAGCCACCGAGGTTGTGGGTCAGCGCGAGTGAGCGCTTGCCGTACGTCGAGATCCGCCGCTCTTCCGGCGCTTCGCCACGCAGCTGCAGCCAAGCCTCGTACATCATCCGCAGCCCGGATGCGCCGACGGGATGACCGAAGGACTTCAGCCCGCCGTCCGGGTTGACCGGGAGCTCGCCGTCGCGGTCGAAGGTGCCCGCGAGGACCTCCTTCCACGCCGTGCCGCGCTCGCAGAACCCGAGGTCCTCCATCAGGACCAGCTCGGTCGGCGTGAAGCAGTCGTGCACCTCCGCCATGGCCAGCTCGGCGCGCGGATCGGTGATCCCGGCCTGCGCGTACGCGTCGGCTGCCGACGCCGCGACCTCGGGGAACTGCGTGTAGTCGTACGACGGGTCCTCCAGGCCGGA
Source organism: Mycobacteriales bacterium (assembly GCA_035550655.1). Taxonomy (GTDB): domain Bacteria; phylum Actinomycetota; class Actinomycetes; order JAFAQI01; family JAFAQI01; genus DASZTV01. Next base: position 287,602 of record DASZOU010000004.1, read on the forward strand.
CCCGTTGCCGGCGACGAACGACAGCGCCTTGATGATCAACGGCTTGTCGGTGTACCTCGCGGCGTCCTCGACCCGGCACACGATCGCCGCGGCCGAGCCGTCCGCAACGCCGGCGCAGTCGAAGACGGACAGGCCGCCCGCGACGGGCGGCATGGCGAGCAGCTTCTCGACCGGCATCTCCTTGCGGAACTGCGCCTTCGGGTTGCGGGCGCCGTTGGCGTGGTTCTTCGACGCGATGCGCGCGAGCACCGTCTTGATCTCGGCCTCGTCGACGCCGTAGCGCTTCGCGTACGCCGGAGCGACCATCGAGAACATCGCCGCCGCGGTCAGCGACCGCTGGGTGCCGTCGTTCGGGATCGGGAAGGCGTTGAGGCCCTGGTAGCCGGAGTCCTTCACCTTCTCGACGCCGACCGCCATCGCGAGGTCGTAGGCGCTCGACGCGACGGCGTACGCGGCCTGCCGTAGGGCTTCCGATCCGGTGGCGCAGAAGTTCTCCACCCGGGTGACCGGCTTGCCCTCCAGCTGCAACGGCCTGGCCAGGGTGATGCCGCTCATGCCGGACTGCGCGGTGCCGAGCCAGTAGGCGTCGACGTCCTCCTTCGTGACACCGGCACCGGCAAATGCCTCAGCGGTCGCTTCGCGGAGCAGGTCGTCGGTGCCCTTGTCGAAGTGCTCCGCGAACCGCGTGCACCCCATGCCGACGATCGCGACCCGGTCACGGATTCCGTGCGACGTCACGAGGGCTCCTCCGTCCTGAGCGGGCGTGCCTTCCAGAAGTAGTTGGCGATGCCATCCGCGGTGAACAGGCGACGGAACGTCATCTCGACCCGCATCCCGATCACCACCTCGTCGGCATCGACGTCGGTCAGCTCGACCGGCAGCCGTTCGCCGTCGTCGAAGTCCACCACCGCGAACACCACCGGCGGGCTCGGCGAGTAGGCGAGCTTGTCGATCGTGAACGTCGTCACGGTCCCTCGCTGGTCCGCGAGAACGCCGGCCGAGCCCTCGAGCCCGAACTTCCAATCGGTGGAACGGCCGGCGGCACTTGCCGACGGCCGCGCGGGCTCGGGCCGGCGAGGCGGTTCGACCGGCAGGAGCCCGCGCCACGAGAGATAGCGGCCGTAGGAGACCGGCGCGCCCGCCATGATCTGGGCGCTCACCGTCCGGCGTGGTGCGTACGACGCGATCGCGTCCGTCGTCCGCAGCACCATCGCGTCGGCGCCGTCGGAGAGGACCAGCAGCACGATGCTCTGCCCGGGGGCCGCGTGCTCGAGCGCATGGGCCAGCAGCAGAAGCGGCTGCGCGGCCCCGGGGTTGCCGACGGTGTCGGCGAGACGGTCAACAACGTTCTCGGGCGCGACACCCGATGCCTTCGCGGCAGCTGCGCAGGCGCGCTCATGCAGACCGGCGATCACGAGGGCATCAACCGACTCGGGTCCGATCCCGGCGTAGCCGAGTGCGGTCTTCAGCGCCTCAGCGGCCAGCGGCAAGTACTTGGTCTCCCCGAAGCGCTCCTCCCAGACCTTGGAGCCCACGTCGCCCGGCACCCGCCAGCGGTCGACGAACTCCTCCGTCACCCCGGCGTACGCGACGAACTCCGCGAGCAGCGCCGCGTCCGTGTCGTTGCCCCAGAGCAAGGCCGCGGCGGCGTCGCCGCCGGCGGCCTCGTCGGGCGAACCGGGCCGGCCGAGCCGGACATCCCCGGCAACCGCCAGGGACGGTTTGCGGCTCTCGCCTGCGGCGCGCAGCGCTGCGACGGTGGACCGCACCGATCCGACCGCGTCATAAGCCGTCGCGGCACGGTCGAGACGCAACGCCGCGTGGATCGCAGTCGCGTTGGTCTTGTCCAAGTACGCGGGACTCGTGGTGGCGAACCAGAGCGAGTCCGGCACGACGTCGACCGACGCCAGGCAGGCACGACCGGCGGCCACCGCCATCGTCGTCGAGTCCTCGTCGTACGACGCGACCGCACGGGTCCCCTTGCCGCCACCGTTGCCCGCGATGGGGGCGATCTGAGTCCGGTCGAGCCGGCGATGTGGAACGTGCGCTCCCCAGCCAACGATCCCGCGCATGGATCAAGGGTACGGGTTTCTGACGGGTCGTCAGAAATGCGGTCACCAGGAGGCGTTGTCGGTCCGGGTTTTGTTTGCCACGCGAGGGAACACCATCGCCAACACTCGACCGCTTGCTTCACCGGAGGTACCCGTGACTGACGTCTCCCCCAAGCCAACCGACCTGACGGACGCGGTCTCGATGGACGAGATCGACGCGGAGACCGCGGTCGCCCTCCCGAACAAGGAAGTTCTGTCACTGCTCGACATCAACGCCAACGTCGACCTTGGCCTCGACCTTGCCGCACCGGTGGATCTCGCCGCCGCGGCGAATCTCAACGTCGCCGCGCCGATCGAGGCAGCGGCAACCGCAAACGTGCTCAGCCCGGACGCCCAGGCGGTTGGCCTCGCCGAGCAGCACGGCACGCTGGACCAGACCATGAGTGGCTCGGCCACGGCAACTGCGCCGCAGCACGCATCGGTCGCTCAGGACAGCTCGGGCAGCACGCCGAGCGGGGAGACCACGGATGGCGCAACGGCGGACAGTGGTGCCGCCGCGGATGGAACCCAGGCCGCACCGGCCGAGCCCGCGGCCGCCACGCCGGCCACCGGCGACCTCGCCAGCACGGCGAGCGATGCGGGGAACACGGTCGGCGACGTCGGCAATGCGGTTGGCGATGCCGCGGCCCCAGTGGCTGGCGACGTCGGCAGCACCGTGGCTGACCTGGGCAGCGCCGCCGGTGACGCCGCAGGCAGCACGGTGAGCGACGTCGGTAGCGCCGTCGGTGACACCGGTGGCAGCACCGCAGGCGACGTCGGCAGCACCGTCGGTGACGCCGCTGGCAGCACCGCAAGCGACGTCGGGAGCACCGTCGGTGACGCCGCAGGCAGCACCGCAGGCGACGTCGGCAGCACTGTCGGCGACGCGGGCAACGCCGTCGGCAGTGCTGCGGGCGATCTGGGCAACGCAGCCGGTGACGCCGGCAGCACCGTCGGCGACGTCGGCGGCAGCGTCACCAACCTGCTGAACGGCGGCAGCCTGCTCAACGCCGACGTGAACCTGGATGCCACCGCCAATCTCGCCGCGCCGATCGACGGCGCGGTGGCCGCCAACGCCAACGTTGCCGCGCCGATCGATGCGGCCGTGGGCGCCAACGTCGGATCGCCGGGCGCCACCGCGGAGGCCCTCGCGCCGCAGGAGCTCGACATCAGTCAGAACCTGGACAACGTGAGCGCGGATGCGACGGCACAGCAGGACGCCGACGTCTCGCAGTCCTAGGCCCGCACCGGACCGCGAGCACCGGCCGGCGCGCCGCTCACCGATCGCGAGCAGCCCATGACGTCCACCATCGAACCGGGTGCCGCGGTCACCACCGAGCCCGCGTTGGCGGCGCCGGAAGGCGCGCCGCTTGCACTCGCCGCCGGGGCCGAGCTCCTCGGCGAGGTGCACGGCACCGGCTACGCCGACGGCGCGGCGCTGGTCCGCCGCGGCGACGGGCAGATGGTGCAGCTCGGCCCGTTGCAGTACGGCGTCCTCGAAGCCGCCGACGGCCATCGCAGCAACGCGGAGATCGCCCGCGCGCTCAGCGAGCGGCTCGGCAGGCGACTCGACGAGCACCACGTCGATCGCATCGCCGCGAAGCTCGCGAAGCAGGGCTTGCTGGCCGGCAGCGAAGCAGCCGCACCCCCACGCCGCAACCCGCTGCTGGCGCTGCGGTGGAAGGTGTTGGTCACCAACCCCCGAGTGACGCGATGGCTGACCGCGCCCTTCACGGTCCTGTTTCGGCCCTGGATCATGTGGCCGGTCGTCGGAGCGTTCGGTGCGGTGTGCTGGTACGTGCTCTTCGACAAAGGGTTGGCTGAGCCGGGCGCGCAGGCGTTCCAGCGGCCCGGACTGCTCCTGCTGATCTTCGCGATCGGCGTCGTCTCCGCGGGCTTCCACGAGCTTGGCCACGCCGCCGCCTGTCGCTACGGCGGCGCCACGCCGGGCGGCATGGGTGTCGGGGTGTATCTGGTCTGGCCGGCCTTCTACACCGACGTCACCGATGCGTACCGGCTGGACCGGCGATCACGACTTCGCGTCGACCTGGCCGGCCTGTACTTCAACGCGGTGATCGCGGTCGCGATCACCGGCGTCTGGCTGGCCACCAAACTGGACGCGCTGCTGCTGACGGTCGCCCTCCAGCTGCTGCTGATGGTCAAGCAGTTGTCCCCGGTGATCCGCGCCGATGGCTACCACATCCTGGCTGACGCCACCGGTGTCCCCGACTTGTTCGCTCACATCGGGCCGACCCTGCGTCGCCTGATCCCAGGGACGAAGCGTTCCCCCTCTGCGCTGACCGGCAAGGCCCGCGCACTCGTGACGGTATGGGTGCTCGTCGTCGTACCGGTATTGCTCAGCCTGATGCTCGCGGCCATCCTCCTGCTCCCCCGGCTTGCGACGAGCGCATGGGACTCCGGGCGCGCGATCGCCGACGCGATGCCGCCCGCGGCGCGGCAGGGCAACGTGTTGTCGCTGCTCGCCGACGTCCTCCGGCTGATCGCACTCGGACTTCCCGTCCTGGGCAGCGTCCTCATCGCGCAGCGGTTGACGCGCGCGCTGGTTACGAAAGCCCGAGCCTGGAGCGCAGGTCGACCGGTCCGCCGAACCGTCGCGATTCTCACGGGCGGCGCGGTCGCCGCCGCGATGGTCTGGGCGTGGTGGCCGAGCGGGCAGTACCAGCCGGTGCGCAGCACCGACCGTGGCACGCTGCCGTCGCTGCTGTCCGCGCTCGACCGCCCGGCAACCCTCGCCCGGCCGGCTGCCGCGTCCCCGGTTCTGCAGCCCGGGCGGTACATCGCACTGGCGATGGTGCCGAAGCAGGGAGCTACTGCCGCCCGCCCGGCGCTGTTGATCGTTCGCGGTTCCGACGGCGATCCGGTTGCCGTACTCAGCACCACCGACCCGGTGGCGACCACGTCCGCGGCGACCGGATCCGCTGCGTCCAGCGGACCGGTGGCGTCGCCGGGCGCGCAGCCGACGGCGGCAGTCCCGACTGCGGTGCCCACCGCCGCGGCGCCGGTGCCTCCGATTTCGGGACGATCGAGCAGCCCGGACAGTCAGGGGCCGCCTCCCGCGCCGGCTAGAGCGTTCCCCTTCGCCTTGCCGGCTCCGCCACGACCCGGCGACAGCCAGGCGCTCGCCATGAACCAGACCGACGGCGGTGTGGTCTACCGAGTGGCCTACGCCGTCGTGACCGTCTCCGGTGACGACCCGGTGACCAACGACAACAGCGCGATTGCGCTGGCGAGCTGCAACTCCTGCACGACGGTCGCGGTGTCGTTTCAGCTCGTACTGGTGGTGGGCGAGAGCCACGCCATCGCGCCGATCAACGCAGCGGAGGCGCTCAACGACGACTGCCCCGCGTGCATGACGACCGCAGTCGCCGACCAGCTGGTCGTGACGCTGACCTCCACCCCGTCGCAAGACCTGGTGGACCGGCTGCAGGCAGCACTGAAGCGGCTCAACCTGCTCCCGCTACTCGGCACCAACGCCACCCCTTCCGGGATCGCTGACCAGGTCATGGCCGTGCAGCACAACGTCGAAGACCTCCTGCAACAAAGCGGCCTGCTCGCCACACCGCTGACGAGCTCCTCGCCCGCTCCCACCAGCGCAGCGACCAGCATCCCGTCACAACAGCCCGCACCGACGCCGACGGCCACGGCTTCCGGTGGCTCGACGCCGGCCGGCTCCTCGGACAGCCCGAGTACAAGCACGCCGGACAGCGCGACACCATCGCCCGCCGCGTCAGCCAGCGACACCGGATCCGGGTCGCCGGCGCCGAGCGCCTCCGCGTCGGCCGGCTAGCGAGCGGCGCGTCCGAGCCGCTACAGCTCGTCGATGACCTGGGTCTCGAACAGCTTGAGACTCGACCAGGCCAGCTCTGGCGGCGTGCCGCCGCACATCGGGTGCAACATCACGAACGGGAACGGCGCCGCCTTCAGGTCCTCGACCATCTGGGCGGGCGTGACCACGCTGTACTCGCCCATGGCGCGCAGCGCCTCGATGTCGGCGACCTCCTGGTACGGGCCGGCGGTTCCGCTGTCCGCGATCCACTTGCCGTAGGCGTTCGTCTCGTGGAGGAAGTACGGGCCGTGCTCCTGCCAGCCCTTGTCGGCGTCCGCGGCAAGCGCGACGGTGTGAGCCGGCGGCAGCATTCCCGGTCCGGGGTCAGCCTTGCCGAGCTTGATGCATTCGTCCCGGTACGCGTCCCACACTGACGGGATCGACGGGATGAAGCCGTCCGCGATCCGCGCGGCCCGCCGAGCAGCCGCGTCGCTGCTGCCACCGAGAAGCAGCGCCGGGCCGCCGTCGCGGTAAGGCGACGGCGTCACGCGGACAGTGCGCCCCCGGAAGTCGAAGGCTTCGCCCGAGAACGCCAGCCGCAAGGTCTCGACGGCTTCGGTGACCCGCTTGGCGCGCTCGCCGATCGGCACGCCGAACATCTCGAACTCCTCGCCGACGTAGCCGCCGGCGAGGATCACGTCCACCCGGCCCTTGCTGAGGTGGTCGAGGACGATCAGGTCCTCGGCCAGCCGCAACGGGTCGTAGAAAGGCACGATCACCGCCGCGACCATCAGCCGCACGTTCGTCGTACGCGCCGCCATCGCCGCGAGCATCGGCAGCGGGCTGGGCAGGTAGCCGTCGGGCGAGCCGTGATGCTCGGAGACGGTGAGGCTGACACAGCCGAGCCGGTCGGCCCACTCCGCCATCTCCAGCGCCGCGTCGTACCGGTCCGCCATCGGCACACCGGCGAAGGCCGGATTCCGGAAGTCGAACCGCAGCCCGAACATCACTGTCATGTCGCGCCCCTCAGCTAGCCGGCTCGGCAGCCACCGCCGCGGCGCCGGCAGTCATCAGCTCGACGGCCTCGCGACGGGACAACGTCGCCAACGGCGACGGCCCGCCTGGGTCCGCCATCCCGTACGCCCACGCCGGCCCGTCGCCGAGATGCGCGATCGCCTCCGCCGCCACGGCCGCTGGGGCTGCGAGGTTGTCCATGTGGCCGCCGTGCCGGGCCAGCGAGCGTTGCAGCGACGGCGTATCGGTCGCGCCCAGCACGAGCGCGAGCACATCGACGCCGTGCGGTCGCCACTCGGCCCACAACGACTCGGCGAGATTGGCGTCGAACGCCTTGGTCGCGCTGTAGACAGCGAGCGTCGCCCCGCCCGCCCATGCCGCTCCGGACGTGACCAGTACGACGCCACCGCGCCCTCGCTCGACCATGCGCCCGCCGAACGCGTGACTTGCCTCGAGCACCGCCGTGCAGTTGCGCTGCACGAAGCCTCGCAGCTCCGCGATGTCGCGGGAGAGCAGAGGAAGGTTGACGGTGTCCGCACCGGCGTTGAAGACCAGCAGGCCGATCTCGAGGTCGGCCGTCGCGGCTACCAGCTGCTCGATCGCTTCCGGCTCACTGAGGTCCTGTACGACGACCCGGGTCTCGACCGGGAGTCTGCTGGCGAGCGCCTCCAGCAGCTCGCGACGACGCGCGACGAGCACGACGTTGACGCCGAGAGCAGCGAGCTGCTCCGCGAAGGCGGCACCGATGCCGTCGGACGCGCCCGCGACGAGTGCCCACGGTCCGTAGCGCTCGACGAGCGGTTCAGCCACGCGGATTGGCCAGCTCTTCGTCGGTGTAGAGGAACTGCTTGCCGATGTCCTCACTGCCCTGCTCCGCAGCCAGCTTCTCCAGCCGGCCGCCGAGCAGTGGGATGGAGACCTTCGCGTCGATGTCGATGACATGGTCCGTGCCGCCGTCGGCTCCGGGGCGCAGCGTATGCACGCCTTCGACCCGGGACGGCACACCATGCACTTCGACCCGATAGGTGCAGACCCTGGCGCCGGTGGCGTCGGCCGGCGCCCAGTTCTCGATCTGGGTTGCGGTCTGGCTCGGCGTGAGCACCTTCTTCGCGAATCCCGGCAGCTCGATGTCCATCGTCCGCTTCGTCACGACCTCGCAGCCGCCGTCGTCGGTCTCGCTGCGGTCGATTGCGACGTCACGACCACCGAGCGCGACGTACTTGCGCTCGATGAAACCCGGATCGCTGATCAATGCGTAGACGGTCTCGACGTCCGCGGCGTAGTGGTGTTCCAGTCGTGACTTCATCTCTCACCCTGTCGTCTCGGCGTAGCGAGCGAGCCGGGTGGCGAAGCCTCGGACGACCCGGCTCAGGACGAACATCGTCACGGGCGCCGCTCCCGGGAACCGTCCGTCGCAGGTTGCGGCCCAGGTGATCCGACAACCCTCGCCGTCCTTGTCGACGGACACGATCGCGCGGTAGTCACGCACCGGCGTCCGGCTGAGGATCGTGTAGGCCAGGTAGTGCGGCGGGTCGTACTCGGTGATCTGTTCGCGGGTGGAGAACTGCTTCGTGCCCAGGCGGCGGATCGCTCCGACGCCACCCGGCGCCGGATCTCCCTCGCGCTCCCACGCCGACCAGCGAATGGTCGGCCCGGCCCACTTCGACCAGGTGGTGGCGTCCGCAACGAGCCCGAACACCTTCTCCTGCGGTGCGTTGCACCGCACTCGGATGTCGTACGTCGAGGGCATCGCTCACCAGCCCTTGAACTCGGTGTCGCGCCGCTCGACGAAGGCCCGGACGCCCTCTTGCGCGTCCTCCGTCGTCATGACGAGCTCCTGGCCCCAGGCTTCGTCGTTGAGCGCCGTGCCACGGTCGACGTCGAGGGCGCTGTTCACCAGCCGCTTCGCGACCGCGATGGCCCGCGTCGGCCCGGTCGCAAGTCGCTCGGCGAGCGCCGTGGCGGCCGCCAGCGCCTCGCCGGCGGGCACGAGATGCGTCGCCAGGCCCCACTCGTGCGCCTTCGCTGCCGGCAGGTCGTCGCCGAAGAAGTAGAGCTGCTTCGCGCGCTGCGGCCCGACGAGCCGGGTGAGCAGGTATGGCCCCCCGGCGTCAGGGGCGATCCCACGCCGGACGAAGACCGGCACGATCTTCGCCGTCTCCGTCATCACGACGATGTCGCAGGCGAGGGCGAGGTGCATGCCGCCGCCGGCCGCCGTACCGTTCACGGCCGCGATCACCGGCTTGTCGCAGTCGAGGATCGACGTGACCAGTCGCTGCCATCCGGTCTGGATCGCGCGGGCCGTGTCGCCTTGCGCGAAGTTCGGCGCACCCTCCGGACGCGGGGCGCGCGGCAGCGAGGTGCGCAGGTCGGCGCCGGTGCAGAACGCCCGGTCGCCACTGCCCGTCAACACGACGGCGCGGACGTTGAGGTCCTCGCTCGCCTGGTTGAACGCGTCACCCAGGCCGTCGCGCGCTCGCCAGTCCAGCGAGTTGTGCACGTCGGGGCGGTCGAGGGTGATGGTCAGGACACCACCGGCCAGGTGGGTCTTGATCCCGATGTCCTCGTCGCTCACGTCCACCGACCCCACCCGCCGCCCATCATTCGAGCCCGCTTCGCCGGCGCTCACTTGGTTTGCCCAAATCGCTCGCGGAGCTTGAACTTCAGCACCTTGTTCAACGTTTCGTTGCGAGGCAGAGCGTCGACGATCTCCAGGCGCTCCGGGATCTTCTGCATCATCAGTCCGGCGTCGCGGCACCACGCGACCAGCTCATCGAGCGTGATCGGGTCGAACCCCGCGGCCGTCTCCACGACGGCGCACACCATCTCGCCGCGCTCCTCGTCGGGCACCCCGATCACCGCGACGTCACCGATCTTCGGGTGGGTGAACAGCACGTCCTCGAGCTCGCGCGCGGAGATGTTCTCGCCCTTGCGGATGATGACGTCCTTGAGCCGCCCGGTGAGCCGAAGGTGACCGTCCGGGCGCAGCACGCCGAGATCTCCGGTGCGGAACCAGCCTTCGCTGTCGAACGCCTCGGCGTTGACAGCTGGATCCGTGTATCCGACGCACACCACAGGTCCGCGCAGCCTGACCTCGCCCTCCTCATCCGGAGCGGCGACCTTCTCCTCGGCAGTGACGATGCGGATCTCCGCGCCGAGCACCGGCTTGCCGTCGGTGTTGGCGAGCTGCTCGTCGGTGTCGTGCGGCGATCCCATCGCCATCATCGGCACCTCGGTCATGCCGTAGCCGTGGACCAGCCGGACACCCATCTCCTTGGCGATGTCGTAGAACAGCTCCGGCGGCTTCGCGGCCCCGCCACCGGACATGATGCGCAGCGTCGGGATGATCGGGGTGTCCGGCGTCTTGCGCTGCTCGGCGAGGAACATTTGGTAGAAGGCGGTGCTGCCGCCGCACATCGTGACGCCGAGGTCCCGGTACGCCGCCACCGCGTCGGCCGGGACGAACGACTCGACCAGGACCGCTCCGAACCCGGCCGACAGCATCATCAACAGATAGTCGGGTCCGGCGATGTGCGAGTAGGGAAAGGCCATCGAGCCGATGTCGTCAGGTGACATGTCGAGCGCCGCCGCGAGACCGCGACCGCCCGCCATCAGCGTCTGGTCGGTGTGCTGCACGCCCTTGGGCTCCGAGGTGGTGCCGGACGTGTAGTAGATCCAGCGCACCTCTTCACCGGAGGCCGGCGGGTCAGGCAGCGTCGCCGGATCTCCGGTCGGCAGCTCCAGACCGATCTCGAGAACCGTCGGCGCCGGCGTCAGCTCGCCGGCCAGCTCGCGCGCCATCGCGCCGAAGTCGCGGTCCTTCCAGACCCCCGGGACGATGAAGAAGTCGGGCCGGCTCGCCCGCAGCACCGCCCCTACCTCCCGCTCGCGATACAGGTGGAGGACGGGGTTCTGCACGGCGCCGAGGCGCGCCAACGCGATCGACAGCACGACGCTCTCGATCCGCGTCGGCAGCTGCCAGGTCACCTTGGTGCCGGGACCGATGCCGAGCGCGAGCAGCCCGGCGGCCACCCGCTCGACGTCACTCGCGAACTCCGCGAACCCGACCCGACGGCCCGTCGTGTCGATCAGCAGGGGGCGGTCGCCCGACTCGGCGGCACGCCGTCGTACCAGCTCCCAGATCGTCGGAGCTTCCAGCAGGGCGGCAGCCGTCGTCACGCTGCTCAGCCTCCCGCGCCGTAGACCGGCGTCGGAGTGGGGGCCTTGTCGAGCAGGTCGCGCACGACCGGGCCGAGCTCCGACGGCCCCCACCGGTCGCCCTTGTCCACCCGCGGCCCGTGCTGCCAGCCGTCCGCCACGCCGACGATGCCGCCCTCCACCTCGAACACCCGCCCTGTCACCTCGCGCGACTCGGCCGAGCCGAGCCAGACGACGAGGGGCGAGACGTTCTCGGGCGCCATCGCGTCGAATCCGCTGTCCGGCTTGCGCATCATGTCCGGCATAGCGACCTCGGTCATCCGGGTGCGCGCCGCCGGCGCGATCGCGTTGGCGGTCACGCCGTAGCGCGCAAGCTCCGCGGCTGCCACGAGGGTCAGCCCGACGATGCCCGCCTTGGCGGCGCTGTAGTTGCCCTGGCCGACGCTTCCCATCAGCCCGGCACCCGATGAGGTGTTGATGATCCGGGCATCGACGGCCGCGCCCGCCTTGGACTGCTCGCGCCAGTACGCGCCGGCGTGACGCAGCGGGCAGAAGTGGCCGCGCAAGTGGACCCGGTTGACCGCGTCCCACTCCTCGATCGACATGCTGATCAGCATCCGGTCGCGCAGGAATCCCGCGTTGTTGACCAGCACGTCGAGACCGCCGAAGGCGTCGACCGCTGTCCGCACCAGCGACTCGGCACCGTCCCAGTCGGCGACGTCGTCGGTGTTCGCGACGGCCTCGCCACCCGCCGCGACGATCTCGTCGACAACCGACTGGGCGGGCCCGGTCGACGTGCCTTCACCCTCGCGGGAGGTACCGATGTCGTTGACCACGACCCGGGCCCCCTCCGCGGCGAACGCCAGCGCGTGCGCGCGTCCCAACCCGCCGCCCGCACCGGTGACGATGACCACGCGGCCGTCACAGATCCCCACGCGTTGCGCCTCTCTGTCTCAGATCGGAAGTCTTACTAGCGCAAGTACGCCTGGCCACCGTCGACCATCAGGGTCGACCCGGTGACGTAGGCCGCGTCCTCGCTCAGCAGGAATGCGACCGCGCGGCCGACATCCTCCTCCAGCTTCCCCACCCGCCCGAGCGGGATCGTGCTGACGAACTCCTCGTACTCCTTCGGCGCCCACTCCGACCACATCTGCAGACCGGGTGACATGCCGTTCGGGATGACGACGTTGACCCGGATCCCGTCCTTGCCCCACTCCAGCGCCGCCATCCGGGACATCGTCCGGATCATCTCCTTCGTGCCGGCGTAGAGGGCGAAGCCAGGAAGGTCGTTGCGCAGCGCCGAGCCGGTGCCGAGATTCACGATCGCGCCGCGGTTCTCCTTCAGCGACTCGTACGCCGCCTGCATGAACCACACCGATCCCAGGAACCCGCTCTCCCAGGTACGCCGCGCGTCCTTCTCGGTGATCTCCAGCACGGGACCGAGGGCGACGTCCTGCGCGTTGTTGACCAGGCCGTCGATCCGGCCGAACTGCTCGAGCGTCGCCTTGACGCACGCGTTGATGTCGTCCTGGTTTCGGACGTCGCACTTGAGTGCCAGCGCCTTGCGGCCGCGGCCCTCGACCGCAGCCGCCGTCCGCTCGACCTTCTCCAGCGTCCGGCCTGCGGCGACGATGTTCGCACCCTCCGCGGCGGCCGCCAGCGCGATGCCCTCTCCGATGCCCTGACCGGAGCCGGTCACGATGACGACCTTGTCGTCCAACCTGCCCACGCGACCACCCTCGTCTTTGGTCTTGCTTGTCGGGGACCCCGCGGAGTTGCGAGCGAAGCGAGCAACTTCGTGGGGAGTTCTGACGACCCGTCAGATTATTGTCTAGGGATGGATCTGCGCGACTCGACGGCGGAGCGCGCCTTCCGTTCCGAGCTTCGTGAGTGGCTCGCTGCGACCCTGCCGACGCTCGGCCCGAAGCCGCATCACACCGACTGGCCGGGCCGCCGCGAGTACGACACCGCCTGGCAGCGTCAGCTGTTCGACGCGGGCTATGCCGGGATCAACTGGCCGAAGGAGTACGGCGGCCGCGGCGCCACCCCGACCGAGCACCTCATCTTCCTCGAGGAGAGCGAACGCGCCGGCGCGCCGTACGTCGGGGTGAACTTCGTCGGGTTGCTGCACGCCGGCCCGACGATCGTCACCGAAGGCACCCCCGACCAGCGCAGCGAGCATCTGCCCAAGATCCTCAAGGGCGAGGAGATCTGGTGCCAGGGCTTCAGCGAGCCGTCATCCGGATCGGATCTGGCATCGATGCGCACCCGCGCCGTGCTGGACGGCGACCACTACGTGGTCAACGGCCACAAGATCTGGACGTCACACGCAGAAGTGGCTGACTACTGCGAGCTGCTGGTCCGGACCGACCCTGACGCGCCGAAGCACAAGGGCATCACCTGGCTGATGATGGCGATGGACTCGCCGGGCCTGGAGGTGCGGCCGCTCAACACACTGCTCGGGTCGAGTGAGTTCTCCGAGGTCTTCTTCGACAACGTGCGGATCCCGGTGTCGAACCGTGTCGGCGAGGAGAACGACGGCTGGCGGGTCACAATGGTCACGCTGTCGTTCGAGCGAGGCACGGCGTGGGTGGACCAGATCGTCGATTCGGTGCGACTGGTCGGCGACCTCGCCGCGGTCGCGAAGAAGGTGACGACGACCTCGGGGGTCGCGTGGGACGACCGGGGCCTGCGGCGGGACATCGCACACCTCGGAGCCGAGTTCGACGCCCTGTGGGCGCTGACGAAGCGCGGCGTCACCGAGGCCGGGTCCGGCGTGCCCGGGGTCAGCGCATCGGTGCTGAAGCTTCGTTACACCGAGGCCCGGCAGCGGCTGATGGACCTCGGCGCGCGAGTCCTCGATCGCGCGTCGGTGTCGCGCACCGACATCGCCGGACTGCCGACCGGCGAGTGGACGACTGAACGACTGAACTCGCTGTCGTACACGATCGCCGCCGGCACCTCGCAGATCCAGCGCAACATCATCGGCGAGCGAATCCTCGGCCTGCCGAAAGAGCGGTAGATGTACTTCCTGCCGACCGAGGAGCAACGCGAGCTGCAACGTGGCGTGCGCGACGTTCTCGCCTCGGCGTTCCCGCTCGAGAAGCTCCCCGGCGGATTCGACCCGAAGGTGTGGGCGACGCTGGTCGAGACCGGCGTCTTCTCGCTGCGCACCGAGCTCGGCCTCGGCATGGTGGAAGCGTCGCTCGTCTTCGAGGAGCTCGGGCGAGCAGCGGTGCCCGGACCGCTGGTGGGAACGTTCCTGGCCGCCGGGCACGTCGACGGTCCAGTGGCCGTCCTCGACCAGACCAGCTACCCGCCCCTGATCGCTCACCTGGAGATCGCCAGGTCGGTCCTGCTGCTCGGCCGCAGTCACGCGTGGACAGTTCCGCCGCCGGCTGGCAAGCCGCTCCCCGAGCCGATCGACCCGCTGACGCCGCTTTCCGAGCTGGTCAACGTTGCCTTCGACGATGCCTCCATGGACTTCACCCGGACGCCGATCGAGGTCGAGGGAGGCATCGAGCGGCTCCGCAACGAGGGCGCAGTGCTGACCGGCGCGCTGCAGATCGGCCTCGCAGCGCAGATGACGGAGCTCGCGGTCGAGTACGCGAAGACGCGGGAGCAGTTCGACCGGCCGATCGGCTCCTTCCAAGCCGTGAAGCACATCTGCGCCGACATGCTGGTGCGTACCGAGCTGGCACGTGCCTCGCTGCACAGTGCGGCGGTCATGCTCGACGACCCGGAAGCCGGCGATGCGAACCGCGCGGTGGCCGGCGCGAAGCTGCTCGCGGACGAGGCCGCGACCGGCAACTCGCGGGCATGCGTCCAAGTGCACGGCGGAATGGGCTTCACCTGGGAGGTGCCGGTCCACTACCTGCTCAAGCGGGCCTGGCTGCACGCCACCGAGTTCGGGACGACCGACGACCACGCTCTGGCGCTTGCCGACCTCTTGTGACCGCACTCGCCGCACTCTCGGGCGTCGCCGATGACACGCAGGTCGCGGTCGAGGACGGCACCACCCGGCTGTCGTGGCGGGACCTCGACGCACAGACCAGCCGCTTCGGCCACGGACTGGAGTCACTCGGCGGCACCCCGGGGAGCCACGTCGCGTTGTGCATCAGCAACCGGGTCGACTTCGTCGTCGCCCTGCTCGGCGCGTGGCGCGCAGGCTGCGCCTTCACCCCGCTGAAGACGGGCTGGACCGCGTCGGAGGTGGACGCCGTCCTCGACGACGCCGCCACCGCGATCGTGGTGACCGACCGGGACGGTGCGCGGGAAGCCGCACAGCAGCGCGGCGTACCTGTGGTCGACCCCGACGCCGGCGGGTACGCCGGTTGGCTCGCCGATCAGCCGGACGCCCCGCTCCCCGACGACCGGTGCGGTTACAAGCTGCCCTACACCTCGGGGACCACCGGCCGCCCGAAGGGCGTCGTCATGCGCGGCTCGGGATCCGCGACCTTCGCGACCGGATGGGCGGGCATCGCGTACTGGGCGGAGGCGCTGGAGCTGCCGGGCGCCGGCGTGCACCTGTTCTGCTCCCGGCTGTTCAACGGGGCGCCGCAGACCTTCGGCTTCGGAGCGATGGCGCGGGGCGCGACGCTGCGGATCCTTCCGCGCTGGGACGCCGCAACCGCGCTCGACGAGCTTCGCCGGCCCGACGTGACGTCGACGATCATGGTGCCGACGATGTTCCGGCAGATCCTCGGCCTGCCCGCCGAGCAACGCGACGGCCCGCTGCCGCCGTCACTGCGGACCGTCCTGCACGGCGGCGAACCGTGTCCCGTGCCGGTGAAGCAGGGGATCGCCGAGGTGCTCGGCGACGTACTGGTCGAGTACTACGGCTTCACCGAAGGCGGACTGACTGTCGTCCGTCGCGACGAGTGGCGAACCCGCCCGGGCACCGTCGGCCGCCCGCTGCCGGGAATGGCCGTGCAGGTCCTCGACGACGAGGGCCACGAGGTGCCCGCCAACACCGAGGGCACGGTCTACTTCACGCCGGCGAAAGGCCGGATGTTCCGCTACCAGGGCGACGACGGCAAGACCGAAGGCGCACACGTCGGCGACGCGTTCACGGTCGGCGACATCGGACGCATCGACGACGAGGGCTTCCTCTATCTCTGCGGCCGGGTCGCGGAGGTGGTCGTGTCAGCGGGCGTCAACATCTATCCGGCCGAGATCGACCAGGCGTTGAGCGACGTGCCCGGCATCGCCGACCTCGCCGCGGTGGGAGCACCGGACGAGGAACGCGGAGAGGTGATCGCCTTGTTCGTCACGCTGACCGCGACCGCCGACGAGGCCACCGTCCGCAATGCGATCCATGCAGCGGCGTCGGCACGGCTCGCGCCGTACAAGCGACCGCGCTCGATCGAGGTGGTCGATGAGATCCCCCGCGACCAGACCGGCAAGCTGCTGCGCCGGATCCTCCGAGACCGGCTCCGGGACTCGGTACCTAGACTGCGCGCGCCATGAAGATCCTCATCACCGGCGGAACCGGGTTCGTCGGCGCGCACACCGTCGCTGCCGCGCTCGGTGCAGGTCATGAGGTCCGGTTGCTGGTACGGCGACCGGAGCGAGTCGCGACGACGCTGGGCGCTCTCGGAGTCGACACCGAACGGCTCGACATCGTCGACGGCGACATGGTCGACGCCGCCGCGGTCGGTCGCGCAGTCGACGGCATGGACGCCGTCATCCACGCCGCGGCCGTGGTCGCCGCGCTGGATCGACGGCAAGCCGAGCGGACCGTCGACACCAACGTCACGGGTACCCGCACGGTGCTCGACGCCGCGATCGCCGAGGGGTGCGACCCGATCGTGCACGTGTCGAGCATCGCGGCGGTGTTCCGCACCAGTGCCGACGTCATCAACGCCGACCTGCCACCGGTGGTGACCGCGGGCAACCCGTACACGCGGTCCAAGGCGCTGGCCGACGAGCTCGCCCGCGAGCACCAGAACGCCGGAGCGCCCGTCACGATCGTGTATCCGGGCGGCGTCTGCGGGCCGCCGGTCGGAACGATCTGCGGTGATGCCGCCGAAGGATTCGCATCGATCCTTCGGCTCGGGTTCCTCGCGCTGTCCGACGGCGGCATCAACGTCATCGACGTGCGCGACCTGGCAGCGGTTCTGGTGGCAACACTCCAACCGGGTCGGGGCCCGCGTCGCTACATGGTCGGCGGCACCCTGGTGTCGCTGCCGCAGATCCTCACCGTCTTCCGCCAGTGCACCGGCCGCCGGCTGCCTGCCATGCACACGCCGGGCGGGGTGTATCGCGGGCTCGGCGGCATCCTCGACGGGATCCGGCGGGTGATCCCCTTCAACACCGTGTTCACGGCGGAAGCCATGCAGCTGTTGACGCGGGCGAAGGACACCGATGACACCCTCGTCCATGACGAGCTGGGCATCGGCTACCGGCCGGCGGCCGAGACCATCGAGGCAGCCGTCCGCGGCCTCTACCTCGCCGGACATATCACCGCGAAACAGGCGGGTCGCCTCGCGACCTGAGCGCGGGTACGGAAACACTGCAGGGTGTGAGCCTCCCGCTGCCGAACTTCTTGTCCATGCGCGCGCGGCTGCGAGGCTCTCTTCTGGTCATAGTCGCTGCGCTCGCCACGGTCGTGGGGTTGCCGGCGGCCGCGAACACCCCGAGCTTCACGCCGTACCAGCCGCCGACCTTTCACTGCCCCGTCGTGCACCGCTACGGCAACGGCGTCGCGCCCAAGCCGGGCACGACCACGGGCAACACGCTCTGCGTGGTCTACAACAAGCGAGACATCACCGCGGACAACGGCGGCGCGATCCGGTTCGCGCTGGCAGAGCCTGCGCGCTTCGCGGTCGCGGGCAAGTGCCAGTACTGGCAGCGTGACCACTGGAAGGTCAGGCTCGACCGCGGCTTCGGCAAGGTCGTGCAGTGGGACGGCAGCTACTGGTGGGACCTGCGCGCGGGCTACGGCGGCGCGATCCTGCGCCACTTCCAGATCGCGGGCGCACCCGTCGGCCCCTACCAGGCGGCGAGAGCGATCGCGACCGTGAGCCCGCCGCTTGCGGCCGCGTTCCGCAAGTACGGCGCCGGGCCCGGTGGCGGCTTCGGCGCATCTGTCACGTTGCCCAGCGGCATCGGCTGCTAGCGCCGCGGCGATGGACCTCAACCGACGCGAGCTGTTGTGGCTCGCCGGCATCGGGATGGCGGGCCTTCCCGCCGTCGCCGCCGCCGCGGCACCACCGCCACCCGGTCCGCTCGGCGCAGTCAGCACGGACCCGGTCGGGCTGCTGGGCACCACCAGCGATCCCGAGACGCTCACCATCGAGGCCGTCGCCGACACCCTGATCCCCGGCGAGAAGCGATACCCCAGCGACGTCGCCATCGCCGGCGTAGCGCGCGGCGCCGGCGCCGTACAGGCCGGTGCCATCGAGTTCATCCGGTTCCGCGGCACCGGCGTCGGTGCGGCGCTTCCCGCCTTCGCGACCGCCGTCAACGCCGAGGCCGTGGCGTACGCCGGTCAGCACGGCAAGGTGCCGGACCCGACGCTGCCGCCGTTCGTCGCGCTGGACTACAAGGACCGCAAGGCAATGCTCGACGGCCTGCTCAACGTGGGCAACGGCGACGAGCAGCTGTTCTGGTTCGCCCTCGCCGGCCTCGTGTTCCTCGCCTACCACACCGCCGGCTACCTCGACACCGCTGAAGCGGTGCGACAAGGCCATCCCGGGCTGAAGGCCATCGGCTTCCCGAAGCCGGATCGCGACGGGCTGTGGCGCTTCCCCCGGTTCTCCTACCGGCGCAAGCTCGCGAAGATCCACCCGCACACGACCGAGTCAGGCAACCCGGCATGAGCCCGCTGACAGACAAGGTTGACGTGCTGGTCATCGGGTCGGGTCCGGGCGGCGCGATCCCGGCGTACCGACTCGCCGCAGCCGGCGCGAAGGTCACGATCCTCGAACGCGGTCCGTGGCTCGAGACCAAGGACTTCACCCACGACCTGCGGATCGACACCTACACCCGGATCCTCGACTACATCACCGGCAACGGCGTCAGCGTCGTCGCCGGGAACTGCGTCGGCGGGTCGAGCGTCGTGTACTTCGCCGGGGCGCTGCGCGCACCGACGTTCGTCTTCGACCGCGAGGACACCGCAGGTCGGCGGATCTGGCCGAAGGACGTGACGCGCTCGGCACTCGACCCGTGGTACGACCTGGTCGAGGAGACGCTGCCGGTCGCGCAGCAGTCGTGGAACGACGTGCCCTACCCCGGCGGGGTGTGGGCCGCCGCTTGTCACAACGCCGGCCACACCTGCAATCCCGTGCCGGTCGCCGTCGACCTCAACGAGTGCACGAACTGCAACTGGATGGTCAACGGCTGCCGGTTCGGCGCGAAGCGCTCGATGCTCCTGAACTACCTGCCCGCCGCGACTGCGCACGGCGCCGAGATCCGGCCGTTGCACGAGGTGCAGACGATCTCTCCCGCGCTGACGCCGGGATACCGGTACGCCGTGTCGTACGCCACCGTTGACGAGAGCGACTACCGCGTCTCCACCGGCGGCGGAGTGATCGAGGCGAAGATCGTCATCCTCGCTGCCGGGGCGATGGCAACACCGGTGTTGCTGCAGCGGTCGGCTCCCCTGCTCGGCAACATGCCAGCGGCCGTGGGCAAGTACTTCTCCCCGAACGGCGACCGCGTCTCGATGGCGTTGATGGACGAGCGCAAGGTCCGTACCGTCCTCGGCCTCGAGCGCGAACCAGGGATCGGGTACGACGCGTTTCCGATCGGCAAGCCGATCGGCTCGATGACCTACGACTTCCTGGACGGCTCGCGCCGCGCGGGAGAGCGCTACGGGCTGCAGCAGATCTACTTCCCCACGATCACCAACATCCTCCCGGAGGCAACTCCGGGCGGCGACTGGTTCGGGCCGGCGAAGAAGCACCTCACCGACCGGTGGCGCTCGTGGCTGACCATCCTGGCCATGGTCGAGGACGGCAACGAGGGAACCTTCGGTGTGCCGCCGCCGACCGGTGCGTTCATCCGCGTCGACTCGGCGGCCGCCGTCTCGACCCTCACCTACAAGCCGACCACGGCCACCGAGCGCGCCTGGCAGAGCTCCGACGCCGCGGTGAAACAGATCATCGAGAAGGATGGGGTCGGCGAGCACCTCGACTGGAGTGCGACGCGCAACTACCTGTCGGCTCACCCGCTCGCGTCGTGCCGGATCGGTGACGATCCGGCCACGTCCGCCTGCGAACCGTCACACCAGCTCCGTGGCCATCCGGGCCTCTATGTCACCGACGGCGCGTCGGTACCGACGTCGCTGTGCGTGAACCCGTCGCTGACCATCGCCGCCCTCGCCGAACGCGCGAGCCGCACGATCGTGAAGCAAGCCGGCGCACTCGGCGTACCCGTGCACACCGGGCGCACCCCGCCGCCGGGCAACGGCAGCCTTCGCCGCCCGAAGTAGCACATGATGTGGACATGACCGGCGACCTGGCGGGAAGTCCGCGCTGGAAGGGCCAGCAAGGGCGGCTCGAGGTCTGGTACGCGACAGCGACTGACCGCGCCACCGGCACCGGCGTGTGGGCGCACCACGAGCGCATCTCTCCGACCAGCGGCGACCCGTACGCCCACGGCTGGATCGCGTTGTTCCCGCCCGACGCTGCGCCGGTCGTCGAGCGCTACGGCCCCGAGCACTACGGGGACCTCGCCGCCGGCCAGTGGTTCACGAGCGCGTCCGCGTCGGTCGGCGAGGGCCACCTGCGCGGCGCCGGCGCCGCCGGCGCATCATGGGACCTCACGTGGACGGACGCGGAGCGCCCGATGTGGACGCTGCCACGCCGCGTGTGGCAGCGCGAGCTGCTGCCGTCGGCACACGTCGTACTCGCGCCGAAGGCGGCGATGCGAGGAGCGGTGCAGGTCGGCGGCCACGAGCTGGCCCTCGACGGGCCGGGAGCCGTCGCACACATCTACGGGCACGGCAACGCCGAGCGCTGGGGATGGCTGCACGCGGATCTCGACGACGACACGAGCTTGGAGATCGTCGCGGCCGTCGCGCGCCGGCCGGGGATGCGCGCGCTGCCGCCACTCGCGTTCGTGCAGCTCCGGCGCGAGGGAAAGGACTGGCCCGGCGATCCGCTGCTGACGGCGCCGTTGTTCCGCACCCGGTTGTCATCGCCGACCTGGCGGGTGCGTGGCGTCGTCGGGCGCACCCGGCTGACCGTCACGGTGCATCAGCCGGACGACCGTTGCGTGCGGCTGGACTACACCGATCCGAACGGCGACGGCGCGGTCTGCACCAACACCGAGCGCGCGGATGTCGACGTCAAGGTCGACCGGTGGAAGGGCCGCTGGATCACCGAAGCCGAGTGGTCACTGGAGGGGACCGGCCACAGCGAGCTCGGCACCCGCCGATAACGACGCCGAGCCCAACCTTTTCGGCGTCTCCGGGGTGGTTGAGAGGCCGAAAGCGTTGGGCTCGGCGGCTACAGCTTGAGGTCGTTGCCCACTGCGAAGGTGTGGCGGTTGCCGTCCGCCAGGTGATGGCCGACGGTCGCTGCCAGCTCCTTGACCGTCCAGGTCTCGCCGTCTGAGGCAAACGCGGCCTCGAGCGTCGGCGCGTGCATCACTCCGACCTTCCCGCCGTACGTCACGAACACGTTGCCGTTCACGTGGTCGGCTTCGCGCGTCCCGAGCCACACGACGACCGGCGCGACATGCTCTACGGCGAGCGGGTCGATCTCGTCCTCGGGCGGCGGCGGGAAGACCGCCTCCGTCATCGCGGTACGTGCGCGAGGGGCGATCGCGTTGGCGCGCACGCCGTAGCGGGCGCATCCGTTGGCGATCGACAGGGTCAGTAGGGCGATCCCGGCTTTCGCGGCGGCGTAGTTGGGCTGGCCCGGCGAGCCGAAGAGGAAGGCTTCCGAAGCCGTGTTGACGACCCGTGCCCACACCGGGCCGTCGGCAGCCTTCGACTTCTCACGCCAGTACGCCGTCGCCGCCTGGCAGGTCGCCGCGTGGCCGCGCAGGTGCACGCGGATCACGGTGTCCCACTCCTCGGCGGTGATGCCGAAGATCATCCGGTCGCGCAGCACGCCCGCGTTGTTCACGAGGATGTTGAGGTCGCCGTACTCGTCGATCGCCCGCTGCACGACTGAGGTTGCGAACTCCCAGTCGCCGATGTCACCCGGCACGCCGACCGCCTCGCCGCCGGAGGCGCGAATCTCGGCGGCGACCGCCTCCGCGTTGTCGCCGATGTCGTTGACGACCACCTTCGCGCCAGCCGCTGCGAGCGCAAGGGCTTCGGCCCGCCCGAGCCCGACGCCGGCACCGGTCACGACGGCGACGCCGCCGGCGAGCTCGTCGCCGGTGAACGAGGGCACCAGCTGCTTTGCCATCAGCGGTCAACGCCCAGCATGACGGCACTGGTCGGCACTCCTGTGCCGCCGGTGACGAGCACGTGCTCGGCGCCTTCGACCTGGTTGACCGAGGTGCCGCGCACCTGGCGCACGCCTTCCGCGACGCCGTTCATCCCGTGCAGGTACGCCTCGCCGAGCTGGCCGCCGTGGGTGTTGATCGGCAGGCGGCCGCCGATCTCGATCGCGCCGTCGGCGATGAAGTCCTTGGCTTCGCCCGGCTTGCAGAAGCCGAACTCCTCGAGCTGCGCGAGCACGAACGGCGTGAAGTGGTCGTACAGCACCGCGGTCTTGATGTCGTCGGGCGTGAGGCCCGACGTCTCCCAGATCTGCCGCGCGCAGGTGCCCATCTCCGGCAGCCCGACGATCGAGCCGCGGTTGAACGACCGCATCATGTGCTGGTCGTCGGCCATCCCCTGCGCCGCCGCCTCGATGACGACGGCGGGCTGCTTCAGGTCGCGTGCCCGCTCGACCGTGGTCACGAGCATCGCCTGGCCGCCGTCGGTCTCCTGGCAGCAGTCGAGCAGGTGCAACGGCTCGACGATCCAGCGCGAGCTCTGGTGGTCCTCGAGAGTGATCGGCTGCTGATAGAAGTGCGCCGCCGGGTTGTTCGCCGCGTGCCGGCGGTCCGCCACCGCCACCCGGCCGAAGTCCTCAGAGGTGATGCCGTACTCGTGCATCATCCGGGTAGCGAACATCGCCACCCACGACGCGGGGGTAAGCAAGCCGTACGACGAGGTCCAGGAGAACTGCGCCTCCTCGGCCGTTACGCCGGCCGGACGGCCCTGCACGCCCGCGCCGAAACGGCGCCCGGACCGCTCGTTGAACGCCCGGTAGCAGAGGACGTAGTCCGCGACGCCGGAGGCGACCGCCATCGCGGCGTACTGCACCGTCGCGCACGGTGCGCCACCGCCGAAGTGGATACGCGAGAAGTGCGTCAGCTCGGGGATTCCCAAGCCGCGCAGGATCTCCGACTCGGGGTTGGTCTCCATGGTGAACGTCGACAGCCCGTTGACCTGCGATGGCTCGACCCCGGCGTCCTCGCACGCGGCGACGCAGGCTTCGAGTGCCAGCTGAAGCTCGCTGCGGCCGGAGTTCTTCGAGAACTCTGTCGCTCCGATGCCGACGATCGCAGCCTTGCCGGCGTAGGTGTGCTTGGTCACTTCGGCAACTCCACTTCGACCGTCCCAGAGATGTGGCTGCCGAGCTTGTTCTTCGCCGTGACGGCGACAACGGCACGACCGGTCGAGGAGTCGATCGGCTGCACCGAGCCGGTGAACGTCAGGTGGTTGTAGGGGTACGCCGGCGCGCCGAGCTTCACCCGCAGTGCACGCACCAGCACCTCAGGTCCGAGCCAGTCGGTGACGTACCGCTCCATCAACCCGATCGAAGTGTTGATGTTGAAGAAGATGTCGGCCGAGCCCTTCTTGTGGGCGAGGTCGCGGTCGTGGTGCACGTCCTGGAAGTCCCGCGTCGACAGCGCGCCGGCGGTGATGCCGGTCGGCGTGACGGGGAGCACCCAGATGGGCAGCGACTCGCCCTCGCTCACGTCGCCCGCCTTGCGGGTCTCGGTACGCCGGGCCGGCGTCGCCGGACGGAACCGCGGCAGGGTGATCGGCCCTTGCGAGTCGGTCGCGCCCGCCTCCAGCGCGGGATGGCTGTCGAGCCAGTCGACCTCGAGCGGCATCCCGATCTCGAGCTGGTCGCGAGTCAGCCCGACCAGGTCCGCGATCATGCGCGGCCCCTCGTCAAGCTCGATCAAGCCAACCGGGATCGGGTAGGCGAACCCCGGAACCTGCGGGTAGTTGACGACGGCGTGGGAGTACAGCGTGCCCCGGCCCGACGCGACGGCGTACCCCATGTCGAACGACCCGCACTCCGCGCATCGCGGCGACGACGGGAAGAAGACCCGCTTGCAGGCCTGGCACTGCGGCACCCGCAGCTCGTGGCGGCGGTAGCCGTCCCACAGCGCCTGGTTGTCGCGGTTGATCGCCGGCCGCGGTCGCATCGACGGATCGCTCGGCACCGGCTTCGGCTTGTCCGCGTCGTCGGCCTTCGGGGCCGCGCCCGTGC
Organism: Mycobacteriales bacterium; assembly: GCA_035550655.1. GTDB lineage: Bacteria > Actinomycetota > Actinomycetes > JAFAQI01 > JAFAQI01 > DASZTV01. The sequence goes on from DASZOU010000004.1 coordinate 312,108, forward strand.
CCGGCTTGAACTTCAGGATCCGGAACAGCAGGTCGCCGACGTGCTCGCCGTCGGCGGTGGAGTACCGCGTCCGCGTGGTGAGGAAGTGCCCGGTCCCGAGCCCGGTCTGTTTCTCCTCCGACACGTCCTCGAGGACCTGCACGCCCTGCAGCACCTCGCCGGGCCGGATGTAGCGGGCGATCTCGAGCTCGCTGTTGACGGCGACGACGCCGACGAAACCTTCCTTCTCGAGCATCGCGATGACCTGGCTCTGCGGGTCGTCGCCGCGGCGCCCTGCCGGACTTTGTGCCGGCAACCCGGGACGCACCCAGATGTCGAGCGTCGCGGCCGGAGCGACGATCCCGCCGTGCACGGACTTCGCGGCGTACTCCGGGTCGGTGTAGCAGGGGTTGTCATCGCCCATCGCGTCACACCAGTCCGCGATCGCGGCGGTGCCGACCGGGTGACGAGCCACCAGCGGCTGACCCTGGCTTCCGACGAGCGCGCGCATCCGCGACAACAGGTCGTCGCCCATGAGGGACCCCTCCTCGGAGGACTCGGATCAGTGCCAGCTCCGCTCGGAGTCTGGCCAATTACATTTCGAGTCTCGTAATAATGTATCTACCACAATGCGCTTCGCCGACACCGCCGCCGAGCGCGCGCTCCGGGCCGAGCTGCGCGAGTACTTCTCGACGTTCGGGGAGGCCGACGGCGGCGAGAGCCTGACCGCGCCGGGCGAGAACGCCCAGTCCTTCCGCACCGCGATTCGCCGGCTCGGCGCCGACGGCTGGCTCGGGTTCGGCTGGCCGAAGGAGTACGGCGGCCAGGGCCGCTCCGCGACCGAGCAGTACATCGTCTTCGACGAGATCCAGCGGGCCGGCGTGCCGTTCCCGTTCGTCACGATCAACACCGTCGGCCCGACGATCATGCGCTTCGGCACCGACGAGCAGAAGGCGGCGTACCTGCCGGGAATCCTCGCCGGCGAGATCAACGTCGCCATCGGCTACACCGAGCCGCAGGCCGGCACGGACCTGGCCTCACTGCGTTCGACGGCGCGGCTCGACGGCGACGAGTGGGTCATCAACGGCCAGAAGGTCTTCACCTCTGGGGCGAACCAGGCGGACTTCATCTGGATGGCGTGCCGCACCGACCCCGACCAGCCGAAGCACCAAGGGCTGTCGATCATCATGGTGCCGACCTCCTCTCCTGGATTCCGCTGGACGCCGATCGTGACCGTCGGCGACATCGTCACGACGACGACGTACTACGACGACGTGCACGTGCCGGCCGCAAACCTCGTCGGCGAGCGCGGCGGCGGCTGGCGCATGATCACGACGCAGCTCAACCACGAGCGGGTCGGGCTCGCCGCTCTTGGCGGTCTCGCCTGGCGGCTGTGGGGCGAGGTCCGCGAGTGGGCGCGTGAGACACCCGCCCCCGGCGGCACGCAGCGCATGATCGATCTGCCGTGGGTGAAGGCGGATCTGGCCGAGTGCTACACGCGGCTCGAGGCGATGAAGCTGATCAACTGGCAGTTGGTCGAGGCCGTGCAGGGAGAGCGGCTGCAGCCGCAGGACGCGTCGGTCGCGAAGTTCTACGGCACGGAGACGCACGTCTTCGTCTACCGCAAGCTGCTCGCGATCCTCGGCGCCGGCGGCTGGCTGCGCACCGGCTCGCCGGCGGCGGCGCTGCGCGGCGCGGTCGAGCGCGCGGGTCGCAGTGCGCAGATCAACACCTTCGGCGGCGGCGTCAACGAGATCCAGCGCGAGATCGTCGCCGCAGCCGGGCTGAAGATGGCGCGGCGGGCCCGATGATCTCCACCCTGACCGAGCTGCAGCAGGAGCTCGCCGAGCTCGCCGCGAGCGCCTTCGGCCGCAACGGCTCGGCCGAGCAGATCACCATGGCGGAGGAGCGCGCCGACGGCTTCGACCGCGAGCTCTGGGCCGACCTGGCGGCGGCCGGCCTGCTCGGCGTCGCGATCCCGGAGGAGTACGACGGGCTGGGCTTCGGCGCGGTGGAGGTCGCTCTGGTCTGCGAGCAGCTCGGAGCACATGTCACCCCGGTGCCGCTCGTCGCGACGCTGACCGCCGCGCAGCTGCTCGTCGAATGGGGCAGCGACGAACAGCGCAAGAGCTGGCTTCCCGGCATCGCGACCGGGCAGGTGGTCGCGGCGATCGCACCGCCGCAGTCGGTGGTCGACGCGACGTACGAGGACGGCCGGCTCAGCGGCCGGCTGGTGGGCGTCGCCTGGGCGCACGCCGCCGACCTGCTGCTGGTCCCGGTCGGTGACTCCGTCGTAGCGTTCGCCCCGTCGACCGAGGGGATCGTGTCCCACCGCGGAAAGACGACCGCCCGCGAGACCGCGCTGGACTTCGACCTGACCGACGTCGCGGCCGAGCTGATCGGTTCAGCCGGCGCGGCCGAGTGGCTGCGCGAACGGTGGTTCGTGGCGCTCGCCGCCACCGCTGCCGGGATCGCTGACGGCGCCGTCCGGCTGACCGCGTCGTACACCTCCGAGCGCGAGCAGTTCGGCAAGCCGCTGTCGACGTTCCAGTCGGTGGCACTGAAGGCCGCCGACGCCTACCTCGACGCCACCGCCATCCGGGCCGCAGCACGGCAGGCGGCGTGGAAGCTCGACATCGGTGAGGACGCGCGGCTCGAAGTGCTGACGGCCGCCTGGTGGGCGGCGGAGGCAGGCCAGCACGCGGTCCACATCACGCAGCACCTGCATGGCGGCATGGGCGCGGACATCACCTACCCGGTGCACCGCTACTTCCTGTGGGGCAAGCAGATCGAGCTGCTGCTCGGCGGCGCGTCGGCGCTGCTCGCCGAGCTCGGCGACGCGCTCGAGAGCTATCCAGCAGCCGGCGACGCCGTCACCCTCTAGCGCGCACAGGAACACTCCGCGAACTTGCACTTTCGTGGCCTTTGAGCGCCAATTTCGGGACGAAATCGCAAGTTCGGCGATCCCAAGCGGCGGCCCGGCGTACCGGCGTCAGAATGGGCTCGTGACCCGGCCTGACCTGGACGAGCTTCGCCGGCTGCGCCGCGCCCGCGACCGGATGGACCGGGAGTACGCGCAGCCGCTCGACGTGCCTGCGCTGGCACACACCGCGCTGATGTCGCCCGCGCACTTCAGCCGCCGGTTCCGCGAGGCCTACTCCGAGACCCCCTACTCCTACCTGATGACGAGGCGGATCGAGCGCGCGAAAGCGCTGTTGCGACAGGGCGACCTGAGTGTCACCGACGTCTGCTTCGCGGTGGGCTGCACGAGCCTCGGATCGTTCTCGTCGCGGTTCACCGAGATCGTCGGCATGACGCCGTCGGAGTACCGCGCCGGCGACCACGAGGACATGCGCGACACCAGCTCCTGCCAGTCGATGGTGCTGACCCGCCCCCGCCGCACGAAGGGCAACGCCTGATCGAGCAGTTTCGAAGAAGCGCCGGTCCCGCCGCCCTCCTAGGGTCATCATCAGTGTCGGCATCGCGACACCGCAGCTTGGGCGGTGGGTGAGGAGGTGGACGTGAGCACATCGATCAGCGGCGTACACGTGACCGTCGACGACCCCGATGCGGCCCTCGCGTTCTACCGCGACAGCCTCGGCATGACGGTGGCGAACCGCGTCGACAAGGACGGCTTCAGCTGGATCACCCTCACCACCGAGGCACAGCCGGAGATCTCGATCGTCTTGTCGCAGCCACATGGCGGTCGCTCCCAGGAGGACGGCGACGCGCTTGCCACGCTGCTCGCGAAGGGCGCGCTGCCCATGCTGCAGCTCCGCGTTTCCGACCTGTCCGCAACCTTCGACAAGCTCGCGGCCACGCCGGGCGTCGAGGTGCTGCAGGAGCCGGACGACCGGTTCTGGGGGGTCCGTGACGCCGCCGTCCGCGACCCGGCCGGCAACATGATCCGCGTCGCGCAGGCCTGACCGGCGTCGGGCCCCGCTACGGCACCGCGGCCGAGAAGGCCGCGATCTCCTCGCGGATGTGGTCGGCGAGGCGGCGCAGGTCCGGCATGAACGCGCGGCACGACTGGATCCCGATGGAGAACGTGTCCAGATAGCTCCACGCCGTGATGTTCAGTCCGAGCAGCCGGGTGATCGGGCCCATCGAGCGGACCGCCACCACCGGGGCACCCACGACCGACAGCTCGCGCGGACCGCGAACGTTCGACACGACTGCGTTGAACAGCGGGCGGCGAACCAGCCGCTCGACAACCGTCAACGACTTCAACGTCATCTTGCCGAACAACAGGTAGTAGTCCTGCCACACCGCGAACAGCTCGGTGTCACCCTGCGCCCATGCGCGCGCGGCACTCAGGCTGTCCTTCACCGCAGCGAGCCGTTCAACCGGGTCCGCCACATCGGTCGCAAGAGAGACATACCAGTACGACGTGCGGTTGCCGAAGTTGTCGATCTCGTGCGGCTGGCGCAGCGACACCGGGAGAGCGACGTTGAGGCACTGCTCGGGAGTCTCGCCGTGCTCGGCCAGGTAGCGGCGAACGGCTCCGCCGCAGATCGTGACGAAGACCTCGTTCACCGTCGCTCCGGCTCGGCCGGCGAGGCCCTTGATGTCGGCGAACGGCACCGTCACGTCCACGTAGATCCGCTCCGGCTGCAGCCGCCGGTTGAAGCGCGTCGACGGCCCCGACAGCGGGTTGACGACCGACGGCGCCCCGGACTTGCGCAGATTGCGGTTGAACCGAATCGAGGCCATCGACCGCCTGGTGACGGCCGACAGATGCCGGATCTGGCGGCCCTGCGAGCGCAACGCGAAGCGGATGAGGCGGAGCCGGCTGGGCATCGCCTCCGGGGTGGGCGGCACCTCGCCGAGCGGGTCGTCGGAGCCCCCGTCGAAGGCCAGCTCGAGGAACCGCACGCTGGCCTGGCCGTCCATCACCGCGTGATGAATCTTGAACACCAGCGCCGTTCGGTCGCCCTCGAGACCGGTCACGATCACCAGCTGCCACAACGGGCGGTCGCGCGGTAGCTGGATGCTCGCTACCCGCGACACCACCTCGTCGAGCTGGTCCTCGCTACCCGGCGCGGGCAGCGCCTCCACGCAGATGTGCCGGTCGACGTCGAACGGTCCGCTGTCGATGAACACCGGACGGCCCAGCCCGAGCGGGATCTTGCGAACCTGCCAGCGGAAGGGTGGCAGCCGCGGCAGCCGCTCGCGGGCCCAGTCCAGCAGCTCCTCGACCGGCACCGGCGCGCCGGCACGCGGGCCGACAATGGCGATCTTGAGGGTGTGCATGTGCTGCCGCGGGTTCTCTTCGAGAACGTGGAGCGAATCCACCCCGGACAGCTGTCTCATGGCAATCGGGAACGCTACCCGGGGGGAAGAATCGAGCGCTGCTACGGTCAAAGTTGCAGCTTCAACGGTTAGCGGGTGCTCACGCACCGGGGTCCAGGAGGAAAAGCGAAATGCCGCTGAACCGCGACTTCATCGGCCGGTCGTACGAAGCCGAAGGCACGTACGAGATCGGGCGCGAGCACATTCGGCGGTTCGCGGACGCGATCGGCGACCCGAATCCGATCTATCGCGACCGCGAAGCTGCGAAGGCGGCCGGCTACCGCGACGTCATCGCGCCGCCGACCTTCCTCACGACGATGGGCTTCGCGGTGGGCGGGCGCGGCCCGATCGGCGACGGCGACCTCGGCCTGGACTACAGCCGCGTCGTGCACGGCGAGCAGCGGTTCGTCCACCACCGCCCGATTCACCCGGGCGACGAGCTCACCGCGAAGACGTACATCGACGACATCCGTGACGCCGGCGCCAACGAGCTGATGACGATGCGGATGGAGATCCGTACGACGGACGGCGAGCTGGTCTGCGAGGCCACCAACGTCGTCGTCTCGCGGGGGACCGCTGCCGGCGGATGAAGCGACGGCGCCCGCGCCGCGCTACTTCGGGCTTCCGCGCAGACTCTTCTCCTTGGAACTGCCGAGTGAGCGCACGACCTCTCAGGACGCGCGACCGCTCCTGCTGACACTCGGTCTGCCCACCTTCGGGCTCGCCTTCGCGATCACGATCCTCACGACGTACGGGCCGACCGTCCTCCTCCCGCTTGTCCACTCGCCGGCAAAGGTCGGCGCGATCATGGGCGGCGAAGGCGCTCTCGCACTGCTGGTCCCGCTGGTCTCCGGCTCGCTGTCCGACCGGCTCAAGACGACCGGCCGCTGGGGCGCCCGCCTGCCATTCGTGATCGTCGGCGCGCCCCTCGCCGGCACGGGCCTGATCCTGCTGCCGTTCGCACCGAACGCGCAGGTCGCCGGTGCGTCCATCCTCGCGTTCTACGTCGGCTACTACGTCTACTACCCGCCGTACCGGGCGATCTACGCCGACCTGCTGCCGCGACGACTGCTACCACGCGCGCAGTCCAGCCAGGCGGTGATCCGCGGCGCGGGCCTCGGCCTCGCGCTGATCGCCGGTGGTCTGCTGCTCTCGATCTGGACTCCCCTGCCGTTCGTCGTGGGCATCGCAGTACTGGGCGTGAGCACCCTGACGCTCAAGCCGGTCGTCCGGCTGCTACGAACGGTGCCACCCAGGGCACACGACCCGGAAGCCCCGATCGGCACCGTGGTCCATCTGTTCGCGCGCCACCGGTCGCTGCAGCTGTTCTCGGTCGCCAACGCCATCTGGGAGTACAGCTACGCGGGCCTCAAGTTCTTCATCGTCCTCTACGTCACCAAAGGTCTCGGCGAGTCGCGCCACCTCGCCACAGCGGTGATCACCGTCGTGGCCGTGGCGTACGTCGTCGGTGCGCCGATTGCGGGCCGCCTGGCCGAGCGCTACGGGATGGTCCGCGTCATGGAGGTGTCGGCGGCTCTCTACGGAGTGGCGCTATGCATCGGTCTGTTTCCCACCAGCGTGACCCCGATGCTCTTCTTGCTCCCCGCAGGTGCCCTCGCCGGGGCAATCCTCATGACCTTGCCGCAGGCGCTCGCGTTCACCCTCGCTCCGGCGGCGAACGAGGGAGCCGCAGCGGGTCTCGTCGACTTCTCGCGCGGGATCGGTGTCGTCCTCGGCCCCGTGTGCGTTGGTGCGGCGGTCAGCGGCTTCGCGCACACGCTCCGAGCCACGGATGGGTACGCGATCATGTGGCCGATGATCGGTGTGCCGATCCTGTTGTCGCTGTTCCTGCTCCGGCTGATCCGCCACCGGCTCGACGCTGAAGCGAAGGCTCAGGGCTAGCGCTTTCGCTTCTTCTCCTTGCGGGCGGCGCGCGCAGCCATGGCTGCGGCCTCGATCGACTTTGCTTCCTCGAGGGTGGGAGCGCCGCCGCCGAGGTGCGCGGGATGCCACCATCGCTCGGCGTCGCTCTCCGGCGCCGGGTATGAGCTCAGCGCCTTCTCACACATCGCGTTCATCACGTCGTACAGCGCTTCCGTGGCTTCGGCCGCAGAGGTCCCGGGCGCGAGCTCGAGGGGCGGCGCCACCTCGATCGTGACGGGTACACCGCGCCGCAGGATCGGCTTGCGGCCTGAGGTCCATACCCGGTGGCCACCCCAGACGATGACCGGGATCAACGGCACGTCCGCCTCGAGCGCCATGCGGGCAGCGCCGGTCTTGAACGTCCTCGGCACGAAGGCCCTGCTGATCGTGGACTCCGGGAAGACACCGACGAGCTCGCCCGCCCGCAGCGCGTCCACCGCCGCCTGGTAGGCCGCGAGGCCGGCGGAGCGGTCGACCGGGATGTGACGCATCCCCCGCATCAGCGGGCCGGCGACCGGGTTCTCGAACACCGCCTGCTTCGCCATGAAGCGCACCAGGCGCCGACCGCGATCGTGAGCGGGCAGACCGACGAACATGAAGTCGAAGTAGCTCACGTGGTTCGAAGCCAGCACCGCGCCGCCGGAGGCGGGGATGTTCTCCGCCCCGGTGATCGTGAAACGGAACCCGAGCAGCCGGAACAGGGCCAGCACCACCCGGATCACCGGGCGGTAGACCCACTCACGGCTGCGGCGTTCGGTCGACATCAGCTACTTCCTTCGGTGAGCAGGGCTTGGGCGACGCGCGCGAGATGCGCGACGCGGGTGACTTCCGTCGGGAGGTACGCCGGACCACCCATCCGACCCAAGAGCAAAGCATCATCCGTGCGGTAGGGCACCGCGAGCAGCTCGCAGTCGGGCCCTGCCGCTGCAGGGTCGGGCCACACCTCGCCGGCCCCGAGCACCCTGGGCGCCTCGAGCGGCAACCAGTCCCGCATCGCCGCTTCGGGAGCGCTCGCGCTCGAAGCGATCGTCACGATCCGGCCGGTCTCGTCACGGGCGGCGACCAGCGCGTAGCTCACCTGGAGCAGGCCGGGCAGCCCGTCGACGAGCGCGTCGAGCGGGCGCTCGCTGGTCGACGCCGCGTCGAGCAAGGTGAGGTCGTCGTACATCCGGCGCCGGCCGTGATGGCGCTGCACGGTCTCGACGACGACGCCAGGAACAGCAGTGACCGCACTGACCAACCGGTCAGCGAGGGCGCCCGACGGCAGTGCCACGACCAGGTCGTCGACCGCGTAGTCATCGGTTCGATCGACCACGGCGATGCTCTCGATGTCCGCGCCGGCGTTTCCGAGTGCGGTGGCGACCCGGCCCAACACTCCGGGTTGGTCAGGCAGCCGCAGCCGCAGCAGATAGCTCGATGCCTGCGTCACAATGCCGGCCCTCCCTCGGCGCGCTCACCGAGCGGACCGACCCGGATCAGCACGAACGCCGCAACCAGTCCCGCGAGCGCGAACAGCGCGCCGGTCTTGAAAGCCGCGTCGGTGCCGTGAGTGAAGGTGTAGTGCGCGATGGCCGGCGCGCTGCCGTGCGGCGCGTGCGAAGCGGCGCGGCGGGCCGCCGAGCTGAACACGGAGACCAACGCCGACAGCCCCAGCGTGCCGCCAACCTGCTGCCCCACGTTGAGCATCGCGGAGGCGATCCCGGCGTCTTCGGCCGCGACGCCGGAGACCGCGCCGAGTGTGACGGGCACGAAGATCGAACCCATGCCGGCCGCGACCAGCAGGATCCCGGGAAGCACGTGCCAGGGGTACGACGAGCCGGGCGACAACGAGGACAGCGTCAACAAGCCGAACCCCACGAGGATGGTGCCAGCCGTAACGAGCAGCTGCGGCCCGACGCGGTGCACGATCCGACTGGCGATCTGGGCCATGGTCACGATCACCGCACTCATCGGCAGGAAGGCGAAGCCCGCCTGCAGTGGGCTGAAACCGTGGACCTTCTGGATGTACTGCGTGAGGAAGAAGAAGGTCGCGAACACCGCTGCACCCAGGATCAGCATGACCAGGTAGCAGCCGACCCGGCTCCGGTCACGGAACAACCGCAACGGCATCAACGGACGGGACGAGCGGAGCTCAACCGTCACGAACGCCGTCAGGAGGATCGCCGCCGCGGCGAACGCAACGAGGGTGCCGCGGTCGCGCCACCCGTATGTCGCGGAGTGGATGAAGCCGTAGACGAGCGAGGCCATGCCGGCGGTCGAGAGAACCGCGCCTGGGACGTCGAGCGCTCCCATCTCCCCACGGCCCGAGTCGGGGATGACACGGGGCGCGGCAAACGCGATCAGCGCGCCGATCGGGACGTTGACGAACAGCACCCACCGCCAGGTCAGGAAGTCGGTGAGGACGCCACCGAGAATCAGGCCGATCGCCGCGCCCGCACCGGAGACGGCGGCGTACACCCCGAAGGCGCGGGCGCGGGCGCGACCCTCCTCGAACGTCGTGGCGACCAGCGAGAGCGCGGTCGGCGACGCGATGGCGCCACCGACGCCCTGCATCGACCGCATCGCGAGCAGCCAGCCCTTGTCCTGCGCGAGACCGCCCGCGAGGCTCGCGACGGCGAACAGCGACACACCCACCACGAACATCCGCCGACGCCCGAAGAGATCGCCGGTCCGGCCGCCGAGCAGGAGCAGCCCGCCGAAGACGAGCGTGTAGGAGTTGAGCACCCACGACAGACTGGTGTTCGAGAAGTGCAGCGAGCGCTGGACGTTCGGCAGCGCGATGTTCACGATCGTCGCGTCGAGGACCACCATGAGCTGGGCGGCCGCGATCACCGTCAGCGCGAGATTGGGGTGCACCGCTCTCGAAGCGGTCCTCGTCGCGTGCATCGCGATCATCCAACCAGTCGCGCGGCGCCGGGTTTCAGCCTGAGTCGGTCATCACGCATCATGTAAGGAGGAATCGCCGCTCGATCTCACGAACCATTCCGGGTTGGGCCGTCAAGGAAGGGAGTCGCCGTGTCCGCCAAGCGTGCCCTCACCGTGCTCGCGGGGGCGATCACGGCCGGAACCCTCGGTGGCGCGGTCATCGTCGGCACCGCCGCGTCAGGGTCCACTACCACCCCTCGCGTGCCGCCGGCCGCGCCGGCGCCCGCCGCGCCGGTTGTCCCCGCGGCGCCGCTGAGCGTGGCTCCCAAGTCGACGCTGCACCTCGGCAACACGCTGCGACTGACCGAGCAGACCACAGGCGCGCGAAACCTCAGCAGCTCCCACTCGGTGCTGTCCGCGGCATTGACCAAGCCCGGTACGACCAAGCTCGTCGGCACCGCGGCGTACAGCTGCACCGGCGACAGCAGCACGCTGGAACAGACCTGTCAGGGCGCGGTGGCGCTCCGCAGTGGGGTTCTCGTCATCGTCGAGAAGCGTGACTTCCGCGGCCAGCAGATCACCGGCTCGATCGTGGGCGGCACCGGCGCGTACGACGGCGCCCATGGCACCGTTTCAGGGAAGCCGCTCGGCGGCGGCAAGTCCCGCGTGACGCTGAAGTACAGCTTCAACTGACGCGGCCATCAGCGACGCCGCGCCGCTTTGGCGCAAGCTCGGCTTCGACGACGCCGCTCGGGTGCTCGTGGTGGGGCCGGCTCCGGACTCGCTGTTGCACCCCGACCTGCGACCCCACCGGCGGCCCGGCCGCGAACCGTACGACGTGATCGTGGCGTGCTGCCCTGACCGGCGCGCTCTCGATGCGCACGCCGCGAAGCTGCCCGCACGGTTGGCACCGAAAGGCGGGCTCTGGCTGGCTTGGCCCAAACGGGCAAGTGGGGTCGCCACGGACATCGGCGAGGCCGACGTGAGGGCGGCCGGGCTCGCGACCGGGCTCGTCGACGTCAAGATCGCCTCCATCGATGAGGTGTGGAGCGGGCTGCGATTCATGCATCGGCGAGCCGCGCGATGACCGAGCCCGGTGACCTGCCGCGCAGCGCCGACGCGATCGTCATCGGCGGCGGCCACAACGGCCTGGTCGCTGCCACTCTTCTCGCCCGGGCCGGCCAAGACGTGCTCGTCCTCGAACGCGATCACATCCTCGGTGGCGCCGCCCGCACCGAGCGGCCGTTTGCGAAGGTGCCCGAGCTCCGGCAGTCGACCGGGTCCTACCTGCTCGGCCTCATGCCGCCGGAGCTCGAGCAGCTGCTCGACCTTCGGCTTCCGCTGGTGCGCCGCGACCCGCACTACTTCCTGCCGACGACCGGGAACCGTTACCTGCTGATGGGAAGTGACCGCGGCGCCACCCGCCGGCAGCTCAGCGAGTTCTTCAGCGCCGCGGACGCGGATGCGGACGACCGGCTCGCGGCCGAGCTCGCGATGCTGCGAGAAGACCTGGCTCCCGCATGGCTCGCCGAGCCGCTGCCGGTGGAGGCGACCGCCGAGCGCTACCTCCGACCGTCGCTGCGCGACACCTTCGTCCAGCTGGTTCGGGGCGACGTCACGTCGTACCTCCATCGGTTCGGGTTCGCGAGCGAGCTCATCGTCGCGATGTACGCCGTCACCGACGGGCTGTCCGGCGTGCACGCCGGTCCGGACGATCCCGGCACCGGTCACAACTTCCTGGTGCACAACATGTGCCGGCTCCCCGCGGCGGGCGGCACGTGGATGATCGTGCGCGGCGGGATGGGCACGGTCAGCGAAACCATCGCGACGCGGGCCAGGACCCACGGGGCTCGGCTCGTCACCGGTGCACCGGTCGCCGCCGTAACGGTCCGCGACGGTGTCACCTCAGGGGTCGTCCTGGCCGACGGACGGGAGGTGGCCGCGCCGGTCGTCGTGGCTGCCTGCGATCCGTTCACACTGGCGAACCTCGTCACCTTGCCGGCACCGCTCACCCAACGCCTCGCCCAGGTGCGGCGGGCGGGCTCCACCCTGAAGGTCAATCTCGCACTGGCGGACCTGCCGCGATTTCAATGCCTGCCCGACGGGGCGCCCTCGCCGTTCGGGTCGACAATCCACCTGCTCGAGCAGGACGCGCCGCTCCACGCCGTCCGCGACATGTGGGCGCAGGTGCAGGCCGGCCAGCTGCCGAGCTTCCCGACCATCGAGTGGTACCTGCACACCACCGCTGACCCCTCCTTGCAGGATGCGGCCGGCCACCACTCCTCAGCATTGTTCGTCCAATCCGTTCCGTGGCAGCCAGCCGGCTCGAGCTGGGACGCCGAGATCGACGGCTACGTGGAGCACCTGCTGGAGATCTGCGACCGGTTCGCGCCCGGCACGTCGAACCTCGTCGCGGACGTCGTCCCGCTGCCGCCGCCGGCCATCGAAGCGCACTTCGGGATCCGGTACGGCCACATCCACCACGTCGACAACTGCATCGGCTTCGACGAACGGATCCCGTACGCCACCGGGATCGACGGGCTGTACGCCGCGAGCGCCGGCTGCTTCCCTGCGGGATCGGTGATCGGTGCCGCCGGTCACAACGCGGCGCAGCGAGTCCTGGCCGACCTCGGACGCTGACTAGGCTGGCGGGCGCAGGCACCACACGCGCTCAGTCGAAAGAGGCGATCCCGCCGTGTCCGTAGAGGCGGAGAAGTTCGCGGGCTTCGGCCCGAACGAGTGGCTGGTCTACGAGATGTACCAGTCATACCTGAAGGACCCCAACTCGGTCGACAAGGCCTGGTGGGACTTCTTCGCCGACTACGCGCCAGGCGATACGCCCGTGGTGAGCAGCCGGCCGACCGAAGCGCCCAGCGCCGACGGCCCCGCGCCGGCCGCCGCGCCTTCGCCGCCGCCGGCTCCCGTCGAGACGCCGACGGCGACGCCCGCCGCGGTGGCGGACGCCGCACCCGACACGGCTGCGGCACCCGTCGCTGGCCGGGTGCTCAAGGGCGCCGCGGCCCGCACAGTAGCCAACATGGAGGCGAGCCTCGCCGTACCGACCGCCACCAGCGTCCGGGCGGTTCCCGCGAAGCTGCTGATCGACAACCGCGTCGTCATCAACAACCACCTGCGCCGAGGCCGCGGCGGAAAGGTCAGCTTCACGCACCTCATCGGCTACGCAGTGGTGCGCGCACTGCAGGACCTGCCGGTCATGAACCGCGCGTACGCCGAGGCCGACGGCAAGCCCACCGTGGTCGAGCCCGAGCACGTCAACCTCGGACTCGCCATCGACCTGACGAAGGACGACGGCAGCCACACCCTCGTCGTGCCGGCGATCAAGCACGCCGACACGCTCGACTTCGCGAGGTTCTGGGCGGCGTACGAAGACGTCGTCCGCAAGGCGCGCACCAACAAGCTCACCGCGGACGACTTCACCGGTACGACGATCAGCCTGACCAACCCGGGCACGATCGGGACGATGCACTCGGTGCCCCGGCTGATGTCGGGACAGGGCGCGATCATCGGCGTCGGGGCGCTGGAGTACCCCGCCGAGTACCAAGGCGCGGCGGAGGAGACGCTTGCCCGGATCGCCGTCAGCAAGGTGATCACGCTGACGTCGACGTACGACCACCGCATCATCCAGGGAGCGGAGTCGGGCGAGTTCCTCCGGCGCATCCACGAGCTGCTGCTCGGCGACGAGTTCTGGGACACCGTCTTCGCATCGCTGCGGATCCCGTACGAGCCGATCCGCTGGACGACCGACATCGCGGTGAGCCACGACGAGGAGGTCGGCAAGCCGGCCCGGGTCATCGAGCTGATCCATGCCTACCGGGTGCGCGGCCACCTCATGGCCGACACCAACCCGCTCGACTTCGAGCTGCGCCGCCATCCCGACCTCGACGTCGTCACGCACGGGCTGACGTTGTGGGACCTGGACCGGGAGTTCCCGTGCGGCGGCTTCGGCGGCCACACGCTGATGAAGCTGCGCGAGATCCTTGGCGTTCTTCGTGACAGCTACTGCCGCACCGTCGGCATCGAGTACATGCACATCCAGGACCCGGAGCAGCGACGCTGGATCCAGGACCGGGTCGAGCGCGCGCACACCAGCCCGGACCGCGAGGAGCAGCTGCGGATCCTCCGCAAGCTCAACGAGTCCGAGGCGTTCGAGACGTTCCTGCAGACGAAGTACGTCGGGCAGAAGCGGTTCTCGCTCGAAGGCGGGGAGTCGGTGATCCCGCTGCTCGACGCGGTGGTGTCGGCGGCGGCGCACGACGACATGGACGAGGTCGTCATCGGCATGGCACACCGCGGCCGGCTCAACGTCCTCACCAACATCGTCGGCAAGTCCTTCGGCCAGATCTTCTCCGAGTTCGAAGGCAACCTCGACCCGCGCACCGCCCACGGCTCGGGGGATGTGAAGTACCACCTCGGCGCCGAAGGCACCTACACCGCACCCGACGGCGCGACCGTCGCGGTGACGCTCACCTCGAACCCGTCACACCTCGAGACGGTCGACCCGGTCGTCGAGGGCATTGCGCGCGCGAAGCAGGACGTGCTCAACCGCGGCGAGAGCGGCTTCACCGTCTTGCCCATCCTCATCCACGGCGACGCGGCGTTCGCCGGCCAAGGCGTGGTCGCCGAGACGCTGAACCTGTCGCAGCTGCGCGGCTACCGCACCGGCGGCACGGTCCACGTCGTGATCAACAACCAGGTCGGCTTCACCACCTCGCCGGCCAGCGCTCGATCGAGCGTGTACTGCACCGACGTCGCGCGGATGATCCAGGCGCCGATCCTCCACGTGAACGGCGACGATCCGGAAGCCGTCGTCCGCGTCGCGGAGCTGGCTTACGAGTTCCGGCAGGCGTTCAAGAAGGACGTCGTCATCGACATGCTCTGCTATCGCCGTCGCGGCCACAGCGAGGTCGACGAGCCGAGCTTCACCCAGCCGCTGATGTACGACCTGATCGACGCGAAGCGGAGCGTCCGCAAGCTCTACACCGAGTCGCTGATCGGTCGCGGCGACATCACCGTCGAGGAGGCCGAAGCCGCGCTGCGCGACTACCAGGGCCAGCTCGAGAAGGTCTTCGCCGAGAGCCGCGACTTCACCCCGCCGCCCTTCGAGGAGATCCCCGAGGTACCCGTCGGCCCGCCGCCGCCGACGGCGATCACGCCCGAGGTCCTCAAGCGCATCGGCGACTCGCAGGTCTCGATGCCGGAGGGCTTCAACGTCCATCCACGGTTGCTGCCGCAGCTGGAGAAGCGCGCCCAGATGGTCACCGAGGGCGGAATCGACTGGGCATTCGCGGAGACGCTGGCGTTCGGCTCACTGCTGATGGAGGGACGTCCGGTCCGCCTCGCCGGACAGGACTCGCGGCGGGGCACCTTCGGCCAGCGTCACTCCGTGATCGTCGATCGCCGTACCGGCGTCGAGTACACGCCGCTGTCCCACCTCTCCGAGGACCAGGCGCCGTTCTACGTGTACGACTCGCTGCTGTCCGAGTACGCCGCGATGGGCTTCGAGTACGGCTACTCGGTCGCCCGGCCGGACGCGCTGGTCGCGTGGGAGGCGCAGTTCGGTGACTTCGCCAACGGCGCTCAGGAGGTGATCGACGAGTTCATCTCCGCCAGCGAGGTGAAGTGGGGTCAGACCTCGAACCTCGTGCTGCTTCTTCCCCACGGCTACGAGGGCCAGGGACCGGACCACTCCTCGGCGCGCATCGAGCGCTACCTGACCATGTCAGCCGAGGGCAACTGGGTCATCACGATGCCGAGCACCCCGGCGAACTACTTCCACCTGCTTCGCCTTCACACCCTCGGCGCCCGCCAGCGTCCGCTCATCGTCTTCACGCCGAAGTCGATGCTTCGACTGCGGACCGCGACCTCGATGCCCGACCAGTTCACGTCCGGCGGGTTCCAGCCACTGATCGTCGAGGACGTGCCCGACCCATCCGCGATCCGTCGGATCCTGCTGTGCAGCGGCAAGGTGTACTACGACCTGGTGAAACAGCGCGAGGCCTTGGGAGCGACCGACACCACGATTCTTCGGGCCGAGCGCCTGTACCCGCTGCCGGCGAGGGAGCTCCAGGCAACGCTGGAGGCCTTCCCTGCCGACGCGAACCTGGTCTGGGTCCAGGAGGAGCCGGCGAACCAAGGCGCCTGGCCCTTCATCGCGTTGCGGCTGCCGGAGCATCTCAGTGGCCGCCCGCTGCTGCGGGTCTCCCGCAACGCCTCGGCGGCTCCCTCCACCGGATCGCACCACACCCACGAAGTCGAGCAGGCCGCGCTGCTCGAAGCCGCTTTCGCGTAGATGTACTTCACCGACCGGGGCATCGAGGAGCTGCAGAAGCGGCGCGGCGAGGAGACCCTCACGATGTACGAGGTCGCCGAGGCGTTGCGCAGCTTCGTGGACGTGAACCCGGAGTTCGAAACCGCGATAGACCGGCTGGCAACCTGGCTGGCGCGAACCGACGACGACGACTAGCCCCAGGCAGATCCGGCGTGATCTTGACGAAAGAGGCGCTTTGAGGCCCTCATAACGCCCTCAACGTCAAGATCACCGTCAATTTGTGAGGACGATCTTGCCGAAGACGTCGCCTTCGTAGAGCTTCGCGAAGGCGGCTCGAGCGTCGCCGAGCGCGAACGTGGAGTCGATGGAGGGCTTCACGCCGTGCTTCGCCATGAAGTCGAGCATCGCGGCGAACTCGACCTTCGTACCCATGGTCGAGCCGAGGATCTCCAGCTGCAGGAAGAAGGTCCGCTGCAGCTCCAGCGGCGTCACTCCACCGCTCGTCGACCCGCAGACGACGACGCGGCCACCTGGGCGCACCGACTTCAGGGAGTGGCCGAAGGTCGCGTCCCCGACCGTCTCGATGACCGCGTCGACGCGACCCGGGAGGCGGGCGCCCGGCTCGAACGTCTCGGCAGCTCCGATCTCCTCGGCCTTGGCCCGCTTCGCCTCGCTGCGTGACGTCGCCCAGACCATGACGCCTGCGGCTTTGGCCAACGCGATCGCCGCAGTCGCGACACCGCCACCCGCCCCTTGCACCAGGATCGTCTGGCCCGACTCCACCTGCGCCTTGGTGAAGAGCATCCGGTACGCCGTGAGCCAGGCGGTCGGGAGGCAGGCGGCCTGCTCCCACGACAGGTCGGCCGGCTTGGGGATCAGATTGCCGGCCGGGACGGCGACCTCCTCTGCCAGCGTGCCCGGGTACACCTCGGACAGCAGCGACCGCTTCGGGTCGAGCGTCTCGTCGCCGCCGGTCTTCGAGCCGTCGCCGATCACCGAGTGGACGATGACCTCAGCGCCGTCCGGACCGATGCCTGCCGCGTCGCCGCCGAGGATCATCGGCAGCTTGTCCTCGCCGAGACCGACACCGCGCAGCGACCAGATGTCGTGGTGGTTGAGGGACGCCGCCTTGACCTCGACGGTGACCCAGCCCTCCGGCGCAGCCGGAGCCTCGATGTCACCGACCTCGAGAGCGGACAGCGGGTCGTCGTTGTTCAGCCGGGCGGCATAGGCAGCAAGCATGGAGCAGACCTTACCGGCAGGCGGAAACCACGTTCTCGCCCGGGGTCAGGCTGGTTTGAGCAGGAAATCGGCGCCCTGACGCGGGAGGACCTGCGCATCCCGCCGGCTAGATGCGGGCGACTCCTTCTGCTCGCGCGCAGTCCGCAACCGCGGCAGCGACGGCTGGGCCGACGCGTGGGTCGAAGACGCTCGGGATCACGTACTCCTCCGCGACGTCGTCGCCGACCACGTCGCAGAGCGCGTTGGCCGCCGCGAGCTTCATGCCCTCGGTGATCGCGCTGGCCCGCACCTCGAGCGCGCCGCGGAACACGCCGGGGAACGCGAGCACGTTGTTGATCTGGTTCGGGAAGTCGCTGCGACCGGTAGCCACGACGCGGGCGTAGTGGCGGGCGACGTCCGGGTGGATCTCCGGGTCCGGGTTCGCCATCGCGAAGATCATCGCCTCGGGCGCGAGCTTCGCGACGTCGGACTCGTCGACCTTTCCGGCGGACAGGCCGATGTACACATCGGCGCCCACCATCGCCGCTTCGATCGTGCCGGCGTGCCCCGCCTTGTTCGTGAGGGCTGCCATCGTCTGCTTGATGGGTGTCAGGTCGCTGCGACCGGCATGCACGATGCCCTTGCTGTCAGCGATCGCGATGTCGCCGATCCCCGCCTCGAGCAGGATCTTGGTGACCGCGACGCCGGCGGCGCCCGCGCCGGAGACGACGGCGCGGAGGTCGCCGAGCGACCGGTTCGTCAGGCGCGCGGCGTTCTTCATCGCCGCGAGCGCGACGATCGCGGTGCCGTGCTGGTCGTCGTGGAAGACCGGGATGTCGAGGGCCGCCTTGAGCCGGTCCTCGATCTCGAAGCAGCGCGGGGCGCTGATGTCCTCGAGGTTGATGCCCCCGAAGCTCGGCGCCAGCCGGATGACGGTGTCGACGATCTCGTCGACGTCCTTCGTGGCAAGCGCGATCGGCACGGAGTTCACGCCGCCGAACTGCTTGAACAGCAGCGCCTTGCCCTCCATGACGGGCAGCGACGCCTCTGGGCCGATGTCACCCAGGCCGAGGACCGCCGTACCGTCGGTGACCACCGCGACGACGCTGTTCTTCCAGGTGTAGTCGTTGACCAGGTCCGGCTCGGCCTCGATCGCCAGGCACACCTCGGCGACCCCGGGGGTGTAGGCGAGGGACAGGTCGTCGCGGTTGCGCAGCGGCACCGTCGACGCCATCTCGATCTTGCCGCCCTTGTGCAGTGCGTAGAGCGGGGTGTCGTCGCGCGACGTCATGGTCAAAGTCTCCACAGCCATGGGTAATCCCAACAAGTACGCCACGTGAGCGTGGCGCGAACGAAATAAGGCGCCGATCGGGCGCCAGCGGTCGTCGACCGCCAAACGGACACGGTGTGCGGGGATCACCCGGTACGTCTCAATCTTGTCACACTCGCGAAACCGGTTAAGCCGACGGCGCGCTGAAGTGTGACGAGGTGCACAATGCGATCAAGAAACGACCTGAGGAGCCAGCATGCAGTTCCTGACCCGCCGACCCGCGATTGCGGCCGGCATCGCCGCCCTCACGCTCAGCGCGGCCGCCGCCTGTAGCAGCAGCTCCTCCGGCGGGAAGGCCACGGTCAGCCCAGGAAGCTCGTCCGGCAGCGGCGCCGCCGCGCTGGTCCCCGCCTCGATCAAGAGCAAGGGCACGCTCACCGTCGCACTCGACGCCACCTACGCGCCGAACGAGTTCGTCGCGGGCAACGGCACGACGATCGAGGGCATGGACGCCGACCTCGCGAACGCGATCGGCAAGGCGCTGGGCCTGAAGGTGAAGCTCACCAACGAGACCTTCGATGGCATCATCCCCGGCATCCAGTCCGGCAAGTACGACGTCGGGATGTCCTCCTTCACCGACACCAAGGAGCGCGAGAAGACCGTCGACTTCGTGACCTACTTCCAGGCCGGGACGTCGTTCTACGAGAAGGCGAGCGGCGGGCCCGCGGTGACCGGACTCAGCAGCTTGTGCGGGCTGAAGGTGGCAGTGGAGAAGGGCACGACGCAGCAGGACGACGCGACCGCCCAGAGCAAGACCTGCACCAAAGCGGGCAACAAGCCGGTGACCGTCGACACCTTCAACGACCAGAACCAGGCCAACCTGGCGCTGTCCAGCGGCCATGACCAGGTCGGCATGGCCGACTCGCCGGTCGCCGCGTACCAGGTCAAGCAGTCGAGCGGCCAGTTCAAGCTGGTCGGCACGGCGTACGGCGTCGCGCCGTACGGAATCGCCCTGCCGAAGGGCAACGGCATGGCGGCAGCGGTGCTGGCCGCTCTCAAGAGCCTGATGGCGGACGGCACGTACAACCAGATCCTCACGAAGTGGGGCATCACGTCGGGCGCCATCACGAACCCCGCCATCAACGGCGCGATCAGCTAGCGGAGGCATGACCTCGGGGGACGGGAACACCGGGACGGCGGAGACTCTGAAGGCCGTCCCGGTCCGCCACCCCTGGCGCTGGGTCGTCGCGGCGGTGATCGCCGTGCTCGCGGCGATGCTGATCCACTCGATGGCGGTCTCGACCGTCGACACGCGCGGCGTCAAGCACCAGCCGCGGTGGGAGTGGTCGATCATCGGCCACTACCTGTTCGCTGCGCCGATCCTCCACGGCGTTGCACGGACGGCGTTGCTGACCGTCGTCTGCATGGCGATCGGCATCGTCCTCGGGACGGCGCTCGCCGTGATGCGCCTCTCGCCGAATCCCATCGTCTCCGGCGCGAGCTGGCTCTACATCTGGTTCTTCCGCGGCACACCTGTGCTGGTGCAGCTGATCTTCTGGTACTACATGGCGTACCTGTATCCGACGATCAGCCTTGGGATTCCGTTCGGGCCGTCGTGGGTCCACATCCACACGACGACTGCTCTGTCGAAGTTCCTCGCCGCGATGCTCGGCCTCGGCCTGAACGAGGCCGCCTACATGGCCGAGATCGTCCGCGCCGGCATCCTCTCGGTCGACGAGGGACAGACCGAGGCGGCCTCCGCATTGGGCATGCGACGAGTGATGATCATGCGCCGGATCGTGCTGCCGCAGGCGATGCGCGTCATCATCCCGCCGACCGGCAACGAGACCATCTCGATGCTCAAGACGACCTCGCTGGTCAGCGTGATCTCCTACCCGGACCTGCTGTACGCGGCGCAGCTCATCTACTCGGTCAACTACAAGACCATCCCGCTGCTGCTGACCGTCTCCATCTGGTATCTCGCGGTGACCAGCCTGCTGTACGTCGGGCAGTACTACCTCGAGCGGCACTTCGCGCGCGGATCTGTGCGCGACCTGCCGCGCACCCCCCGGCAGCGCCTTCTCACCGTGCTCACCAGCCTCCGCCACGCGCCGCCACCCGCGATCGAAGGTGTGCAAGGCGGGGACCGGCGATGACCCAGTCCGATGTCTTGGTGCGAGCGGTCGGGGTGCGGAAGTCCTTCGGCCTCGCAGAGGTGCTCAAGGGCATCGATCTCGAGGTGAGACGCGGCGAGGTCATGTGCGTCATCGGGCCGTCCGGGTCGGGCAAGACCACCTTGCTCCGATGCATCAACCACCTGGAGAAGATCCACGCCGGACGACTCGAGGTGGACGGCGAGCTGGTCGGCTACACCGAGCGTGACGGCAAGCTCTACGAGCTGCGTGAGCGCGAGGTCGCTCGCAAGCGAGCCGAGATCGGGATGGTGTTCCAGCACTTCAACCTGTTCCCGCACATGACGGTTCTTGGCAACATCACCGAAGCGCCGTGCCACGTGAAGGGGCAACCGAGGGACGAAGCGGTCGACAAGGCGCGGCAGCTGCTCGCGCAGGTCGGGCTGGCCGGCCGCGAGGACGCATATCCACGGCAGCTCTCGGGTGGTCAGCAGCAGCGCGTGGCGATCGCACGGGCCCTCGCGATGGAGCCGAAGCTGATGCTCTTCGACGAGCCGACGAGCGCGCTCGACCCGGAACTGGTGGGAGAGGTCCTCGCCGTCATGCGTGATCTCGCCAAGTCCGGCATGACGATGTTCGTCGTCACGCATGAGATGGGCTTCGCGCGCGAGGTCGGCGACCAGCTCGTCTTCATGGACGGCGGGGTGGTGGTCGAGGCGGGCACGCCGCGCGACGTCATCTCGAACCCGCAGCACGAGCGGACCCGCGCCTTCCTCTCCAAGGTCCTCTAACCCGGCGTGATCTTGACGAAAGAGGCGTTATAAGGGCCTCAAAGCGCCACTTTCGTCAAGATCACCGCAGGATTCGGGGGGATGGCCAGAGCCTCGCCAGCACGACGCCGCGTACGGCGCCGGCTGGCTGCGGCCCGAGGGTTCTGCTGTCGGTGCTGCCGAACTCGTTGTCGCCCTCGACCCGTACCGACCCATCGGCTTCCAGTGCGACCAGCCGCTTGACCGAGAGCGGGCGGTCCGGCAGCTCGACCAGGACGACCCGGCCGACCGGCGTCCGGCGGAGCGGCCCCATCCGCACCAGCACCCGATCGCCGTCGCGCAGCGTCGGCACCATGGACGGGCCGCGCACCAGCGCGACGCGCAGCGAACCGACCAAGATCACTCCCGGTGTGTATCGGGCGAATGTCGCGGAATAGTGTCCTAGTGAACGTGAAGAGCTTCGGTACCAGGAGGACCTGATGCTTCGTACGACGCGCCGCCCGAGCCTCGTCGTCTCCGCCCACTGCGACCTGCCCTGCGGTGTCTACGACCCCGCGCAGGCCCGGATCGAGGCCGAGTCGGTCAAGGCGATCATGGAGAAGTACCAGGACAACGACGACCCGGCGTTCCGCGCCCGCGCGCTGCAGATCAAGGAGCAGCGGGCCGAGTTGGTGAAGCACCACCTGTGGGTGCTCTGGACCGACTACTTCAAGCCGCCGCACTTCGAGAAGTACCCGAACCTGCACCAGCTGTTCAACGACGCCACGAAGCAGGCCGGTGCTGCGGGCGCGAAGGGCAAGGTCGATCCCGCCGAGGGGCAGAAGCTGCTCGACCAGATCGCCGAGATCGACAAGATCTTCTGGGAGACCAAGAAAGCCTGAGCTGCACAGCCTCTCGATGACGGGTACGTCGGCCGTTCGCCCTGCGCGGGCAGCCGACGTACCCGTCATCGTTTCGCTGATCCGCGAGCTCGCGGAGTACGAGCGCGAACCCGACGCCGTCGAGGCGACCGACGACGACATTCACACCGCGCTGTTCGGCCCCTCACCGGCGGCGTTCTGCCACGTCGCCGAGCAGTACGGCGACGTCGTCGGCTTTGCGTTGTGGTTCCTCAACTTCTCGACGTGGACGGGCCGGCACGGCATCTACCTCGAGGACCTGTTCGTGCGTCCCGCCGCTCGCGGCACCGGGCTGGGCAAGGCGTTGCTCATGACGCTCGTCGAGATCGCTCGCGAGCGGGGCTACGGCCGGGTGGAGTGGGCCGTGCTCGACTGGAACACCCCGGCGATCGACTTCTACCGAAGCCTCGGCGCCAGGCCGATGGACGAGTGGACGGTGTGGCGCCTCGACGGCGCGACGCTGCGCCCCGACCCGGGCGCCGCGCCCAACGACCAGTAACCCGCGCTCTGTATCGCATGTGACATAGGTGTTGTGACACCTCGCTCCTATGTCACATAGGGGCTGTGAATCACGACACACATGTCACATAGAGGTCGCGATTCACGACACCAATGTCACATGCGATCAGCGAACCGAGGTGCCGCTCGCGAGCGGCGTCCGGCGCTCTTGATCACCCGCGAACTTGCACTGTCCATCGCGTTGCGCGCCAGTTGCTGATTGGAAGCTGCACTTTCGGCGAGCCGAGGTGCGCTTAGTCGCCGGTCTCCGGTGGTTATGGGCGACGATGGAGGTTCCGCTCGCGATCGGTAGGCAGGAACCATGAGTGCCCTATTCGCCTTGAGCGCGGCTCACAATTTTGAGACCGCGCTGCGGCTGATGGAAGCGGCGCTGACGGACTGCCCGGACGAGTTGTGGGAAACTGACATTTGGCCGGTCGATGCGCCTACGTCGCGCCAGCCACAAGCTGGCCTGCATGGGTCGGCGACATGGTTTCTCGGTTACCACGCGTTGACGTGTCTCGACTACGACCTAGGCGGGGAGTTCGAGCCCTGGGAGCCTCCAGCACCGTTCGATGAGCACACCTTCTCGCTCCCGAACCGCGTCTTCACCAGGGGTGAGCTCCTCGGATACACCGCCTGGTGCCGCGATCGCGCACGGCGAAGCTGCGAAGCCCTGACCGAGGACGTGGCCCTGCGGCCGCTGCCAGACCGCCATCGATATGCGGGGACGCCATACGGACAGATCATCGGCGGTATTCCGCTGCACGTCGTTGAGCACGCTGCACAGATACGCCAGTTCCTCACCGGCTCAGGCGTCAAGATACGACCGATGCCCGGCGACCGGGACTACCGCGGACCAACCGAGCGGTAAGTGCCGCTCGCGCATCCGACGGTCAGGGCTGTCGACCATGCGCGAAGTAGGTGATCGGAACTGCGCCCGCAGAGTTGATGAGGATGATGGCGGCGGCCCAGCGCCGTTTCGGGCCTCGCACCTTCTCCGGAGGCCGGCGCGCCAGGTCGACGAGAGCCGCGATCTTGAGCACTCCCTCGACCGCACCGCCGATCATGATCATGCGGCGGGTCTGCGGGCTGAGGTCCTGCCATCGCTTCTTTGCCACGACCGAAGGCTGCCCGCCGTGAGGTACCGAAAGCAAGTCCGATCGCGGACGGTTGCTCGAGGTGCGGGAACCCCGCGACTGCTACTTCTTCGCCCTTGACGGCGACGGGCTCGCGCTCGGGCTCGGACTCACCGGGCTGAAGTGCGTCGGATCCGCCGTTGCGCACTGCCCGATGAACAACGGGCGGGCCGTCTTGGTCGCTCTGACCGCGCGGTTGACCGGAAGCGCGTCGAGCTGGGTCGAGCCTTGCGCGGCGCGCACGATGACCTGGAAGGCCGCCGCCTCCCGGTCGGCCGCTGACTGCAGCTGCTTCCACCGAGCATCCAGGTCCGCCGCCTTGCCGGCGTGATCCGCGGCCTCGAGGAACGCGCCGTACGTCGCCTTCGCGTAGTCGATCTGCGAGGTTGCGTCCGTCCCGGTCGGCGGATGCAAGTTCACGAAGACGTCGCACGCCGCCTTGGCCTGCACCGCGGCCTCCCTGGCCTTCTCGGCCGCGCTCTTGCCCCCACAACCGGCGAGCACGAGGAGGCATGCGGTCGCGACGACAGCGCTGGCAGGAAGCCGGATCGGAGTCAGTCTCTGAAGAACCATGGGCTTGCATAGGCTACGGCGCCGCCGTACCGAGAGTCCTCGAACGGCGCATGACCGAGCGGGTCGTTGGCACGCGCCGGGTCGCAGATCCGCAGGAACAGCCAGCTGCCGTGCGGCTTGGCGGTGTAGGAGATCAGCGGGCGATCGTTGCCAGGGACCCGGATCGGGAAGACGTCGAGCAGTGTCGGGTCGTCCTTGCCGGGACCGATCACCTGCACCCACAGCTTGCGACCGACCCAGCCCGGACCGCGGTCGATGTCGAGCTTGATGTCCAGCGGCCGGCCCCGGTGCGCGAGCTCGGACCCCATCGGTACGCCGTTGGCCGTCGCGTCGACCCGCAGCCCGGGCTCACGGGTACCGAACGTGCGCCGCGTCATGATCGCGCGCCGCACCCCCTCGCGCGTCATGTGCTTGACGTAGAGACCGCCACGTCCCTTCCCGGTCTGCCCGTACGTGCCTGAGTGCTCGTCACTGACGCCACTGAAGCCGACTTTCCAGCCCGCGTTGAAGCAGGCGTTGAACGGTTGCGGCAGCTTCGAATCACGGCCGTACCAGAAGTAGTCGGTGGCGTCGTGACTGTCCCCGCCGTCGAACGTGATGGCGTTGAACGCCTCGATCAGGAAGATCTGCTTGGCGGCCTTCGCGTGATAGATGAAGTGCTGGAAGTTCCCGAAGTAGCCCGGGTGGTTGAAGCTCGCGATCGCATCGGCTCCACCGCCCAGCAGGCCAGTGCCCGGCTGCGTGGTCAGCCACTCGTAGAACGGCGTGATCTCCGCGGTGTTCGGCATCGACTTGAACACCGGGCTGACCGGCTCCAGCGGCGGGAAGACGCGGTAGGCCTCCCCGACCTCGGTCGGCGTGACGAGGGCACCTTCGTGCAACGGGTCGGTGAAGTCCTGGCCGAAGAACACGCTGATGTGACCGACCGTCGGGGTGCTGTACTCGAAACCGCGGAACGACACGAACTTGCCCGGCTCGTACGCCTCGTCGGCGATCTTCGCCATCGTCTGCCAGTCGTTGTCGTCGATGCCCGTGATGAACCGGCAACCGCCGTCCTGCCACTTCGAGCAGACATGCTCGCCGAGACCGTAGCCACCCGACACGGCGTGCTCGGTCATGCACGCGACGTCGATGCCGGCTGCGCGCAGGTGGTGCAGCGCTTGGTACGGGTCACCTTCGGCGTCGCCGGAGATGAAGCTGTGGTTGTGGAGATCGGAGTGGACGAGCGTCAACGACCGGGTCGGGTCCAGCCGCGAGCGTCTCGATGCACCCTTCACGCCGTCGTCGAGACCGCCGAGCGTCGAGCCGAACGCCGGCCGCACCGCGGCCGCACCGCCGGCGAGCGCGAGAGCCTTGACGAACGTACGTCGCTGCAGGCGCTCCATCACGACCTCCGTCTCTGCCTACCCACCCAGTTCGTTCGGCGTGGCAGCCGGATGTACCTGCCGCGCGATCGCCTACCGCGCCGCGAGCTGATTCTCCATGCGGCGGTCCGGGACAAGCCAGATCGCAGCGACGACGATGAACAGCGTCACGGAGATCCAGCGCTCGACGAATGCCAGCGGGATCGCCGCGACGTACAGCAGCGGCGAGATCTTGCCCTTCACGTCGCGACCGACCGCCGCGGCAACCGGGCCAGCCGCGCCCTGCTCGCGGATGATCGCCTGCTGCAGCAGGTAGTACGCGATCGCCGCTCCGACGCACACGACCCCGTACCCCGCGCACGGCACCGAGTCGAAGTGGTTCTCGCCCATCCACCCGGTCGCGAACGGGAACAGCGACAGCCAGAACAGCAGGTGGAGGTTCGCCCACAGGATCAGCCCGTTGATCCGGTGCGTCGCCTGGAGCAGGTGGTGGTGGTTGTTCCAGTAGATGCCCAAGTAGACGAAGCTCAGCAAATAGGTGAAAAACACCGGCATGATCGGCCGCAAGGCATGAATTCCGCCGCCATGGGGCACGTGAAGATCAAGAACCATGATCGTGATCAGGATCGCGATGACGCCATCGCTGAATGCTTCGAGCCTGCCCTTCGGCATGCCAAGAGGCTAGAAGCGCGCGACCGTCGCACCCGGGCTACGTTGAAATTGCAAAAGGCACAAATGGGCACTCACAGGGAGCACGAGTGACAAACGCAACTGGAGTCACAGAGGTTGCCGCCGTCGCGCCACGCGACGTGGTGGCGATCACGCTCCCCGCGTCGAGCGCGTACCTGACCGTTCTCCGTACGGCGACCGCCGGGCTCGCGGCACGGCTCGACTTCACGATCGACGAGATCGAGGATCTGCGAATCGCGGTCGACGAAGCCTGCGCGATGCTGCTGCCGCAAGCGTTGCCCGGCGCGGACATCAGCTGCGAGTTCCAGCTCGACGGCGATGCTATGACGGTCACGGTGAGCGTGTTGACCGTCGACGGCGAGGAACCGTCACGCGACACCTTCGCGTGGACCGTGCTCACCGCACTGGCCGGCGAGGTCAGCAGCGGTACAGACGCCGACAATCGGGTAACGATCACCCTATGCAAGCACCGGAGCGGGCCCGACCGATGAGCACCGACCCCGTTGCGCCTCCTCAGCGTGACGGCGTGGTCGACGCGGAGCTGATCGAACCTGCGTCGGACGCCGTCGTGCCGGTCCCTGCCGAATCCGGCACCCGTCCGGACCGGGCACACGCTCGCCAGCTGTTCCAGCAGCTCGTGGACCTTCCGGAGGACGACCCGGCTCGCCGGCGGATCCGTGACGAGCTCGTCGAGATGCATCTGCCGCTCGTCGAGTACCTTGCCCGGCGGTTTCGCAACCGCGGCGAGCCGTTCGACGACCTGGTCCAGGTCGCGACGATCGGGCTGATCAAGTCGATCGACCGCTTCGACCTCGAGCGCGGCGTCGAGTTCTCCACTTACGCGACTCCGACGATCGTGGGCGAGGTCAAACGCCACTTCCGCGACAAGGGATGGGCCATCCGCGTCCCGCGCCGCCTGCAGGAGATGAAGCTCGCCCTCACCAAGGCCACCAGCGAGCTATCGCAGCTCAACGGCCGCGCCCCGACGGTTGCCGAGCTCGCCAAGCACCTGGAGATCAGCGAGGACGACGTCCTCGAAGGTCTCGAGTCGAGCAACGCCTACTCCGCGATCTCACTCGACGCGCCCGACCTCGACGACGAGAGCTCGGCGATGTCGGAGACGCTCGGCCAGACCGACGCCGCCCTGGAAGGCGTGGAGTACCGCGAGTCGCTGAAGCCGCTTCTCGAGCGGCTCCCGCCGCGCGAGAAGCGGATCCTGCTGCTGCGGTTCTTCGCCAACATGACGCAGTCACAGATCGCGGCGGAGCTGGGCATCTCCCAGATGCACGTCTCCAGGCTCATCACGCGAACCCTCGTGCAGCTGCGCGAGGGCCTGCTCGCTGAGGACTGACGCGGCGCTTCGGCGTCAGATCCCGCCCAACGCCTCCCGGCTGGGCGGCAGCGAGACCGCGACGAGCGTCGCGACGCCGACCACGATGAGCGGCACCATCAGGGCGGGCAGCTTGGTGAGCTGGCCCATGCCGAGCACGATCGAGAAGAACTGGACGAGGTACGTCGGCGCCTGCGACCAGCGCTTCACCCGCCACAACCCGAGGGCCGCCATGAACACGCCGGCGGACAGGACCAGCACGACCACCCCGAGCAGCACCGCGGTCTGCCGGTCGTGTGGATGGCCCACCAGGGCACGAATCAGCTCGACGGTCCCCCAGGTCGCGAAGGCAGCTCCCTGCACCGCGACAAGCACAGCCGTCACGGTCAGGGTCGGTGGGCGTTCCATCGGGTCGCAGGGTAGTCAGCGCGCGTTCGGGTGACGCGCGGCCCGTCGCGCGCAACCGGCTCGAACGCCCGATATCCTCCTGCGATGCGGGCCCTGCTCGTGGTCAATCCCCAGGCCACCGCCACCTCAGCGCGTGAGCGCGACGTCCTGATCCGCGCTCTCGGCAGCGATCTCAAGGTCGATCTCGCCGAGACGACACACCGCGGCCACGCGATCGAGCTCGGCGCGCAAGCCGTCGAGGAAGCGGTCGACCTGGTCGTCGTACTCGGCGGCGACGGCACCATCAACGAGGTCGTCAACGGCCTGCTCGGGTCCGGCGAATGGCGCGGCCCTTCGGAGGAGACCCCGGCACTCGCCGTAGTCCCCGGCGGCAGCACCAACGTCTTCAGCCGAGCGCTCGGAGTCTCGCGCGATCCGGTCGAGGCCACGAGCGAGCTGCTCGAGGCGCTTCGGGCCGATCGGTTCCGCCGGATCACGCTGGGCCGGGTCAACGAGCGCTGGTTCACCTTTACCGCGGGCGTGGGGCTCGACGCCGACGCGGTACGACGCGTCGAGCGCGCCCGATCGAAGGGCAGGCGCTCCACGCCGAGCCGCTACACGCGATGCGCAGTGACGGCGTACTTCGCATCGGAGAAGCGCAAGCCGCCGCTGACGCTGCACATCCCGGGCGAGGAACCGCTCACCGGCATCTACCTGGGCATCACCTCGAACACCTCGCCCTGGACGTACTTCCGGTCCCAGCCGATCGTCCTGACGCCACACTGCACCTTCGATGGCGGCCTCGACCTCGTCGTACGGGATCGGATGGGCCTGGCCAGCACGCTCTGGGCGGCCAGCGGCATGCTCAGCAGCCGCGGACTTCGGGGTCGACACTCTCGGGCGTTCCACGACCTGGCGGAGTTCACCCTCACCCTCGACGCACCGATGCACCTCGAGGTCGATGGCGACTACCTGGGCGTGCACGAGGAGTCACTGCACCTGCAGGCCGTCCGCGACGCGATCCGCGTCCTGGCCTGAGCCGTCCGAGAAGTCCCGCGCAGCAACCCCGTTCGGGCCGGCGCCCGCGGCGCCGCCGCCCGAATGGGCCTGGCTGTGAGGTTTGCCACAGCGGATCCGAGCCGGATTCGGCGTAGGTCGCTTGCTCCCGGCTGAGCCACCGCTTAGCGTGCCAGGCAGGCCAAGCGGAGCTTCCCTGGACAGCCCGCGCGGCGACGCAATAGCGTCCCGGGTGCTTGATCGTCCATTCGACGGTGAAGCGTCCGGACTAGTTCGTGAAACTGTTCACAAGGTGGACGGAGCCGCGAACTGGGAACCACGACGGACGACGGCCAACCAGGCCGCGCCCTGACGGAAGGACGAGACGCATGGACTGGCGCCACCGGGCCGCCTGCCGTGACGAAGATCCCGAGCTGTTCTTCCCCATCGGCACCACCGGACCCTCCCTGCTCCAGGTCGACGAGGCCAAGGCCGTCTGTCGACGTTGCGAGGCAGTGGACGAGTGCCTCTCGTGGGCGCTCGACAGCGACCAGGACGCCGGTGTGTGGGGTGGCCTGTCGGAGGACGAGCGACGTGCCGTGAAGCGGCGCCGGGTCCGCACCGCCCTTCGCACCGCGTAACAGTCCTACTCTCGTCCTGACGCCGGCGCCGCCGGCACGGCCGCCCGAGGAGGACGTGTGTCCGAGGACTACGTCCGTCCGCCGATCGTCGCGATCGAGCTGCGCAGCCAGCGTGCGGCGATCTGGCGGTTCCGGATCGTGATGGGCCTCGTCATGCTCTTGCTCATCGTGGCGGTCGTCCTCATCGCGAGCCAGATCGTGCACAGCGGCGACGGAAGCGGCACCGTGGGCGGGGCGCAAGCCGCCGGGTTCGCGCTGCTTCGCTGAGCCGCGCGGCAGCTCAGGCTCCGGCGGTGATCTCCACCGTCGCCGCCGTACCGCCGGCGTCTCGGGTTTCCAGCGTCAGCGTGCCGCCGAGCTCGCTCTCGACCAAGGTGCGCGCGATCGCGAGCCCCAGCCGGTCGGAGCCGTCGATCGTGAAGCCCGGCGGCAGGCCGCGCCCGAAGTCGAGGACCTCGACCCGGAGCGCGCCGGCTTCTGTTCTCTCGACATGCACCTCGACCGCACCGCCGGCGTCCTCGCCGTAAGCGTGCTCGACAGCGTTCTGCACCAGCTCTGAGAGAACCATCGCGAGGGGCGTCGCCACCTCCGCGGTGAGCACGCCGAACGATCCGACCCGCCGGGCGGCGACGTGGGCCCCGGCGACTTCGACGACCATGGCGAGCACCTGGTCGGCGATGTCGTCGAACCGGACCGACTCGTCGAGTACGCCGGAGAGCGTCTCGTGGACGACGGCGATCGAGGACACCCGGCGCACCGACTCCTCCAGTGCGGTTCGCAGCTCCGGTACGGCGAGGCGGCGCGCCTGCAGCCGCAGAAGCGCCGCGACCGTCTGGAGGTTGTTCTTCACCCGGTGGTGGATCTCGCGGATCGTCGCGTCCTTGCCCACGAGGGCGCGTTCCTGCCGTCGCAGCTCCGTCACGTCATGGACCAGCACCAGGGCCCCGATGTGCTCGCCACCGGGCCGCAATGGGATCCCACGCAGCTGCACGACCGCGTCGTTGGCCTCGATGTCGGTCCCTGCCGGCGTCCGGCCACTCGCGACGTTGGCCAGCAGGTGCGCCGGACCGCTTCCCGCAAGGGCGACCGTGACGGCCGCAAGCGACTGGCCGGTCAGGTCACCGAGATGACCCAGCCGCCGGTACGCCGACAGCGCATTGGGGCTGGCGAAGGAGACGATTCCTTCCGCGTCGAGCTGGATCAGACCGTCCCCCACGCGCGGTCCGCTCCACTCCGACAGGGTCTCGTCAAGGTAGGGCCAACGGCCCTCGGCGAGCATCTGCGCCAGGTCGGCCGCGCTGCGCAGGTAGGCGATCTCCAGCTGACTCGGCGTGCGGGCTGCGGCGAGGTTGGTGTCCCGCGCCACGACCGCCACCACCGTGCCGGCAACCCGCACCGGGAGTGCCTCCTGCCGCAGCGGCGCCTGCGCCGACCACACCGGATCGCCCTCGCGGCAGATCCGGCCCTCCTCCAGTGCGACTCCCAGCTGCGGCCGCTCGGCAACCGTCACGACGCTGCCCACCAGGTCGTCCTGGTAGGCCGTGGGTCCCGTCGTCGGCCGGATCTGCGCCACCACCACGAAGTGCTCGGCGGTCTCGTCAGGGACGAGCAGCAGCAGGTCGGCGAACGACAGGTCGGCCAGCAGCTGCCAGTCGGCGACCAGCCGATGCAGCGCTTCGGTGACCCCGCCAGGCCGGGGCGCGGTGGCGTCGGCGAAGCCGCGAGCCGCAAGCAGCTCGTCCATCGTCGGCACACAGCGAGCCTAGGTCGCGCCGCCTCAGCCCGCCCAAGCCGTCGAGCCCAACGAAAACGCGACGCCACGGGCGTGTTGAGGCCCCAAAACGTTCGGCTCGACCCGTTCGATGCTCGCCGCTTCTGTCCGGTGCCGCTCGGCGCACAGCCGAGGCAACCTAGACGGTTCGTGTGCCGTCTTAGATCCGTGCGAGTCTCAGTGGTCGCAGCCGCTGCGTTCGCGCTGGTCGGCTGTTCGGCAGCACATCACGTGGCGTTGTGCCCCGGCCAATCATCGGTATTTGCAGTCCGCGTCGACGTCGCCTCCATACCGGCCGGTACGGCCCTGCGGCTCTGCTCGAACGAGCGTCCGTGCGTCTCACTCCATGTCAGCACCAGCCACCACCCGCCGTTCGCATTCGTCGGCTACAGGTACCGCGGTACCGCAGGCATCGCCTCGGTCCCGCTTAGCCTCCGGGCCGCGCACGGTGGGCGAACCAGCACGAGCGTCATCACGTTGCGCATCCCGCAGCGACAGTTCGGCGCCTGCGGTGATTACGGCGGCCTCGGCTACGCGACGGTCAACCCGCACACGTATCGGATCGAGCAGAGCCGACCCTCACCGTAACGGGCCAGGCTGCGAACGGGGCAGCTCGGTTCGCTGCCATCGAGCGAGCTGGATCGGCACCTCGGATCGCCGAACTTGCGATTTCGTGCCGAAATTCGCGCTCAAACGGGCCGAAGGTGCAAGTTCGGGAGTGAACGAGACCACCGGCGCGGTGTCGCGAGCTAGGCGACGAGGCCGACCCGGCGGAGCTCGACGGTCAGGTCGTGCGGGTTCGTCGACGCCGTCATCGCGGCGTCCAGGGAGATCACACCGTCGCGGATGAGGGCGACGAGGTGCTGGTCGAAGGTCTGCATGCCGTAGTAGGAGCCTTCGGCGATCAGCGACAGGATCGACGAAGACTTCTCGGAGTCGACGATCGCGTCGGCGACGCGGCCCGTGTTGATGCAGACCTCCATCGCGACGCAGCGCCCTTCGCCGTCGGCGCGAGGCACCAGACGCTGACAGATGATGCCGCGAAGTGCGCTGGCCAGCGAGATCCGGATCTGCTTCTGCTCGTGCGGCGGGAAGAAGTCCACGACACGCGTGATCGTCTCCTGCGCGTCGGTGGTGTGCAGGGTGGACATGACGAAGTGGCCGGTCTCGGCAGCGGCAAGTGCCGCGCGCACCGTCTCCTGGTCACGCATCTCACCGACGAGGATCACGTCGGGGTCCTGCCGGAGCGCCGCGCGTAGTGCGACGTGGAAGTCGTCGGTGTCGACGCGTACCTCGCGCTGGTTGATCATCGCGAGCTTGTCGAAGTGCAGGATCTCGATCGGGTCCTCGATCGTGACGACGTGAACCTCGCGGTTGATGTTGATGTGGTCGATCATTCCGGCGAGGGTCGTGGTCTTGCCAGAACCGGTCGGGCCGGTGACCAGGACCAAGCCACGAGGCTCGAGGGCGAGCGTCTCCAGGACGGCAGGCAGGCCGAGGTCGCTCAGCGGGATCGCGCCCACGGAGACCCGCCGGAACACCAGGCCGGCGGAGCCGCGGGAGCGGAAGGCGTTCACACGGAATCGGCCCACGTCCGGCAGCGAGTACGCGAAGTCCGCCTCGTTGGTCCGGTCGAACTCCTCGATCAGGTCCTCGCGCAGCACCTCGTGCACCATCTGCGCGGTGTCGGCAGGCGTGAGGTCACGCGTCTCGAGCTTGCGGAGCCGGCCGTCGATGCGCACCCGAGGCGGCGAGCCGACCTTGCAGTGCAGGTCGGAGCCCCCGCAGTCGACGAGCGCGCGCAGGAAGGGCTCGATCATCAAGCCAGACACATGTTCTCCTTCGGCGCGATCGCGGCCGACCTTGATTGCCTAAACATCGTCCCCACCAGCCCCCCGGCCGCGGCCCCACCCGCGGCCCTCACGTCGAAGATCGTGCACCCGAGCGAGGGCGTTACGCCACTACGGCGATCAGGTCGCCCTCCTGGACCACCTGGCCCTCGGCAACGAGCAGCTGGCTGACCGTCCCGGCGCCCTCCGCGAGCACGGGGATCTCCATCTTCATGGACTCGAGGATCACCAGAGTGTCCCCGTCCTCGACCTGGTCGCCCTCCGAAACAAGGACTTTCCAGACATTGGCCACCATCTCGGCCCGCACCTCGGCCACGCTGCCTCCGATCTCGCTGCGGTGCAGGTTAACCGGATCGGGCCGGGCCGCCGAATCCGCCCTCAATCCCGGCCGTCGGCCTCTCGTTGCAGCCGTTCGGCGGCCGCCTTCCAGTGCGCCGCCTCCGCCTGCGCCTTCCGCAGCTCCACCATCAGGCCGGACACGACCTCCTCGGTGACGCGATCGGGGCTGCCCGGGGTGATTCCGGCGGCGCGCCGCTGCGACAAGAAGTAGCCCACGGCCAGGATCGTCGCCAGCCCGACAAGGATCGCGATGCCGACGAGCAGGCCGGCGGTCATCGGCCCGGCAAGGGTGCCGGCCGGGGCGCGTCCGCTCGGCCGATGGGTGGGAAGGGAATCCTCAGCGTCCGCTCCATTGCGGCGGGCGCTTCTCGAAGAACGCCGCGATGCCCTCGGCGGCGTCCTTGGTGGTCGTCAGCAGGGAAAGCTGCGCCTGCATGGCCTCGAGCGCGATCGCGAGCGGCCCGGTCTCAGTGGCCGTGACCCAGGCGGCCTTGCCAAGGCGTACAGCGACCGGCGGGGATGCCGCGAGCTTCGCGACATACGCCGCCACGTCGGCGTCGAAGGTCTCGTCGGCGAAGACACGCGAGACCAGCCCCATCTCGTACGCGGTCCGGGCGTCGAAGCGATCACCGGCGAGCATCCGGTCCATCGCGTGCTTCGGCGAGACGTGCCGGGCGAGGAGGGCGCTCACCATGAACGGCCACAACCCGCGGTCCACCTCCGGCATCCCGAACATCGCGCTCTCTCGAGCGAGTACGACGTCCGCGCCCGCGGCCAGGCCGATGCCACCGGCCAGGCACATCCCCTGCACTCGCGCGACGACCGGCACCGGGCACTCCCGCATCGCGATGACGAGCCGAGCCAGCAGGCCCCGGCCCTCGTGCTGCTCGAGGCCAGTCGCGTCACTCGCCATCACGGCCAGGTCGGCGCCCGCGCAGAAGATCCGATCGCCGGCGGAGGTCACCACGATCACCCGCACGTCGTCGTCCGCACCTGTGACGGCCTCGAGCATGCCGCGCATGACATCCGCCGAAAGCGCGTTGCGCTTGTCCTCGCGATTGATCGTCAACCGCAGCACATTGCCGTCTCGTTCGGTGATCAGGTCTGCACTCATGCCTTGTTCATCCCGTCCACGAGGCCGGTGTCGTAGTTGCCCGACACGAAGGCGGTATCGGAGAGCAGTCTGGTGAAGAACGGCAGGTTCGTCTTCGGTCCTTCGATGTGGAAGCTCCCGACCGCGTCGCGGGCTCGCGCGATCGCGTCGTCGCGATCGGTCCCCCAGACACACAGCTTCGCGAGCAGCGGGTCGTAGAACGGCGTGACCGTCGTTCCCGCGGCGTAGCCGGCGTCGACCCGGACGTGCTCCGCCACCGGCTCCTCCCAGCGCGTGATCTCGCCGGGCGAGGGCAGGAACCGTACGGGATCCTCCGCATAGATCCGCAGCTCGATCGCGTGCCCGCTCGGTACGACGGTGCCGACGTCGGCGCTCGGCGCCTCGCCGGCCGCGATCCGCAGCTGCGCCTCGACGAGGTCGACCCCGGTCACGAGCTCGGTGACGGGATGCTCGACCTGCAGCCGCGTGTTCATCTCGAGGAACACGTAGCTCTGCTCCGCGGGGTCGACGAGGCACTCGACCGTGCCCGCGCCGAGGTACGAAACCGCTGCCGCCGCCCGCACGGCGCCGGCGAGCATGTCCGCGCGCAACGACTCCGAGACGCCCGGCGACGGCGTCTCCTCGGCGACCTTCTGATGTCGCCGTTGCACGGAGCAGTCACGCTCGCCGAGCGCGACGACGCGACCGTCGGCGAGCCCGAGCACTTGGATCTCGACGTGGCGGGCGCCGTCGATGTAACGCTCCAGCAGGATCGCGGGCGAGCCGAAGAATCGCTCCGCCCGCGTGCGCGCCGTCTCGAACGCAGCCCGCAGCGCGGCCTCGTCCCGCGCCACGCCCATGCCGATTCCGCCCCCGCCAGCGGAGGCCTTCACCATCAGCGGGTAGCCGATGTGGCGAGCCGCGGCGACCGCGGCGTCGACGTCGTCGATCGGTTCGCGGCTGCCGGGCGCCACCGGTACCCCGGCGTCCGACATGAGGTTGCGGGCGCTGATCTTGTCGCCCATCGCACGGATGGAGTCGGGTGTCGGCCCGACCCAGATGAGGCCGGCGTCGGTCACCGCCGCGGCGAACTCCGCGCTCTCGGCGAGGAACCCGTACCCCGGATGGATCGCCTCGGCGCCAGAACGCTTGGCCGCTTCCAGCACCTTG
Source organism: Mycobacteriales bacterium (assembly GCA_035550655.1). Taxonomy (GTDB): domain Bacteria; phylum Actinomycetota; class Actinomycetes; order JAFAQI01; family JAFAQI01; genus DASZTV01. The sequence goes on from DASZOU010000004.1 coordinate 348,589, forward strand.
GCGATATCCAGATACGACTCGGCCGGCGGCGGCGGGCCGATGAGGACAGCCTCGTCCGCCTCGTGCACGAACGGCATGCCGGCATCGGCCTCGGAGTGGACGGCGATGGTGCGCAGGCCCATCGCGCTGGCGGTGCGCAGGATCCGGCGGGCGATCTCGCCGCGGTTGGCGATCAGGAGGGACTCGAACATGGCGGGGACAGTCTCCCTGATGCGGATTGCCGTGTTTCGCGGGCGCCCGTAAGAGACACTGACGGGCGTGGCACTTGTGGGCATCGTCGTCGTCGGCGCAATCATCGTCGCGGCATGCAGTGGGGGCCGGCTCAGCGGGTTCGCTCACGAGGAGCTTCGCGCACCGGGTTATGTCGTCCTCGCCGTGATCGCGCAAGTGGTCGGTGCGGTCCTCGCCGACCACACCAGCACCGGCTGGATCTACCCCACGGGCCTCGCCGTGTCGGCAGCGTGCGCGCTCGTGTTCTGCATCGCCAACTTTCGGGTCGCCGGCGTACCGCTCGTCGCGATCGGGTTGGTGCTCAACGCGGTGGTGGTCGCCCGCAACGGAGCCATGCCGGTCTCGATCGCCGCTGCGTCACGGGCCGGCGTCTCGACGCTGACCGTCGCGACCGACAACGACCCGCGCCACACCATTGCCGGTCGCGGCTCGGTGTGGCGCGGACTCGGTGACGTCATTCCCGTACCGCTGCCCGTCAGTCCTGAGGTGGTAAGCCCCGGCGACGTACTCGTCGCCGCCGGGCTGGGCGAGTTCATCGTCGTGACGTCTCGCCGCCGCCGCAGCCAGCTGCCGGGCGAGCCCACGACGGATGTTCAGTGGCCGGACTTCTCCCAGGCCGCCCACGAGCTCTCGACGATCTCCGCGAGGTCATAGCGCGACGTCCAACCGAGGTCGGCGCGGATCCGGTCCGTCGACGCGACGATGCGAGCCGGGTCGCCCGGGCGGCGAGGCAGGATCTCGGGCGCCGTCCGGATGCCGGTGACGTCCGCAACCACCGCGAGTACCTCGCGGACGCTCGAGCCCTCACCGCGCCCGATGTTGTACGCCGCAGACCCACCGCCCTTGTTGAGGTGGTCGAGCGCCGCAACGTGGGCGTCAGCGACATCCGCCACGTGCACGTAGTCCCGGATGCACGTGCCGTCCGGGGTCGGGTAGTCGTCACCGAAGATCTTCGGCGCCTCACCGCTGGTGAGCGCCCGCAGGGCGAGCGGGATCAAGTTCAGGACACATGGATCACGAAGCTCGGCCGACGCAGCGCCTGCGACGTTGAAGTAGCGCAACGAGATCGCGCGAAGGTCAGCCCCCGAAGCAGCCGAGCGCGCCATCCACTCGCCGATCACCTTCGTCTCGCCGTACGGACTCATCGGGGCGGGAGGCGTGTCCTCGGTCACCTGGTCGACGTCGGGCATGCCGTACGTCGAGGAGCTCGACGAGAACACGAAGGACTGCACACCGGCGGCGACGGCAGCTTCGAGCAGCGTCAGCACGCCGCCGACGTTCTCGCGGTAGTAGAACAGCGGCTTCTCGACGGACTCGCCGACTTGTTTCTTCGCGGCGATGTGGATGATGCCGCCGACGTCGTAGTCGCGGATCGTCGCCGCCACCAGCTCGGCGTCGAGGACGCTGCCGCGCACGAGCGGCGCATCACCGACCCGCTCGGCGGTCCCGGTGGTCAGGTCGTCGATCACGACGACCGGTTCCCCGCGGTCGCGGAGCGCCTTGACGACATGAGCGCCGATGTAGCCGGCGCCGCCGGTGACGAGCCAGGAAGTCACTATTCGGCGCGGTACTCGATAGTGGTGATCTCGATCTGAACCTCGGCCAGCTTGGCGCGCAGCCGCTCCTTGAGGCCGTCAGGCGCCACCTCACCGCCGCAGCAGCGGCTGACGAGCGCCTTGACCTCTTGCTCGATGTCGAACTGGCGAAGACATGGGCCGCACTCTTGGAGGTGCTGGCGGACCTCCACGCGGTGCGACTCGTCGATCTCCTCGTCGAGATACAGGTAGACCTGGCGAATCACCTCGACGCAGTCGACGTCATGCGGATTGCCGCAGCTCATGACACGCTCCCACCATCCGCAGCTGTCGCCTCGGGCCGCATGTAGCCGCGTTCGACGGCGTACGACTCGAGAGCCTCCCGCAACGCCCTGCGGCCACGATGCAACCGCGACATCACGGTGCCAATCGGCGTCTCCATGATGTCGGCGATCTCCTTGTAGGAAAAGCCCTCGACGTCAGCGAGATAGACCGCCATCCGGAAGTCCTCGGGAAGCGACTGGAGCGCTTCCTTCACATCGCTGTCAGGCAGGTGTTCGAGCGCCTCGATCTCGGCCGACTTCAGACCGCTCGACGTGTGCGACTCCGCGCTGGCCAGCTGCCAGTCCTCGACCTCTGCATCGCTGGACTCTTGCGGCTGCCGCTGCTTGCGCCGGTAGTTGTTGATGAACGTGTTCGTCAGGATCCGGTACAGCCACGCCTTGAGGTTGGTGCCTTCGGAGAACTGATGGAAGGCGGCGAACGCCTTGACGTAGGTCTCCTGGACGAGGTCCTCGGCATCGGAGGGGTTCCGCGTCATCCGGAGTGCAGCCGAGTAGAGCTGGTCGATGAGCGGCAGCGCATCGCGCTCGAATCGCGCAGTGCGATCCTCGACTGTCTCCTCGGCGGCCATCGGCGCCGACAATAGCCCCACGCTCACACCCGCAAGAACGCCCGCATCGGCGACCTGATTCCCGTGCCCCCGCTATCAGCCGTTCAGCCACGCCAGAACGGTCGCCGCGACGACGTCCGGTGCTTGCTTGAGCGAATGGTCGCCCGGGACCGCGACGACGTTCGTCCCGCTCGGGAGCTCCGAGGGGGTACCGAACGCATCGCGCTCTCCCTGGACGACGAGACATGGGACCGTCAGCGCGGCCAGCTCATCGGCACGGGACTTCTCGGGCTTGCCGGGCGGGTGGAGCGGGAAGGCGAGCGCGACCACCGCATCCGCCCCCGACTGCTGCGCCGTGCGCACCGCGACGCGCGCCCCGCTGCTGCGCCCGGAGACGACCAGTCGCCCCGCCCGCTCCCGCCGCAGCGCCTCGATCACCGCGAGCCACGCGGCGTCGAGTCGCGGTGGCGGCTCCGGAGCGCGGCGACCTTTCACCCGATACGGCTGGACCACCCGCGCCACGGTCCAGCCGGCACCGGCAAGAGCGGTGGCGACGGCGACCAGGTCGACAGCGTCGATGCCCCCGCCGGCGCCATGACCCACGACGAACAGCCCCGCCTTGCCCCGGTTGGACAGCGAGACCCGGGCTGGGCCGCTCGGGGTGTCGACCTCGAGCAGCCGCGCCTCGAGCGACACCGGCCCGGCCACACACCCCTCCCCGTCTGTCGTCGCGCGTCAGACGCGAGCCGCTGCCTCGTGACGCTGCTGGCAGGGAACGCAACGCTCAGCATCGGGCTTCGCGTCGAGGCGCTCGTCCGGCAGCTGGGCAGCGCAGTCGACGCACTGCCCGTAGTTGCCGCTGTCGAGCCGTTCAAGGGCGCGGACGACACGGTCTCGCTGCGCGGCGATGACCTCGATCGAGGCCTCCTCACGGTCGGCCTCACCCACGTTGGACGCGTAGTCAGCGGGGTGAAGGACGAGCTCGTCGATCTCGCCCCCCGACTCCCGCTCGTGCGCCAGAACCGCGGCGGAGCGATCAAGGTCCGCCAGCAGCGCCTCGAGCCGGGACCGGATCTCCTGCGTGTTCACTTCTCTCGCCTCCGTCGTAGTACCCCCACGGGGCGGCCTCGCACTGCCGACCACCACCACCAGTGTGTCCCCGGATGTGTGCCCCACGCGACCCGTCCCGACACGATGGGACGATCTAGGGCATGTCGCAGACCTCATCGGCGAGCTGGGCAACGCCGACGGCATCCGGTCCGGTGAACGCCGAGGTGCGGGTGCCCGGTTCCAAGTCGATGACCAACCGCGCATTGGTGCTCAGCGCCCTCGCCGAAGGACGCAGCACGATCGAGCGCCCGCTGCGCAGCCGTGACACCGCGCTGATGGTGCAGGCGCTGCGGGCGCTCGGCATCGCGATCAACGACTCCGACGACGCGCGGTGGACCGTCGACGGTCACACCTTCACCCGCACGTCCGCTGCGATCGACGTCGGCAACGCGGGCACCGTCCTTCGCTTCGTGCCGCCGGTCGCCGCGCTGACGCATGCGGCGATCACCTTCGACGGCGACGAAGCGGTCCGCCGCCGTCCGGTTGCCCCCCTGCTGTCGGCGCTGCGTGCCCTCGGGGTCGAGGTGGACGACGGCGGGCGGGGGGCCCCGCCCTTCACCGTGCGCGGAACCGGTCACGTTGACGGCGGGCGGGTCGCCGTCGACGCCTCGTCATCGAGCCAGCTGATCAGCGCACTGCTGCTGACGGGCGCGTCCTACGGCGCCGGCATCGAGGTGCGCCACATCGGCGCGCGGCCCGTGCCCAACGCCCCTCACCTCGCGATGACGGTCGCGATGCTCGGCCGGCGCGGTGCCAACGTCGAGCTCGGCGACGACCTGTGGCGAGTCGCGCCCACCCGGCTGACGCCGATCACCGAGGAGATCGAGCCGGACCTCTCCAGCGCGGCGCCGTTCCTCGCCGCGGCCGCCGTTACAGCCGGACGAGTGGCGATCCCGGACTGGCCCGAGCACTCGACCCAGCCCGGTGCGATGCTGCCCGAGCTCCTCGAACGGTTCGGCGCGATCACGCGACTCGACAACCGCGGGCTCGTCGTCGTCGGTGCGGACCGGATCCACGGCGCCGACCTCGACCTGCGGCAAGCCGGCGAGCTCACTCCTGTTGTCGCCGCGGTCGCGGCCCTGGCGGAGTCGCCCAGCCGCCTCACCGGCGTCGACTACCTGCGGGGCCACGAGACCGACCGGCTCGCCGCACTCACCCGTGAGCTCAACGGTCTCGGCGCGGACGTGGAGGAGCTCGACGACGGCCTGGCGATCACCCCGGGCTTGCTGCACGCCGGCACGTTCCGCACGTACGACGACCACCGGCTCGCGATGGCGGGCGCCGTCATGGGCCTCGTCGTGCCCGGCGTCGTGCTCGACGACGTCGCGACCACAGCAAAGACCTTTCCCGGCTTCGCCGAGGCGTGGTCTCAGCTCGCCGGACCGGGAGCCGACAGCTGACCCGTCACCCCGTCGACGACGAGGACCGGCTGGCCCGAGCCGGTCGCTCCTCCCGGCCCCGAAGCCGGCTTCGGCCCCGGCACGAGGATGCGACAACCGCGCGCGTCGTCAGCGTGGACAGAGGCCGGTTCGGATGCCTGGTAGCGGGCAGTCGGCTCGTGATCGCGATGCGGGCACGCGAGCTCGGGCGCCGCGCCGTCGCGGTCGGAGACGAGGTCGATCTGGTCGGCGACCTGTCCGGCGGGCCGGATGCGCTCGCGCGGATCGTGCGCATCGCGCCGCGCCGCTCGGTGTTGCGGCGGAGCGCCGACGACACCGACCCGGTCGAACGCGTCATCGTGGCGAACGCCGAGCAGTTGGTCATCGTGGCGGCCGCAGCCGACCCCGAGCCGCAGCCGCGGCTGATCGACCGTTGTCTCGTGGCGGCGTACGACGCGGAGATCGCGCCGATCCTTTGCATCACGAAGACCGACCTCGCGGCGGCCGACCCAGTGGCGGCGACCTACGCGGCGCTCGGCTTGACGGTGGTACGCAGCGGCCGTCCTGGCTTCGACACCGCGGTGGCGGCGCTGCGGGACCTGCTCCGCGGCCATGTCACGGTCCTGGTGGGTTCGTCGGGGGTCGGCAAGTCGACGCTGGTCAACGCCCTTGTGCCCGACGCCGTACAGCGCATCGGAGCGGTCAGCGCGCACACCGGCAAAGGTCAGCACACGACCACCGCGGCGATCGCACTTCCGCTGCCTGACGGGGGGTGGGTGATCGACACTCCCGGAATCAGGTCGTTCGGGCTCGCGCACGTCGACCGCGACCGGCTCGTGACCTGCTTTCCGGACCTCGCCGCCGGCACCGTCAACTGCCCCAGCGACTGCGATCACCTCGACCCGGAGGTCTGCGAGCTCGACGCCTGGGTCGCCGACGGTCACGCGGCGGCGGAGCGCCTGGACTCTCTCCGCCGCCTGCTCGTGACCCGCGACGCCGACCTGGCCTAGGCGGAAGCCCCGACGGCGATCGTCTCCTCAACCTCGGCGATGCGCGCCGCCATCGCGGCCTTCTCCCGGTCGAGCAGCTCGGCCTGGTCCTCATCGGCCTTCATCAGCTCGTCGAGGTTGTGGCCGGCCATGTCGAGCACGCCCATCTCGGCGTAACACTTCTGGACCTTGTCGCCCCACAGGCCGATGTCCTTGACACACGGCACGATCCGGCTGAACAGCAAGGTGCGGAAGATCTGCTGAAACTCGGAGTGGTCGGCGATCTCCTGGCACTCCTTCACCGGCAGGCCGAGCGTCTCGTAGACCTCGGTGCCGAGGAAGCGGTTGCGCATCAGCCAGCAGCCTTCGACGACGAAGTCCTCACGCTCGTCGCGTTCCTTCTGGGACAGCTCGACGTAGGCGTCCTTCAGCGCCAGCCGCCCGAACGCGACGTGGCGAGCCTCGTCCTGCATGACGTAGGCGAGGAGCTGCTTCGCGAGCGGGTTCTGCGCGAGGTCGCGCTGCAGGCCGAACGCCGCGAGCGCCAAACCTTCGATGAGGACCTGCATGCCGAGGTAGGCGAAGTCCCAGTCCTTCGCCTGCAGCGCGTCGTCGAGCAGCGCAGCGAGGTCCTTGTTCATCGGGAAGACGGTCCCGACCTTCTCCTGCAGGAACCGCGCGAACGTCTCGACGTGACGCGCCTCGTCCATGACCTGCGTCGCGCCGTAGAACTTCGAGTCCATGTCGGGCACGGTCTCGACGATGCGGGCAGCGGTGATCATCGCGCCCTGCTCGCCGTGCATGAACTGGCTCCACGACCACGCCGCCTGATGGTGGGTGAACGCGTCGCGCTCCTTCTCGTTCATCTTGTCCCAGACGCTGGTGCCGAGGAACGGGTTGTACTCCTCAGGCATCCCGACCGGGTTGGCCCAGTCGACCTCGAGCGACCAGTCCATGCGCTTGGTCGAGTCCCACTGCTTGTCCTTGCCCTTCTGGTACAGCGACAGCAAGCGGTCCCGGCCGTCGTCGTACTCCCAGCTGAACCGCGCCGAACAGTTGGCCGGCACATCCCAGGTGGCCGTCACATCCGTCGGGACGACGTACTTCTCGGCAGTGGTCATGACGCGCCTTTCATAAGGAGTCGTTCGACTAGTTGAGCCATCCGCCCGGCGATGGCCTCGGCGGAGCCGTCGGGACCATCGCTGGGAAGCACCAGGTAGGAGATGGTCAGCCGCGCGACCATCTCGGAGACGAGCTCGACGTCCTCGCGCGCGAGTTCCGGCCAGTGCGACAGCCAGTACGACTCGATGTTGCGGCGCGCGGCGCCGATCACGACCTCGCCACGCGTCGTGAGGAACGGCAGCAGGTCGTGCGTGTCGTCGGTGAGCACGGCCTTGAGCAGCGGGTTGTCCGACGCCTCGCGGATCGTCCACTCGGTGGCGGCGGCCACCGCGTCGACGGGACGGTCCGGGTGGACCTCGTCGATGAACCGGTTTGTGCCGTCGATGAACCGCTGTGACTCGCGCTCTGCCAGCGCCTGCGCGACCGCGTCCTTCGAGCCGAACTCGTTGTAGAGGGTCTGGCGCGACACACCCGCGGCGGCGGCGACGTCGACCATCCGGGCGCGCTGCCAGTCACCGGCCACGATGACGTCGTACGCCGCATCGAGCAGCGCATCGCGGGTGGTCCTGGCTTCCGGCATTAGAGGCAGTCTTTACACGAAGCCCATCCGTGTCAAGTACCGATTTCGGCTTGGTGCCGCTCCGTAGGCTCTATGCGTGGCCGGCTGGGACGAGGATCTGCGGCTGGCGCACACCTTCGCCGACGCCGCCGACTCGCTCACGATGAAGCGCTTCCGCGCGGCCGACCTGGTGGTCGAGACCAAGCCCGACCTGACGCCGGTCACCGACGCCGACCGCGCGGTGGAGAGCGCGATCCGCGGCATCCTCGCCGGCGATCGGCCGACCGACGCGATCGTCGGCGAGGAGTACGGCGTGGACGGCGACGGCCCGCGGCGTTGGGTCATCGACCCGATCGACGGCACCAAGAACTTCGTGCGCGGGGTGCCGGTGTGGGCGACGTTGATCGCGCTGCAAGTCGACGAGCAGACCGTCGTCGGCGTCGTGTCGGCTCCGGCGCTCGACATGCGGTGGTACGCAACACGGGGTGGCGGTGCGTTCAGGGGGCACGGCGACTGGGGCGACCGGCTGCACGTCTCCCGCGTCGCGAGCCTCAGCGATGCGTCGCTGTCGTACTCCTCGCTCGAGGGCTGGGACCAGATCGGCCGTCGCGAGCAGTTCCGCGGTCTCGTCGACTCGGTTTGGCGCAACCGCGCTTTCGGTGACTTCTGGTCGTACATGCTCGTCGCGGAAGGCGCGGTTGACGTCGCGTGCGAGCCCGAGGTCTCGTTGTGGGACCTCGCCGCGCTGGGCGTCATCGTCGAGGAAGCGGGCGGCCGGTTCACCGATCTCGCGGGCGCCGCCCGGGTCGACGGCGGCAACGCGGTCGCGACGAACGGCCTGCTGCACGACGAGGTGCTCGCCGCGCTGACGCCGTGACGAGCCGTCCCGGCGAGACTCCCCTCGAACGGACCGCGCGGCTGTTGCGGCAGCAGGCGGAGGGGTGTGCGCGGCTGGGCAGCCCGCTGTACGACGTCCTGCTGCGACGCGCTGCCGATGACCTGCTGGCGGGCGGACCGACGCGGCGGGTCCTCGATGGGCATCTCGAAGACCCCGGCCCGAGCGCCCTGGCCCTTCGCATGCTGGGCGGCGTGCACGCGCTGGTCCTGCGCGGGCAGGCGCCGGAGCTGGCCGCCTTCTACCCATCGGCCACGGCTGACGGTCAGTCGGCCGGCCCAGCGGCAGCCGCCTGGCCGGCCTTTGCTGACACGCTGGACGCGCACTGCGACGCGGTGCGGACGTGGCTGCGACGGCCGCCACAGACCAACGAGGTCGGGCGCGGCGCGGCGCTGGTAGGCGGCCTGCTGCACCTGTGTGCGGCGGCCGCGTTGCCGGTGCGACTGGTCGAGGTGGGGGCCAGCGGAGGCTTGAACCTGCGGGCGGACCGGTTTCGGATCGACGGCGAGGTCGCGCAGTACGGCGACGTCGACTCCCCCGTTCAGCTCGGCGCCGCGTGGCTGGGTCAGGCGCCGCCACAAGTAGCGCTCGACGTCGTCGAACGCGACGGCGGCGACCTCGACCCGGTCGATGTCTCAACAGCGGACGGCCGGTTGCTGTTGACGGCGTACGTGTGGCCGGACCAGGTGCGGCGCCTGCAGCGGCTGCGCGGCGCCTTCGAGGCGGCGGCGGCGGTGCCCGTCGAGATCCGGCAAGAGAGCGCCGAGCAGACCCTGGAACGCACGGCGCTTGCCGACGGAGCCTGGACCGTGGTGTGGCACTCGGTCTTCCGCCAGTACCTGTCGGCTGATGGCCGCGACGCTGTCGCCGCTCGAGTCGAATCCCTCGGCAGCGACGCCACCGCGTCACGGCGCTTCGCCTACCTGACGTTGGAGCCGGCGCGGCGCGCGCCCGATGCGGACTACGAGTTCTTGATCACCCTGCGCACCTGGCCCGGCGGCGAGGAGCAGATCCTCGGCACCGCCTCTGGCCACGGCATCCCGACGACCTGGGAGCGCTGACCCCCAACCGCCGAACTTGCAGCTTTCGCGCGTTTCCGGCCCGGAAACGGGCCGAAAACGCAAGTTCGCGGAGGTCAGGCCTCCGGGTCGGCGAAGACCGGGTGGACGAACAGGTTGGGGTCGTCATGCCACGCCCTGGTGACTCCTGGCGGGTAGACCAGCTTGCGGATGACTTTCGCCGGGTTGCCTCCGACGAGGGTGTCGTCGGGCACGTCCTTGGTGACGATCGCGCCCGCCGCGACGAGCGCGCGGTTCCCGATCGTGACCCCCGGCAGGATCATCGCCCGGGCGCCGATCCAGGCACCGTTGCCGATGCGTACCGGCTCCTCGCGCACCGGCCGGCCCTCGACACCGTGACTGTCGCTGTCCGTGATGTAGACCTCGTTGGCGATCGCGACGTCGTCACCGATGGTGATCTCCTTGCAACAGGCGAGGAAGACACCGTTGTTGAGGAACACGCGGTCGCCGATGCGCAGCTTCCCCCAGCCCGTGACGAGGGTTCGCTTGTGCGTCGACCAGATCTTGAAGTGGTCGCCGACCTCCATGTCGGTCGCGTCGACCGTCGGGCTGCCGAGCATCGTGGCCTGCGCCCCCACTGACTTGCAGTGACGCAGGTACCAGTCGGCGCGAGCGCGCTGCTTGCCGTAGGACCAGAAGAACTGGGCCTCGAGCTTGCGTCGTTTCAGCGCAGTGCGGAGTTCCCCCACGAACGACAACGGTAGATCAGCGCGCCGCCTCCATGACAGGACCCTCTTCGGAGTCGACGACCTCGGCCGTCACAACCACGGAGGCCACCCGTACCTTTCGCTGCGCAACAGCACCGAGGGCCGCCGCCGCGCCGCACGCGAGCGCGCCCAGCCCGAGGCCCCACCTGGCGCCGACGTGCTGAGCGACCGCACCCGCGATCGGACCGCCGATCGGCGTCGAGCCGAGGAAGGCCACCGCCCACAACGCCATCACCCGCCCCCGCATCTGGGGTGCGGCAGCGAGCTGGAGCGTGCTGTTGCCCTTGGAGATGAACGTCACACTGGCCGCGCCGACGGCGGCAAGTGCCACGAGCTCGAGCCACAAGCTCGGCACCACCGCCGCGACCGCAAGCAGGATCCCGAAGATCGCCGACGACCTGACCATCGTGGCCAACCCGGTTCGCCCGCGACCAGCGGCATAAAGACCGCCGGCGATCGCGCCCACGCCCATTGCCGCCGTCATGAAGCCGTACGTCCGCGACCCACCGTGGAACGCCCGTGCGGCGACGACCGGCAGCGTCACCTGGAACTCGTAGGTGAGACAGCCGACGATCGCCATCATCAGCAGCGGTACGGCGAGTCCCACCTCGCTACGGACGTAGCGCAGGCCCTCGACCAGCTGACCACGCTGTCGCTTCGTAGGCACCGACGGCGTGAGCTTCGAGGCATCCATCGCCAGCAGCGAAGCGACGACAGCGACGAAGCTGCCGGCGTTGATCAGGAAGCAGACCCCGAGGCCGCCCGCGTTGATGATCAGACCCGCGGCGGCGGGCCCAACCGCCCGTGCAACGTTCACCATGACCGAGTTGAGGGTGACTGCGTTTCGAAGGTGGTCGGGGCCGACCATCTCCAGGATGAACGACTGCCGCGCCGGGTTCTCGAAGGTGTTGTTGAGGCCGAGTACGACGGCGAGCACGCCGATCTCCCACATCGTCACGACGTGCGTGACGGTGAGCAGGCCGAGGACGAGCGCCTGCACGCCCATCAGGCACTGCAGCACGATCGTCAGCCGGCGCTTGTCCACCCGGTCGGCGACCACCCCGCCGTACGGGCCGAGCAGCATCACCGGCAGCGTCTGCAACGCCACAATCAGGCCCACGTCGGTGCCGGAGTCCGTGATCCGGAAGACGAGGAACGACTGTGCGATGGCCTGCATCCAGGTGCCGATCATCGAGATCGACTGGCCACCGAAGTACAGCCGGTAGTTGGGATTTGCCAGCGACGCGAACGTCTCGCCGGTGAAGCGCCGCAGCCGCGTCACCGGGCGACCCGCAGCGCCTCAACGAGCGCCTCGAGCGCGGGGAGCGCGGCTTCGACAACTGCGCGGTCGGCGGGGGACAACTCCGCCAGCCCGTCGGCCAGCACCTTGCCGCGTTCGGCGCGAAGCCGGTCATGGGTACGCCGGCCCGCTGCGGTTACCTCGACCATTCCGGCGCGACGGTCGTCGGGGTCGGGCGTACGGCGCAACAGACCCTCGTCGACGAGCGCGCCGACGATCCGGCTGAGCATCGTCGGGTTGACGTGCTCGACCACGGCGAGCTCGGAGATCCGCATCGGACCGGACCGCGCCACCACGCCGAGGGCAGAGAGCTGACTGGAGGTCAGGCCACTGCCGCGGGCCGTCGCATCGAGCCTCCGGGACAGCTTCCCGACGACGGCCCGAAGTCGCGCAGGAGCGTCGGGAGTGGGAGCCACACTTCGATGCTAGTTACTTGCCTGCTGGCACGCAATCTTTATTCGAAGTCCGCGATCGTGAGGTCGTCGTCGTACGTGCGATCCGGGGGCTCGATGCTCAGATGCGGCAGCACCCGATCCAGCCACCTCGGGATGTACCAGTTGGACTGGCCGAGCGTGTGCATCACGGCGGGCACCAGAACGGTTCGCAGGATGAAGGCGTCGATCACCACTGCGCTGGCGAGACCGAGCCCGAACTCGGCGACCTGCCGCTGGTCGCTGAACACGAAGGCAAGGAAGACGACGGTCATGATGCTCGCTGCGGCGGTGATGACCCGTCCGGTCTCCGCCTGACCGACTCGAACCGCGAGCTTGTTGTCGCCGGTGTGGATCCACTCCTCGTGCATCCGGCTGACCAGGAATACCTGGTAGTCCATCGAGAGGCCGAACAGGATCGCGAACATCATCACGGGCACGAACGCGTCGACCGGGCCGGGTCGACCGATGGTGAAGATGTTGGCGAGATGGCCCTGCTGGAAGACGAACACCAGCACCCCGAAGCTGGCCAGCGCGGCGAAGATGTTCATCACCGACGCGGTCAACGGGATGACCAGACTGCGGAAGGCGACCATCAGCAACAGCGCCGCCGCCAGCACGACGACACCGATGAACAGCGGGAGCTTGTCCGACAGCACCTTCGAGAAGTCGATGATGGCACCGGTCGAGCCGCCGACGTACGCAACCTGGATCGGCGTTCCTGCGACTGCCGCGGGAATGACCTTCTTCCGTAGGTCCTGCACGAGATCCGTCGTCGCCTGGTCCTCTGGCGACGACTTCGGGAAGACGACCATCACCGCCGTCCTCCGGTCGAGCCCCATGACCGCCGGCGTGACCTCCGCGACGTCGGGCTGCTCCCGGATCAGCGACGCGAGCGGATCCAGCTGCGCCGGGCTGCCCGGGCGCTTCAGCTGCACCACGACCTGCATGTTGCCGTTGAAGCCACGCCCGAAGCCCTCGCTCAGCAGGTCGTAGGCCTTGCGGGTGGTCTGGCCTGCGGCATCGTTGCCGGCGTCCGCGGCGCCGAGCCGCATCGCGAAGGCGGGCGCCGCGAGGGTGACGAGCAACGCGATCGCGACCGCGGCGAACGGAAGCCGCCGCCGCTCGACCAGGCGGGCCCACGTCAGCCAGCCACCGGTGACGTGACTGTCGTCCGGGCCTTGTTGCTGCAACCGCCGCAGCCAGCGCCGGCCGAGCACCTTGGGTCCCATGAAACCGAGCAGCGCCGGCGTGAGAGTGAGGGAGGCGATCATCGTCAACGCGACCGTGATCGCCGTACCCACCGCGACGCCCACCAGGAAGGTGATGTTGAGCAGCAGCAGGCCAAGGAGCGCGACACACACGGTTGCGCCGGCGAACAGCACGGCTCGGCCCGACGTGTTGAGGGAGGCCTCGATCGAGTCCTCGACGCTCATCCCGTGCAGCAGGTTGTTGCGATGTCGGCTGACGATGAACAGCGCGTAGTCCACCCCGACGCCTAAGCCCATCAGGATCGACAGCTGCTGGGCGAACGGTGGGACGGACAGTGCGTGGGAGATCATCGCCTCGATCGAGGTCCCGACGAGGATGGCGAAGATCGCGGCAATCAGCGGGGTGACCATTCCGCGCCACGAGCCGAACGCGAGAAACAGGACGATCGCCGAACCCAGGATTCCGGCAAGCTCGCTCGGGCCCGTCTTCACCTTCTGCTGCAGCTCGATGGCCTGGCCCTCGAGCTCCACCTCGAGCCGGTCGCTATCGGCCGCGTGGGCAGCCTTGATGAACCGATCGAGCGACGACTGCGCCAGGACGTCGGGCAGCTGGTCCCACTGCACGACGGCGTAGGCGATCGTGCCGTCCTTGCTGATCTGCCTTCCGCCCTTGCTGAACGGCGAGATCACCGCCACCACGTGGGGGATCTGGCCGACCTTCGCGAACATCGCGTTGGCGGTCTGCTCGAGGGCGGGGTCGGTGACCTTGCCGTGCACCGCGTGAAGCACGATCTGGTCGACGTCGCCGGACGCCTGCGGGAAGTCGGCCTTCAGCAGGTCGATCGCCCGCTGCGTGTCGGTGTTGGGCAGGTTGAAGCTGTTGGAGTATGTCGAGCCCACCCGGTGTGCGATGACGCCGGTGTAGACGGCGGACGCCACCCAGAGGGCGACGACGATCCATCGATTTCGCACGCACCAGCGGGCGAGCCAACTCACTGACGATCCCCCTGATGCTGCCTGCTGAGAAACACATTCTCCTCAACAGGAATCACGCGTTTCGCAGCGGGGGCTAACTGGTGCGAGCGCTCGAGCTCGACACCTCCAGGCTCGACTCGTCGACCGCCTCGAAAGCGCTGCCCGGGATGCCCTTCAGGTCGGCGATCATCTTGTCTGACCACTTCGTGCTGGCCTCGCCCTGGAAGTACCAGGGCGAGCCGTTGTCGGCAAGGATCAGCCCGTAGGTCTTCATCGCCTGCACCACGACCCGCGCGGCCTTGCCGAAGCTCGCCGGTGGCGAGTAGCTCGCCTTCAGCCGGAACCGCGCGCCCATCGGCGGGTACGCCGGGTAGCTCTCGCTTCCGGCCTCGTGGCGCGCCGGCCAGATGTACTTCCTGGCGGTCCGCGGCGCGGTGAAGCGGATGGCGTGGTCGACGTGACCGGCCGCCACCTCGTCGTAGCGCAGCAATCCCGGCATGATCGGCAGCCCCGCCGCATCCGCCGAGGTCCAGCCGGCCGGGCGGAGCTTGTTCCCGTCGAGGGACCACGTGGCACCTGAGCCGCCCGTCCAGCCCTGGCTGGTGTGCCGCGCGTCGTACACCTCGTAGAGGCGGCAGGTCTTGCGGTCGACGACGATCGCGTGCCGGTCGCCGTCGGCGTTGGAGCCACCTTCGATCTTGGTGTCGGACCCGAGCGGATAACCGACGTGATCGCTCTCGGAGGAGTACAGGAACTTCACCCGCACCTTCGGATGCGCGCCGCTGACGTAGGTGATCGGGATTCCGTAGGGCACCGGTTGCGCGCCGTACGACGGCCCGAAGTCGGGATGCAGGTTCACGTCACCGATGTCGCGCACCCACTGCGCACTGTGCGGGTCGACGGGCAATGCGGCGATGTCCGCATGCCAGACGTTGTTCGCCGGAAACGCGGTGCAGCTGGTCCCGGGCAGGTGACGCACCGACCGCCCCGCGGTCTGGCCGGGCACCGCGCCGGCGACACCGCCTGAGACGAGGACGGCGAGGGCAACGGCCCCGAGAAAGGAACGCGCGAGCAAGGTCACACGAGGTCCATCGGCATCGCGCTACTGGCTCGTTGAGGGATAGCGCACATACGCATCGCGGAGCGTGCGCACGAAGACGGGGTCGCCGATCGGATCCGCCGGAACGTCCAGCTGCTCGCCCCGGGCCGCGAAGTCGTCACTGAACCGCCGCAGCACCTCGCCGAGATCGATGTCATCGACGTGCTCGTCGTGGCGCCGGCGGTCGGCGTCGTCGTGGAAGGCGATCCCCTTCCACGACAGGCTGACCCGAAGCCGGTCGGTCGTGAACGCCCCGAGCTCCTCGCCACCGTCGACGATCACCCAGCCGTCGCCCGCCCGGCGTACCAGCTCGGCGTCCTTCGACATCGTGACCATGCCGTCCTCCACCCGGCCGGTCGGCCGCACCCGGTGCCACATGAAGTCGTTGTCCGCGACGATCGCGGTGTTGTCGATGTCACCTTCGTGCAGCACCGACGGCCCGTCGGGACCGTCGGGCCAGTACTCGAATCCCCCGTCGCTGCCCCGGTAGAACCACGAGACCCCGGTCGCGACCTTGACCCGGACGTCCTCGAACAGGCCCGACAGGCCCATGATCGTGAGGAAGGTGATCGGGTAGGTCGTGCGGTCGAAGCCCCGGAACGCCGGCACATCGGTGTGCCCGGCGCCCTGCGGGAAGGGCAGCTGCCAGGTGAGGTTCACGTAGACGGTCGTCGGCCGCACGATCTCCGCGTTGAACAGCTGCTTTGCCGCCACGATGAACGGCTCGTGGTCGAGCAGTGGCTGCACGCCCTCGAGCACCTCGCCGTCAAATGCCCAGTTGCCACGGAACACCGGCGCAACAATCATCTGCGTGGGCTCGTTCTGGCCGGACAATGTTGCGTATTCCGCGCTGTTGGCGAAATACCGCTGCACCGGCCAGTACGGCGCGTGCGCATCGATCAGCCGCCAGATCTCGGCCGGGTCCTCGACCACCCGGTCCAGCGCGACCGGATGCCGCGGCAGGGGCATCTCACGGGACCTCGCCGGCGCTGCCTGAGCCATTTCTCGTCCCCATTCGCCCGTAGCTGTCGCGTGCTGACAGATCCGCCCGCTTCGGCTTCCGGCGCTGATCGGCCGTCCATACGTTCGGAGTTGCCCAAGATTCTCAATCCGCCAAGCGGGCCGCAAGTGACCGGGATCCGCACCGCCGCACTCATCACGGCAGGTTTCGACAACTCCCACTGACTCGCGACGGATTGTCATCAGTTGTTAATCGGGCGCCGCTAACTTGACGTTTGCCCACCATCCGCTTCCCACAGCCCACGGGGATCCGCAAGTGTTCGGTTCGCGCGTGCCCGCATGTCTTCTGGCCGCTCCGGTCCTGGCCGGGCTCTTGAGCGGCGCGGCTCCCGCCTCGGCGGCTCCCTCACACCACGCATCCGGCGGATGCACGACGAGCGCCACGCCGGCACCGACGAAGTACAACCGCACGCCGGGCGGATCCGGCCCGTGGCACGTGCCGCTCGACCACTGCAACTACGAGGCCCGAGCAATGGGCGAGACGTCGACGCCGTACGGCGACAATGCCTACTGGGCCGCCGAGAAGCGGCCCGACGTCTTCTACGGCGCCGTCAACCGCTACGGCTACCGCGTCGCGCCGTACGGCGTGTGGAACGTCGAGGTCGACGCCAGGAAGGCCGGGTACTCGATCACCCACGCGCCGCGAGTCGGGGACATCGCGGCGTGGAAGCCGAACGCGACCATGGGGCAGTCGCCCGACGGCAGCACCTGGTACACCGCGAGCTCAGGCGGACACGTCGCGTACGTCGAGGCGGTGAACGGCACCACGATCACCGTGAGCGAGACCGGCCACGGAAGCGACGACGGCGGCTACACCTTCGACCTGCTCCTCAGCCGCGGGTCGTACTTCATTCACAAGTCGCATTCGTAGCCGCCGGCGCGGGCGCTACCAGGTGTCGACGACCCGGCGCCGCTCGCCACGCGGGGGCGGCTGCCAGCTGCCGAGCAGCGCTGCGACGCGCGCCCGGGTCTCGGCCGGATCGATCACGTCGTCGATCTCCCCGTACGTCGCGGCCGACAGCGCGCTGCCCCGCTCGTACGCCGCCGCGACCAGCGCCTCGTAGGTCCGCTGGCGCTCGTCGTCGTCCTCGATCGCCGCGAGCTCCTTGCGCATCGCGAGCCGGACCGCGCCTTCCAGCCCCATGCCACCGACCTCACCGGTAGGCCAGGCCAGCGTGGCGAGCGGGGCGTGGAAGTCGCCGCCCGCCATCGCCATCGCGCCGAGGCCGTAGCCCTTGCGGAGGATCACCATCACCAGCGGCGCGGTCATCGTCGCGCCGACCGTGAACAGCCGCGAGGTGTGACGAACCAGCCCGGTCTGCTCGGCGGCGGGTCCGACCATCATCCCCGGGGTGTCGCACAGCGACACAACCGGCAGGTCGAAGGCATCACAGAGCTGCAGGAAGCGGGTCGCCTTGTCCGCGCAGTCGCTCGTGATCGCGCCCGCGAGATGCAGCGGGTTGTTGGCGATGACACCGACGGCGCGCCCTTCGATGCGCGCGAAAGCCGTGACCATGCCGCGCGCCCATCGCGGCCGCAGCTCCAGCACCGACCCCTCGTCCGCGACGAGCTGCAGGACCTTGCGCACCTCGTAGGCGCGGCGTCGGTTCTCCGGCACGACATCGCGCAGCAGCAGCTGGTCCGCCTCGGACCATGTCGGAAGCTCGGGAACGAACGCCTCGAGCGCGCGCTTGGTCACGTCGACCGCATCCGCGTCGTCGGCGGCGCTGATGTCGACCACACCGGTCGTGACGTGCATCTCCTGCGGCCCGACGTCGTCAGCCTCGACGACGCCGAGTCCGCCGCCCTCGATCATCGCGGGGCCCGCCATCCCGATGCTCGCCTCCGGAGTGGCGATCGTGACGTCGCACAACCCGTACAGCGACGCGTTGCCGGCAAAGCAACGACCGGACGCGATCCCGATCCGGGGTACGACGCCGGACAACGCCGCAAACCGTCCGAACGTCGGCACGTCGAGCCCCGCGACGGTCGGCACGTCGCTGTCACCGGGACGACCTCCGCCACCCTCGGCGAAGAGAACAAGCGGCAACCGCTCCCGCCGCACCACCTCGAGGAAGCGGTCGGTCTTCTTGTGGCCGAAGTGTCCCTGGGTGCCGGCGAGCACCATCGCGTCGTACCCAACCACGGCCACCCGCCGCCCGTCGACGGTGCCGATGCCGGTGACGACGCCATCAGCCTGAGTGGCGAGCAACAGGTCGTCGAAGTCACGCCGTCCGCGTTGCGCGGCGACGACCAGACCGGCCCACTCGTGAAAGCTGCCCTTGTCGAGCAGGTCGTCGAGGTTCTCGCGGATGGTCCGCCGGCCGCGCGCGTGCACCTTCGCGACCGCCTCCGGGCGCGCTGCGTCACCCAGCAGCCGCTGGCGCTGTCGGACCTTCTCCAGCTCCGGGCGGATCGCTCCCTCGTCGCTCACGCAACGAAGCATCTCAATGTGGAGCACACCCGTGGCGCTCAGTCCGGGTGGTAGACCACCAACACCAGTGAGCCCAGGTACCCCGGCTGGCCGCGCAGGTCGCCGTACTTGCGATCCCACTCCCCCGTCTCGATGTCGACGCGCAGTCGCTGCACCGACTGGTCGACAACCTCGGGGTCGATGAACCCCCACGCCGACTGGGCTTGCCGCACGGCGGGGTCGAGCAACGCCTCCGGTCGCGCGTAGAAGGCCTCGGCGAAGCCGTCGACACAGTCGATGGGGATCGGGACGAGGCTCGCCGTCGTGGTGCCGCCGAGCTCCTCGCGCAGCTGCGCGGTTGTCGGGTCGCGGGACTTCGCCACCGCCACCATCTCCGGGATGTAGTCCACGAGCCAGAACCTCGAGAAGAGGTCCGGATCGAGAGCGAGAACGACAACCGGGCCTCGGCTCACCCGCTGCATCTCACGCAGCCCGCGGATGCGGTCCTTCCACTGATGGACGGTGATCGTGGCCATCGCAGCGTCGAAGCTGTTGTCGCGGAAGGGCAGGTTCTCCGCGACGGCGTCGATCGCCTTGACGAGATGGGCGGGTCGCTGCGCCCGCATCGCCGCTGAGGGCTCGACCGCCGTGACCTGGCGATCCTCCGGCTCGTAGGAACCGGCGCCGGCACCGACGTTGATCACGGTCCGCGCATCGCCGAGAGCCGCGTGGACGTGCGCCGCGATCCTCGGATCGGTGCGGCGGACCTGCGCGTATCCGGAACCGCCGGCCTCGTAGTCATAGTCGCCCGCGACCCGGTGAGCACAGTCGCCCGCGACCCGGTGAGCAGAGTCACCGGCGACCGTGTCGCGCGTGCGGTCGGAGGTCATCGGCTCAGATGTCGAGCAGCTCTTCGTAGAACCCGCCGATCTCGCGCTGCCGGTCGACGAGGTGGACCTCGAGGATCCAGTGCGCGGCGTTGCCGTTGCTGTCCACGCCGCGCATCTGCCGGTCGTTGGCGGGCGCGACCCGGGAGTAGTCCTTGTCGCCCTCCGCGTCGGCGTGCGGGAAGTCGCCGACCAGGTGCCCGGCGATCGTCCCGCCCCACTCGTAGCCACGATCGGCGGCCTGCTCGACCATGAAGCCGAACAGCCCGGCCCCGGTGATGTCCGGCGTCGCCTCGAAGTGCGCGCGGCCGGCGGCCCACACCTCCGACAGCGCATCGCGAAGCGCGAGCTTGTGTGGATCGTCACCGAGGACATAGGTACGGCCGAAGTCGGCTTCCCACTTCTCGAAGACCGGGCCGAGGTCGAGGTAGACGATGTCGTCGGCCGTGATCTCGCGGTCCGGAGGCTTCGAGTGATACGGCTCGAGGGAGTTCGGCCCGGCACGCACGACCCGTTTGTGCCAGTGCTGCTCGACGCCGAGCAGGTCCGCGGCGAGGTCTCTGATCGCCTCGCTGGCGGCGCGCTCGCTCACGCCCGGGGCGATGATCCCCGCGTCCTCGATGGCCGAGAACAGGGTCGTCGCCTGCCGTTGCGCGTCGCGCAGCCGCTCGACGCGCTCAGCTTCCTGCATGCCGCGAACCCTCCCCGAAGATCTCCGGCGTGACCAACATTCGTGAAGCGCGCCGCATTGGCCACCCGAGGCGTCCACGATTCCACCTCGAGACCTTCGATCTCCACCGAGAATCCGCAGCTCCGGTCAGGACCGAGTCCAGTAGCGGTAGTCGTGGTGAACCCGCAGGTTCAGCCGGCGGTAGAGCGCCACGGCGGCCGCGTTGGTGGTCTCGACCTGCAGGTAGACGTGGCGGCCGCCTCGGCGCGCCGCTTCTTTCAGCGCCGCCAGGGTGATCGCGGCGCCCAGCCCCTCGCGGCGCCGCTCGGGCGCCACGGCGACGGCGTACAGGCCCGCCCAACGGGCGTCGACGGCCGCGCGGGCGACCGCAACTGCCCGGTCGCCCTCACGGAGCGAGGCGAACACCACCTGGGGATGGGTCTCGACGACTCTCCGGCCGGCGTCGCTGATCGGCTCGGTGCCACCCAGGTAACAGGCGTACCAGGCGTCGTCAGGTGCCGCGTCGAGGCGCAGCTCGAGCCCCGCGGACATCACGTCGGCGACCCCGGTCGGCATCGCCCGCAGCGCGTGCGCGACCTCGCCGGTCATGAGGTGAACCTCCACACCGAGGCGCCAGCCGAGGCCGCGGAGCTGCTCGACCAGCCCGGCCGGGCTCGCGCCGTCGGGCTGCAACAGCCGAGCCGGCAGTCCCCGCTCGGCGTACCAGCCCGCGACCCGGCTGAGCGCCTCGTCATGCCCGACGCCGGGCTCGCCGACCGCGAGTGCGGAGTTCGCGCGCTGGGTGAAGCCCGCGGACGCGCGCAGCAGCCAGTCCCCCAACCGCACGGTCTCGACCGCCCGCCACCCGAATGCCGCGATCTGCTCGATCTCGGTCGCCGAGACCGTGGCCGACCGGCCCGGGGGCATTACCCGCCTCGCCTCGATCGCGGCGACGCTCACCTCGGCGATCTCACCGTCCCGCCGGCGTACCGCCCAGCGCTCGGCATCCGCCGTGACGATCTCCCCGACGACGCTGATCGGACCGACCGGGGTCGCCACCCGCAGCGTGACCATCGTCCCCGGCGCAGGGGTGTCGGGCGGCTCCTGCGGCACTAAAGCGGCTCCCGGTTTCGCACGAGGGGAAAGCGTTGGTGATACTAGAAGGCGTTGCAGTCCGAAGGAGGAGCACAACCGTGACGTACGTCATCGCCGAGCCGTGTGTCGATCTGCTCGACAAGGCGTGTATCGAGGAGTGCCCGGTCGACTGCATCTACGAGGGCGCCCGGATGCTCTACATCCACCCGGACGAGTGCGTGGACTGCGGCGCATGCGAGCCGGTCTGCCCGGTCGAGGCCATCTTCTACGAAGACGACGTGCCCGACCAGTGGAAGGACTTCTACAAGGCGAACGTCGAGTTCTTCGAGGACATCGGCTCTCCCGGTGGCGCATCCAAGACCGGGAAGATCGACAAGGATCACCCGTTCGTCGCCGCGCTCCCGCCACAGGTACACGACGAGCACTAGCGGGATCGGGCAGCTCCCGGACTTTCCCTGGGACTCCCTCGCGCCGTACGCCGAGAAGGCGCGCGCACACCCTGACGGCGTCGTCGACCTCTCCGTCGGCACGCCCGTCGACTCGACCCCCGAGATCGTCGCGGCGGCGCTCGCCGCCGCATCCGACGCGCCCGGCTACCCACTGACGGCAGGGACAGCGGAGCTGCGCGAGGCGATCGCCGGGTGGCTGCACCGCCGGTTCGGCGCCGCCGTCCAAACCGCTGCGGTGCTGCCCGTCATCGGCACCAAGGAGCTCGTCGCGTGGCTGCCGACGCTGCTGTCGGCGGCAAGCGTCGGGTTCCCGTCGCTCGCGTACCCGACGTACGACGTCGGGGCGCGGCTCGCCGGCGCGACGGGCGCGGTGGTTGACGCCACGGTCGCGGTGGGGCCGGAGCGGCTCGACCTGCTGTGGGTCAACTCCCCCAGCAACCCGACGGGGGTGGTCCTCCCGGCGGAGCATCTCCGCAAGGTCGCGGACTGGGCACGTGAACGCGGAACGGTGCTCGCGAGCGACGAGTGCTACACCGACCTCTACTACGACGACGAGCCGCCGGTCTCCGTGTTGTCGCCCGAGGTCTGCGGCGGCCGGTACGACGGCCTGCTGGCGGTGCACTCGCTGTCGAAGCGGTCCAACCTCGCCGGCTACCGCGCCGGCTTCGTCGCCGGTGACCCTGCGCTCATCGCGCGGCTGCTGGAGATCCGCAAGCACGCCGGCATGATCGTGCCGGCGCCGGTGCAGGCCGCGATGATTGCGGCGCTCGGCGACGACGAGCACGTCGTGGTGCAGCGCGCGCGTTACGCCTCACGTCGGCGGGTTCTGCTCGGCGCGCTGGTCGGCGCGGGGTTCACCGTCGAGAACAGCAACGCGGGGTTGTACCTCTGGTCGACCCGCGACGAGGACTGCTGGGAGACCGTCGGGTGGCTGGCTGAGCGGGGCATCCTCGCGGCGCCGGGATCCTTCTACGGTGCCGCAGGCGCCCGCCACGTGCGGATCGCGCTCACCGCGACGGATGAGCGCGTGGCCGCCGCCGCCTCGCGGCTGCGTGGCTGAGGTCAGTTTCCGGCCGCTGAGCCGAGACGACCTGCCGCAGCTCTTCGACTGGCTGCGCCGACCGCACGTCGCCCAGTGGTGGCGCGATGTGCCCGCCGATCTGGGCGTCGTCGAGGCCGAGTACGGGCCTTGCATTGACGGCGACGACCCGACGGAGCTGTTCGTCGTACTGCCGGGGACCGGGCCGTCGGGATGATCCAGCGATATCTCATCGCCGACGAGCCGGCCTGGTGGCCCGCCTTCGACGGCATCACCGATGTCACGAAGGCAGCCGGCATCGACTACCTGCTCGGCGAGCTCGACTCACCGGACCCGTCCGACCAGGGCCCTGAGCACGTCTACGTGCTGACCCGCCCATAGCGGGCAGGTACGGTCTGCGCCGTGGCGACCGCGGACGACGTTCGGGCCATCGCGATCGGGCTCCGCACGTTGTCGAGATCGAGAGCGACGGGTTCGACTTCCGAGTCGGCAACAAGGGCTTCATCTGGTCCTATCCGGAACGGCGGCCGGGCCGGCCACGGGTGATCCGGTCGGCGAGCTTGACGAAGAAGGCGTTATGAGGGCCTGAAAGCGCCTTTTTCGTCAAGATCAGCGAGTATTTCGGGGCGCTCAGGTCACGTGAGCGACTTGCGGAACCAGTGGGTGGCCTCGGCGTTGTCGTTGTACGCCGGGACCTCCTTCCAGCCCGCCGCTCGGTACAGCGCGAGGGCTGACGTCAGCGTCTCGTTGGTGTCGAGCACGCCGGTCGTAGCGCCGAGCGCGACGGCCGCCGCCTCCAACGCCTCCAGCAGCGCCCACCCCGCCCCGCGACCGCGCATCGACGGGCTGACCCACATCCGCTTCACCTCGGCAGTGTCAGGCGCCAGCAGCCGCACCGCGCCGCAACCGACGGCAACCCCGCGCTCGTCACGAACGATGAGGAACGTCCCGCTCGGCGGATCGAAGTCCTCGTCCGTGACGGGCACTGCGCGGGTGGTGTCGTAGCCGAACGTCTTCTGGATCTCGCCGATGTACGACGCGACGAGCGCACGCGCCTCCTCGGACCGCGCATCAGCGGCTTCGATGACCACAGGTGGCTTCTCGACGGTCATTGCCGTCTGACCGTGCTAGGGCACCGCGCAATGGCTATCGCGGCGTCGCGCCGGCTCACTGCGCATGCAGTGCGGCGTTGAGGCCGCCCCACGTGCCACTCCGCGGTCGCGCTTCGAGGGCTCCGGTCACGCTGTTCTGCCAGAACTGCATGTTGCTGATGCCCGCGAGCTCACGCGCCGCCACCACAGATCCGTCGGGCAGGGTGAGCTTCGATCCCGCGGTGACGTAGCAGCCCGCGGCGACCACGCACTCGTCGCCCAGAGGGATGCCAATTCCGGAGTTCGCGCCGAGCAGGCACCGCTCGCCAAGCGACACCACGACGTTGCCGCCCCCCGAGAGCGTGCCCATGATCGACGCCCCGCCGCCGACGTCGGTGCCGTCGCCGACGACGACACCGGCAGAGATGCGCCCCTCCACCATCGATGTCCCGAGAGTGCCGGCATTGAAGTTCACGAATCCCTCGTGCATGACCGTGGTGCCGGGCGCCAGATACGCGCCGAGGCGCACCCGGTCGGCATCGGCGATCCGTACGCCGCTCGGCACGACGTAGTCCGTCATGCGCGGGAACTTGTCGACGCCGTACACCTCGAGCCGCTCACCGGCCGCACGGGCGCGCGCCCGCACCGTGTCGGCGTCCTCCGCCGCCACCGGTCCGCGCGATGTCCACGCGACGTTCACCAGCAGGCCGAAGATGCCGTCCAGGTTGGCTTCGTGCGGGCGGATCAACCGGTGCGAGAGCAGCTGCAACCGCAGGTAGACGTCGGCCGTGTCGCGCGGGGCGGCTGCCAACGAGTCGATGGCGACGTCGATCGGCTCGACCTTCACCGCCCTGATCTCGTCAACCACCGGGTGGAGCGGTTCGGGGGGCTCGGCGGCTTCCCGGCCGAGCGTCGGGGACGGGAACCACGCCTCGAGCAGGCGGCCCGACCCGTCATAGGTCGCCAGCCCCCGCCCGCACGCCGGCTGTTCGGAAAACGCCACGGGCTCACCCTACGAGGCGTTCCCAACTGCTTTGTGAACCAGCCGATACATCTCAATGTCGGAGCCTGCTCGCTCGGGGAGGATCTACGGTGTAGGCCGTGATCGACCCCAACCTGTCCGGTGAGGCGCTGACCGCCTCACTCGTCGACATCCCGTCTCCGTCAGGTGGCGAGACGCGCCTGGCCGACGAGGTCGAAGCGATCCTCCGCGCCGCGAGCCACCTGGAAGTGGAGCGCGACGGCGACGCGGTGATGGCGCGCACGGAGCAGGGTCGGCCGCAGCGGGTCGTGATTGCCGGCCACCTCGACACCGTCCCGGTCGCGGACAACCTGCCGAGCCGCCGTGACGGCGACAAGCTCTACGGCTGCGGCACCTCGGACATGAAAGCGGGGCTTGCGGTGATGCTGCGCCTCGCGACGTCGGTGACCGACCCGCGCCACGATGTGACCTGGCTGTTCTACGACAACGAGGAGACCGACGCGGCGCACAACGGCCTCGGTCGGGTCTCCCGCAACGCGCCGCACTGGCTGCAGGCCGACCTCGCCGTCCTGATGGAACCGACCTCCAACCGCGTCGAAGCCGGCTGCCAGGGCACGCTCCGGGTGCTCGTCGTCGTCACGGGGCGACGCGCGCACTCCGCGCGCTCGTGGCTCGGCGACAACGCGATCCACGGGGCGGCGGAAGTGCTGTCGCGGCTCGCCGCATACCAGCCGCGAACGGTCGAGATCGACGGGTGCGAGTACCGCGAAGGCCTCAACGCGGTGCGCATCGAGGGCGGGGTGTCGGGCAACGTCGTACCGGACCGTTGCACGATTGCGGTCAACCACCGCTTCGCTCCCGACCGCACCGAGGAGGAGGCACTCGCCCACGTTCAGGACGTGCTCGCGCCGTTCGAGTGCGTCTTGACCGACTCCGCGCCGGCCGCACCACCGCGATTGACCGAGCCCGCCGCGATGGACTTCCTGGCGGCCGTCGACGGATCGCCGCAGGCGAAGCTCGGCTGGACCGATGTCGCGCGGTTCGCCGGCCTCGGGATCCCGGCGCTGAACTTCGGTCCCGGTGACCCCAACCTCGCGCACACCCGGGAGGAGTACGTCGACCTGCCGCTCATCGCGGACTGCGAACGAGTGCTGCGGACCTACCTGGACGGTGCTGCGTGAAGCCCCTCGACCCGGACCGGCTTCCCGACTCGCTCGCGCCCGAGAACCCACCGGAGGAGACGCCGCTGGAGAAGCAGCGCGGCCCGGTCGTGCTGCGGCGCGGGCAGGTGCAGAGCACGACCACCGACCAGCGCCTGCTCGACACGCGAGGCTCGTCGGACTGGGTCCACACCGATCCGTGGCGAGTGCTGCGGATCCAGTCGGAGTTCGTCGAAGGCTTCGGCCTGCTCGCCGAGGTCCCCCGCGCGGTCAGCGTGTTCGGCTCGGCCCGGACCTTGCCGGACTCGGAGGAGTACCACGCCGCCGAGCAGCTCGGCGCGGCGCTCGCGCGCGCCGGGTGGGCAGCGATCACGGGTGGCGGCCCGGGCGTGATGGAGGCCGTCAACAAAGGCGCCACTCAGGCCGGCGGAGTGTCGATCGGGCTCGGCATCGAGCTGCCCTTCGAGCAGAAGCTCAACGACTGGGTCGACCTCGGCGTCAACTTCCGCTACTTCTTCGTGCGCAAGACGATGTTCGTGAAGTACGCGCAGGCGTTCGTCGTCCTTCCCGGCGGCTTCGGAACGATGGACGAGCTGTTCGAGGCGCTCACGCTCGTGCAGACCCGCAAGGTGACGTCGTTCCCGGTGATCCTGTACGGCTCGGCGTACTGGGGTGGCCTGCTCGACTGGCTGCGAACGGTCATGCTGCCGCACGGCAAGATCAACGAGGTCGACCTCGACCTGATCCACGTCTGCGACGACATCGACGAGATCGTCGACATCATCCAGCGCAGCCAGTCGGAGCGCCCGACCTTCTAGTCGCGCACCCGCCCGCGAGGGGTCATCCCGATTGCCGTCACGGCCGCCGAGGCGGTTGCCGCGGCGATCACCCACCAGGCGTGCTGGAACGCCTGGTGCGTCGCGACGTAACCGACCGGGGCACCGAGGACCGCGACGAACATGCTGATGCCGAGCACCAGACCGATCTGCCGGCTCATCGACACGACGGCCGATCCGGTCGACGCCCGCGACGCCGGCAGGTCAGCAGTCGCGGCGCTCATTATGGTCGGGAACGCGAAGCCCACGCCGATCCCGCCGACGATCCAACCCGGCAGCGCGGCCGAGGCGTACGACGGGTGCGGCCCGACGGACTGCGAGACGATCAGCGTTCCCGCCGCGAACAGCAGGCAGCCGGTCGCCGCGAGCACCCCGGGAGACACCCGCTTCGCCAGCCGCTGCGCCACTGCGGCGAACACCGGCACCATCAGCGGCCCTGGCGCGATCGCCAGGCCGGTACGGATCGCGGAGTAGTGCCAGACCTCCTGCAACCACAACACGAGGCCGAGCAGGCCCGCGCCGAAGCCCACGTTGAACAGCACCGCGGTCGCGTTGGACCAGGCGAACGCGCGCACCCGGAGCAGTGACAGCTCGATCACCGGCAACGCGTGACTGCCGGAGCGAAGCCAGAAGGCCGCCGTCGCCATGATGGCCACGACGAAGGCGACGGCGTCAGCGGCAGAGGTCCAGCCCCAGTCGGGCCCTTTCACCAGCGCGAGCGCGAGGGCGCCGACGCCGACCGCGAGGTACGCCGAACCGACGAGGTCGGGCACTCGCTCGACCGACGCGTCACGGGAGTCCGGCACCCATTGCCGCGCGGCAAGCCACCCTGCGACGCCGACCGGCAGGTTGACGAGGAAGACCCACCGCCAGTCCACCTGGACGAGCAGGCCGCCGACCGCCGGCCCGAACGCTGCGGCGAGGGCGCCAATCGCGGCCCAGATCCGGACCGCTTTGACCTTGTCCCGGTCGGGCGTGGCCGCGAGCAGCAGACCGAGGCTGGTCGGCGTCAGCGCGGCCGCACCCACCGCTTGCACCCCGCGGAAAGCCACCAGGCTCCACAGGTTCGGACTCGCCGCGCAGGCGGCACTCGCGAGGGTGAACAGTGCGAGGCCGGCGAGGAAGCCGGCCTTCCGTCCGTACCGGTCCGCAAGCCGGCCGAGCGGCACGAGCAGTGCGGCGTACAGCACGGCGTAGCCGTTGAGGATCCATGACAGGTTGCCCAACGACTCACCGCGGAAGTCGCTGCCGATCGCCGCGAACGCGACATTGACGATGAACAGGTCGAGGCTCGCCATGAACGCAGCCGCCGACAGCGTCGCGAGGACGACCCCGGAGCTGACGGACCTAGGCCGGGCCACCGCCACCGTTGCTGCCGTCATCGCGCCCTCCGGATGCCAGTTGGTTGGATTTTCCAACCGATCAGACGTCACCGTAGAACACAAGGTTGGATTTGCCAACCCACTATGCGAGAATGCCGGTGTGACTCCGGTAACAGCACCGCGCGAGTGCTCCGTTGCGGCAGCGCTCGACGTCATCGGCGAGAAATGGTCCCTCCTCGTCGTGCGCGAGCTGATCCTCGGCACCGACAAGTTCAACGAGATCGCAGCGAACACGGGCGCTCCGCGCGACATCCTCACGGCGCGGCTACGGCGCCTCGAGGAGCTAGGAGTGATCACTCGCGAGCAGTACTCGAAACGCCCGGTTCGCCACGCCTACGTCCTGACGAAGAAGGGGCGCGATCTGCGCCCCGTCGTGATGGCTCTCAAGCACTGGGGTGACACCCACGTCATGGGCCGCGTGATGCCGCCGGTGCTGGAGCACAGCTGTGGCGAGATCTTCCAGCCGGCGACGCACTGCGCCGCGTGCGGGGAGAAGGCGGGCGGCGCATCACTGACCCGGGTGGACATCGCTTCGTAGCCCGCCGCGCTCAACGAGCGGGTTATGGTTCCGCCGTGTCGTCGCTGGACCTGCGGACCGTTGCTGACGATCTCTTCCTGCGCGCCGTGCAACGCCCCGCCCTTGTCGAGGCCGACGCCACTTGGACGTACGGCGAGCTCGCGGCAGCGGTACGGGCCGCCGCCGCTCGGCTGCGTGCAGCAGGCGTCGGGGTCGACGACCGCGTCTACGTCATCGCCGGTCCGGGGCGGCTCGCCCTCACCGCGGCGTTTGCCGCACTCCGTCTCGGTGCCACCCCCGCGCTGATCAACCCGCGCCTTACAACCGACGAGGTCGCCACCCTCGTCGACCTGGCGGGCAAGGGCGCCGCCGTCGTCGTCGAGCCGCAGTGCACGGACCGGGCCGAGGCCCTGCCGATGCCGGCAATCGGCATGGAGCTTCTCGAGTCGACCACCGGCGACGACCGCCCCGGCGACGGCGTCGCCGCCGACGGGCTGGTGCTGTTCACGAGCGGCACCACCGGGCTGCCCAAGCCCGTGCCGGTGCCGTGGCAGACACTGACCGCACGGCTCGCGCCGTACGTCGAGGTGGCACAGCCGCAGATGCGGCTGCTGTGCGTGCCGCTGCACCATGTCGGCGGCCTGATCGGTTCCATGGTGTGCCTGCTCGGGGGTCACAGCCTGGCGGTGCAGAGCCGGTTCGATGCGGGTGAATGGCTACGCCTGATCGAGCAGCACCGCGTCGAGCTGACCTTCATGGTTCCCACGATGCTCGCGCGCGTCGTCGATCATCCCGACCTCGCGACCACCGACCTGTCGAGCCTGCAGATGATCACGTACGGCGCGAGCCCGATGTCCGGCGAGCTCGTGGAGCGGCTGACCGCCGCGATGCCGCATGTGGGGCTGGTCAACACCTTCGGTCAGACCGAGACGCTCGGCGGCATAACTTTCACCACCCCGGAAGATGCGCACGATCCGGTGCACCGCGAGTCGGTCGGCCGCCTCGTTCCGGGTGTCGAGATCCGCATCGTCACGCCCGGCGGCGATGAAGAAGTCGAGCCCGGCCAGGTCGGCGAGCTGCTCGTCAAGTCCTCGCAGAACGTCGTCGACGGCTGGCTGCGCACCGGCGACCTGGTGAGGGTCGACGCTGACGGCTACCTCTACCCGAACGGTCGGCTGTCGGACACCATCAACCGCGGCGGGGAGAAGTTCGGGCCGGTGGAAGTCGAGGCCGCCTTGCGCACGCATCCACTCGTCACCGACTGCGCCGTCGCCGGCATCCCCGATCCGGAGATGAACGAAAGAGTCGGCGCGGTCGTGGTCAGCAGTGAGCCCGTCGACGCCGCCACGCTCCAGCAGTGGTGCGCGGAGCGGATCGC
The DNA here is from genome assembly GCA_035550655.1 of Mycobacteriales bacterium. Classification (GTDB taxonomy): domain Bacteria; phylum Actinomycetota; class Actinomycetes; order JAFAQI01; family JAFAQI01; genus DASZTV01. The sequence goes on from DASZOU010000004.1 coordinate 379,022, forward strand.
GAAGTACAAGACGCCGGAAATCATCGTGTTCGCCGACGAGGTCCCGCTGACGGACATGAGCAAAGTCGACCGGAAAGCGGTCGTCCGAATGGTGACTGGGGGCAACTGACGTGCTGTACGTCCACGAGGTTCACGAGGTACGCGGCCGCGCCGAGGACGACTTCGAAGCAGCGCTTCGCGACGAGTGGATGCCGACGCTCGCCAAGGAGGACGACGCCCGGCTGCTGTGGTTCCTGCACTGGGTTCACGGCACCGGTCCGGCGTACAACATCGTGACGGTCACTGCGGTACGCGACGGCGCGGCCTGGCACCGGCTCGCCGAGCGGCTGCAGCGCGGTGATCTGCGCGACTGGCAGACGGAGCTCGACGCGATGCGTCACGGCGTGACGTCGAACATCATGCTGCCGGTGCCGTGGTCACCCCTCCAGGACGTCGACTTCGCGACCGTGCCGACCACGCCGCAGGACCACGAGCCGGCGATCTACATGGAGGACACCGGCTGGCCGCATGCATCACTCGTCGACTACACCGGTTTCTGGGGCAGCGGCTACTACGAGCCGATGGAGAAGCGCCCGAAGGACCAGCGCCTGCTCGACATCGAGCTGTGCTTCCAGCCGGCATACGGCGCCGGCCGGCGCAAGGAGGCGGTGCTGTGGCAGAAGGTGCTCGACCACACCCTGCTGCTCAACCTGCTCACGAAGGAGACGCCGGCCGAGCTCAAGCAGCCCGGCATGTTCATGCACGAAGCGCTCAACTACCGCGACCAGTGGCGGAGCCGCCTGCTGCGGACGTCGCGTTGGTCGCCGCTCTGAGCAACCATCATCACGATGCGTTGAGCTCGACCTGAAGCGACTCGAAGCCGCGTAACGCCTGCAGGTCCCGGCGGCGGCCGGAGCCGGGTACGACGGCGAGGTCGGGGAACCGCTCGAACAGCAGCCGCAGCCCGAGCTGTCCTTCCATGCGGGCGAGGTTGGCGCCGAGGCAGTAATGAATGCCGGCGCTCAGCGCGACATGGTCGCGAGAGTTCGGCCGGTCGAGGTCGAAGCTGGCCGGGTTGTCGAACACCGCAGGGTCACGGTTGGCACCGCCGAGCAGGCACAGCAGCGGCATGCCCTTCGGGATCTGGACGCCGTCGATCTCGGTGTCGGCGATGCACAGCCGGCCGGTCATCTGCACCGGGCTCTCGAGCCGCAACAGCTCATCGACCGCTTGCTCCCACAGCGCCGGGTCTGCGGCGAGCCGGGTGCGCGCCTTGTCGTCGTTCGCAATGACGTTCACGCCGCTGCCGAGCAGGTTGACCGTGGTTTCGAATCCGGCACCGAGCAGAAGCATCGCCGTGGCGCGCAGCTCGAGATCGTTGAGGCGGTCCGCCGGATCGGCGTTGACCAGCTGGCTCAGGATGTCGTCCCCGGGGTTGCGCCGGAGGTTCTCGAAGTGCTCGGCGAACCACTCGTTCATGGCCTTGAGGGCCTGGTTGACCGAGCGGTACTCGCGGTGGCTCAGACCGACGTCGAGCACAGGCGCCGCCGCGTGACCCCACGCCAGAAACCGGTCGCGCATCGCCGCGGGCACGCCGAGGATCTCCGCGATCACCGCAACCGGGAGCAGGTTGCCGTACTCCCGGACGATGTCGACGCGATCCCGTCCGGCCAGGCCGTCGAGCAGCTGCACGGCCCGCTCCTCGACGCGGTCCGTGACCTGCTGGAGCGCGCGGGGCGTGAACGGCTTGGACACGCGCCGCCGGTAGCGGGTATGCGTCGGCGGGTCGACACCAAGCAGCGCGGGCGCCTCGACCACACTCGCGATGTCCGGATCCGGCGGCCGGAACAGCCACCGGATCGCACGGGGCGTCTCGGCGGACTCGCCGAAGTTGACGCTGAAGGACGCGCTGTCCCGCAGGGCGGCCGAGATGATCGCGTAGTCGACCGTGGCGTTGGCGATCGCGCCGCTCTTCACGATCCGGCCGCGGGCGCGGATCTCCTCATACAAGGGATGCGGATCCTGCCGAGCGCCCGGTTCGAAAAGCATGCGTTCGAGTGGCATGCCCTTGCGCGCGTACCGCTTGCTGAGCGTGCGGGCGCCCCAGTGCAAGACCAGCCAGCGCGCCTCGCGGCGCACCGCGATCCCGGCACGGCTCATTCCGGGAGCCTATTCGCGACATGGCGCCGACGCGCCGAAAGCGCCAAATACCCCCGTCAGCGCAACAACGGGGGCAACCCGGCGCCGATACTGACGCATGACCCAAACCGGGGCGAAGCTCAATGTCCTCGTACTGGGAGCGGGCTTCGGCGGGCTCGAGGTGGCGGCCCGGCTGTCGGACGCCGCCGCCGACCAGATCGACGTCACGCTCATCGACCAGAACGACTCGTTCGTCTTCGGCTACTCGAAGCTCGACGTGATGTTCGGCCTCACCCGCGAGACCTGGCGCAGCTACTACCGCGACCTCGCCCGGCCGTCCGTGACGTTCCGGCAGGAGCGGATCATCGCGATCGACCCAGTCGCGAAGACGGTGCAGACGACCGAAGGAAGGTACGCCGCAGACGTCATCGTCATCGCGCTAGGCGCTGCGCTTGACGTCGCCGCCACACCCGGCCTCACTGACGATCACGAGTTCTACACGGTGGCCGGCGCCGAGCGCTTCGTTGCGCGGATTCGCGATTTCGACCGCGGCCACGCCGTCATCGCCATCGCCGGGACGCCGTACAAGTGCCCGCCGGCGCCGAGTGAGGTGGCGCTGATGCTGCACCACGTGCTCAAGCAACGCGGCAAGAGTGACAGCACGCAGATCACCATCGTCAACCCCTTGCCCTCCCCCGTGCCGCCGTCGCCGGACACGTCGGCGGCGCTGCTCGCGGCGTTCGAGGAGCGGGGTATCACGTTCCGCGGTTCGTCCCGCATGACGGAGGTCGTCGACGAGCGACGGGTGATCAAGCTCGACAACGGCGACGAGCTCGACTACGACTTGCTCCTCGCCATCCCGGTGCACAAGGCCCCGGATGCCGTGTCCGGACTGCCGACCGGCGCCGACGGGTGGGTGCACGTCGAGCCCCTCACGCTCGCCACCGAGTTCCCCGACGTCTTCGCTCTCGGTGACTGCGCCGACGCCCCGGTGCCCCGCGCGGGCTCCTTCGCCGAACGCGCCGCGCGAGTGGTCGCGGAGCGGATCCTGTCGAAGCTCGACGGGCGTGAGGTGCCGCCGTTCGACGGGAGCGGCACCTGCTACATCGAGTTCGGCGGCGGGCGGGTGGCTCGCGTCGACGTGACCATGGCTGCCGACGGCATGAAAGGCGGCCCCTTCAACGAGCCGTCCCTCACGATCGGCCGCGAGAAGGAGGAGTCAGGACCGGTTCGGATCGCGCACTGGTTCGGCAGCGCGTAGCCCCTTCTAGCCGGACTTGACGTGAACCTTGACGTCGTCCTGCTCGACGAGCAAGCGCGGCGAGAAGCCGCACATGTCGAACTCGAGGGACTTGTTGTTGTCTGCCGAGATGTCGAAGGTGCGCGCCTTCGGGAGGCAGCTGAGGCTTGACTTGGACACGCGGAACGTCAGGTCCGCTGCGTGATCCTTGGGGAAGTACCGCGCCCGGCGTAATACCAGGCGCGCGGCGCCTTCATCACCATTCGGTTCCTTGAACCGCACCTCTGCAGTGCCCTGCTCCGCCGTGCTGGGCATCGACGTGACGAGCGGACCAACCGCATCGAAGCTTCCCGATCCGACGAGGTTGATCGTCGTGAACTTCCCCCCACCCTCGTGCCGGGACACCCGTGCCGAGAATCCGAACTTGACGTGGTGGACGGGGTTCGAAGCCTTGTAGTCGAAGTTGACGTATCCGCCGGGCTCTTCGAATCCGATAGTCAGCGTGATGATCTCGCCGGTGTCACCGTTGCTCGGGATCAACGTGGCGGTATGGCTGGCCGAAGCGTTCTGCCCATTCCCCGCTTCTGCGGTGGTCGCGCATTGATCACCGGCTTCGGTGTAGCCGAACTGACCGTAGTCCTGCAGGCAGACCCGGGAGTGGGCGCCGCCATCCGTCACCTCGTCGACGTTGGCCGTGAGCTTCACCTCGTTGTCCTGACCTGCGGCGATCTTGTTGGGCAGCTCGTACTCGTAGCTGTTGTGCTCCCCGGTCGTCTTGCCGTCAGCAGTGGCGGAGGTGACGGTGTTGTAGTCCTGCGCGTGACCGGCGCCGTCGAAGCAGGCCTCACCTGCCGGCACCTCGTTGGCGGTGCAGGTTCTCGTGACAAGGGTCCAGACCGTCGTTGCCGGTGCAGCTGCTGCCGGCAGCGCGGGAAGGACGCCGACCAGACCACCACCCAGCAGCGCCAGAATGGGCACAGTTGCCCTCACCCGTCGCATTCGCCCCCCAATTGCTATCGCTGACTCGCAAGTGAGCCGGACGTTACTCGCTTCTCGGGGGCCGGCTCGCCGACCGGGACGGGACGTCGCTCGCGCCGGCTACGGCAGCGGGCGGGAGGCGCCCCAGTACTCGCGGTTGAGGTAGGAGTGCCGCAGCTTGACGATCTCGACCCGAGAACCCGTGTACGGCGACTGCAGGACGCGGCCGCGGCCGGCGTAGATCGCGACGTGATGAATGTCGCCGCGCTGAGGGGTGTGAGAGAAGAACACGAGATCCCCCGGACGCAGCCGGTTCCGCGGCACCGGCTTGCCGACCAGGGACTGGTCGGCGGCGTCGCGAGGCAGCGTGATCCCGAGCTGCGAGTAGATCGTCGAGGTCAGGCCTGAGCAGTCGTACCCCCACGCCGACATGCCGGCCCACAGGTACGGAAGACCGAGGAAGCGCCGCGCTTGTGCGAGGACGTCATGCCGATTCGGCCGGATCGCCGGCGTCCCCAGCCGGTGCACCCGCACTGCGGCGCGCGACAGCGTCGCCCGGTCAACCGGTCCGGGCACCGCGACGACCACTACGTGCGGATGGACGGCGAGCACCGGGAGCGTCGTCGCGTAGCTGACGTCGATCGGATGATCAGCTCCCCCGACGACGCGGTGCAGTGTCGCCAGCTTCGCGGTCACCGTCGCCACCTGGGTCGGCGCCGTCCAGTCGGCCGGCTCCGGGGCGAGCTGCTCGGAAGCGACCCAGCCGATGATGCCGTCGGGGAACCGGCCGCCGGTCTGGTCGGGGATCCGGATCTGCGTCAGTGAGCCCCACGCGTCGAGAACATCGACCTGCTCGCCGTACCGCACCTGGGTCGCGAGCCGCTGGTAGAGGTGGCTGCGTTGATGGAAGGTCATGCGGCGCAACCAGGCCGTGATGTGTGCCGGGCGCTGCAGCGCCGGCAGGTCGAACGAGCGCACCTTGTGGCGGCCGGACCACACCTCCGCGACGGAAACCGCCACCACGGCCTCGGACGCAGCCGGTGCCGGCGCGGGCGATGCGGCGGGGTCCGCGCCTGCCGCGCGTAACGTTCCACCGATTGCGGGCACGACCGCGGCGGACGTCACCGCGGGCGGGCTGACGGCGAGGAACGCGCCGGATCCGGCGACGGCGGCGATCGCGACGGCCAGCGCGATCTGACGTGTCTGGGGCACCGATACAAGGTGCCATGAACGACGCATGATCGGCAGGTTCGACAGGTGACTCCTTTCCGCCCGCAATCACCGGGTTTGGGTTGCGCCGATCAGGACTTACGCCTCTGAACAACCGCACCAAGGCCCGCGACCGTGGAGACATGCCTCCAGTCGACCGTTCCCACCATGCCGCCCAGCCGCCTAGGCGGCTGCATGGCTGGCGAAAGCTCGCCGGCTCGAGCTGGTTGGCGCCGTTCGACCCGCAGTTCTTCGGCGACATGGAGATCGACGCCGCGAACCTGCTCGCAGAGATCGAGGACATCCGCCGTCACACCGGTGAGCACGTCACGATCACGCACGCTGTGGTGAAGGCCGTCGCAGCAGGCCTGCAGGCAGTACCCGCGCTCAATGTGCGGCTCACCCGCGGCCGGGAGCACCCGCGCGAGTCGATCGACGTACTCGTGATCGTGGCTGTCGGTGACGAGCTCACCGGCGTCAAGGTCGAAGCCGCCGACCGAAAGTCCCTTGCCGAGATCGCCGCAGAGATCGAGCGCCGTACGGCGCTGATCCGCGACGGTCGCGATGCCGAGTTCGGCCGCACCAAGCGAATGCTCGAAGTACTGCCACCCCGACTGCTCCGTCTTGGGATCCGCTTCTCGGCGTGGCTCACCTCGGACCTGAACCTGAACCTTCCCCGGCTCGGGCTCCCCCGGCAGGCGTTCGGCTCGGCGATGGTCAGCTCGATCGGCATGACCGGCATCACGCACGCCTACTCGCCGCTCGCGTCGTACTACCGCGTCCCGTTGCTGATCCTCGTCGGCGCCGTCCACGAGAAGGCGGTCGTCGTCAACGGCATGATCGTGGCGCGACCGGTGCTGACGTTGACCGCGACCTTCGACCACCGCTACACCGACGGCCTGCAGGCGGTCGAGTTCGCCAACGCCGCACGCGCGTACCTCGCCGCTCCACACGCCGCGGAGTCGGTGATCCACCTCGACAAGACCGCGACTCAGACCGTCAGCTGAGAATGTTGACCGCCCGAGCCGCGATGACGCCGATCGTGACCAACGCCGACGCCGACTGAAGCAGCATCAGCATCTTGGCCCAGCTCGACAACGGCATCGTGTCGGTCGGGCTGAACGCCGTCGAGTTGGTGAACGAGACGTACAGGTAGTCGACAAACGTCGGACGCCAGTCCGGCCACTTCTCACGCAGATCGCCGGTCTGCTGCGGGAACTGGAAGTCCGCTCGTCCCTCTCCGGACAGCCGCCGGAACGGCCCGCCCTGGTCGAGCTCGAAGTACGCGAGCGCGAAGACGATCACGTTCGTCATCCAGATCACCACGGCGACGCGGATCAGGTCCTGGCCGGTGAAGAGCGCGGCCGCCGACGCCTTGTGGCCGTTGATCAGCAGGTCCACCATCCGCACGATGCCGACGATGTCGTTGAAGGCGATCGCACCGAGCATGACCAGCCCGAGCGCGCGGATGAGCGGCGACTCCCGGGTGATCCGGAACGGGTTGCTCGCGATGAGCGCGAGGAGCACCACGCCCTGCAGCGATGGGAGCAACCACCGCTCGTGAATGACCACGATCGACTTGGGCAGCAGCAGCTGCAGGGCGATCGCCGCGATGAGGGCCAGCGTCAGCGGGACGCGGCTCTCCCCGACCACGGTGCCGTAGAGCAGGTTGGCGCCCTTGCCGACACCCTCCACGGTCGCGCCGACGACCTCCGTCGGGCGGATCCCACGACGCCGGCGCCGCTCGGTCACGTGGGCATTCTCCCGGCCTGAAACCCGCGCGCCGCGACACCACGCGGTGCAGAACGGGCGAATCGGGCGCGACCTCAGGACGTCGACGATCGTTACATTGATGAGCCGATCACTTGGCCGATATCAAGGTCACGCGCCCATACGGCGACCCGAGGAGCAAGCGATGGATTTGACCGAGCTGAGCCTCGACAAGGTGGTCGACACCGCTACCGCCGACGTGGCCCACACCCGCGAGCGGTCACGGCAGCGCCGGCTCGTTTGGCTCTCGCTCCCCATCCTCGGGGTGGCGATCTGGGCGTGGGCTCGCATCCTCAGCGACCAACCGCCGTATCCGGGCGCACCACATCTGTCGCCCCGGTTTGCCGCGGTGGCGCCGCTCTTTCTCCTGGTGATCATTCTCGGCGCCGCGCTGCTCGGTCCACTGCTGATGGCGGGCAGGTCTCCCCACGTTCTCTACCGGTCGAGCGAGATCGAGACGTCCTTCGCTGACGTCAAGGGCATGCCCGTCGTGGTCGAGGAGGTCATCAAGACCCTCAACATCTTCCTCGCCCACCGGACCTTCAAGGACCAGCTCGGCGGGACCCCGCGCCGGGCCATCCTCTTCGAAGGCCCGCCCGGCACGGGTAAGACCTACCTCGCGAAGGCGATGGCGCGGGAGGCAGGCGTCCCGTTCCTCTTCGTCTCCTCCTCAGCGTTTCAATCGATGTACTACGGCCAGACGAACCGCCGGATCCGCTCCTACTTCAAGGCGCTGCGCAAAGCCGCCCGCAAGGACGGCGGCGCGATCGGGTTCATCGAGGAGATCGACGCAGTGGGCGCGTCCCGATCAGGAATGGGAGGCGCCAAGGGCGAGGGCATCACCGGCGTCGTGAACGAGCTGCTGATCCAGCTCCAGTCGTTCGACCAACCGCCCCCGTCGGCTCGGCTACGCAACGCCGCCATCGAGATGGTCAACGCGTTCCTGCCGGACCATCGCCAGCTCCGCAAGCGTGCCGCGGCCCCGGCGAACGTGCTCGTGGTCGGCGCGACGAACCGCGCCGCCGACCTCGATCCCGCGTTGTTGCGACCCGGTCGCTTCGACCGATCGATCTTCTTCGACCTCCCGAGCCGCACGGGCCGACGCGAGATCATCGACTACTACCTGGCCAAGAAGCTCCACGACGCGGAGCTCGACGACGACGCGCTCCGCGACCGGTTGGCCGCCATGACCGCCGGCTACTCGCCCGTCATGATCGAACACATCCTCGACGAAGCGCTCATCTGGGCGTTGCGACGCGGTGCCGGCGCGATGGCGTGGGCAGACGTCGCCAAAGCCAAGATGACAGAGGAAATCGGGCTGGCACAGCCGGTGGAGTACACCGAAGCCGAACGCCGGACGATCGCCACGCACGAGTCGGGTCACGCGGTGGTCGCCTGGCTGACCGGGACGAGCCGCAAGCTCGAGGTGCTGTCGATCATCAAGCGGAAGGAGGCGCTGGGCCTGCTCGCCCACTCGGACATCGAAGAGCGCTTCTTGATGTCCCAGTCGGAGATCGAGGCCCAGATCAAGATCTCCCTCGGCGGCATGGTGGCGGAAGAGACGTTCTTCGGCGAGATCACCTCCGGCCCGGCGTCGGACCTCAAGGCGGCTACGACGTACGCCGCGATGATGGTCGGCGCGCTCGGCATGGCGGGTTCGCTGTTCTCCTACGAGGCGATCCAGGGCCCGCCCGAGAACCTCGTCGCGAAGATCGTGGCTGCCGACGGTGGCCGGGAACGGATCGAGAGCCTGCTCGACCGCGCCAGGGACGACGTACGGGAGATGATCGAGCGCAACCGTCATCTCGTCGAAGGCCTGCGCGATGAGCTCCTCGGCCGCGAAGAGCTCATCGGGAACGAGATCACCGATGCGATCGCGCGAGCAGCCGCCACGGCTCCGAGCGACGAACCGGCGAGGCTCCGCGCGACCCGCACGCCCGGTTAACCCCACCAGGGTGACCAGACGAATACCTACCCAATGGTCACAGCGGACGGGACCTAAGTCTCTGTGCCAAATCGGGCGCAGCCCCGATTTTGGAGAACGTGAGGTGTTACCGGCCGGATAGCGGCAGCAGCAGCGGGCCCGAGTACGTCGGGGAGACCCGATGAGCCCGCTGCGGCGCGCGTCCCGCCCTGGGCAGGACGCGAGTCCGGGAGCCCCTAACGGCAAGTCCGCGGCTGCCCCCCAACCGGTAGCCGAAATGCCCAAACAGCGGCAAAGCCGACGAATCGGTGATGTCCTCGTCAAGCGCGGCCTAGTGGCGCGAAGCGACGTCGAGTCCGCGGCGGAACACGAGACGACCGACGGCCGTCGGCTCGGCCAGGTGCTCCTCGAGTCCGGCCTGATCACGGATGAAGCCCTGGCGGGGGCGCTCTCCGAGCAGCTGGGTCTGCCTTTGGTCGACCTGAGCGATGCCACCACCGACCCCTCGACGGTCGCACAGATTCCCGAGTCGATTGCGCGATCCTCGCTGGTTGTCCCGCTGGAGGTCATGCCCGACGGCACGTTGCGCGTCGCCGTCGGCGACCCAGACCTCGACGTCGGATCACGTCTCTCGGCAACCCTGGGGATGCCGGTCGAGGTCGGCGTAGCCCCGCAGTCTCAGGTGCGTTACGTCCTCAACCGCAACTATCGGGCGCTCGACGACGTCGAGGAACAGGTCGAGGCGTTCTCCCGCACGCTCTCCGAGCGGCCGGCGGCACCGACCACGGAGACCGACCTCGCGGCGGACTCGCCGGTGATCACGATCGTCGAGCGCATCCTTACGCAGGCACTGCGCGACCGGGCGTCGGACGTGCACATCGAGCCGCAGGACAAGCAGCTGCGCATCCGCTACCGCGTCGACGGGGCGCTGCACGACGTTCTCTCACTTCCCATCGAGATGGCCCCCGGCGTCGTCAGCCGGCTCAAGATCCTCGCCGGCATGAACATCGTCGAGCGGCGCAGGCCCCAGGACGGCCAGATCTCGACGACGATCGACGGCCGCGAGATCGACCTGCGGGTGGCGACAACCGCCACGATCTGGGGCGAGGTCTGCGTCCTCCGAATCCTCGACAAGAACCGGTCGCTGTTGCGACTCGGCGACCTCGGAATGCCCCAGGACAAGCACGCTGAGTTCGCCCGCCTCACCCGGTCGCCGTTCGGCATGGTGCTGTGCGCCGGACCGACTGGCAGCGGCAAGACGACGACCCTGTATGCCGCGCTCGCGGAACTTGACGAGCCGGACCGCAACATCATGACCATCGAGGATCCGGTCGAGTACGTGCTGCCGTCGATCAACCAGATCCAGATGAACGAGGCGGCCGGCATCTCCTTCGCGACCGGCCTCCGATCCATCCTTCGGCAGGATCCGGACGTCATCCTCGTCGGCGAGATCCGGGACGAGGAGACGGCACGGATCGCGGTCCAGTCAGCCCTCACCGGCCACTTCGTGCTGTCGTCGCTGCACGCGACCGATGCGGTCGCGGCGCTGCACCGCTTCCTCGACATGGGGATCGAGTCATTCCTCATCGCGTCGAGCGTTCTCGCCGTGGTGGGCCAGCGCTTGGTTCGCCGGATCTGCCCGGACTGCAAGCAGCGGTACAAGCCGACGGCCGAAGAGCTCGCCTTCTACAAGGCGAGCGGCGCGCCGGCGAAGACGACCTTCCAAGCGGGAGCCGGCTGCACCTTCTGCGCGGGCACCGGCTACCTCGGACGCGTAGGCGTCTACGAAGTGCTTCGGGTCACGCCTGAGATCAAGCGCCTCGTCGTCGGGTGGGCAACCCAGGACGAGTTGCGGCGGCTGGCCACGTCTCAAGGCATGCGAACCCTGCAGGACGAGGCGATGGCGCTCGTTGCGAAGAACGAGACGACGATCTCGGAGGTCATGCGTGCGATCTACACGTTCTGAGGTCATGGCGCCGGGTACCGGCGAGCCCGATCTCGAGTTCACAGAGGCCCTTATGGCGCAAGCCGCACCGGTGGCTCCGGCGACCGCTCCCCGACCGGGCTGGTTGCAGCGGATCGCCAGCTTCGAGCTGACCAGCAAGAAGGTGTCGCGCCGCGAGCTCATGCACTTCTCACGCCAGATGGCGGTGTTCGTGCGGGCCGGCGTCCCCATGTTGGACGCGCTCGACGCCATCACCGAGGAGATGGACGACAAGACCTTTAGGGAAGCACTGCTCGACATCCGCGAGCGCCTGCGCGCCGGTGAGACCTTCGCGGACGCGGCCACGGCGCATCCGGAAGTCTTCCCACACGTCTACTCCAGCATTATCACCACGGCGGAGTGGACCGGCCATCTCGACGAGGCACTCGACCGCATCGCGGTGTACATCGAGCGGGACATGGAGGCGCGGCGCAAGGTCAAGGAAGCGCTGATGTACCCCGGCATCGTGTTCTGCCTGTCGATCGCCGTCGTGATCGTCCTGACGGTGTGGGTGATCCCGAAGTTCGAGACCTTCTTCAAGTCCTTCGACGCGAAGCTGCCGCTGACAACACGGATCCTGCTCGACGTCGCGCAGTTCATCAGCAACTGGTGGTACCTGCTCGTCGTCGGCCTTGTCGCCCTGGCCGGCGGGATGTGGACGCTCGTGAAGAGCGAGCGCGGACGTCAGTGGCTGGACTCATTGGTGCTGCGGGTGCCGGTGATCGGCGACCTCGTGAAGCACGCGGTTCTCGAGCGGTTCTGCCGCATCCTCTCGACGATGGTGATGTCCGGCGTACCGCTGCCAGAGGCGATGGTCGTCACGACCAACGCCACCAACAACTCCGTTTTCCGGAGCGGCCTGATGCGGGCGCGCGAAGGCATGCTGCGCGGCGAGGGGCTGTCCGGGCCGATGGCCCGCTCGAACCTGTTCCCGGCATCGGCGCGACAGATGTTCAAGGTCGGCGAATCGACCGGAACCCTTGACGCCCAGCTCGAGGTTGCAGCCACCTACTTCGACCGCGAGCTGGACTACAAGCTCAAGCGCTTCACCAGTCTCTTCGAACCGGCCGTGATCCTCTTCGCCGGCCTGTTCGTTGGTTTCGTCGCGATCGCGCTCGTCTCGGCGATGTACGGCATCTACCGCCAGGTGCACCTGTCATGAGCGACTCCGCGACCGGTGCCGTCAGCTCGAAGGGAGGGGTCGACCTGGATGACCGCGGGTGATTTCACACCCAGAGCTCCACACCAACAGGCCGGCCCAGCCCGGCACCCCATCAAGCCGGCCCAGCCCGGCACCCAGCAGAGAGGCAACGAAATGCAGAACAAGACGATGCTCGCGCGGCTGCGTGAGCGGGCTGAGGTCGAGTCCGGCTTCACCCTCATCGAGCTCCTGATCGTCATCACGATCCTGGGCATCCTCGCCGCGATTGTGGTCTTCGCGGTCGGCAACACGGGCAAGAGCGCCGCTTCGGCCTCCTGCCAGTCGGACGTCAAGAGCGTCGAGACCGCACAGGAGGCAATGAAGGCGCAGACCGGCAGCTACGCGGCGACCGTTTCGGCGCTGGTGTCGGGTGGCTACCTCCGTGAGGCGCCGAGCTCCAGCAAGTACACGATCACCACCACGGTTGCGGGCGGCATCACCGTCGCGGCAGCGGGTGGCAGCGGGATCACCGGCGGCACGCTCGCCGTCGGCGACACCACCAACACTGCCGCCTCGATCTGCGCAGCACCGTAACGCAATGACGGCCGGTCGCGGGTGGGGACTTCTACACCTCACAACCCCACCCGCGGCCGGCAACCCCACCCGGAGAAGGCGATCGAGATGAGACGGCTGACGCGGAAGGTCGCTGAACAGCGACCGGAGGCCGGATTCACCTTGGTGGAGCTGCTGATCGTGGTCACGATCCTGCCGCTCATCGTCGGGGCGATCACCGCCGGCTTCATCACCACGCTCAACAATCGCGACACCACCACCGCCCGGTTGATGGACTCCCACGACGCGCAGATCACCTCGACATACTTCGTTCGTGACGTGAAGAGCGCCCAGTACGTAGCGACGTCCGGAACGACCGTCTGCGGGACCGCTTCCTATCTGGTCGGCCTAAGCTGGTCCGCAGCCAACTCGTCGGGCACGGTGATCACGTACTACGTGGCGTACACCCTTGATGCCGCCCACAGCACCGTGAACCGCATCTCGTGCCAGAGCGGCGGCAACAAGGTCCTCCCCGTGTCGCACGACGCCGGCACCGCGACGGCGACGGTCACGTGCACCGACGGGACCACCTCCTGCGCGGCCTCCGGGTTGATCGCCGCCGCGCCGCAGAAGAAGAACGATGTCGGTGTCGACCACATCACACTTGCGATCCACGAGCCGACGAGCAACTTCGACTTCAGCGTCACCGCCTCCCCGCAGGGAGCCGTCGCAAAGGCGGCAAACCAAGGTGGGGGCACCTCGTTGGCCCCGCCGTTGCTGATGGAGAACAACCCGACCATCAACCAGAGCGGCAACTGCCACACCACGGTGAATGGCGTCGCCGCGTTCAACACCACCTCGAACAACGTGTTGAACCAGTCTGGCAACGCGGCGCTGAACGCCGACGAGATCTACTCGCAAGCCACGAGCTTCCAAGGCGGCGGCTCCACGCCGAAGGTGGTCGGGCCACCTCTGGCCGACCCCTACGCGACTCTGACACCACCCGTGCAAGGTGATCCTGACGTGACGTACGTCAGCGGGACGTTCTATCCGAGTGGCCAGCTCAACGGCATCTACATCCTCAACAACGGCCTCGCGTTGTCGGGCAACACCTCGTTCACGACCGGCTCCAAGGGGGTGCTGCTGTATGTGCTCCACGGCGGCGTCGACCTTTCGGGCAACTCCGGTGTGACTCTCGCTCCGCCGTACGCGAAGTACGCACCCGTCTCGATCTGGATGGCTCCTGGCAATAGCAGCGGCCTGAACCTCAGCGGCAACAGCGGTGTCACCTCGATCGGCGGCACGGTCTACGCACCGAACAGCACGGTCAACATCAGCGGCAACGGTGGCGTCACCGCGGGCGGCATGGTTGCGTCGAGCCTCAACTGCAGTGGTAACGGCGGCCCGACCGTCGGGCCCACCGGTACGTCGACCACCCTCACAGCATCGCCGGCAAGTCCCAGTGCCGACGGGCAGGCACTTCACCTGACCGCAACCGTCCAGCAGTCGCCAGACGGAACCGTCGACAGCGGGAGCGTTGCCTTCCAGGTCGTCGACAAGAACGGCTCGACGACGGCGGACTGCGCCTCGGCCGCATCGGTCAACAGCTCCGGCGTCGCGACGTGCGACACCGGCCCGCTCGCGAAGGCGCTGTCGCCCTACCAGATCACCGCGCTGTACCAGGGCAACGCGACGTACGACTCATCGACCTCGAACACCGTCACGCAGCGCGTCCTGATGTCGACCTCGACATCCCTGTCCGCAACACCGAACCTGACCAGCGGGAATGCGGCGACCATCACGGCGACGGTCACCGCCCCGGACGGCTCGACTCCGACCGGCACCGTGACCTTCGCCGGAGTGACGTGCAGCGGCGGCAACACCAAGACGCTGGTCGCCGCGACCGCGACCTGCACGTCGGGCGCACTGCTCGCGAGCCAGTCGCCGTACGCGGTGACCGGCACCTACGCCGAGTCTGGCTCACCCTCGACCTGGCTCGGCTCGTCCGGACAGGTGAGCATCCCGGTGAGCCCGGCCGCGACCACGACAACGGTGGTGTCATCGAAGCCGACCTCGAAGCCCTCGGCGCAGGTCGTGTTCACCGCGACCGTGTCCCCGACACCGAACGGCGGCAGTGTCGCTTGGGCGATCACGGCACACTCCGGGAGCAACCCGAGCTGCTCGTCCACCACAGCGCTGTCCAGCGGCGTCGCAACCTGCACCGTCAACGGCGGGACGTTCACCATCGCGGGATCGCCGTACACGGTGAAGGCCACCTACAGCGGCAACACCGACTACAACGGCTCGAACGGCTCCACGACGCAGAACGTGGCGAACATCGGCTCGGCAACCGCGTTCGTCTCGCTGACCCACGGCACCGGCAGCAGCCTCCACAAGTACACCGACCACGTCAAAGTGACCGGCAGCGACGGAGGGATCCCCACCGGGCAGGTGTTCTTCTACCTGTGCGCGAACGCCACCACTGGCTGCACCGCCACCACGCCCGGCGCGGTGAAGACCACCGGAACGCTTGACGGCACCGGTGCAGCGGCGTCCCCCGCCAGCAGCGCCCTCACCGCCGGGAAGCGCTACTGCTTCGGCGCCGTCTACCAGGGCGACACCGACTACCTGTCCTCCGCCGACACCACCACGGACCAATGCTTCACCGGCTGATGCGGCGAGCCCGGAACTGCGGGAACCCCGACCGAGGCGAGACCCTCATCGAGGTCATCCTGGCGGTCGCGATCATCGCGATCACGGCAGTGGCCCTGATGGGCAGCGTGCTCACCTCGATCACCTCCTCGGGGGAGCATCGGACGCTCGCCGCAAACGACGTCTACGTGAAGAGCTATGCGGACGCCGCCCAGCAACAGATCCAGCGGCAGGCCAACCCGATCTACGCCAAGTGCGCCACCACCTACGCGGTGACCAAGCCGAGTGGCATCCCCGCCTCCTGGACGGTCGGCATCACCTCGATCAAGTACTGGAGTGGCAGCGCGTGGTCGACCAGCTGCTCGGGCGACCCGGCACAGCTCATCACCGTCGCCGTGACCTCCCCGACCCAGCTGTCGACATCCCTCTCATTCGCCGTCCGCGACCCGAATCGGCTGACCTGATGAAGACGCAACGAGACCTGCACGAGGACGGCGGCGCCGTCCTGATCCTCGCGCTGCTGTTCATCCTCGTGGTCGGCCTGGTCGGCGGGGCACTGGTCGGGTTCGCCGGCAGCAGCCTGTCCCAGACCTCGGCGCTCAGCAACGACCGCGCCCAGACGTACGCCGCCGAGTCCGCGATGCAGGTGTCGATCAACCAGCTCCGCACCGGCGCCACGACCGCGTCCGGCACCGTCGGGTACCAGACTCCGATCACCTGCCCCACGGTCGCGGTCCCGGTCAACGGGACGACCTATCAGGTGATGTGCATCGTGGGCCAGTCTCCGGCGCCGTGGCTGCGCAGCATCACCTTCGCCGCATGCCCGTCGACGTCGAACTGCATCTCGGGCCAGTCCACCTACACCCCGGTCGTCGGATCGAGCGCGGTCATGTCCGTCACCACCGTCTTCGACGACCTCGACGGCAGCAAGGGCTGCACGACGCACGTCGAGGGCGCTGACAACTGCTTCAAGGCCGGCGACTCGGTCGACATCACCGGCTGGGACCTGGCGACCGCCAACAACTGAGGCGTCAGTACACCCACTCCATGCGCAACCCCTCGGTGTCCCACTCGGGGTCGCTCGGCACCCGCGTCGCGGCCCGTGCGGCGATCCGCCGTGAGGTCCAGAGCAGCGCGACTGCATCGAGCAGCTGACCCGGCGCGACACCTGCCGGCACCTCGTCGAGAATGCGTTCCGCGCCGGGCATGCGGCTCGTGAGGAGCACGCGTCGCTCCCGCATGCCCGATGCGGAGCGCTTCGAGAAGCGAGGTGGCCGGTTCCCGTTGAGCTGGTAGAAGGAGAGCTCGGGATGCACGGAGTACACGGTGCGCTGCCGGTACGGCTGCATCTCCGCGTCGACCTCAGCTATCGCCGTCGACATCCGCCGGGTCACCACGTCCCCGACGACCGCGCGACGGCCGCGCAGGTCGTTGCGACCGGGTGGCGAGGCGATCGCACCGAGGTGCGGCCAGCCTACGAGGTCACGAGCCTCTCGGTCACATCGGCGGCCGCGCTCGCTCCACCGCTTCGGCAACCCGATCGGGATCGAGACGGCAACGACGGCGTACGACGGGACGTGGTCGATGACTTCGGCGAACCGCGGTAGGACGGTCACCGGCTCCGGGTTGAGCGAGACGCCGACCAGCTTGCCCGGCGCGACCAGCCAGCCCTTGCGGCACGGGACGACGCCGGCAAGGAGGTCATAGGGCAGGTCGGGGCCTGGCCGGCCTGCCGACGCGCGCATCGGGGGTCAGCGTACGTGGGCCGGAAGAGCTGCGTCGCGGCTCCTCCCGGCACCCGCGACCTCTCGCAGGTCGATCTCACGCGGGAACATGCTGGCCGCCACTGCCGTGTCCTTGGTGATCGCGCCTTCTGCTACCAGCCTGGCCAGGTGCATCTCCAGCGTCTGCATGCCCTCGGACTGGTGCGTAGCGACCACGTTGCGAAGCTGCCGGGTCTTGCCCTCGCGAATCAGGTTGCGGACCGCGTGGTTGCCGAGCATCACCTCGAACGCCGCGACCAGGCCGCCTTCGACGCGCGGCAGCAGCCGCTGGTAGACCACGCCGCTGAGCACGTGTGCGAGCTGCACCTGGATCTGCGGTCGCCGCTCGGCCGGGAAGACGTCGACGATGCGGTCGACCGCCTGCGCGGTGTCGTTCGTGTGAAGCGTGGCGAACACGAGGTGTCCGGTCTCGGCGATCGTCAACGCCGCCTGAATGCTCTCCGGGTCACGCATCTCACCGACGAGGACGACGTCTGGGTCCTCCCGCAGCACCGCGCGCAGGGCGGTGTGAAAGCTCTCGCTGTCCTGGCCGATCTCACGCTGGTTGATGACGCCAACCTTGTGATTGTGGAGGTACTCGATCGGGTCCTCGATCGTCACGATGTGGCAGGCCCGCTCCATGTTGATCTGGTCGATCATGGCCGCGAGCGTCGTCGACTTGCCGGATCCCGTCGGGCCGGTGACGAGAACCAGCCCGTGGGGCTGGTGAATCATCTGCTGGACGATCTGGGGAACGCCGAGGCGTTCCATCGACGGGATCTCGAACGGGATCAGACGCAGCGCCAGCGCCGATGCGGTCCGCTGCTTGAACGCGTTCCCGCGAAGCCGGCCATGATCGCGCCAGCTGAGCGAGAAGTCGACCTCACCCTTCTCGTCCAGCACCGCCGCAAGCTCGGGTCCGGTCACCTGCCGGATGATCGCGTCGACCTTGTCGGCAGACAGCGGCCGGTCGTCGTACCGGATGAACTGTCCGTTGACCCGCAGCAGCGGCGGCGAATCGGCCGTCAGATGCAGGTCGGTGCCGCCGGCTTCCCACAGCTTCTTCAGATACGCGTCGATGGGGGTGATCCGCTCCGGCCGCCGTGAGGACGCGGTGGCGGTTCTGGGCGCAGGTCGGGCACCGGCGGTCTGTCTGGCCATATGGGCACCATACGGCGCAATGACCGCACGGAATACCGACGAAAGTCCCAAGTCGGTCCGCATGCTCCCGCTGAACCAGTAGACGACTGGGACTAGTCAGCACGCCCCTGTTCGGGCTGGCTCAGCGCTTGGGAGCCGACACGTCTTCGGGGATCTGCTGCCTCGGGATCTCTCCCACCCGAGCGTCGATGACGCCGGACCTCGCCATTTCGACTCTGCTTCTCCCCCGAGCCTTGGCGACGTACAGCGCCTCATCCGCAGCGCGGAACAACTGGTTGACCTCGGAGTTGCCGGCGCTCAACTCGGCAACGCCGATCGAGAGCGTCGCGCCGTAGGGCGCGTCGCGCCTCACGCCTTCCGCGATGCGCTGGGCGATCGCAGCGGCCTGCTTGCTGTCCGCGCCGGGGAAGATGACCGCGAACTCGTCACCGCCGATGCGCGCGGCCGTGTCGCCGACTCGGCAGTGCTCGCGCAGTCGTGACCCCACTTGCGTGAGGACCGCGTCCCCCGCGGCGTGACCGAACGCGTCGTTGATCGACTTCAGCAGGTCCACGTCGACGATCGCCAGGCTGAGCGGCTGCCCGCTGCGATGCGCCCGGGAGATCTCCGCCTCGAGCGCCCGATGGAACACCCGCTGGCTCGCGCATCCGGTCAGCCCGTCGGTATCGGCCAGCTCGATGAGCTCGCGCACGAGTGCGGCATCTCGCCGTTCCAGGTCGACTCGTCGCCTGGCAACCGCCAACGAGAGCACCACCACTCCGGCGAGGAGACCCAACGTCATCAACACCCGACCGGGCGCGGCGGTGAGATGCGGATCGGTCGCGATCACCACGCCGACCTCCACCACAGCTGCCCCCGAACACGCGGCGACAGCCGGGAACGGCATCGCCACTGCGGCGTAGATGACGGGGAGCGCCGACAGGTCCAACAACGGGCTGTCGGCACCGCCGTCAAGGACGGCGCAGGCCGCCAGCAAGGCGCCCGCGAGCAACGTCCACACCAGCGTGAAGGTGGCTCGCCAGGGGCTGCGAACGATCCTCGCCGCCTGCGCCAGCGGGATGAGGGTGATCGGAACCGCTGCGCCGATGACGGCCACCAGTGCGCCACGGTGCGGAGCCGACGTCTTCGACAACACGTATCCGAGCGCGATGAAGCTCTCCAGAGCAAACACCCCGAGGCCGGTGCGCAGGAAGCGAAGCCATGCCGCGTCGACTGCGGCCTGGGGACGGACGTGTTCGACCACGGACAGCGCCGACCACCGCAGCGCGCTGTTCAGCCAGCGCCGCGGCCATCGTGGCGAAACCGGGCCCATACCTCTATTTCGGCCGCGCGGACACCTGCTGCGCAGAGGCGAAAGTCCCTAGCCGAGGTAGAGGAAGCCGTTCGCCTCGTCGCGGAACGCAACTCCCGCGTCCTGTAACGGTTGCGTCCAGTCGCCGCGGCAGTCCTCGTCGGCCCCTTCGGAGCCATGGTCCGAGGTGAGCAAGAACGTCGTCGACTCGAGCATTCCCATCCGCTCGAGGTGGTCCAGGAAGACGCCAAGGCGCGCGTCGGCGTCCCGCATCGCCGCGTGCGCCACATCGGAGTGCGGGCCGCCTTCGTGGTGGCCGGTGTCGGTCAGCAGCACGTTCCACCACGTCAGCGCCGGCGCCTCCGCAGGCGACGGCCACGCGTCGATCATCTGCTGCAGCCCAATGGCATCGACTGACGATGACCAGGCGTAGTCCTTGATCCCCACGAAGTCCTTCGTCGTGTGCGGGTCGGTGCTCGGGT
Source organism: Mycobacteriales bacterium (assembly GCA_035550655.1). Lineage (GTDB taxonomy): Bacteria > Actinomycetota > Actinomycetes > JAFAQI01 > JAFAQI01 > DASZTV01. The sequence goes on from DASZOU010000004.1 coordinate 399,287, forward strand.
CCGGCAGCAAGGAGTTCATGTCCGACGCCCCGCCGGACGAGCCGGACTCGCGGATCAGGCGAAACGTCGAGTACGACGCGCCCGAGTCCGCGGGTTCGTTGATGCAGGCCGTGGTTCCGCCAACGCGGTCGAACACCGTACGCACTCCGGGCGCCAGCCACTCGGACCAGCGATGCCAGGTGCGCGCGTCGTTGGTGAGGCGCTGCACCGCTTCCGCGCGGTCGTAGTACGCGTTGTTGACGATGCCGTGGCCGCCAGGCCCGACACCGGTGAGCGCACACGTGTGGTTGACGAGGGTCACACTCGGAAACTCCGCGATCGCGCCGCCGGCGAACGCGCAGCCCTGGGCGAGGAGCCGGGCCACCGACGGCAGCTCCCCGGCTGCGGCGAGTGAGTACAGCGAGTTGGAGTTGCAGCCGTCCCAAAGCAGGCCGACGACGGGACCCGGCCGAGGCACGAGAACGTCGACGAGCGCCTGCCCCTCCATGTCCCCGAGCTCGGACAGCGGTACGCCCGCGAGCCAGGCCAGCGTCGGAGCAACGTCGAGCACCCGCGCCGCGAGCGGCAACAGCCCGCGCGCCGTCACGGAAGGACCCGACAGGAGCAACGGCGCGCGGGACTGTACGACGTTCAACGAGCCATGCTCGCCGCGGTGACCGCCTCGCTCGGGCCAATAGTGGCTGCCGGTGTGAACGACCGCGATGTCCGGCGCCGCGGGAGCGGCGAACAGCGACCCCAGCCGCCGCCCGGCCCACGGGTAGGAGTTGTGCGCGTTCGACGGGGACGGGTCGGCCAGCTCTTCGACCAAGCTGGCGAACGCCAGCGGGTCCTGCCATGCGACCGGGTCCCGACCGCGGATCACCTCAGCCGGGGCATCGGGCTCGTCGCGGGACAACCGCGCCGCGCCGTCGCTGTTCGCTACGACAATGCCCTCACCATCGACATAGGCGACCAGGTCGACGACATGCGCAAGCGACGCGTCGCAGAGCACATCGACTGCGACCTGACGCATCGCAAGACGATCATCGACGGTGCTCACAGCGTCCAACCTACCGACGGCCTCCGCCCCCGCGCCGCGTCCTGGATAGCGTCGTGGCCATGAGCCGATTGGTCGTGATGCTCTCGATGTCGCTCGACGGGTTCTTCGAGGGGCCGGACGCTGACATCTCCTGGCACCGCGTGAGCGAAGAGCTGCACCGGGACATGAACACGATCCTTGGGGCAAGCGGCGGCATCCTCAACGGCCGCCGCAACTGGGAGCTCATGGCCGACTTCTGGCCGGCCGTACCCGCAACGGAACCGGTAGTGATGCAGGAGTTCTCCGCGATCTGGAATCGGATCCCGCAGCACGTGTTCTCGACGACGCTCGACAGCGTCGGGCACGGCGCGACGCTGCACCGCTCCATCGACGTCGTCCCCGAGCTGAAGGCGAAGGCCGAGGGCGATCTGTTCGCCGGCGGCGGCATGCTCGCGGCGGAGCTGGCCCGACGCGGCTGGGTGGACAGCTACCTGCTGCACGTCGTGCCGGTCGTGATCGGCGCGGGGTCCCCGCTGTTCGCGCCGGGCGAGCGGCAGGAGCTACGTCTCACGGCGCACAAGATCTACGACGACGGCGTGGTGCAAGTCCGGTACGACGTCATGCACTGATCAACCGGTCCGATCGCTGCGGTACCTAGGTTCGCCGAACTTGCGATTTCGTACCGAAATTCGGGCCGAAAGGCCACGAAAGTGCAAGTTCGCGAGTGATCGGGCGCTGGTTCCGGTTGGTGCCGCGAACGCTACGAACCGCGGCTGGTTGCTGGTCGCGCCAGGTCGGAAGGTTCAGCCACTCGTAGATGGCGCTCGGCCCGCGGCGCGCGGTGACGGCACATATGGTCTTGCGCGTGTCCTCCGTCACGCTCACGCCGCTGTTCGTTCTTGGCGTCGGGATCGCGGTGGACCTGTGGGTCTATGTAGACGCGAAGCGGCGGGCGGATTCCGGGAGTCCAGTCGTGTTCGAGGCGGGTTCGCTCGTGATCGCCACACCCGCCGCGTGGGCAGTGGGTTGCCTCATTCTCTGGATCTGGTTCTTTCCGCTGTACCTCACGACTCGCCGCTAGCGGCGCCGCGCGCGATGACTCGGTCCGATCTCTGCCGTCTACTTCTGAGACGTTGGGCGGAGCTGTGAGGAAGCAGTTCACTGCCGTGCTTCAGAAGAGCGACGCGCCCGGCGGGTGGACGTTCGTCGTGATGCCCGATTCCGCCGCTTTCTTCGGCACTCGCGGAAGAGTGAAGGTTCGCGGCACGATTGACGGCGAACCGTTCGAGAGTTCCTTCATGGCGCTAGGAGACGGCCGTCACAAGCTGCCCGTCAGAGCCGACCTTCGCCTGGCAATCGGCAAAGAGGCCGGAGACACAGTGGTCGTCACGCTGCGCGAGCGACTCAGCTAGGCCGGTTCTGGTGCGCCCGTGTCGCCAGCGCCAAGGCCGCCCACGCGTTGGCGCACCCCCAACGCGCGCTTGCCACACGCGAACGGTACGTCGGTTTGGCGTACACAAGAGAACACAAACGTTGCGCGGGTTGCCTCGTGAGCCTCGACAGCGCCTCAGGCGTGCACTCGCGGAACGTTTGTGTTCTCGAACGCACCGGGTCATGACCGATCGGGAGCGGCGAATCCGGGCGGTGCCGCGAACGCTACGAACCGCGGCTGGTTGCTAGTCGCGCCAGGTCGGAAGGTTCAGCCACTCGTAGATGGCGCTCGGCTCGCGGGTCGAGCCGGTCTCTGCGCTCGTCGCCCTGCGATCTTGACCGCACCGCCGGTCGGCATGACGCCGCTCCGCGTCAGAGGTCTGGTCCTCCACGCGCCGCCGAGGCCGTCGCTGCTGATGCACCCGGCGCTGGGCCACTCGCCGCTCTTCCATTGCCACGATGCTCACTTTCCACGGATGGTTGCGGGCGGATAGGGGCCAAGGTCACTTGCGGGGTAACGAATCAGGGTGGTGTCGGGCGAGAAGACGACGGCCCCGCGAACCGCTTGTTCGCGGGGCCGTCCTTCCGGAGGTCATCTCCTACCCGACTGTGAGCATCTGTACCGCGCGGCGAGCGGCTTCTGCCCGTCGTTGCCGACGACGCATGACCGCCAACCGCCGTACGTACTCCCTTCGCCGGTTCTCATCGCTGACCCGTACTCGTTCCCGGGTCTGCGCTTCAACCATCAGCTCTTGCAACATCTCAGATCTCCTCGACAGATTGGACACAGTTGGCTGCGCTGTGCCGGCTCGTCGGGCAATCAGGCAGCGATCACGTCGTCCTTGCGAGGACGACCGCGCGGCCGCTTGCGCGGCACGACAACGCCTTGAATGACGAGCTGGCCACCCCAGACACCCCACGGCTCGCGCCGCTCGAGCGCCTCACTGAGACAGGTCAGCCGCAGTGGGCAGTCCAGGCACAGCGCCTTGGCGCGCTCGACGTCGGACGGCGACTCGGCAAAGAACAGATCCGGGTCGACCAGGTGACAGGGCAGTGCACATTCGATCGCGTGGGCCATCTCCTACCCACCTCCTTCTCTCTCGTCGGGTGACATCTCGGGACAACAGAAAGGCCGCGGACCCTTTCGGGTGCCGCGGCCTGTGGTTCGCCGGTTGTCTGAATGGTTCAGACCGGATCCTCGAAGGCTCTGGCACCCCTGCCGTGCTTGCGGTTGCGCTTGGCAACTGCTGCGACAGCGTTCGGTGCGATGGCGAGCTGGTCCGTCCACATGGACGTGCCGAAGACGGCCGCGCTCGCGCACGTCGACGCCGGCGCTACCCACGCGGAGGTAGGCGCCGACGCCGAAGTCATGTAACCGCTCATCGTGGGCACCTCCTCACCTGCTCGCATCCCGGGCATGACGGGTGTCATTCCGGCTTGTCCTCGCACGATAAAGGGCGGGACAGACAGGCGCAAAGCATTTATCGGAAGATCTTGGTCACAAGATGATTTCGACCGGTTCCTAGACCTGTTTCGAGCCGACGACCCGCAGCAGGCCCTCCTGGACCATCGACACCACATGTCGGCCGTCGCGGGTGAACAGCCGGCCGATGCCGAGGCCACGACCCCCCGAGACGCTCGGCGACTGCTGGTCATAGAGCAGCCAGTCGTCGGCTCGGAACGGCCGGTGGAACCACATTGCGTGATCAAGGCTGGCGACCATCACCTCGCGGTCGTCGTCCCAGGTGAGCCCGCCGGCAAGCAACGCCGAGTCGAGCAGCGTGAGGTCGCTCGCGTAGGTGACGGCACAGACGTGCACCAGCGGGTCATCCGGCATGGCACCGGCCGCCTTCAGCCACACCTGCTGGTGGTTGCGGTCCTTCGTGTCGCCGTTGGGCAGCCACGGCGGGTCGTCGACGTACCGGAGATCGACCGGCCGGGGCCGCGACCAGTGCGGCGACTCCGGCAGCCCGAGCGCCTTGGCACGCTCGGTGAGGGTCGGCACGGTCTCCGGGTCCGGCGCCTCGGGCATCGGTGAGGCGTAGTCCGCACCGGGCTCCTCGACCTGGAACGACGCCGACAGATGGAAGATCGCCTCGCCGTGCTGGACGGCGACGACGCGACGGGTCGTGAAGGAGCGCCCGTCACGGATCCGGTCGACCTGGTAGACGATCGGGATCGCCGGGTCGCCGGGGCGCAGGAAGTACGCGTGCAGCGAGTGCACGTGCCGGTGCTCCGGCACCGTCTTCCCGGCGGCAACGAGCGCCTGACCGGCGACCTGGCCGCCGAACACCCGTTGCACGGTCTCGTCCGGGCTCACGCCGCGGAAGATGTTCACCTCGACCTGCTCCAGGTCCAGGATCGTCAGCAGCGTCGGCAACGGCTCACTCACGAGCGGCAACCTACCCGGGCGGCGTTACCCCAGGATGACGGAGAGGACCTCGTCGGCGTACTGCTCGAGCTTCTTCGGCCCCACCCCTGAGACCGCAGCGAGCTCGGCACGGTCGTGCGGCGCCTGCTCCGCGATCGCGACCAGGGTCTTGTTGTCGAAGACCATGAATGCCGCGATCCCGTCGTCCTGGGCCCGCTTCAGCCGCCACTCCCGCAACCGGACGAACAACGGGTCGTCAGGAAGCTGCGTCTTCGCCGGCTTCGGCCGTTCGTTCGCCGGCGCCGCCGACGCCGGGCGGATCCCGTCGAGGAAGCGCGACGGCTTGCGGCTGCGGCGGCCGCCGGGCGCGCGGGCGAACGCCCACGACAGGCTGAGGTGCCGGCGGGCCCGCGTGATGCCGACGTAGAGCAGCCTGCGCTCCTCCGCAACCTGCTCCGGCGTGGAGGCGTGCGTGATCGGCAGCGTTCCGTCGACGAGCCCGACGAGATGCACCGCGTCCCACTCGAGGCCCTTCGCGGCATGCAGCGACGCAAGTGTCACCCCTTCGACCGGAGGCGCGTGCTGCGCGTCTGCCCGGGCGACCAGCTCCGCGACGAACTCCGGGAGCGTCGCGGCGGGGTTCGTTGCTGCGACCTCCTCGGCGAGGCCCACGATCGCGCGGAGCGACTCCCACGCGTCCCGCGCCGCGCCCGCCCCACTCGGGGGTGTGTCGGAGAACCCCATCGCGGTCAGGACGTCGGCGACAACGGCTGGCAACGACTCCCCCTGCGTCTCGGCCTCGGGGCGGGCGGCGCCGCGCAACCGGGTCATCGCCTCCCGGACCTCACGCCGCTGGAAGAAGCGCTCACCGCCCCGGACGATGTACGGCAGACCCGCATCGGCCAGCGCCGCTTCGTAGACCTCGGACTGCGCGTTGACCCGGAACAAGATCGCCTGCTCGCGCAGCGGTACGCCGGCGTCACGCAGCCGCGCCACCTCCCGCGCGACCGCGGTCGCCTCGGCCGGTTCGTCGTCGTACGACGCGAACGACGGTGGCGGGCCGTCCCCGGCCTGCGCGCGCAGCCGCGACTCCGGCTCGATGCGGTTGGCAAGCTCCACCACCTGGTTCGTCGAGCGGTAGTCGCGGACGAGGCGCACGACACTCGCGCTCGGGAACCGCTTGCCGAAGTCCCGCAGGTAGTCCGGCGACGCGCCCGTGAAGGAGTAGATGGTCTGGTTCGGGTCGCCGACGACACACAGATCGTCGCGGTCCCCCAGCCACGCATCGAGCAGCCGCTGCTGCAGCGGGTTCACGTCCTGGTACTCGTCAACGGTGAAGTGCCGGTAGCGCTCCCGCACCTCGCCCGCGATCGTCCGGTTGTTCTCGATCGCCGCAGCGGTCAGCAGCAGCAGGTCCTCGAAGTCGAGCTGGCCGCGTTCGGCGTTGACCTGCTCGTACGCCGCGAACACGGCTTGCACGGTGTCGAGCTCGAACGGCGGCTCCCGACCCGCAACCCTTGCGCGCACCGCGTAGTCGGCGGGCTCCACCAGAGCGGCCTTCGCCCACTCGACCTCGCTGGCAAGGTCGCGTTGCGCGGGTGCGGCGACCGTGAGCCGGCAGGAAGCAGCCGCGGCGCGGATGGCCGGCAGCTTGCTCTCGAGCAGCGTGGGCCGGGCGCCGGCGGAGATCCGAGGCCAGAAGTACGTGAGCTGGCGCAGCGCCGCCGAGTGGAAGGTACGGGCCTGGACCCCGTCGGCGCCGAGGGCGCGCAGCCGGGAGCGAAGCTCGCCCGCGGCCCGCGTCGTGAACGTCACGGCGAGGACGTGCGTCGGCTTCACCTGCCCGCCCAGCACCTGGTACGCGATGCGATGCGTGACGGCACGGGTCTTGCCGGTGCCGGCTCCGGCGAGGATGCAGACCGGCCCGCGCGGGGCGGTGACCGCCTCGCGCTGCTCGTCGTCGAGGCCCGCGAGCACGCGCTCGAGCGGGTCCTGGGTCATGCGAGCATCCTCGCAGGGCCCTCCGACGTCGCTGTCGCCGACAGTGGCGCGGGAAGGGGAACAACCCACCGCGTGGAATCGTTGTTGACGGTGCAACCACCACGACCCTGAAGGAGCGCACGATGTCCGGCCGGCTGACGATGTACAGCACCAGCTGGTGTGGCGTGTGCGTGCGCCTCAAGCGCGGCCTCGAACGCGAGGGCATCGACTTCGACGAGATCAACATCGAGGAAGACCCGGCCGCCGAGGCCTTCGTCCTGGAGACGAACCAGGGTACGGCCACGGTCCCGACCGTCGTGCTCCCCAACGGCGAGGTCATGACCAACCCGCCGCTTCCGGAGCTGCTCGCCGCCCTCAACGCCGCCTAGCTGCCTGCTACGTTCCCGCCGTGGCTGACATCGCGGGAATGCTCGCCGATCTGCGCGCGGAATCCGACGACCTCGACGCCGTCATCGCCGGCGCCGGACCCGACGGGATGTCACGCCCGACTCCGGCCGAGGGCTGGTCCGTCTCCGACACCCTGGGCCACCTCTGGTTCTTCGACCGGGAGGGGCGCCGAGCGCTCGAGGACCCCGAGGGCTTCACCGCCAGCGTCGAGGCGCTGATGGCCGACCCCGCCGCGTTCATGGAAGGGCACATCGCGACGATCCGCGGTCTCGGCGACGCACTCGTTCCCTCGTGGCAGGAGGAGCGTCGCAACATCATCGACGCCCTCGGCGCCGTCGACCCGAAGGCCAGGGTGCCTTGGTACGGCCCGCCGATGTCACCGATGTCGTTTGGCACGGCGCGGCTGATGGAGACATGGGCGCACGGCCAGGACATCGCCGACGCGCTCGGCGTGCGGCGCGAGCCGACCGACCGGCTGCGCCACGTCGCATACCTCGGTGTGATCACCCGCGGCTTCTCCTACGTCGTACGCGGCAGGGAAGCACCCGAGGTCCCCGTGTACGTCGCGCTCACCGCCCCGAGCGGCGCCGAGTGGACGTGGGGCGATCCTGCCGCCGCCGACTCGGTGCGCGGGCCCGCGCTGGACTTCTGCCTGCGGGTGACGCAACGCCGGATGCTCGACGATCTGTCGCTCGAGGTGACCGGCGACGCCGCCCGGGAATGGATGGAGATCGCGCAAGCCTTCGCCGGCGGGCCAACTGTCACGGACGAAACCCGCCGCGGCCTCTGAAAGCAATGTGGCATTGCCCACCCAAAACCAGCTGCGAACCGTGAAATCGGGGAGGCAATGCCACATTGCTTGCGATGAGTCCCGGCGACGGCGGACGTCTTGACGGCATGCGATCGAAGAACCTGGGCGAGCTCTACGACCTGCCGCTGGTCGACTGGACGCGCGTCACCGACCGGCTGGCGCAGGGGCTGACCCTGCCGCCGGGCACCGGCGGCCCGGACCACCACACCATCTGGCTGGTCACCACCAACGACGACGGCAGCCCTCACGTCAACGGGATCGGCGCGGTATGGGTCGACGACACGTTCTGGTTCTGCACCGGCGCGACGAGCCGAAAGGGCCGCAACCTCGCCCGTGACCCACGATGCGCGATGAGCCTCGCCACCAGCGAGATGGAGCTCGTGGTCGAGGGCACCGCGGAGCGCGTCACCAACCACGAGACCGTCGCCCGGCTCTGCGCGCGGTGGGCGGACGAGTGGCCGTGCACGGTGGACGAATCGGGTGAGGCGCTGACCGCGCCGTTCAGCGCCCCGTCCGCCGGCCCTCCGCCGTGGGCGATCTATCGGATGACGCTGACCAGTGCGCACGCCCTGACTATCAGTGACCCCGCCGGCGCGACGCGCTGGGACTTCGACTAGGCGACCTCAGTCCACCGACGCCGCGAGCTCGCTCTCCGCGTGCCGTTGCTGATCGGCCTTGCGAGGCCGCTTCACCATTGTTGGCGCCGCGTCGGCATCGACAATGGTGAGCGCGAAGCACGCGGCAATCAAGGCCAGACCGGCCGCTACGACGAACGCCCAGTGGAAGGCAGCGAGATTCGGCTGGGTGTGGTGCCGGACGACGCGTACGACGCCGACGGCGCTGATCACCGTGGTCAGGACCGCGACGCCGAACGCACTGCCGACCTGGCGCGAGGTGTTGAACAGCGTCGAGCCTCGACCGGTGCTCGAGTGGCTGATCGTGGCAAACGCCGCGGCTTGCACCGGCGTGAAGACGTGTGCGATCGAGACCCCGAGGAAGAACATCAGCACCCGCGGCACCCAGAGGTTCGTCGAGAAGCCGACCAGGGTCATCATCAAGGCGAGCGCGGCGACGGCGGTCAGCCCACTCGCCATCAGCCGGCGCGGTCCGACGTACGGGTACAGGCGGGTCGAGATCTGGGCGCCGATCATCACGCCGACCGCCTCGGGGAAGGTGCTCAGTCCGGCGTTGAGCGCAGTCAGCCCGAGCCCCGCCTGGAAGAACAGCGCGACGACGTAGAGCGTCCCGAGGAACGCCGCCATCCCGATGAAGATGATCAGCATCGATGACCGGAACAGCCGGTTGCCGACCAGCCGCAGATCGATCATCGGTGCCTCGACCCGCAGCTCGTACGCCACGAGTGCCGCCAGCAGTACGACGCCCGCGGCACCGATCCCGAGGATCAGCGGTGAGGTCCAACCTCGGCTCGGCCCTTCTGACAGCGCGTACATCAGCGCGGGAAGCCCGCAGCCGGCGAGCAGGAAGCCGCCGACGTCGAATCGACCGGCTGCCGCCTCCTTGTGCTCCTCGAGGAAGAGGATCCCGAACCCGAGCGCGGCCGCACCGATGGGAAGGTTGACGAAGAAGACCCATCGCCACGACACGTCCGTGACCAGCAAGCCACCGAGCACCGGGCCGAGAGCCGGCGCGAAGGCGGTCGGCACGATCAGGATGCGCGAGGCGCGGACGCGCTCGGCCGGCGGGAACGTCCGGTAGAGCAACGCCATCCCGATCGGGGTCAGCATTCCGCCGCCGACGCCTTGCAGGATGCGGAAGATCACGAGCTGCGTGAGCGACTGCGACAGTCCGCACAGCGCCGACGCGCCGGTGAAGATCACGATCGCGACGAGCAGCATCCGCTTCATTCCGAACCGGTCGCCGAGCCATCCGGACGCCGGGATGAAGATCGCGAGGCTGACGAGGAAGCCGACGACCACGCCACCGATGTGGTCAGGAGAGACGTGGAACTGGCGCGCCAGCCTCGGCAGCGTGACGTTGACGATGGTGATGTCCATGATCGCCATGAACATCGCCGAGACGTAGACCACGCTTACCGCGATCTTCTGGTTGATCCGGTCGGCGAGCACGTCTTAAGCGAACACCACTTCCGCAACGGAGATTCCCGGCAGGTGTCCCGGCGTACCGCCGCGAACCTTGTTGATCATGCATCGGAGGGGGTGGCTGGCGGCGGCGCTGCTGCCCGCGCTTCTGGCAGCTCCCCTTCCGGGCTCGCTCGCCGCCGCGGGCGCGAGCGCGAAACCCTCGACGGCGACGTCGCTGTGCCCGCCGGCGACACCGCTCGCGCACCCGGTCGCCGCGAAGCGGCTGCGGTTCGGCATCGACCCCGGCCTTGCCGGCAACCCGCTGCCTTCGCTGAAGGGTCCGGTGCCGGTCAACCACCGCGCCGAACGCAACTCGCTGCACGCGCTCCGGCCGCACGCCCACACCCTCGTCATCCGGCTGAACCGGCTGTTCTGGTCCGGTGGCAACAAGCTGCTGCAGACCTTCGCCCGCGAAGCCAGGTCGTACGGCAAGCAGGGGTACGACGTCGAGGTCCAGGTGCGCTACCACCCGACGACGGCCAACAACGGCAACATCGACGCCTGGTCGCGATGGGTTCGCCACGTGGTCGACGTACTCGGCACGAACAAGGCCCTGACCGGGCTGACGATCACCAACGAGGTCAACCTCGCGATCTCGCCCAACACCTCCGACGGGTCGTTCAAGTCTGCGAAGTCCGCTCTGGTGAAGGGCGTCGAAGCGGCGCACGACCAGCTGCGCAGCCACGGGTGGGCGCACCGGGTGGCGGTCGGCTTCACCTTCGCCTACCGCCTCGAGCCCACCGCGGACGAGGGCCTGTTCAGCTACCTCGCCACCAACGGCGGCGCACGGTTCCGCGACGCCCTCGGGTTCGTGGGGGTCGACGTCTACCCCGGCACGGTCTACCCGCCGACGCTCGTGCCGCCGGCCGACACCGCCGGCAGCGAGATGGCGTCCGCGATCGCGACGATGCGCACCTGCTACCTGCCGATCGCCAACATCCCGCAAGCCACGCCGCTGTGGGTGACCGAGAACGGCTTCCCGTCGAACGGCACCGGCAACACCTCCCAGGTCGACGCGCTGCGCGAGATGGTCGACGCGGTGCACGGCTACGGCGGCAGCTACAACGTCACGGACTACCGCTGGTTCAACCTGCGCGACAACAACTCGCAAGGCAGCGGCCTGTTCGACCAGGACGGACTGCTGCGTGACAACGACGCCCGCAAGCCGTCCTTCGCGGCGTACCGCACCCTCATCAAGCGCTACGGCTGATCCGCCGAACTTGCAAGAAACGACCGAAAGTTCGCGCGAAACAGGCCGAAAGTGCAAGTTCGGCGGTCAGCGGTTGAGCCAGCCGGTGATCAGCCAGTGCGCAATCGACGTCGGCGGCGGGAGCACCGCGTTCTCGCGGACCAGCTCCTCGCGGGTGAACCACCGCACGTCCTCGAGCTCGTGGTCACGCTCGGCGATGTCACCGCCGACCACGCGCGCCTCGTAGCCGAGCATCAGCGACTGGGGAAACGGCCACGGCTGGCTCGCCTGGTAGGCGACGTCGTCGACGGTGACCCCGGTCTCCTCGCGGACCTCGCGGTGAACCGCCTGCTCCGCCGACTCGCCCGCCTCGACGAAGCCCGCGATCGTGGAGTAGCGGCCGCGCGGCCATGACGGCTGCCGTCCGAGCAGCGCCCGATCGCCGCCGTCATGCAGCAGGACGATGATCGCCGGATCGGTGCGCGGGAAGTGCTGCGAGCCGTCGGCGACGCAGACCCGCGACCAGCCGGCCTGGGCGATGCGGGTCTCCGCGCCGCACCGCGGGCAGTGCCGGTGACTCGCGTGCCAGTTGCCCAGCGCGACGAGCGTGACGAGCAGGCCCGCTTCCAGGTCGGAGAGCGCCGCGCCGACCTCGCGCAGCCCGAGCAGTCGCGCGCCGAGCACGTTGCGCGGCGTACCGGTCGAGCCCCAGTAGGCGACGCCAGCGTCATCGACGCCGAGCAGGATCCGCTCCCCCTCGCCGTCCCACGCCGAGGCCTCGACGAACCGGAGCTCGGGCCCGCCGTCCTCGGCGACCATCGCGCGCCCGTCGGAGTCGAGGACCAGCAGCCGCCCGGTCTGCCACGCCTCGGCCAACCAGGCCTCGTCGTCGCGCCGCCCCGCAGCGCGGTCCACCGCGGTGCGGGACAAGGCGGGGATGCTCACCCCGCCACCGTAGTTACCGCTTGATGACGCGTTGCGTGGCCACCACGAAACGCTGCGAGGCGGCGTCCCAGCGCCAGGTCACGCGGTACTCGGTTCCGGCAGCGCAGTACGGCGTGCAGTCGTTGTGGATCGACACGAACTTCCCACCCACCACATGCCCGTACGGCTGGCCTGTCCCCGGGTAGGCGCAGCTGAGCTCCCGGTTCGCGCAGCGCGCGAACCTCGCATCCCGCCACGTCCCGTTGTCGTCGTAGAACACCCCACCGAAGTACGTCACGTCGCCGCCCTTGTCACGCTCGGCGAACGACGCGTGACCCGGAATCACCGACTCGCCGCCGGACAGCCGCAGGATGTACTGGCCGGCGCCGTGCGGGCGCGCGACCGAGCCGTCGGCCTGCCACGCGCCGTCGACGTACCTCGCGATGACCACGGCGTTCTTGGTGGCGTATGCACCGACGTACCCCGATCCGGTCTCGAGCGGGCCGGCCACGTGCTTGCCGTGATGCGCCGCGGCATACGACGCGAGCGACTCCTCCGACGGAGCCTGCGAGACCTGGATCCGGCTCGACCCGCCACCCGGCACGACCACCAGCACCACGGCGACGATCGCTGCTGCGGCAACCGCGACGGTCGCGCCGAGTGAGTACCGCAGCCGCCGACGGCGCGCCGCGCGGGCACGAAGCTCCTCCAGCGGCGGCGCCGCCGGGTCAAGCGGAGCGACCGCGCGCTGCAGCTGTTCGCGAATGGCCCGCTCATCGATCGCGTTCACTGCGTCACCTTCAAGATCTGGGCGAGACGTTCGAGGCCTCGCGAGGTGTAGGACTTCACAGCTCCGACGCTGACGCCCATCACGTCAGCGGTCTGCGCCTCCGTCAGGTCGGCGTAGTAGCGAAGCGCGATGGCTTCCCGCATCCGGCGGGGCAGCTCGCGCATCGCCGCGATGACCGCGGCGCGCTCCACCGTGCTGATGGCGCCGTCGTCGACGCGGTCCGGGCGATGCACGAGCGGCGCGTGGCGGGCCGCCACCAGGCGGCGACGCAACGACGAGCGCGCGAGGTTCAACACCGTCGTGCGGAGGTACGCGAGCCCGGCATCGGGATCGCTCAGCCGTTCCAGCCGGCGGCTTGCCGCGAGCCGTACGTACGCCTCCTGTACGACGTCCTCGCACGCCGCGGTCTCGTCGAGCAGCAGGGCTGCGAGCCGCACCAGCGAGCGGTAGTGGACGACGTACAGCGACGCAAGGTCATCCGCGCCCGCCATCCGCACATCCTCGCGTGCGCCCATCGCGTTCAGATCGATCACGCCAGTCCAGACGCGCGGCTCACCCAGAAGGTTGTGCCGCGGCTTCGCCACCGAGGAGTACGGCGAGCTCGTCGCGATCGAGGAGGCGCTTCGGCCGCTCCACGTGCATGTCGCGTACGTAGAGGAAGCCGGCGGTCACCGCGGAGGGATCGACCGCTGCCAGGTCCGCCCAGGCAAGGCGGTAGATGGACAGCTGCAGGGCGGCAGCCTCGAACTCCGCGCCTTTGGGCATCGCCCCGGTCTTGAAGTCGATGACGTCGTAGCCGCCGGCGTCGGCCGGGTAGACAGCATCGATCCGACCGCGCAGCAGCCGGCCCCCGACCACCATCTCGAACGGCGCCTCGACCTTGACGGGCTGGCGCTGAGCCCAACCGCTCGCGAGGAACCTCTCCTGCAGCTCGGCCAGCTCAGCGTCGCTCAGCGCGTCGTCGCCCGCTCCGGGCAGGTCGTCGGGGTCGAGCAGCGCTCCGCCGGAAGCCGCGTACAGGCCTTCCACCCACTGGTGGAACCGCGAGCCTCGCCGGGCTTGCAGCTGCGGACGGGTCGGCAGCGGACGCGCAAGTGCCGCCGCGAAAGCGTCTTCGTCACGAGCCAGGGCGACAACCTGGCTCGTGGTGAGCCGCGGCGGCACGGCCACGTCGATCGTCCGGGAGCGGCGCCGCCGCGCCTCGTCGATCAGCAGCGCGGTGTCGCGGCGCCAGTCGGCCGCTACCACCCCGTCGTCACCGGTGACCTCGACCATCGGTCGCAGCGCGCCGCGCGCGGCCTCGACGAGACTCGCGGCGGCTCGACGGCGCGCGGTCTCGGTCGGGTCGGGCAGGACCGGCCACGCAAGGTCGACGACACCTGCCTCGAGGATCGGGTTGGGTGCATCCGCCTCCGGCATGTCACACCACTCGTCGGCGGTGATCGTCGGCGCGCCGATCGCGACGACCTCCGCCAAGAACAGAGAGGTCGCGCACGGGTCCTTGCGGGTCCCGATCCAGGTGTACGCGGACAGCCACAGCTGATGACGGGCGCGGGTGAACGCGACGTACGCGAGCCGCCGCTCCTCGTCGTCGGAGTCGGACTTGCACTCCTCCTTGAACGCCCTCTCGTCCGCCGTCGTCTCGTAGGCCCGCAGCACCGGCAGGTCCTCGCTGTCCCCGCGGCAGGCGAACGGCAGCACCGCCGCACCGGTGATCCAGCTCGACCTCGACTTGCCGCTCGGGAACACCTGCTCCACCAGACCGGGAACCGCGACGACGTCCCACTCCAGACCCTTCGCGGCGTGGATCGTCATGAGCTTCACGGTGTCGGTCTCCGACACCGGACCCACGTCGAGGCCGCGCTCGTTCTCTGCGGCCGCCTTCAGGTACGCGAGGAAGGCCACGAGGTCGGCCTCACCGTCGATGCCGTTGAACTGCGCGGTGACGTCGAGGAACGAGTGGATGTTCGCCAGCCGCGCGGCAGCCAGCGCGGCGTCGCCGGCCTCGACCTCCACGTCGAGACCCGAAGCGGCGATCACCTCGGTGACCAGATCGACGAGCGGCTGGCCGACGAGGCGTCGCAGCCGGCGGATCTCCGCCACGAACCGGCCGATCCGCTCATAGGCCTCGGGCGAGTACGCCGCGGCCGGGCCTGGCGACTCGAGCGCCTCGAGCAGGGACGGCGCCTCGACCGGGTCGGCGGAGCTCGTCGCCTGAGCGAGGACCTCGTCAAGCCCCTGTCCGACCGCAGGCTCGTCGGCGACAGGCGCCTCGACCTGGTCCGCCACGACGTCGGGCTCCGCACCAGGCGCCACGACGCGCAGCCGCGCGAGCTGACTGGCGCGCCGGCCGATGGCGGCCAGGTCCCGCACGCCGATGCGCCAGCGCGGGCCGGTGAGCAGCCGGACGGCCGACGCGTTGGCGGTTCCGTCCGCGAGCAACGTGAGCGTCGCGACGATGTCGCTGACCTCCGGCATCGCGAGCAGACCGCCGAGCCCGACGACCTCGACCGGGATGTCACGCAGCACCATCGCCTGGTGCAACCGGGGAAAGTCGGTACGGCGCCGGCCCAGTACCGCGATCTGGCCGGCGGGCACACCCTCCCCCATCGCGGCGGTGATGCGCTGCGCCAGCCAGTCCGCCTCGTCGTGCGCCGTCGGCAGCCGGGCGACCCGCACCTCCCCGGCGCCGTCGCGCCCGGCGCAGGGCCGGAGGTCGGGCAGCGCGAGGCGCGACCGCGCCTTGCGGACCAGGGAGGCGTGCAAAGGCTTCGCGACGACGTTCGCTGCCTCGAGGATGCGGCCATCGCAACGAAAGCTCGTCATCAACGGCATCGGTGCCGCAGGAGTCTCACGATCCTGGAAGTGCTCGGCGAAGCGCGAGAGGTTGGCTGCCGATGCACCGCGCCACCCGTAGATCGCCTGGTTCGGGTCGCCGACTGCGGTGATGGCGTGGCCCTCGCCGAACAAGGTGGAGAACAGGACCCGTTGCGCGACGCCGGTGTCCTGGTACTCGTCGAGCACGACGAGCTGATACCGATCACGCTCGATCGCTGCAACCTCGGGTGAGGCCTGGGCGATCGCGCACGCCAGCGCGACCTGGTCGCCGAAGTCGATGAGGTCGAGCCGCGCCTTCTCCTCGTTGTACGACGCGACCAACGTGAGGAGCTCGTCGCGCGCGTAGGTCTTCGCGACCATGTCCTTCGCCCACTTCAGCGGCTTCGGCAGCGTCTCGACCGCCGCGCGCACGGCGGCGTCATGCTCGCGGATCGCGTCGTGCGTGCACAGGTGATCCGAGATCTCTCCCGCGAGCGCGACCACCAGCTCCGCGACGTACGGCGTCGTCCAGTCCAGATGCGGGAACGGCCCCGGCGCGCGCGTCGCGACCCGCATCGCCAGCTGCCACTGCACGGCCTCGGTCAGCAGCGTCGCGCCCGGCTCCCGGCCGATCCGCAACGCGTGGTCACGCACGATCTGCGCGGCGAAGGAGTTGTACGTCGCGACCGTCGGCAGGTCTTCGTGATCCTCGTCGGCACTGCGGGGCGGCAGTGCCGCGAGGCAATGCCGGACCCGCTCAGCCAGCTCGGCTGCCGCCTTGTTGGTGAAGGTCACGCCGAGGATTCGGTCAGCGGCAACCCCGAAGTGGGCGACCGCGTGAACCACGCGCGCCGCCATGACCATCGTCTTGCCGGATCCGGCGCCGGCCACCACGAGCTGCGGTGCCAGCGGCGCGGTAATCACCGCCATCTGCTCGGCAGTGAAGTCCTTGCCGAGCAGCGGCCGCAGATAGTCGCCGTCTGCCGACGGCTCCGCCCGCCTCACGGCATCACCTGCGCGCCCTCGTCGCTTGCCGGACACGACGTGCGGAACCGGCAGTACCCGCAGCCCTCGTTGGCCCGCGCCGGGAAGGTCTCGGTCCGGATGCCGCCGGCGATCGTGCCGACCAGGTCGTCGACCCACGCGTCGGCTGCTTCGAGGGGCGCCTGGCGCTGCACCCGCGCGCCGTTCTTACCGGGCTTGCGCAGCTGGACGAGCTCGGCGCCGCCCGGCGTCGTCGACCACTCCCTGAAGGCACCATGTCGGGTGACCAGCTGGTAGACGCCCAGCTGGGCGTCGGTCTTCACGCGCTCGTCGCTCGGCGGGTTGCGGCTCGTCTTCAGGTCGACGACCACGAGGCCGCCCTCGCTGTCCAGCTCGATCCGGTCGGCTCGGCCGCGCACGACGACGTCGTCGCCGACGGCCACCTCGAAGCTCACCTCGGCGCTGGCACACTCGCGGTCGTTCAGCGCATGCCAGGCAAGGAACCGCTCAAGCGCCGCGCGCGCCTGGGCATGGTCGCGGACCGCCTGCCACCGCGCGTCGTACGGCAGCAGATGCCACACCTCGTCGAGCCGTTCGACGAGTGCGTCGATGTCGGCGGGGAGCTCGCCGACGACGACCGCCTCGGCGAGGGCGTGCACGATCGACCCGAAGCCCTGTGCGGTTGACGTCGACTCGGTGGCCTTCACCTCACGGTCGAGGAACCAGGCGCGCGGGCAGCGGTCGAAGGCGGCGACGGCAGATGCCGACAGCTCGATCGGCCGATCCGGATCGCGCACCGCGGCAGCGCCCGGCGTCTCCGCGGGCAGTCCCCACCATCGCTGCGGTGAGGCGGTCGGGACCAGTGCGGTGCCGTCGTCGTCGACCGCGTCGGCGAGATCGGCGAGGCACTCCGCGGCGACCTGACGCAGGTCGTTGCTGACGTCCGGGTCCCGCAACGCCCGGCGCAGCCGGGCGACCAGCGACGCCGTCGAGAGGATGCCGGTTGTCGTCGTGACCGCCTCCGGCAGCTCGAGGCCGGTCTCGGTCAGCAGCCGGGAGGGACGCTCGGCGAGGTCGTCGTTGCCGCTCGTGGCGGTGAGAACCAGCCGGCGCCGTGCCCGGGTGACGGCGACGTAGAACAGTCGCCGCTCGTCGGTCAGCAACGCTCCCGCGTCCGGCCCGGCCCCGGGAGCGTCCAAGGCGAGGCCGTCGGCATCGAGCAAGCTTCCGCGCCGACGCAGATCGGGCCACACCCCCTCCTGCAGTCCCGCGACGACGACCAGATCCCACTCGAGTCCTTTGGAGCGGTGCGCGGTCAGCAGCCTCACCGCACCGAGCGCACCCGCCTTCTCTTCGTACGGCGCAGCCGGGATCTCCTGCGAGGACACCTCATCGAGCAGCGCCCGGACGGTGGCGCGAGGCTGCTTGTCCTCGAGCCGACCGGCCAGCTCGAACAAGGCGAGGACCGCGTCGAGGTCACGGTCGGCCGCGCGCCCCTCCGCATCCGCCGACATCGCGGTCGCGCTGAGCCTGCGTGCCCAGTCCGACCCGTCCCACAACGCCCAGAGCACCTCAGCCGGACTGCCGCCGCGCCGCTGCACCTCGACCGCGGCGTCGAGCAGACGCGTCAGCCGCAGCACCGGGGCGGCGATCCAGTCCTCGATGAAGGCCAGCGCGGAAGGGTCGTCGAGCGCCTCCGCGATCAGCTTCGGCGACGGACCGGCCAGCCCGCCGTTGGCGAGCCGATCCAGCTCCCGCAGCCGCCGACCGAGTGCGCGTAGCTGCGAGGGGCTCGCGCCGGCGAGAGGTGAGGTCAGGAGCATGCGCGCGACGTCAGGTGTCATCGGCGCCGGAGGACGCAGCTCGCGACCCGCCGGGGCACGGTCCGCCCGGGTGCGGTCGTCGACGATCTCGAGCGCGCGAAGCAGCGGCGCGACCGCAGGGTCGCGCGACAGCGGAAGCTCGTCAGCGGCGACAGAGACCGGGATGCCGGCACCGACGAGCGCCCGCCGCACGGTCGCGATGCTGCGCACGCCGGAGCGGACCAGCACCGCCATCCGCGACCAGGCGATGCCGTCGACCAGGTGTGCTCGACGCAGCAGGTCGGCGATGCCGGTGACTTCACCGGCCGACGAGGCGTAGAGCCTGATCTCCGGCGAAGCACCCTCTGGGCCGGCGGCTTGCAGGTTGCGGTGGGCCTCGCGGCGCGAGGTCAGCCGGCCCAGCGGGAGCTTCGTGGCAACCGCTCGGGACAGCCCCACGAGCTCGGGCCCGGATCGGCGGCACACCTGCAGCTCGGTGACAGGCGCGGGCCTGCCGTCCGCGGTCGGAAAGCGATCGGGGAACTCGATGATCCCGGTGACATCTGCGCCGCGGAACCCGTAGATCGACTGGTCCGGATCACCCACCGCGACGAGCAAGCGGCCGTCACCGGCGAGCAGCCGCAACAGCTGCTCCTGCGAGGGGTCGGTGTCCTGGTACTCGTCGACGTAGACCGCCTGGTACTTCTGGCAGACCTCACGAGCCGGACCCTCCAGCAGGTCGACCGCGCGACCCACGAGGTCGGCGTAGTCGACCTCGTTGTGCACCGCGAGGACTTCGAGGTACTCAGCCATGAACTCGCCCGCGGCGATCCAGGACGGGCGGCCGTGTGCGAGGCCCCGCGCGCGCACCGTCTCTGCGTCGAGCCCGCGCTCGCGAGCTCTGTCGAGGACGTCGCACACCTCTCGCGCGAACCCTCTGAGCCGCAGAGCGGGCCGCAGCTCGCTCGGCCATACCGTCTTGCCCTCACCGAGCGCATGGCCGGTGAGCAGCTCGCGGACTCGCAGCTCGCGTTCCGCCCCCGACAGCAGTCGCGGCATCTGATCACCGGACACCGCGGCATGGTCACGGAGCTGCGAGTAGCAGAAAGAATGGAACGTCGACGCGGCCGGCTCGATGACGGTCCGCCCGAGCCGCGCCGCGATCCGGCTGCGCAGCTCGTCGGCGGCCTTGCGGCTGAAGGTGAGCACGAGGACCTCGTCCGGTGCGGCGCCGCGCCGCACTCGCTCGACGACTGACTCGACGAGGGTCGTGGTCTTGCCGGTGCCCGGGCCGGCGAGGACCAGCAACGGTCCGTGGTCATGGTCGACGACGGCCTGCTGCGTCGGGTCGAGCTCGGGAGCGGCAACCGGATCGACCGGCGGACGAACCAGTCGATAGGTCACCGCCGATGAGCTCACGACCGCATCCCAGCACGTCGGTACGACGAATCAGCCAGCCAGAAGCGCCGAAGCGATGCCACATTGCGCGACGGATCACCGCTCTGTTTCGCGAGATCACGCAGGCGATGCCACATCGCTTTGACTGTCAACGCCGGCCGTTCCAGCGCGCGCGGCGCAGGTCCACTCGCTCGCCGTCCATCGGCACGCCTTCGGCGCGCAACAGCGCGATCTGCCGGTCGCGCACCTCGGGCGCGCAGGTGCCGTCGGCGCGGACCACCCGGTACCACGGCACCTCGCCGCCGTAGCGCCCCATGACGGTCCCGACCGTGCGCCCGGTGCCTTTGCCCATGTACTCCGCGACATCGCTGTAGGCCATGACCATGCCGGCCGGGATCGAGTCGACCGCGTCGAGCACCTCGCGGGCGTAGGGCGTCACGTCGAGGACGGTACTGCTCGTGCGAACGTGAGATCAGCGGCGACTAACGTTCGCAGCATGCGGATTCTTGTGGTCGGGGGGACCCGGCTGGTCGGGCGGCACATTGCGCAGACTGCGCTCGACCGAGGTCACGCCGTGACCCTGTTCAACCGGGGCCGAACCGATCCGGGAGCGTTCCCTGACGCGACTCATCTCGTGGGCGATCGGAACAAGGACTTGTCGGCGCTGTCCGAAGGAACATGGGACGCGACGATCGACGTGAGCGCCTACACGTCGAAGCAGGTGCACACGCTGCTCGAGGCCCTCGGTGACCGGGCGGGCCAGCTGACCTTCATCTCGACGATCAGCGTGTACGGCGCCAACGTCCCGAACCGCGGCTTCACGGAGTCGGCGCCATTGCTCGAGCCGGACTACGGCGACGTACCCGGTCTGGAGAACTACGGCGAGCTGAAGGTCGCGTGCGAGAAGACAGCGATGATGGAGTCCCCGCGCGCGGTGCTGATCATCCGCCCCGGCTACGTCATCGGCCCGTACGACGAGACCGGGCGCTTCAACCACTGGGTGAAGGCGGTGGCGGACGGGCGGCCGTTCACCGGCCCCGATCGCGAGCAGCCGTTGCAGGTCGTCGACGGACGTGACCTCGCTGCCTTCACCATCGACGCAGTGGAGCGAGGTCGGGCCGGCGAGTTCAACATCTGCGCGCCGCAGCAGCCACCGACCTTCGCGCAGGTGCTCGACACGATCGCGGCGGCGCTGGACGTGCCGCTGCCCGAGGTCACATGGACCACTTCCGACGACTCGCTGCCGTTGAGCGCGCCGCGGGAGTGGTGGCCGAAGATGCACGCCGACGTCTCGAAAGCGGTCAACGCCGGCTTCACGTGGCGTCCGCTGGCGCAGTCGGTGCGCGACATCGCCGACTACGCCGGCATCAAGACATGAGAGTGGACCGGCGCTCAGGCGTCGTCCGCCAGCGCCGCCCGTCGGCGGCTGAGCGTCAGTAGAGCGGGGCGTCGCCGAGGACCTGGGTCTGCCACGCGGTGATGCCGCCCTGCACGTGCTTGGCGTCGCTGAAGCCGGCGTTCTTGAGCAGTGCGAGACCTTCCGCCGACCGGACCCCGGTCTTGCAGTAGAGAACGACCGGCTTGTCCTGCGGCAGCTCCGAGAGTCGGGACGCCAGCTCGCGGGGCGGGATCAGCACCGACCCATCGATGCGCACGATCTCGTACTCCGCCGGCTCGCGGATGTCGACGAGGTACATGTCGTCGCCGCGCTCCCGCATCGCATTGAGCTCGCCCGCCGTGATCGTCGAGCCGATCGCAGCTTCACTCGCCTCATCCGAGACCACGCCACAGAACGCCTCGTAGTCGATCAGCTCGGTGATCGTCGGGTTCTTGCCGCAGATCGCGCACTCGGGGTCCTTGCGCACCTTCACCGAGCGGTAGGTCATCTCGAGCGCGTCGTAGATCATCAGCCTGCCGACGATCGGCTCGCCGATGCCGGTGATGACCTTGATCGCCTCGTTGACCTGGATCGAGCCGATGGACGCGCACAGCACGCCGAGCACGCCGCCCTCCGCGCATGACGGCACCATTCCGGGCGGCGGCGGCTCCGGGTAGAGGCAGCGGTAGCAAGGGCCGTGCTCGGACCAGAACACCGAGGCCTGACCGTCGAAGCGGTAGATCGAGCCCCAGACGTACGGCTTGTTGAGCAGCACGCAGGCGTCGTTGACGAGATAGCGGGTCGCGAAGTTGTCGGTGCCGTCGACGATGAGGTCGTACTGGCTGAAGATCTCCATGACGTTGGAGGAGTCCAGCCGGTCGGTGTGCAGGTTGACCGCCACCAGCGGGTTGATCTCGGCAACCGAGGCCTTCGCGCTCTCCGCCTTGGACCGGCCGACGTCGCTCTGGCCGTGGATGACCTGGCGCTGCAAGTTCGACTCGTCGACGACGTCGAAGTCGATGATGCCCAGCGTCCCGACACCCGCGGCCGCGAGGTACATCAGGGCGGGCGAGCCCAGACCGCCGGCGCCCACGCAGAGCACTTTGGCGTTCTTCAGCCGCTTCTGCCCGTCCATCGCGACGTCAGGAATGATCAGGTGTCGCGAGTAGCGCCGGATCTCGTTCGGCGTCAGCTCAGGCGCAGGCGCAACGAGCGGGGGAAGCGGCACAACTCACCTCGGAGACTCGAAAAAACAGACCATCAATCGTTGCACAGCAAATAACTGCGCGGGCGGGGGAAATCTTCCCGCCCCGGTGTCAGACGACTACCAGGAGAACCAGCGCCGCCGACGTTCGGGTACGACGGTGGCCGGCGCCTCGCCGGGCAGCGGCGCCGCGCCCCACACGGCTTCCTGGTCGAGCGGCGCGTCGATGCCGGCGACCGGCGCAGCTCCGCTCGGGTTGCCGGCGACCGCCGGCGCCCAGCGGGCGCGACGCTGCGCGTCGTCCGCCGCCACGTCCGTGTCGTCGGAACCCGCCGCATCGTCCACCGGGCGCGCCCAGCTGACGGTGTCGGCGTCCTCGTCGTCGAGGTCGGCCTGGCTGAAGTCGATCGGCGCGACGTCCGGGGCGTCCTCGAGATAGCCCTCGTCGACGTCGGTCTCGTAGTCCTCGTCGCCGGCGGCGGGCTGCTGAGCGGGTGCCGCCGGAGCACCGGCAGGTTGCGACAGTGCGGGCACGTCGACGAGGGCAACCGCTCCCGCGCGACCCAGCAGTGTCTGCGCCAGCGCGAACACCGCGTCGTCGACGTGCGCCATGATGCGGCTCTCCAAGCCGCTGATGGCTGCATCCACGTCCGTTGCCGCTGCCGCGCCCCCGCTCTCGGCAGCGGGAGCAGCGGCGAGCGCCGCCAGCTGTCCGGACAGCTCGGTGAGCTGCTGCTGAACCGGCGAGAGGTCGACCGGCGCCGCGGGCGCGTCCGAGCTGCCGCGGGCGGTCACGACACCCGCAACGTCGGAGCGGAGCGACTCGAGCTCGCTCGACAGGTCGGCGATCTGCTTGGACAGCGGTGCGAGATCCACCGGGGCACTCGGCGCATCGGAGCTGCTGCGTGCGGTGACGACCGCGGCCACGTCGGACCGGAGCGCGGAGATCTCGCTGGAGAGAGCAGCGAGCTTCGGGTCGAGAGCGGCGAGCGCGGTCTCGTCGAGGACCGCCGGCTGGGACAGCGCCGCCTGCGTCCCGGACGCGAGCGAGTCGAGCTTGCTGTGCACCGCTTGCAGCGATGCCGCGTGGTCGTTGTGGGCCTGAGCCAGCCGCTGCGCGAGCGGCCCGAGCATGCCCTCGATGGCCGACAGCCGCTCACTGACCTGGGCGTCGGTCGGCCGGGCGACCGCTTGCTCGATCCCGCCGAGACGCTGTCCGATCGAGGCGTCGATGGTGCCCAGCCGCTGCTGGAGGGCGTTGAGGTTGTCCTGCAACGCCGAGACCTGCTGCCCGTACGACGGCAGCGCCTGCATCCCGGTGGTCAGGACGCCGATCGTCTCCGCCTGCGAGCGGACGTGGGCATCGATCGCACCGAGCGCGCCACGCGTGTCAGCCAGCTCCTCACCACGCTGGGCGACCATGCGCGCGACGCCGTCGAGCCGCTCGGCGAGGAACCGCACCGCCTCCCGCAGCTCTGCGGTCACGGAGTTGATCGCATCGGAGCCCGGCGCGGGCTCGGCGCGCAGGGCAGCGACCTCCTGGCCGAGCCTGATGACCTGGTTGCGGATGTCGACGAGCGCCGCCATCGGATCCGGCGCGGGCCCACCCGCCGCAGGGTCAGTGGTCACCGACATCTCCTCGATCGCG
Source organism: Mycobacteriales bacterium (assembly GCA_035550655.1). Taxonomy (GTDB): domain Bacteria; phylum Actinomycetota; class Actinomycetes; order JAFAQI01; family JAFAQI01; genus DASZTV01. Next base: position 423,542 of record DASZOU010000004.1, read on the forward strand.
GCCGCTTGGCAAGAAGTATCCCCGTTCCCGCCCAGAAGCGCAGGTATCTCCCCCGCAGCAGCAGCAACTGGCGCTACGCGGCCCCGGTAACCGCGGATCGTAGTCGGGCCGTCGGCGCCGCGTACACGCCGGAGCAGCCCGACTCGATACGCTTCGGCCACCGTGACCCAAACCGATGGCACCAGCGAGCGCAGCCGTCGGCTGCCACGCTCGGCCCGCCGCGAGCAGCTGCTGGGAGCCGCCCAGGAGGTCTTCGTCGCCCACGGCTACCACGCCGCGGCGATGGACGACATCGCCGAACGCGCTGGGGTCAGCAAGCCGGTGCTCTACCAGCACTTCCCGAGCAAGCTCGAGCTCTATCTCGCACTGCTCGAGGTCCACGCGGACGCGCTTGAGCGCCAAGTGCGCGACGCCCTCGAGAGCACCAACGACAACCACGACCGGGTGTTCCGCTGCGTGCAGGTCTACTTCGACTTCGTCGACGAGCCCGGTGGCGCGTTCCGGCTCGTGTTCGAGTCGGACCTGCGCAACGAGCCGATGGTCCGGGAACGGGTGGACCGGGCCCTGCAGCGATCCGTCGAGGCGATCGCCGACACCATCGCCCGTGACACCGGCCTGGACCGCGGCCAGGCAGAGCTGCTGTCCTGCGGCCTGGCCGGCGCCGCTGAGATCAGCGCCCGGTGGTGGCTCGACGCGACCGGCCGGATTCCCAAGGAACGCGCGATCGAGCTGATCCAGGCGCTGGCCTGGCGCGGGATCAGCGGCTACCCGCTCGTCGCCTTCCCGCCGTCCTGACGCTCCGGCAGGCTCGTCGCCCGGTCCCGTTCACCCTCGGCAGAGGGATTCACGCCGCCACGACGCGGGCCGTCGACTAGCCTGGCCGCGTGGAGGTACGAATCGGCGTCAAGGGCGCCCCCCGCGAGCTGGCGATCGAAAGCGCGCAGACGGCCGATGAGATCCAGCAGGCTGTCGAGGCCGCGCTGGTGAAGGGCGAGCCGATCGTCACCCTGGTGGACGAGAAGGGCCGGCGGGTGATCATCTCCGCGGACAAGCTCGCGTACGTCGAGATCGCCGACACCGACTCGCGGCGCGTCGGCTTCGGCGCCATCTGAGCCACCCGCAAGCCGCTAGGCCTGCAGGCCCAGCGCCTCCACTCGCTCGCTGTGTCGCTGGGTGAGCCGGGCGAGGAGCTCGCCGACGGCGGACAGGTCCCCTACGCCGCCGACGATCAGGCGCGCCAGCGCGTCGCGGTCGACGGCGACCCGCTGCGCCTGCACCAGTGCCTCACCGACGAGCCGCCGCGCCCACAGCGCGAGGCGGCCGGCGACGGCAGGATCGGCTTCGATCGCTGACCGCACGTGGGCGACCGCGAACTCCGCGTGGCCGGTGTCGTCGAGCACGTCGCTCACCAGGGACTCGGTGCCCTCGTCCGTCAGCTCTGCGACCTCCCGGTAGAAGTCCGCGGCGAACCCGTCCCCGACGTACGCCTTCACCAGGCTCTCGAGCCAGTCCGCCGGCGTGGTCGAGTCGTGGAAGGCGTCCAGCGGGCCGACGAAGGGCGCCATCGCCACCGTTGACTCGACGCCCATCGTGGCGAGCCGTTCGTGCAGCACCTGGTAGTGACCGAACTCCGCGACCGCCATCGCGCCGAGCGCCGCCTTGTCGGCGAGCGTGGGCGCGAGCGAGGCGTCGATGGCGAGCCGCTCGAAGGCGGTCAGCTCCGCGTAGGCGAGCACACCGAGCAGGTCGATGCTTGCCTGCCGGCGGTCCTCCTCGCTCATCGGGTCGGTCCATTCCACGTCCGCCGACCCCACCCTCCACCCGAGCTTGGTGTCGGCTCCGCCGACGCAGTTCCACCAGCCTCTCACTACACTTGAGGCCGCAACATCCGAATCCCCGCGGAGAGTCGTGGTGTGTCGGCCCCCCGTGCAAGCCGCGGGCGCGGGCCCACCAAGCAGGTCAAACGGACTCCGCACGTAGGCAGGAGTCCGTTTTTCCATGAGCACGAAGACATTCGCCGAGCTCGGTGTCGCCGATGACATCGTCGCGACGCTCGCCAGCCACGGCATCACGGCGCCGTTCCCGATCCAGGCGCTGGCCGTTCCGCTCGCCATCAAAGGACACGACCTGATCGGTCAGGCCCGGACCGGCACCGGCAAGACGCTGGCGTTCACGATCCCGGTCCTGCACCGCGTGACGCCGGGCGACCCGAGCGGAAAGCCGCAGGCACTGGTCGTCGTGCCGACCCGCGAGCTCGCGAGCCAGGTGGCCAAGGACATCGACCTCGCGGGCGGCCCGCGCGGGACGCGGGTGCTCGTGATCTACGGCGGCCGCTCCTACGAGCCTCAGCTCGAGGCGCTTCGCAGCGGCGTCGACGTGGTCGTCGGTACGCCGGGACGGCTGCTCGATCTCGCCAACCAGAAGGCGCTGGACCTGTCCGCCGTCAAGTCGCTCGTCCTCGACGAGGCCGACGAGATGCTGGACCTCGGCTTCCTGCCCGATGTCGAGCGGATCGTCTCGCTGCTGCCGGAGGCTCGGCAGACCATGCTGTTCTCGGCGACGATGCCGGGGCCGGTCGTCGCCCTGGCTCGCCGCTATCTCAAGCATCCGACACACGTGCGGGCGGAGTCGGCGGATGAGAGCGCCACGGTTCCGACCACCAGCCAGTTCGTCTTCCGGGCCCACCACCTGGACAAGCCCGAGGTGCTGGCCCGGATCATGCAGGCGGAGGGCCGTGGCCTGGCGATGGTGTTCACGCGCACGAAGCGCTCAGCCGACCGCATCGCCGCCGACCTCACCGACCGCGGCTTCGCTGCGGCCGCGGTCCACGGCGACCTCGGGCAGGGCGCGCGAGAGCGCGCGCTGCGGGCGTTCCGCAACGGCAAGGTCGACATCCTGGTCGCGACCGACGTCGCAGCCCGCGGCATCGACGTACAGGGCGTCACCCACGTCATCAACTACGAGTGCCCGGACGACGAGAAGACCTATCTCCATCGCATCGGCCGCACCGGCCGGGCCGGCGAGACCGGATCGGCGATCACCTTCGTCGACTGGGAGGACGGCTACCGCTGGGGAATGATCAACAAGGCCCTCGACCTGCCGTTCCCGGAGCCGGAGGAGACGTACTCGACCTCCGACGTGCTCTACGAGGAGCTGGACATCCCTCGCGACGCGACCGGCCGGCTTCCCAACGCGTCGCGGACGCGGGCCGGCCTGGAGGCCGAGGAGCTGGAGGACCTGGGCGAGACCGGCCGCCGCCGGCCGCCCGCGCCGCGGAAGTCGGCGTCAGGTGGCACCCGCAGCACCGCGTCCGGCGAGCGGCGGAGCACCGCGTCCGGCGAGCGCAGCACCGCGTCCGGCGAGCGGCGCAGCAGCGGGAGCGCTGAGGGCGGCACAACGCGCCAGCGCAAGCGCACTCGTGGCGGCGCAGTGCCGCAAGCGGGCGCAGCGGAGCCGGCGGCTCCGCGACCGCGGACCGCAGCACCGGCCGAGGGCGGGGCGAGTGACGGCGCACCGCGCCGGCGGCGACGCCGGCGGCGCCCGAGCGGCGCAGCCGGCCCGGCTGGGTCACAAGGAGGGTCGAGCGGCTCGACGTCCTAGGGCAAACTGGGGCTGCGCCGTATCCCTCACCGAAACGGCACGCGAAGGGGAGCAACCGTGCTGCGATCCGTCGGCCCGCGGCTGACCAGCGAGACCATCGACGATGTCGTCGACTGGGTGAAGAAGCTTGAGGGCTGCCCACCGGTCAAGCGCACGAAGGTCGCGCTGTGCCGGAATCCGAGTCATGGCTCGGATCCGGCGAACTGGTTCTACGTCGAGGCCGACGTCAATGAAGGCGTCGCGCGGCTGCGCTGCCTGGCCGGGGGTCACGTCAACGACCTGCTGGACTCCGCGGAGCACTGGACCTACCCCGGGGTTTGGGCCTGCCCGGGCTGCGGTCAGTCGATCGCGGAAGCGGTGTTCGGCATCAACGAGACCGGCGGCACGGCGCACTGGATGGCGCTGGTCGTGCGTTGCGTCGAGTGCGGCGAGGTCGCCGGCGTCGCGGACATGGTGGTCGGCGACCTGCCGATCGACGAGCTCCTCTCGAAGCTCTAGATCTGCCAGGTGATCCGCACCCAGCTGGGGCGGTTGCACGACGGGCAGCGCATGTACGACGGATAGTCGCGGTCCCCCAGCCCGATGGAGTGCACGTCGTCGCCGTGCCCGAGCCGGAACGCCAGGTGCAGCGACGGGATCGATGCCCGCAGCGCCCGCAGCGGTCCGAGGACCGTCCGCGAACCGCATCTCGAGCACTCGACCAGCGCCGAGCCGACGCCGGGCTGCGCGACATCGGCGGCGGAGGAGAACAGCGCCCGCTTGCCTTCCGCGTCCACAGCCGCCGGTCCGCTCGGAGGCGGCGGCGGTCCGGTGCGCGGCCGTACCCGGTCGAAGCTGGTCACAGCTGCTCACCCCCGAGTTGCTGCACGGCTTCCACGAACGCCGACCCGACCCGCTCGTCGTTGTCGGGCAGCTCGATCGTGCTGGGCGCGGGTTCTTCCGCCGGCAGGCCGACGAGACTGCGCGCAAAGGTCCGGTACGCGACGGCTCCGGGCGTCCGCCGGCCGGCGCGCATGATGGTCCGGCCCGCGGCCGGCGCCTCGGCGAACCGGACCGAGCGCGGAATCGGCGGCTCCAGAACCGCCACGCCGTACCGCGTCGAGATGTCGGCGAGCACGGCCTTGGCGTGCAGCGTGCGAGCATCGAACAGCGTTGGCAGCACCCCCCGCACCTTCAGGTTCGGGTTGGTCAGGCGCTGCACGTCGTGGACGGTGTCGAGCAGCTGACCGACACCGCGGTGCGAAAGCGTCTCGCACTGCAGCGGCACGATCACCTCGTCCGACGCGGTGAGGGCGTTGAGCGTCAGCACTCCGAGCGTCGGTGCGCAGTCGAGCAGCACGACGTCGTAGTCCGATCGGATCTCGTCGAGCGCTTCGCGCAGCACGTACTCGCGACCGGTCCGCATCAGCAGGTGCGCCTCGCAGCCGGCGAGATCGATCGTGGCAGGCAGCAGGTCGGGGCCTTCACCGGTGGCCAGGACGGCCATCCGCGCCGACACGCGCCCGAGCAGCACGTCGTGGATCGACAGCTCGAGGTTGTCCGGATCGAGGCCGAGGGAGAACGTCAGGCAGGCCTGCGGGTCGAGATCCACCACCAGCACCGACATCGACAGCTCGGCGAGCGCGGCCGCGACCGAAGCGACGGTGGTCGTCTTCGCGACGCCGCCCTTCTGGTTGGCGACGGCGTACGTGCGGCAGTTCGTCACAGCATCCCGCCCGTGGCTCGGGGTCGCGAACCTTCGCGAAGCGCCCTCAGGCTACCGGTAGCCTGCCGCGATGCCTGAACGGTTGCCGCGCCGATGAGCGTGCCGAAGCATCTGCGGCCTGACCCCCTCGTCGCTCCCGCGCAGGTCGACGCGGCGTCAGGCCCGCTGGCCGCGCTCGTCGGGACTCCGGCAGCGGGATCGCCGCAGCGCGGCGGGGTCCTGCTCGTGCCCGGCTACACGGGCAGCAAGGAGGACTTCTGGCACCTCCTGCCGCTGCTGGCGGCGGCCGGTCGGCCGGCCACGGCGGTCGACCTTCGGGGGCAGTGCGACTCCGGTGGCCCGGAGGACGTCGCGGCGTACACGATCGATGCGCTCGCGGCGGACATCGCCGCCCTGCTCACCGCCGCCGCAACTCCGCTGCACCTGGTCGGGCACTCCTTCGGCGGCCTGGTCTGCCGCGCCGCGGTGCTGTCCGGCGCGCCCGTGCAGTCCCTGACGTTGCTCGGCTCCGGGCCGGCAGCGCTCGGCGGCCACCGAGCGGATCTCGTCGCTGCGATGCGGCCGATGCTGCTGGAGGGCGGCGGCGTCCCCGAGGTGTGGGAGGTCACCGCCGCACTGGCCGCCGGCACGCCGGCCACGCTCGCGCAGCCGCCCGAAGTCCGGGCATTCGTCGAGCGACGGTTCCTCTCCTCGCCCGCGGCCGCGCTGCTCGGGATGGGCGAGGCGCTGACCACCGCGCCGGACCGCACCGACGAGCTGGCCAAGACCGGCGTGCCGCTGCTCGTGGCGTGCGGCGAGGCCGACGACGCGTGGGCCCCGGCCGAGCAGAAAGACATGGCGCTGCGCCTAGGGGCGCCATACGTCGAGTTCCGCGGAGCGGGACATTCCCCCAACGTCGACGTGCCCGAGCAGGTGGCCGCCACCCTCGAGGGGTTCTGGGAGCCGCTCGGCTGAGTCAGCCGCAGTCGTCGACGGTCGGGACGATCTCCGGGGCGAGCCCCGCCCACGACCGCACTCGCTGCGTCGCGGCCTGCTTGCCGGTTGGGCAGTGGTCGAGGTAGTCGCACCAGCCGCAGTGCGGGCCGGACCGAGTCGGAAACAACGCCTCGAGCGCCTCCGGCTGGTCGCCGGCAGCGGCCAGCGCCGCGTGGGTGTCGGCCGCCTCGACTCCGATCGACTCGGCCCGTCCCAGCTGGCGGGCGAGCGACTCCTCCGTGTGCTCCCACACCACGACGTCACCGGTGGGCAGATGGTGCAGCTCGACCCGCCGGCACCGCAACCGAAGCGTCCGCTCCGCGGCCGCGGCGTAAATGGCGAGAGCGAGCGAGCCACGGGCGTCGTCGGTGCTCAGCAGATGACGGCCGGTCTTGTAGTCGACGACGACGAGCTCGTCGCCTCGCCGGTCGAGCCGGTCGATGCGGCCCGACAGCGCGAGGCGCGGGGTCTTCATGCCCACGGTGCGCTCGACGCCGAGCGGCTCGTCGGCCGGATCGAGGCCGGCGACGTAGCGCTCGACCATGTCGGCGGCACGCTCGCGCCAGTCGTCGGCCTGCTGGTCGTCACGGAACCCGAGCGTCACCCACTTCTCGTGCACCAGCCGCCGGGCCGCGGAGACGGTGCGGTCCGCGACCGGCAGCAGCCACCAGGCCGCGAGGGCCGTGTGCACGGCGGCGCCGAGGGAGTTGTGGGCCCACGGCGGGCCCTTCGGGGGCGCGGGCCGGTCGACGTAGGAGAAGCGGTATCGACGCGGACAGTCCAGCCAGCTGTCCAGCTTCGACGGTGTCGCACTGAACAGGCGTGGCGGTACGACGACGTCGAGCTCGCCCTGCTCGTCGGCCAACGGGACCTGCGCCACTAATCCAGTGTCGCCGGAACCTCCGACAGTCTCGGGGAGACGGTGCCGTAGTCGATGTCGGGCTCACCCTCGGCGTCGCGCAGGTCCGTGAGCACGATCCCGTCGTACATCAGGACGCCGGCCGTCTCCGGCCAGACGAGCGCCCAGAGCCAGAGCCCCTTCGCCTCGCCGACGAACACGGCGCGGTCACTCGCGGCCGGCAGGCTCCACAGTGCGGTCGGGTGTCCGGCGGCGATGACCTTGGCGTCGGCGGCACCGCTGTCGAAGCCCGCGCCCGGATCCGCCGCGGGCAGCCCGGCGTAGCGCGCCCCGAGACCGACGCCGGGCTCCTCGGCGATCACGAACAGGTCGGCCGGTCCGCCAAGGGGGCTCGATCCCGACATCGCGGTCACGGTGGCGCGGGCACCGCTCCGCTCGTCCCCGGCATAGGCGAAGCCGCTGCACACCCAACCCGGCGGCAGGCCGCGCGCGAACCACAGCGGGACGCCCACAAGGTGCACGATGTGCGCCACCGCCTCCGGCCCGGTGTGGGTGAGGACGGTGTACGGCGCGACCGACCCGTGCTGCGGGCACCGCCACGCGCTGGACCAGAGGCCCGGCTCGCGGAGCTGGCCGCCGCACCGCGGGCACGTGGGAAGGGCGTGCACCCTTGAACAGTCCTCACCAAGATGGGACAGAGTCAATACGTGATTTCCCCTGGGCCCCCGGACGAATCCGACGAACCCGCCATTTGTGCCGGTGTGGTGGTCCGTGACGGCGAGGGCCGGCTGTTGCTGGTACGCCGGGGCAACCCGCCGGCGAAGGGCACCTGGACCCTGCCCGGCGGCCGGCTGGAGCCCGGCGAGACCCCCGCCGCGGCGGCCGCGCGCGAAGCGCGCGAGGAGACCGGTCTCGAGGTAGGGATCGGCGAGCTCCTCGCGACCGTGCCGGTGCTGGGCTACCTGGTCCACGACTTCGCCGGCACCGTCACCGGCGGGAAGCTGCGCGCCGGCGACGACGCCGACGACGTCGGCTGGTTCGCGGTCGGTGAGCTGAGCAGCGTCGAGCTCTCGCCCGGCCTGCTCGAGGCCTTGCGCCGGATGGGCGTCCTTACCGAGGACGCGTGACTACGACGCCGCGGTCGCCGGCAGCTGAACCGTGCAGAACGCGCACCGAGTCGCCGCGTCGGGGATCGAGCTCTTGCACTCCGGACAGATCTTCGTCGGCGTCGCCGGCTCCGCGCTCGGCTTGAAGCGCTCCATGAGGTGGTTCACGGGGCGCACCACGAAGTAGTAGACGACGAGGCCGACGAGGATGAACGACAGCACGGAGTTGAGGAAGTCGCCGTAGATGAAGTTCGCGCCACCGACGCTCCAGTGGCGGGTGGCGAAGTCCGACGCCTTGCCCAGCGGGATGCTGACCAGCGGCGTGATGAAGTCCTTCACGAGGGACTGCACGACCGCCGTGAAGGCGGCGCCGATGACGATGCCGACGGCGAGGTCGACGACGTTGCCGCGCAGGATGAAGCTGCGGAAGCCGGACAGGTCAAGGCGTCGTACGCCATGACGTACGACGGTCTCGAGCCGTTCGATCGGATCAGGATCAGTCATGGCGGCAGGGTAAGCCTTCGCCGGCTCAGGTGATCGTGACTCCGCCGTCGACCGCGAGCGTCTGGCCGGTCACGTAGCCGCCGGCGTCGGACACCAGCCACACGAGCGTCGCGGCGAGCTCCTCAGGGTCACCCATGCGGCCCATGACGACGCGCGACATGACCGACTCGATGTAGCCGGGCTTGTACTGGTCGCTCATCTCGGACTTGAAGAAGCCGGGCGCGATGCAGTTGACCCGGATCCCCTTGCGCACGCTCCACTGCTGCGCGAGGTCGCGGGTCAGGCCGATCAGTCCGGCTTTCGATGCGGAGTACGCCGCCTGCGGCAGCCCGGCCGTGGTGAGGCCGAGCACACTGCTGATGTTGACGATCGACCCGCCGCGGGTGGCGGCCCGCCCGAACGCCTGCGCCATCCAGTAGCAGCCGTTGAGGTTGACGTCGATGACCGCGCCGAACTCCTCGGGCGTCTCCTTCGTCGCGGGCACCGCCGTACCGATGCCGGCGTTGTTCACCAGGATGTCGACACCGCCGAACTCCTCGACCGCCGCGCCGACCAATGCGTCGCAGTCCTGCGGTTTCGCCACGTCCGTCGCGACGGCGATCGCCCGGCGTCCAAGCGAGGCGACCATCGCACGGGTTGCCTCGAGCTTGTCCACGCGGCGCGCCCCGAGGGCCAGGTCGGCGCCGGCCTCGGCGAGCGCCTTGGCGAACGCGACTCCCAACCCTGACGACGCGCCCGTGACGATGGCGACCTTGCCGTCGAGGGAGAACCGATCCATCACCGTCATGGCGGGGACCCTAGCCCGCCCGCCGTACCGCTCGACGTCCCCGACCGGACCGGTTCGCGGCGGTAACCTCCGGATCATGGCGACGGGCACGACGACGCGGGTCTTCCTCGCGCGCCTCGCCGACCTGACCGTGCTGGATCCGCAAGCGGACCAGGTCGGGCGGGTGCGCGACGCCGTCGTCGCGCTGCGCGGTGCCGGCGCCCAGCCCCGCGTGCTCGGCCTCATCGTCGAGGTCCAGCCTCGGCGCCGCGTATTCGTCCCGATCGGACAGGTCACCAGCATCGACGCCGACGCGGTCGTCGTCCGGGGCCGGATCAACCTGCGCCGCTTCGAGCGGCGCCCCGGCGAGACGCTCGCGCTGACCGAGCTGCTCGACCGCAAGGTCACCCTCGTCGAGGACGGCAGCCTGGTGACCGTCGTCGACGTCGCCATGGAGCAGAGCCGCACCCGCGACTGGTTCATCAGCCGGGTCGCGGTGCGGTCCCCGGGTTCCGGCTTTCGCCGGCGCGGCCCGCTCCGCACCGTCGACTGGGATGCCGTCACCGGCTTCTCGGTGCCGGAGGAGAACCAGGGCGCCGCCAACCTGCTCGCCGCCTTCGACCAGCTGTCCGCGCCGGACCTCGCGCACGTCCTGCACGAGCTGTCGGAGAAGCGTCGCTCAGAGGTCGTCGCGGCACTCGACGACGAGCGGCTCGCGGACGTCCTCGAAGAGCTCCCGGAGGACGACCAGGTCGAGATCCTCGCCAAGCTCGAGGGCGAGCGTGCCGCCGACATCCTCGAGGCGATGAACCCCGACGACGCGGCCGACCTCCTCGGTGACCTGCCCTCCGACGAGGCAGAGCGACTGCTCGGCCTCATGGACCCGGAGGAGGCCGACCCGGTACGGCGGCTGCTCAACTACGCGGACACCTCGGCCGGCGGAATGATGACCAGCGAGCCGGTGATCCTGCCACCGGACGCCACCGTTGCCGAGGCGCTCGCCCGGGTCCGCGATCCGGAGCTCAGCCCTGCGCTCGCGGCCCAGGTCTACGTGTGCCGGCCACCGACCGACACCCCGACCGGCAAGTACCTCGGCATCGCGCACATCCAGCGGCTGCTGCGCGAGCCGCCGTCCACCCTCGTCTCAGGCGTGGTGGACACGCAGGTCGACCCGCTCGGCCCCGACTGCCCGTTGGAAGAGGTCACGGCGTACCTCGCGACGTACAACCTGATCGCGGTCCCGATCGTCGATGACGCCGACCATCTGCTCGGCGCGGTGACGGTCGACGACGTGCTCGACCACCTGCTCCCCGAGGACTGGCGGGAGCGGCCGGGCAGCGAAGCCGGAGCGCCTCGTGGCGCGTGAGCGCGGCAGGGCGTTGCGGCTCGACCAGCCGCAGGACACCCGCCGGGTCATCGCCCTGCCGCAGTACAACCCGGAGTCGCTCGGGCGGCTGTCAGAGCGGGTAGCCCGCTTCCTCGGCACCTGGCGCTTCATCGGCTACATGACGTTCTTCATCGCCGTCTGGTTGCTGTGGAACGTCGTCGCGCCGCACGGCTGGCGGTTCGACCCGCGCGCGAAGAACTTCACCCTGCTCACGCTGCTGCTGTCGCTGCAGGCGTCGTACGCGGCGCCGCTGATCCTCCTCGCACAGAACCGGCAGGCCGACCGGGACCGGGTGCAGTACGAGCAGGACCGCGCGCTCGCCGAGCGCGCGGTGGCGGACACCGAGTACCTCGCGCGAGAGGTTGCCGCGATCCGGGTGTCCCTCGGCGAGGTCGCGACGCGGGACTACATCCGCGGCGAGCTGCAGCGCCTGCTCGAGGAGCTTGCACCTGACAAGACCGAGCAAGCGACGGATTCGTAGTTTCCCTGCTTCCGAGCCACCCGCGGAGTCGTGAGCGAAGCGGGCGACTTCGTGGGAAGGACGTAGCCTGGTTGGGTCATGAGCGAGACCCTGCCGACCGTCGAGGCCATCACAGCAGCGCTGGCGACGGTCAAAGATCCCGAGATCCACCGCCCGATCACCGATCTCGGGATGGTCGACGACGTCGCGGTCGCGATCGACGGCTCCGTCGAGGTCAAGATCCTGCTGACGACGGCCGGCTGCCCGCTGCGCGACCGCATCACCACGGACGTGACCAACGCGGTCAACACCGTCGCGGGGGTGACCAGCGTCAAGGTCGCCCTCGACGTCATGAGCGACGAGCAGAAGCAGGAGTTGCGCAGCAAGCTGCAGGGCGGCCGCCCGCAGCGCGAGATCAGCTTCGCTCAGGCCGGTTCGCTCACCCGGGTGTTTGCGATCGCGAGCGGCAAGGGCGGCGTCGGCAAGTCCTCCACGACCGCGAACCTCGCCGTCGCCATGGCGCAGCAGGGGTTCTCGGTCGGGATCGTCGACGCCGACGTCTACGGCCACTCGATGCCGAGGATGCTCGGCGTCGAGACACCTCCCGCGATCGTCGACGGCATGATCGTGCCGCCGGTGGCGCACGGCGTACGCGTCGTCTCTCCCGGGATGTTCGTCGAAGGCAACCGCCCGATCGCCTGGCGCGGCCCGATGCTGCACCGCGCTCTCGAGCAGCTGCTCGCGGATGTGTTCTGGGGCGATCTCGACGTACTGCTGCTCGACCTGCCGCCGGGCACCGGCGACATCGCCATCTCCACCGCGCAGCTGCTGCCGGGCTCCGAGGTGGTCGTCGTCACGACGCCGCAGCTCGCGGCCCGCGAGGTCGCTGAACGTGCGGGCGCTGTGGCGACGCAGACCCGGCAGCGGCTCGCCGGTGTCATCGAGAACATGGCCGGCTTTGCCTGCCCGCACTGCGACGAGCTGGTCGAGGTCTTCGGCTCAGGCGGTGGTCAGGCGGTCGCGGACCGGCTGAGCGCGCTGACCGGCACGACCGTGCCGCTGCTCGGGTCGGTGCCGATCGAGCCGAGTGTCCGGGAAGGCGGTGACGCCGGCACGCCGGTCGTGGTCAGCCACCCGGAGTCAACGGCGGCGAAGGCGTTCGCGGCGATCGCCGCGACCCTCGCGGGCCGAGCCCGCGGCCTCGCCGGGCGCCCGCTCACCCTCACCCCCGTCTGATCGCATGTGACATAGGGGTCGTGCCGGGTGCACCTATGTCACATACGAGTCGCGATTCACTGCCCCGATGTGACACCCGTGTCGTGAATCACAGCCCCTATGTCACATGCGAGTCACGTGCGAGCCGCTCGCAGGGAGTGGACGCTCAGGTGGCGTCGGCGTCGTACGGCGGCCGCTCGCCCGGCTCGAGCGCGACCGTCGCCCGCCGCTGCTGCGGCGCCGCGGGCTCGTCGTCGCCGAACAGCGCGTCCTCGACGAAGCGCCGCGGGTGCAGCCCGCGCAGGTCGAGTTCAGCGAGCTCCGGCCCGAGCTCGGCTTTGAGGTCGCTCGCGGCGCCCCGCGCCATCGCGCGGAGCTCACGCAGCATCTTCGCCGCATCGGCGGCCGCCTTGGGTAGCCGGTTCGGCCCGAAGATGATCAGCCCGAGGACGGCAAGCAGGAGAACCTCTTCCCAACCGAGGTTCCCGAGCACGTCCACCTCCCCGCCGCCCAACAAAGGTGCCGGCTGCGCCGGCTCGCTCAGGCCAGGTTACGCCCGCGCTAGCTGCTGCGTTGCGAGCCCAGCACGACGCTGACCGTCGCCCGCTGGCCGTTGCGCAGGTACGTCAGCTCGATCGTCGACCCAGGTACGCGACGGCGGATCGCGACGATCAGCTCGTCCGCTGTCGTGATGCGCTCGCCGTTCACCGCCACGATCACGTCGCCCGCCTTGATGCCGGCCTTGGCGGCCGGCCCACCCGGGGTCACCGGGTCTGCCACGCCTGAGCTGACCTTTGCGCCCTCGCCCGTGTAGGAGCCGTCGAGCCGGACCCCGATGATCGCGTGGGTGGCGAAGCCCCTGGTGATGATCTGCTCCGCGATCCGCTTCGCCTCGTTGACGGGAATCGCGAAGCCAAGACCGATGCTGCCCGACTGCGAGGAGGCGATCGACGCCGTCGACAGCGACGCGATCGCCGAGTTCACCCCGACGACCCGGCCTTGGTCGTCGACCAGCGGGCCGCCGGAGTTCCCGGGGTTGATCGCGGCGTCGGTCTGGATCGCGTCGATCACGTCGTCGGCCACGCCCGGCGAGCCGCCGGCTTCAACCGGCCGGTTGAGCGCGGAGACGATCCCACTCGTGACGGTTCCGGCAAGTCCCAGCGGCGAGCCGACGGCGACAACCGTGTCGCCGACCGCGAGGTCGTCGGAGTTCCCCAGCGCGGCGGGGATCAGACCGCTCACGCCGGCGAGCTTGATCACCGCGATGTCGTCGACGGTGTCGGGCTCGCCGACCACGCTCGCGTGCACGCGCGACTTGTCCGGGAGGATCACGGAGAGCTGGCCGCCCTGCCGTGCGGCGGCGATCACATGGTTGTTGGTCATGACGTAGCCGGAGCTGCTGAGCACGATGCCGGACCCGGTGTCGCCGCCGCTGCCCACCTTCACCTGGATCGACACGACGCTCGGCAGGATCCGGCTGGCCACCGCTGCGACGGAGTTGCCGCTCCGGGCCGCGTCGCCCGAAGGCTCGGCGGTGGCCCCGATCGTGACCGCTGTGACCTTCCCCGCGCCGCTGCCGTCGTGGTTGCGGACGATGAGGCCGCCGACCGCGCCACCGAGTACGGCGCACAGCAGCGCCATCATCGCGGCGACCACCCAGGACACCCCCGCTACCGGAGGCTTCGGAGCCGGTGGAGTCGGCGCCCACCACTGCGGCGTTCCTGGCGTCGCGTAGGGCGTCGCCGGCGGCACCGGATAGGCGGGTGGCGCCGGAGGCGTTGGAGCGGGCGGGGGCGGGGGTGGCCAGCTCTCCTGGTCGGACATGCATCCATTGTCCCCGTAGCGCTCCGGCTCGTTACGCTGACGCCGTGACCGAGCGCAGCGAGGCCGATATCGCGCTTGCCAACTGGCAGTACGCCGAGCAGTGGCTCGAGGAGGACGCGCCGGCCACACAGGCCCGCCCGAAGGGCACCGATCTCGGCGCGGTACCGATCGGCGCGGGCGGCGGCGCCATGCTGCGCTTCCTCGCCGCCAGCATCAATGCGCGCTCGATCGTGGAGATCGGAACCGGCGCGGGGGTGTCCGGCACCTGGCTGCTGCGCGGCATGGCTCCGGACGGGCTCCTCACGTCGATCGATCTCGAGGCCGAGCACCAGCGCGTCGCGAAGCAGACGTTCCTCGCGGCCGGCTTCCCGCTGTCCCGGTTCCGGCTCATCGCCGGCAACGCGCTCGACGTGCTGCCGCGGCTCACCGACGGCGCCTACGACATGGTCTTCGGCGACGCGAGCAAGGAGGAGTACGTCGGGTACCTCGACGAGGCGATCCGGCTGCTGCGCCCCGGCGGCATCCTCGCGTTCGACAACGCTCTGTGGCACGGCCGGGTCGCCGACCTCGGTAACCGCGACGCCTCGACGGTCGCGGTCCGCGACCTGCTCAAGCGGGTGCGCGACGACGAGCGGCTGGTCCCGCTGCTCGTTCCGAACGGCGACGGCCTGCTCGCCGCCGTACTGCGCGGTGACGGTGCCGCGGCAGGCTCAGAAGCTCACGCGCCGGACTCCCCCGGCGCTGGGTAGAGCGATGGGCCATTGCCGCAGCGGATCGGGCGGCTGACGGGCGATTCGGGTGGGCAATGCCACATTGCTTCACCGGCGGCTCACGCGGCGGGGATGACCTGGCCTTTGCCGACAACGACGATTCCGCTGTCACTCACGTAGAAGCCGCGGGCTCGGTCGGCGGCGCGATTGACCCCGACCTCCACGCCCGGCGGCACCGCGACGCCCTTGTCGATGATCGCGCGGCGCAGCACCGCGCCGCGGCCGACGTCGACCCCGTCGAGCAGGATGGACTCGTCGACCACGGACCCGCTGTGGATGTCGACCTTCGGTGACAGCACGGAGCGCCGCACCCGCGCACCGGACACGACACAGCCTGGCGACACGAGCGACTCGATCGCGCTGCCGATGCGGCCCGGCTCGTCGTACACGAACTTCGCCGGCGGCAACGGCGGGGTCGCGGTGAGGATCGGCCACTGGTCGTTCCAGAGGTTGAACGCCGGTCGCGCGGAGACCAGGTCCATGTGCGCGTCGTGGTAGGCGTCGATGCTTCCGACGTCACGCCAGTAGCCGGCGTCGCGCTCGGTCGCGCCGGGAATGATGTTCGACGCGAAGTCGTAGATCCCGACCTCGCCGGCCTCGACCAGCGCGGGGATCACGTTGCCGCCGAGGTCGTGGCTGGACCGGTCGTCGAACGCGTCGCGCTTCACCGCGTCGACGAGCAGCCGCGCGTCGAAGACGTAGTTGCCCATCGACGCGAGGATCATGTCGGGCGCGTCGGGCAGCCCCGGCGGGTCCGACGGCTTCTCGAGGAAGCCGTCGACCTTGCGCCCGTCGCTGCTCTGGATCACCCCGAAGGCCTTGGCCTGCTCCCGCGGCACCCGCAGCCCCGCGACCGTGACCCCCGCACCCGACGCGATGTGCGCGTCCAGCATCTGGCGCGCGTCCATCCGGTAGACGTGGTCGGCGCCGAACACGACGACGTACTTGGGCTGCTCGTCGTACACGAGGTTCAGCGACTGGTAGATCGCGTCGGCGGACCCGGCGAACCACCGCGGACCGAGGCGCTGCTGCGCGGGCACCGGAGTGACGTAGTTCCCCAGCACCGTCGACATCCGCCAGTTCATCGAGATGTGGCGGTTCAGCGAGTGGGACTTGTACTGCGTGAGTACGACGATGCGCAGCAGGTCGGCGTTGACCAGGTTGGACAGCACGAAGTCGATCAGCCGGTAGATTCCGCCGAACGGCACGGCGGGCTTCGCCCGGTCCGCCGTGAGCGGCCACAGCCGCCTGCCCTCGCCGCCGGCGAGGACCATCCCGAGCACCCCGCGCGCCGCCACGAGAGCATCTTGTCAGGTCACCGTGCCGCCCACGGTTTACTGGGCGGCGATGCCGGTAAGACGAAAGGACGTCATGCACCTCGATCGCGCTCTCCTGTCCCGCTGCGCAGTTGCGGCAGCAACCGCCTGCCTGATCGCGACCGGCTGCTCCAGCTCGTCCTCAGGCGGTGCGGCGCCCGCCCTCACAGCGCCGGCGGTGCACTCCGAGACGTTCCACGGCGTCACTCCCCGTGCCAACCATCTGATCCAGCGCACCTTGCCCCTGATGCGGGGCGTCGCGAGCAACACCTACCAGGGCACGGACCTGGTCGTGACCTACCGGTCCACCGCGGTGAAGCTCGACCAGACGAACGTCGAGAACACCGTGCGCCAGGCCAAGCAGAAGGCGGCCACGAAGAAGTCCTCGGGCAAGAGCGGAAAGACGTGATCTAAGCGGCCTCGAGCCAGCGCAGGAAGGTCCTGACGCCGAACCCGGTCGCCCCCTTGCTCACCTCGTCCTCGTCGGCGTCGGCGCGCGCCGGTCCGGCGACGTCGAGATGCGCCCACGGGACGCGTCCGACGAACTCGCGCAGGAACAGCGCCGCCGAGATCGAGCCGCCGCTGTAGTGCTTGCTCGGATCACCGATGTTGCGCAGGTCGGCGATGCTCGAGTCGAGGCTGTCGCGGTAGTCCTCGACGAGCGGCATCGGCCACACCCGCTCGCCCGCCTCCGCGGCGGCAGCCACCAGCTCGTCGCGCAGGTCGTCGGTGGTGGCGTAGAACGCGGCGTGGCGCTTGCCGAGGCCGAGGTACGCCGCGCCGGTGAGGGTGGCGATGTCCACGATCGCATCGGGAGCGAGCTCGGCGACGGCGTACGCGAGCGCGTCGGCGAGGACGAGCCGGCCTTCGGCGTCGGTGTTGAGGACCTCGCTGGTACGCCCGCCGTAGTGGCGCAGCACGTCGCCCGGCCGGATCGACGCCGCTCCGGGCATGTTCTCGGCCATCGGGACGAGCGCGGTGACCTTGGTGCGGACGTCGAGCGCCGCGAGCGCGGTCATCGTCGCGATGACCGCGGCGCCGCCCGCCATGTCGGTCTTCATGCTGGGCATGCCGTCGGGCGGCTTGATGGACAACCCGCCGCTGTCGAACGTGATGCCCTTCCCGACGAGTACGACGTGTCGCTGCGCCTCGTCCGGCGACCAGCTGGCTTCGAGGAGGCGCGGTGGGCGCGACGATCCCTGGCCGACGCCGACCACGCCGCCGAATCCCTCGGCGGCGAGCTGGACCTCGTCCCTGATGCGGACTGCGACTCCGGCGGCCTCGCACAGCTCCTGGGCGCGGTTGGCCAGCCAGTCCGGGGACTTCTCCAATGACGGCGTGTTCGCGAGGTCACGCGCGAGATGAACCGCAGCCACCACTGCGCCCGCCTGTCGCAGCGCTGCGCGTGCCTGGGCCGGGTCGTCGAGGATGAGCTTCACCCGGCGCAGCGTCGGCGGCTTCGCCTCCGGGGACACCGAGAACGCGTAGCCGGCCAGCCCGATGCCCTCGGCGACCGCACGAACGCCGTCGGGCGCCTGGTCTGCCGCGAGCGTGGTGGCAAGCGAGCGGGATGCCTTGGCGCGGCGGGCCACGGCCGCGGCTGCCTTGCGCAGGTCGGCGGGTGAGCCGTCACCGATCCCGGCCAGCAGGACCACGTCGACGCCGTCGCGGCGGACCGGGATCGCCACGACCTCCCCGGCCTTGCCACTGGCCTTGTCCGCCTTCAGGTACGCCGCGGCGTCGACGCCGAGGGCGCCGAGCACGCCGGCGCCGACGCCGACGTCCGGCAGGCCACGCTGGCGCGGACGGGTAGGGACCGCGAGCGCGGCGCCGGCTCCGAGGAGCGGGCCGCGGGCCGCGGTGATGGACGGGGCGCCGCTCACCAGGTGCGCGGGCTAGGAGACCGCGGCTTTGAGGGCTTCTCCAAGCGCGGTCGCCTCGTCAGGGGTCATCGCGACGACCAGACGGCCACCACCCTCGAGGGGCACGCGCATCAGGATGTCGCGTCCCTCCTTGGTCACCTCGAGCGGACCATCGCCCGTCCGCGGCTTCATGGCAGCCATGCGCGTGCTCCTTCGCTTGTCAGCTCATCTGCGGACCCCGCAGGGCCGTCACTCCACCATTATCGCGGACGATCCGGCCACCTCGCGCCGCAGCACTGATTTCGGCTGTTCAGCCCGCAAAACGCGCCGGCCGGACCGCGAGATTCCGCGAGACCGGCCGACGACGCTGGCGTGAAGCGCTTAGTGCACGTGCACCTTGACGACGTTGCTGTAGCCGGTCCGGACTCCCGCCCGGCCCTTGACCTTCGCCTGGAACCGCAGGTGCAGGCCGCTGGCCGCCTTCAGCGTGCCGGTGACCTTGCCCTTGGTGCCCGTGGTGCCGTTGCCGATCTTGTGGCGGGTGCCGTTCTTGCTGATCTGGTAGAAGGTCACCTTCGCGCCGACCAGCCGCGGGTGACTGGTGACGATCAGCTTGAGCTTCGACTGGTCACCCCGGGCGGATGACTGGTGCACAGACATCGACGGGTGCTCCTTTGCACCGCCGCCGCCACAGTTGACGCTGCAGCCTCCACCGGAACCAAAGGTGACGACGGCGGATGCCGGGTTGCCGGTCGAGGGCGCGTCGGCACTGACGTCGAGCACGCTGATCGTGTCGCTGCCGCTCGAGCCGCTGTCGACGTAGCTAATCGTCGCCGACCCACCCGACCCGGTGACAGCAGTACCCGAGCCGTTGTTACGACCGCTCACGGCATAGCTGAGAGACTGGCCCGCGATACCCACACCGAACTGGTCCGTCACGTGCGCGGCCAGGGTGACCAGTCCGCCCGGGCGGACCTTCTGCGAGTGCGGTGTGAGGCTGACCACCGAAGGATGCGGCGCTTGGAACGTCGCAACGGCGGTGTCCGGACCGAGCCCGCCGTGGGACGGATCGCCGACGACCGACTGCACGGTGATCTTCTCGCCGGCGCTGGGATTCGCGGCCGACACCACGAACAGCGCATTGCCCTTCGCGTTGGTCGAGACCTGGGCAGTGCTACCCGTTACGCCGGTGGGTGCGTTCACCAGAGTGAACTGCACCGGGATGTTGGCGACAGCCTCACCGCTCGGCCCTGAGATGTGCGCAACGAAGATGATCTGCTGCGTCCCGCCGGAGCCGGTCGTGACCGTGCAGTTGGGCACCAGCTGGTTCGCGTCGGTCAACAACTCGTCTGGGCAGGTGAGCGACATCGTGCTACCAGCCGGAGGCGCGGCCTGGAAGGTGCCCGTCGCGGCGGTCTGCGGGTCGGAAGCGGTCGGCGCTGTCTCGCCTGTTGCCTGGGGGGCGAAGAACGTGATGTGGTCCAGGCCGGTCTTACCGCTGTTCTTGACCGTGCACTTCGCGTTACCGAACTGGTCGGCGACAGCGCACGCGACCGCGGCCGTCGTCGCGTCGGGGTCCCCCGCGTTGATGACGTAGTCGATCGTCACGCCGTTGAGCGGTGTGCCGTTCGCGTCCTGGGCCAACACGGTGTAGGCCAGGCTGCCGTTGGCCACTCCGGTCTGGCTCGCCGGCGTCGCCGTCAGGGACTTCACCGCGCTCTGGCCACCCGCCACAACGGACATGGACTGCGCGGGGCTCGACGCATTGTTCGCCGCCGTCGCGTTGGACGTGCGCGCCGACACGGTCACGGTGCCGGTCTGGCTCGAGGACAGGCCGAAGATCACTCGGCCAGGATGGGCAGGATCCTGCCCGGTGAAGCTCGAGAGAACCATGGTGTTGGTATAGGTAGGCGTCGACAGGATCGGGATGGTGCCGCCGCTCGAGGTGACCGTGTTGCTGGTCGTCGTCACATCCGATCCGTTGGGGACGCTGCAGGTCGACAACGCGGCCGGCGGCGCACTCGATCCGAACGGGTTGGAGCTGCTGCCCGCCGGTAGTCCCTCCGAGGCGCTGATCGACACCGGATACCTCAGGCCCGGCGCCACGTCGACGGTGTACACCTGGCACCCACCGGTGGCGATCGCGGCCTGGTGCTGGTTTGGCGCCAGCGTCGGGGTGAGGGTGACCGTCTGGGGTGCCTGGAAGTCCGCCTTCACGACATCGTTCGGGTCGGTCGCCACGAATGCGGCCTGCGCGGCCGTCTCACCGTTCCCGAACTGCGCGAAGTTCAGGTCGTTGTAGACGACGACGGTGTCGAGACCCGCGGTTCCGCCATTGGTGAAGTTGCAGGTCCAGTCTGTGGTGCCACCGTTCAACGGAACGCAGTTCTGTGAGGTGTGGGCGGCGTCCGCGTCCGGGCCGTTGGTCACTGTCCACCGCAGGTGCGGCACGGTGTTGACGCCGGCGACCACTGAGGCCTGGATCGTCGCAAGCCCGCTTCCCGAGTTGTTGCGATCGAACACCGGATACGTCGCCGACGCGGGTGTCGCGGTGACGGCGCTGCCGAAGGTGATCGTCGCGGTTGTGCTCGCCTCCGGCGCCGGAGTGGTGTCGAGCGTGCGGTTGTTGTTCGCGTCGTCAAACACCGTGAGGTTGTCCACGGCAGTGCCGGTTGCCGTCTGGTGGGTGTTGGGAAGCTGGCAGGTCCAGCTCGCGCCCGCGCCGTTGCAGAGCACCGCCTGGCCGGCGGGCGTCGCCGTGTCGGTGCTGCCCGCGTTGATCAGGTAGTCGATCGACGGGCTGGAACCGGCCGGTACGCCCGTCACTGTGACGTCGAAGGTTGCCGTGCTGTTCGGCGCGTGCGGCGCGCCGGGGTCGGTGACGGTGATCGTTTCGAAGCTGAGGGTGACGTTGGTGGTGGGTTCGCCCGCGCCAGGAGAAGCATTGCCGTCGAGGTCGTCGTAGATCTGGATGACCGCAGAGTCGCTGCGCCCGCCGTTGCTCACCGTGCAGGTCGTGCTGTAGCGGCCGTTGGTCGGGCCGGGGCCCGCCGCGCAGCTGCCTGCAGTCGTGAACTGGCCGCCGCGGACGACCTCCTTGAGATTCGGGGTACGCGGGACGCCGCCGACGTTCGGGATGCCGGTCACCGTGACGTCGATGGTTCCGTTCGGCGTGCCGTCCCGGGCCAGCTCGGCAGCGCCGGTGATCTGCTCGAAGTTGACGGTCAGAGCGACCTGAGCCTCGCTCGAGTCGGCCTGGCCGTTCAGCCCGTTCGGGTTGTCGTCGTCGAAGATCACCACCTGGTCCGCGCCGGCGGTGCCGTGGTTGGCCAGCGTGCAGGTCCAGGAGGCGGCCTGCACCGGCGACTGGGTGCAGGAGAGGGTGGTGTTGGCGTCAGGGCTGCCGGGGAGCACGACACCCTTGAGGCTCGGGGTGTTGGATGCTCCGCTGACGGTGACCGCGATCGTCGCGGACTCGCCCGTGCCGTACAGGTACACCGGGTTGAGCGCCGTTCCGACGTTCTGGTCGGGTACCGCGGTGATGGTCTCGAAGCCCACAGAAGTGGTGGCCGACACCGTCGGTCCCGGAGGGGTGGCGTCCTGGATCCTGACCTGGTCGACCCCAGCCGACCCGAGGTTGGAGAACGTACAGCTCGCGGTCCCGTTGGCTTGCACGGTGCCACAGTTGACCGGCGCCCCCACGTCGTTGCCGGAGATCACCGATCCCGTGAGCGCGTCCCCCACGCCCCCGGTCGCCGTGACGCTGATCGTGGCCTGGGCGCTCACCGGGTAACGCGGCTGGACGGGTGCCGCAGACAGCGACGTCGCGGTCGCGGCCGCCGGGACGGCGAGCACGGTGCCCATGCCGAGCGCGGCTACGGCGACGAGCGCCACCCCGCTCAACCGCCGCATCGCGAGGTTGGTCTGCATCCTGTGGTGCTCCTCCCGGCAAGCCTTCACGTCGTCGGCTCCGCATCGCTTCGCGCCGGAGCCTTAGCCCGGCCCCCGTGGCTGGGGTTGGGGGTCATCATAGGGGCGCGGCTAGGCGCCCGCAGCGAACCTGGGGACAATCGGCGGGCGCGTCGAAACCGCCTCCCGGCGAGCTCGATGGCCCTCCTGCCGCCCACATCGCGTCCAGATCCCGCTTCCGTCCCAAATCAGGTCCCGTGGATGAGAACGCCGAAAGGCGCGCGCGGTCGTCGTCCGATTCGTCACCATTCTGCGCCAGCTGGGAAGATTCCGGACGACGTCGGAGGCCGGCCCCTGAACGGGACCGGCCTCCGACGTACTTGCAGTGGTGCTCTTACTTGACGTGGATCGACCCCTCCGGCGAGGTACCAGCGGTGCTGGTCGACGTCTCGCTCACCTTCACCCGGAAGGTGCGATGCGACCCGCGCGGCTCGGAGAAGGAGTGGTGCGCCTTGCCCTTGCCGGTGATCCCTGCGGTCCGGTTGTGGCCGATCAGGTGCCAGTGACCGTGCCGCTGCACGTAGTACCGCACCTCGGCCTGGTAGGCCTTCGGGTGGGTCGTCACGTGGACGGTGACCCGCCCGTGGTGCGAGCTGAGCGAGATGCTCGGGTGCTCGATGCCCTGGACTCGCACTGTCCGGAACGCCCGCGGCTCGTTCGCCTCACGGATCTGGTCGCGGTTCGTGTCGACGAAGGCCGCGACGTGATCCGTCCCGTGGTGGGTCACCAGGAACCGGATGTGCGCCACGCCGTTCGAGTCGGTCGTCCCGGCAGCCGCGGCCGTGTTCGCACCGGTGAGGTACACCCGGACCACCTGGTTGGCGGCCCGCGTGTCGTCCGAGTTGGTGGCTGTCGCGGTGATCACCAGGTGATGCTGCACCTTCAGCTTGGTCACCGACGAGAGCGTCAGTGAGCTGGGCGCGATGGTCGCCGCCACGCTGTACGTCGCGTTGGCCGTGCAGGCGCTCGGCGGCGTACCGGTCGGGGCGCTGTTGCACTGCGTCCCAGCCGTGCCGATGGTCGCGGTCACCGAGCCGGCGCCCGTGTCCGTCGACTGGGTGGTAACCGTCACTGCAGCAGTGCCGTCCGGGCCGGTGGTCACCGTCGCCGAGGAGGCGCCGCTGATCGAACCGGGACCGCTCTGCGTGAAGTTCACCGACACACCCGAGACCGGGTTGCCGAACTTGTCGGTCACCGTGGCGGTGAACTTCTGGCTGCCACCCGGCGCAACTGTCGGGTTGGTCGGCGCTAGCGCGATCGAGTACGCCGCCGTTGCTGCCGGCGCCGAGTAGGTGATCGTGCCGGAGCCGGTCGCCGCGTCCGCCGCTGCGGTCACGGTCTGCGCGCCACTCTTCGCGGACGTGACATCAGCGAACGCGACGCCATTTGCGTCCGTCGTCGCGGTGTAGGTCGTCGTGCTCGTCGAGCTCAGCGACCCGTGCGCGTCAACCTGGCCGTTGCTGACGGTAAAGGTCACCGTCTTGCCGGCAAGCGGCTCAGGAGTCGGCGTCGTGTTGTTGACGACCACCGCACAGACCTCGGTCACGTGCTGCAGGGCGACACCCGTTGCCGCGGTGTGACCGCTCGCGCCGCAGGTGCCGTCGGAGACACCGAGACCGCTGGTGTCGACCGTCACCGTGCTTGCCGTCGTCGAGCCGGTCACGTACGCGACGTTCGCCGTGCCGTTGAACGAGTCGGTGACGTCCGTGACCGAGATCGTGTCGGTCATGACCGCCGGCGAGCTGCCTGCGTCGGTGTAGCTGATGGTGCCGTCCGGCGCCGCCGTACCCGTCTTGGCGTTGTTACGGCCGCTGACGATGTACGTGATGACGTGCGTGCCCGACACCGCCGTACCGAACTGGTCGGTCACCGTCGCCTTGACGGTCACGGTGCCACCCTTGGTCACGGTCTGCAGCGCCGGGGCAACCGTCAGCCCGGTGGCCGCCGGTGCTGCCCAGTGCGCCGTTGCGGATCCGACCGAGGTCGCACCAACAGCCGCGGAGACCGAGGCGTTGTCGCCGCCGGCCGGTGTCGGGTCGCTGACCGTGTAGGTCGCGACACCGCTCGAGTTGGTGTTCGTCGTGGCCGACGCGGGGAGGTTCGACCCGCTCAGCGTGGTACCGCCGAGCTTCGCCGCGGTCGCCGTGAACGTCACCGGCGCGCCCGAGATCGGGTTGCCGCTCGCGTCCTTGACCGTTGCGGTGAAGGTCACCGAGGTCTGGCTGGTCGGGACGGTGCAGTCCGTCTGAGCGGTGCCCTTGTTGGCGCCGGCGAGCTGCTGCACGCAGGTCAGCGTGCTGTTCGCCGAGGAGACGGCCGGGGCCGCGGTGAACGTCGCAGTCGCGGTGCCCTTCGGCTCACAGCTGTCCGGACCCGTGGTGTGGCTGCAAGACCCGGAGGAGTTGTCGACCCAGAAGGTCAGTGCGTCGGCGCCGGCGGTCCCGCCGTTGTGCACCGTGCAGGTGACCTGACCGGACGCGTTGGACGTGCCACAGCTTGTCGGCGCGATCGTGTCCGGCCCGGTGGTGGTCTCCTCCATCACGGTCACGCCCTGGACCGGGCTGCCGTTGTTGGCAACGGTGACATTGAAGGAGGCCGTGGTGCCGGTGAGCTGCGACGTCGACCCCGGCGCCGGCGTCACCGACGTGATGGAGTCGGCCCCGCCCGAGTTCCACGTGACGTTGACCGCCGAGGTGGCCACGGAGGTGTTGGACGGCACGTCAAGCTTGACCGTGCCGGTACCGGCCGCGCTCGTCATGATGCCGAAGGTGACACTGCCGCTCGCGTCAGTGGTCACGGTGTGGGTGAAGGTGTTGTTGTACGGGCCGGTGCCGGTGACGCTGTTGCCCGTGGTGGTGCTGCCGCCGTTGGCGCAGCCGGTCGGGTACAGCGTGATCGGGGTCGCGCCCGGGTTCGCCGCCGAGCTCTCGGTGACGATCAGGTTCAGCGGCTGGTCGCCGGCCGCCACGCCGTTGGTCGTCGCCGTGTAGTCGGCGCAGGTGCCGGCGGTGCCCGTGGTGGGAGCCGTCGTGAAGCTCACAGACGTCGGCGGGGCGGTGAAGTGCACCGTCGCGGTCGGCGATCCGACCACGTCAGTCGGGCTGCCGTCGAACGTGTTGTTGCCGTTGTCGCCGAAGACCTGCACCGTGTCGGTCGCCGGGTTGCCGGTCTTGTTGACGACCGTGCAGCTGAAGGTTCCGCCGGTCGCGCTCGTGCGGGTGGCGGTGCAGCCGGCCGGCGCCGTCGTCTCCGCGGCATGCCCGCCGGACGCGGACTGGTCAGTGCCGTTGGTAACGGTGTACTCGATGTTCGTGGGAGCGGTGCCGTCGGCCGACGCGGTGTAGGTGCCGCTGACAGTCGCGGTTGCGCCAGCACCGGACGCCGCCGAGGCGGACGTGGTGGTGACGGTGATGCCGGATACCGTCTGTGCCGCCGCGAACGCGGTCCCGAGGGCCAGCGGGGAAGCCAACACCGCCGACACCGAACCGATCACGACTGCCGCAGCCGCCCACCTTCTCGGTGGGCGCTTCTGCCAGCTACTCATCAATGTTTCCTCTCATCTGTGCCGAGCGGCGACGTGCCACCCCCGCTGATGGGGATGCAACTGCCTGCGTTACGGGCAATGGCTCGGTTGAGCGTCTCTTGGGCGCATGTAGGTGAGCGCTTCCCGTCTCGCGTGCGTTACACACCCTTTGATCGGGGTTCACTCTCGGTTCATTGCCGATCAAGATCAATAGGCCAACGACCCCGCGGCTGCGGGACGAAGGACCCAAGCCGGACGACTCCGCTCGCGGGGGACGAAAACCCCGGGTCGGACAGGTTCGCGTCAGAACACCCACCTTCGAAAGCGGCCGTGCCCAGCCGATTGTTTGCCAGGGTGTGACTTCCCGCGATCCGCGCCGGACACACCTGCGCCGCCGATCTTGTTGCTTCCCGTCGCGGGTACGCTCGCCGCCAAGGAGGCCACACATTGGACAGCGGGCGACAAACCTGGATGTATCGGGGCAAACTCGGCGTACTGGCCGCGAGCGTGGCGGCGCTGCCCGTCCTGGCGGGGTGCTCGAGCTCATCGTCCGGCGGGCAGACCGCCGCGGAGGCGAGCGCCAACGCCCGTGCGTCCGCCCTGGGCATCACGCCGATCCCGAGCCTGGCGGCCGGCGCGCACGGGCCGAACGGCGACATCACCGCTCCCGCTTCGAATCCCCCCAGCAAGACAAGCCCGGGCGGCTCGGAGGTGTTTCCGCACATCACCGACGGCAAGCGGCTGGACCGGCTGCGCAACCACCTGTCGAAGTTCGCAGGGGTTCAGACGGTGACGTACTACCCACAGTTCAAGCAGCTGCAGGTCTACTACGCCAAGACGGCGACGAGCGCCGACCGCGCCCGGGTGTACGACTACGTCACCTTGCACTACCCGGCCGCGACGGGCTCGCCGAGCGCCTCTCCGGACGCGACTTCCCCCACGCCGAGCGCATCGGCATCCTGACGACAAGGCTCGGGCCGGCACCCAAGCGTCGGCCCGAGCCTTGTCGCAACCAACCGCGCTACCCGGCGCGGTGTCGCACCACGTTCGACCACCTGGACCGGCTGGGCACGTTGGGGTTGCTGGCCCGGAACTTGTAGTTGTGGATCCGCACCCACTTGGCGACGTAACGATGCACGGACCCTGGGACCACGTGCACGCGGACGTGGGCGCGACCCGCAGGGCCGGTCGACTCGTAGCCGACGATCCTCTTCTCGCCCTTTACGAGCTCGTAGAAGTAGATCGTCGCGTGCTCGAGCGCCGGGTTCGTCATGGCGTGCAGCGCCACCACACCGGAACGAACGTCGTTCACGGTGAGGATCGGCTTCTCTGCACGAGTCGTCGTGGCCGTTGCCGTGCCCGTCGCCATCGGCGCGACCAGCGCTGCGGACATCGACCCGGCGACCAACGCGGTTGCTGCCCACCGGCGGGTTGAGCGTCGCACTTTGCTACTCATTGCGCGTCCTCTCGACTGCGGCAACCGCGTTTCGCTTCGCCGCCCGATCCCCCGTGCCGCGCGACTTCCGGTCGCGCTCCTCCCCGCGCTTTCTGGTGATCACTGATTGCCCTGGTTTGGCCCGTTCCACACTCCGCCGATCGTGTCCCGCATCGATCCCGCAAACGCCTGTGGGGGCGACTCCTTTCGGAGCCGCCCCCACAGGGCTGTCGTACTAGCCGTTCGTGATTACCGAACCCGGTGCGAGACCGACTTCGAGCCCACCGACTTGTACTTGTTGGAGAGGTTCACCACCTTGGCGGCGTACCGGTGGTGCGAGCCCGACCTCAGGCCGGCGATCCGCAGGTGTGCGTGACCCGCCAGGCCGGTCTTCGCCGCCCCAACCAGGATCCGCAACCCGTGAACCACCTTGTAGAAGTGGACCGTCACGTGGACCAGCGACGGGTGCGTCACCGCGTGGATCACCAGCACGTGCCGCTTGGGAGCGGTGATGCCGACGGTCGGCTTCTCCTTGGTGGAGCCGCCACCGATGCTGCTACCGGTGAACGTGATCGCCTCGCGACCCTGGGCGAGCTGGACGCCACCGGGACCGGTGATGACCATCGAGACGTTCGACACGCCAGCACCGTTGCAGCTGAACGTGTAGCCCGTCACACCCGAGGTGTTGGAGCCCAGGAACTGGTTGGCGTTGGTGTCCTGGACCGGCGTGCAGGTGGACTCGTTCGCCCCACTGCGCACGACCTGAACTGCGGTCGTGGTCACGCCCGGAATCGAGACGATCGGCTTGCCGTTCTGGTCCACGGTGGTCGCCGTGACGGTCACCGCGGTGCTGGTCTGCACCGTGTTGCCCGGGGCCACACTGAACGTCACGACCGGCTGCGCGAGCTGGTTGTAGAAGTTCAGCGTCAGGACGTCTGTCACCGCCGTGCCGTTGCCGGCCGTGTAGTTCCAGAACGGGGCAGAGCCTGAGAACGTCGTCGTCGGCGGCGTCCAGGACAGGGTCACTGTCGTGGTGCCGTCGTTGACGCTCGGCGTCTCGCTGCCGTAGCCGTTGTTGCCGCCGGCCGCTCCGTTCGGACTGGTGTCCACCTGGTAACGGTTCTGAGCGGCTGCGTTGGTGTAGCTGCCGACCGAGGCGAACGCCTCGTTCCACGTCCCGTCGGCCTGCTGCGCGTTGGTGAACCGGCCAATGTTGTTCGTCGCCGAGCACTGGTCGGTCGGGGAGAACGCAGCACCGCAGTTCCACAGCTTGCCCGGACCGGTCTTGAACAGCTGCGCGATGTCCGCACCAGCCGCACCAAGGTTGCTGGTCAGGTTGCCGAACTGGTCGGTCAGATGAACCCGGAACACGACTCGGTCGACGTCCGGCACGTTCACCGCGGTGGCGCCGGTCGTGGCGTTGTCGTTGTTCTCGGTCAGGATCGCGACGTTGTTCGGCGAGCTGAGCGACGGGAGCACGTCGATCTTCGCAGTTCCGCCGTTCAGCGGCTGCTCGTTCGTCGTCCACCCGGCGTCAACCGGGCAGCCCAGCGTCAGAACACCCGGGCTGAGCAAGAAGGTCCCGTTGACCCGCGGCTGCCCAACCTGGCTGGACGGGCAGGACACGTTCGACGCGTGGTCACCAGGCACCATGACCGGCAGGTCGGCCACGGTGATGTGCGAGATCACCGAGCCAGCGGTGTCGAACCCGGCGTCCTTGCCGATCGCGATCGATGCCACGAACGTGCCATCGGGCTTGGTGGTGAACGTCGCGCTCTGACCCGAGTTCGTCAGGTTGCCCACAGGGGCACCCGCGGCCGGGGTCGTGGTGAACGAGCACTCGGAGTAGCCGGTCACGCCGCCGACGGTGCAGTTCGGCGTGAAGAACCCGTGGTCGACCTTCGCGGTGACGGTCACGCCGGCCAGCGGCGTGCCATTGTCACAGGTCGCGTTGCCGGCCGCCGGTGTGCAGCTGCCCATGACCTTGAAGGTGCCCTGGATCACGTCGCCCGGCTCAGCAAGCGAGGTGCCTGCCTGCGTCGACGGCGCAATCAGCTGTGAAGCGGTCCCGTCGACCCGAGTCGGGACGACAGAGCCGGGAGCCCAGCTGATCTTCTCGGTCGGCGCCGGCAGCCCAGGCCCGATGGGTGGGTAAGTGCCCGTCGCGCCCCGGGTGTCAACCTCGAACACCGTCGTGTCGGTGAAAGGCGCAACCAACGGTCCGTTGTCCACAATGGTGAAACTGAAGTTGCCGGACGAGTCGGCGGTGCAGTTGACCTGGGTGTCGCTGATCTCGGTGCAGGTCGAGGTCTGCGTGCCTGAGAACTTCGCCAGACCCGGCGTCGTCAGGTTGACCTGGGTGTTCTGGCCCGCACCCGCGGCGCTACCGGTCTGGTAGTGCGCCGACAGGGTCAGCGGAGCGGCGAAGGATCCCTGCGTCACACAGTTGACCGCGGTCGTGCCGGGCGCCGGGATTGCGGTCGCCGTGTCGTAGCCGACCGTCGGGCAGCCCGTGATCGTCAGCGAGTTGAAGCTGAGCGTCGGGGTGACCTGGCTGACGTTGGTGGCATCGGACACGACGGCGTGCACGGTCTCCGCCTGGTCGTCGCCTACGGCGTACGACGCTGCGCACTGCGCGGCCTCACCCGCCGCGGGAGGGGCGCCCCAGGTGCACGTCACCGAGGTTGCCGAGGTCGCTCCGGGCTGGCCGGCGACGAAGTACGCCGCGGTGCTCGAGAGCTGGATGGTGACCTGGTCGTGGGCACCCGGGTTACCGCCAACCGTCGCCAGGTTGATCGCCCCGAGCGTGCCGGCGTACGGCGCCCGGTTCGCGTCCTGAATGACGCTGCCGATGTTGCCGTTCGTGGTGGTGACGTCGCTCGCCGCAAGCGCAGCGGCGTTCGCCGTCCCGATGGCGAATGGCGTCGCGAGCACGGTGCCGGCAAAGACTGCCAGCGTGCCCAGGCGCGCCATCGCCTTGGTCGTTCGATTCATTTGGGTCCTTTCGTGACCGCTGTCGGCGGAGTCCGCCCCGCCGGGTGAACATGTTCGTGGGGAGTTACCCACAGTGCCCCTGGTACGTGTTGTGGTTCTTGTTGCCCCCAGCAAGGATCGGTTGAGCCTCCAAAAGGCCCCTCCGGACGTACAGAACGTGCCGAGCCCTGCTCGGTCGTCTCCCAACGTGCCGGAGATTTTCTACCACGCGGCCTATTACGGCATACGAACCGACTGGTCCTGGGCTCCCGTGTCGTCCGCCGTCGTGTCGGCCGGCGAACATGCGGGCGCGGGTCCGTCGCCGGGGGGAGCCGCCGCCGGGCCGGGGGTCGCCGGGCACCCCGAAGCGCCGTCGGTCCCGGTGGGCGCGCCGGCGGCCGGGGGGGCGGAGGTGGTGCCGTCGGCGCCGCCGGAGCCGGTGCCCGAGCCCGAGGCCGTACCCGAACCCGAACCCGAACCCGTGCCCGAGGCGGTGCCTGAGCCCGGGTTCGGACCTGGGCCGGCGGACGCCCCCGAGGTGCCGGGATGGCCGGCCTGCGGCGCGGTGCCGCCCGCTGAGACCGGCGCCTGTTGTGCGCCGTGCCGCGTGGAGAGGGTGACGGTCTCGCTCAGCACGCTGGCCAGGTCGGGAGTCAGGAGGAGCTGGGCCCGCACCGCAGTCAACGGGAACGCCTGGCTCGAGGCGTCGGGCGCTGCCCCGGCCACCACCTCGATGGTGACGTTTCCGGCCTGGTCGGTGCCGACAGCCGCGCTCGTGCCGGTGAGGTCGGGGACACGGACGTCGCTGCCGATCACGAACGCCGGGGTAACGGTCACCGTCGTACCGTTGCTCGCCGAGGTGCTGACCAGCTGGTTGAGCTCGAAAGTCCCCTGGTCGGTGGGTGCGATGAAGCTCGACGCCGCGATCGCACTGCCGCCGCCGTAGTTCCCGACGCCGCCCTGCGTGACCTGTGGCGACCCGGTCACCGTGAGCGGCCCGCGCAGCTTGAAGTGCCCTCGACCTGCCGTGGCGGGTGCGCGGTGCACCGGATGATGGGCGGCCGGTGGGCCGTTATGGGTGAAGGTGATCGTCGGCAACGAACCGGATGACGCTGGGTGAACCGATGGGCCGGCTCCTCCTGGACGGCGGCGCGGGGCCTTCGGGTGCGAGGCCTTCGGCGTCCGTGACGCCGGCGGCGCCTGCGGCACGCCCGACCCGGGCAGTCCAAGACCCGGCACGGCGCTGCCGACCGGGCCGGCGGCCGGCTGGCCACCACCCCCGCTGCCCAGGATGAGCGGGCGGAGTCCGGTCGCGACAACGAGCGCGCCCACCAGGAACAAGATGAAGACGGTGGCGCCCCGCAGCAGCGGGCTGCCCTCGTGCGGCTCGCCGTCGGTGCCGGTGAGGTCGATTCCAGGCTCGACCGACGTTCCGGTCAGCAGCCGCCGAAGCGCTCGCCGAGCCCGGAACAGCAGGTGCTTGACGCTCTCCTCGGCCACCCCGAGCTCGGCGGCGATCTGCGGGAGCGCCTTCTCCTCGATCTCGCGCTTGACCAGCGCCGCGCGATGCAGCGGCGACAGTCGCGCCAGCGCCTCGCGCACGATCGCCGCGTCCTCCGCCTGCAGGACCGGGTCGGGCTCCTCATCGCCGCTCGAGAGGTCGAAGTACGGGTTGGCGTCAAGAGTGATCAGCGTGGGACGGCGGCGGTCGGCGCGATAGCGGTCGATGCAGAGGTTCGTGAGCGTGCGCCGCGCGAACGCGATCGCCTGCATCTCGGTCTCGATCTCCTCGATCGCGAGGAACAGCCGCAGGAAGGTCTCCTGCACCACCTCGTCGACGTCGCGCGAGTCGCGCAGGTAGCGTCGGGCCAGCGCCGCCAGGCCGCTACGGTGGCGGATGTAGAGGCTGGAGATGTCGGTGGCGTCACGGACGGTGCGGGCCGATTGGGTCTCGGGATGGTCGGCGAGCAGGTCCCCGATCAGGGCGTCGTCGACGGCCGCGACGAGCTCGTGGTCGGCCACCAGCTCAGCCGCGGTCGGGAGTGGCGGGACGCCGGACGCCGAGGCGTCCTGGTCGCCGGCCGCGGGGCTTCCCGCGGTGGGCGAACCGGCGTCGTGTTGATCCACCCGACCGACCCTTCTTGGCCCCGTGCGCGGACAGGCTGGTGAAAGCCTACCGGCGCTACTGTTCTGGACGTCCGACAAGATTGCCGGTCGCTCTCATCCCGTGAGATTGAGGACGATGTAGGCACGAATCGGTCGAAATCTCCGCCCCAGCGGCAGCTGACAACGAGGAGAGCGGACGATGGGCGCTGCGCGTTACGAGGTCGCTGCCGGGGTCGCCACGATCACGCTCGACCGGCCCGACGCCCTCAACGCCCTCACGGTCGAGCTCAAGATCGACCTGCTGGAGGCGGTGCGCCGGGCGGGCGCCGACGAGGCGGTCCGCGCGGTTCTGCTCACCGGGGCGGGACGCGCGTTCTGCGTCGGGCAGGACCTCAAGGAGCACGTCGAGGCGCTCGATGCCGGCGACACCGATCTGTCGACGGTCACCGACCACTACAACCCGCTGATCGAGGCGATCGCCGACCTGCCGAAGCCGGTGGTTGCCGCCGTCAACGGTCCGGCGGCCGGAGCGGGAGCGTCGCTCGCGTTCGCGTGCGACCTGCGGATCGCGGCCGACAACGCGTCGTTCCTGATGGCGTTCGCCCGGGTCGGGCTCGGGCCCGACAGCGGCGCGTCGTGGACGCTGCCCCGCCTGATCGGCCACGGCCGGGCGGCGGCAATGCTGATGCTCGCCGAGCCGGTCGCGGCGGCACAGGCGCTCGAGATGGGTCTGGTCAGCGCGGTCGTGCCGGCGGCTGACCTCCTCGCGACGGCCGGCGGCCTCGCGGAGCGGCTCGCGGCCGGCCCGACGGTGGCGTACGCCGCGATCAAGCAGACGCTCAGCTACGCCGCGTCGCACTCGCTCCACGAGAGCCTCGCCTACGAGGCCGGGGCGCAGGCCCGGTGCGGCAAGACCCACGATCACCGCGACGCGGTGGCCGCGTTCCTCGCCAAGCAGCCGGCGACCTTCACGGGAAGATGACCCTCAACGGGAGATACAGCCTGCTAGGTGGTCATTGACCAGACCGGTGGCCTGCATCAGGGCGTAGGCCGTGGTCGGGCCGACGAACCTCACCCCGTGTCGGCGCAGCGCCGTGGCCAGCGCGATCGACTCGGCGGTCTTCGCCGGCACGTCCTCGAGCGTCTTGGGGGCGCGACGCCGGCCCTTCGGCGCGAAGCCCTGCACGAAGCTCAGCAACCCGCCGGGCAGCTCACCGACGGTCGCGGCGTTGGCGATCGTCGCCTCGATCTTGGCGCGGTTGCGCACGATGCCCGCGTCCGCCAGCAGCCGCTCGACGTCGGCCGGGCCGAAACCGGCGACTGCGGGGATCGAGAACCCGGCGAAAGCCGCGCGGAAGGCCGGCCGCTTGCGCAGGATCACCAGCCACGACAACCCCGACTGGAACCCCTCGAGCGACATCCGCTCGAACATCTGGTCGTCGGTGGTGAGCGGCCGGCCCCACTCGGCGTCGTGGTACTCGACGTACTCCGGTGCCGACAACGCCCAGGGACAGCGCGGCCGGCCGTCCTCGCCGCGAACCGGCCCGCGACCGGCCACCTGCGTCAGGCCTCGTCGCTCGGGTCAACCGTCGGTCGGGCGCGCCGGACCCGGGCCGGCTTGGCCGGCGCGCTCGATGGGCCCGCGACCGGCTCGGGTGCGGCGGCGGAGCGCTCCTCCGCATCGCGCAGCGCATCCCGGAGCCGGTCCAGCGCTCGGTCGACCTCGTCCATGCGGTAGCCCCGCAGGCCGATCCGGAACCGCAACGAGCCCACGTCGTGGGAGGTGAGCGGTCGGTCCGGCAGCCCGTCGTCAGCGCGGTCGACCGGCTCGACCGACATCGGGGAGTCGACCAGCCCGAGCACGATCGCGAGCCCGGTCAGCAACGCCACTCCGACAACGACAACGGCAATCAACGCCACGCCGCCATCGTCGCACCCGCGAGACCGCCAGGGTCAGAAGGCGCGTTCGTCCATTGCCCGCAGCCGCTCGGCGAGGGTGCGGAGCAGGCGGTGGGCCAGCGCCGGCACCTCGTCGAGCACCTGCCAGAACTCGCGGGTGGGCAGCACGAGCGCCTTGACCTGCGACGTCGTCGTCACCGTCGCGCTGCGGGGACCGCCGTCGAGCAGCGACATCTCACCGATGAAGTCGCCTGGGCCCACCGTCGTCACGATCTTGCCGCCGCGCTCGACCTCGGCCTCACCGTCGAGCAGCAGGATCAGCTCTCGGCCGACCGCACCCTCGGTGCACAACACGTGCCCGGCGGGGTAGTCCGCCTGGGTCGCGGCACGGTCTACGTGCTTGAGCTCGTCCTTGCTGCATCCCTGAAACAGCGGGACCTGCGCCAACATGTCCAGCGGCGACATCCGACCGCGATCCTTCATCGAGCCGCACCCTCCCGTGGTCCGCCTGGCCGCCGGCCGGCCGCAGATGTGTGAAGCGTCTCTACCATGCCGGGATGCCGACCGCCATGGACCCGTTGCGCTGGGGCCGACAGGAGTTCGCGGCGGGTGAGGTCGCCGTAATGGCGATCGTCAATGCCACTCCCGACTCCTTCTACGACCGCGGCCGGCACTGGGGCACGTCGGCTGCGCTCGACCGGGTCGCCGAGGTCCTCGACCAGGGTGCCGACGTCGTGGACATCGGCGGGATCAAGGCCGCGCCCGGCGGCGAGGTCGACGCCGCGGAAGAGATCGCGCGCGTCCTCCCGGTCCTCGAGGGTGCGCGGGCACGGCACCCGGAGGCCGTGCTCAGCGTCGACACCTGGCGCGCCGAGGTGGCGGACGTCGTCTGCCGCGCCGGAGCCGACGTCATCAACGACGCGTGGGGCGGGGTCGACGCCGAGCTCGCGGCGACGGTCGCGCGTCACGGCGCCGGGTTGGTCTGCACGCACGCCGGCCGGCAGGTTCCGAGGACCCGGCCGCATCGCGTCTGGTACGACGACATCGTCGGCGAGACCACGTCGTACCTCGTCGATCTCGCCGAGCGTGTCGCCGCAGCAGGGGTACGACGCGACGGCATCGCGATCGACCCGGCACACGACTTCGGGAAAAACAGCCGGCACTCGCTGCAGCTGACCCGCCACACCGATGTCCTCGTCGCGACCGGCTGGCCGGTGTTGATGGCGATGTCACGCAAGGACTTCGTCGGTGAGGTGCTCGACTTGCCACCCGACGACCGGCTCGAAGGCACGCTCGCCGCCACCGCGATCGCGGCGTGGCTGGGCGCTCGGATGTTCCGCACCCATGACGTTGTCGCGACGCGGCGGGTGCTGACCACGGTGGCCGCGATCCGGGGGGACCTCGACCTGGCGGTAGGGCGGCGGGCGTTGGCATGATCCGTGCGATCGGATTCGTACCCGCCGCACCGCTGCTCGTGCCGCAGGTCGCCGGCGGCTCCGCCGACCTCGACAACGACCTGCGCCTCGCCTGCCGCGACGTCACTCGGCGCCTGGCGGCCGCCGGCGGCGACGCGATCACGGTCGTCGCGCCGCTCGCCGCCGGCACGAGGTGGCCTGACCCGGCCGATACCGCGGAACCGGTTGACCGAACCTGGGGCTTCGAGGGTTTCGGCGTTCCCCGGCGGCCCGCCGACCCGCGGCCACGGCTGCTGTGGCCGTTCGGGATCGGCGACTGGCTGCTCGACGAGGTCGAGTGGTCAGGCGAGCGCAGCTTCGTCGGCCTCTCCCCCGATGCCACGGCCAGCCCGCCCGCGGCGTCCGGCGATGCGCTCCTGGTCGTCGGTGACGGGTCGGCGCGCCGTACCGAGAAGGCACCCGGTCATCTCGACGAGCGAGCCGAGTCGTTCGATGCCTCGGTGGAGGCCGCGTTACGCGACGGCGATGTCGCGGGCCTCGGCGGGCTCGACCCGGACCTGGCTGCGGACCTGATGTGCGCGGGGGCGCCGGTGTGGCGCTGGGTCGCCGGCGTGGTCGGCGGTCGTCCGGTCGCCGATGCCGAGGTGCTCGCCGCAACGGCGCCGTACGGCGTGGCCTACTTCGCCGCGTGGTGGCGCCTCGCCGACTCGACGTGATTGCCGGTTGGCTAGAGCACGGCGCAATGGCAATCAGGTGAGCGTGTCGAGCGGCGGCCGCTCGGTGGTGTCAACCTCGTGGGAGCGAAGCGACACCGACCCTTCGAGCCGCTCCGGTTGCCACAGCTGCGTCGCGACCGCCATGTCGTCGGGGAGCCGGCCTTCCGAGACAAGCCGGTCGAGCGCGGTGTGCATCACTTCCGCCGCCATCCGCCCCAGCGACGGCAGGTCGGAGTGCCGGTGCCAGCGCCGGCGCAGGTCGACCTGCGCGATGGCATCCAGCCCGGCAAGGCGATAGGTGTCGAGCAGCAACCCGAGGTCCACTCCGTAGCCGCAGCGGAACGGCAGCCGGCGCAGCAGCGACGTTCGTGCGGCGTACTCCCCTGCAAGCGGTTGCAGCACGCCGCCGAGCTCCGGCCAGAACGTCGACAGCCACGGCCGCGCCATCAGCTCCGTGACCCGCCCGCCGCCGTTGCTGGGCAGGGCGGGGTCGATGGCCGGCCGGTCGTACGCGGCCTTCACGAACTGCACCCGCTCGTCGGTGAACAGCGGGCCGAGCAGCGCGACGACGAACCGTGAATCGAAGGACTCAAGGTCGGCATCGACGAACACCACGACGTCGCACGCAGTGGCGGCGACGCCGCGCCACATCGCCTCGCCCTTGCCGGGTCGGGGCGGGAGGTCGGCGAGAACGGCGTCGAGGGCGACCACTCGAGCGCCGCTCTCAGCAGCAACTTTCGCGGTTTCATCACGCGAGTCGCTGTCGACCACGATCACTTCGTCGACCAGCGGCACGGCGCCGGTTCCCAGCGCGCCGCGGATTGCGGCGACGATCTCCCCGACCGTTGCAGCCTCATCCTTGGCGGGGAGGACGACCGCTACTCGGCGGTCCGCCTTGGCAGCCGTGACACGTTCGACAGGCCAGGCATCGATGTCGGTGGTACGGCGCGTGAACCAGTCGCGAACCGGCGACGGGGAGCGACGATCCGATGCCTCGGACACCGTTCCGACCGTACACGAGCACTTCGCCGAACCGGCGCGGCACAAGCAACGAGTAGACAATGGTGCAGTGAGCCACGGTCACGACCTCATCGACACCTCGCAGATGTATCTGCGTACGGTGCTCGAGCTCGAGGAAGAGGGCATCGTGCCGCTGCGCGCGCGGATTGCCGAGCGGCTCGAGCAGAGCGTGCCGACGGTGTCGCAGACGGTGTCGCGGATGGAACGCGACGGCCTGCTCACCGTCACCTC
Source organism: Mycobacteriales bacterium (assembly GCA_035550655.1). Classification (GTDB taxonomy): domain Bacteria; phylum Actinomycetota; class Actinomycetes; order JAFAQI01; family JAFAQI01; genus DASZTV01. Next base: position 461,178 of record DASZOU010000004.1, read on the forward strand.
CGACCGTCGCATCGACCTCACCGAGAAGGGTCGGGCCGAAGCCACGCGGGTGATGCGCAAGCATCGGCTGGCGGAGTGCCTGCTGGTGCAGGTGATCGGGCTCGACTGGCAGCTCGTCCACGACGAAGCCTGCCGGTGGGAGCACGTCATGAGCGAGACGGTTGAGCGACGGCTGCTCGAGATCCTCGGTCACCCGACCGAGTCGCCGTACGGCAACCCGATCCCCGGTCTTGCCGAGCTCGGCGAGTCGGCCGAGTCCGACGAGTTTCTCGGCGGGATCGTGTCTCTCGCCGAGGTGCCGAAGGACACGACCCACGTCGTCGTACGCCGCATCGGCGAGCCGATCCAGGCCGACTCGAAGCTGATGACGCGACTGCGCCGCGCCGGGTTGCGGCCGAACGGCCCGCTCGTCATCGCGCGCAACGAGCCCGGAAAGATGCAGCTCGGGGAGGGCAACCGCGCGGTGTCGCTCGACAACGCGCTGGCGGCGCACGTCTTCGTGTCAGCGCCCGCCTAGCCGTCTCGCTATTTGGAATAGCATTTTCAGATAGCAAGACAGGCGCCGTACGGTGGCGCCGTGCGCCGCAGCCAGTCGCCGAACCCCAACCGCTGGCTCATGCTGCTGTTGGGTCTTCTCGCGCAGGCCGCCGCGAGCTCCTATCTCTACGGGCTGCCCATGCTGCTCCCGCAGCTTCGCAGCGAGGGTCATCTGTCGCTGGCCGCGGCGGGGTGGCTCGTCGCCGCACCGTCGATCGGCCTGCTCGTGACGCTCATCCCCTGGGGCTTCGTCGTCGACCGTCGCGGCGAGCGTGGCGCCATGTCGGGTGGGCTGGCGGTCGCCGGAGTGTTCCTGATCCTGGCGGCAACCACGCACGGGTACGCCACGCGGCTGGTCCTGCTCGCGATTGCAGGCGGCGGCGGTGGTTCGGTCAACTCCGCCGGCGGGCGCCTGGTGATGGGCTGGTTCGCGCCGCACGAGCGGGGCACCGCTATGGGCTGGCGGCAGACCGCGCAACCGCTCGGCGTAGCTCTCGCCGCGGCGACGTTTCCCCCAATCGCCAACGCGTGGGGCTCGGGCTGGGCGATAGCGCTGCCCGCGGCGTTCTGTCTGGCAGGCGGGGCAGCGGTCCGCCTCTTCGTCGTCGATCCGCCGCGGCCCCCGAAACCGGCCGCGGCCGCCCGCGCCGCCTCGCCGTACCGCGTGCCGACGCTGTGGCGCGTGCACCTCGCAAGCGCGCTGCTCGTCGTTCCGCAGTTCGCGGTGTCGGCGTTCGCCCTCGAGTACCTCGTCACCGAGCGCCACTGGGCGACCGCTGCGGCCGGGCGGTTGCTGTTCTGCTTCCAGATCGCCGGCGCAGCCGGGCGCGTGGCATCCGGCATGTGGTCCGACCGTGCCGGGAGCCGGCTCGGGCCGATGCGAGTCGTCGCGTCAGCTGCCGCGCTGACGATGCTCGCCGCGGGAGTCGGCGCCGCGCAGGGCTCAGTGGTCGCCGTCATCGCCCTCGGGATCGGTGCCGTGGTGACGGTCGCCGACAACGGGCTCGGCTTCACCGCAACCGCCGAGCTCGCTGGTCCCGCGTGGGCCGGTCGCGCGATGGGCGTGCAGAACACCGGACAGAACCTGACCGCCGCCTTGACGCCGCCGATGCTCGGCGCCGTCATCGCGAGTCATGGCTTCGGTCCCGGCTTCGCAGTGGTCGCGATCTTCCCCCTCGCGGCGGTGCTCGCGACACCGGTGGCAGCAGAAACCCGTCGCGTCGCGGCAGCGGCGGTGTCACGCTGACGGTTGTGACTCAGCGCATCGGCATCGTCCTGTTCGACGACGTCGAGGAGCTCGACGCGGTTGGCCCGTGGGAGGTGCTGGCCGCCTGGGCACACCACTTCCCCGACGACGGCGTCGATGTCTCGTCGCTGTCGCCCACGGGTGGGGTGGTGCGGGCGGCGAAGGGACTGCGAATGGTCGCCGACCACTCGTTCGCCGATGCGCCGGCGTACGACGTCCTGCTGCACCCCGGCGGGCAAGGAACGCGACCGCAGCTGCGCGACGAGCAGCACCTCGAGTGGGTGCGGCAACAGCGTGCCGTCGTCCCGCTGATGACCAGCGTGTGCACGGGGTCGCTCGTCTTCGCCGCTGCAGGGCTGCTGCGCAACCGTCCCGCGACCACGCACTGGCGCTCACTCGACCTGCTCGCGCAGACCGACCGGTTGCCCGTAGTTTCGCCAAGCAATGTGACATTGCCCCACCGAAATGGCCCCAACGGGCCTCGTTTCGGTGGGGTGATGTCACATTGCTTGCGCGAGCTCGGTGCCTGGTGGTCCGCCGCGTAGCAGCTTCACCCCACGAGGCATCCCCCGCCCTGCGTGCGCGCGATAGACCCTCTCGACCTCACGCAGCGCTCCGCCAGGATCCATGTGCAGCCGTCGCGGCGAGTTGTGAAGGACGGCAAAGCCTGCGGCGACCAGAGCGTCGTTCCTGCGTTGCATCGCATCGAAGGCGTCTTCACCGCCTTCGCCGGCGTGGTACTGGCGCCCGTTCACCTCGTGGATGAGCGCCGCATCCTGGAACAGAGCATCAGGGCTGAACCGTGCTCCGTTCGCAAGCTCGATGAGGCAGTTCCACATCGGCGTGGGAAGCGTCCGGCTCCGAGCAACTAGTGCGCGGAAGTCAGCCTCCGGCGCGGACCGAACGCCGGCCTCGAGCGGCGCAAGCACGCGCAACAGTCTCGGTCTGCCACGAGCTTGTCCAGCGTGGGCTTCCTCGAACAGAGCGGCGAGCGTCGCCCGACCCTCCTGCACGGCAGCCGCGAGGACGGCAAGGGAGTCTCGCTCACTCTCGTGGCGTGCACCGAACTCACACAGTGCACGATCGATCGGTGCCGTCGGCAAGCCATCAACGACGACGGGCTCCGGCAGTCTCCATGACCGTTTCGTCACAACGAACTGGCGTGACAGACGCTGCACGTCGTCGGGGATCAGCACGCGAACATCGTGGTCGACGGGGACGAACGGCACGCCGTACATGCGCAACGCCGAAGTGTCATTGAGCATCGATGCCGTACCGGCGTACAGAAGCGCCGCTCTTAGCCGTTGACGATCGGCTAGCGGCGAACGATCCGCCGCGTACACGCCCGGAAGCACGACCTGCCATTCGCGGCCGAGGCGATATTGCAGTGCGCCATCCGTGAGGAAGCGAAGCGCCTGGCGGCGGGTAATCAGCCCATCCTGGACACCGAACACAGCTTCGAGCGATTCGCGCATCCTCGGATGGTCGGCAAGCGCAACGACGACGTGCGCAGGCGCATCACGATCTGGGCACAGATTGGAACACCCGCCCGACTGTGGAAAGCAATGTGGCACCACCTCAGCGAATCCCTGCTCAGCGGGCTGATTTGTTGAGGCAATGCCACATTGCTTGGCTAAGAAGCGAGCGGGAGCTCGATGCGGAAGGTTGTGCCTTCGCCGAGCCGGGTCGACACGCTCACCGTCCCGCCATGCGCTGCGACGAGGCTCGCCACAATCGACAACCCAAGACCGCTACCCCCTGACAGACCCGACGCGGCGCTCCCGGCACTTCGCGACCGCGCCGAGTCCGCGCGGTAGAAGCGCTCGAACACGTGCGCCGCATCTTCCTCGCTCATCCCCGGTCCATCATCCGCCAGCTCGATCATCGCCCTGCGCGATTCCGCCTCGGTCGCGACGCGGACCTTGATCGCCGTACCGGACGGCGTATGCATGAGCGCGTTGCGCATCAAGTTGTCCACGACCTGTCGAAGTCGCGCCTCATCGCCGGTGACGACCGGCGGCACCGGGGTGTCAGCGGAGAGGTCGATCGCCCGATCGGAAGCGATCAACCGCGCGTTCGCGACCACCTCGTGCGCGACGTCGAGCAGGTCCACCGGCGTCTGCTCCAACGGCCGCTGCTGATCGAGGCGTGCGAGCAGCAGCAGATCGTCGATCAGCAGCCCCATCCGCTCGGCGTCGACCTCGATCCGCGCCATCGAATCCTCGACGTCCGCGGCGGCACGACCGCCGATCCGATGCAGTTCCGCGAATCCGCGAATCGAGGTCAGCGGCGTGCGAAGCTCATGACTCGCATCCGCGATGAACCGGCGCATTCGCTGTTCTGAAGCGCGCGCCTGCTGCTCGGACGCCCGCTGACGGGCGAAGGCGTCCTCAACCCGGCCCAGCATCACGTTAAGGGCGGCAGAAAGCCGGCCCACCTCGGTGCGCGGATGCAGCTGCGGAACCCGCTGTGACAGGTCGCCGGCTGCGATCGCCTCGGCCGTGTGCTCGACGGCCACCAGCGGATGCAATGCCTGCCGAATCAGTACGTAGCCGGTGCCACCCATCAACGCGAGAGCCGCGACCCCGACCAGCACCTCGAGCAGGATCAGGTGATCCACCGTGTGTCCGACGTCCGACAGCGAGGTTGCGATCGCGACCGCTCCAGCGCCATCGCGAGAGGGCACGACCACCACGCGCCACGAGCCGTTGCCATCGACCGACGAGACAGTGAACGGTGCCCCCGAGCTCACGGCAGTTCCGTTGAGTCGCGCCGGCAGCTTCGGGGGTGACTGCGCAACCAGCGGCGCCGCTTCCGGAGTACCCGTCGGCGTGCCATCCGGCCCGTAGATCCGCACGTAGTACGGACTCGGCAACCGGCCACCCTGCGTTGCCGTCTCGGTGCCTGTCGCGCCACCGGTGCGAGCGCTCCCAGCTTCACCAGGTGGTGGCGCAGGCACCGGACCGCCGACGCCGCCCAACCCGAGCCGGAAGCGGAACCCGTCCGCGATGCCATGCGCCGCAACTTGCAGCTGGTCGTCGACGCGGCCGATCAGATAGGAGTGCAGCGAGGCGGTCGCCGCTACTGCCGCGACCGACAACCCCGCCGCAGCGAGAACCAGCACAGCAGCAACCAGCTTCACCCGTAACGGGGTGCGAGCGGCAAGACTGCGAATACTCATTCCCGCGGGATCCGGAGCACGTAGCCCACACTGCGAATGGTGTGGAGCAACCTCGGCTCGGTGGTGTCGACCTTGCGACGGAGGTACGACACGTAGGACTCGACCACGTTGGCGTCCCCGTCGAAGTCGTATTGCCACACGTGGTCGAGGATCTGGGCCTTGCTGAGCACGCGCTGCGGGTTCTGCAGGAAGTAGCGCAGCAGCTTGTACTCGGTCGGCGACAGCGTCACGGCCTGTCCTGCCTTGAGCACTTCGTGCGAGTCGTCGTCCAGCTCGATGTCGCCGTAGCGGAGAACGGAAGCGGCGTCGCGCGTCACCAGCTGGGCTCGACGCAGGACCGCCCGAATCCTCGCAACGACCTCCTCGAGGCTGAACGGCTTGGTGATGTAGTCGTCACCACCGAGCGTCAGGCCCGCGATCTTGTCCTCGGTGGCATCGCGCGCGGTGAGAAAAAGGACCGGCGTGTGATGCTGCCGCTCACGCATTCGCCGCACGACCTCGAAGCCGTCGATGCCCGGCATCATCACGTCGAGTACGACAAGGTCAGGCCGAAACGACTCGACCAGCGCGAGTGCCTGCTGCCCGTCGGCCGCGGTCGCGACGTCGAAGCCGGCGAATCGCAGGCTCGCCGACAGCAGCTCGACGATGTTCGGCTCATCGTCGACGACGAGCAGGCGAGCCTCCGCCGACGACTCGGCCGCTTGTGCCATCGACGTACCTCCGATCCTGCCGTCCACACCGACGTGCAAGTTCACACCATCAGCCCGGCGCTGAGCCGATCTTCACCGTCGGGCCACCGCCCCCGGTCGACACGAACTGCCGCGCGAACCGTCTTCCACCCCCGCCGAAGAAGCCGCCGCCACCGGACAGGTTCGAGCTCGGCACGGCGGCGTCGAGATCGGCGAGTACGACGACCTGGCCCGCAACCAGCCCGCTGCGCACCTGGGTGAGCACCGCGCCCACTACGCCGACACTGATCGAGCGCTGCACGGCCCTCGCCCCGGACACCACCTCCACGTAACTGCGCGATCCGCTGCGGCGTACGGCGGAGGTGGGGACGGTCAGCACACCGGCGACCCGCGAGACCACCAAGGTCACCGATGCCGCCGCGCCGGCGACCAGGTGCGTGCCCGACGGCAGCGAGACGGTCACCGGGTAGGACACCGCGCCGTTCTCGGAGGTCGAACCCGCGGCGTTGATCGCGACGACACGACCCGTCATCGTGTCGGTCGAACCGTCGGGGAGAACCCGCGCCGGGAGACCGACCTTGACCCGGCGGATCTGGGTCGCCGACAGCGACAGGGTCGCCTGTTCCTGCTGTGAGCCGACCACCCGGATGGTGTCACTGCTCGACCCGGAGGTGACGCGATCGCCTCTCGCGATGGCGACGTCGGCGATCCGGCCAGCGAGGGTGGAGCGCAACGTCGCCTGCGCGAGGTCCGCCTTCGCGACCGCGGCCTGAGACACCGCCTGGTCGATCGACGCCTGGTCGAGGGCGAGCTGCGCGGCGCTGGCGGGTGCCGAGGACGCACCGCCGGCCCCTGACGTCGAACCGTTGTGCGAGGTCGGGCTCTTAGCGGTCGATGCCGCGGCGGCCGCGGCGGCGAGCGCGCGGCTGAGCGCATCCTCCGCCGAAGCAAGCCGGCTCTGGTCGCGCGAGACCTGTTGCTGCGCGGCCAGCAGCGCCGCGCTCGCCGTCGTGCACGTCGACTGGTCCGACGCCTGCTCCGACGGTGTCGACGGGAGGGGCGTCGGGGAGTCGGTCGGGGTGTCTGAGGGAGTGGCGCTCGGCGCCGGCGGCGCCGATGCCTCGCACGCTCGTTGCGTCGCCGTTAGCGACTGCCGCGCGACCGTCAGGTCGCGGTCGGCGACCTGTTGTGCCGCGCGGACCTCGGCCTGCTGTTGCGCCAGCCCGCCGCCCTTAGCTGGCGCGGACGACGGCGCCGGCGAGACCACCGCCGAATCGTCGGACTGCAGCGTGCCGGGTCGGGAACTCGCCGCGGCGCTCTGCCCGGCTTCGTCCGCCGACAGCCGGCTGCGCGCGGCGGCCAACGCAGCGTTCGCCGCGTGCAGCTCGTCGCGCAGCGACGACCGGTCGAGCCGGGCGAGCAGCTGTCCGGCGCGGACATGCTGCCCGGTCTTGACCGCAACCCTGGCCACCGAGCCCGAGACCTGGAAGGCCTCGTCGGCCGCGCTGACCGGCGAGATGACGCCAGTGGCCGCGACGGTCTGGGTCACTGATCCGGTGGCGGCCGTGGCCGTGCGGTAGGAGTGGCCGGGTCCGCCGGCCAGGCCCAGCGCCGTACCGCCGCCCGCGAGTACGACGACAGCGACGCCGCCGGCGACCCAGCGGGCCCGGCTATGCACTGCCGGCTCCCTGCGGCCCGCCGTACCCGCCGCGGGAGAAGAACCGCCCGCCGCCGAACGGGGTCGCCGCAGCGCGGCACTGCCCTCCGACCGGCTGGCTGATGGCGACCGATCGCGCGTCGAGCAGTCCGCTGACGTCGGTCGTGCCCACCGCAGACACGCATGAGCCCTTGACGACCTCGATCGCGCTGCTGTCGGCCACCGTGACGTACGACGTGGCGGACGTGGTGTCGACCGTCGTCGTGGTCGTCGTCTGCCCGAACGTCGAGGTCAGCTGCAGCGAATGGGCGGTGAGGGAGGTGATGCTGCCGAGCGCGCCGAGCGCCCGCTGCACAGTGCCGGGCCCGCCGAACCGGCCGGGCCGGCCCGCCCCGGGCGAACCGGTCGGGAACGGTCGGGGCGCGCCGCCCCCGCCGAAGCCGCCGCTCGGCGGCGCTCCCGTGAAGCCGCGGCCGAACGTGCCGGACGGCGGGGTGCCCCCGAAGCCGCGGCCGGGGAACGCCTGGCTGCAGCCCGAGGTGCTCGTCAGCGTGACGACGCGCGCCGTGATGGTGCGAGTAGTCGTTGTCGTGGTGGTGCCGGCCGACGCGGGCGGCGCTGTCGCCGTCACGGTCACGCAGTCGCCCTTGGCGAGCGCGGAGCGCGTCGTCGGCGACGTCTTCGTGAAGCGTGTCGTCGCGCTGAACGCCACGCTGGAGGGACCGCTCGCGGTCTGCACCGACGCGCTCGACGAGGTCGCGGCTATGACCTTCCCCGCGACGACGTCGAACGCCGAGGTCGACAGGCCGCCCCCGGGGGATTCAGCGGCTGCACCCGGTGACGGCGATCCGCTGCCGCAGCCCCCGATGACGACCGCGAGCGTCGCGGCGCCTGCGGCGATGGTCAGCACCCGGGCCTTGGGTCGGCGTACGGCGGTCACGGCCACTCCACTCATGTCTCGACGCTCACTCGGTACGCAACGCATCGATCGGCGCGAGCCGCGCGGCCCGGATCGCGGGGTAGACGCCGAACCCGATGCCGATCGCCACCGCGACGGCGATCGCGGCGGTCGCGGCCACGACGGAGATCGAGATCGGGTTGGAGATGAAGTGCGGGATCACCACCGCGCCCAGGACGCCGAGCCCGACGCCGAGCACCCCGCCCGCAAAGCCCAGCACGGACGCCTCGAACAGGAACTGGCGGCGAATGGCGCGCGGCGTGGCCCCGAGTGCCTTCCGCAGGCCGATCTCACGGATCCGTTCGGTGACCGACACCAGCATGATGTTCATCACCCCGATCCCGCCGACGAACAGCGAGATCGCGGCGATCCCGGCGAGCAGCACGGTGAGCGTCTTGCTGACACTCGTGGCCGTCGATATCAGTGACTGCTGCGACGCGATGGAGAAGTCGGCGTCCGAGACGTTCGCGATGTTGTGCATCGCGAGCAGCTCGGCATTGGCCTCCTGGTAAGCCGCTGAGATGGTGTGGTCGCTCGTGGCCTCGATGTAGATGTTGCTGACCGACGACCTGGAAGAGCCCCCGATGACGCGCTGGGCGGCCGTCGACAGCGGCACGATCGCCGTGTCGTCCTGGTCGCTGCCGGAGGAAGCGCCCGAGCCCACCGAGTTCAGGACGCCGACGACCTGGAACGGGACGGCTCCGATCGTCACGGTCTGACCGACCGGATCCCGTCCGCCGAACAGCTCGGATGCCGTCTCCGGCCCGAGGACCACGACAGCGGCGGTCGACGCAACGTCGTCCGCGGTCAGGAAACGCCCGGCCTCCACGGACCTCGCGCGCACCTGCAGCCAGCTCGGCGTGGCACCCACCACCGCGGTGGTCCAGTTGGTCGAGCCGGCGGACAGCTCCTCGGGCGTCGATGACGTCGCCGCGACGGCGGCAATGTCGGGGGCTGCGATTCGGGAGTCGAGCGCGGCCGCGTCCTGCGTCGTCAGCGTCGACGCCGAACCGAACCCGCCACGGACCCCCGAGCTGTTGGTGCTGCTGCCCGGCGTGACGATCAGCAGATTGCTGCCGAGCGCCTTGATCTGATCCTTGACCTGTTGCTGCGCGCCTTCGCCGAGGCCGACGGTGAGGATGACCGCGGCGATCCCGATCAGGATGCCGAGCATCGTGAGCAGTGACCGCAACCGGTGCGAGCGCACCGCCTCGAACCCGGTGCGCGCCGTCTCCCGCCAGTTCATGTGAGCTGACCGTCGCGGATCTGGACGACACGCTGGGCGGTCGCTGCGACCTCGGCCTCATGCGTGATCAGAACGATCGTGCGGCCGGCCTGATGCAGCTCTGCGAGAAGGGCGAGCACGTCGGCGGAGGAGCTCGAGTCGAGATTTCCGGTGGGCTCGTCGGCGAGGACGAGGTCAGGCTCCGTGACAAGTGCGCGCGCGACGGCGACCCGCTGCTGCTGCCCTCCGGACAGCTCACCCGGGCGGTGGTCGACCCGGTCGAGGAGTCCGACCCTGTCCAGGGCGGTCACCGCTCGCTGATGCCGGTCGTGCGGCTTCACGCCGGCGTAGACCAGTGGCAGCTCGACGTTGCGAAGCGCCGTCAACGACGGCAACAGATTGAACTGCTGGAAGACGAAGCCGATCCGGCGGTTGCGGACCTCGGCGAGCCGCACCTCGTCCATGTCGGATACCGATTCGCCCGCAATGCGGTAGGTGCCTGCGGTCGGGGTGTCGAGGCAGCCCAGGATGTGCATCAAGGTCGACTTGCCGGAACCAGACGGGCCCATGACGGCGAGGAACTCACCGGTTCGGATCGACAGCGAGATGCCTCGGAGGGCCTCGACCTCGAGCGAGCCGGAGCGATAGGTCTTGTGGACGTCGTGGAGATCGAGTACGGCGGGATCGAGAACCGGGCTCAACATCAGCCGGCGCCCGGGAAAGATCGGCTGAATCCCTGGCCGCCACCAATCGGGCCGCCGCCTCCGAACGGCGAGGTCCCTCCGAAGTTGCCCCCGAAGTTTCCCCTCGTCACGCCGGTGCCGCCGTTCGTGCCGATTCGGGCGAACGTCGGGATCGTGACGACGACCTGCTCGCCGGCCACGAGGCCCGACTTCACGGCGGTCTGAAGCCCGTAGGTCTGGCCGACTGTGATGCTCCTTGTCACCGTCCCGCCCCCCGATTTCACCTGCACGGTCGCGTTCGATCCGTTGTAGGTGATCGCGAGGGTCGGGATGGCAAGGACGTTGACCGCCTTGCTCGTCGTGATGGTCAAGGTTGCGCTCGATCCCGGATACACCTGCGCCGGGTGACCGGTCAACGCCACCGTCACCGGGAAGCTGACGACCCCCGAGCTGCTGGTCGGGACGGCGCCGACTGCCGTAACGGTGCCGGCGACCGGGGCCGTCGCTCCTTCAGGCGTCACCGAGACGTCCTGGTGCTTCTTCACCTCGCTGATCTGCGTGTCGTCGACCGTTGCGTTGACGATGAACGACGACGCCGACTGGATCTGCACCTGCGCCGCCGACGAGCCGTTGCTCACGGCGGCCGCGGCCGTCGAACCGCCATTCACCTGCTGCCCGACGACGAGGTTCACCGCCGTGACGGTGCCGTTGATCGTCGCCCGCAGCTTGGCATCGTGCAGCGCGGCCCGCGCGCTGTGGAGATTCGCGCGTGCGGCCGACACCGCGGCTTCGTCGGAGGCGAGCTGTGCCGACCCGGGGCTATCCGTCGCAACCTTCTCCTCGTCGGCCGTGACCATCGCGGCCGCGGCCGCGAGCTGCGCGGCGAGCGCCGAGGAACCGACCGTCGCGAGCACGTCGCCCTTGTGAACGACGTCGCCCGCCTTGACCTTGACGTGGGTGACGCGGCCCGAGGCCGCGAAGTCGAGGCCAGCCTGCTTGGCCGGCGCAACGGTTCCCGACGCGGCGACGGTCTGCACGATCGTCGTCATGCGGGCCGTTACAACCTGGGTCGTCGCGGCATTGCGCGCGTGGTGCCACGGTCGGGTGACGCCGAGCGCCGTACCGGTGCCGACGAGCAGAAGCAGCGCCACGACCACGATGAGGGGCCCCCGTCGAAGGCCGCGCCCGAGAACCTGCACGGCGGCAGCCTGGGCGGTGGTCCTTAGCGCAGTGTGAGAGAACCCTGTGAGTTGACTGTGAACGGCTGCTTGTGATGTGCATGTTTTAGCGCCATAATGGCGCCATGCCGAGCGTTCAGGTCAAGGACGTTCCTCGCGACGTCCACACCACGCTTCGCCGTCGTGCCGCCGCGGCCGGCCAGTCACTTCAGGAGTACCTGCTGGCACGACTGACTGAGGAGGCGCGGACGCCGACCGTCGACGAGGTCCTCGAGCGGGCAGGTGGCCGCTCGGGTGGAGCGGCGAGCTTCGAGGCTGCAGTGTCGATATTGCGGGAGGAGCGCGGCGGCCGGTGATCGTGGTCGACGCCAGCGTCCTGGCCACGGCACTCGGTGATGACGGTACTGATGGTGATCGCGCCCGCGCCCGGCTTCGCGGCGAGCTGCTGGCCGCCCCGTACCTCATCGATCTCGAGGTCGGCTCGGTCTGGCGCCGGTTGGTAGCTGCGGGGTCGATGGACCTACGCCGCGCAGGTCTTGCTCTGCTCGATCTGTCCGAGCTGCCGATTCGTCGAGCCCGTCATATCGATCTGCTGCCCCGATGTTGGGAGCTGCGCAGCAACCTCAGCGTGTACGACGCCGCATACATCGCGCTTGCTGAAGCGCTGGACACGACAATGCTGACGGCGGACGCGCGGCTCAAGAATGCGCCCGGACCGCGCTGTGACATCGAAGTCCTGCACTGAATCGGTGCCGAGCGTGCCCTCATGGAAGGCCAGCCGCGCCCGCTGTCAGCCTCCCGAGCCGAGCGGTCCGTAGGCGAGGGTGAGGAACTCGGACCTGGTCCGAGCGTCGTCCCTGAGCCGGCCGAGCAGCGTCGATGTCACGGTCGTGGCACCACGCGCGGCGACACCGCGGACCGTCATGCACGTGTGCTCCGCCCGCAGCACGATCCCCACGCCCTTGGGGGCGAGGTTCTCGTCCAGCCAGTGCGCGATCTGCGTCGTCATGCGCTCCTGCACCTGCGGTCGACGGGCGAACAGCTCGACGACTCGCGCCAGCTTGGACAGCCCGAGGATCCGCTCGCCGGGCAGGTACGCAACGACCGCGGTCCCGATGAAGGGCAGCAGATGGTGCTCGCACAACGACGTGAAGGGGATGTCCCGAGCGATGACCATCTCGTCGTAACCCTCGTCATTGGGGAACGTCGTGAGCGAGAACCGGCGGGGGGTCAGCAGCTCGGCGTACGCCCGAGCAATCCGGCCGGGGGTACCGGCGAGCGTTCCGCCTTGATGGTCGATCCCCAGTGCATCGAGCAGCTCGCCGGCTGCCTTCTCGGCACCTGCGAGGTCAATCTCACGCTCGCTCATAGTGAGTCAGCCGGGACGTAGGTCCCCCACACCTCGCGCAACGCATGACAGACCTCGCCGGAGGTCGTGCGCGCCGCAAGGGCATCGCGCATGAACGGCAGCACGTTCTCGGTGCCTTCGGCGGCGCGACGAAGGGCGTCGAGCGCGCGGGTCACGTCGCCGTCGTTGCGGTCGGCGCGGAGCGCCGCGAGCCGCTTCGCCTGTTGCTCCTCGATCGCCGGATCGACGCGGAGCGGCTCGTACGCCTCGTCGTCGTCGATCGTGTACTTGTTCACGCCGACGACGACCCGCTCGCCACCGTCGATCTGCTGCGACGTCTGATAGGCGGCCTTCTCGATCTCGCCCTTCTGGAAGCCACGCTCGATCGCCGCGACCGCACCGCCCATGTCCTCCACCTGCTGCATCAGCTCGAGCGCGGCGGCCTCGACCTCGTCGGTCAGCGACTCCACGGCGTACGAGCCGGCAAACGGGTCGACCGTCGCCGTCAGATCGGTCTCGTTGGCGAGCACCTGCTGGGTTCGCACGGCGAGCCGGGCGGCCTTCGCCGTCGGCAGCGCGATGGCCTCGTCATAGGAGTTCGTGTGCAGCGACTGGGTGCCACCGAGGATCGCGGCGATCGCCTGCGTCGTGACACGGATCAGGTTGACCTCCGGCTGCTGCGCGGTCAGCTGGACACCTGCGGTCTGGGTGTGGAACCGCAGCATCAGCGACTTCGGGTCCTTGGCGCCGAACTGCTCGCGCATCACCCGGGCCCAGATGCGCCGCGCCGCGCGGAACTTCGCGACCTCCTCCAGCAACGTCGTGCGTGCCACGAAGAAGAAGGCGAGACGTGGCGCGAACTCGTCCACGTCCTGCCCCGAGGCGATCGCGGCGCGGACGTACTCGATCCCATTGGCGATCGTGAACCCGATCTCCTGTGCGGGCGTCGCCCCGGCCTCCGCCATGTGGTAGCCGGAGATCGAGATCGTGTTCCACTTCGGAACCGTCGACCGGCAGTAGCTGAAGATGTCGGTGATCAGACGCAGCGACGGCTTGGGCGGGAAGATGTAGGTGCCGCGGGCGATGTACTCCTTGAGGATGTCGTTCTGGATCGTGCCGGTCAGCGCAGCCGGCGCAACGCCCTGCTCCTCGCCGACGAGTTGATACAACAGCAGCAGCAGCGACGCGGGCGCGTTGATCGTCATCGACGTCGACACCTGGTCCAGCGGGATGCCGTCGAAAAGCACGCGCATGTCATCGATCGAGTCGATCGCCACGCCGACCTTGCCGACCTCGCCGTGAGCGATCGCGTCGTCGGAGTCATAGCCCATCTGCGTCGGAAGGTCGAAGGCCACGGACAGACCCGTGGATCCCGCTTTCACGAGCTGGTGGTAGCGCTCGTTGGACTCCTTCGCGGTACCGAAGCCGGCGTACTGGCGGATCGTCCACGGCCGGCCGGTGTACATCGACGGATAGACGCCCCGCGTGTACGGATACTCGCCTGGCTCACCCAGCTGGATGGCAGGGTCCCACCCACTCAGGGCAGATGGCCCATAGACCGGCTCGATGCCGAATCCCGATTCGCTGTTCACGGCCGAACGGTAGAACACCGCGTCGACCGAAACGCACCGGAGGTACCCAGGGCCCAAGGTCCCAGTCACCCGATCAGGGCAGACTAGTTACAACGAGTGCCGATAAATGGTTGAAGTTGATCTAGGCCGACCCACGGGTGCAAGCCGATATTCGGCTACGAAATGGAGACGTCGCCGCCCGTTGGCCGCAGGACGCGCCAAACCCGGGCAAACCAGTGCCGCAAGGACGCGGGGTTCAGCCTCATCGAGGTGATGGCCGGCATCGCCCTGGTGACGATCGGCCTGTTCGCCCTGCTCTCTGAGCTCGCGACCAACATCAAGCAGCAGAGCTTCGAGAAGTCCCAGGCGACCGCGCTGCATCTCGCCAACGGCTCACTCGAGGCCGTGCGGAGCGCGTCGTACGCCTCGCTCCAGGCAGGTACGTCGACCACGACGACTCCGGTAGGCGGTACGAGCTACGTCGAGACCCGAACCCTGCAGGTCTGCTCGCCGACGGACTCGCCGAACACCTGCACCTCGCCGTCCGCCGGCGCCGTCTCGACCATCCACGCACTCGTCAAAGTGACCTGGACCGCGTCCGGCCACCAGCACACGGTGCGGATCGCTCGCAGCCTCGCCGACAGCAGCTCACTGACGGTCGGCGGCACAACCAACCCGCTGGGCAGCTGCGGCGGGAGCGGGACCACGTTGGTCAGCGGCCACCTCTCGATGAACCCGTCCAGCGTCACGGTGTCCGGCGCAGGGCATCCGTCCAGCGCGGTCACCGTCACGCTGGCAGAGACCGGTCTGTCCAATGCGAGCTGCGTGCCGCTCACGTGGAGCGACGACACGGGGTCCCACCAGGTGTCGATGACCGGCACCGGCGGAACCTTCAGCGCCACCATCCCGGCCTCGTCCATCACCAAGTCGGTGTCGAGCTCCGGCGGGTCGATCGCGTTCACCGCGACGGTGCCGGGCACCCAGGCGGTACCGAGTGCGGCCCTGACGATCGTCGGTGCACCAGCGTTCTCCGGCAACTGCTCGGTGTCCGTCGCGGGCCTCGGGTTGAACATCATCTCGCTCACGCCGCTGACCAGGAACTCGCTGCTTCCCGCCGGCCTGAGCTGTACGACGGTGAACCTGTCGAAGACCGACACGGTCACGGCGACGTACCAAAGCGGCACCGGCACTCGCACCGCGACGCTGACGAGCACGAACGGCACGACGTGGACGGCAACCATCCCGTCGGGAACCGCGATGGCCAAGACCGGCTCGACCGAGGGCTTCACCTTCCAGCTGACGCGTGCGAGTGACAGCGCAACGGCGTCCCAGAGCCTGACGGCGACGCTCGTATGAACGTCCTCCGATCCGGCGAGCGGTCCGATGCCGGCTTCACTCTCACCGAGCTGCTCGTCTCGATCGTGCTGTTCGGTGTCGTGAGCGCGATGGTGACCACCGCATCGATCAGCGGCCTTCATCGCCAGACGCAGGTCGCGAACCGCGACGCCGTGCTCGCACAGATGCGTACCGTGCTGCAACGCGTCGACCGCGACATCCGGTCCGCCGACCCCCTGCTGTCGGCGAGCTCGACCCAGCTCGTGCTCGAAGAGGCGCAGCCCGGCGCGACCCGGGTGATGACGTACTCGCTGACCGGCAGCGAGCTGGTGGTCGACGAGTCGACGACCACCTCCAACGGCCTGACGACGACGGCGCCCCACAAGGTCCTGCTCCAAGACGTAGTCGCCACGCCGAGCAGCCCGGTGTTCTCGCCCGCCCCGATCTCCGGCTACGTTGCACCGACGGGATCCGGCGTCAACGCATCGACGTGCGCGTTGAGCAACGGCACCATCGACATCGGGTGCGTTGGCAAGATCACGGTGAACCTCACCGTCCAGCCCGAACATGTGGCGGCGCCACTCACCCTGTCCGACCACGGCGTCGAGCTGCGGAACGCATGAGACGCGTCCACGCACAACGCGAAGAGGGCAGCATCATGCTCGCGCTGCTCGGCATCGTCATCCTGACGAGTGTCGTAACGGTGGGCCTCGCCGACGTCGTCAACGGACAAGCACGCACGCGTCACGACGACGCCTTCGCGCAGGCCCTGACCGGCGCCGAGACCGGACTCGACTCGATGGTCGCCCGGATCAAGGCGTCACCCAGCGCGACGAGCCTGGCCCCGATCGCCGGGACGAACACCACCACCGGCGCGTCGTACCGCACCACCGCGTCCGACACGAGCGGCACCTGGCTCATCGACTCCGTCGGCACCGCGACGCTGCCGTCCGGGCACGTTCTGCGCCGCGAGGTGCAGGAGACCGTGACGGTCAACGGCGTCTACTCCGTTCCGCTGTTCGGCGACGCGGCGTTGACGATGGGGGCCGGATCCGGCGTCAACACCTACGACTCCGGCAGCAACGGCGCCAACCCGCCGTCCGCCTGCGCCGTCCTGCCCGACACCGGCATCCTCGGCCTCGCCGCCACCACCATGTGCACGCCCACCACGTCATCGACCGGGCCGGCGGCCACCGACGGCGGGCTGACCATGACCGGGACGGATCTGCCCAGCTTCAGCCAGGTCGACATCGACAACGCGCCGCCCACCGGATACAGCAATCCTGACGCGACCGGCATCTGCATCGGTGACGCGAACACCTGCGCGTCCAGCCAGGTGATCCGAGCGACGGCCGCACTGAGCTACCCGGCGAGCACGGCATGCGCGAACGGGATCGGCGTCAACGCCGCGGCGGTGAGCGGCTCCAACTACCTGGCCGCAGGCGCCGTCTACAGCATCGCGGGGAACCTGACCCTCAACGGCGCCGTCACCGCGAACCTCACGAACTTGTCGTCGTCGGCAATCACCCTGTGCTTCAACGGCAACCTTGCGGTGCCTTCGCTCGGCGCCGCCGGCGTGACAGTGCCGTGGAACAGCTACCTCTACACAGCAGTCCCGGTTCGCTACGCGCCGCGTCCCCCCGCCACGCTGACCCTCGTCGACACCGCCACCAGCGCGGGGTCATCGACGATCTCGATCGGCGACGGGCTGAACCCGGAAACGGCGCTGTCCGCGGTGGTCTACGCCCCGAACGCGACGTGCCTCGTGACCGGCCACCTCGACCTGTACGGCGCACTCATCTGCCACAGCGTCTCCGCCCCCGGCGGCATCTCGGTCCACTACGACAAGCAGCTCGCGGCCACCGCCGGTGAGCAGACCGTGACCGTCTCCGATTGGCGGGAGATCGACTAGGCCCGACGGCGTAGTCGTGACTGCTCTCAAAGGTGATTGGGACTGATCCCAAAGCCGGTTCGCCAGCGCAGGCTGATAGTTGCAGCGGCTAAGTGAGTGGGCCGTTCGGTCACGCGCCCGAATGGCATTCGGCCCAACTCGGGTTAGCCACCGCGCCGGATGCGACATGCGAAGCACGGCGGTATCAAGAGCGTCCGTTATGCCCGATTGTTACTTCATGAACGCTAGGACCGATCTGCGCATTTGGTCCCTAGCGCCTGCATCGTGGCAGCCGCTCGCTCGCAGCGTGCGCAAGCGCGCCGCGGGACGCGACGAGGCGGGCATCGGCCTGGTCGAGATGCTGATCGCAATCGTGATCCTTTCGACCGCACTCATCGGAACGGCCGGAGAGGTCGCGACGTACATCAAGCACCAGGAACTAGAGCGGGCCCAGGCGCAGGCGAATCACATCGCCAGTGCCTGGTTCGAGTACGCCGAATCGCAGTCGCGCTCGTTGACCCAGGCAGAGGCCGCGAACACGACCTCCGGCAATGCCCCGGCATCGACCACCGGCCTCGGATCTCTGACTGCGGTGAACCCCCTCCCCAAGGTCAACGGCGTCACGTACACCGAGACTGTCACCTTGTACTCCTGCCCTGCGTCAAGCGTCACGGCGGCAACCTTCAATCCGGCGGCCGGCGGGAGCGGATGTACCCGGCTCACCGGAACCAACGGGTCGGCATTTACCGCAACGTCGGTGCTGTTTGCCACCGTTGGCGTGAGTTGGCGACTGGGCGGAGAGACGCACTCGTTGTCGGTGTCCCGCAACATCGCCGACAACACGACTTACCAGCCGCAAAGTACTCAAGGAAACGGCCTGACGTCCTGCCCACGTGCGGCGAAGACGAACAGTGATGGCTCCGCGGCACTTTCCGGCCTATCCCTGACGTTTGCCTCCGGCTCTCCCTCTTCCACCAACGGGCCCACCAACCGCGACTATGTGTCCGGCACGAGCCCGGCCATCCACCCAGCCTTGAATGCGCTCGGTGCCTCGATCTCCACGGTGGCGGCCACGTTCACCGAACGTGGTCTGGAGAACTCCACCTACACCACGCCTCAGCCGCCCAACAACTGGGGGCCTCCAGCTTGTGTTCCGCTCACGTGGACGGACGACGCAACGAGCGTGAGCGCTTCGGGTACGACCATCACCAGCACGACCCACCGCGTTGACATGCACCTTGCCTCGGCTTGCAGCATCACGGCCGCGACGCTCTCCACGCAGGCCTGCTCCTACTCCGCACTGATCCCAACGGCGCTCATCACGGCGACCCAGGCAACCCCCGCCAACGCGTGGGACGAGTCGGTGGGCTTCTGTGCCTGGGCACTGGGTAGTGGCACCACCTGCCCTGTCACGAACAGCGTTACCGCGTACGGCCAAGCGCAGAACTACTACGTGGACGTAGGGCCATACGTAAGCTCGTGCACCTCTGGCACCTTGCACGTGGCGACGTCGAACCTACAGAGCAAGGGCGACACAAACCTCACGTGCACAACAGCCAACCTCGTGTCCACGAGTTCAGACACCTTGACGGTTTCGGCGCTGGGAACGGTCATTGCAACCCTGACCCATACCGCCCCAAGCAACAGCTGGTCGGGCAAGATCGCCGCCGGCAAAACGGTGACAACGAGTTGCTCGGTTCTGGGCGGTTGCAACGTCACACTTACCTTCACCGTCACCCGCGCGGCAGACGGTGCGAAGCAACTTCCCAGCGGTTACACGTTCACTGGCTGCCTGCTCGGAACACTCGGGGGCTGCAACTTCACGACGGCCGTCAACTAGCCATGAGGACTCATCGGCGTGACGCCGGCTTCTCGCTGGTCGAGATGCTCGTGACGATCGTCATGACGACGATCGTCGCCGGATCGATCACGACCGTCGTGATCGCGACCCTGAAACACCAGAAGTCACTGCAGGTGCGCGGCAGCGTGCTAGCCCAGGCGCGCAACACGCTGGAACAGGTCGACCGCGACATCCGTTCGGCCAACCCACTCTGCTACGCGACCGGAACGACGGTGGAGATGCTGGAGGCCGACGCCAACCCGTCGTCGATCGTGGTCTACACCGTCAACTCGTCCAACCAGCTCATCTACATCAAGTTCCAAGGACTGACGAGTTGTCCTGCGACCCTGCCCAACGTTAACCCCGCCGTACCCCCATCGGGAACGACAAGGACCATCCACCGGATCGTCGCGTCGAACCTAGTGAACACCGGCTCGGCCCCCGTGTTCACACAGCCGACCGCCGCCGCATATGACAACTGCCAGGGCGGCACGGCGCCGAACGCCACTACACAGGCAGCGGCGCAAGCTTTGCCGACACTCCGCGTGAGCATTCAAGTCCAGCCCACACCGCTCAAGAACGCCGTCCCAGCGACTGACTGTGGCGCCGACATTCGCAACTACGGCGCCACCGCAACTCCCACCGCTACTGCATCCGCAACCGCATGAGGACCTCGTGACTAACCGCATCTCGCAGGTCAGAGACCTTCGCAACGACCAGGGCAGCTTGATCCTCGCCCTGCTCGGTGTGGTGATCCTGACCGTCGTCGCTAGCGTCGGCCTGGTGGCACTCGTGAATGGGCAGGCGCAGACTCGGCATGACAACGCCTTCGCCCAGGCTCTCAACAACGCGGAAAGCGGCGTCGACGCGATGGTCGCCACCATCAAGGCGGAGACGCCACTCAGCGGCGGCGGGACCTATCAGAACCCGACATCACTCACCACGCAGACAATCACCAAGAGCGGTCTGACGAAGTCGGGAACCTTCGCTGTCAGCGCGACTCCTGTGAACAACCTTGACACCACAGGTAGCCCGCAGAGCACCATCTGGACGATTCATTCCGTGGGCACCGCGAAGATGAGTTCAAACGGCAAGAGCATTTCGCGGCGGATCGACGAGACGGTGACGATCGCCAACACCTACACCCTCCCGGTGCTCGGAAAGACCAACCTGGACCTCAACGGCGGGTCGTCAAACCCCTCAGGCGTCACCACGTACACCGCGACCGGCTCCGGCGCGACGCCGACCCAATCACAAGTCGCTGGCTCGGGCATCGACCTTGGCCTGCTTTCAGGTCTCGGCCTCAGCGGCAAAGTCCTTTCCGACACAATCTCGAACGTTCCGGTTGGCGGAACGCCTGGGCCGGCTCAGACCGGCGGCACCCTCGACATCCAGACGGCGGACCTCGGCAACTACGGCGAAGTCGCGCTCGACGGAGCGAATACGGTCGCGAAGTGCGTGGCCACGAACACCGCGCCCTGCAATACCTCTACCGTTGTTCAGGAGACCAGCCCGCCACCCCCAATCATGACCAACGGCTGCGATGGCTACGCGTCCGGTGTAAACCTCAACGGCGTTGGCTTCAACACGGGGCTCCCAGCAGCGGCGGGTCTGGTGTTCAACACGACGATCACGACGTCGCGCCAGGGCCTTGGGTCGAAGTTCTGCACCGATTTGCCGATCGTCATCCCGAACCTTGGCGCACTGCTCAACGGTGTCGACGGCCTCACCGGGCTGACAGGGCTCGGCGGCACGCTCGACGTTCCGGTCAACGCCACGTGCACCACTCCGCAGAACCAGCTGAACTTCACCTGCGCGATGAACAACCCGACGCTGCTCTACCTCAACGAGGTGCCGGACCCGGTCACGGGGACGACGAGCAACATCATCCTCGGAACGCCCGGCGCCACCACTCCGACCTACGTGTCGGCGATCATCGCGAGCCCGAGCGGGGAATGCGACATCTACGGCAACGTGGTTCTCACTGGCACCATCAACTGCAACTCGATCGTGGTGGAAAGCGGCGGATCGCTTCAGGTCCTCTACCCCTCGGACGAGGTTAACGGCGCCAACAACACCAACCACGTCGACACTGTGAACAACTGGAACGAGTGCGAGGGCAACCGCGCCACCGTCTGCGGGTCGAGCTAGCGCCCCGCCGGGGCGGCACCCACGTCACCCAGCCCCGGGATCCAGCGGCGCACCTCGGCGCCGTACGGGATGTCGGCGCCGAGCTGGCAGAGCACGCCGATGCTGCCCGCACCCACCCGGTGCATCAACAGGTACGTCGGCGGCAGGTTGAGCTTGCGGCCGAGCTGGTTGGCCGGTGAACGCGGGTCGGCGACGCGCGCCGCCTCGCGCCGCAGCCAGCTGCGCGTGAAGTGGAAGTGGTCGGCCGCGACCGGTTCGATCATCGGGCGCACGTAGTCGAGCACTGCCTGCGCGTCGATCTCCAGCCCGTCCGGGACGAAGCCCTCGGCGCGCAGGCCCGCGACGACCTCCTCCGCCCGCCCCTCGAGCGCCAGCCGGCCCAGCGGTCCGATCGCAGGCGGGAACCCTTCGGGGAGCCGGTTCACCGCGCCGTAGTCGAGCACGACGAGGCGCCCGTCCTCGGCGAGCCGGAAGTTGCCCGGGTGCGGGTCGGCATGGAGCAGACCGGCGCGTGACGGCCCGGAAAGCAGGAAGCGCGCGAACAGCAGGCCGGCGTGGTTGCGCTCCTGCGGCGAGCCGTCGCGGATGATCGCCGACAGCGGTTTGCCGTCGACCCACTCCGTCACGAGTACGTTGCCGCTGCACTCGATGACCTTCGGGACGATGAAGTCCTCGTCGCCGTCGTACGCCGCGGCGTACTGCCGCTGCGCGTCGGCCTCGAGGTCGTAGTCGAGCTCCTCCTTGACCCGGGCCCGCAGCTCTCGCAGCAACGGCTTCACGTCGAGCCCCGGGCTGAGCACCGCGAACATCCGGGCGAACCGCGCGAGCTGGTTGAGGTCGGCGAGCAGCGCCTGGCCGGCGCCGGGGTACTGCAGCTTGACGGCGACCTCGCGCCCGTCGTGCCACCGGGCCCGGTGCACCTGGCCGATCGAGGCGGCCGCTGCCGGCTTGTCGTTCCACTCGGCGAAGTGATCCCGCCAGTCGCTGCCGAGACCCTCAGCGAGCACCTGGTGGACGGCGTTGGCCGGCATGGGCGGCGCTGCGTCCTGCAGCTTGGTCAGGGCTGCCCGGTACGGCGCGGCCAGGTCCTCCGGCAGCGCCGCCTCGAACACCGACAGCGCCTGCCCGAACTTCATCGCGCCGCCCTTGAGCTCGCCGAGAACTTTGAACAGCTGCTCGGCGGTGCGCTGCTGCAGTTCGGTCGCGACGATCTCGGCCGGCCTGCCACCGATCCGCTTGCCGATTCCGATGGCACCGCGCCCCGCGACCCCGAGTGGCAGGCTCGCCAGCTTCACACTTCGCGAGATCGCCCACTTAGGGATGTCCGACACCCCTCTATTCTCATTGATCGACATCCCAAAAGGAGTGAGATGGCCGACTACGAGCTGACCCACCCCGGCGGCGTACTGCCGCTGGAGGCGGTCGATGGCACCGAATCGCCCGCAGGGCTCACCATCAGCAGCCTGCTGAGCACGACCGGTCGAGTGACCTTCGACCCCGGGTACGGCAACACCGCCTCGTGCAGCTCGGCCATCACCTTCATCGACGGCGACGCCGGGATCCTGCGCTACCGCGGCTACCCGATCGAGCAGCTTGCGAAGTCCTCGACGTTCCTCGAGACGTCGTACCTGCTCATCTACGGCGAGCTGCCGACCCAGAGCGAGCTCGACTCGTTCACGGCCCGCATCGCGAAGCACACGATGCTGCACGAGGACCTGCGCGACTTCTTCAACGGCTTCCGCCACGACGCGCACCCGATGGCCGTTCTCAACTCCGCCGTCAGCGCGCTGTCGACCTTCTACCAGGACTCACTCGACCCGTTCGAGCCCGACCAGGTGGAGCTGTCGTCCATCCGGCTCATGGCGAAGGTGCCGACGATCGCGGCGTATGCCTTCAAGAAGGCGGCCGGGCAGCCTTTCCTCTACCCCGACAACTCGCTGAACTACGTCGAGAACTTCCTGCGGATGACGTTCGGCGTCCCCGCGGAGAGCTACGACGTCAACCCGACGATGGCGCGGGCGCTCGACATGCTGTTCATCCTGCACGCCGACCACGAGCAGAACTGCTCGACGTCGACGGTCCGCGTGGTGGGGTCGAGCGAGGCCAACGTGTTCGCCAGCATCTCGGCCGGCGTGCACGCGCTCTCCGGCCCGCTGCACGGCGGCGCCAACGCGGCGGTGCTCGACATGCTCGAGGACATCCGCGACCAGGGCGGCGACGTCGGCGCCTACGTCACCCGGGTGAAGAACCGGGAACCCGGCGTCAAGCTGATGGGCTTCGGCCACCGGGTGTACAAGAACTACGACCCCCGGGCCAAGATCATCAAGCAGACGGCGGACGACGTCTTCTCGGTGACCGGCAAGAACCCGCTCCTCGACATCGCCCTGAAGCTGGAG
>DASZOU010000005.1:0-247599 GCA_035550655.1 Mycobacteriales bacterium
CTGCTGCGCACCAGTGCCCGGACCACTGAAGGGACGGTGAGGAAGAAACGAGCGCAGGTCCCAGGAGGCCAACGTAAGGTTCGTTCGGGTGGCACCAATCAACCGAAGTAGATCTGTCACCCATCAACCGACGTAGTTCAGCCCCACCGCGCGCGAATCTCGGTGTCGCCCGGCTCCGCTAGACCGGCTGCATCTCCCGGCGAAGCCGGTCGCTGACCTGGCGCTGCACGAGGACCGGAACGAAAGTCCGAACCCTGGCGTCCGCGAAGCCGGTGGCGGCCGCCTCGACCGCACGATGGACCTGGTCGCGGGAGACCAGCTCGCCGAACCTGGCGCTGAGAGTGGCTTCAACCGTCTCGAGCTGGCGGGCGATGTCGTGGGGATCCGACACGGAATCCCTCCCTTGGCTGTGGCGCTGTTTCCCACCCCGGGAGTGAACGTAGCGGACGCGGCAGTCGGCGTCACTGGGTGATCTGGGTCGAACCGGGTTCGGGCGGTTCGCCCTCACCGGGCTACTTGCTGGGGCTCGGAAGAGAGCAGTGGACCTTCGGGTTCGCCCCCAGGTAGTTGAGGGGTCCCGCCGCGACCGTGGCGATGATCGTGCCGGCGTGCGCACAGGTGCGGTTGGAGTCGCGGTAGTAGTGCCGCTGCCACCCCGCGAGGGCGCCGATCGCGAGCCAGATGACGAGGAGTGTCGGGATGATGCGGAACACAGCGATGGTGTTCCCGGAGTTGATCAGATCAATCCGCGCCCGTGACACCATGCCCCCGGTGCGGCCCTCCCGAAGCCCGGCGATGCTCGCAGCCGCCGTGGTGGTCGTGGGGTTCAACTTGCGGCTCGTCATCGCCAGCGTCGGGCCGGAACTCGATCAGGTGCGAGCCGGTCTCGGCCTATCGAGCACCGCGACCTCTGTCCTGACCGCGCTACCGGTCTTCTGCTTCGGGCTTCTCGCCCTGGCGGGTCCGTGGCTCTCACACCGCTTCGGGTTGCGACGAGCCATGCTGATCGTGCTCGCCCTGCTGCTCTGCGGATCGGTGCTGCGGATCGGCCCGGATAGCTTCACGCTGTTTGCCGGCACCTTGCTGGCTGCGGCCGGCATCGCCGTCGCCAACGTGCTGATGCCCGTCGTAGCGCGCCGCGAGTTCCCCACCCGGACCGGCTTCATGCTCGGCTTGTCGACGGCTGCGACGCTCGGGTCGGTCGCGGCAGCGGCAGGCCTGACGGTGCCTATTGCCCACCTGCTCGGAGCCGGCTGGCGCGGTGGGCTTGGCATCTGGGCCGTGGTGACCGGCCTCACGCTGGTGATCTGGCTGCCGTTAGCGATGCAGGAGCACGAGCGCGATCCCGGCGAGGCACCGCACATCTCGCGTGAGATGTTCCGGAGCCCGCTCGCGTGGATGATCACGCTGTTCTTCGGCTTGCAGTCGCTCAACGTCTACGTCGTCGTCAATTGGCTGCCGTCGATCTATCGCGACCACGGCTACTCGCATTCGGCGGCCGGCGGCCTGCTCGCGCTGAACGTGCTGGTACAGCTGCCGGTCGCGGTTGTCGTGCCGTCGCTCGCCAGCCGGTCGCGGCGCCAGCACGGCTACGTCGTGGCGGTGATCGCGTGCTCGACGATCGCCTTTCTCGGCATCCTGCTCTCGCCGACGAAGCCCGCCGCGCTGTGGATGGTGATTCTCGGGATCGGGCAGGGCGCCGCCTTCCCGCTGTGTCTGAGCTTCCTGGTGCTGCGGGCGAAGACGCACGCGGAGACGGCGCAGCTGTCGACGATGATGCAGTCCATCGGCTATGTGATCGCCGGGATCGGGCCGCTCGTCTTCGGCGCGCTGCACGCAGCGACCAACTCGTGGCGCGGGCCGTTGATCTTCTTGCTCTCGTTGCTCGCGCCTCAGCTCGTCGCCGGGCTGCGGGCGGCCTCGCCGGGCTTCGTCACGGCGAGATGCGATCAAGAAAACTGACGCGTAGGCTCCCCGTCTCGAGCCGGAGGGTCCCAGATGCGACGCGCGGGGGTGGGGGCGGCGTGTGCCGTCGCCACGATGACATCGCTTGTACTCAGCGTGCCTGCGACACCTGCTGGTGCCGGCAGCCACGGTGACTATGCGTTCTGCCCTCCGGCGCGAGCGTCGGCCGCGACCAACCTGCACTGGAGCCATCGTCGGCTCGCGCCTGGAGTCACTCTTGCGGCCACGACGATGCACGGTGATCGCGGCAAGGTCGACGTCAGGGTGGTCCGGGTCGATCTCATGCGTCGAGGCGTGTCGGTCGCGCCGCTGCACGGCGCGTTGGCGTCCGGTCGGGTGCTGAGCTCGCTCGCGTCCCGTCGGCGGCTGGTGGCTGCGACCAACGGGATGTACTTCAACCTCACCTACGGTTCGCCCAAGGTCCCGTTCGTCAGCCATGGCCGGCCGATGGTGCTCAGCGACCGTCCGGAACGTGTGGCAGGCATCGGCGTCGACCACCATGCGGAAGACGGCTACGTCTGGCTATCGGGTGCAGTTCACTCCGGAGACGCGCTGGCACCGCTGGCGGCCGTCAACGAGCCCGCAGTGCCGCGCGGCTTGTCGGTCTATACGCCGGCGTGGGGTCGGCACCGGATCCCGCTGCCTGCCGACGCGCGCAGCCGCACGGTGCGCAAGGGGCGGATCGGGTCGGCGACGGGGCGCCGCCGGGTGGTGCCGGCCGGCGGCAGGATTCTGGTAGCGCGGGGGGCGTCCGCGGTGCACTGGCTGCGTGCGCTCGCACGGCACGCTCCCGCGGCGGTGCGCCTGCGTGTCTCGACTGACGCTCCTGTCCGGTTCCAGCAGGCGTACGGCGTCGGCACCCAGACCGTCGCACAGCCCGACCAGATCAGCACTGGGCTGTACTGCAGCCACCACGAGTACTACGCCGCGCGCACAGGGATCGCCTGGTCGCGCAGCCGTACCTCCCTGATGCTCGTCACTGCGGAGAGCCCGCACGGGCCCGATCACTACGGTCTGGACGAGAACCAGATGTCGGCGCTGCTCGTGAAGCTGCGGGCCGCCACCGGCTACGCCCTGGACGGCGGGTACTCCACTGCGATGGTGGCGAAGCTGCATCACCATCGCCGTCATCACCACCGCCGACTGACGATCGTGACTGCCGCGCACGGCCACCGGCAGCGCCAGATCCCGGTGGGGGTGGGCGTCTTCTACCGCGGCTGAGCGCTCGCCGACCGCACCACGTCCGTGCATGGCAGCGCGGGGTCGCAGCTCGCCGAGTCGACGCCCGGCTGGCGCAGCATCAGTGCCACGAGGGTGTTGCGCTGGGCGATTGTCGCGGTCGGGGTCAACATGACGCGGTACGACGCGGGGATCTGCGAGCGTGGAACCTGCGCCCAGCAGGTGTAGAGCCGCTTGAACTCGGCGAACGCCTCGGCGCGGGACTCGAAGTACACCCGATCGGAGATCGATGCCCGACGCAGCTGGCGGCCGATCCGAGTGATGCGGGCCGGCGGCGTACCCGGCCTGAGGTAGATCGAGATGTCCACGTGACCGACCCACGGCGAATGGCGCTGCTGGTACGTCGAGGCGTCCTCGGTGGTGCAGACGCTGGGTGTGGCGACCGGCTGGCGCAGGAAACCCGCGATGTCAGGCGCGGTGCGCACGGCCGGTGAGGCGGGGGGTGCCGACCCGCCGCCGCAGCCGCCGACCGCGGTCGCCGCGAGTACGAGCCCGGCGAGGTGTCGCCGTCGCATCAACGGCGTCGGAACAGCCCGAGGACGGTGTTGCCGAGGAAGAGCGCCCACCAGACCAGCCCGGTCAGGAACACCACGGCAAGCACGACCAGGGCGACGTACCGCACGCTGCCAACCTACCGGGACAACGTGCCCGGCAGCACATTGGTGAAGCCGATCGGCGAGGCGTCGGCATGCGGCGGGAGGATCCGTGCCTCGATCGCGCGCAGCTGGTCTGCGATGTGGCGGCTCGGGTGGTAGCGGCCGAGAACGAGCCGTGAGCGGCTGAGGACGCAGCACCCGACGACGATCACCGCGGCTCCGCTCACCTCGAGCGCGAGCGCCGTTGTGGAGGTGCCGAGGCGCTCGCCGAGGGCGAATATCCCGATCAGCATCCCAGCGATCGGCTCGCCCACGGTCATCGTCGGCAAGCCGGCGGCCAGCGGACCTGCGTTGTACGACGACTGCATCAGGACGATGCCGCAGACGGCTGTGGCGGCGCACAGGTATGGCTGCCACGACAGGACGAGGGTGAGCGGGTCGTGGGTGAGCGTGTGCGCGCAGTAGGGGGTGAGGGCATCCTGCAGGCCGAAGAGCACGCCGGAGGCCGCGCCGAGCAGGGCCGCTCGGGGAGCAGGCCACGGGCTGCGCCGCGCTAGCGCGAGCAGTGCCAGCGCCGCGCCCACCGCCGCGAGCACGACCAGCAGCCAGCTGTAGCCCGGCATGTCGGAGCGGCCCGGGGTGGGCGCGCCGACGCCCAGCAGCACGCCGAGGCCGGCGCAGACGAGTGCCGCCCCGATCCAGTCCTGGCGCTGCAGCCGCTCCTTGCGCCACGCGGCGGCCAGCGGGAGGGCGAGCAGGAGCGAGAGCGTCAGCATGGGCTCGACCAGGGCGAGGTTGCCGTGATCGAGGGCCACCGACTGCAGACCCTGACCGGCGAACATCACGGCCAGCCCGAGCAGCCACAGCGGGTGGCGCGCCAGCGTGCCGAGCAGCTTGGGCGACAGGAACAGCCGATCGGGCGCCTGGTGTGCCTCGTGGTACTGCAGCACGATGCCGACCGCGTAGCAGCCTGCCGCGAGCAGCGACACGAGCAGGACGACGATCATCAGGCACGCGCTTTCTGGGGTGGCGGGGGAAGGCGCTGAGGCTAGTTACGTCGGCATGAAGAGCGTCTGAATCCAGCCCAAGTTGTGGATGCTTGTGCCCCGCGCCACGGCGGATACGCCGGTGCTGGTGCTCCTGGGGCTGATGGTGCAGAATGGGGACGTACGCCGCTGCGTCGCGTGACGCCGCTGTCGAGAGCGCTGGGGAAGGCGATCCCTCGACGAGCGGATGGAGGTCACGGTGAGCGCTCGGGGTGTGCTGTACGTGCACTCATGCCCACCGGCGGTGCGCCCTCATGTGGAGTGGGCGGTCGCCGGGGTGCTCGGCGTGCCGGTCAAGCTGGACTGGCACGAGCAACCGCTCAGTCCTGGGTGCCTGCGGGCGCAGACCGGTTGGCGCGGCCCCGGCGGGACGGCCGGGCAGCTCGCCGCGGCACTGCGCAACTGGGCGCTGCTGCGGGTCGAGATCACCGAGGAGCCCAGCGACGGCTGCGACGGCGAGCGCTACGCGATGACACCCGACCTGGGCGTCTTCCGGACCACGATGAGCGCCAACGGCGACGTACTGGTCCAGGAGGACCGGCTGCGGTCGGTGCTCGCAGAGAACCCTGACCTGGTCTCGACCCGGCACGCGATCGATCGGCTGCTGGGGACCGCCTGGGACGACGAGCTCGAGATCTTCCGGCGCAGCGGCGACGGAACACCGGTGCGCTGGCTCAGCGCAGCCGTCTGACCGCCGGCGCTGCGGCGGCCTAGGCCTCGGGCGCCGGTTCGGCCGGCCGGTCGGCCGGTGCCTCCCACGCGCCGATGACGAGCAGGACGCCGGCGACCGCCATCACGCCCAGGCCCACCCACATCAGCAGCTCACCAGTCGAGCTGAGGATGTGGTGCATCACGACGGCGCGCACGCCTTCGAACAGCAGCAGCGCGGTTCCAACGGCACCGAGCACCGCGCCGATCAGGGTCAGCGGGGATTCGCGCACGTCTGGCAGCCTATTGCGGCGCGAGCCGGGTGCGGGTCAGCTCTCGGCGGCCGGGCGAGGCGCACCGAGCAGGACCTCCACCGGCGCGGTGAGCACATCGACGATGTCGTCCTCGAGTGCGCCGGCGACCAGCAGCCCGCAGGCCGCGTCGATGCAGAGCCGCAGCACGCGGTTGGTGTCCGCGTCGCGGTCACGCTCGTGGCAGATCTGGCAGTACCGCTTGCGCTGGTTCTCTCCCGTGTAGCGGATCAGCTGCCACACCCGCCGGCGAGAGGTGAGGACCGCGGCGTGCCATGCCTCCTCGCGAGCAGCGCAACGGATGTCCTCGTCCAACGACATGCCGGCTTTCAGGATCGCCGAGTGATGAGGCATCGCCGAGGCGTCGTGGCAGATGGCGGCGAGCCGCGGAATCGCCTGCAGCAGGGTGTTCACGTCGTTGCTGCGGCTGCCGAGGTCAGGCGCGGTGAGCCCGTCGGTGGGGTAGACGGTCCGCCACGCGCGGGTGAGGACCGCGTGTTCGGCGACGGTGATCGCGGGGCGTGCGTAGGCGCCGGCAATGGCGTCGCGCACGGCCTTGAGCGCGGTGGAGGCGACCTCCGGCTCGACTGTCAGGTAGTCCTCGCCGCCGTGGATCTCCTCGGCGAATATGACCTGGACGGTCTCGAAGGCGGCAAGTGCGTCGAAGACCAGCGGCGAGTCGGGCTCCAGTGCGTGCCGACGCGCTTCGGCGAGCTCGGAGGTGTTCTGCCAGGCTCCGGCGAGCTCGGCGAGGGCGAGATCGGTGATGCACGGCAGCTGCGAGGTGATCGACAGGATCTCGACCGCGTTGGGATGCCCGTCAAGGGTCGAGATGACGACGGACCCACGCCGGTTGCCCACGGCCCTGCCCTCCCGTTGCGTGCGCCTTGGGAGGCATTGTTGAGCGTGAATCGCGCGGAACCGCGCAGAAACGCCGAGAGCTCGAGGGTGATTCGCCCAAGGTCAACGTCAACCCCAAACCCCGCAAAGACCAGGGGGTGGCTGCCGCTCCGGGTCGCGTTCCGCTGCCCCGTCCCGCCGAGATCGACGTAGAAGGCGGATGGCGGCCCTCATAAGGCCATGTTCGTCAATCTCGGCGGGGAAACCGCCTAAGCCAACGCGTACCGTTCGATTGCCTGTCCGGGAAGCTCGGGCTTGACCTCACCCAGCCGCGCGAGCTCCGTGAGAGTGGCCAGCACGATCGATTCCGCGTCGACGGAGAAGTAGCGGCGCAGCGCCTGACGGGTGTCAGAGCGGCCGAAGCCGTCGGTGCCGAGCGAGGACCAGTCGCCGGGCACCCACTTCGCGATCTGGTCGGGGACGGCCCGCATCCAGTCACTCACCGCGATCACGGGGCCTGGTGCCTCCGCGAGCTGTTGGGTGATCCACGGCTTGCGTTGCGGGCTCTCGGCCCCGCTCGCCGCCGCGAGCCGGTTGCTCTTGTCGCAGGCCAGCGCCTCCCGGCGCAGCTCGGTCCAGGACGTCGCGCTCCAGACGTCGGCGGCGACCCCCCACTCGGACGCGAGCAGGCGCTGCGCGTCCAGCGCCCAGTGGATCGCCGTGCCGCTGGCGATCAGCTGGGCGTGTGGGGCGGCCCCGTTTCCGGGCACCTCAGGAGCCGCGGCGAAGCGGTACAGGCCGCGCAGCACCTGCGCATCCAGGTCAGGGACGTCAGGCGCGGCCGGCTGCGGCTTCGGCTCGTTGTAGACGGTCAGGTAGTAGAAGACGTCCGTGTCCTCGCCGGGCTTCGCCTCGCCGTACATCCGGCGAAGCGCGTCCTTCACGATGATCGACAGCTCGAACGCGAACGCGGGGTCGTACGCGACGCACGCCGGGTTGGTGGCGGCGAGCAGCAGCGAGTGGCCGTCCTCGTGCTGCAGCCCCTCGCCGTTGAGCGTCGTACGGCCCGCGGTTGCGCCTAGCAGGAAGCCGCGGGCGAGCTGGTCGGCCATCGCCCACATCAGGTCGCCGGTTCGCTGGAAGCCGAACATCGAGTAGAAGACGTACACCGGGATCATCGGCTCGCCGTGCGTCGCGTACGCCGAGCCGGCGGCGATGACACTGGCCATCGAGCCCGCCTCGCTGATGCCCTCGTGCAGGATCTGGCCCTGCGTGTCCTCGCGGTAGGACAGCAGCAGCTCGGCGTCGACCGGGTCGTAGCGCTGGCCGTGCGTCGAGTAGATCTTCGCGCTCGGGAACATCGCATCCATGCCGAAGGTGCGGGCTTCGTCAGGGATGACCGGCACGAACCGAGCCCCGATCGTCTTGTCTTTCAACAGGTCCTTCAGCAGCCGGACGAACGCCATCGTGGTCGCGACCTGCTGCTTTCCGGAGCCCTTGCGGAAGACGTCGTACACCTTGTCGCCCGGGAGCACGAGCGGCTTGGAGCGGTTCAGCCGCTGCGGCAGGAAGCCGCCCAGGGCGCGCCGCCGCTCGAGCATGTAGGAGATCTCGTCGCTGTCCGGGCCTGGGTGGTAGTACGGCGGCAGATCCGTCGCGAGGTCGGAGTCGGGGATCTCGAGGTACAGCCGGTCGCGGAACTCCTTGAGCTCGGGCTTGGTGAGCTTCTTCATCTGGTGGGTGGCGTTGCGTGCCTCGAAGTCCTTGCCGAGCGTCCAGCCCTTGATCGTGTGGGCCAGGATCACCGTCGGCTGGCCGACGTGGTCGCGCGCCGCCTTGAACGCCGCGTACACCTTCCGGTAGTCGTGCCCGCCCCGCGAGAGCCGGGTGATCGCCTCGTCGGACAGGTGCTCGACCATCTTGCGCAGCCGAGGGTCGCGGCCGAAGAAGTCCTCGCGGATGAACCCGCCATCGCTGACCGAGTACTTCTGGAACTGGCCATCCGGAGTCGTGTTCATCGCGTTGACGAGCACGCCGTCGGCGTCGCGGGCGAGCAGCTCGTCCCACTCCCGGCCCCACACGACCTTGATCACGTGCCAACCGGCGCCGCGGAAGTAGGACTCGAGCTCCTGGATGATCTTGCCGTTGCCGCGGACAGGGCCGTCGAGGCGCTGCAGGTTGCAGTTCACGACGAAAGTGAGGTTGTCCAGCTCCTCGCGCGCCGCCACTCCGAGCGCGCCGAGCGACTCGACCTCGTCCATCTCCCCGTCGCCGAAGAAGCCCCACACGTGGCTGCGTGAGGTGTCCTTGATCTGGCGGTCGTGCAGGTAGCGGTTGAACCGCGCCTGGTAGATCGCCTGCAGGGGCGACAGCCCCATCGAGACGGTGGGGAACTCCCAGAAGTCGGGCATCAGGCGCGGGTGCGGGTACGACGGCAGCCCGCCGCGACTGATCTCCTGCCGGTATCCGTCGAGCTGCGCTTCCGTGAGCCGGCCTTCCAGGAACGCGCGGGCGTAGACGCCGGGCGACCCGTGGCCCTGGATGTAGACCTGGTCGCCGGACTCGCCGCCCTCCTTGCCCCGGAAGAAGTGGTTGAAGCCGACTTCGTAGAGGCTCGCGCTGCTCGCGTACGTCGCGATGTGACCGCCGACGTTCGTGAGCGTGTTGGCGCGCGTGACCATGATCGCCGCGTTCCACCTGATGTAGGCCCGGATCCGGCGTTCGATGAACTCGTCACCCGGGAACCATGGCTCCGCCTCGGCCGGGATGGTGTTGACGTAGTCGGTCGAGCGCAGCGCCGGCACGCCCACCTGCCGCTCACGGGCGCGCTCGAGCAGCTTCAGCATGATGAACCGGGCGCGGCGAGCACCCGACGAGTCGATGACGGCGTCAAGGGAGTCGAGCCACTCCTGCGTCTCGCCGGGATCGACGTCGGGGATTTGGCTCGGCAGCCCGTCGCTGATGACGGAGTATCGGTTGCGACCGGTGGCCATGCCCTGACGGTACGCCGGACCTGCGCACTTGCGTTGCGGGCCAGGAACGGGTGGACTAACCCGAAACAAGGTCCGAAGGGACCTGGACCGGAGCGGGAGGTAACCCACGGTGAGCGCCACCGACGGCGGTGCTGCGCACGGCGTCGCGGACAAGCTGGGCATCACCGAGGGTGTGGTCGTCCAGGAACTCGGCTGGGACGACGACTGCGACGACGCGTTTCGCCAGCTCATCGCCGAACGCGCAGGTACGGAACTTGTCGACGAGGACTACGACGACGTCGTGGACGTCGTCCTGCTGTGGTGGCGAGAAGGTGATGGCGACCTCGTCGACGCGCTTGTCGACGCGCTGACGCCGCTCGCCGATCACGGCGTGATCTGGCTGTTGACCCCGAAGGCCGGCCGGGAGGGTCACGTCGAGCCCAGTGACGTCAGCGAGGCTGCGCCCACGGCCGGGTTGCAGCAGACGTCGAGCATCTCGGCCGCGGCGGACTGGAACGGCGCGCGGCTGGTCGCGCCGAAGGCGGCGCGGGCGAAGCGTTGACAGTCGAGGTCGGCGGTATCGCGCCGGCGTTTCAGCTCCGAGACCAGCACGGCAGCGAGCAGTCTCTGACGTCGCGGTCGGGGTTGCGCAACGTCCTGGTCGTCTTCTATCCGTTCGCGTTCACCGGCGTCTGCAGTGGCGAGATGCTCGCCCTGTCCGACCACGCTGACGACTGGGCGCAGCGCGGGACGGACGTCCTCGCGGTGTCGTGCGACCCGGTGCCCTCGTTGCGCGCCTTCGCGGACGCCAACGGCCTCACCATCCCGCTTCTGTCGGACTTTTGGCCGCACGGGAAGGTTTCGAAGGCGTACGGCGCTTTCGACGACTCTCTCGGCGCTGCCGGCCGCGCGACGTACGTGATCGACAAGACAGGCACTGTGCGGTGGACCGTGCAGAACGCCATCGCGGACGCACGAGACATCAGCGACTACCTGAAAGCGCTCGACGAGCTCTGACGCACGCTTGGTGCGTTGTGAAACTCATCGTGTCAGTTACGCACGACCCTGCGGTTTAGGGACTTTCAGCCCTATCCGGGCCTGAGCCCGGGGCGAAAGGGTGTGAAGCGGTCGTCCGACGACCTCCCATGCCGTTCCCGCCGGTCCCAGGGGCGTCCCAGATGGTTCGAGTCCTTGTCGTCATGCTTGCCGTTGCCGCTCTGGTGTCGAGCGCGCTCGGGCTCGCCGACGCGGCGCCGTCGAGATCTGCTGATCACAACCAGAAGCCGCCCCAGAGCATGCTCGAGGCCTGCGTCAACCACGGGTCGCTCAGTCCGCGGTGCGTCAGCGCCAGCGTCGCGGCTATCGAGGCCGCCCGCACGAAGGGCGGGCTCAAGCTGCGCCCGCTGGTCTTGCCGCGTAACTACCGGTCGCTGACCGCGGCAGAACAGACCTTCGTGGTGATCAATCTCGAGCGGGTCGACCGTGGGATCCGGCCCATCCGGGGGATGGTGGCGAGCCTCGACCATGCAGCCAAGCTGCCGGCCGAGGCCGACGTGGACCCGCAACCCGCGACCTCGCTCCTGCAGGGCCTCGGCGTGCACATGTACCGAACGCTGTTCGCGCGTGACTACGGCCCGCTTGCGGCGGACTACGAGTGGATGTACGACGACGGGTACTCGCCCGGAGCGGGCGGCACCACCAACGTCTTCTGTCCCAGAGCGGGAGCGGTCGGGTGCTGGTCTCACCGCGCGTCGATCCTCGATCGGTTTTCAGGGATGCCCCTGCTGACGGGCGGCATGGCGGCTGCCCCCGCAGCGGGAGGAGCGCTGTCGTTGGCGGCGATCCTGACCGGTGGACACGGCAATGCTCCCCATTTCACGTACACCTGGCGTCGGGCGCTCGCGCACGGTGCCAATGGCTCCCGCCGGAACTGATCGGCTCCGGCTCGGGGCACTACCCTCGACTCGCTTCGGTCCTATAGCTCAGTTGGCTAGAGCACCTCGCTTACAACGAGGGGGTCGCAGGTTCGAGTCCTGCTGGGACCACTTTTGTGATGAGTCGCGACATCGTTGAGAGATGAGTCGCGTCATTGTTGAGGGCCCGGCCATCGGCCGGGCTCTCGGTCTGTGTTGCGCCAATAGTCCCGGCCGGGGTCGATGGTGTGCCGGCTGAGGATCTCGCCGGTGGTGCGGTGGGTGACTGTCGCGGTGGTGGCGTCGAGCAGGATCAGCACGGGTGTTGCGCGGTGGCGGGCTCCGACGCCGAGGTGGTGCATGCGGCCGGCTCGCCGGATGGACACGGCGCCGTGTTGGTCGACGTGGTCGAGGCGGATCCGGAAGTGTTCGTCGACGCGGGTGCCGCGCGGGGCGGCTATCGGGGTGGCCTGGTAGGCGGTGTCCGGGGTAAGGCCGCCAAGTGCGCGGTGTGGTCGCAGGGTGTTGTAGATGCGCTGGAAGATGTCGAGCTGGGCTTGAAGCTCGGCGAGGGTCGCGACCTGGGGCTGTTTCGCGAGCCACTTCTTGAGGGTCTGGTGGAAACGCTCGATCTTGCCTTGGGTCTGCGGGTGGTTGACCCGGCCGTTCTTCTGGTCGATCCGCAGCAGATGAAGCAGGTACTCGAAGGCGTTGCGGCCGCCGGTGAACCGTGAGGTGTAGACGCTGCCGTTGTCGGTCAGCGTCGACGCTGGCGGTCCGTAGTTGTTGACGTTGCTGGTGAACGTGTTGACCACGTCGTCGCCACCGACCCTGACGAACGCGGTGATCGATAGCAGGTAGCGGGAGTGGTCGTCGAGCCAGTTCAGGATCTCGGTGTCGGTGCCGTCAGCCAGCGGCCAGTGGGTGAAGTCGGACTGCCAGCACTCGTTGGGTTGGTCGGCGGCGAATCGGTGCAGCGAGCTGCGGGGCCGTTTCTTCGGGTTCGCGACGACCAGGCCGGCGGCGTGCAGGATCCGGCGAATCGTCGCGGTCGATGGCGCCCGGATCCCCTCGAGGGTCAGATGGTGAGCGATCGTGACCGGGCCGGCGTCCAGCCCGTCAGCGTCGAGCTGCTTGCGGAGCTCGACGATCCGGTCCGCCACCGCGGCCGGGGTTGCCTTCGAGTTCGACGCTGGGCGCCGTGACCGTGGCTCGAGCGCGTCCAGCCCGCCGGCGTTGTAGCGGGTGACCAGGGTGTGGACCCACTGCCAACTCACCTCGTAGCGGCGAGCCGCCTCCGCCTTGGTCAGGCCCTGATGGACGACAGCAAGAACGATGACCCTGGCCTTCGACATCGACCATGATCGAGAACCGGAGTATCAACGATGTCGCGACTCATCTATCAACGATGTCGTGGAACTACACACTGCTGGGACCACTTTCAGCCCTATTGGGCGGGTCGTTCGCCTCTGCCCTGCTTGGGGGTGCGCCTTTCAATCTGAATGCGCGCCCGCTCGTGCGACGGCTGCCCGTTGCCGTGGCGATATCGATGCTGTTGCTGCTGGGAGTAGCGACGGCGGGACGCGCGAGCACCGTCGCGGCGATCCACGACATCAAGCCGAATCCCGACTACCTCGCCGCGTGTGTCGACGAGGGTCCCGTGAGCCACGACTGCATCTGGGTTCGTCCGTCTGTCCGATAGTTCGGTCGGCGTGAAAGCTCCGCCCACCGACTAGTTCCTTGTAGTCCGATGCCTGCGGAGAAGTCGGGCCTATCGACTGTCCCCAACTGTCAATTGCCCCTGGTTTGCGCGACATCGCACCGCCTTCAATCGATATCGGCAGGGCCGAAAGTCGGCCCAGCCGTGGGGGAGTCGATGAAGGGCATGTCGAGCGTCCGCAGCAACGGCCGAGTTCGGTTGGCAGTGCTTGCCGTGTGCGCAAGCCTGATGGCAACCTTCCTCGCGCTGGAAGCCGCGCCGGTTCACGCGTCTGTCAGCCGTCACGCGCTGCGTGACATCAAGGCCAGTCCGGACTTCATGGACGCATGCGTTCACGACGGCGCGCGGAGTCAGACATGCATCTCGCGGACCGTTGCTGCGATCAATCGCGCCCGGGCGGGGGAGAACATGCGAAAGCACGAGATGGTGCTGCCGCAGAACTTCGCGTCGCTCAGTCGCGCCGAGCAGGCGTTCGTCGTCATCAACCTCGAGCGAGTGGACCGGGGCATTCGTCCCATCGCCGGGATCGTGGGATTGCTCAGTGTCCCGGCCAAGCTCGGGGCAGTTGCAGAAGCCGATCCTCGTCCCGTCATCGGAGTGTTGGCAGCCCTCGGCGTACACCGTTTCCAGACGATATGGGCACGCGACTACGGAGTTCTCGCCTCGGACTACGAGTGGATGTACAACGACGGGTACAGCGGTGCGAGCACTACCAACGGCGACTGTCCGTACGCCGGAGCGCCGGAGTGCTGGGGGCATCGGCATGCAATCCTGACGCGCTTCAACGGGCTGCCACTGTTGACCTGCGGCATGGGCGCAGCGGACGGAATCGGTGGTGCGGATTCGGTCGCAGCGGTTCTCGCCGGCGGATACGGCCATCATTCACCGCACTTCCTCTACACCTGGCGAGAGGCCCTCGCGAATGGCGCGGACGGGCACCAAGTGCAACGTGCCTCGGTCGCCGTGGTCGGGGCGCGCTGAGGGTGTCAACGTGGGCGTGTTCTCAGGCGTTGGTAGGGCATGGTTCAGACGGTGTTCCCGCCACCCAAGCCCGGGACGGACGGGGCCGTTCGTGGTCGGCGATGCCGGGTGTGCGGCAGCCTCGACACGCGGCGGAAGGCCGTGACCAGTCGCGGCTCTGGCCGGACGGCAAAGGTCAGGTCGTGTCGAAGCTGCGGTTACGTCAAGGTGACCACCCAGTCATGTGACGAGGTCGATGCCCCTGTCGAGGCAAGTGATGCCGGCTCATCGAGCGTGCCCGGCCGAGAGTTCGGGATGGCCAAGCTTGCGGCCGCAGTGCTGGGACGGCCTCGCCTCGACGTCCTCCTGTACGGCGCGGGCCACGGCCTCGACCACCTCGACATCGCGCAGCTGCCCAGAGTCCGCCGGGTAGCAGTCGGCGACGCCGTTCGATTGCGTGACGAGCCTGACGTGGTCGACACGAGCAGGCCGTCGAAGGAGACCTTCGACATCGTCGTTGCGGGCGGTGCGATCGAGCAGTTTCGCGCACCGCGCAAGGATTTTGCCCAGCTGTTCGGCTTCGTGCACCGCGCCGGCATCGTCGTGTGCTCGACCGACATCTACGACGGCGGGGACCTCGGGCAGCGGTCGGACATCTTCCGTGGCGCCTTCTCGTACTACACGCCGGAGGCGTTGCGCCGCATCGCCAAGGCGAACAGGATGCACGTCGACTTCCGGCTGCCCGCCGCGAGCAAGGGCGTTGCCCGGCCTCGCGCACGTTATGTGATCTTCAGTCACTCGCAGGACGTGATGGAGTCGGTCTGCGACTTCTTCGGGCGGACGGCGTACGCGCCGTCGGAGAAGCCGATCAGGCGCTCTCGCGCGGCCGGCGCTGCTCCTCGTGCTGCTGTCCCAGCAGATACGCGCCCCAGCGCCCTGGGGTGATCCGCGACCGCTGCGCTCGCGGCAGCGGCACGTGACGTCCGTCCATAGTGTCGAGGACGCGGTCCCACAGTGCATCCAGGCGGAACATCAGCCCGGCGTGCAGGTGAGGGTGCGGGCGGGTCGGCGCGTGCGCGAGCGCATCCTCGTAGGAGCTGACGAGCTTCCGCATCTCGTCTTGGTCGAGGGCTGCTTCGAGAGCGGCGACGATCCGGTCCTGCAACGCGCGGTGCGCCGCCACGAGCTCGCTGACCCGGTCGCCGAGGCGTGGTGCGGACAAGCCGGTCGCCAGCACGTCGCCGCTGTGCCGGCGCTCGAGCATGCGCAAGGTCCGCGCCAGCCGTGACGCGACGGCTCGGTCCTCATTGACGAGCGAACTTCCATAGGCAACCTTGCGCTTCACGACGGGGTACACCGCGTGCTCGAAGGCCGCGACGTGACCAGACAACCAGGTGACGACTTCGAGCCTGCTGCCCTCGGGATCGGCGAGCAGCTCGTCGGCCTGGTCGTGCGCCCGGCGGAGTGTGCTGCGAAGGTCGCTATCGGACTGATCTGCGGCTGCGTTCATCGCGCGCCTCCCTGACAGACGGTTCCCTGTCTGTTGATCTCCTACGCACAACGGCACCGCGGCGTTCAGCATTCCGCCGTGTGGCTGGTGCGCGCAGCGTGATGGGATCAACGGCGAATATCGGAAAGGGGAGAAGTGCTCGGCCTGCCGAACCAGATCACCGCGTGCCTGTTCGATCTTGACGGCGTGCTGACCGACACGGCTGCGGTTCACGCCGCCGCGTGGGCAGCGGCCTTCGACACCTTCCTGCTGGCGCGTGACGGCGCAGCATTCCGTCCGTTTACGCACGACGACTACCTGAAGTACGTCGACGGCAAGCCGCGCGCGGACGGTGTGCGCGACTTCCTGGCGAGCCGGGGCGTCGTCCTGCCGGAGGGGGCGCCCGACGACCCGCCCGGCCACGCGACGGTGAATGCCGTCGGAAACGCGAAGAATGCGGACTTGGTCGCTCGAATCCGCGCCGGCGGCATCGAGATCTTTCAGGGGTCGGTGCGCTACCTCGAAGCTGCCCGCGACGCAGGAATCCGGCGCGCGGTGGTTTCCTCGAGCGCCAACACTGCCGATGTGCTTCAGGTGACCGGGCTGGATGCGCTTGTCGAAGTGCGGGTGGACGGGGTGACGATCCGCGAGGAGGGACTCGTCGGCAAGCCGGCGCCGGATACCTTCTTGAGGGCCGCCGCGTTGCTTGGCGTCGAACCCGCGCACGCGGCCGTCTTCGAGGACGCGATCGCAGGCGTTCGCGCCGGCCGAGCCGGCCGGTTCGGCGCTGTCGTCGGCGTCGACCGGGTGGGTCAGGCAGCCGAGCTGAAGGCGAACGGAGCGGACATCGTGGTGAGCGACCTGTCGGACCTGCTGGGAGAGGCTGACGCGTGATCGAGCAGTCGGCGTACCCGGTCGAACCGTGGGCGGTGCGGGAGACCAACCTCAACCTCGATCTGCTGGCGCAGTCCGAGTCGGTATTCGCGCTGTCGAACGGGCACATCGGGATGCGCGGCAACCTCGACGAGGGCGAGCCGCACGGCATTCCCGGGACCTACCTCAACTCCTTCTACGAGCAGCGGCCGCTCCCGTATGCGGAGGCCGGCTACGGCTACCCGGAGTCGGGTCAGACCGTGGTCAACGTCACCGACGGCAAGCTGATCCGCGTTCTGGTGAACGACGAGCCGCTCGACGTCCGCTACGGCGAGCTGCGCCAGCACGAGCGGGTGCTCGACTTCCGCGCCGGCACGCTGACCCGCCACCTCGACTGGGTCTCGCCGGCAGGGCAGCGCGTGCGGGTCCGCTCCCGTCGGCTGGTGTCCTTCGTGCAGCGCGCGGTTGCGGCTATCGAGTTCGTCGTCGAGGCCGTCGACGACCCGATCCGGTTCGTCATCCAGTCCGAGCTGGTGGCCAACGAAGAGCTGCCACGGATGAAGTCCGATCCCCGCGTGTCGGCAATCCTCGACCGGCCGCTCGTCGGCGTGGAGCACTTCCGCCACGAGAAGGGCGGCATCCTGCTCCACCACACCCGGGCGAGCCAGCTGCAGATGGCTGCGGGCATGGATCACCTGATCGACTACGACGGCCGGGTCGAGATCGACGTCGACACCCGCGAGGACTGGGCCCGGACCACGGTCGTCGCCCACCTGCACCCCGGTGAGCGGCTGCGCCTGGTGAAGCTGCTTGCCTACGGCTGGTCGAGCCTGCGGTCACGCCCGTCGCTGCGTGACCAGGTGTCAGCGGCGCTGTCGAGCGCGCGCTACTCCGGCTGGGACGGCCTGCTTGCCGAGCAGCGCGAGTACCTCGACGAGTTCTGGGAGTCCGCTGACGTCGAGGTCGAGGGTGATGCTGAGATCCAGCAGGCGGTGCGGTTCGGTCTCTTCCACGTCCTTCAAGCGGGTGCGCGCGCGGAGCGTCGCGGCATCCCGGCGAAGGGCCTGACCGGACCCGGGTACGACGGTCACACCTTTTGGGACACCGAGGGCTTCGTGCTGCCGGTGCTCACGTACACCCAGCCGAAGGCAGCGGCGGACGTGATCAGGTGGCGGCACTCGACGCTGGACCTCGCTCGCGAGCATGCTGCCCGGCTCGGGCTTCGTGGCGCCGCCTTTCCATGGCGGACGATCCGCGGCCAGGAATGCTCCGGGTACTGGCCAGCGGGCACGGCCGGCTTCCACGTCAACGCGGACATCGCCGATGCCATCGAGCGGTACCGAACGGTGACGGGCGATGAGTCGGTCGAGAAGGCGGTCGGCCTCGAGATACTCGTCGAGACCGCGCGGATGTGGACGTCGCTCGGTCATCACGACGGCGAGGGCGGCTGGCACATCGACGGCGTCACCGGCCCGGACGAGTACAGCGCGATCGCCGATGACAACGTCTTCACGAACCTGATGGCCGCGCGCAACCTCGTTGCCGCGGCGGAATGCTGTGCCCGGCACCCGGACCTGGCGCGCCAGTTCGGGGTGACGACGGAGGAGGCTGCCGCCTGGCGCAGTGCGGCCAGCACGGTCCACATTCCGTACGACGAGCGGCTCGGCGTTCATCCGCAGTCCGAGGGCTACACCCGGCACGAGATCTGGGACTTCGAGGGCTACAAGGATCGATACCCGCTGCTGCTCTCCGCGCCGTACTTCGACTTGTATCGCAAGCAAGTGGTGAAGCAGGCCGACCTGGTGCTCGCGATGCACTGGTGCGGTGACCACTTCACCCCGGAGGACAAGGCGCGGAACGTCGATTACTACGAACGCCGCACCGTGCGCGACTCGTCGTTGTCGGCCTGCACGCAGGCCGTCATGGCGGCAGAGGTGGGGCACCTCGAGCTGGCGCATGACTACGCGTACGAGGCGGCGATGATCGACTTGCGCGATCTGCACCGCAACAGCCGCGACGGCCTGCACATGGCATCGCTGGCCGGCGCTTGGATCTCGCTGGTGGCCGGTTTCGGTGGTCTCCGCGACTTCGGTGGC
The DNA here is from genome assembly GCA_035550655.1 of Mycobacteriales bacterium. Taxonomy (GTDB): domain Bacteria; phylum Actinomycetota; class Actinomycetes; order JAFAQI01; family JAFAQI01; genus DASZTV01. The sequence goes on from DASZOU010000005.1 coordinate 18,669, forward strand.
GAGCTGCTGCTCGATCCGGCGCTGCCCGAAGGGATCACCCGGCTCGCTTTCAGCATCCGCTGGCGGGGGGTCAGGTTGCGGGTCGACTTCGACCATCGCGAGGTGACGTACTCGCTTCACGCCGGTGACCAGGGTGAGGTCGCGTTCCATCACGACGGTGAGAGCGTCGTGGTCACAGCTGACAAGTCGGTGACCCGGTCGCTGCGACCCCGGCGAGCGCTGTTGCCGCCACCGCAGCAGCCGGTGGGCCGGGAACCGGCGCAGCGCCACCCGCACGTCTGAACCGCCGGCTAGGTGAGGTCCCAGCTGGTGATGACGGGGATCTCGCGTTCCCAGCCGAGCACGCTGACCGAGGCCGTGGCGAGAGCGAGGTGTGCGCCCGCCTGCGGGGGCAGACCTGCCCATCGGGCCGCAAGCACGCGAAGCAGGTGACCGTGCGAGAACGCGATGACGTCTGCCTCGGCGGCTCGGGCGCGGGCGATGACCCGGTCGGCGCGTGCGGCGACGGCGTCGGCTGACTCGCCGCCCGGGCAGCCGTCGGTGAACAGGTTCCATGCGGGCCGCTGTTCGCGGATGGCGGCGGTGGTCCGGCCTTCGTAGTCCCCGTAGTCCCACTCCCGAAGGTCGTCGTCGACGACGCAGTGCTCGCCCAGGCCGGCCAGGTCGCAGGTGTGGCGGGCGCGCGAGAGCGGGCTGGTCAGGACGAGCTCGAACGTGGTGCCGGCCAGCCGGTGCGCCAACGCGACGGCGGCCGCTCGCCCGGCGTCGGTGAGCGGGACGTCGGTGGTGCCGGTGTGCCGACCGGACGCGCTCCACTCGGTCTCCCCGTGGCGGACCAACCACAGCCGCGTCGCCGTCACGTGTACAGCATGCGGTGTCGCCAACGTGCGGGCGTCACCGGCTGCCGCCGTCGTATCTTGACGCCCATGCGAGGCGAGCAGTTCACGGTTCCGATTGCGGGTCGCTGAATGGCCACACTGGGTGAGGTCGTCGCGCTGCTGTCGCGGCGCTACGACCCGAGCCTGGCGGAGTCGTGGGATGCGGTCGGACTGGTGTGCGGCGACCCCGACGCGGAGGTCGAGCGCGTGCACTTCGCGATCGACCCCGTCGAGGCGGTGGCGGATGAGGCGATCGCGTCAGGCGCCCGGTTGCTCGTCACGCACCATCCGCTGTACCTCGGCGGCACTACCTCTGTCGCGGCCACCTCGTCGAAGGGCCGGGTCGTTCACCGACTGATCAGCGCGGGTATCGGCCTGTACGTCGCCCACACCAACGCCGATGTCGCCAACCCGGGCGTCAACGACGCGCTGGCTGCGGTCCTCGGACTGCAGGCGACCGAACCGCTCTCGGCATTGCCGCACGGCAGCCTCGACAAGGTAGTTACGTTCGTCCCGGTCGAAGACGCGGAAGGTGTGTTGGACGCATTGGCGGCGGCGGGTGCGGGCACGATCGGCGACTACACCCGGTGTGCCTACCTCGGTGAGGGCACCGGGACATTCACCCCGGGCCTGACGTCCTCGCCCGTGATCGGCGAGCCGGGGAAGGTCGAGCAGGTGAAGGAGACCCGGCTCGAGACGATCGCGCCCCGCCGGCTGCGCGCGCAGGTGATCAGGGCGCTTCTTGCCTCGCATCCGTATGAAGAGCCGGCGTACGACGTGACCGAGCTTGCCGCGGTGCCCGGCGGCCTCGGTCTGGGCCGCCTGGGTGACCTCGCCGAACCGACGACGTTGGCGTCCTTCACCACCGCAACGGCGGCAGCGTTGCCGGCGACGAGCTGGGGAGTGCGTGCTGCGGGTGACCCCGGCCGAGCCGTGCGCACCGTCGCCGTCTGCGGTGGGTCCGGAGGCAGCCTCGCGGCGGCGGCTGCCGCGCGCGGCGCGGACGTCCTGGTGACGTCGGACTTGAAGCACCACTCGACCTCAGAGGCTGCTGCCGACCTCGGGATCGCCCTGATCGACGCCGCCCACTGGGCGACGGAGGCGCCGTGGCTCGATGCCGCAGCGGCGCTGCTGGCCGCCGACGCCGCGGCCGAGGGCACTACGGTGGTCACGACGGTCTCGCGGCTCGTCACCGATCCCTGGACCGTGCACGCACACTCCGTCGACCCAACCCCTGCCGAGGTCTCGTGAAAGCAGCACCTGACGACCAGCTGCGCCTCCTCGACGTACAGGACCTTGACTCCACGACCGACCGGCTCGAGCACCGCCGGGCGACGTTGCCGGAACACGCGGAGATTGCCGCGCTCCAAGAGCGCCGGTCCGCGCTGGCGGACGACATCGTTCGCGCCGAGACCGAAGACAGCGATCTGGGCCGCGAGCAGGCGAAGATCGACACCGACGTCGAGCAGGTTCGGGCGCGTATGCAACGTGACCAGCAGCGGCTCGACAGCGGCCAGGTGTCCTCGCCCAAGGAGCTGGAGAACCTGCAGTCCGAGATCGAGTCACTGCACCGGCGGCAGACCGAGCTCGAGGACGCCGAGCTCGAAGTCATGGAGCAGCGCGAACAGGTGCAGACCAGGCTGTCGGGTCTGAGGGACGAGTTGTCCGGGCTCGAGACATCACTCGCCGAGCTGACGGCTCGTCGCGACACCGCCCTCGCCGAGATCGCGGCGGAAATCGAGAAAGCCGCGGCGCAACGCGCGGAGACCGCGGCTGGCCTTCCCGGCGACCTCGCCGCCCTCTACGACAAGCTGCGCGCGTCCTCCGGCGGGGTCGGCGCGGCGGCACTGCATCGGGGCCAGTGCCAGGGGTGCCACCTGCAGCTCAACACCACCGATCTCGTCCGCATTCGCGACGCGGAGCCGGACGAGGTGCTCCGGTGCGAGGAGTGCCGCCGGATCCTCGTGCGCACCGCTGACTCCGGCATCTGATCCGGTAGGCATGGTCGATCGCGTCGTCATCGAAGCCGACGGGGGATCGCGGGGAAACCCTGGTCCTGCCGGTTACGGGGCTGTCGTCCGTGACGCGGACACGGGCGAGGTGCTGCGCGAGGTTGCCGCCGGGATCGGGGTGGCAAGCAACAACGTCGCGGAGTATCGCGGGTTGATCGCGGGCCTCCAAGCCGCGATCGATCTCGGCGCCAAGGACGTCGAGGTTCGCATGGACTCCAAGCTCGTCGTCATGCAGATGAGCAACCAGTGGAAGGTGAAGCATCCCGACATGCAGGCGCTGGCGAAGGAGGCCGCCGCCCTGCTCCGCCAGATTCCGCACACGCACTTCCAGCACATCCCGCGCGAGCTGAACACAGAGGCCGACCGGCTCGCGAACCAGGCGATGGACGACCAGGCGGCCGGGCAGGAGTGGCGGCCGCGCGGACCCGGCGTGGAGGCGCCGTCGCGGCGCGGTCAGCCGCGCAACACGCTCTATGGCTGGAGTGCGGCGGCCGGCCCGGCAACGGTGGCCACGATCCTGCGCCACGGCGAGACCGCTCTGTCGGTGGAGAAGCGGTTCAGCGGCCGCGGTGACGTCGCCCTGAGCGCCCGCGGCGTCGCGCAGGCCGAGGCGGCAGGTGACCGGCTGAAGGGATTGGGGCTCGCCGCGATCGTTTCCTCGCCGTTGCGTCGTACCCGCCAGACCGCGGCGATCGTCGCGTCACGCATCGGCGCTGACGTCGTGCTCGAGGATGGCTTTGCCGAAACCGACTTCGGGGACTGGGAGGGCGCGACGTTCGGCGAGATCGCGAAGCAGGCACCTGAGACCCTGCGCGCGTGGCTGGACGACCCCAACGTCGCGCCGCCGGGTGGCGAGAGCATGGTCGCGACCGAGCAGCGCGTCGCCGCGGCCCGGCAACGGACTGTCGCGGCGCATCCGGATTCGAAGATCCTCGTCGTCACCCACGTGACGCCGATCAAGCTGATGCTCCGCGATGCGCTGGACGCGCCCCTGCACACCGTCTTCCGGATCCACATCGATCCGGCTTCCGTGTCAGCGATCGACTGGCGGGGAGAGGGTCCGTCCGTCGTCCGGCTGGTCAACGACATCAGCCACCTTGCGGGAATCGCGACGCCGTTCCCGAGCTGAGGACGACGCGGTCAGGGTGTGATGACGTTGTTCGGGTCCGGTTTCGCGTCGGTCGGAGCCTGGCTGTAGTCGCCGAACGGTGCGTCGCGGCGCCGGGTGGCCGCTGCCACACCCTGGCTTTCGGCGGTTGCGATGAACGCGTCCGCGTCGGGTGTGTTGCGCATCAAGCCGTCGAGGATCGGGCCGAGGGTCTGGGTCGCCGACATGCCCATCTGCTCGTAAGCGTTGTTCACGACGAGCTTCATCGCTGCGAGCTGCGAGGCCGGGATGGACACGAGCTGGGCAGCGGTCTCGGCGACGGTGCGCTCGAGGTCGGCGAACGGCACGGAGCGGTTGATCAGGCCGACGCGCGCCGCTTCCACGCCCGACAGCGGCTTGCCGGTCAGCGCATACTCCTTCGCCTTGGTAAGCCCGAGCCGGTAGATCCACATGCCGGAGAGGTAGCAGCCCCACATGCGGGAGTACGGCGTACCGATCTGCGCGTCGTCGCTGGCGATGACGATGTCCGCGCAGAGAGCCGTGTCGCTCCCGCCGCCCACGCACCACCCGTGGACCTGAGCGATGACCGGCTTGGGGGAGCGCCACATCGCCATGAAGCGTTGCGTCGGTCCGTAGGCACCGGCGAAGACGAAGTCCTTGCCCGGATCCCACTTGCCGTCCGTGGTGATCTGATCGTCCCAGTGGTGGAAGCCGTCCCCGAAGTCGTAGCCCGCGCAGAACGAGCGGCCGGCACCGCGTACGACGATCACCTTCACGTCGTCATCCGCGACGGCCGCGCCGACGGCAGTCTCGAACTCTTCGGGCATGGGCGGGACGATCGTGTTCAGCCGCTCCGGACGGTTGAGGGTGATCGTCGCGACGTGCTCGGCGACGCCGTAGAGCAACGTCTCGTACAACTCAGACCTTGGTGAGGAGGTTCTCGCAGCTGCTGACATCGACGCCCGGCGCAGGCTCGACTTCGAGGCTGGTGATGGTGCCGTCCTCGATCACCGCGGCGTAGCGCTTCGACCGGGTGCCGAGGCCGATCCCGGACATGTCGGCGGTGAGCCCCATCGCGGCGGTGAACTCACCGTTGCCGTCGGCGAGCATGAGGATGTCGTCGCCGACCCCGTGCGCCTGGCCCCACGCCTCCATGACCCAGGCATCGTTGATCGCGATGCAGGCGATCGTGTCGACGCCCTTTGCCTTGAGCTCGGCGCCGTGCTCGACGTAGCCCGGCAGATGGATCTTCGAACAGCCCGGAGTGAATGCTCCGGGCACCGCGAAGAGCACGACCTTGCCCTTGCCCAGGACATCTGCCGTACGGACTTCCTCGGGCTTTCCGTCACGCATCACCTTGACCACGGTGTCCGGGATGCTGCTGCCGACCTCGACTGTCATCTGGATCCTTTCGTGTCGCGTCTTGCATATCAGGCCGTACTCTGATCGCGGCGGACGAGTCGGCCGGACGGTCGCGTCGGTGCTTCGGCACCGCCGAGGAAAGTCCGGACTCCGAAGGGCAGGGTGGTCGGCAACACCGACCCGGGGCGACCCGCGGGACAGTGCCACAGAAAGCAAACCGCCGCCGGCCTCGGCCGGCGGTAAGGGTGAAACGGTGGAGTAAGAGCCCACCAGCGCCCGAGGTGACTCGGGCGGCTCGGCAAACCCCACCCGGAGCAAGGTCAGACAGGAAGCGTTCGAGGGCGGCCCGCCCGAGCTTCCGGGTAGACCGCTAGAGGTCGACGGCAACGGCGACCCGAGAGAGATGACCGTCGCACCCGGGCTTCGGCCCGGGCGGCACAGAATCCGGCTTACAGGCCGGCTCGTCCGCCCCTCAGGTCAGTGAGCGCCGAACCGGAACGGCTTCGGCGGCGCGGCCAGCGCTGCGCGCGGGCAGTTCGCCAGCGACAGCCCGCCGTACTGCAGCGCCTCGTCACACAGTGACGTCACGGTCCAGCCGCGCGCGGTGCCGAACTGGGTCACCGTGGCCCGGAAGATCGTGATCTCGTAGCGCGTCGGGGTGCCGTAGGCGACCTGGATCGAGCCGATCAGGTTCTTCTCGGTCGGCCCGTCGAAGCGGCGCCAGATGCTCGGGTCGGCAAGCCAGACGCCCCCGCTGCGGATGTCGCGCACGGACAGCTCGACGAGGACCGACCGGGCCGCATCCTCCGGGATGATCGCCGACGGGCGGATCACCTCGCTGACGGAGCCCACTTCGCCCGATGCCTCCGAGACCAGCGTCTCGAGCATCTCCACCAGGTCGCTGTTGCGCGCGTCTGTCTCCATGTGAACCTTGTCGGCGCAGAAACGTGCGGAACCGATAGGCATTGCTGCCTGCCAGCCGGGTGGTCATCGGGCCATCCCATGTCCCTCAAGTCCGACATCGCCTAGTCGATCTGCGCTAGTTCCCCCGCCGCCAGCTCTGCCGAGCCGGAAGCATGCCGCCTCCTGCGGTTGTGGCAGCGTGGTAGCCGTGGCAGCAGCCGGCCCGAAGGTCACCGTGGTCGTGCCGGTGTACAACCCGGGGGCGGACATCGAGCCGTGCATCGCCTCGCTGCTCGGGCAGACACTGCCACCGGGCGAGCTCGAGCTCGTGTACGTCGACGACGGGTCGACCGACGGGACTGCGGCCCGCCTGGACGACCTTGCGGCGGCACACGACCACATCCGGGTGATCCACCAGGCCAACTCCGGCTGGCCCGGCAAGCCACGCAACGTCGGCATCGATGCCGCGCGCGGTGAGTTCGTCCAGTTTGTCGACCAGGACGACTCGATGAGCCCTGACGCTCTCGAACGGCTGTGGGCGTACGGCACCGAGAACGCCGCCGACATCGTCATCGGCAAGGTCACCAGCGACTTTCGTCCGGTGCCGCACGAGCTGTGGCGGATGAACCGCGGCCGTTGCTCGATCTGGGACGCGCCGTTGATCGAGAGCCTGACGCCCCACAAGATGTTCCGGCGTTCGTTCCTGCGCGATCACCAGCTGCGATTCCCTGAAGGCAGGCGACGGCTCGAGGACCAGGTGTTCATGGTCGCGGCGTACTTCGCGACGGACGCCGTCGCGGTCCTCGCCGAGCATCCTTGCTACTTCTACAAGGCTCGCCAGGAGGGACAGAACTCCGGCGCCGAGAACGTCGACCCGGCCGGCTACTACCGCAACCTGCGTGAAGTCCTCGAGATCGTCGAGCAGCACACCGAACCGGGTGAGGATCGCGACGGGCTGATGCGGCGGTTCCTGCAAGCGATCGACCGGCGCGTGAGTGGCGTCGCGACCAACGCGTCGCTGCCTGCGGACTACGTGCAGGCGCTGTTCGACGAGGCGCGCGCCGTCGCCGCCGAACGCTTCTCCGCGTCCCTGGTCGCAGGCCTGCCAGTGCTTCGACGTCGTCGGGTGCAGGCGCTTCTCAACGGGCGGCTCGATGTCTTCAGCCGAATGGCAGGTGCTGCCGCTCAACTGAAGCTGCGCGCTGAGGTGACCGACATCGCGTGGACGGGGTCGTCCTGGCGGGTCGGCGTCGCCGCCGCTCTCGTCAACGCTGACGGCAGGCCCCTGACGCTGACGCGTGACGAGTCGGGCTGGCAGCCGGACGAGCGGTTCGCGCCGGCGGAGGGGGGCGCGAGGCCCGAGAGCGTCGAGAACCTGATCGGGAGCGCGTCCGCGTCAGCATCGATCCGGGCGCGGCGAAGCGCCGTCGAGTGGTTGCTGCCGGCTCAGCTGCAACCATGCTTCGAGCCGGTTTCCGACGGCTCCGCGGGGCCGCACACGCTGCGCTTCAACGGCACGGTGGATGTGGATCCGGCCCACGCCGCCTGCGACGGCCGCCCCGAACCCGGGCAGTGGGAGCTCATCCTCCGCGCGAGGGCGCTCGGCGTTACCCGGCTGGCGCGGGTCAAAGCCGGCCGCGTCCCACAGCGAAACCGGGGGGCGCTGCTGCGACCGAAGCCGGTGCTGGCCGAGCTCGGTCGTGCAACCAACGACCGGCTGCAGCTCACGCTCTCCCGCCGGAGCCTCACAGCCGCGGTGACCGGGCGGCTGGGCGTGGCGAAGCTGAAGCCTGGCCGCATTGTCGTGCCTGTCGACTTGCGCCTGCTCGGCGGCAAGCCGGTGGTCGACGTAGCTGCTTCGTTGACCTGGCCCGGCAACCGTTCAGTCGAGACAACCGCTGTGATCCGCCGTACGGAGAAGGGCGCTGTCGTCAGGGTCGACCTGCCGTCGAAGGCACGGCGTCGATCCGGTCCGGCCGCTGCCGATGTGAGGCTCGCGCGCAAGGGCAAGCCCGTGCGCATCGCCACGGTGCGGTTCGACGGGCTGCGCCGCGCGAAGGAGATCGTGGCGGGCCAGTGAGCTCATCAGGGTCGCGGCACCGGCTTGCCTGCACCGTCCCGCGAGATCCGTCCTGAGCCGGAGAGTGGCGATCAGCCGTGCAGTGCACGGCGGACTGCTTTCCAGGTGCCGGCCGGGTCCTGGCCGGCTGCCCAGTAGGCGGCGCCTGCCATGCCGTGCGCGCGGGCGAGACGGGTGCGTACCGCGATCGCACGCGCCGAGCTGAACCAGACGGTGTGCCGCACGCCGTGCTCGCGGTAGTGAAACGTGGCCTCGCGTTGTACTGGGTCGAAGTGCGGCGTCGCGCCATGACGCCGGGCAAGGGCGAGGGCCTGTGCTCCGGTCAAGGCCACTCCCGTGTGATGGGCGAAGTCGCGGCCGTAGAGCGGGATACCGAGTTCGATCTTCGCCGCAGGCGCTTTGGACTCCGAGTAGGCGATCACCTGCTTGACCCACGGGTAGCCCGCGACGGGTCCGGCCTTCGATGACGCGCCGTGCTCGTCGTAGGCCATGACCCGGATCCGGTCGGCAGCGCTCGCAAGGGCCGCGTAGTCGTAAACGCCGGGGATGACCTTGCCGAGCCAGACCCGGGTGCTGTCGTCAACGCGCGGCATGACGGTGACCGTGCAGGTCTTGCCATGCGCGCGCAGCGCGTCGCACAGCTCAGGCACGAATCGGTCGAACGCGCGCCGCACCCGAAGCGCCAGCCGCGTACTCCTCGTGTGCGCGAGGGTCTCGTAGTCGATGTCGATCCCTGCGAAGTGCCCGCGCTCGGCCAGGCGCACCAGCATCTGCACGTGCGCATTGCGGTGCGCGGCATCGGTGAAGCATCGGATTGCGGCCTGTGGCGGCAGGCCGGAGCCGACCACGGTCGCCATCACCTTCAAGCCGCGGTGGCGGAGCTCGCGAAGCTGGCCGCGATCACCCGCTCCCGGCTCGAGGCGCACCGATGAGCACGACGCCGCTTCGTACCAGAACAGCGAAGCCGTCCCGAAGAGGTCGGCGTTGGCGCTGACCTCATCAGCGGCACCGGGCAGCCAGAACGGCAACCAGATCGACGAGCGAAAGGGCTGCTGGGCGTCGAGCGTCCTGGCGGGAGCGGCCGGCGGCACGAAGAGCGAGGCGAGACACACGATCACCGCGGCGGCAGAGGTGCGCAACAAGGCCATTGCCTCAGATCGTAGGGTCGCTCGGGTGAACACTCAGGAGCTGGCGGGCAAGGTCGCGATCGTCACGGGTGGCGCCGGGGGGATCGGCCGCGCTGCCGTCGAGGCGCTCGTCGCGGCGGGCGCCCGTGTCGTCATCGCCGACGTCGATGCCGAAGCGGGTGAAGCGCTCGCGGGGCAACTCGGTGACGCGGCCGCCTTCCACCCGGCCGACGTGAGCGACCTCGCGCAGGTCCAGGCGGCGGTCGACCTCGCCGTCTCCCGGTTCGGTGGGTTGCACATCATGTTCAACAACGCCGGGGTCGGCAGCCCGCTGACCCGGCTGCTCGACGACGACTTCGCCGACTTCCAGCGGATCATGACCGTCAACCTGTTCGGGGTGATCGCCGGCACCCAGCGTGCGGCAGCGCACATGAAGGACCACGGCGGGGGCGTCATCATCAACAACGCATCGATCGCGGCGATCAACGCCGGCGCCGGGATGATCGCGTACCGCTCCTCGAAGGCGGCGATCGCTCACGCGACCAAGTGCATGGCGATCGACCTCGCGCCGTACAACATCCGGGTCAACTGCCTGACGCCGGCGCACATCCGCACCGGTATCACGACGTACGACATGGCTCCGGTCCTGAAGTACATGCAGCCGCTGCAACGGGAGGCGCAGCCTGAGGATGTCGCGAACGCCGTCGTGTTCCTCGCGAGCGACCGCGCGGCTCAGATCACGGGGATCGTGATGCCGATCGACGGCGGTACCACGGCCGGCAGCTCGATGGCGCAGACGAAGCTGATCATGCAGCAGATGCCGAAGCCCTCGGCTTGATCAGCCGAACTGCAGGTAGAGCTTCTGCAGGCCCCGCAAGAAGAACGTCGGCAAGTAGTCGTAGCTGCGGTTGTCCGCCGAGCCGTGTGCTGACTCGTCGATCGCGATGTTCTCGGTTCGCTTGAGGAAGCGTTCGAGCGTGACCCGACCTTCAGTCCGCGCGAGCGGGGCGCCGGCGCAGGTGTGGATGCCGTGGCCGAACGCGATGTGCTGGCGAGCGTTCGGGCGGTGGATGTCGAACTCGTGCGGGTTCTCGAAGGTGCGCGGGTCCCGGTTGCACGCGCCGGGCAGCAGCATCACGGTGCCGCCGGCGGGGATGTCGACGCCGCCAAGGGTGGTGCGTACCCGTGTCATCCGGAACTGGCTGCGAAGCGGGCTCTCGAGCCGGAGCGTCTCCTCGATGAAGTTCGGGATCAGCTCGTGGTTGTCCCTGACGAGCTTCTGCAGGTCCTGGCGCTCGCCGAGCATCCGCAGTGCGAACCCGATCATCCGCACGGTCGTCTCCTGGCCGCCGACGAACAGGTTCGCCGCAATGAGCGCAGCGTCTTTGACGTTGGGCGTCGAGCCGTCGGGAAATGTGGCGGTGGCGAGGCCGGTGAGCACGTCGCCGCGCGGCTCGCGCCGACGGTCTTCGATGTAGGAGGCGAACCGCTCATAGAGGAACTCGAGCGGCTTGTGCTGCAGCCCGTCGGACACGGTCGACAGGTGTTCGCGGAACGAGTCATGGTCGGCTTCCGGCACGCCTTCGAGGTCCGCGATCACCGTCAGCGTGAATGGCTCGGCGAATGACGAGATCAGCTCGCAGCGACCGCCGTCGACGAACTTGTCGAGCAGCGTGTCGGCGAACGTCCACATGAACTCTTCGTTCGCCCGGAGCCGGCCCGGCGTGATCAGTCGCATCAGCAGGTGGCGCTGCGCCGTGTGGTACGGCGGGTCGAAGCTCGGGATCTGGTCGCTGAACGGCAGCTCGTCGCGGCACGCGACGATGACATCGGTGATGTCGTCACCTTCGACGGCTTGCGAGAACTTCACGAACGGGCCGCTGACGGTGTTGCACGACGAGTAGGTCCCTGAGGCCGCCTCGTGCTCGGGGAACGTCGCGGGGTCGCGGTAGATCTCCTTGGCCTCCGCGTGCCCGGTGATCATGTACGCGCCGAAGTTCGGCTCCTGCCACACCGGCCCTTGCTCGCGCACCCAGTCGAAGTAGGGATAGGGATCCGCCTGGATCGCGGCGTCCTTGAAGAAGTTGACGCTGGCGAAGTCGGTCACGGGAATGGCCTCAGTCCTGGGAGGTCGCGTGGCGCGCAGCGACGTAGCCGAAGATCATGCTGTTGGCGATGCTGCCGCCCGGGCCGAGGTAGTGGCGGCCCATCACCGTGGCGGTTGCGTTGCCGGTCGCGTACAGCCCCGGGATCGGCTTGTTGTCCTCGCCGATGACCCGGGCGTGCTCGTCGGTGAGCATCCCGCCGCACGTCCCGACGTCCCCGGGGACGACGTCGCACGCGTAGAACGGCGCTTCGTCGATCGGCTCCACGCACGGGTTCTTCACCTTGCGATGCGGGTCGCCGAGTGCCTTGTTGTACGCCGACTCGCCGCGGCCGAACTCCGGATCCCTTCCTTCCGCGGCGTACTTGTTGAACTTCTCGACGGTCTCGACCAGGCCGTCGGGGTCGATCCCGCACAGCTCGGCCAGCTCGCGCAACGTCGCCGACTTCTTGATCTTGCCGCTTGCCATCACGTCCTTCGGAAACCTCCCCGGAGAGGACCGGACGTGGGCGTAGCGCTTGCGGTAGCGGTCGTCGAAGATGAGCCAGCACGGCACCGCCTTGCTGGTCTTGTCACGCTCGAACATCGCTCTGCCGACCTCCATGTAGGAGTTCGACTCGTTGACGAACCGCTGGCCTGCGGCGTCGACGTAGATGGTGCGAGGCCGCTGCCGTGCCTGGTCAAGGGTGTTCTGGCCGAACTTCCCGGACCGGGGCGAGGGCAGCCACCAGGCTTCGTCCATGAAGTCGGTCTTGGCGCCGAGCTTCATGGCGGTTCGGATCGCCTCACCGGTGTCGCCCATGTTGGCCATCGACCACTTCGGGGCCTGGGTCTTGTCGCCCTTGAACTCGGCGCGCATCTCGCGGTTCTGCGCGAAGCCGCCGGTCGAGAGCAGCACGCCGTGTCGCGCCTGCACGCTGACCGGCTTGCCGTCGCGGATCACCCGGACGCCGACTACCCGGCCCTCGTCGACGATCAGGTCGTCGAGCGGAGCGTCGGTCCAGACCTGCACGCCCTTGTCGAGGGCGATCTTCAGGACCTGGCCGATGAAGGAGGCGCCATTGGTGAGCAGGTCCTGGCGGAGTGCCTTCGCCTTCATGGTGCGCATCGCGACGCGGGCTGACGTCGCGAACGCCTTGAGGCTGCGGTTGTAGTGCGAGAGGTAGCGCGCCTCGTTGGTCATCACCGCCATGCCCAGGTGCTTGGCCATGCCGATCTGGACCTTGCCCGACCAGTCGCCCAGCTGGTGGCCGTCCCACGGCACCGGCTCGACGCCACGGCCGATGTCGCTGCCGCCCTTGGCGTCGGAGTAGTAGTCGCTGTAGCCGGGGCAGTAGACGAACTTCACGCCCTCGCGCTCGAGGAAGTCGATCATCTCGGGGCCGGCTGTGCAGAAGGCATGGCGCCGCTCGGGCGACGAGGCAGGCCCGACATCGCCGACGACGGCGTCGAAGTACGCCATGCCGTCCTCGTAGGAGTCGGGTACTCCCGCGCGCTTCATGACGGCGTTGTTCGGAACCCACGCCATGCCGCCGGACATCGCGGTCGAGCCGCCGACCAGCGACTGCTTCTCGACAACCAGCGCAGTCGCTCCGGCGTCGGCTGCGGCAAGGGCGCCGACCATCCCGCCCCCGCCCGAGCCCACGGCGACGAAGTCGAAGGTGGCGTCCCAGTCCTGCATGGTGTCGGATTCAACCAGAGTTCGTTGACGATTACTACGACGTCGAAGTAACGTTCGGCGATCGCCCGAGGAGGCCTGATGTCGGCTGGATCGACGACCCTTACCTATCCCCGCGAGGGGTTTGGCGCGCCGAAGAACCGAGCGCTGCCGCCCCTCGCGGACACCGGCCTGCCGACCGGCACCCAGGTCTTCTCCGCGGACAACCACATCTCGCTGTCCGAGGACATCTTCTACGAGAAGTTCCCCGAGGCGATGAAGGACAAGGCGCCGCGCGTGGGTAACGAGCGAGGTGGCTGGGTGCTCGAGGTCGGCGGCAAGTCGGTGCTCGTCAAGGAGTTCATCGACGTCCTCGAGCAGTACGACCCGGTGCCGGGCTCGACGACGGGTGACGTCCCCGCGCGGCTCGCGGCGCTGGAGTCCGAAGGGGTGCACGCCGAGCTCGCCTTCCCCAACTCGATCCTCGCGTTGTTCGGCTGGCCCGACAAAGAGGTCCGCGAGCTGTGCTTTCGGATCTACAACGAGCACATTGCCGGCGTGCAGGAGGCCTCGGGCAACCGGATCTACGGCGTGGGGCTCATCAACTGGTGGGACGCCGACGGCGCACGCCGGACCCTCACCGAGCTGAAGGAGCTCGGCCTCAAGACCTTCCTGATGCCGCTGATGCCGGGCAAGGACGAGAACAAGAACCTGCTCGACTACTGCTCCGACTCGATGGACGGCGTGTGGGAGGCGATCGAGGAGTCAGGCATTCCCGTCTCGCATCACATCGGAGAGAACCCGCCGCAGACCCCGATCCAGCACAACGCGCTCCAGGTCGGCATGTTCCAGGCGGTCGCGCCGTTCCGCGACACGTTCGGCAAGTACGTCCTCGGCGGCATCCTCGACCGCCACCCGGGCCTGAAGATCGGCTACTTCGAAGGTGGCATCAACTGGGTGCCATCGGCGATCCAGGACGCGCAGCACATCGCGGCGTCGTTCCGTCACATGCAGGACACCCCGATCTTGCGCGACCCGCAGGAGTACTGGGACACGCACTTCTACGCCTCGTTCATGGTCGACCCGCTCGGGCTGTCGATGGTCGACCGGATCGGCGTCGACAAGGTGATGTGGTCGACGGACTTCCCGCACAACGAGAGCACGTACGGCTACAGCAACAGCTCGCTGAAGAGCGTCGTCGACGCGGTCGGCCCCGACGCCGGCAGGAAGATCGCGAGTGACAACGCGAAGGCCTACCTGGGTATCTCCGCGTGACCGCTGGTCTGATGGAGGCCGCGGCGGGGCTGATCCCGCCGAAGCCGGATCTCGCGAGGATGCGCCGCGACCGGACCGGCCGAATCCGCGAGGTGCTGCGCGAGCAGGGTCTCGACGCTGCGGTGTTCCTGGGCAACACCAACGTCGTCTACGCAACCGGTGCGATCTGGCCGCTGTCGGACGCGAGCCGGACCAACTTCGAGCAGCCGGTCGCCGTCGTACTCGCCGACGACGAGCTGCCGCACCTGTTCTCGCCGAACCGAGCCGACGCGAGGATTCAGGCTGACCTGCCTGACGACCACGTCCACGGCCCCGCGCACCTGGACTTCGACGAGGGCGTCGAGACCTTCCTGCCGCAGCTATTCGACCTGGTCGGTGAGAAGGCGTCGGTGGCGATCGACGAGTGGAGCCACCCGCTGCGCCGGGCCGACGTGTTCATCGGCCCGAAGGGCGCCCCGGTCGACGCGGGTCACATCATCAGCAAGGCGAAGCTGATCAAGACGCCGGACGAGCTCGCGTGCATGCGCGAAAGCCTCCGGATCACTGAGGAGGGGATCCGCCAGGTCCACGCCCGGCTCGCGCCCGGGGTGCGCCAGACCGAGCTGACGGCAACCTTCCTGCGGACGATCTTCGACGCCGGCGCGGACGTGAACATCCTTGATCCCATCTGGCAGGTGATGCCGAACAGCATCGCCGAGGGTCCCTGGACGACGACCGGCGATCTCGCGCTGCCGCTGCTGTCGACCGAGCGCGAGCTCGCGCGCGGCGACGTGCTGTGGGTCGACCTGGGCATCAGCTACGAGGGGGTGCACTCCGACTTCGGGCGCACCTGGGTCGTCGGGCAGGAGCCGACCGACGTGCAGCGCGGCCAGTTCGACCGCTGGCGCGCGGTTCTCGAGGCCACGCTCGCCGTCACCAAGGCGGGAGCGAAGAACTCGGACCTCACCGCGGCGGCGACCGCAGCCAACGGCGGCACGAAGCCCTGGCTGCCGCACTTCTACCTCGGTCACGGTCTCGGAATCGACAGCGCCGAGATGCCGTTCGTCGGAAGCGACATCGGCGAGGAGTTCGACGCGTCGTACGTGCTGGAAGCCGGCATGGTGCTCGTGCTCGAGCCGGTGATCTGGGACGACGGCGAGTGCGGATATCGCTCCGAGGAGGTCGTGCTGATCACCGAGGACGGCTGGGAGCCCATGACCGACTACCCGTACGACCCGTTCTAGTGAGCGCCGACGTGAGCATCACCGACGTCATCCCGGACGACGCGGACCTCCGCGCCGCGCGCCGTGCCCGGGTCCTCGACGCCATGGAGGCGGCGGGGGTCGACATCCTCATCACCGGCCGCGAGCCCAACGCCCGATACGTGGCCGGCGTACCTCGACTGTGGATCAACGGCTCGCGACCGTTCGGCCCCGGCTGCGTCATCGAGCGCAGGACGGGCTCGATCCATCTCGTCAGCACGTGGGACGAAGGCGTCCCTGACGACATCCCGCACGAGAACCTGCACGGGATCACCTTCAACCGCGCCAACACGCTGGCCTGGCTCACGACCGTCGAGGGCGCCGCCACCGCGAAGACGGTCGCGACCGACGGCCTGATGCCCTCGACGCTCAGCCTCATCCGTACGGCGTTCCCAGCGGCCGACCTCGTCGACGGCGAGCAGCTGATGGCGGGTGTGCGCCGGCTGAAGCTGCCCGAGGAGGTCCGCGCGATCCGCACGTCGGTGCGGATCGCGGAGCACGCGCTCGCTGCTGCCGAGTCGACACTTGGCGCCGGCATGACCGGCCGCCGGCTGACGGCCGCATTCATGGAGGCGATGGCCGAAGCAGGCGTGACCACGCCGACCACGCAGGACGTCGCCTGGATCACCGGCCGTGACCGGCACTGGGCGCAGGCGAGCCGCGACACCCCGATCGCGGTGGGCGACCTGGTGGCCTTCGACGCCGGGCTGATGGCCGACGGCTACGTCGGCGAGCTCGGCCGCACCTTCGCCGTCGGCGGCCTGCCGCCAGCCGCTCGTAAGCTGCGCCAGCAGTGGGACGAGCTGTGGGACCGGCTGATCGAGGTGTGCCGCCCAGGCGCATCCGCGACTGCGCTGCTGGATGCCTACGACGCCTCCGGCGCGGCGCCGCCGCCGGTGCCGATCGCTCGCGGCTTGGGGCTCGGCAACGACCTGCCGTTCGTGACCGGCGTCCTTCGCCGGACCGCTGCCAGCCAGACGCTCGAGACGGGGATGGTGCTGGCGCTGACGGCATACGTCTGGGAGCAGGGAGTCGGCGCCATCTACGGCCAGGAGCCAGTGGTGATCACCGACGACGGACCGGAGCTGCTGTCGACCCGCCCCTTCCGTGACCAGAAGAAGGGCTAGGACGTCGTGGCTGACGCAGCGAAGGACTTCCCGGATCCAGAGGAGATCATCCGCTACGACAAGGATCCGCAGACCCGGATCGCGACGATCACCATCGACCGGCCGGACCATCTCAACGCGCCGACCATCGGCGCCCGCAAGCGGTACGGCGACCTGATCTTCAAGGCGAGCCTGGATGACGACGTCAAGGTGCTCGTGGTGCGTGGCGTCGGCGACCACCTCGGGACGGGTGCGGATCTCGACGAGCTGATGGCGAAGCGCAAGGGCGGCGTCGCGATGGCCGAGGAGTTCGGCATCGGCGATGACGACGACGTCACCATGCCCGGTCGGCACAACTACCGCAACGGCGCGTCACTCGTGCACTGGTACGCCGATCCGCGCTCGGGCAACCGGTCGTTGGCCGACTTCAAGAAGATCAGCATTCTCGAGGTCAAGGGGTACTGCTACGGCTGGCACTTCTACCAGGCGGCGGACGCCGACCTGGTGATCTCCTCGGACGACGCGCTCTTCGGTCACCCTGCCTTCCGCTACGTCGGCTACGCCCCGCGAATGTGGCAGTGGGCGATGGTGATGGGGCTGCGCAAGTTCCAGGAGATGGTGTTCACCGGCCGGCCGTTCACGGCCCGCGAGATGTACGACTGCAACTTCGTCAACAGTGTCGTGCCTCGGGAGAACCTCGAGGCCGAGGTGGAGAAGTATGCGCAAGCGTGCGCCTACACGCGGCCGACCGACACCGTCTTCATGCAGAAGGTCTTCTTCAACATCATGCGCCAGCACCAGGGCGAGTACATGGGCAGCATGCTCAGCGCCTGGATGGAGTCGATGACCGGCGCGCTCAAGGACGACGTAGACAACACCGATGCGGGCCTCGGCAGCAAGGTCCTCGATGGCGGCGTCAACAACCTGGTGAAGAACAACGACAACCGCTTCCCGCCGGAGTGGCGGCTGTCGAGGTCGGGTCGCAAGGACACGGCTTCGGAATGAACCCAGCTTCCGGATGACTCCGATCTCCTCACTTGATGGTGTGCGAGTCGTCGAGCTCTCCACCGGCATCGCGGGCGCGTACTGCGCGAGGTTGCTGCGCAACACGGGTGCGGCGATCACGAAGGTCGAACCACCCGATGGCGATCCGCTTCGTCGATGGTCGGCATCCGGCGCGGACATTCCCGCCGATGCGAATGGGGCGCTGTTCAACTTCCTCAATGTGGGGACGTTCGACGCGGACCTCGAACAGCTCGACGGCCTGCTCTCCGAGGCCGACATCGCGATCTGGTCTCGCGGCTCGGTGGCGACGCCCGAGGAGCTGCTGGCCGCGCATCCGCAGCTGACGGTGGTCTCGATCACGCCGTTCGGTCTGGACGGCCCGTGGGCGGACAGGCCGGCGACCGAGTTCACGCTGCAGGCCTGGTCAGGCGCGATGATCGGGCTCGGCCGTGGCTGGGTGGACCGGGCACCTACCTACGTCGGCGGCCAGATCGGCGAGTGGCTGTCCGGGGTCTACGGCGCCGTTGGTGCGCTTGCCTCGATCCGCCGGGGGGGCCGAGAGATCGTCGACGTGTCGATGCTCGAGGTGCTCGCGCTGTGCCTGACCTATTACCCGGTGACCTTCAACGACCAGATGGGCCGGCCGATGCGCAAAAAGCGCTTCGTGCCCTCGCCCGGAGTCGCCGCCGCGCGTGATGGCCTCGTCGGGCTCGGGGTCGGCACCGGTCAGCAGTGGTACGACTTCTGCGCGATGGTTGGTCACCCCGAGTGGACCGAGGACCCGAAGCTGCTGCTCGACCGCTCGGCGATCGCACCCACCATCGATGCCTGGATTGCCGAGCAGAGCGTCGACGAGCTGCTCGATCTGGCTACCGCCTTCCGGATTCCCAACGCGCCGCTCGTCAACGGTGCCAACGCCGATTCGATCAAGCACTTCCAAGAGCGCGAGATGTTCACGATCAACCCGGAGGACGGCGCGACGAACCCGGTTCCGGCGTACCGGATCACTGCCGCCGGACGCGAACTGCCGCGCGGCAGTCTTGCGGTCGCGGACGGCCTCCCGTTCAGCGGGTTGCGGGTGCTCGACCTCACGGCGTACTGGGCCGGTCCGCTGGTCGGCCACATCCTCGGGATGCTCGGTGCCGAAGTGATCCACGTCGAGTCCCCTAAGCGACCTGACGGTGTCCGCCTGGTCGGCGGCACACCGCAGAGCGAGGACCAGTACTGGGAGCGCGGCCCGATCTTCGCGGCGCTCAATACGAACAAGAAGAGCCTGACGATCGACCTTGGAACGCCGCGCGGTCTGGAGCTGCTGCGCGACGTCGTCGCCACGTGCGACGTCGTTGTCGAGAACTTCACGCCGCGGGTCCTCGATCAGCTCGGCCTGAGCTACGAGTCGCTGCGCGAGAAGCGACCGGATCTGATCATGGTCAGAATGCCCGGCTTCGGCCTCGACGGGCCCTGGCGTGACCGCGCAGCCTTCGCGTTCGTCATCGAGGACGCCTCCGGACTGACCTGGCTGAGCGGTCCTGAGGACAAGCTGCCGATCGAGCCCTACTGCGTCGGCGACCCGAATGCCGGTCTGCACGCCCTCGTCGGGCTCCAGGACGCACTGGCGCATCGCGACCGGACGGGAGAGGGCAGTCTGGTCGAAGCCGCGATGGTCGACGCCGCCCTGAACATCGCCGCCGAGCAGGTGATCGAGTATTCGGCGTACGGCGCCCTGCTCGAACGGCAGGGCAACCGCGGTCCGTGTGCCGCGCCGCAGAACGTCTACCAGGCCGCGGGACCCGACGACGACGGGCGCGATGACTCCTGGGTCGCGATCGCGGTCGCCGATGACGACCAGTGGCGGGCGCTGTGCGGAGTGGTCGGCAACCCGGAGTGGCTGGACGACGCGACACTCGAAACGGCGGCCGGTCGCGCGCAGGCGCACGACCGGATCGACGACGTCCTGCAGCAGTGGTGCCGGGAGCGCGCGGCAGACACCATCGTGGAGTGCCTGTGGAATGCGGGCGTGCCGGTGGCGAAGGTGCTGCAACCGCATCGGCAGCCTGACCTGCCGCAGCTGTCGGCGCGCGGGTTCTTCGAGACCGTCGACCACCCGGTTGCCGGGCCGGCCCGCTACAGCACGCTGCCGATGCGGCTCTCGCGCGGTCCGCGGCAGCTGCATCGACGCCACGCGCCACTGCTCGGCGAGCACACCGGTGAGCTGTTGACCGAGCTCGGCATGAGCGCCGCCGAGATCGACGCGCTCGAGGTCGACGGCGTGATCGGGATGAGCCTGGCGCCCGTCCAGCGAGGAGGCGATTGATGCCTGAGCAGCGGAACTCACGTCGCGCGAAGGGCTTCGAACCGGCCCCGTTCGACGTGGTCGAGGCCTCGCGACAGGTATGGCTGCGTCACTGGAACAGCGAAGCCGCGTCGGGCATGGCGGTCTTCACGGCGGTGCTGCGCTCCTACCAGCTCCTGGCCGACGAGGTGAACCGTGTGATGCGCCGGCACGGCCTCACCTTCGCGCGCTACGAGGTGCTGACCTGGCTCGCCACCGACCCGGAGTCGTCGGTGACGCTGAGCTGGATCAGCAAGACGCTGCGCATCCCGCCCGCGACGGTGACCAACATCATCGACTGGCTGGAGAAGGACAAGCTGGTACGCCGGGTCCCGCACCCGTCCGACGCGCGGACGACGTTGGCGGTGATCACGCCTCGCGGCCGTAAGGTCGCCGAAAGCGCGACCGACGACCTCAACGGGACGGTGTACGAGCGCATTGGGTTGACCGAGGAGCAGCGCATCCAGCTCACCGACCTGCTCGCTCAGCTGCGGGCCAGTGGCAACGAGTTCGACGTCGAGCGATCGCAAGAGGTCATCGAGGAGGTCGGATCGCGGCATGCGTCCGAGACAACAGGCCCGGGCAAGCACGAAGAAGATGTCGCGTAGGAGGCGAGACGATGGCTAGCCGAAAGGTCGCGACCGTGCCGTTCGCGGTGGACGTCCCGGATCGGATCCGCAAGGAGCGCTACTACGACCCGGACTTCTACGCGATGGAAGCCGAGCAGCTGTGGCCGCGCGTGTGGCAGATGGCATGCCGGCTCGAGGAGATTCCGAATCCCAACGACTACGTGTCGTACGAGATCCTCGACCAGTCCGTCATCGTCGTTCGTGGTGAGGACATGTCGGTGCGGGCGTTCCACAACGCCTGCCGGCATCGCGGGGTCCGCCTCGTGGAGGGGCCGGGCTCGTGCGCGAGCGGCTTCACCTGTCCGTTCCACGGCTGGTGCTACGCCGCAGACGGCGCGAACACGTTCGTCTCTCGAGCGAGCACCTTCTCGGCACACAACCTGGCGCCCGAGGAGATCAACCTCGTCCCGGTGCAGTGCGACACGTACGGCGGCTGCGCCTGGATCAACCTCGACCCGAAGGCGCCGCCGCTACGAGCGAGCATCGAGCCGTTCGCGACGTACATGGACGCCTGGCAGCTCGAGAACATGCGTCCCGAGTGGTGGTACTCGTTCCGGCTGCCGGTCAACTGGAAGCTCGCACAGGAAGCGTTCATGGAGCAGTACCACGTGCTCGAGACGCACCCGCAGCTTCGACTGCCCGGACGCTATCCGGCGAAGAACAAGCCGTTCGACGCGACGAAGTTCCTCGCCTCAGAGCTCGAGTACCTGCGAGTGATGAGCGACGGGATGGCCGGCATGGTTCATGCCAATGATGTGAAGGTCGCCGAGCGGCTGATGCCGAAGGTCACGCTGCCGGACGATCCGATCGAGGCACGCGTCGCGTGGGAGCGCGAGTTCAACGCGGCGGTCGTGAAGTGGCACCGCTCGAAGAGGCATCTGATTCCGGACCTCAACCAGGTCGAGGCGGACGGCTTCACCGAGCCGATGGTCTATTGCTTCCCGCACTTCTTCATCCTGCCGATGTACTCCAGCGCATCGCAGTACCGCTTCCGGCCGCTCGGCCCGGAGGAGACGCTGATGGAGATCTGGTCGCTGACCCGGTTTCCCGAAGGCAAGGAGCCGCCGAAGCTCCCGGTGCCCGAGCCGTGGGGGCACGACGACCCCAGGGTGCCGCCGATCCCGACGCAGGACTTCTCGAACCTGCCGAAGCAGCAGAAGGGCCTGCACTCTCGGTCGTTCGAGTTCATGCGGATCTCAGCGCAGATCGAAGGTCACCTGTCGAACTTCCACCGCACGATCGACGGCTACCTCGAAGGCAGGACGAGCAAGAAGCTGCTGCGCGCGCTGCGCGAGCTCAACGTCAACCCGTTGGAGCGCCCAGTCGTCGACCTCGGTCTCTGATCGCATGTGACATAGGTGTTGTGACACCGCGCCCGCATGTGACATACGTGTCGTGAATCGCAGCACCTATGTGACATACGAGTTGTAAATCGCGACCCCGATGTCACATACGAGTGCGAGAGCTCAGTGGCAGCGGAGCGTTCTACCCGGCCAGTCCGGCGGATCCGCTCGACGGGAGGTAGCTGGCGTCGCCTCGGAAGTGGACGGTGTAGCCGTCGTTCTCGACCACGGCTGCGGCAGATCCGGCCTTGCTGTTGGCGGTGCACGTTGCCACTCCAGCCGCATTCGTCAAGACGCTGCACAGCGTCGTCTTGCCGGCCGTGAACGCAACGGACTCGTGGGGGACGGCGGCCCTCGTCAGGCGATCGGTCAGGGTTGCCGAGAGCTTGAACAGTGGCGCGGCCGCCGGTGACGTCTGTACCACCGCCGGCGAGGCTATGAGGAGCGTGGGGTCGGGCATCGTGATGACGACCTCGGCGTCTCCAGGCGCGCTACCCGCTTTGGTTTGGGTGCCAGCACCCGCTGTGACGGCACAGCCGGTGACCGATGGTGCGCAGTAGTCGGAGCCGCCGCCGCCTCCGCCGCCGCCCGCTCCCGGGTTGCCACCCGCACCGCCGCCTCCGCCGTAGTAGCCGGCGCCGCCTCCGCCGCCGAACGTCAGGACCGGGGCTCCGGTGTAGTAATCCGCACCTCCCGCGCCGCCGAGGCCGGGAGTTTGAAAGAAACCTGTACCGGGCGAGCCGGCGAAAGCGCCGGTGCCTCCTGAGCCGTTCACGCCGCCAACGCCTCCCGAGCGATCCGTACCACCACCGCCGCCCGCGGCTCCGCCAGGTGCCGAACCACCCGGGCTGCCGGCGGGATATCCCGCGTCGCCGCCGTTACCGCCGGGGCTTGAGTCGCCCGAGCCGGTGCCGCTGCTGCCCGCGCCCCCGCCGCCGCCGGCAACCAGGACCGGCGTAGGGAACTCGCCGCCGATCGCCACGGTCGATGCGCCGCCTGGCGCGCCAGCCGGACTAGTGCTGGCCTCGCCCGTGCCATTGCCGCCCCCGTAGTCCACGCACACCTGGAGTGCCTCGCCACTGGTCAGGCCCGTCAGCGTCCCCGACACCCCGTCGCCGCGCCCGCCGGAGCTCTGGCTGGTTGAGACACCGGCTGCGCCGGTCGCCGAGATGTGGACCATGGTGACGCCCGCCGGCACGTCCCACGTGCTGCAGCCCGGGTCAGTGAACGAGCTCGTGGCCGCCGAGGCGGACACCGGGCTCGTGACGAACGCGGCTCCCACCCACAGTGACGTCAGTAGCAGTGCCGATGCTCGCGGTGTGAAACGACGCATAACCCGAGTCGGGACTCCCTGCCGGCCCTCGCTGGAAGCAGACATCTGCAACGCCCCCAATCCACCCCAGGCCGGAGTTCGACGCCGGAACTGGAACTCCTCTCGCCCGGGTGGAGGGCGAAGGTCACCGCCGTCAAGCGGGACGGACGGCGAACCTCGTGATCGCCATTGATGTCCCCTGAATCAGCTGAACCGCGAGCCCGTCCGTCTCGGGCCCTGCGCGGAGCCTCACTCGTGGGCGCGTTGCTACCTGCGTTGGCCTCTGCGCGAGTTCCGGTCGTTCATCCTCGGGCGCGCCGGCCTGCCAGTCGGTCGCCGGGCAGCCGCGCTCGGGGCCGGAGGCGGCGGGACCGGGTCGCCGGACTCGGCGAGCTGGCGAACCGCGTCGTGGCCCGGGCGCACGGGGACCGACGTCGACGTGACCTGAGCGTCCTGGTGCAGGCGCTCGACGACTCGGCGCTGGTCCGGTACGACGAGCGACACCACCGTGCCGCTGGCGCCGGCGCGGGCCGTGCGGCCGGAACGGTGCAGATAGTCCTTGGAGTCGTTCGGCGGATCGAAGTGCACGACCAGGTCGACATCGTCGACGTGGATGCCGCGCGCGGCGACGTCTGTCGCGACGAGCACCCGCGGGTGGCCGACGGAGAACTCGCTCAGGGCGCGCTGTCGCTGGTTCTGCGACAGGTTGCCGTGGATTGCGCCGGCGGGTGCGCCGAGCTTGGTCAGCTGCTTCGCGAGCCGGTCGGCGCCGTGCTTGGTACGCACGAACATCAGCGTCCGGGCCGGCCGCGCTGCGATCTCAGCCGCGACCGCGACCTTGTCGGCGTGGTCGAGCAGGAAGACGTGGTGGTCCATCGCCTCGACCGGCGAGGCGGCTGGCGCGATCGCGTGGACGGCCGGGTCCTTGAGGTATGCCTTCACAAGCTTGTCGACGCCACGGTCGAGCGTTGCGGAGAAGAGGAGGCGCTGACCGCTGGTGGGCACGTCGTTGAGCAGCCGGATCATCGCCGGCAGGAAGCCGAGGTCGGCCATGTGGTCGGCTTCGTCGAGCACGGTCACCTTCACCTCGGCGAGGCTGCAGGCGCGCCGGTCGATCAGGTCGATCAGCCGTCCCGGCGTGGCCACGACGATGTCGACGCCGCGGTCGAGGGCGTTGATCTGCCCGCCGTACGGCGCGCCGCCGAACACGGCGACGAGTCGCAGCCCGAGCGCGTCGCCCAGCGGCCGGAGCGCATCGGCGACCTGCATGGCGAGCTCACGAGTCGGGACCATCACGAGGCCGCGCGGGCGCCGCGAGTTCGATCGCGTACCGGCGAGGCGGGTGAGCATCGGAAGGCCGAAGGCGAGCGTCTTGCCGGAGCCGGTCTGCGCACGGCCGAGGACGTCGCGGCCGGCAAGGCCGTCGGGCAGTGCCCTGCCCTGGATCGCGAACGGCTCGTTGATGCCGCGACGGGCGAGGGCGGTCACCAGCGCGGCCGGCAGGCCGAGCTCGGCGAATGACGCCGCCTCGGGCTCGGGACGGGCGAGTGCCTCGTCGAGCATGCGGTCGAGCTCGGAGGGCTGGGGCTGTGCGGCGGCTCGTTGCGGCTTGGCTTTCGGTCGCCGGCTCTGAGTGCGGCTTTGGCTGCGGTTACGCTGGTTGGAGGCAGCATGGTGCGGCTGCGCCGAGGGGGCACGGCGCGGTCGGGCGGGGGCAGGCATGAGTGTTCTCCGGTCAGGGGTGTTCGGTAGGCCGCGAAGAGGCTCACCGAACAACCGGGAACGTTTTCTGCTGCGACCTCACGGGCGGCTCGCCCGCGGGAGTAAGCGGTGAAGTGCACCGCCGATGACAACAGGGTATCAGGCGAGCTTTGCGGTCCATCCGCCGTCGACCGGGATGATCGCTCCCGTGATGTAGGACGCGCGCTCCGATGCCAGGAACGCGGCAAGCTCGGCGACCTCGCCCGGCAGGCCGACACGGCCGAGTGGCATCTTCTCGTTGACCCCTGGGATCTGGTCGACGGTGGCACCCATGATGTCGGTCTTGATCATGCCGGGGCAGATCGCATTGACCCGGATGCCGCGGTAGCCGACCTCGAGTGCTCCCGTCTTCGTCAGCGCGATGACGCCGGCCTTCGACGCGGCGTACACCCCGGTGCCGGGGGCGGCGTTCATGCCGCCGGCGGACGCGACGTTGACGATCGCGCCGGCGGTCTTGGCAGCCTTCATCGCCTTGATGCCGTGCTTCATCCCGAGCAGCACGCCGCGCAGGTTGACGTTGAGGGTCGCGTCGTAGTGCTCAGGGGTGACGTCGGTGAGAAGCGCGCCCGACGCGATGCCGGCGACATTGAGCACGGCGTCGAGCCGGCCGAAGTGCTCGGTGGCGGCTGCGATCATCGCCTCGACCTGCGCCTCGTCGGTGACGTCGCAGTACACCGGGTGGACAGCGTCGCCGTACTCGGCGGCGGCCGCCTCCTGGGCTCCGGAGAAGTCCGCCGCGATGACCCGCGCGCCCTCTCGGACGAACACGCCGACGGCGGCATTGGCGATGCCGGACCCGGCGCCGGTGATCACGGCGACCTTGCCGTCGAGCAGACCCATCGATGCCCCCAAGACCCGCCCGGCCGACCTTGACCGCGCAGACTATTTCGCGCCAGACTTCTGACATCAATCTAGCAACCAGGTGGAACGTGACCGTATCGACAGACGCCCCGCCCTACTACGACCCGTACGACGTCGATCTCGCTGCCGACCCGTACCCGATGTGGCGTCGGCTGCGGGACGAGGCGCCGCTGTACTACAACGAGAAGTACGACTTCTACGCCTTGTCGCGCCACGCGGACATCGCCAAGGGCCTGCCGGACTGGGAGACCTTCAACTCCGGCAAGGGCGTGATCATCGAGCTGATCAAGGCCAACCTCGACCTGCCGTCCGGCACGTTGATCATGGAGGACCCGCCGGTCCACGACATCCATCGCAACCTGCTGGTGCGGGTGTTCACACCGCGCCGGGTCGCGGCCCTCGAGCCGCAGATCCGCGCCTACTGCGCGCAGCACCTCGACCCGCTGATCGGTGAGAAGCGCTTCGACCTCATCGCCGAGCTCGGTGCGCAGATGCCCGGCAAGGTCATCGGGATGCTGCTCGGGATTCCCGAGGAGGACACCGCCGCGGTTCGCGAGAACGTCGACAACAACCTGCGGACCCGCGCCGGCCAGCAGATGGTCGTCAAGGACACGTCGTTCGCCGAGGGCGACATCTTCGCCGAGTACGTCGACTGGCGGATGAAGAACCCGTCCAACGACCTGATGACCGACCTGCTCAACGCGGAGTTCGAGGACGAGAACGGCGTGACCCGAAAGCTCACCCGCCAGGAGGTGCTCACCTACGTCGCGGTGGTGGCCGGCGCCGGCAACGAGACGACGACCCGGCTGATCGGCTGGATGGGCTCGCTGCTTGCGCAGCATCCCGACCAGCGCAAGGCGATCGTCGACGACATGTCCTTGGTGCCCAACGCGGTCGAGGAGACCGTCCGTTACCAGCCGCCTGGCCCGCATGTCGCCCGGTACGTCGCGCGGGACTACGAGATCCACGGCCAGACCGTTCCCGCGGGCAGCATCATGCTGTTCCTGCTGGGCTCGGGCAACCGCGACGACCGCGTGTATCCCGACGGCGACACGTACGACATCCACCGGCCGATCAGCCAGCACCTCGGCTTCGGCTACTCGGTGCACTACTGCATGGGAGCGGCGCTGGCGCGACTCGAGGGCAAGGTCGCCCTCGAGGAGATCCTCAAGCGCTGGCCGACCTGGGAGGTCGACTGGGACGGCGCGAAGCTCGGCTCCACCTCGACCGTTCGCGGCTGGGAGACGCTGCCGATCTTGGTCTAGCGCCTCCGCCGCCGGCCGTCGGGACGTGGCCCACGTCCCGACCGCACCGCGTCGGTCAGCAGGCCGACGAGCCAGTTGACGCCGCGCGCCGCTTCATCGGCGTCGAGGTCCCAGTCACCGGTGAGCCGGTTGTAGGTCGGCATGCCCCACAGCGCATCGATCATCGCCGCGACGAGCCGCGTCTCCTGGTCCGTCAGACCGGGCGCTCCCGTCGCGACGGTGTCGAGCAGGGCCGCCTTGCGACGCTGGTCGAGGTCGGCGAAGGAGGCGTCGGGCTGTGGCCGCGGCGCACCGGCGAAACCCGACAGGTAGCTGAACAGCTGCTCGACGTGCCGAGGGACGTCGTCGAGCCGCATCCCCTCGACCGTCACGCCGGCTTCCTCGATGAGCCGCTGCAGTACGGCGGCGCGCAAGTCGCGCTCGGTCGCGAAGTGGCGATGGACAGTCCGCTCGTGCACCTCTGCCCGGCCGGCGACCTCGCGTACGGTCAGCCCGGTCCAGTCCCACGACCCCAGCTCGTGCACCAGCGCGGCGCCGGCCTCGACGATGCGCTCCCGGGTCTCGGCGGATCGTTCCCGGCGGACCGGACTGTCGTAGCGCCGGGTTCCTTTCACCGGCGGGCGCTCCACGCCGTGACCCTAGCCGCCCACCGGACCGGTCCGCCGCGGTCAGCAGGCCCGATAAACGTAGCCGGGCTTGCCCCGGGCGACGACATCGCGGTCGCGCCGGATGATCGAGATCCGGCCCCCGCGTGCGTTGCACGCGGCGCGAAACGGCGCGGCGCCGTACTCCACCTCGAAGACCTCGTCGCCGTACGTCTTCAGGTAGCTCCCGCACTCGCGGTAGACCTGGCATGACTCGGCGATGGCGAAGTCGAAGTGCGCGGTACGCCGGGCCCGGGCGCTGAGCTCGGCGTCGTTCTTCTGTCCGATCGCAAGTCCGTCGGCGTGGGCTCGCGCGGCGAGCAGCGCGGCGAAGGCCAGATTGTCGGCCGCGGTCAGCAGGTGGTGCGAGCGCGTGTTGGAGTCGAGGTTGTCGGGCTCGGTGGCGTCGAATCCCTTGGTCGCGCACCCGTCGATCCAGCGACCGATCACGGCCAGCAGGGCGTGGCGCTTCGGTGCTGTCGAGGTGTCGAGCAGGTACTCGCCCGGCCAGTTGGGGTCCTCCACCAGGGCGCCGGAAGCATCGCGCAGCAGCAGATCGGGGTGGTGGCTGCGCCACCAGCTCGCCTGGTAGTCCTGGGTCTGGAACCCGTTGACGTAGCAGATGTTGTAGCGCCCCGCTGCCGGCCGGGAGGTGCGATCGCGGTCGACGATGCCGACCGAGGGCGACGGCCGGTAGCTGCCGCCCAGCTGGTAGTCGAACCTCGCGTTTGCCCGGGGCGCCACGACGAGACGGGCGGCCGCGGCCGGGAAGGCCGGCGCTACGGCCGTCATCGTCACAACCAGCGTTGTGGGGATCGACAACCGCCGGTACGCGCTCATGGGCCAGGATGACATGCCCAGTGGGCACCCCATGCTGGCGCCGAGTCCGCGTGACTGGCATGGTTGGGCACGTGCGCGGTGCCTCGTTGCTGCCCGAGGAGGGAAGCGGCTACCAGCCGATTCCGCCGCCGACGCCTGAGATGTTCGTCGAGCTCCTTACCCGGGTCGGCTGTCACATCTACAGCGGCGAGGTCCTTCCCGGTGGCGGCTACAACGAGCTGTACACCGGACCCGGCATCGAGATGTTCCTGGGCGGCGTCCCCGAACCCGGCACGGACCTCAGTGCCGCCTGGGCGCGGGCAGTTCACCCCGACGACCGTGACGCGTATCTCGACGCCGCGACGGTCGACGGCTCGGGGGTCATGCAGGTCGAGTACCGGATGCTTGGGCTCGACGGCACGACGCGGTGGGTGCAGGACCAGATGTGGCTGCGCGAGCAGCTCCCTGACGGGCGCCGGATCATCGACGGCGTCGTCACTGACATCACGAGCCGCAAGCAGGCCGAGCTCGGCCTGCGGCGGTTGGCCCACACCGATCCGCTGACCGGACTGGCGAACCGGCTGTCGCTCGCGGACCGGATCGACGTCGCTGTCGAGGGTCTGGCCAGCTCGTCCCCAGGCATCGCGCTGCTGATGCTCGACTTGGATGGCTTCAAGGCTGTCAACGACACCTACGGCCACGCGATCGGTGACGAGCTGCTGATGATGGTCGCGCGGCGGCTGCGTGGCTCGTTGCGCCCGAGCGACCTGGTCGCGAGGCTAGGCGGCGACGAATTCGCTGTCCTGCTGGAGCGAGTCGATCACCATCAGACCCTCGCCGCCGCGCAGCGGCTGCTGATCGCGGTCAACGCACCGTTCGCCTTCTCGCGCGGCACGATCTCGCTGTCCGTGAGCATCGGCCTGTGCCACGCGTCGGACGCGCGCGGAACCCTCGACCTCATGCGCGACGCAGACGTCGCGATGTATCGCGCCAAGGCGGACGGCAAGAACCGGATCGTGAGCTTCGAGCCGGCGATGCAGGCCCGGGTCGCCCGTCGGCTGCGGCTCGAGACCGAGCTCCGACGAAGCGTCGACAACGGTGACTTTGTCCTGCACTACCAGCCCCTGGTCGATCTCGAGACCCTGGACGTCGTGGGTGCGGAGGCGTTGCTGCGCTGGCGCCATCCCGAGCGGGGGCTGCTGCTGCCGACGGCCTTCGTCGACATCGCCGAGGACACCGGCCTGATCCTTCCGCTCGGCCGCTGGGTGCTCGAGCAGGCAGCCAAGGACGCTGCCGTGTGGCAGGAGGTGGCCGGGGCGCCGTTCTCGGTCTCGGCGAACCTGTCGCCCAGCCAGCTGCACGACCCGGACCTCGTCGCGATCGTCGTCGCGATCCTGCAGGACGCCGACCTGCCGCCCGACTCGCTGGTCGTCGAGATCACCGAGAACCTGCTGCTCAAGGACGCAGAGCTTGCCCGGTCGCGCCTGTCGGCGCTGCGGTCGGTCGGCGTGAAGGTCGCCGTCGACGACTTCGGTACCGGCTACTCGTCGTTCGCGTATCTCGACCGCTATCCGGTCGACATCCTGAAGATCGACCGCAGCTTCGTCGGATCGCTCGGCGGCCGGCCCCGGGCCGCGGTGCTCGTGCGCTCCATCCTCGACCTCGCGCTCGCCTTCGACCTGGAGACCGTCGCAGAGGGCATCGAGACGACCGACCAGCTGCGGACGCTGCGATCCCTCGGCTGCCGGTTCGGCCAAGGGTTCCGGTTCGCCGTGCCGAGGCCGGCTGAGCAGATCACCTCGATGCTGACCACCGATGCTCTCGCCGGAATGCGCGAGGAGCCCGCCGAACAGCCTGCCGTCGCTGCGGGCTAGCCACCGACGGGCTCGATCAGGGCGGCACCGTTGTTGCGGACCGAGTTGACGGCCGTCGACACCTCGTAGGCATGCAGTCGCGGCGCGGGCATCGCAGCGACCAGGTCGCGCACCACTGCCGGGTCCGTCATCGCCGGATCCAGCCAGGCGTCACGAAGCTCGACCGGCACGATGACCGGCGAACGATCGTGGATGTGCCCGAGCTCATCCTCGGCGGTGCAGGTGAGGATCGTGTAGGTCCAGAGGAAGTGCTCGGAGTCCCCAGGGTCACGCCAGATCTCGTACAACCCGGCGAAGCCCAGCACGCGGTCGCCGTGCAGGTACATCGGGTGCTTGCCGTCCTCGGCCACCATCCACTCGTAGTAGCCGTCGGCCGGAACGATGCAACGGCGCTTCGCCGCAGCGGCTTTGAAGGCCGGCTTGGTCGTCACGGTCTCCGAGCGCGCGTTGATCTGCTTGGAGCCGATCTTCGGGTCCTTCGCCCACCACGGCACGAGGCCCCACTTGAGGGTGCGCAGCTGCCGGTCGGGTGCGTCGTTCACGATGCGTTCCAGGACCACCCGGCCCGGGTCGGTCGGCGCGATGTTCCAGGAGGGCGCGGGCGGATCGTCGACCACGGAGGACACTTCGAAGTCGCGCAACAGGTCGCCGTCGTGCCTCGCGTTCGCGTACCGGCCACACACGCAACAGTTCTATCCCGCTCCGGAGCCTTGTAGTTAGGTAGCGTGATTGTCCGCATCACGTCGATTGGCCCCGAACTTCCCCAACGATCGAGGAGAGCTGGAAATGGCGCGTACGGCGAAGAAGACGGCGGCACGGCGTCCCGCGGCACGGCCTGCGGCTCGGCCTGCCGCGCGCTCGACCGCGGGCGCGTCCACCGCGCAGGTGCACGACCTTGCCGGTGGCCTGAAGTCACTGCTCGGTGCGGTCGAGGGTGAGGTCAAAGCCGTTACGGCGCTCAGCGGCCGCATCGACGAGCTCGTCAC
Source organism: Mycobacteriales bacterium (assembly GCA_035550655.1). Lineage (GTDB taxonomy): Bacteria > Actinomycetota > Actinomycetes > JAFAQI01 > JAFAQI01 > DASZTV01. Next base: position 50,353 of record DASZOU010000005.1, read on the forward strand.
GCAGCTGAACGCCGCGCGGGAAGAGCAGTCGCAGCGGATGAAGGCGCTGGACGCCCTCAAGTCGGCGGCGAGTGACGGCGGGCTGTCGTCCTTCCTGGACAAGCTGATCCGGCCCCGCATGCCGCGCGTCCCGGAGATCCGCGCACCGCGGTAATGACGACGTCGGCTCGCGAGCAGGGCCTCGAGGATCGGGCCGAGGCTCTGCTGCGGGCTGCTGGGCAGCGGGTCACGAAACCCCGGGTCGCGGTGCTCGGGTGTCTGCTGGGCGCCGGGGGCGACCACCTGTCCGCTGAGGAAGTGCTCCACCAGGTCGCGGCGCGCACCGCGGGCGTGCATCGCGCGACGGTGTACCGCACGCTCGACGGTCTTGCCGATGCCGGCGTGCTGCGCCACGTCCACCTTGATCGTGGCCTCACGGCGTACCACGTCGTGGATCCCGCGCCCACGCACGACCACCTGCACGCCCAGTGCGCGGGCTGTGGCCGCGTCGTCGACCTTCCGCCCGACGTCCTCGGTGACACGGCGGACCGGGTGAGGACGATCAGCGGGTTCGAGCTCGACGCGAGCCACGTCGCGCTGTCCGGCTTCTGCGCGGAGTGCGCAGCCGCACGTCGCCACTGACTCGCGCGAGTCCTGCGGTCAGGCTTCGGTGCCACCCTCTGACGCGCGGGCGCGGCGTGCTCTGACGCGCACGAACGGGGTCCAGCGCCCCCAGGCGTATATCCGGTCCGCAACCACGAGCGCTCCATGGCGGTGGCGATAGCCGCGAGGGTCGAACACGATCAGCGTCCGAAGCAGGTCGCGCCGGGGGAGGTCGTGGACCGCGCGGAGCCGACCAGCAACCATCGAACCCCTTCCCGGCTGGCGGTCATCATGCCAACGCGGGGTTCGACGGTTCCATAGTCATTCCGGACCCTCTCGGTGCTGCGCTGATCGGTGCGGCGATCTCCTCCAGGCTCTTCTGCTCGGCGTCGATGCCGAGGAAGAGCTCCACGATGCCGGCCGCGAACATCAGGGCGCCCCCGAGCAGGTAGCCCATCGCCGTGTCGAACGGCCGCTTGGTCGCGATCAGGTGCCCGAACAGGACCGGGCCGATGATCCCGCCGAGACCGGTCCCGACCGCGTAGAACAGCGCAATCGCGATGGCGCGGGTTTCCATCGGGTAGATCTCGCTGACCGTGAGGTACGCCGAGCTCGCGCCGGCCGAGGCGAAGAAGAAGATGACCACCCAGGCGATCGTCTGCGTCGTCGCGGTGAGGGTGCCGGCGTCGAACAGCCATGCGGTCACCGCCAGCATCAGACCGGACAGGATGTAGGTCCCCGCGATCATCGGGCGCCGGCCGATGTTGTCGAAAAGCCGGCCGAGCGCGAACGGGCCGAGGAAGTTCCCGATCGCGAACGCGATGAGGTAGTACCCGACCGATGCGCTGTTCACCTTGTAGAACGTGGTCAGCACCAGCGCGTACGTGAAGAACACCGCGTTGTAGAGGAAGGCCTGACCGACGAACAGCGACAGCCCGAGCACCGTGCGCTTGGGGTAGGAGCCGAACACTGTCCGGGCCATGTCGAGCAGCCCGATGGACTGCTGTGCCGTGATCTCGATCCTGCGATCGGGGTCCGGTTCGCGCAGCTTCTCACCGGTCGACGCCGTCACGTGCTCCTCGATCCCGCTGACGACCTGTTCAGCGTCGTCGAGTCGGCCGTGCGTCATCAGCCACCGTGGGCTCTCGGGGATCGTCTTCCGCACGAACATGATCGCGAGCCCGAGCACTGCGCCCATCAAGAAGCAGACTCGCCAGCCGACGTTCACTGCGATGATCTTCGGATCGAGCAGAGCGAGAGTCGCGGCGGCTCCCACCGCCGTCCCGAGCCAGTACGAGCCGTTCACCAGCAGGTCGACGGTGCCGCGCACCCGCGCGGGGATGAGCTCGTCGATGGCTGAGTTGATCGCGGCGTACTCGCCGCCGATGCCCATCCCGGTGAAGAACCGGAAGGCGAAGAACATCCAGGCGTTGGTGGAGACGCCGGTCAGGACGGTCGCGAGCAGGTACACGCCGAGGGTGACGAGGAACAGCTTCTTTCGGCCCAGCTTGTCAGTGAGGTAGCCGAACACCAACGCACCGAGACACGCGCCGGCGACGTACACGCCCGCGGCGTCGCCGACCTGCGCGGTGCTGATCGAGATGCCGCTGTGCGCCTTGGTCAGAGTGCTCCCGACGGCACCGACGATCGTGACCTCGAGGCCGTCGAGGATCCACACCGTCCCGAGTCCGGCCAGCACGAGCCAGTGCCATCGCGCCCAAGGGAGCCGGTCCAGCCGGGCAGGGATGTCCGTCGACGAGCGGACCGAGGTCGCGTCGCCGCGCGGGGCTTGCATGGTGGTGCTCAGCGATCGACGGCTTTCTCGAGCTCGGCCTTGGTCATCGACGACCGGCCTTCGACGCCTTTGCGCTTGGCCTCCGCGTAGAGCTGCTCCTTGGTCCGGCCGCCTGGACCCTTGTGCGAGCGGAGCCCACCCCGGCGCCCGGAGGACATGTCCTGGGTCGACGTCCGGCTGGCCTGCTTCGCCTCGCCGGCGCGGGCCCGCTCCTTGTTGACCGTCCGCGCGGCGATCTCCTCGGCGGTGTCCTCGTCCCTCCCGCGCTGCTCGAGGCCTTCCTTGATGTGCTCGTACTGGCGCTCACGCTTGCGGGACCAGGCGCGGATGGGCATCGGGGCGCTCCTCGAGAGTCGTACGACCTAAAGCGACTTCGGTCTACCCGTCCGGTTTCGGGCTATTCGTCACGCTCACCCCCGGCTTGCCATCGGCCGATACGGGGGAGGACAGTCTGTGACAGGAGCCGCTGCCTGCGGCGGGTGAGCAAGGAGTAGCGATGCCGCGCGCGTTGTGGTCGGGGGTGCTGACCTTCGGGCTCGTCAACGTCCCCGTCGGGCTGTTCAGCGCGACGAGCGAGAAGTCGATCCGCTTCAACCAGCTCAACAAGTCCACCGGGAACCGCATCCGGTACCGCAAGGTTGACGAGGCCACCGGTGAGGAGGTCGCTGCCAGCGACATCGTCAGCGGCTATGACACGGGCGGCGACGAGTACGTCCTGGTCGAGCGCGAGGAGCTGGCGTCTGTGGCACCGGGGCGCTCCGAGCTGATGGAGATCAGCGACTTCGTCGACCTCGCCGACATCGACCCGATCTTCTACCGCCAGACCTACTACCTCGCGCCGCGCGGGAAGGGCGCCGATCGCGCGTACGCGCTGTTGCGCCGGGCGATGGTCGACACGGGCAAGGCCGGCGTCGCGACCATGGTCATGCGCGACCGAGAGCATCTCGTCGTACTTCGTCCTTCTGGTGACGCGCTCGTGGTGGAGTCGCTGTACTTCGCCGATGAGATCCGCGGTGCGGAGGAGGTCATCGGGGACCTGCCAGGGGATGACAGCTTCGCCGAGCGGGAGCTGAAGATCGCGGAGCAGCTGATCGAGTCCCTGAGCGTCGACTGGGAACCGGATCGTTACCACGACACATACCGAGGCCGCGTCCAAGAGCTGATCGAGTCCAAGCGCGAGGGTCGCAAGGTGGTGACCTCGAAGAAGGCGCCGCGCACCAACGTGATCGACCTGATGGCCGCTCTCGAGGAGTCCATCGCCGCACGTGGTGGCCGTGGTGCGAAAGCCGACAAGGACACCAAGGCAAAAAAGAGCGCGAAGGACGTCACCGACGAGGCCGCGGCCGACGATGCCATCGACGGTTTCGCCGGCATGTCGAAGGCGGAGCTGCTCAAGCTCGCCGCCCGCGCCGACATCAAGGGACGCTCGGCGATGAGCAAGGACGAGCTCGCAGCGGCGCTCGCCGCTGCGCCGAAGCCGCGCCGGTCGAAGGCGTCCTAGTCGAGCAAGAGCGGTGCGAACAGGTCGCCGTGCTTGTCCAGCCGCTTGATCACGTCCGAACCGAGGAAGCGCAGCCGTGCCGGGTCGTCGGACTTCGCGCACTTCGCGACCTCGTCCCACGTGACCGGCGTCGACGCCGTCGGATGGGAAGTGGCCCGCAGCGAGTAGACGGCCACGGTGGTCTTCGCGGGATGGTTCTGGCTCCAGTCGATGAGCACCTTGCCGTTACGCAGCCGCTTCTCCTGGGAGCTGACGACGTGATCGGGATGCTGCGCCTCGAGCTCCTGGGCGAGGCCGAACACCTCGTCGCGGATCTGGTCCCATGTCGAGCCGGGCATCGGCGCGTAGACCTGTAGCCCCTTGGACCCGCTTGTCTTCGCGACCGCGTGGTCGCCGGCTGTGAGCCGGTCGCGGGCGAGCAACGCGATGCGGCAGCACTCCACGATCGTGGTGCCAGGACCTGGGTCGAGGTCGATGACGAGATGGTCCGGGTCGGTGGGGGGCTGCTGGCCGTTGTCGCAGTGCCACAGCGGCACGTGCAGCTCGAGCGCCGCGAGGTTGGCGGCCCAGAGCAGGCTCGGCCGGTCGTCGATCAACGGATAGTCGATCGCGTCGCGACCGCCGCGCCCGGAGCGCGATCCGACCCTCATCGACTTCATCCAGTCCGGAGCATGGCGGGGGAGCTGCTTCTCGAAGAAGGCCTCACCGCCGACGCCGTCGGGAAAGCGGCGGAACGTGACCGGCCGGGCCGCCAAGTGCGGCACCATCGCGTCCGCGACCTTCGCGTAGTAGTCGAGGACGTTGGCCTTCGTGAAGTCGGCTTCTGGGTAGAGCACCTTGTCGAGGTTCGACAGCATGAGCGTCCGGCCGTCGATCTCCGCAGCCACCTTCTGGCTACTCACGGCGCACATCCGCAGGGTCCTTGTCCGGACGCACTCCCCGCCAGCTCGGATGACGCAGCCGGCCGTCACCGGTCCACTCGCCGAACTGGACCTCGCCCACGACCTCCGGTTGCACGTACTGGGCGTTGCGGCGGTCCTTCGCGTCCACCGGTGTAGTGAACGGGGAGTCCGCGGCGGCGAGGTGTTTCAGCACGTCGAGTAGTCGGGCGCGGGTGCGCTCGTCGAAGCCGGTGCCGACCTTGCCGGCGTAGGCAAGGCCGCCGTCGTCGGGCAGACCGACGAGGAGCGCACCGAAGCTGTCGGCGAGCCGGCCCTGGCCCGGCAGCCACCCGCCGATGACGACCTCCTGTGTGCGCATCGCCTTGACCTTGATCCAGTCCGTGCTCCGCGCTCCCGGCCGATACACCGAGGCGCGCCGCTTCGCGACCACGCCTTCGAGCCCGCTGCTGCTCGCGGCCTGGAAGACGTCTGCGCCGTCCACGTCGCGATAGGCCTGGCTCGTGACGATGCCGTCGGCGTTGAGGTCGAGGTCCTCGAGTCGCGCGCGTCGCTCGTCGTACGTCTCGTTCGTCGTCGTGCCGGCGCCGAGGAACAGGACGTCGAAGACGATGTACGACGCGGGCACCTCGTCGGCGCGCTTCGAGATCACGGCGGTTTTCGTCAGGTTGAGCCGCTGCTGCAGCAGGCCGAAGCGGGGGACGCCGGAGTCATCGAGGGCAACGAGCTCGCCGTCGAGCGTGGTGGGGGTGCCCGCGCAGGAGTCGAGCAGCGCCGCGAGCTCCGGGAACATGGGCGTCAGGTCCTGACCGTTTCGGCTGCGAGCGTCGATCCCTCCACTGCCGTCGAGACGCGTGATCGCGCGGATGCCGTCCCATTTCGGCTCGAAGGCCCATGCGCCGTCCCCGGTCGGCAGCGTGCCGGCCGTGGCCAGCATGGGTGCGACCGGCGGTGGCATCACGGGCCCGACGCTAGACGACCGCAATCGTTTTTCCTCCGGATGCCTCGGGTACGACAGCCCCGTGACTACCGCTGCGCAGTCGGGCGCGGGCGGCGAGTTCGAGGTGGTGCGCGGCCGCCTCGCGACGAGCTTTCCCGAGTTCAACGAAGACGACATCCTTGCCGAGCTGGTGCAGGCTCACGATGCCGTGGAGTACGTCGGCACGCCGGATGAGGAGCGGGCAGAGCTCGTCGAGTTCATGGCCCGCTACGGCCTGCTGGTCCGGGCCGGACGCGTGTCGCCGAGTGACCGGCTCGATCCGGAGAAGCACGCGAGTCCCCGCCGCGGCTAGCCCCGCTGTTCGAGCAGGCCGCGGACGAAGGCGGCCTGGCCGACGTGTTGCAGGTCGTCGGAGATCACGCTGATCAGCCGGGTGCCAAGGGTGACGGGCGGATCCCAGTTCTCGTCGATGACGCGCTCGAGGTCGGCGTCGCGCAGGCCTGCAACGTATTCGGCCGTCCGGTCGTGGACCGCGTCGTGATACCCGGTCAGCAGCTCGACGGATGCCGGGCGCACCTCGCCCACCTCGACCGCGCTCTGGCCGTAGCCGGTCGCATTCGCGTCGAACGGAAGCGCGAAGCGCTCGACCCAGCCGCCTTCATGCCAGACCTGCTTGTGGCCCGCGAGCTCCGCGACGTGGTCGTCCTGGATCCGGGTCAGGTGCCACACGAGCCAGCCGATCGTGTTCGCGGTGGGTTCCAACCGGGCCGCCAGCTCGCTGGATCCCAGTCCTTCGAGTGTCTTGTGCACGCCGTCTCGAACCCGGCCGAACCCGTCGGCAAGCAGCTCCGCAGTAGTCGTCATGGTGTCGTCCTACCCCGCCGAGGGCAGGACTTGCGCATGGTGCTTGCTCGCGAGCTGATGACTCCCGCCGACCCGCTCAGCGACGACGCGACCGTGGCCGAAGCCGCCCGCCACCTCGCGGCGTCGCCGTTCGACGCGGTTCCGGTGTGCGACAGCGAGGGTCGGCTGCGAGGCGTCGTGACCGACCGTGACCTGGTCGTCGAGGTCGCGGCTGCCGGGAAGCTCTCGAGTGAGACCAGAATGATCGACCTGGTCCGGGGCGAGGTGGTCTCCGTCCGCGCCGACGACGACCTCGAGAAGGTCGCGACGACGATGCGCGACTACCGCACCCCACGCGTCCCTGTCCTCGACGGCGACCGGGTCGTGGGGATGCTCAGCCGATCCGACGTCGCCGGCTTGCTCCCCGACGGTCTGTTTGGCACCGCGCACCCGCGCACTGACGTCTAGCGACTTCGCGCTTCCTCGCGATGGCGGGCAAAGGCGTCCGCCAGGCCGTCGATCGGTGCGGGCCTCGCCCACAGGTATCCCTGGGCGAGGTCGCAGCCCAGACCGGCGAGGATGTCGCACTGCTTATGGGTCTCCACCCCGGTGGCGATCGTCTTCATCCCGAGATCGTGGGCGATGTCGATCACCGCACCGGCGATCGTCGTCGCCGCCAGCCCGCTCCCCAGGTCCGAGATCAGCGAGTGGTGGATCTTCAGGTAGCCGAGCTCCAGCCCGCGCAGCCGTCGCAGCGCGGGGATGTCACCGGTGAACTCGTCGATGGCAACCGTCACGCCGAGGGCGTGGAGCGCCTCGACCGGCTCTCGGATCCGCTCCGGGTCGGCCGCGAGATCCGAGACGTCGATGACGAGCCGGGGCGCCGCCAGCCCGCTGGTGATGAGGGCTGAGGCCACGATCTCCTGCAGCTGAGGATGCCGAATCGTCCGCCCGGAGACGTTGACCGTCATCGTCAGATCTTCGACGGCCGCCGCGGCACGGCAGGCGGCCGCGATCGCCCAGCGGTCGAGCTCGATAACCAGCCCTTTCGTCTCTGCGATGTCGACGAACTCCGCCGGCTCGAGCAGGCCATGTTGTGGGTGCGGCCATCGGGCGAGCGCCTCCACCCCGCGCCAGTCGGCGTCCACGAGGTCGACCAGCGGCTGGAAGTACAGCCGGAAGTCCTCCCGAACCAGCGCGTCGCCGAGCTCCACCCGCAGCCGCGACCGCAGCTCGCTCGCCGAGCGCATCGACGGATCGAAGATCTCGTAGCGGTTCTTGCCGCGCGCCTTCGCGGCGTACATCGCGGCGTCAGCCTCGGCCAGCAGCTCTTCCGCCGTCACGTCGCGTCCGGACACGAGGGTCATGCCGACGCTGAGGTGTACGACGACCTCCTCGTCGTCGCCGAGGCGGATCGGGGTGCTCACCGACGCGTACAGGCGGTCGATCACGTCGAGGGCGCCCGGAAGCTGCGTGTCCTCGAGCAGCACCGCGAACTCGTCGCCGCCGAACCGCGCGACGGTGTCGGCCGGGCGCACACATTCCTTCAGCCGCTGGCCGATTACCCGGAGCAGCTCGTCGCCGGCGCCGTGGCCGTAGCTGTCGTTGACGTCCTTGAAGTCGTCGAGGTCGAAGAAGCAGACCACGAGCTCGCTCAACCCGCGCCGCTCGAGAGCGTGCTCAGCCCGGTCGCTGAACAGCGCACGGTTCGCGAGCCCGGTCAGGCTGTCGTGGGACGCCTGACGCCGCAGCTCGGACTCGAGCTTGATCCGCAGCTCCTCGGCGGCAATCCGCTCCCTGACCCGCTGCTCGCTGCGCGCGACTCCGGCCTCGACGGACTCGACGAGATCGTCCACCGGCACCGGCTTGGTCAGGTACTGGTCGATCTGACCGACCGCGGCGATCGCCGAGTCGAGTGAGGCGTAACCGGTCAGCAGGATCAGCGAGACGTCCGGATCCATCGTCCGAATCGCCGCACAGAGGTCGAGACCGGACATATCGGGCAGGCGCTGGTCGCAGACCACGACCGCGGGGTGCAGCTCGCGCTCGCGGACGATCGCGGCGCCGGCGCTCGTCACCCCGACGGCGGCAAGGCCGCGACTGGTGAAGATCTCGACGAGAGTTCCCGCCATCGCGGGGTCGTCGTCAACGACGAGCACCTGGACGCCGCGCTCGCCGTTGGCGGTCTGCGCCGGTTCTCCCTCCACGTCCACGTCAGAATAATGACCTGTCAGCGCAGGGCACGGCCACCGACTCGGTGAACGCGCCGGCTACAGGGAGGCGGCGATGGCCAAGATGAGCGCCGCGCGCCAGCGCTGGCCGGCGTTCGTCGTGGTGTTCGTGCTGTTGGCGATCACCATCGCGACGGCGTACGGCACGCACCGGGCAAACCGGACGCAGGAGCGCCGGCTGCTCCGCGAGCGCGCATCTGAGGTCGCTTTGATCCTCACCGACAGCTTTGCGAGCTTGCAGACCCAGTTGTCGACGATGGCTGCCGAGACCGCGTTGAACGGCGCTGACCGCCACTCGTTCCTGTCCGCCTCGAATGCGCTCGCGCCGGCAAGCGCGGGTTTCGAGACCGGCCTCGCCCAGCGTGACCCTGCGTCGGGAGGCATCCGGTTCGTCGTGACCACCGGGCCGCTCGCTTCGACCCCGGCGCCGGTGGTCGCGGATCTGCTGCACCGCGCTCTCAGCGTCTCGACCCAGGGGGTGACGTCCGCTGTACTCGGCACCGGGACGCGCCGCTCGCTCGCGATGGCGTACGCCGTCGGCCGCAACAACCTCGCGATCTACGAGCAGCTTCCGCTCGATTTCGCGGCAGCCGCCCGCGCAACGACGCGGAGCGAGCCGTTCCACGAGCTGCGCGTCGCGCTGTACGCCGGACCCAAGCCCGATCCGCAGCTGCTGCTGCTGACGACGAACAGCAAGGCGCCGCGCAGCGGAGCCGTGGTCACGGCGCGCGCGCCCTTCGGCGCCGACACCTGGCTCGTGACGGTTCAGGCGACGACCCCGTTGACCGGCTCGTTCGCCGCCCAGGCGTACTGGATCGTGCTAGGTGCGGGCTTGGTGCTCACCGGTCTCGTGGGCTTCATCGTCGTGACGCTCATGCGCCGTCGCGACTATGCAATGGGCCTCGTCGCCGAGCGAACTGAGGCGCTCGAGGCGTCCGTGCGCGAGCTCGAGCGCACCCAGGAGCAGCTCGTTCGCAGCGAACGGCTGGCCGCGATCGGCGAGCTCGCCTCGGTCGTGGGCCACGAGCTGCGCAACCCGCTGGGCGTGATCACGAACGCCCACTACCTGTTGCGAACCGTGCTCAGCCGCGGCGAGCCCGATGCGGATGCGGTGCGCCACCTCAGCACGGCCGAACGAGAGGTCGGCGCCGCGACGTTGATCGTCGGTGACCTGCTCGACTACGCCCGGGCGCGGGCGCCGGTGACGTCCGCCGTCGACGTCGCGGACCTGCTCACCGAGATCCAGTCCGTGCTGCCCGAGCCGCCTGAGGTGACCGTGCGCCGGGAGGACGCCCCGGACCTGCCCCCGGTTCAAGCTGACCGCGACCAGCTCCGGCAGGTCCTGCTCAATCTGCTCTCGAACGCCTACGAGGCGGTGCAGGCAGCGGCGCAGGGCGAAACGGGGCCGAATGGCGGAACCGTGACCATCCGGACGTCGGCTTCGGGTGGCAAGGTGAGCATCGCCGTTGCCGATACTGGGGTCGGAATGGACGACGAGACGCTGGCGCAGGTGTTCGAGCCGTTCTACTCGCGCAAGACGCGCGGGACGGGCCTCGGACTGGCTGTCACACGCCGCATCGTCGACAGCCACGGCGGCGTTATCCGTATCGACAGCGCGTTGGGGAGCGGCACGACCTTCACCGTCGAGTTCCCCGCGGCCGAGACGGAAGGGGTGCTGCGATGAGCGCGTCAGTGCTGGTCGTCGACGACGAGACCGGCATGCGCGAGACCCTCGTCGACATCCTGGAGGCGGCGGGCTACGACGTCACCCCCGCGGAGGACGGCGCCGTCGCTCTCCAGATGGCGAGCACGAACCCGTACGACGTCATCGTGATGGACATCCGCATGCCGGCGCTCACCGGTGTGGAGGTGCTCGCCTCCCTGCAGCACCCGCCACCCCAGGTGGTGCTCATGACGGGGTTCGCATTCGAGGAGCAGCTCGAGCAGGCCCGCGCCCACAACGCCTTCGCGATCATGCAGAAGCCGTTTCAGGTGCCGCACCTGCTGCGCGTCGTCGCGGCCGCGGCCGCAGTCTGAATCGGGCCGGCGCGATCGGCGCCGGTGGGCTGGTGGGGCTGGTGGACGTCAGCGCTGGACGTACAGCGCGTCGATGTTCACGGCTTTGCCCGACGAGGCGGCGGCCTTCTTGCCCAAGCAGATGAACTCGAAGGTGCGGCTCGTCGTCGAGTGCCCGCTGAAGAAGGTCACGCGGTGGGTCCCGGCACGGCGGCTGTACAGATTCATGACGCCCAGGGTCGTGCCGTTCTCGGCGACGAGGAGCTTGCCGTACGACGGGCCGGTGTGCACCAGCAGGGAGAAGGTCCTGCCCGTCGCGCTGACCCCTGCGGCGGCCTTGCGGTGTGAGGTCTGGGCGAGCGATCCGCCGATGTCGGCACTGCCGTGACGGTGCTGCCATGACCCGGCGAAGGTGAAGTCGCTGTCGTCGATCGGGACGTTGAGCGTGGCGGTCTGGGTTGTAGATGTCGTTCCGGCGAGGTCGCGAGCGGTCACGGTGAGGGTGTACGTCGTGCCCGGGACGGCGGTGAAGGAGTGCGAGCCGTCGGCGGGGGCGTTCTGGTCGGAGAAGACCGTCCCCGCGTGGCCGACCCGCGTGATCTGCACACTGGCGTTCTGCACGTCCAGGCCGCCCGCTGCCGCAGCTCCGGTCCAGTCGGCGGAGACGGCGTACGGCGACGAGCTGTGCGGGTGAGTCAGGGCCAGTGCGGCGGTCGCGGTCGGCGCCGCGAGCGGGTGAAGCACACGGTCGACGATGCTCGGCCACAGCGGCGCGCCCAGCCCCGTGACGGTGTCGTAGCCGACGCCGGCGTTGACGGAGGGGTCACTCGGAGCATCCCCGCTGGCGCCGTTGCTGCCGGTCGTGACGTCGCGGAACGACCCGTCGTTGGCGCCGTACGCCGCGTACAGCGCGTTGTCGACGTCCCCGACGCCGGCCGTCACCCCGTGCGACGCCAGCGCATTCGTGAACAGCGCGGCCTCGACGGGCGCCGCGAGGCTGGTGCCACCGAACAGGTAGTCCCCGGCGCCATCTGTCGGGTCGCTGCTGAACCCGGGGAAGCCAACACCGTCGCCCACGTAGGCGTGGGCGGCGATGTCCGGAACCAGCCGTTTGGTCGCGCTCGCAAAGGGCGGGTCCTGGATCGCGCTCTGGTACGTCGGCTTGTTGAAGAAGCGCGACGCGCCCCCGCCGGACCCGCCGTTGCCGGCGCAGTCGCCGGACCCGGTGCAGCTCCATGCGGTTTCCTGCCAGTTGCTGCCGTTGTTGGGTGCTGATGCCCCGACCGGCGTGAGCCAGGTGCCTCCGACACCGACCACTTCCGGTGAGGATGCCGGGTAGTCAGGGTCGGTTGCGGCCCCGTCGCACTGGTCGTAGATGCCGTCGTCCCCCGACGCGGCGAAGACCGTGACCCCGGCGGCAAGGAGCGCGGTGAGGATCGGCTCCATCTGGTTCATCGCGGCGCTGCCGGTGTCCGACTCGCAAAGACCCCACGAGGTGGACAAGGCGACGATGTGAGGATCGCCGCCTTGGAAGGCGAACTGGTCTTGTGTGACGTCGTCCAGGACCTGGGAGAACGCATCCATGAACCCGGTAGCCGCACCGTTCGGCGCGAAGTAGGCGCGCTGGTTCGCGAACGGGTCGGTCGACAGGATCGACTCCTGGTCGAGGTCGACCTCCTCGTCTCCGGTGTCCGACGGACTTGCCGGCGGGACCGTCGCCTGGTCGACCGGAATCGTCATGAGCTGGTTCGCGTTGAAGCTCCCCACGCCCCACGGCTTGGCCGCCCAGGTTGCCAGGTCACTTGAGTTCCACCCGGCGAGCTGGATCGTGGCGATCGTCAATGTTGCGTTCGGGTCGGAGCCGGCGGGCGGAGTCCGTCCGGATGCGGTGTACGCGTTGCGGAAGTCGTCACCGGTCAGGACGTCGTCGCTGTGGTGAAACAGCCTGGCCCCTGCGGCATCGGGGAACGCCGCCGTCGCGAGGCCCCGAAGCGAGGACGGCATTGCCGGATAGGGCCGCGCCGCGGCAACGCGCTGGGCCGGCGTGGCATGGGCTCGCATCACCGGGTGCGAACCGAAGCTGGTGGCGACCGTGTCGCTCGGACCGCTCGCCGACACCGACCAGGCAGTCTCGCCGGTCACGGTGAGCCCGTCGGCGCGAAGCGCGTGCACGACCGCGTCGTGCTGCGACGCGCTGGGGAGCAGCTTGCGCAGCGCGGCAACGCGCTCGGCGTGGGACAGGCCGTGCGCCGCCGCGAGCTGCCGCAGCTGAGCCATGTGATGCGCCTCGAGGAAGACCGTGATGCCGGTCTGCGACGGGGTCGCGGCCGCCGGTACTGCCGTTGCCCCGATAGCGGCGACCACGGCGACGGCGACGGCGGTCGGAAGGCAGGACGAAGCCAAGCGTCGCAGCATCAACATGTCCCCGGTTTCTCGTCCGCCCCCGCGACACCCCATCGGCAGGTGCGCCAAGAATATGTAGACCGGGGCTGGCGCGCAGCCCGCTAGAGGATCGGGTCGAAGCGTTCGAGTGCCGTGATCCGGAGCGGGTCGGCCGCGTGCAGGTGCAGCACGAACAGCCCGCCCTTGCGCAGCGACGCGTCATCGGGCGGCTTCGCGCCGAGGGTGGCGCAGGCCGCAGTGACCAGCCCCGGGATCGTCTTGCCCTGGCTGCACACGACCGACGGCACGTGGGAGCTGAGCAACGCGAGGAGTCGGTCGACGGCGAGCTCGGGCTGCTCGGCGAAGCCGGTCTCCGACAGCAGCGGCTCGCTCTCGACGGTCAGCCGGGCCTCGCCGGCGTACGGTCCGATGGTCTCCAGGCACCGCAGTACGTCGGCCGACAGCACCCGCCGGATGCCGTAGGCCGCGAGCAACGGGATCAGCGCCTCGGCCTGCTCCTCGCCGAGCGCGTCGAGGGGCCGCTCCCGGTCCGCGCCCGGCCACGTCGCCCGCTCACCGGCGCTGGCGTGTCGAACGACGATGCACGGCCGGGTCGAGACGGCCTCGTGGTCGACGTCGAGGAGAATTCCCTGGTCCCGCTCCGGGAACAGGTGCCGCCTGGCCTCGCGAGGCGGCAGCCACATCAGCTGGTCGACCTCGTCGTTGGGCACGAACTCGCCCCCGGTGACCCGCATCGCCCAGTAGCGGACCCGCTTCGGCAGTCCCTCTTTGAGGTAGTGGATCTCGCCCAGCGGCCGGCCCGGCTCCGCCGTGTGCCCGGTCTCCTCCTCGACCTCGCGCAGTGCCCCGAGCACAGGGTGCTCCCCAGCGGTCAGCTTGCCCTTCGGAATCGACCAGTCGTCGTACTTCGGTCGGTGGACGAGCGCGACTTCGATCTGAGCGCCTCCGGTCGCCGGCCGCCACAGCACGCCACCGGCGGCCTCGATCACCTTCTCCGACGCCATGAGGAGACCATCTTGCCCTAGGACACTCGCCGGTCCTAAGCCGATCGGCCGACGGCAGTCGAACGGTGCCGTTACGCGCGCAGCCACTCCAGCGACTTCGACCGCGCCGCGTCCTTCCACTGCTGCCGGAACTCCGCTCGTGCGGCTGCACCTGCTTCGTCCTGCTTCGCGTGCAGCAGGCCGAGGGTGAACGCGATCGTGCTGCCGCCACGCTGCGTGGCGGTCGCCCGGAGGAACTCCGCGGCGATGACGGCATCCTGGTTCTCCCCGAGCGAGTCCTGCAGCGATGCGGCGATCTTCGCGAGGCGTTGCGCGGGCCGGCCGAAGATCGGAGCCGCGGCCTCGCAGGAGTACCGCAGCCGCTTGGCCTCGATGCGGACCTGGTGCCAGTGCTCGGCGACATGGTCCGGGCGGTCGAGCGCCTTGACACCGTCGACGAGCTCGGCCCATGCGGCGTGGACCAGCTTCGGGATCGCCTTGCCGGTTGGCCGTTCACCGGCGGGCGACGTGAACGGCTCCCAACCTGCGTCCACCAGGCGCTCGAGCAGCACGACGTACCGCTCGCTGGACAGGGTCGACTCGACGCTGTCCCGTCCGCTCGCGAGGTTGCCTTTGAGGATCGCCTCGAGCCGTGCCCGGACGGGTCCGACGACAAGCTCCTCCGGCAGCGCGTCGAGGTCGCGGGTCAGCCGCGCGAGCAGGACTTCGTTGTCCCTCGTCGTGCTGAGCGAGTCGGCGAGCCAGGACAGCTCGCGCCGCAACGAGTTCGCCCACTGCGGGTCGAGCAGCGGCTTGAACGTCTTCAGGACGCTGCGCAGGCGTCGCGCCGTCACCCGCATCTGGTGGGCGGCGTCTTCCTGGTCGCGGCGCACGCTGTTGTCGAGCGCGATCAGGCGCCGGACGTCGCGGCGGAGCATGTCGCGCACCGCGCAACGCGCGGGCTCGTCGAGGCCGACCTTGCCGGGCAGCGGCGGGTCCGGGTCGGCGCTCGCCTGTGGTCCGAGGGCGCGCACCACCTTCGGCACGAACTCCCCGCCGACGGCACCGCTGCCGCGCAGCAACCCGCCCACGGACTCGATCGCGGCCAGACCGCCGCCGCGGTCCTCGACCTCGATCTCGCGGAACCGGCCCGCCACGTGGCCGGCGTTGACCACCGAGACGAGATCGTCGGTGAGCTCGACCAGCGGCTTTCCTGTGACGTCGCGCAGCAGGTACGCCGTGCGCTGTGTGACGAGGGTGGCTACCGGGCCGAGCACCGCCGTGCGTGACCACGGCAGCACCAGGTCGCGAAGCGCGGCGGGAATCGTGTCGCTGCCGCCGGGCTCGCGGAGCTCCTCCCGCGTCACCGCGCTCGCGTCGGGAACCGCGCGGGCCAGGGTGCTCGGCAGCTTCAGGTGCCAGCCGTCGTGCGCATCGCCCTCGCCGGACCGGTGGCGAAGCGTGATGCCCTCCCGGGCGAGGCGCAGGTCGCTGGTGTCCCAGTAGACCGCCCGCAGCTCCTGCTGCACCGGCTCGTCCGCGCTGGCGGCTCCGGTGCGGCTGTCGAGCAGGTCGGGAATCTGGAATGGCGGGTGGACGCGGAACTTGGCCTCGACCTCGCGGGTGGCCGTGGGTGAGGTCATGCGTGCTGGCCGGAGCCGGCTTCGGCTGCCCGCTTCGCCGCGGCGCGGAGCAACGTCTGCTGGTAGTCGCGCAACGGCGTGCCGTCCGGGGCGGTCACCGCGCGCGTCCACGTGCCTTCGGCATCGAGTGTCCACGCCGATGTCGACGGATCCATGGCAAACGTCAACAGCCTTCCCAACGCTTCCTTCACGCCGCTGTCGCGGATCTCGGCAAGGGCCTCCACCCGGCGGTCGAGGTTGCGGTGCATCAGGTCGGCGCTGCCGATGAAGTATCGGTCGTCGCCACCGGCGAGGAAGTGGAACACCCGCGAGTGCTCGAGGAACCGGCCGAGGATGCTGCGCACTTTGATCGTTTCGGAGAGCCCTTTGACGCCCGGCCGGAGCGCGCACATGCCGCGCACGACGATGTCGATCGGGACGCCGGCGATGGACGCGTCGTACAACGCGTCGATCACGTCCTCGTCGACGAGACTGTTCAGCTTCAGGGTGATGCCCGCCGGTCGGCCGGCCGCGGCGTGCTGGGTCTCTTCGGCGATCAGCTGCATCAAGCCGGTGCGCAACGTGTCCGGCGCGACGAGCAAGGTGCGGTAGTCGCGGTGCTTGGTGTAGCCGGAGAGGTGGTTGAACAGGTCGGCCACGTCGGCGCCCACCACCGGGTCGACCGTCAGCAGGCCCAGGTCCTCGTACATCCGCGCCGTCTTGGGGTTGTAGTTGCCGGTGCCGATGTGGGTGTAGCGGCGAAGGCTGCCGTCGGGCTCCTGGCGTACGACGAGGCAGAGCTTGGCGTGTGTCTTGAGGCCGACGACGCCGTACACGACGTGGCATCCGGCCTGTTCCAGGGCGCGCGCCCACTTGATGTTGGCCTGTTCGTCGAAGCGCGCCTTGATCTCGACGACGACGAGCACCTGCTTGCCGGCTTCCGCCGCGTCGATGAGCGCGTCCACCAACGGCGAGTCACCGCTCGTGCGGTACAGCGTCTGTTTGATCGCGAGCACTGCAGGGTCGGCGGCCGCTTGCTCGACGAACGCCTGCACGCTCGTCGCGAACGAGTCATATGGGTGGTGCAGCAGCACGTCGCCGCGCCGCATCGCCGAGAAGACGTCGACGGCGGCCTTCGGGTCACCGTTTCGCAGTCGAGAGTGCGTGATCGGAGGCACGACCTCGAACTTCAGCGCGGGCGCATCCAGATCGGCGAGGGCCCAGAGGCTCGACAGGTCGAGCGGCCCGTCGATCCGGTACAGCTGCTGCTCGCTGATGTCGAGCTCGCGGACGAGCAGGTCGAGCACCTTCTCGCTGATGTCCGCGACGACTTCGAGCCGGACCGCCGGACCGAACCGCCGCCGGGTGAGCTCCCGCTCGAGCGCCTGCAACAGGTTGTCGACGTCGTCTTCCTCGACGGTCAGGTCCTCGTTGCGCGTCACTCGGAACAGCGAGGTCTCGATCACGTCCATGCCGGGGAACAGGTCGGGCACGTGCGCGGCGATCACGTCCTCGAGCGGAACGAACCTGCGCGCGCCGACCGCCAGGAACCGGGACAGCACCGGGGGCACCTTCACCCGGGCGAAGTGCTCCCGCCCGGTCTCTCGGTCACGGACGACGACCGCGAGGTTCAGCGACAGGCCGGAGATATAGGGAAAGGGGTGAGCCGGGTCGACCGCGAGCGGGGTGAGGACGGGAAAGACGTGCTCCGAGAAGAGCGTGTCGGCGCGGCGGCGCTCGTCCGTCGTGAGCTCGTCATAGCGGAGCAGCTCGATGCCCTCGGCACCCAGCGCGGGCAGCAGCTTGTCGCGGAACAGCGCCGAGTGGTTCGCGACGAGCTCGTGCGCGCGGGTGGCAATGAGCTCGAGCTGCTCCCGCGGGGGAAGCCCGGCAGGTGTCGTGACCGCCAGGCCGGTCGCGAGCCGGCGCTGCAGGCCGGCCACCCGGACCATGAAGAACTCGTCGAGGTTCGTGGCGAAGATCGCCGTGAAGCGCGCGCGCTCGAGCAGGGGGACCGACTCGTCCGCCGCCAGCTCCAGCACCCGCGAGTTGAAGTCGAGCCAGCTGCTCTCGCGGTCGATGAAACGGTCGGGGTACGCGGGGCGGCTGATGCGGGCGGCGGAGTGCTCGTACTCCTCGATCTCCTCGGCGAGGTCGTCGGCGTACCGGGGAAGGTCAGGCGCGCTCGACGCCGTCGTGCTCACCCCTACCACCCCGATCCGCTGCTGCCGGCCTGTTGCTCTAGGGCTCCACTGTTACGGGCGCAAGCGGCGGCTGTCCAGGTCGGCGTGTGCGCCACATGAACGCCAGATGAACAACCGGGACTAGCGCCCGGCAGGCGGCACCAGCCGGACCGCGCGTCCGTCCCGGACCAGCTCCCATCCGATCGTGCGAGCCGGCGTGCCGCCGGGCGGGGCGAAGCGCAGCCACAGCCGCCAGTGCGATCCACCGGCGAGCCGCCGCGGCAGCTTGGCGACGAACCTCGAGCCCTCGGGGTGGACCTCGATCGCGGCACCGACGCGCACCCCCGGCGACTGCGCGTCTGCCGGCTCGAGGATCAGCGCCGCATCCAGCGTTGCCGGTGCCGCGCGCAGCCTGGGAATGTCCAGGGTGAGGCGCCGACGCCGCAGCTCGGGCGACCCGGCGCCGTCGAGGACGTCAACGAACGGATGCGACCACTCCGCGATGTCGAGCGCGAGCATGGGGGAGGGGTAGGTCCAGTACGGCTGGACCAGCTGTGGGCCGGCCGCCGTGCCGATGACGTAGGCGTCGGTTCCCTCGGGCTCGCCGTCACCGGCCGGCCGCAGCGCGGCACCGCGGGTGAGCCCGCCGACCATGACCCGCAGCCGCAGGTCCCACAGTCCCGCGTCGAGCGGCGCTCCGCCCTGGACGGTGCCGGGATCGATCGACACCTCTCCCGAGACTTCGATGGTGCCGGTCGGGGTGATCGCGAGTGTCAGGCCATCGACGGTCGACCAGAGCTGCGCGTCGAGTCGCGAGACGACGGCGAGGTCAAGGTCGGCCGCAGCGAGGTCCTCCGGAGTGACGCGCCGATCCGCCGCGCCGACACTCGGCGCCGCTTCGGCCGGCACCAGCCAGCCGTCGCCGTCGCGCTCGAGGCGGAGTGGCTCGTCGCCGGCATGGAAGACGGCGTCGAGCTCGACCCGCAGCCGGCCGTCGCGCCAGGAGGCCGAGTAGCACGTCACGCGCAGCCGGATCGACTCCAGCCAGGCGGCGTAGCCGGTGAGCAGTGTGACCGCCCCGTCGAGCATCAGGCGGGACTGCGTGCGGATGAAGACGGGGAGGCCCTCTCGCACCCGGGCGTCGAACCGCGATGTCGCGAGGCTTCTAACCTGCTCGAGCACCTCTCGCCGGTAACGATCCTCGTAGCTGCGCATCGCGGGACCGCGCAGCCTGCCGAGCATCTCGTTGCGGTAGAAGCGCCGCTGGATCGGGATTCGCGCATCGACGTCGTCGATGTTCGCGTCGATGACGTCGAGCACGTGGGCCAGGTCGCGGTAGTACTCACTCGGGATCATCTCGACGTCACCGAGATTGCGTCCCGAGACACGGCGGCGCCGGTAGAAGTAGCACGCAACGTCTCCGACGACCGCGACCGACTTCGCGTGCGCGTAGACCTGCATGCTGAAGTGCTCGTCTTCGACGTGCCGTGGACCTTCCGCGAACCGGATGCCGTGGTCGACGAGCAGCCGGCGTCGCACCATCTTGTGCGGTGTCAGCGTCTCGACGAGTGGATAGTCGTGGATCGTGCGACCGGTCACCGTCCGGCGGAACACCGGATGGTGCAGTCCGCGGAAGTCGCTTGTCAGCTTGCCCACAACGACGTCGGCGTCGGAGGAGATCGCGAGCTCGAGCAACCGTTCGAGCGCGCGGGGGTGCATCGTGTCGTCGCTGTCCACGAACTGCACGTAGGTCCCGCGAGCGGTGTCGACGCCCACGTTGCGGGGGCGGCCGGGCCAGCCGGTCGCGTCGATGCGCACGACGCGAATCAGCTCGGGCCTGCGTTCGGCGTAGCGCGCAACGCGCTTGTCGCTGCCGTCCGTACTGCCGTCGTCGACGAGCACGACTTCGAAGCGGTCCGGGGCGAGCGTTTGGGCGAGCAACGAGTCGAGACAGTCGACGATGTTCGCGCCTGGGTTGAAGAACGGCACGACGACGCTCACATCGACCATTGGCGCTGACCTTAGTGGTCGGCACCTGCAAATGGGCTGCAGGCGCGGCGCAGGACGTAACCTCCCGACATGGCGGAGCTGACCCCGTTGACGGTTGACGCGGCGCTGGCCCAGCTCGATGACCTCGCGGCCGCGGCGACAGCAGGTCTGGACAAGACCGCGCTGCTGACGCTGCACGACGTGCTTCGGGCCGTCACCGGCACCGTCGACGCGGAGCCTGCCGAGCTCCTGGCGGCTGCGGGTGCGCTGGTTGCCGGTGCGGAGCACGCGACGGTGGAGTCGCTGTCCCCACGACCGCGCGTGGTCATGCGACTGCTGGCGGCGGGTGCGCCCGCCGCGGCCTGGTTGGTGGTGGCGGACAACGCCACCGGTGCGGTGCGCCGCGAGTTCCGGAGCTCGACGTCGTCAGGTGCCGATCGGACCGATTGGTCGTTGCCGCTGCTGACGACGGTGGAGCCGCCCCACATCTATGCGGAGCTGCCGGCTTTCCGCGACCCGCGTTACGCGGTGGCCGACGAGCTGTTCGAGATCGGAAGCGCGGTGAAGCTTCGGTGTCATGTGGATGACGTCGCGGCCGGCCGGATTCCGACCTTCAGCGGCTGGGCTGCGCTCGACCACGTGACGACCGAGCCGGTCGAGGCGGTGGCCCTGGTTGCCTCGCGTGACGATCGCGAGGTCCGATGGCCGGGCGGTCGGGTTCGTCGCGCGGACCTGGTTGGCGGCAACCGCGAGACGATCCGCCGTCGCGCCTGGGCCGGCTGGTCGGCGGAGTGCCGTCTCGAGGAGCTCGGCGAACCGGCCGGGCGGTGGGCGCTGTCCATCGAGCTCACCCACCGTGGCTTGGTACGGCGCGCCCGGCTGGGCAAGTCGGTGGGTGAGCTCGCCGCGTCCGTGGTCGGGCGCCAGCTGGCCGAGCGTCCGGCCGCGCGGCTGCTCGCGGGCGGGGGCGGTTGGGTGCTCGCTACGGGCTAGTGGCTCGTGTTCGTCTGGCGCAGGAAGCGGACGAAGGCTGCGGTGAATGCGGCCGCGAGGCGCCGTTGGAAGCCTGACGAGACCAGCATGCGTGCGTCGCGGGCGTTGCGCATGTTCCCGCACTCGACGAGCACCTTGGGTTGCGTCGCGAGGTTGAGCCCTGCGAGATCGTTGCGATGCGTGATGCCGTGCCGCCCGTCGTAGCTGCTGGTCGGCATGGCGGTCATCGCGAGAAGCTCATGGCGCACGATCCGGCCGAGCACGGCCGACGGGCCGACGATGCGGTGGTTGACCTTGTCCCGCACCGGTTCGAGGATCGCGAAGCCGCGCCCTGACGGGGGTCCGCCGTCGGCGTGGATGTCGATCGCCACCGCGGCGTGTGCGTGGTCGATGATTCGGGCTCGCCGGTTCACACACGGACCGACGCCGTGATTGTTGTGCCGCGTCAGCACGACGGTCGCGCCGCGCCGGCGCAGATCCGCGGCGAGGAACGTCGCGACCCGGAAGTTGAAGCGCGGCTCGGTGTACCCGGCGTCGGTCTCGGCCCCGGTGGTGTCGCACGCTTCCATCTCGCGGCCGTTCCAGACCTGATGGTTGAGATACGACGGGTCGGTGTAGTTCCGCCCGTTGTGGCCCGGGTCGATCCCGATGACGATGCCGGCGAGCGTGCCGCCGTGCTGCCCGGCGTGACGGGCCGCCACGGGGTGCGCCACGCGGTCGCCCGGGCCGGCGGCTGCCGCCCCACATCCGGTGGCGAGGACGGCGAGGATGGCGACCGAGCGCAGCACATGACCTGTCTACCCGGCGGCCAGGAAACGTCAAAGCGACGTCCGGCCAGGTGGGGGGGTGTACCGGGCCGGACGTCGCTCCATCCAGTTTATGGCCTAGGGCGATAGTTTCAACAGGCAACGACATTTTTCGGGCGCTGCTTCCGCGACCGGCTCAGCCCTCGGGATCACGCGGCGGGAGCGGTGGGTAGGCCCGGCTCGGCCGCCGCGGTCGCCACAACGACGCTCCCGCCGCGACCAGGCCGCCGGCGGCGCCGAGCGCCAGTGGCGCCGGGCCGGCGAACCCGCTGCTGAACAGCGCGACTGCGCCGACGACTGCCGCGGTCGCCGCCACAAAGCAGCAGACAGCAGACAGCCGCCGCGCGACCGAGGGTCGACGCGGCGGCTGTCGGGGCTCGCCTGGGTGATGCAGGGCGTCAGCGCTTGCGCGCAGGTGCCCTCTTCGCGGCAGCCTTGCGCGCGGGTGCGCGCTTTGCCGTCGTCTTGCGAGCGGTGGTCTTGCGCGCGGTGGTCTTCTTCGCCGCGGTCTTGCGTGCAGTGGTCTTGCGCGCGGTGGTCTTCTTCGCCGCGGTCTTGCGTGCAGTGGTCTTCTTGGCGGCGGTCTTGCGTGCCGGCGCCTTCTTTGCGGTCTTGCGTGCAGTGGTCTTCTTGGCCGCCGCCTTGCGTGCCGGCGCCTTCTTTGCGGTCTTGCGTGCGGTCGTCTTCTTGGCGGCGGTCTTGCGTGCCGGTGCGCGCTTAGCCGTCGTCTTCTTGGCGGCGGTCTTGCGCGCGGTTGTCTTCTTTGCCGCGGTCTTGCGTGCGGCGGTCTTCTTCGCAGCTACACGTGCCACGTGAGCCCCCTAGCTCGGTGTGAGGACTATGCCGCGAATAACTCTTACACCGAATGCACGTGCATTCCATTACCGCGCGCTGTAACGACCTCGCGTGTCGCGGACGTGCCATTCATGCGTAGACCGCCGCAACAGTTGTCGCGATTGACGCGGACAGCGCGAAAGTCGATGTATTGCAACGAAATATCAATGCTTCGCTTTCGTTGCACGCGCGTGCACGACGTTGTCGACATCTTCAACGCGGGTTGAAAAAACCTCCACCAAAAAGTGGACTTGTCGGGTTGGGAGACGGCGATGTGTGCGTTGTCGACGTCGGTTGGTGTTGTTGTGGCGCGCGTCCGACATGCGTCGGACGTTGCGTCGTCGCGGGAGCTGGTTGCGCCGTAGGTGCAGGTCGCGCAGTCGCATGCGTCGACAGTGAATGCTTCGACTGCGTGTGCACGGGTCGGTGTTCGAGCAGCTCTGCAATCGCACGCGATGCAGCAAGTGCGAGCTGCGTACCGGGGACTTTGCTTCCTTCGAGCACGTGCTGTTCGAGTGTCAGCAGCTGCTGCACGACGTGCAGCTGAGCGGGGTCGTTTGTCGACGTCGCAATCATCCGCGTGAGCTGCTTGTGCAGGTCGTCAGCCACTGCGATGACTTGCGCTGCTCGCGCATGACGGAGAACGGCGTGCTCGAGCCGGCGCAGCGTCGTGGTGGCGGGAGTGTGCTGAAGGGGTCCGGCCGTCTCGGCCACAACCCGATGGCTGGGGGGCTTGCTGTCGCCGCTGATCGCCGCCGCGGTCGTCATCGCGATCGCTCCGACGAGCGGTACCGCCGGCAACGCGAGCAGGACGCGGGAGCGTCGCGAGTGGCGCGGCTTCGCGGCCCCGGTGCTCGGCGTGGGCGCTGGTTCAAGGCTGAGCCGGCTCAGCTCGCCGGACGTGGCCGCAAGGATGTCGCGCGCCACCTCCGGCTGGTTCTCCTCCAGCGCGCCGGCGGTCGCAGACAGGTCGATCGCGAGCGTCGTGCGTACCTCACGCACGGCGTCGAGCAGGTGGGCGATCGCCGGGTCGTCGGCAGCGCGCCGCGCGGCGCCTGCGCGCGGCCGGCGCTCTTTGCCCACCATGCCCCCTGTTTCGCCAACTGTGCCGGGCCTTCCTGCCGGTGGTCCCCACTGCTCAGCAATGCGAACCCTGACGTTCGTGCGTCGTTTGCCGGCTGGGAGCATCGAGTCCCGCTGGACCGTCAAGAGAGAGGCACCTGTTGACCACGCCCAACGGCGGTTCGCCCGCCGAGCTCACGCTCGCCTTCCTCGGCGGCACCGGAGACCAGGGCCGCGGGCTCGCCCGTCGCTTCGCGATGGCGGGAAACGCCGTCATCCTCGGCTCGCGACAGGCGGAGCGTGCCGAGCAGGCCGCCGCCGATGTCGCCTCGACCGTGCCTGACGCGTCGCTCGTCTCCGGCACTGACAACCAGACCGCGGCGGCTCGCGCGGACGTCGTCGTGATCGCTGTTCCGTGGGAGGGGCACGAGACGCTGGTCACGGCGCTCGCTCCGTCACTGGCGGGAAAGCTCGTCATCGACTGCGTGAACCCCATGGGATTCGATGACAAGGGCGCCTACGCGCTCACGGTTGCGGCGGGCAGCGCCGCGCAGCAGGCCGCGCAGCTGCTTCCGCAGAGCACGGTCGTTGCCGCCTTTCATCACGTGAGTGCGATGTTGCTGCTGGATGCCACGGTGGACAGCATCGAGACCGACGTGCTTGTCCTCGGCGACAACCGCGAGGCCACTGACCTCGTGCAAGCGCTCGTCGATCGCATCAAGGGGATGCGCGGCATCTACGGCGGGCGGCTGCGCAACGCCGGACAGGTCGAAGCGCTCACTGCGAACCTGGTCTCGATCAACCGCCGTTACAAGGCACACGCGGGACTGCGCGTCACCGACGTGTAGCCGGTGTGACCGGCACTCAGTCGAACGAGTGCTCGGGAGCCGGGTAGGTGCCGTCAGCGACCTCACGTGCGTAGGCGCTCGCGGCATCGCTGATGACCGACCGCAGATCCGCGTAGCGCTTGACGAATCGCGGAGCCGGCCCGTTGTTCAGGCCGACCATGTCGGTCCACACCATGACCTGTGCATCGCAGTCGGGCCCCGCGCCGATTCCCACTGTGGGGATCGAGAGCTCCTTGGTGATCTGCGCTGCGACGTCCGCAGGAACCATCTCGAGCACGACGGCGAACGCCCCCGCGGCCTCGAGAGCGACGGCGTCGTCGATAACGCGCGCCGCGGACTCGCCGCGTCCCTGCACCTTGTAGCCGCCGAGCGCATGCTCGCTCTGCGGGGTGAACCCGACGTGCGCGACGACCGGCACGCCGGCATCGACGATTGCGCGCACCTGCGGGACGACCGAACGGCCGCCCTCGAGCTTCACGGCTTGCGCGCCGCCTTCCTTCATGAAGCGGATCGCGGTCTGCAGCGCCTGCTCCGGGCTCACCTGGTACGAGCCGAACGGCATGTCCGCGATGACGAGTGCGTTGCGCGTCGAGCGGACGACGGCGCGCACGAGCGGCATCAGCTCGTCGACTGTCACGGGCAGCGTCGTGTCGAAGCCGAACACGTTGTTCGCGGCGGAGTCACCGACCAGCAAGGCCGGGATCCCGACCTCGTCGAAGATCGCGGCCGAGTGCATGTCATACGCGGTGAGCATCGCCCAGCGCTCGCCGCGGTCCTTCATCGCCTGCAGGTGGTGCGTACGGACCCGGCGCACGGTGCGCGGGCTGCCGTACGGAGAAATGCCGCCGTCAGTCATCTGAAGCCTCCTCGTCTCGAGGCCTGTGCAGGTCCCCGGACAACACATCCAGTGTGACACGAGATCGCTGCAACACAACCGAACGCGGTTCGGGCTACGAGGGCTCGCGCCACCGGTTCGTGATGGGCAGCCGGCGGTCCCGTCCGAACCCCTTCGGGGTGATCTTCGGTCCGGGCGGGTACTGCCGGCGTTTGTACTCGGCGGCGTCGACGAGCCGGACGACGCGCTCGACGAGGTCGGCGGGATGACCGAGCGCGATCAGCTCCTCGCGGCCGAGGTCCTGCTCGACGTAGGCGTCGAGCACCGCGTCCAGCACCAGGTAGTCGGGCAGCCGGTCGCTGTCGAGCTGGCCGGGTGCGAGCTCGGCAGACGGCGGCTTGTCGATGATCGCGGCCGGGATCGGCTCCGGTTCGCCGGCCGCGAGCGCTGCTTCGTTGCGCCACCGAGCGAGCTGCCACACGAGGGTCTTGGGCACGTCCTTGATCGGCGCGAAACCGCCCGCACTGTCGCCGTACAGGGTCGAGAAGCCGGTGGCCAGCTCGCTCTTGTTGCCGGTCGTCAGCACGAGATGTCCGAGCTCGTTGGACAGCGCCATGAGCGCCGTGCCGCGGACTCGCGCCTGCAAGTTCTCCTCGGCGAGGCCGTGCAGCCCGCCGGCGTCCGTCGCCGCGAATGCCTGCTCGTACGCGTCGACCATCGCCGCAATCGGCAGCACCTGCCAGTGCAAGCCCTGGCGACGCGCGAGCTCCGCGGCGTCGTCGACGCTGCCACTCGAGGAGTAACGGCTCGGCATCCCGACGACGTGCACCGCATCGGCGCCGAGTGCGTCGCGCGCGATCGTCGCAACGAGAGCGGAGTCGATCCCGCCCGACAGTCCGACCACGACCGATCGGAAGCCGTTCTTCCGCACATAGTCGCGAGTACCGGCTACCAGCGCCGACCAGACCTCTTCACACTCCTCGAGTGGCCGAGCGAGTCGTTGCGCGAGGCTGCCACTTCGCGCCGCCGGTGCGACGGAGATCGTCGTGCGCTCCACTGTCATCGACGTGCCGTCCCGCGCGTCGACCGGACCGGCGACCGCACCGGCCGCGGTCGGCAGGTCGAGATCGACGACCAGCAGCTCCGGCTCGAACCGCGCGGCACGCGCGACCAGCTCGCCGTCGGCAGCGACGACCAGCGAGTCACCGTCGAAGACGAGCTCGTCCTGGCCGCCGCACAGGTTGACGTAGGCGAGGGTGGCACCGGCCTCAGCAGCGCGGCGCATGCAGAGCTCCAGCCGCACGTCGTCCTTGTTGCGTTCGTAGGGCGATCCGTTGATGCACAACACGAGACCAGCAGCGGCTTCACGCGCTACCGCGATCGGGCCGCCGTCCTGCCACAAGTCCTCGCAGATCGTCATCGCGATGTCGACGCCGCCGAACCGGACGACGGGCATCCGGTCGCCGGGGACGAAGTAGCGGAACTCGTCGAACACGCCGTAGTTGGGGAGGTGATGCTTCGCGTATCGGGCGACGACGCGGCCGTCGTGGATGAAGGCAGCGGCGTTCTGCGGGTCCCCGGCGGGTCGCCCGACTCGTGGTGCCGGTTCCGGGCAGCGGTCGAGGTAGCCGGCGATCACGGCGATCTCACCGAGGCCCTGGTCGGCGAGCCGAGTCGCGAGCCGCGTCAGGGCCGAGCGGGAGGCGTCGACGAACGAGCTGCGCAGCACCAGGTCCTCCGGCGGATAGCCGGTGAGTGCCATTTCGGGAAAAGCGACCAACGCCGCACCCTGGTCCGCGGCGAGCGCGGTCTGCTCGACGATGACATCGGCGTTGCCGGCGAGATCGCCGACCGTCAGATCGACCTGCGCGAGCGCGATCCGCAGCACCGGCACATCTCCAGACTAGTTACGACACGCGGCCGTAACGCATCGGATTTAGGCTGGTCGACGTGGACAGGCAGCAGGAGTTCGTCCTTCGCACGATCGAGGAGCGCGACATCCGCTTCGTGCGGTTGTGGTTCACCGACGTGCTGGGCTTCCTGAAGTCCGTCGCTGTCGCACCTGCCGAGCTCGAGGGCGCGTTTGCGGAAGGAATCGGCTTCGACGGCTCGGCCATCGAAGGCTTCGCGCGCGTGCACGAGTCGGACATGCTCGCACGCCCCGACCCTTCCACGTTCCAGGTGCTGCCGTGGCGCGAGGAGCAGCCGGGGACGGCGAGGATGTTCTGCGACATCCTGATGCCGGACGGCTCGCCGTCGTACGTCGACCCGCGGCACGTGCTGCGGCGGTCGATGCAACGCGCCGCCGACCTGGGCTTCACCTTCTACGTGCATCCCGAGGTCGAGTTCTTCCTGTTGCGCGGCAGGCCGTCGGACGGCGAGCTGCTGCCCGCGCCGATCGACTCGGGCGGCTACTTCGACCAGACACCGCACGATCTGGGTCACGACTTCCGCCGGCAGGCGATCACGATGCTCGAGCGGATGGGCATCAGCGTGGAGTTCAGCCACCACGAGGTCGCGCCGGGTCAGCAGGAGATCGACCTCCGCTACGCGGACGCGTTGACGACGGCGGACAACCTCATGACGATGCGGCTCGTCGTCAAGGAGGTCGCCCTGTCGCAGGGTGTGTACGCCTCTTTCATGCCGAAGCCGTTCAGTGAGCAACCCGGCTCGGCGATGCACACGCACCTGTCCCTGTTCGAGGGCGACCGCAACGCGTTTCACGACGCGAGTGATCCGCTGTCGCTGTCGAAGGTCGGCAAGGCATTCGTCGCGGGTCTGCTCGTGCACGCGGCGGAGTTCACCGCGATCACGAACCAGTGGGTCAACTCGTACAAGCGGCTGTGGGGCGGCGGCGAAGCGCCGGCGTACGTCTGCTGGGGACGCAACAACCGCTCGGCGCTGGTGCGGATCCCGATGTACAAGCCGCAGAAGGGCAACTCGACCCGGATCGAGATCCGCTCGCCGGACTCCGCGTGCAACCCGTACCTGACGTACGCCGTGCTGCTCGCCGCCGGACTGAAAGGCGTCGAAGAGGGCTACGAGCTTCCCGACGGCGCCGAGGACGACGTCTGGGCGCTGACGGATGCCGAGCGTCGCGCGATGGGAATTGCACCGCTGCCGGGCTCGTTGTCCGACGCGATCAAGGTGATGGAGAGCTCCGAGCTCATGGCGCAGACCCTCGGCGAGGGGGTGTTCGACTTCTTCCTGCGCAACAAGCGCTCGGAGTGGGAGGACTATCGCCGCCAGGTGACGCCATTCGAGCTGGCTCGCTATCTGCCTGTCCTGTAGGCGGCCGTGCGTTCGGCGCTGGTCATCCAGCACGCCGAGGTGGAGGGCGTCGGCCGCTTCGCCGACTGGTTTCCCCAGTGCGGGCTGGAGCTGCGGGTGGTGCATCCGTACGACGGCGAGGCGCTCCCCGCGGCGGTCGACGCCGACGCGTTGATCGTCATGGGCGGCCCGATGGGCGCGTACGACGACGCCGATTCGCCCTGGCTTCCCGCGACCAAGCTGCTGCTCGCCGACGCCGTCCGCCGTGGTGTCCCGACGCTCGGCATCTGCCTCGGAGCGCAGCTGCTCGCGGTCGCGACAGGCGGCAAGGTGGAGCGCGGCGCGGCCGGGCCGGAGCTGGGGCTCGCCGAGGTCACCGTCGCCACACCTGATCGGCTCTTCGAGGCCGGGCCGATGCCCGTCGCCCAGTGGCACTACGACACGGTGACCGAGCTGCCGCCCGGCGCGACGTTGCTCGCGTCGAGCGACCGGTATCCCACGCAGGCGTTCCGGGTCGGGGACAGCGCGTGGGGACTGCAGTTCCACATCGAGGCGACCCCCGGGCTGGTCGGCACGTGGGCACACGCCGAGCAGTGCGACGTGGTGGCGATCGTCGAGCCGTTGGTGTCGGCGGACGCGGCGATCTCGCGGGCGGGCGAGCAGGTGGCGCGCCGGTTCGCTGCAGTCGTCACCGGCTGACGTCGTAGCGTGCCTCACTGTGGGGCACCCGGACCGGACCGCGAGTGAGAGTGGTCGGCTTGCCCGCGCCGGGTTCACCGACCCGGACACCGGTGTCACGCGGCTGCGCGACCTGGGGCTGGCCCGCGACGATGCGGTGCTCGACGCGCTCTCGCTGTGCCCGGACGCCGACCGGGCACTCGCCGGCTTCGCGCGGCTGGCGGAGACCGGCGACCGCGAGGAGCTGGTCGAGGCCGCCACGGCGAGCCTCGGGTTTCGAGACCGGCTGTTCGCGGTGCTCGGCGGCAGCGCGGCCCTGGCCGATTGGATGGTCCGCCACCCGGGGTCATGGCGGTTGTTGTGGGACGAGACGGTCATCCTCAGCCGCCCGACTCGCTACGGCCTGCGTACGGCGCTGCTCGATGCGGTGGCCGACGTACCGCCCGCCGGCGCCCGGGATGCCCTCCGCGTGGCCTACCACGGCGCACTGGTCAAGCTCGCGGCTCGCGACCTGTGCGGCGACGTCGTATTCGACGACGTCGCCGCCGAGCTTTCGGACCTTGCCGACGCCACGCTCGCCGCGGCGCTGCAGGTAGCCGAACGCGAGCACCCGTCGCAGGGGCGACTTTCCGTCATCGCCATGGGCAAGTGCGGGGGCCGCGAGCTCAACTACGTGAGCGATGTCGACGTGGTCTTCGTCGCCGAGCCTGCCGACGGCGCGGCGGCCGCGTCAGCCGTCGCGGCGGCCATGATGCGCGCCTGCTCGGAGACCACCGCGGAGGGCACCATCTGGCCGGTTGATGCCGCGCTGCGACCCGAGGGCAAGGCTGGGCCGCTCGTGCGGACCCTCGCCAGCCACGTCGGCTACTACGAGCGATGGGCGAGCACGTGGGAGTTCCAGGCGCTGCTCAAGGCGCGTCCAGCTGCAGGTGATGAAGCGCTCGGCCGGGCCTACGTCGACGCGGTGGCGCCGATGGTGTGGGAGGCGGCCGGCCGGCCGAGCTTCGTCGAGGACGTGCAGGCGATGCGACGCCGGGTGGTCGGGCTGCTCCCCCCTGAAGAAGCCGCCCGCCAGGTGAAGCTCGGACCCGGTGGCCTCCGCGACGTCGAGTTCGCGGTGCAGCTGTTGCAGCTCGTCCATGGGCGCGGCGACGAAGCACTCCGCAGCCCGACCACACTCGTCGCGCTCGCCGCGCTCGCCGACAACGGCTACGTCGGGCGCGAGGATGCGGCGACGTTGGCCGCGGCGTACCGCTTCCTTCGCACCGTCGAGCATCGGTTGCAGCTCCAACAGCTGCGTCGCACGCATCTTCTTCCCGCCGACGACGCCGGACTTCGGTGGCTGGCGCGCTCCATGGGGCGCCGCGACATCCGGCAGTGGCACGACGAGTACGACGGGCACGTCCGCGAGGTCCGGCGCATTCACGAGAAGCTCTTCTACCGGCCGCTGCTCAACGCGGTGGCGCGGCTGCCCTCCGAAGACACGAGATTGACCGCCGCCGCGGCGGCCGCAAGGCTCGAGGCGCTCGGCTTCTCCGATCCCGCGGCGGCGCTTCGGCACATCGAGGCGTTGACGTCAGGCGTCAGCCGCAACGCGGCGATCCTGCGGGCACTGCTGCCCGCGATGCTCGGCTGGTTCGCCGACGCCGCCGATCCCGACGCCGGCCTGCTGTCGTTCCGGCAGGTCAGCGACGCACTCGGCAGCACTCCTTGGTACCTCCGGGTGCTCCGCGACGAGGGCGCAACGGCAGAACGGCTCGCCCGGCTGCTGGCGACGAGCAGGTTCGTTGCCGACCTGCTCGGCCGCGCACCGGAGACGGTCGCTCTGCTCGCCGACGACGACGAGCTGCGGCCGCGAGGTCTGGAGGCGCTCCGCCGCGAGCTGCTGGCGAGTGCGCAGCGCTACGACGACCCGGAAGCAGCCGTAGCAGCCGTTCGAGGCCTTCGCCGCAAAGAGCTCCTGCGGGTGGCGTTCGGCGATCTGCTCGGCCTGACGGATGTCGCTGCCGTGGGCCGAGCGCTCTCCGACGCCGCCGGGGCGACGCTCGCGGCGGCGTTGGAGTCCGCGCAGCGCAAGGTGCGCGCCGATCTCGGCGGCGAGCTCCCGGTTCGGCTCGCGGTGATCGGCATGGGTCGGCTCGGCGGGTTGGAGCAGGGGTACGGCAGCGATGCCGACGTGTTGTTCGTGTACGAGCCGATCGGCCCCGACGGCCCGCGGTGCACCTCGGCAGCGCATGAGATCGCGCAGGAGCTGCGGCGGCTGCTCGCCATGCCGGCGCCCGATCCGCCGCTCGTCGTCGACGCTGACCTGCGTCCGGAAGGCAGACAGGGCCCACTCGTCCGCAGCCTCGCGTCGTACGCCGAGTACTACGAACGGTGGTCGGCGCCGTGGGAGATGCAAGCACTGCTGCGCGCCCACCCGATCGCCGGCGACGAGGAGCTCGCCGCGCGGTTCATCACATTGATCGACCCGTTGCGCTACCCGCAGGGGGGCGTCGACCCGGGTCAGGTGCGCGAGATCCGCCGGCTCAAGGCGCGGATGGAGGCGGAGCGGCTGCCCCGTGGTGTCGATCCCACCGCGCACATCAAGCTCGGCCGTGGCGGGCTCTCCGATGTGGAGTGGACGGTGCAGCTGCTTCAGCTCCGCCACGGGGCCGACGTGCCGGTGCTGCGCACGACGGCGACGATCGAGGCGCTGCGGGCGGCCGCGAAGGCGGACCTGCTGTCCGACTCCGACGCGGAGGCACTGCAGGATGCGTGGGTGATTGCGACGCGGGTACGAAATGCGATCGTGCTTGCGCGTGGTCGGCCCTCGGACGTGCTGCCCTCGGATGCGCGCACTCTCGCCGCGGTTGCGCGCGCGATGGGATACGCCGCCGGACACAGCGGGGACCTGCTGGAGGACTACCGCCGGGCCGCCAGGCGGGCCCGCTCGGTGCACGAGCGAGTGTTTGCCTCGTGACCCCGCCGTCCCCGCCCCGCCTGCGCTGGGCGGGACCCGTGATCGTGGCTGCCGTGATCGGCGCGCTCTACGTGGTACTGGCTCCCCACACCGCCGACCTCGCAGCGCAGACCGCGCGGGCGCAGGTGTTCCGACGAAGCGGCTACGTGCCTTACTGGACCGGTTGGTACGGCGGGACGCCGATGGCGGCGTACAGCCTCATCACGCCGCCCCTGCTGGGCCTGTTCGGCGCGGTGGGGCTCGGCGCGGTCACCGTCGTCGCGTCGGCGATCGTGGCGGTTCCTCTCCTTGCCGGCACCCGACGCCCACAAGCGGGTGCGATCGCTGTCGTCGTGTCGGGAGGGTTCGACGTCTTCTCCGGCCGGACCACGTTCGCCGCCGGGGTGGTCGTGGCACTCGCGGCGATGCTGGCGGTCGAGCGGCGCCGGCCGTGGCTCGCGATGGCGGTCGCGCTGCTGGCAACGGCGACGAGTCCGGTGGCGGGTGTGCTGCTCGCGGTGGTGGCGTTCGCCACCGTGCTCGCCGGGCCGGGCCGGCGTCGCGCGGGACTCGCCGCCATCGTCGGCATCGCGGTCGCAATGGTCGGCATCGCGGTCCTCGCAGGCGGGTCGCGCAACGGCTACGAGCCGTTCACTCGCACCTCCCTGCTGCTGTCGATCGGCACGACGCTCGTCGTGATGCTCAGCCCGGTAGGACGCCGGCTTCGGACGGTCGGCTGGCTGACGGTCTGGTTGCTGTTCGGGTGTTTCCTGATCCACTCTCCGATCGGGGCCAACGCGACCCGGATCGCCGTGCTCGGGGCGGCGCCCGCGATCGTCGCAGTTGCGCGGTGGCCGAAGCTGGTGCTGTTTCCCGCTGTCGTGCTTGCCGGCTTGCTGGCGATCGGCCAGCTCGTCAACGACATGGCTGCCGAGGGCGGCGCGGTCGCCACCCGTGGCTTCGTGACGCCGCTCAAGGACGAGCTGTTGGCCCAGCCGCAGATCTTCCAGCACCGCGTCGAGGTCGTCGCACCCAAGACGCACTGGCCGTTGACCTATCTCCTGCCGGACGTGGCCGTTGCCCGGGGCTGGGAGCGGCAGACCGACGAGGCGCACAACCCCCTGTTCTACGGCCGGGCGCCGCTCACGCCGGCGGCGTACCGCGGTTTCCTGGACCACAACGCCGTGGGGTACGTCGCGCTGCCGCTGCATGCTGCGCTCGACTACGGGTCGGTGCGCGAGGGGGCGTTGATCCGTAGCGGTCTGCCCTACCTGCGGCCGATGTGGAGCAACGCCGACTGGCGGCTGTATGCCGTGGCGGACGCGGCGCCACTGGTCGGGATCACCACTGACCCGGCGGCCGGGCAGCCGCCTGCGCAGGTGCTCGCGGCCGACGACACCGGGTTCACCTTCGACGTGTTCTCAGCCGGTCGCTATCTGGTACGGCTGACCTGGTCGCCCTATCTGGTGTCGGCCGGCGCGAAGGTCACGCGAGCGCCGCACAACCAGGTCTGGGTCACGGTGCCGAAAGCCGGGCACTATCGGTTGCAGGCGGTGTGGCGCTGGCCGTGATCAGGCGGCGGCGAGCTCCGGCTCCGGCGTGAGATGCGCGGCGAAGGCGGCCCGGCTGTAGGCGTGCCGCCCAGACAGCAGTCGCTCGACCACGATCGCGAAGCCCAGCACGAGTACGCCGCCGACGGCGTCGAGCACGTAGTGGTTGGCCGTACCGAGCACCACGAGCACGGTGCACACCGGATAGAGGGCGCCGAGGACTCGCACCCACCGGCGTTCGGCGAGCGTCACGATCGCGATGCCGCACCACAGCGCCCACGCGACGTGCAGCGAGGGCATCGCGGCGTACTGGTTCGACTCTTTGGCAATGCTGCCGGAGGCGATCGAGCCCCAGGTGTGGAACTTGATCAGCGTGTCAGTGAAGCCCGGCAACATCCGCGGCGGCGCGAGGGAGACGAACCAGAAGCCGACGAGCGCGGTGAGGTTGGTGACGATCAGTACCGAGCGGATCGACCGGTAGCGCAGCGGGTGCCGGACGTAGAGCCAGACCAGCACGCCGATGGTCACGACGAAGTGCAGCGTGGCGTAGTAGTAGTCGCAGACGTTCGCGAGCCAGGCGTGGGCGGCCACGACGGCGTTCACGGAGTGCTCGATGTCCAGGTGCAGCGTCCGCTCCACGGACAGCACCGAGCCGGCGCGGTGGACGGCGCCGGTCTCGTGGCTGGGTGCCGCGTTCCGGACGAGGGAGTACAGGTAGTAGACGATGAGGATGAAGGAGAGCTCCTGCCACCACTTGGGTGGGCGGATCGCCCGGATCCGCTCCGGCAGCAGGGCGAAGGGACGACGGCGTACTTGGGCCATCGCTCTCCTCATTTCCTGCGCCGGGGGTTCGAAATATTTTGCCAGAACCTTGCGGCTGGGAGAAGAGCGAACGGCCGCGGGCCGAAGATCCTATCCGGCGAGGTGGCTCACCCCTGAGCTCGCGTTGAGCACGAGGAAGGCGATGTCGGTGCCCACCGGCGGCGTCGTGGGCACCTGGTTGCAGACCGGCGGGACCGTGGGGGAGTGGGCGAACCAGTACGCGCAGTCGGGGATGAGACCCGCGTGGAGCCCGGCGTAGCTGCCGGCCGCCAGCTGGGGCACGGCGCCGTACTGGGCGAAGTCGGTGCTGGACTTCGTGAACGTCGTGGTGCCGGACGAGAACCCTTGATAGGCGTTGGTTGACGCGTCGCAGCGGTACTTCGTGTGGGCGCCGCTGACAGCGGTTGCGGCATCCAGCGTCTCGTACGTCGTGGCCGCGGTGCCGGAGTGGGACAGCGCGACGGTGAGCGCCTTGCCCGTGCCGGAGGCCGCGACATTGACCACCGAGCCGGCGCCGGCGCTGCACGGCAGCGCGGCACCGCCGAGCGTGACGAGGGCGGCGTCGTTGACCGGCAGGCCGAGCGCAACCGACGTCGTGCCGTTCGTGAGCGTGCCGAAGCAGCCTCCGGCGGCGGCGCAGCGCTCGTACAGCACGGCGTTGCTCGCCGAGCTCGAGCTGAGCAGGACGTCGCCGGAGTACGTCGCGGTGAGCTTCGTGACGTTGCTGGCCAGCTGCGTCACGCTGACGGTGTGCTGCAGCGTGCAGGCGGTGAGCAAGCAGCTGGGCACGCTGACGGTGCCGAGGTTGTCCTGCGCGTTGTCGGTGAACGTCACCGTGCCGCTCGGGCTGACACCGAGACCGACGGGGATGGTGGCGTTCGCGACCGTGACCGTCAGGGTCAGGCTCGCGCCGTCCGCCGCCATCGCGGAAGACATCGTCGTCTTGCTGGCGAACAGGCTGAGGCTCGCTGCACCCGCCGGTGCCGCCGCGACTCCGACGGTGACGCCGGTGACTGCGGTGACGATGGCGGCTGCCAGCCACTTGCTGGATCGGGCGCCGTCCGATTTGCGCATGATGCCCCCTCTGGTACTGGTTTGCCCGAGCCTCGCCGCGGTCGCACCGTCCGGTACAGGGACTTTGGTCCCGGTTCCGGGATGAACAACGGCCCGCATCCGGAAAAGGATGCGGGCCGTTGCGAGAGCCGGGTGCGGCGTGCCTGGATCTAGCCGCTGATGGACCACGTGTCGCCGGAGGTGAGCAGAGCGGCGAGATCGCCGTCGCCCTTCGCGGCGCGCGCTTCGGTGATCTGGGCCCGGGCGGCGTCGTCGTACGCCGGGCGGTCGACCGCGCGGAAGATGCCGAGCGGGGTCACGCCGTTGTCGACGTTGCCGAGCCGCGACAGCGCGAAGGCCAGCTCCGGCTCGTCGGCCTGCGGATCGTGGACGAGCAACGAGTCGCGGTTCGACTCGTCGACGTCGACCACCTCGAGCCGGCCGCGCGGGGACACCCGCACGCCCTTGCTGCCCTCGTGGCCGAACCGGACCTGCTGGCCGGCTTCGAGGTACACCGCGCGGTCTTCCTTGCTGTCGGCGTCCTTGATGACGTCCCACGCACCGTCGTTGTAGATGTCGCAGTTCTGCAGGATCTCGACGAACGCCGCACCGCGGTGTTCGGCCGCGGCCTGCAGCGTCGCGGTCAGGTGCTTGCG
The DNA here is from genome assembly GCA_035550655.1 of Mycobacteriales bacterium. Classification (GTDB taxonomy): domain Bacteria; phylum Actinomycetota; class Actinomycetes; order JAFAQI01; family JAFAQI01; genus DASZTV01. The sequence continues at coordinate 86,688 of DASZOU010000005.1, forward strand.
ATCGGAGTCCACCGTTCGCGCGACGAACGTCGCCTCCGCACCGAGGGCGATCGAGACCGGGTTGAGCGGCCGGTCGACCGAGCCCATCGGTGAGGACTTGGTGTTCTTGCCGACCTCGGAGGTGGGGGAGTACTGGCCCTTGGTCAGCCCGTAGATGCGGTTGTTGAACAGCAGCAGCTTGAGGTTCACGTTGCGGCGAAGCGCGTGCAGCAGGTGGTTGCCACCGATCGACAGGAAGTCGCCGTCGCCGCCGATCACCCAGACCGAGAGGTCGGGGCGGGACGTGGCGAGCCCGGTCGCGATCGCCGGCGCCCGTCCGTGGATGGAGTGCATGCCGTAGGTGTCCATGTAGTAGGGCAGCCGCGCCGCGCAGCCGATGCCCGAGATGAACACCGTGTTCTCCCGCTTGATCCCGAGAGTGGGCATGAAGCCCTGGATCGCGGCGAGGATCGCGTAGTCACCGCACCCCGGGCACCAGCGCACCTCCTGGTCGGAGGTGAAGTCCTTGCGTGACTGCTCCACGTCGGTGGTCGGCACGAGCTCCAGACCACGCCGCGGCCCGGGCACGGGGAGGGAAACGGTCATCTTTTCGGGGTCCCCTCGGAATCGTGGAGCGAAGCGGAGCGATTTCGTGGGGTGCTCATGAGTTCGCCAATCCGGTGATTGCTTCGAGCAGGTCCTCGCTGCGGAACGGAAGGCCGCGGACCTGGTTGTAGGAATGGACGTCGACCAGGAACTTCGCCCGCAGCAGCAGCGCCAGCTGCCCGAGGTTCATCTCGGGCAGGAGCACCTTGCCGTACCGCGCGAGCACGTCGCCGGTGTTGGAGGGCAGCGGGTTGAGGTGACGCAGATGCGCCCGTGCCACCTTCAGTCCGTTTTGGCGCGCCGAGCGGACAGCCGCGGCGATCGGGCCGTACGTCGAGCCCCACCCGAGCACCAGGATGTCCGCGTCACCGTCGGGGTCGTCGACCTCGAGCGGCGGGATCGACGCGGCGATGCCGTCGATCTTCGCCTGGCGCAGCCGCACCATCGTGTCGTGGTTGGCCGGGTCGTAGGAGATCTCGCCCGTGCCGTCGTGCTTCTCGATGCCGCCGACGCGGTGTTCGAGTCCGGGCGTGCCGGGGATCGCCCACGGCCGGGCGAGTGTCTCGGGGTCGCGTGCGTAGGGCTGGAACGGCGACCCGTCGGCGGCCGGCTGCGCGAAGTCGACCTTGATCTCGGGCAACGCCGCGACGTCCGGGATCAGCCACGGTTCGCTGCCGTTGGCGAGGTAGGCGTCCGACAGCAGGTACACGGGCGTGCGGTAGGTCGTCGCGATCCGCACCGCCTCGATGGCGGCATCGAAGCAGTCCGCCGGTGACTGCGCGGCGATGACGGGGACCGGCGCCTCGCCGTGCCGGCCGAACATCGCCAGCAGCAGGTCGGTCTGCTCGGTCTTGGTCGGCATGCCGGTCGACGGGCCGGCCCGCTGGATGTCGCAGACCACCAGCGGCAGCTCGATCATCACGCCCAGCCCGATCGTCTCGGCCTTGAGATCGATGCCTGGGCCGGACGTCGTCGTGACGCCGAGCGCGCCGCCGAACGACGCGCCCAGCGCCGCGCCGACGCCGGCGATCTCGTCCTCGGCCTGGAAGGTGACGACACCGAAGTTCTTGTGCTTCGCGAGCTCGTGGAGGATGTCGGAGGCCGGCGTGATCGGGTACGAGCCGAGGAAGATCTGCAGCCCTGCTTGCCGCGCGCCGGCGATCAGCCCGTAGGCGAGCGCGGTGTTGCCGTGCACCGTGCGGTAGAGGCCCGGCTTCATCGGGGCGGGGCCGACCTCGTAGCGGACGACGAAGCCTTCGGTCGTCTCGCCGTAGTTCCAGCCCGCCTTGAAGGCTGCGACGTTGGCGGCAGCGAGCTCCGGCCGCTTCGCGAAGCGCTGCTCGATGTAGTTGATGGTGCTCTGCGTCGGGCGGCTGTAGAGCCAGGAGAGCAGGCCGAGCGCGAACATGTTCTTCGCCCGCTCGCCGTCCTTGCGACCGACGTCATGTCCTTCGACCGACTTCACCGCGAGGGAAGTGAGGTCGAGGGCGTGTACGTCGTACCCCTCGAGGGAGTTGTCCTCGAGGGGGCTCTCGGCGTACCCGACCTTCTTGAGGTTGCGCGCGGTGAACTCGTCGGAGTTGACGATGATCGTCCCGCCGCGGCGCAGCTGGTTGATGTTCGCCTTGAGGGCGGCGGGGTTCATCGCGACCAGGACGTCGGCGTGATCGCCCGGCGTGAGCACCGAGTGGTCGCCGAAGTGCAGCTGGAACGCGCTGACACCCGGCAGTGTCCCGGCTGGCGCGCGGATCTCCGCCGGGAAGTCGGGGAGCGTCGAGAGGTCGTTGCCGAACTCTGCGGTCTCGGAGGTGAACCGGTCACCGGCGAGCTGCATGCCGTCGCCGGAGTCACCGGCAAAGCGGATCACCACGTGATCCAGACGCTCGACGGGGGTTTCTGCGATCTCGGTCATCGAGGCGTCACTGCCTGACCGCTCCTCTGTGCTCGCTTGGCCCCTGGGTGTCGGGTGGACACGCTGTGGTGGCCCTGCGTACGGATGTTTGGCAACTGCTCAGGACAGGGTAAACCTCGCGGTCGGTTACCGCTCGGTAGGTCGGGCGAGCCGTTTCGCCAGGCCGAACGTCGACGTCATCATGGCGTCGAAGGCGCGCGCGGGCAGCAGCCAGCGGGTGAACAGGATGGACCCGGCCCCCTTGCCGACCGGGTAACGGGTGCGGGGGTGCCGCACCGTCGCGGCCTTGACGATCTTCTTTGCCACGACGGAGCTCGCGGAGGTGAAGGCCGGGCTCTCGGCGAGGTCGAGGAAGGCGCCGACCTGCTCGGCCTGCGCGGCGTAGGCGGAGTCGCTCGAGCTCTTCCGCAGGTTGTCCGCCGCGATCCCGCTCCACTCGGTGCGGATACCGGCCGGCTCGATGATGACGACCTGGATCCCGAACGGCCGCAGCTCCATCCGCATCGCGTCGGACAGGCCTTCGACCGCGAACTTGGTGGCGTGGTACCAGCCGCCGAGCGGCTCGTAGATCCGGCCGCCGATCGAGGAGATGTTGATGATCCGGCCGCTGCGCTGCTCGCGCATGTGAGGGAGGACCAGCTGGGTCAACCGGGCGAGGCCGAAGACGTTGACGTCGAACTGGTACTTCGCCTCGGACAGCGGCACGTCCTCGACGGCGCCGTACGAGCCGTAGCCGGCGTTGTTGACCAGTACGTCGACGCGGCCGGACTCGGCGACGATGTTCTTGATCCCCGCGACCATGGACTTGTCGTCGGTGACATCCATCTTCATCACGTTGATGCCGGCGTCGGCGAGACCCGACATCCGTTCGACGCGCCGTGCGACGGCGTACACGTTGAAGCCGGCTTGCTTCAGTCGCAGGGCGGCCGCCTCGCCGATCCCGGACGACGCCCCGGTGACGAGTGCTGTCCCACGCATGCTGCTGACGTTGCTCATCGGTACATGGGATCATGCCGCTCGTGGCGGAGACCCATTACGACCTGGTGATCGTCGGCGCGGGGCTGTCCGGTGTCGGCACCGGATCGCAGTTCAGCAAGGAGTTCCCGCGCAAGACCTACACCATCCTCGAGCAGCGCGCCGAGATGGGCGGGACGTGGAGTCTGTTCAAGTACCCCGGGATCCGGTCGGACTCCGACATGCACACCCTCGGCTACCGCTTCAAGCCTTGGACAGCGGCAAAGGCGATCGCCGACGGGGCGTCGATCCTCGACTACGTCCACGAGACCGCGCGTGAAGGCGACGTGGAGCGCCACATCCAGTACTCGAAGAAGGTCGAGCGCGCGGAGTGGGACAGCGACACGGCGCTGTGGACCGTCGACGCACGAGACGCCGTCACCGGCGAGGTCACGCAGATCACGTGCAGCTACTTGTTCTGCTGCGCCGGTTACTACAGCTACGACAACCCGTACCGGCCCGACTTCCCGGGCGAGGAGCGGTTCAAGGGCCCGATCATCCATCCGCAGCTGTGGCCCGAGGACCTCGACTACACCGGCAAGAAGGTTGTCGTGATCGGCAGCGGGGCCACGGCCGTCACATTGGCGCCGGCGATGACCGACCGTGCCGAGCACGTCACGATGCTGCAGCGGTCGCCGACGTACGTCGTGTCGCGACCGAGCGAGGACGGACTCGCCAACTGGTTGCGCAAGCGACTGCCCGCGATGTGGGCATACGGCATCGTGCGATGGAAGAACGTGTTGCTCGTCCTGCTGAGCTTCCAGCTCAGCCGGCGCCGGCCGGCGCTGGTCAAGGCGGCACTGCGCAAGGGGCTCGAGAAAGAGGAGCTGAGCAAAGAGATCATCGACCAGCACTTCACGCCGTCGTACAACCCGTGGGACCAGCGGCTGTGTTTGGTACCGGACGGAGACCTGTTCGAATCGATCCGTGACGGCAAGCTGTCGGTGGTCACCGATCACATCGAGACGTTCACCGAGTCCGGCATCAAGCTGAGGTCCGGCGAGGAGCTGTCCGCGGACATCGTCATCTCGGCGACCGGGCTGACCCTGGTCCCGTTCGGCGGGATGACGCTCGTGGTCGACGGCGAGGTCGTCGAGTACCCGAAGCACATGGCCTACAAGGGCATCATGCTCAGCGACGTACCGAACCTGTTGCTGTTCTTCGGCTACACGAATGCGTCGTGGACGTTGAAGGTGGATCTCACCTACGCGTACGCGTTCCGGTTGATCAAGCACATCGAGCGGCTCGGGCTGCGGCAGTTCACTCCGCGCTACGACCCCGCTGTCGAAGAGGCGCCGTTCCTCGACTTCTCGTCGGGCTACGTGATCCGCGCACTCGACAAGTACCCGAAGCAGGGCGCGACCCAGCCGTGGCGGCTGTCCATGAACTACGCGATCGACGCGTTCATGCTGCGCTTCACGAAGCTCGACGACGGCGTCATGGAGTTCTCGAATCCCCGCCCGAGCAAGCGGCGGTCTGCGGCCGCGTAGGGCGGGTCCGGGAACCCCGAAGAGACGCATTGATCGGGGGGCGGCTCTCGATTGGGGCTGGCTCGGCCGGCCCAGTTGCTTCGGGTCGGCATGGCCATGATCTGTTCGCTCTCGGCGGGGCTCCTGTGGATAAGATTCGTTGGAAATAAAGGGAAATAGGCCTTGACTTCGGGCTGATTCGAACATATGTTCGATACATGGATCCGCAGCTGTGCTCCCTGTTCGGGAAGACGGCGGCGCGGGTCGCTCTCGCCGAGCAGATGCCGGTTGACGCTCGGCTGCATGTCGAGCTCGAAGCGTTGTCCGCGATGCCGATGGAATCCGCTGCCCGACGGCGTCGCGTCGCTCAACGCGACCGGCGACGCGCTGCTCGGCCGGCAGGTGTTCGACGCGATCAACGAGGCCGCTGAGCAGATGGGACGTGATGGCGACGAACGCCCGGTCGGCGTACGTCGGTTTCACGCCCTCGCCGACGCCGTGCTGGGCGGCGGAGCCGGATCCGCGACGCGTCGGGTCAGGGGCGAGATCCTCGCGATGGGACAGATCAGCACGCTGCTCGGTGCAGACGATCAGCCGGGGGAGCTGGTCGGCTACGGCCCGATCAGCGCGGACATGCTGCGCCGTATTGCGGCCGACCACCGGTTGCGCCGGCTGCTCACTGACCCGCTCAACGGCGAGGTCGTCGACCTGGGCCGCCGCGCCTACGCGCCGGGCAAGCGACTCCGTAAGGCAGTGCAAGCGACCCACCCGACCTGCACCGCGCCTGGATGCTGCCGGCCGGCGACTCACTGCGAGATCGATCATCGCTTCGAGTTCGACGGAGGCGGATGCACCAACCAGTGCAACCTCAAGCCGCTGTGCAAGCTGCACCACGACCTGAAAACCCGCAAGCTGTGGAAGGTCGACGACAACGGCGACGGCACCGAAACCTGGACCAGCTATCTCGGCTTCACCTACACCGTGAGACCGAAACACTTCCCGCTACCGGATCCTCCGCCGATCGAGGACGAACCGCCGATCGAGATCGCGGACCGGCTCCCCGAGACCTTCGACCCCGACCCGCCACTCGAGGCCGAGCCCCTTCCCGAACCACCACCACTGCAACCCGACGAAGTCGAGGCGCTCGAACACGCCCTGGATCAGCTACACGCATTCGGCATGAACTTCGAACAATGGTGCAACCGCTACTACGACGAAGCGCGAAAGACCGGCCTCGTCGCCTAGCGGCCTTCCGACCGAGATCCGGCGCTCCCGTCACTCGCGAACTTGCACTTTCGTGGCCTTTGAGCGCGAATTTCGGCACGAAATCGCAAGTTCGGCGAACCGAGGTGCCGCTACCGTCCTCGATCCGCTGTTTGCATATTCCGGCTGAGTAGACCCGTCCGTGCGAGGTACTTCTGGGAGTTCCGCATGTAGGTGCGTGGGTTGGTGTCGAGATCCGCAGTCCATGGCGGGTGGGCCTCACCTCGCATGTCGGCGTACACACCCAGCGCGAAGCCGAACATCGCCTCGCCGAGGTACCCGAGTTCGGTTCGCCGCCACCCGGTACTGGACTGCGTGAAGTCGAACGACGCGTTGGCGGAGAAGATGCCGAAGCCGAAGAAGACAGTAGCCAAGTCCGTGATCTGCTCGAGATCGCGCTGCGACTGTTGCACGCGGCCTTCGCCAAGGAGGCGTAGGTGGCTCAGCTCGTGGACGATCGTGGCAATTAGGGAGATGGGCTTGGTGGTCTGGCTCTCGCTGATCGCGATATGGGGTGAGCCGGCGTGCGCTCGATAGGTGCCAGCCGGCCCTGAGGTGGTCTGTAGACCGGGCGCCTTCCCGATCATGCCAAGGGATTCAGCGTCGGGGACCACGGTGATGTCCACCTGCCGAAGATCTACCGCCATGCGTGCTGCGATCGCGGGAAGGAGTGCGGCGATCCGGTCGGCGGGAGCCACATCGCGGAGTTGTTCAGCCGCCCATGCAGGTCGAAACACCTCCCCATTCAGGATTGCGTCCCCAAACTCGCCTTGAAGCCACTGCAGGGAGTCGATAGTCCACCGCGCCGCCTCCGCGGAGACGGGCCGACCTCGATCCCGCCAACTCACGGAAGTTCGACGGCGGATTGAACGCCCCCGCTCGGCTGTGCCAGCCGGGGGGAGCCGCGCCGCAACAACCGGCCCATGGCGTCGGCGCGCCGGCGCTGCCGAGGCGAGACGAGATCGGGCTTCGCGCCAACAGCCTCGACCCATTCGCTGGCGAAGGCCACGAACTGCTCGTCGTCAGGCAGCGACTCAACTCGGATGGAGCGGCGTACCAGATGCCGGTCGCGGAGGGACAGCAAACGCCAAGGGTTCGGTGGCACAGGTGGCGCGGTGTTCGTCCAATTGAGGCGCCCTCGGAATAGGCCGCTAGACGCAACAACACCCGCCACCAGGCAGAACAACATCAGGTCGAGAACCCCCACCACGATCCCTTCACCTGGTGAGGCGACCACCGCGACCCCCACCGCGGCCGCACCCACAGGCCCGAACATGAACGCGACGGTTACGCGCTTGGCCATCCACTTCTTCATGACCCGCTGGAGAAGCCTGCGGGCGCGCGCTGAACGAACCGCCCTCCACAGCCCCAGGGGCAGCCCGAGCCAAACAAGCCACGGCAACCCCATCCCGATAACGAAGCTCCTCGGCATGCTCAGAGCGTTCCAGCGCGGCCGGTACGCCGCCGGAGCCAAAAGGAGCAATCAAGTGCAGAGGTGCCGATATCGCTCGCGTGCCGGGTGGGAACGAATCCCGCAGGACAGGTCTGCTCGCCTAACGGGCAACGCGGCTGGCGCAGGCGATGCAGGTCCGCACCACGGGTCTTGCTTCAAGCCGCTCCTCGGCGATCGTCGCGCCGCACGCCTCGCAGATCCCGTAGCTGCCGGACTGCAGCCGCTCGAGGGCTGAGGCGATCTCGCCGAGGTGGGTGTCGGCTTGCTCGAGCAACGCCTGCGTGCGGGAACGCTCGTAGGCGATCGTCGCGCCCTCGGGATCATGCTCGTCGTCCGTCGCGACGTCCGCTGCCGCTGCGATCACGTCATCGAGGTCGCGACGAAGCTGCTTCCGTCGCTCGCGCGTGGCGGCGCGATCCTGCTGCAGCACTCCTTCGACGCGCGCGACATCCACGGGTTCCCACGCTACGGCGCGCTACCGGCTGCCGAGGAACCGGCCGAGCAAGGCGTCGAGCCCGACCTCGAAGGCGGCGCGGTAGTCGACGGGCGCAGCGAGCGCCGCGACCAGCTCCGGGTCTTCGGTCAGCGCCGGCCACGCCGTCGGATCGGTGGCGTCGGTGGTCGGTCCGCGCTGCGCGGTTCGCTCGATCACGACCGAGGACACCACGTGCAGCTGCAGCCCGCGGATCGCGACAGCAGCGTCCTTGCCGCGAAGGCCGACCGCGTGCAGCTCGCGGGCGAGCGCCGCCTGCATCGGCTGGAACATCGCGAGCGTCTTGTTCCGCTCGTGTGCCAGCGCGATGAGGTGCGGGTGGTCCCACAGCCGCTGCCGCCACTGCGTGCACAGCGACGTGATCCGCGCCCGCGGCGTACGCCCGCCGACAGTCACCTCGCGCATGTCCGCCAGCAGCGTGTCCACCATCAGGTCGACCAGGGCGTCGCGGTTCCCCACATGCCAGTAGATCGACGTGACCGCGGTGCCGAGCTCCGCCGCCAGGCGGCGCATCGTCAGCGCGTCGAGGTCGTTCTCCTCGACCAGGCGAATCGCTGCCTCGACGACGATCTCTTGCGAGATCGCGTCTCGTGCGCTCTTCGCCGGTTGGGACAACGGTTACCCGGGGACCGGGGCGAACGGGAAGTCGTGACCGGTCAGCCAGTGCCGGCCGACCTCACGATGTCCGGCCCACCGCGCGACGTTCGCCGCATCGTCGGTCTGGCCCAACGACTCCGGCGTGACGTTGATCCGCTCCGCATGGTGACGCAGTGACGCCAGGTCGAAGCCGTAGATCTCCGCAGCCGCCTCGCCGATCATGCGACGCGTCTCCGCGATCGGTACGTCGTGATACGTCTTGGCGAGCCACTCGCGCGATCGAGGCCAGGTGCCTTCCGGGTGCGGGAAGTCGTTGCCCCACGGCATGTTGTCGATGCCGATCTCGTAGCGCATCCCGATCTCGCGGCGCTTCGTGTTCGACGAGCCGATGAAGCAGTTGCGGTCGAACAGCTCAGAGGGCTGCGTCTGGATTCCCATCGACGACAGCTTCTCGGCGCCCTTTTGCCCGAGGAACAACCGGTCCCAGAACCACAGCAGGTTCGGCACCCACCAGCAGCCCGCTTCCGTCACGCCGAACTTCAGCCCCGGATAGCGGTCGAAGACGCCGGACCACAACATGAACCACATCGGGCGGGCCGGCCACCACACGACCTCGGTGACGTAGATGCCGAGATGGTCGCCGTAGGACTCCTTGTCAGCCGGGCCGCTGTGCGTGCACACCGGCATCTGCAGGTCCTGGCACAGCTCCCACACCGGGTCGTAGCGACGGGAGTGGTACGGCTCGGAGTTCATCCACATCGCCGGGATCATCACGGCGCGCAAGCCCGACTCGTGAGCGCGACGGATCTCCGCCAGCACGTCGTCGAGCGGTGCGGTGATCTGCACCAGCGCGACGCCCTTGCGTCGTTCCGGGGAGTCGGAGCACAGCTCGGCGAGCCACCGGTTGTGCGCCTTCGCGCCGGCCAAGCCCAGCTCCGGATCGGTGTCGCCGGACAACCCGAGCCCGACGCCGAATGGCGCGCACGTGCGGCTCTCGACCGCGTCGGCGTCCGGGAAGATGACCTCGGCGGTGATGCCGTCGTTGTCCATCTCCTTGTTGCGCCGCTCCGCGTCCCAGCCGCCCTCGAGGCCTTCCTCGTTCTCCGCGAACCACTTCTCGGCGAACGCCTTGTCCGACGTACCCATCGCGCGGATCTCCTCGACGGCCTGGTCGCGGCCGGCCAGGAACTCGTCGAACGCCGGCCAGTACTTCTGCTCCAGGTAGTCGCGATACATCGGCGTCGGCAACCCGGCGTGCGCGTCGGAAGAGATGACGGTGTAGACGTCGTCGCTCATCGCTTCGTTCTCCTGTTGCTCATCCGGGCACTGCCCGTAGGTAGTTGTCGGGCTGGCTGCGATCGAGGATCGACTGCGTGCGCTGCTGCAGCGCCTCGTCGGTTCGCGGGTTGTCGGGGTGGATCCAGAACCGGTCGTGACGGACCGCGTCGAGCGTTGCCTCGGCGACCTCGGCGGGCTCGGTGTAGGCGATCGGCACTCCGGCCGCCTTCATCTGCTCCTCGAGCGCTTCCACCGTCGTGTACGGCGTCTGCCGCGGCCGGGTCTTCGCGAACCGGTCCGGGCGCGACCGCCAGGACTCGAACAGACCCGTCCGCAGCATGTGCGGTCCGGGGAACAGCACCGACGCCGACACGTTCGTGCCGGCGAGCTGGCCGTACAAGCACTCGGTGATCGTGACCACCGCGGCCTTGGTGGCGGCGTACTGCGGTGTCGACGGCAGCGGCGAGATGCCGCCGTTGCCGCTCGAGGTGTTGACCACATGGCACTGCTCGCCGCCGGCGACCATGCCCGGCACGAACGCGTTGATGCCATGGACGACGCCCCACACGTTGACGCCGATCGCCCACTCCCAGTCGCGCAGCTCGTGCTCCCACATCGGCCCTTCGGCCCCCGCGCCGATGCCCGCGTTGTTGCAGAGGACGTGTACGCCGCCGAACGCATCGACCGCGCCGTCACGAAGCGCGCACACCGAGTCGTAGACGGAGACGTCGGTCGGGATGCCGATCACGTCGAGACCCTGTGCCTGCAGCTCGTCGACGGTCTTTGCCAGCGGCTCCGGCTGCACGTCGGCGAGCACGATTTTCATGCCGGCTGCGCCGAACACCTCACCCATCGCGCGACCGATGCCGCCCGCACCGCCGGTGATGACGGCTACCCGCCCTTCAACTGCGTCCATCGGCTAGTCGGTTCCAACCGGGGACAGGTCGTCGTAACGCTGGTGCACGTACGGCGCCACCCAGTCGGCGGGAACGGTCGCGACCACCTCGCCGGTCTGCACGCTCGAGCGCTCCGCCAGCTCGATGGAGCGCAGCTTCAGCACCGGCAGGTCGACGACTGGGTCGAACCGTGACTCGCGAAGGATCACCTCGCCGTCGACGTTCCACATCGTGCGGGTCTTCTCGTCGCGGCGGCAGTAGACCAGCATCGGGTCCCCGTCGAAGCCCTTGCCGCTCGGCGAGGGCAGGAACTTCAGGTAGAAGCTCGTGCGGGTGCGATCGGGGGAGGGCTCGACCTCGCCGGTCACGCGGCCCGTCACCTCCACGAACGTCGTGCCCATCCGGGTGAAGTGGCCGCGGATGCTGTCGCCGTCGCGGTCGAGGCTGATCTCGGCCAGCTTCTTCGGCTCGCCGAACGTCTCGCGGCCGCCGACCACTGCCTGCTCGGTGGTCATCGGCATGACGAGCGCGTAGTCGCCGTCCACGTCCTCGTGCCGGGCGTGCACCGCGAACGTGCCGGCGCCGAACGTCGGGTAGCCCCGGCCCAGGTCGACGGTCGCGATCGTGAGCCGGACCAGCGGCTCGGTCGGGGGTGAGAGCGGCGGCGGCAGCACCGCGCGGATCGCGTCAGGGTCGGTCTCGTACGTCGCGACCAGCGTCGTCGCCCACGTGTCGACCTTCGTCGCCTCGACTTCGCGGTTGCGCAGCTCGTCGAGGGACCGTGCGCCGTACCGGACTCGTGTCATGCGAACTCCTATTCGGGGATGCCGAAACCGACGAGCGCTGGACATTTCTCTGCTTCATGCGGAAGGCTCTGCGGCGCGAGCGGGTCGTCCACCGCCGAGACGAGCGGGCCGTACTTGTCGGCAAGCGGACGCAACGCCTCGAGGTCGAACCCGTACGTTCGCGCGGCGTTCGTGCCGAGCATCGCCTGCACCTCGTCGTGGTCGATGCCGGCGAAGCTCGCCCGCATCGCCTCGAGGGTGAAGGGGTGGCTGCCTTCCTTGTGCGGGTAGTCGCTGCCCCACATGATCTTGTCGAGGCCGACCGCGTGACGGATCTTCGCCTCGTCCGGGCGGATGAACGACGAGCCGATGCTCACCTGGCGGGCGAAGTACTCGCTCGGCTTCAGGCTCATCCGCTCGACGACCGGCAACCCCCACTCGGCCTCCTGCGAGCCGCCGGCGTTGCGGAACCGGTCGAAGAAGAAGTCCAGCCGCATGAGCTCTTCCGGGATCCACGCGGTCCCTTGCTCCGTGAGCACGAGCCGCAGGCCGGGATGGCGTTCGAACGCGCCGGAGACGAGCAGGTGGGTGAACGCCCGGTGCGCCCACCAAGTCACCTCGAGGATGAGGATCACCTGGTCCTCGGGCCGGTCCCCCGTGGCGGGCGCGGCGCTTCCGCTGTGGTGGTTCACCGGCATGTCGAGCTCTGCGCACGTGGCCCACAGCGGCTCGTAGTACTCCGGGTCGAACAGGTGGGGGAGGCCCGACCCGGGCGGCGCACCCGGCAGCAGGACGCCGCCGGTCAGCCCGTTGTCCTTCGCCCAGCGGATCTCGGCGACCGCGGCGTCGAGGTCGTGCAGCATGATCTGCGCGATGCCGGCCCGGCGACCGGGGGCCTGCGCGCAGAAGTCCGCGAGCCAGCGGTTGTGTGCCTGCAAACCGGCCCACCGCGCCTCGAGATCGCCGACGTTCGCGGCGGGCGGCTGGTCGGACAGGCTCGCCTTGGGAAAGAACGGCGGGACCGTGTTCGGGAAGATGACCTCGGCGACGATGCCGTCGGCCTCGAGCTCGGTCAGCCGCCGGTCGGAGTTCCAGTTCCGCTCGCCGTCGGGACCCTTCATGTCCTCGTACGGGATCTCGTACGACGCGGCCCAGGCGTCGAACTCCTCGTGCCACTTGCCGGCGAGGTAGGGGCGGTAGTCGAGGATGTTGCCGCCGCCGTGGCAGTCGGCGGAGATGACGAGGTAGCGCTCGTGGTCCATGGTCGTCCCGGCTGAGGCCAATGTAACGGCGTTACATTACCGCCGTAGCCGGAGACGTCAAGAGACGGGCCCGCTGCTGGAGCGAGCCCGTCTCTCGGGGGGTTGCGGGGCGCCGCCCGCCCCCGTTTCGAGCCGGGCGGAGCTTGGCGCCTGAGGCGCGGAGCGCTTAGACGTACGTGTCGCGCTCCTGCACGACGGTGCCGCTGTTGACCGGAACGCCGCCGGTCGTCACCGTGCGCGAACTGTGCCGCCGCGGCGCGAAGATGATGAGGTCGAGCACGAGTCCAACAGCGCCGACGATCATCAGGATGACGCCGACCGTGTTGATGTCGACCCCATTGACGGTGGCGTTGACGGCCCAGGTCAGCACGGCTCCAACGGCGATGAGGAACAACCCAACACCGATACCCATGGCTGCATCTCCTTAGTCGACGGCTGCGTGGGTGCAACCGTTGCTACACAAGGAGTTATTGGCCGATCCGCGGCTAGAGAAACCCCCCGGCCGGGTGGTTTAGATCGCGCGATGGTCGACCCGCGACATGCGGGGACCGCGGCGCTCGCGGCGTGACCCCGGAGTGAGCTCGAGCACCCGCACCAGCCGGTAGCGGTGCGGCCGCCAGGGCTCAAGAAACGGCACGACCTCGTCGTCGGCAAGTGCCCGTCCGTCGCCCAGCGCCTCACCCAGGAGAGCCGGCAGGTGGTAGTCGCCGATCGGGGCGGCGTCCGCGTCGCCGAGCGCGCGCTGCCCGACCTCCGCGGCGGTCCACACCCCGATGCCGGGGATCCCGGTCAGCATCCGGTACACCTCGGCGTTGGTCGCGGTAGCGGCGGCGGCCTCGAGCCGGCCCGCGTACGACGCCGCCAGTGCGATCGTCCGGGCCTTGCGTTGCTCCACCCCGGCCCGGTGCCACTCCCAGCTCGGGATCGCCTGCCACGTCTCGTTGGTCGGAATCAGTCGCATGCCATCCGGAGCGGGCCCCGGTGCCGGCTCGCCGAATCGCGTGACCAGCCGCCGCCACATCGCGAACGCGTCGAGGCCGACGATCTTCTGCTCGAGGACAGCCGGTACCAGCGACTCGAGCACACGGCCGGTCCTCGCCATCCGCAGCCCGCGAAGTCGCCGGTGCGCGGCCCGCACCCCCTCGTCGTGCGGCTCGAAGCTGTCCGGGTCGTCGCGACTCCCGAGCAGGTCGGGAAGCGACTCGATCAGCTCGGCCGCGCCCTCGCCCCACGCCGCCGCCGAGACCTCCCCGCTGCCGGCTTGCGTGATGCGGTAGGTGACCGGCCCGCTGCCGAGGCGGCTGGTGCGCCAGATCGCGCCATCCGCGCCGACCCGGTGGCACGGGTCACCCGCGCCGCGCCTGAGGTTCGCGAGGGTGAGGCGGACCGACAGCGCGAAGTCCGGGCGCCACGCCGTCGCGGCGTCGGGCGTGACGGTAGTCGCGGTCGTGGCTACTTCTCCGCCTGGCCGTAGTCGTTGAACGGCTTGTCGCGCTTCTCGAGCGCGTCGGACAGCTTCCCCTCGACCATCGCCTTCAGGTACTCCTTGGACGACCGCTGGTGCAGCCCGAGCGCGGTGAGCTCCGAGCCGTAGCGGATCGCCGCCCGCATGCCCATCACGTCCATCGCGCGATGAACGGTCCGCTTGTTGATCTGCAGCAGATCAGCGGGGATCTTCGCCATCCGCAGCGCCATCTCGATCGTCTTCGGCTCGAGCTCATCGGCGGGGAACGAGCGGGTGGCCCAGCCGAGCTCCGCTGCCTCCGCGCCGGTCATCGAGTCGCCGGTCAGCATCTGCTCCATGGCCGCGCGCATCCCCATCAGCCACGGATGGAACTGCATGTCCGCGGTGCTCATCGTGCGGATGGCCGGGTAGCCGATGGTCGCATCGTCCGCGACGTACACGACGTCGCACCCGGTTGCGAGCTCACTGCCGCCGGCGAGGCAGTACCCGTGGACCTGCGCGATGACCGGCTTGGCGAGGTCCCAGATCTCGAACCAGCCCTTCACGACGTTGCGCGGCCAGTAGCCGTCGCCGCCCGCCGTGTAGAAGGGGAACGGGTCGTCGCGTTTCGGTGTCAGGTCGTAGCCCGCGGAGAAGCACGGCCCGGCGCCGCGGATGATCATCACCCGTACGTCGCGGTCGGCGTCGCCCTGGTACAGCGCGTCGAGAAGCTGGCCGCGCAGCGAGTTCGACAGCGCGTTGCGCTTCTCCGGGCGGTTCAGGGTGATCCGCCGGATCCCCTCTGCGGGCTCGTCGACAAGGACCAGGTCGTCGGACACGCAGGTCAACGTACTAGGGAAGAGCGACACGGCGTCGAAGTCTGATCGGTGCCCGGCAACGCTGCCTTCGGCCGTCGCGCCTTCCTGGCTGGATCGGCGGCCGGTGCCGCGTCGCTCGCGCTTCCGGCGTCCCCAGCCCGCGCAACCGTCGCGGCGGAACGCGGTCATCACCGCTACCCGATGCCGGTCAGCCCGTTCGGTGGTGAGCTGCAGTACTTCCGGATGGCTCGCGGCGACGTCGCGACCCGGCTCGACCGGTGCCGGGACACGGCGTACTCCCTGATCCAGGCCTACGTCCCGTGGAACGTCCACGAGAACGTCGAGGGCCGCTTCGACTTCACGGGCAAGACCTCGCCGCTGATCGTCAACGACCACCTCGACCAGTACCAGATCGAGACGCCCGACCAGCAGATCGCCGACGGCGGGCCGGCGTCCTCGGTCGTTGCGAACACCGACCTCGTCGGCTTCCTCGACGAGTGCGCATCGCGACGGTTCCCGGTGATCCTGCGGCCCGGGCCGTTCATCTCCGACGAGTGGCGCGCGGGCGGGCTGCCGGACTGGCTGCTGCTCGCCGGCGAGCCGGACATGTTCATCTACGGCCCGTACGGCGAGTCGCTGACCCCGGGCCTGCCGTTCAGCCCGCCGGTCAGCACCGTGACCGGCGGTGGCCCGCTGTACTACTTCTCCAGCCCCAGCTACGCGTCGCCGCAGTACCTCTCCGCGGTCCGCCGGTGGCTCCGCGCCTTCGTTGCCGCGGTTCGTCCCTACCTCGCCACCGAGGGCGGGCCGGTGGTTGCGCTGCAGGTGGACGACGAGTCGTGCTTCTTCTACCGGTTCGGCCCGTTCGAGGCCGACTACAACCCGCACTTCCTCGAGCGGTGGCGCGCGGCGGGTCACGGGCCGCCGCCGACCGACTGGTCGCCCCACTCGGGCGGGCCGGAGTCGCTGCGCCCGATGCTCGAGTGGCAGCGATACAAGGGGCGGGAGATCGCCCGCTATCTCGCGACGCTTGGGCGCGAGCTGCGCGCCGCGGGCGCCCGGCTTCCGATCACCCACGAGCTCGAGCTGCAGCTGAGCCCGCCTGCCGACCTGGCGGCGACGGCGGCAGAGCTGGTGCTCACCCCCGAGACATACCTCGGCGGCGCAGGCCCGGAGACGCTCGGAACCAGCGAGCTGTTGTTGCAGTGCGTGCGCGCGGCGTCCCGGCAGCGGATTCCGCTGTGGGCCACGGAGATGGACAACGGAGACGCGGCGCTCTACCACCTGCTGCTCGGTGAAGGTGTCGCCGGCGGTTTGCAGTTCACCTACACCGCCGGAGTCGAGGACGGCACCGAGTCCGTCCTCGCGCCGGTCGGCAGGATGCTGAAGGTCGGGGGTCCGTTGCTCGGCAGGGCGAAGCGGCACGCCGACGTCGCCATCGTCATGGACCAGACGTTGGCGCACCAGCCTTACGGCACCGACCGGTGGGGTCTCGACCGTGACGGGCGCCGCGTGGTCGAGAACCACGTGCCGGCCCTCGCCGAGCTGCTGGTCCGTGCCGGCTACGCGTTCGACATCCTCGACCCCGCCGCGGCGGTGCCGACCGACTACGACCGATATCGCACGATCCTGCTCGCGAGCGCCGACTCCCTCGCCCGCTCGGCGCAGCAGGCGCTGGCCCGCTACCTGCGACGAGGCGGGCGACTGGTGTGCTGGCCGGCGCCGCCGACCCGCGACGAGTGGCTGCAGCCGTGCCGCGTGCTCGCGGACCTGATTGACGCGAAGGTGGCCGGGACCGATAACCACGACGGCAGGCGAGCCCGAGTGGCAGGGGTTGCCGGCGTGCCGCTGTGGCGCGGCGTCACCTTCTTTCACCCGCGCCGCGGCGACCGCGCGATCGCCGAGGCCGGTGGGCGGGTCTGCGGCTACCGCCGCCGCGTGGGCAAGGGCGGCGCCCTCGTGATCGGCGGCTGGCTCGCCGCGGACTCGGTCATCGGCCGCGGCGGAGAGGTGTTCGACTCCGCGGCCATCCCCGAGTCGGCCGATCCGCTCGCCGCGGTGACCACCGCCGGCGCGGCGCTCGCCGAGAAGGCGTTCGGCGGGCTTGCGCCCGCGGTCGCCGGGCTGCTCGGGGAGCCGCTTCCCGGCGGTGCGCCGCAGGAGGCGATCGTCTACGCCTACACCAACCAGCGGCGCGGCGGCGAGGTCGTCTCCGGCGGTGTGCTCGCGTACTTCGACGGTGAGCGTTCCGTCGGGTTGGTCGAGGTCAACACCACGACGGAGGCGGCCGGCGTCGCGCGCTTCCCGTACCACCCGGTGCTGCCGAAGCACGTCGACGCGGTACGCCGGCTGATCGGCCGGCCGCCGCGGGTGAGGGTGAACGACCCGCATGTGCAGGCGCGGGTCCTCGACGGCCCGGCCGGGGCAGGCGGTCCCGCGACCGTCGTACTGGTGAACCGCTGGCCGCAGCGGGCGTCGGTGCGCGTCCGGGTCCGCGCGGCGGGCCGCGACGTGCGGATGTCGGTGCGGCTACCGGCAACCACGGGCTTGGCCTGCCCGGTGGGCTGGCCGCTGCCGCACGGCTGGATGTTGCAACAAGCGAGCGCGTCGCTCACCGGGATCGACCGAGCCGACGGAGTCCTCCGGTTGCGGTTCTTCGCACCGGCGGGCGGCACGGCGGTGCTGAGCCGCAACTCGATGCGGCGGCGGCTCCGGTTGCGTGTGGGCGAGCACTGGGTCGTGCTCGACTGAGGTCAGGTGGTCGACAGCAGCAGCGCGACGGGGAGGTCCGACAACACATCGGCAACCGCGATGGTGGTGTCGGACGCCGGGTGTTGCGTCTGCGTCAGGGCGTCCACGAAGGGCCGGCCGGCAAGTGACAGCAGCTGCAGCCTGGTCTCCTGCCATGCCTCCTGCCCGACGGGGAAGCGGTCGCGGGCGAGCGCCCAGCTGAGCCGCGGGGCCACCACGATCGCCGTCGCGGACTCGTCGACCCGCGCGAAGCTGACGACGTGCTTCGCGGCCGGACCGGTGGCCGTGATGGGCAGGTACCGGCCTTCCTTGAACAGCTCACGAAGGCGCCGCCGTGCCTGCAGCGCGGCACGCACGACGGATTGCTTGACCCGGCCGTCGCGCCAGCTCGAGAGCAAGGCACGCGGGTCTTCCGCCTCGCACGCGTCGAGCGCCGACACGTGATGCGCGAGGTCGAAGGGGCGCCGGTTGTCGGGATCCACCATGGCGAGCAACCACAGGTCGTCCGACTGGTAGATGTCGGGTACGCCGGGCGCGGTCGCTCGCAGCAGCACGGAGGTGAGGGAGTTCGTCGCTCCCGCGACGGCGATCTCGGCGACGACGGCTTCGAGCCGGGAGCGGCACTCGCTGTCGCTCATCACGCGGGCAGCGAGTGCCTGAAGCGCCGCCTCGTATGACTCGTCCGGCTGCAACCAGCTGCTGTTCCGCTTCGCCTCCCGTGCCGCCTTGACGAGATGGTCCTGGACCCGGCTGAGATAGTGATCGTCGGCGGGACGGTCCACCGGCCAGGTGCCGACCAGGGTCTCGTAGAGGTAGCGACGGTCGGCGGCGTCCGGAGCGTCGGCCTGCGTCCGCTCGTCGAGGGCGGCGACCGCCACCTCCCACTGGTCCGGCAGCTCCGAGAGCACGGCCAGCCGGCAGCGGACGTCGTGGCTGCGCTTGCTGTCGTGGGTGGACAGCGCGCTCAGTCCCAAGCGGCTCGACTCGAACCGCCGGCGCATCTGTGCGTGGAACTCCTCGAGGGTCACTGCCGGCCGGTCCGGCTGGCTGCCGACGTCGGCGGCCGCGAGCAACGTTCCCGGCGTGTACAGCGCGGTGTCCTCGACGCCCTTAGCCGTGATCGCCGGGGTGAGCTGCTGCCAGCCGGCGACCGCCTCCCATCCGATCGCTCCCCAGTCGGTCGATCCTCTGAGGACCGCCATCACCTGGTCGAGCGCGATGCCCTCCCGGTCGGACAGCTCGGGCCGGGCAGCGGCCGCGGCCTCCTCGAGTCGGCGACGGTCGGCGACGGACAGTCGCTCGCCGGGACGGCGGTAGGTGCGATAGACGTCGAGCTGCGCGCACAGCTCCTGGACGGCGACCGAGATGTCAGCGGGGTTCGGCCGCGACGGGGTGCCGAGCGGGACCGCCCGCGTGATCCGAGTGCTGACGTAGCCGAGCCGCGCGGGGAACAGCGCGTCGATCATCCGCCGCTTCGCGTCAACCCCGCGCTGCCGGAACGAGCGGTCGTCTCCGGTTGCCCTCGCTGCCGCCGCTGCCATCGCCGCGGCGCCGGCGGGATCGATCAACAACCCCGTCATGAGCGCCGCGAACTCATATCCGGTGGTGCCCTCGACCGGCCACGCGGGCAGGGTCTCGTCGTGCTCCAGGATCTTCTCGACCAGGATGACCGGGCGATTGCGTTGTCCGGCCGTGGCGCGGTCGAGCGCATCACGCAGCCGGACGAGGTACTGCGCCGGGTCGCGCAACCCGTCGATGTGGTCGACCCGCACACCGACCACCCGTGGGTCGGCGGCGAGCTCGAGCACCAGCTGGTGGGTGAGCGCGAAGACCTCGGGGTCCTCCTGACGGACGCCGATCAGGTCGTTGATGTCGAAGAACCGGCGGTAGTTCACGGCGTGGGCGGCGCTGCGCCAGTCGACCATCCGGTAGTGCTGGTGGGACAGCAGCAGCTCGAGCTGCCGCCTCGCCACCGGCTCCTTCATGTCGTCGGCGTCGGCGAGGTCGGCGGCGATGTCCACATCCTCCGCCGGATCGAGCGGCAGTCGCAGGTCGTCGTAGCCGAGCTCGTAGCCCGAACCCGCCTTGCTCCGGAGCAGCCGGATCCGTCCGGCGTCCAGCACCACTGACAGCGGTGCGTCCAGCACCGGCAGCACCACGGCGTTGTCGGCGGCGTCCCAGGCGATGTCGAACACGGCGGCGTACGGCGACCGGCGGCCGCGGCGCAGCACGTCGGCGAACATGACGTTCTCCACCGACGCCGCCATGTGGTTGGGCACGATGTCGATCAGCAGTCCCATGCCGTGCCGGCCGAGAGTGTCCAGCAGCCCGTCGTAACCGGCGCGGCCGCCGAGCGCCGGATCGATGACGTTGGGGTCCACGACGTCGTAACCGTGCCCGCTGCCCTGGCGGGCCCGGGCGATCGGCGAGACGTACAAGGTTTCCACGCCCAGGTCGGCGAGGAACGGCACGATGTCGGCGGCTCCCGCGAAGCCGAGGCCGTTCAGCTGCAGGCGGTACGTCGACCCGAGGGGGCGCGGCGCGCGGTCGGCACCCTCCGGATCACGCTCGCTCAGCGCGGGTTCTCGTTGTGGCACAGCAGCATCGTCGAGTGGCCGGCGAGGTTCACGGCCGGAGTCCGAATGGTGCGCTGGCCGGGACGGGCGGTCGAGAACAGCTCCTCCCATACGCCGGGGCGTTCGATCTTCGGCAGCGTGTAGGAGCGTGGTGAGGCGCCGGCGTTGAGCAGCCAGAACAGCGTCTCGCCGACGAGGGCACGGCCCCGTTCGTCGATCTCGTCACCGGCGCGTCCCGGCATCAGCATGCCGATGGCGCGGTTGTCGGCATCCGCCCAGTCCTCATCCGTCATCTGTTGCCCGTCCGGCCGGATCCACACCACGTCCGGATCGCCGCCCGGAGTGTCGGCCGCGCCGGCGAAGAAGTGGCGGCGTCGCAGCACCGGATAGCGGTGCAGGATGCTGATCAGGCCACGGGTGAAGTCGTAGAGCGACTGGGCCGGCTCGTCGATCTCCCAGTTGAGCCAGCTCAGCTCGCTGTCCTGGCAGTAGGCGTTGTTGTTGCCGTGCTGCGTCCGGCCGATCTCGTCGCCGCCGAGGATCATCCGGACGCCCTGCGAGAACATCACGGTCGCGAGCATGTTCCGCTTCATGCGCTCCCGCTGCCGCTGGATCCGCACCGACTCAGTCTCGCCCTCCACTCCCCAGTTGCAGCTGTTGTTGTCAGCCGTGCCGTCCTGGTTGTCCTCGCCGTTGGCTTCGTTGTGCCGCTCGTTGTAAGTGACGAGGTCGGTCAGGGTGAAGCCGTCGTGACAGGTCACGAAGTTGACGCTGGCGTACGTCGTGCGCCGGCTCGGCGCGAAGATGTCGCTCGAGCCCGACAGCCGCGAGGCGACCTCAGGGACCATGCCCGGATCGCCGCGCCAGAACTTGCGGATGCTGTCGCGGTACTGGCCGTTCCACTCCGACCACCGCTGCGGGAACCGGCCGAGCTGGTAGCCGTCCGGGCCGACGTCCCAGGGCTCGGCGATCAGCTTCACCGTCGACAGGACAGGGTCCTGCTGCACGATCTCGAAGAAAGCGCTGGGCGGTCCGCCCTCGTCTTCGTAGCCGCGCACCAGAACCGGGGCCAGGTCGAAGCGGAAGCCGTCGACGTGCATGTCGGTGACCCAGTAGCGCAGGCTGTCCATGATCAAGCCGACGGTCCGCGGATGCAGGATGTTGAGGCTGTTTCCGGTCCCGGTGAAGTCGAGCATGTAGCGGCGGTCGTCAGGCGAGAGCCGGTAGTACGCCGCGTTGTCGATGCCGCGAAGCGACAGCGTCGGACCGAGGTGACTGCCCTCGGCGGTGTGGTTGTAGACGACGTCGAGGATGACCTCGAGCCCGGCGCGGTGAAGCGTCTTCACCATCGACTTGAACTCGGCCACCTGCTCGCCCAGGCCACCGCCGGTCGCATAGCCCACATGCGGCGCGAGGAACCCGATCGAGTTGTACCCCCAGTAGTTGGTCAGGCCGCGGTCGATGAGGTCGCGTTCCGGCAGGAACTGGTGCACGGGCATCAGCTCGACGGCGGTCACGCCAAGGGTCGTCAAGTGGTCGATGACGGCGTCGGAGGCGAGCCCGAGGTACGTTCCGCGCAGCTCCTCCGGTACCTGCGGGTGCCGCTTGGTCATGCCACGGACGTGGCACTCGTAGATCACGGTCCGGTTCCACGGCGTGCGTGGTGAGCGGTCGTCGCCCCACGTGAACGCCGGGTCGACCACGACGCATTTCGGCATGGCGCCCGCGGAGTCGCGGTCGTCGCGTGACATGTCGGCGTCGGGGTGACCGATCGTGTAGCCGAACAGGTCATCGCTCCACTTGATGTTCTCGGTCACCGCCTTCGCGTAGGGGTCGATGAGCAGCTTCGCGGGATTGAATCGATGACCCTCGCCCGGCTCGTACGGGCCGTGCACGCGGTAGCCGTACAAGGTGCCGGGCCGTGCGTCGGGCAGGTACACGTGCCACACATCGTCGGTCACCTCGGGTAGCGCGATCGTCTCCACGGCTTGCGCGGCATCCGGCGCATCGAACAGGCACAGCTCGACCCGAGTCGCGTGCTCGGAGAACAATGCGAAGTTCACGCCCTCGCCGTCCCAGGTCGCGCCGAGCGGGTACGCCGAGCCGGGCCAGGTCCGCATCATGCGCGGGCCGTCTCGGCCGGGTCGCCCCAGCACACTGCGAACCCCCACGGCGCCAGCGGAACCCGGCCGCCGACCACGACGAGACCGGGGGTCGGCTCGCCGTCCTCCGGCGGCAGCTCGGTGGAGTCGAGCAGCCGGCGCCACGTGGCCGAACCGGGGAGGGTCGCTTGCGCGGGCTGCTCCCCGAAGTTCATCGCGATGGCGCTCTCAGCGGTGCCGTGCCGGCGGTAGACGACGATGACCTGCCCGGCTACGTATCCGACGGACTCGTCGGCTTCGGTGTCGTGAAGAAGGGGGTGGCCGCGTCGCAGCGCGAGCAGCTGCCGCACCAACGCGAGCATCGCCGCACCCTCGGGGCTCTCGCGCCGGGCACGGTCCAGCTTCGCCCGCTCGAACGTCTCGGGAGCGGCTGGATCGAACTCGTCGGTGGCCCGGGCGAACTCCGCCGCCCGGCCCCGGCGGACCGCGTCGAGGAGTCCCGGATCGCTGTGGTCGACGAAGTACGGGAACGGGCGCGTCTCGGCGTACTCCTCTCCCATGAACAGCAACGGCACGTTGGGGGCGAGCAGAACGGCCGCAGTGGCCAGCCGCGCCTTACGCGGGTCGAGCAGGGTCGACAGCCGCTCGGCGCCGGCGCGGTTGCCGACCTGGTCGTGGTTCTGCGCGAACACCACCAGCCGGTCCGCGGGCGTGCTCGGGGCGTAGCTGCCGTGCCGGCGACCGCGGAAGCGGGAGTACTCACCGCGGAACACGAAGCCGTGGGTGTAGGCGGTCGCGAGCTGCTCCAGGGTGCCGAAGTCCTGGTAGTAGCCCTCACGTTCGCCGGTGAGCACGGCGTGCAGCGCGTGATGGAAGTCGTCGTTCCACTGCAGGTCGAAGCCCAGGCCGCCGACCTCTGCGGCCGAGACGACGAGCGGGTTGTTGTCGGCGCTCTCCGCGATGCAGACGAAGCGGCGGCCGAGCCGGTCTCCCAGTGCGCCGATGGCCGCTGTCAGCTCGCGGAGGAACGGCGAGGCGGTCGGGTCGACGATGCCGTGGACGGCGTCGAACCGGAGCCCGTCCACGTGGAAGTCACGCAGCCACATCAGGGCGTTCTCGGTGAAGTAGCGCCGCACCTCGTCCGAGCCGGCTTCCGAGAAGTTCATCGCCGGACCCCACGGAGTTGCGTAGGTGTCCGTGACGTACGGCGCGAAGTGCTGATGAACCGCGCCCTCGGGCCCGAGGTGGTTGTAGACGACGTCGAGGATCACCGCGAGGCCGGCTCGGTGACACGCGTCGACGAAGCGTTGGAAGGCGGCCGGGCCGCCGTAGCCCTCGTGGACCGCGAACGGGAAGACTCCGTCGTAGCCCCAGTTCCGCATGCCGGAGAAGGCAGCGATGGGCATCGGCTCGACCGCGTTAACCCCCAGCTCGACCAGCTCGTCGAGGTGCTTGGCGGCCGCGTCGAACGTTCCGTCCTCGGTGAACGTCCCGACATGCAGCTCGTAGATCACGAGGTCGGCCGGCGCCGGCGCGACGAACGCCGCGTCCTGCCACACATGGGCACCGGCGTCGAACCCGCAGGACGGCCCGTGCACGCCCTCCGGTTGCCGGCGCGAGGCCGGGTCGGCGTACGCCTTGCCGTCGGGCAGCACGAACCGGTACGTCGGCTCGCGGTCGAGACCGCTCACCTGGCCCTGGTGGTAGCCGTCGGCCGCCGGTTCCAGGACGATCTCGCGCGGTTCCGGCTCCTCGATGCGTAGAGCGACCCGGTCAGCGTCAGGGGCCCACACCGCGAAGGCCCAGTCGCCGTTGTCGAGCCGGCTTGCGCCCAGCCTCATCCGTCCGCCTTGAACGCCACGACGGCCAGCGGCGGCAGCGTGACCTGCAGGCGGTGCGGGAAGCCACCCCACTCCTCGTCGGTCGCGGTCACGCCGCCGAGGTTGCCGAGGCCGCTCCCGCCGTAGGTCTCCGCGTCGCTGTTGAGGATCTCGGCCCAGCGCCCGCCGCTGGGTACGCCGAGGACCTGGTCATGGCGCGGCACCGGTGTGAGGTTCAGCGCGACGAGAACCGGCCCGCCCGCGCGCCCCTTGCGCAGGAAGCTGAGCGTGCTCCCTTCGGCATCGTCGTAGCGCACCCACTGGAAGCCGGCAGGGTCGCAGTCGAGCTCGTGGAGGGCGGGCTCGACGCTGTAGAGGCGGTTCAGGTCGCTCACCCACCGCAGCACGCCCGCGTGGGCGGGATCGGCCAGCAGGTCCCAGTCGAGGGACTGCTCGTGCGCCCACTCGCGCACCTGGCCGAACTCGCCACCCATGAACAGCAGCTTCTTGCCGGGCTGGGTGTACTGGTAGCCGAGCAACAGCCGCAGGTTCGCGAACCGCTGCCAGTCGTCGCCGGGCATCTTGGTGAGCAGCGACCCCTTGCCGTGCGTCACCTCGTCGTGCGACAGCGGAAGCACGTAGTTCTCAGTGAACGCGTAGACCGCCCGGAAGGTGATCTCGCCGTGATGGTGGCGGCGGTGAATCGGGTCGCGCTCTAGATAGCTGAGGGTGTCGTGCATCCAGCCCATGTCCCACTTGAAGCCGAACCCGAGCCCGCCGGACTCCACCGGCCGCGACACGCCCGGCCACGCCGTCGACTCCTCGGCGATCATCTGGACGTCGGGATGGTCGGCGTAGACGCCGGCGTTCAGCGCCTTGAGGAACTCGACCGCCTCGAGGTTCTCCCGGCCGCCGTACTGGTTCGGCAACCACTCGCCGGGTTGGCGCGAGTAGTCGCGGTAGAGCATCGAGGCCACGGCGTCGACGCGGAGCCCGTCGGCGTGGAAGGCGCGCAGCCAGTGGTCGGCGGACGACGCGAGGAATGAGCGGACTTCGTGCCGGTCGTAGTTGAAGATCAGACTGCCCCAGTCCGGGTGGAACCCGAGCCGCGGGTCCTCGTGCTCGAAGAGGTTCGTCCCGTCGAAGCCGGCGAGTGCGAACGAGTCGCCGGGGAAGTGCGACGGCACCCAGTCGATGATCACGCCGATGCCGGCCTGGTGCAGCCGGTCGATCAGGTACATCAGGTCCTGCGGCGTTCCCTGCCGCGCGGTCGGCGCGAAGTACGACGTGACCTGGTAGCCCCAGGAGCCGTAGAACGGGTGCTCCATCACGGGCAGGAACTCGACGTGCGTGAACCCGCACGACGTGACGTAGTCGATGAGCGGTTCGGCCAGCTCCCGGTAACCGAGCGGCTCACTGGGCCGTTGCGGGTCCCGCCGCCAGGACCCGAGGTGGAGCTCGTAGATCGAGATCGGCGCATCGTGCGCGTTGCGCCGCGCCCTGGTCGCCATCCAGTCGGCGTCCTCCCAGGCGTACTCGAGGTCCCACAGCACGGAGCCGGTCTGTGGCGGCGTCTCGGTGCGGAACGCGAACGGGTCGGCCTTCTCCAGCACCAGCCCGTTGCGGGTGGTGATCTCGTACTTGTAGATCTGGCCCTGCTTGGCGCCGGCGACCACGCCCTCCCAGATCCCTGAGCTTCCCCGCGGCTGCAACGGCGACTCGTTGCCGTTCCAGGAGTTGAAGTCTCCGATGACCCTCACCGCTGTCGCGTTGGGCGCCCACACGCCGAACGACCAGCCCCCCCGCTTGCCCTTGGGATGCGCGCCGAGCCGGTCGGCGAGGCGGCGGTGGGTGCCTTCGTTGAACAGGTAGAGGTCCTCGTCACCGAGCCGGGTGTACGGCCGGCGCGTCGTGGCGCCAGCGGCGCTGGCTCTGGCCATCACGGCGCTCCCTTCGGTGCGGCGGATCTGGCGGCGGCAAGGGTGGTCATCAAGTCGCGTACTCCGGTGTCGGCGGCGAGCTGGTCGAGCGGGCGGGGGAGCCGCCGGCGCCAGTTGCCCGCCTCCGGTCCTGTGCCCGGCTGGTTGTCCGGTTCAACCTCGCCTTCCAGATCCGCGACGTCGACGAGCAGGTACGACGCCGGGCCTCGCGCCAGCGACTCGAGGCAGCTGCGCAGTGCGGGCGCCGGAGCCTTGGTACCCACCGCGGCCGCGAGCTTGCGCTGTTTGGGTTCCCGCCAGTACGTCGCGAACCGTGGCAGGTCGTGGTTTCCGACCGACGCCATCGCCGGGCGGTCCGGTTGCGGGAACGGCTCGTCCGGAGCGGCGGCGAACTGGTACACGAAGGTGTGGAGCACGCCGTGTCGGTCCATGGCGTCGCGGATCTCGTCGGAGACGGTCCCCAGGTCCTCGCCGACGACGAGCGTGCCGGCTCGATGCGCCTCGATCGCGACGATCGCCAGCAGCTCGTCGTGGTGATAGCTGACGTACGCCCCGGAGCGGGCGTCGGCTCCCGGCGCGATCCAGTACAGCCGCTGCAGCCCCAGGATGTGGTCGATGCGGATCGCGCGGGCGAAGCGCATCGAGTGCCGCAGGATCTCGATGAAGTAGCGGTAGCCATCGGCGCGCAGCCGCTCGGGATGAAGCGGCGGGAAGCCCCACGCCTGCCCGCCGTCGAAGAAGGCATCGGGCGGCGCGCCGACCTCCGCGGCTGCGAACAGCCCGGGTCGCGACCAGGTGTCGTAGCCGTCCCCGCGCACTCCCACCGGAAGGTCGAGGTACAGGCCGACACCGAGGTCGCCGCCGGTAGCCGCCACGGAGGCGAGCTGCATCGTCGCGGCGTACTGCACGAACCGGTGGTAGTGCGCGACGGCTCGGTCGCCGGCGGCACGGAAGTCCGCGTAGGCGACCAGCTCGGGATGACCCGCGACGAAGGTCTCGAACTCCTCGCGCCGCCGGCCCTCCGCACCGGCGAGCGACTCCGCGCACCGCTCGAGCGCGCGACGCTTCGCGCGTACGACGGCCTCGTAGTCCACCTCGGGCGCGTTGCGAACCTTCGCGCTGGGCGGCACCGCACTCGCGGACTCGCAGCCGGCGAGCTCGGCGGCTCCCGCGACGTCGACGTACAGCTCGTTCCAGAACAGCCGGCTGATCGGGAGGTACGGGCTGGGATCGATAGGGGAGTCCGTCGAGGTGGCGAACAGCGGGAGGCTGCCGATCAGGTCGGCGCCCCACGACGCCGCGACCGTCGCGAACGCGGCGAGGTCGCAGTAGCTTCCGACCCCCCAGTCGTCCTTGCCTCGCACGGCGTACAGCGGGGCCGCCACACCCAGGCCGCGTCGCGGCCGCGGTCGCGGTGGGGGGACGAGCAGCATCGACTCGGCGGCGACGCCGGGCCCTTCGATGGTGAGCCGGTGATATCCGGGCGGCAGCGCCATCGACGACATGCCCGCGGTCATAGCGACCCGGCCGCCGTCGACCGCGGAGCTCCGTGCCGGCGTCATCGGAACCCGGTCGCTGCCGCCGCCTTCCCGGTGGACGAGGAGCTCGTACGCCGATGCCGGCGCCGTGCGCGGCAGCCGGATCGGTGCTGACAGCCGGCCTCGCCGCCCCTGGACGACGACCGGCTCGAGGGCTTCGCGCGTCTGGTCCTCCTGCGCGCGGATCAGCTCTGCCGTGATGGAGGCGGCGTCTGCGGCGGGGTAGCCGAGCGCGCCGAGCGTCGCGGCGAGGGTTTCGTCGGTCGCCGTCACTGCCCGGCCGTCCTGGCCGGTGTAGGAGAGCTGGACGCCGCGGAGCTGCGCGAGGCTGTGCAGGTCGCGCCGGGTGTCAGCAGCGGTCACGATGCGCCGCCGAGCAGGTCGAGGACGCCACGGGCGGGCACGTCGATCCAGGCCGGCCGGTTGTCGGCTTCGTAGCCGACCTCGTAGATCGCCTTCTCGAGCAGCAGGAAGTCGAGCAGCGCGGAGAGCTCTTCGCGCTCCTCGGGAAGGAACTTCCCTTCGTTCGCGCCTTCGAGGTACGAGCGCAGGAACGCGCCCGCGGTCGACCGGTACCAGATGACCGTCAGTGGATCCAGCCGCGCCCGCTCGTCCGCGAGGCTCAGGTCACGGGACAGCCGGCTGGCCGCGACCTGGGAGGCGTAGTGGAACGACCGGATCATTCCCGCGACGTCGAGCAGCGGAGGCCGCTTGAGCCGGCGGCTCGACAGTGGGCGTGCCGGCTCGCCTTCGAAGTCGATGATCACGAAGTCCTTCCCGGTCCACAGCACCTGCCCGAGGTGGTAGTCGCTGTGGCAGCGGATCTTGCGCGCAGTGATCGGCAGCCGCATCGCCGCTTCGAGCCGCGCGAGGATGTCGGACTCGCGCGCGACGAGCTCGCGCACGCATTCGCTCGGCTCGGCCAGCGAGCGCACCGAGCGCATCGAGCGCCGCAGCAGGCTCTTCGCGCCGTGATGCATCGAGCGGCGGTCGACGGCGGTGAACGGCTCGGGGGCGAACGCCTCGTCGATCTCGTTGCCGGCCAGCGCGAGGTGCAGCTCGGCGGTCCGCCGGCCGAGGACTTCCGCCCAGTGCAGGTGCGGTCCGACGAGCGGGTGCTCTCGCGGCGGCACCATGTCCGCCCAGCTCAACGGCTCGCTCGACGTGGCGATGCGCAGCTCGTCCGGTGCGGGGTGGGTGATGACCTCTTCCAGCACGTGGCTGAGCGCGTCGAGCACGTAGCTCCACCCGTCGCCTTCGTTGGGCACGTACTCCTGCGCGACGGCGATCGTCGCGGCGGTGTCATCGCCGTCGGCGCGGTACTCGATCGACCCGCCCAGACTCGGCGCCGACGGGAACCGCGCGCTGTCGGTGAGGAAGCCGCTGACCTCGACGTCAGGGTTGATGCCCTCCTCGACGCGCCGGATGACCTTGACGATGACGCGGTTGCCGATGACGACGGACGTGTTGCTCTGCTCGACCGCGATCGGCACGCCCGCGGTGTCGGCATCGATGCCGGTGCGCAGCCGGCGAAGCTCCCGGCTGGGTACCGACTCGAGCCGGCCGCGCCTCCCGGAGATGTGGCGACGCCGGCTCATCGCCGCCAGCAGCGCTTTGGCGAACGGCGCCGTCGTCAGCGCGTCGTAGAGGACACCGTCGCCCTCGGCTGACCGCACGTCGCACATGACGCTGTCCGGTCGCCACTTGCAGATCTCCGCCGACTCCTCCGCGACGGCGTGCGCGACGGCGAGCGCATAGCGCTCGGGGAGTCCTTGGTCGAGCTGTACGTCGACGATGACGAAGCAACCGGGTGACCGGCCGCCGGTGCCGGGCTCGGCGGGGACCTCGATCACGTCCACCACCGCGGTGGAGCGGATCCGGCGGGACTTGTCGCGGAACCAGCGCCGGCTCGCCAGGTACGCCGGAAGCATGCGGTTGATGGGCGCCCGTCCGTTGCCGCGAAGCACGTCGGTCCAGGGCCCGTTCACCACGAGCGGCTCGCTGCGGGGCTCGGTCGCGGTCCGCTGCTCGAGGGAGAACCAGTAGAAGCCGTGACCGCCCAGCGTCACGAAGTACGGCAGGTCGCCGACCTCGGGGAACTCCGTGCTGCCGAACAGCTCGACGGGAACGGCGCCGCGGTGTGCTGACAGGTCGAGCTCGACCGCCTGCGTGAACCGCGACAGGTTCACGACGACGAGGATCGTCTCCTCGCCGTACCGGCGCAGGAATGCCAAGACCTTGCGGTTCTCGGGGAAGAGAATCTCGAGGCTGCCGCGGGCGAAGGCCTGGTAGCGGTTGCGCAGCGCGATGAGCCGGCGCATCCACCACAGCAGCGAGTTGGCGTTCTGCTCCTGCGCGGCGACGTTCACGGCCTGGGCGTGGTACTCCGGGTCGATGATCACCGGGAGGTAGAGCCGCTGCGGGTTGGCGGCGGAGAACCCGGCGTTGCGGTCGGCGTCCCACTGCATCGGCGTGCGGACGCCGTTGCGATCGCCGAGGTAGATGTTGTCGCCCATCCCGATCTCGTCGCCGTAGTAGACGATCGGTGCGCCGGGCAGCGAGAACAGCAGGCCGTTCATCATCTCGATGAGGCGGCGGTCGTTGCCGAGCAGCGGGGCCAGCCGGCGCCGGATTCCGACGTTGACGCGCGCCTGGGGGTCCTCGGCGTACACCCTGTACATGTAGTCGCGCTCTTCGTCCGTCACCATCTCGAGCGTCAGCTCGTCGTGGTTGCGGAGGAACAGTCCCCACTGGCAGTTCGGCGGTATCGGCGGCGTCTCGTTCAGGATGTCGACGATCGGGAAGCGGTCCTCCTGGCGCGCGGCCATGAAGATGCGCGGCATCAGCGGGAAGTGGAACGCCATCTGGCACGCCTCGCCCCCGGCGAGGTACTTGACGGCGTCCTCGGGCCATTGGTTGGCCTCGGCCAGCAGCATCCGGTCGGAGAACCGGGAGTCGATGTGGCGGCGGAGGTCGCGCAGGAACGCGTACGTCTCCGGCAGGTTCTCGCAGGTCGTGCCTTCACGCGAGTAGAGGTAGGGAACCGCGTCCAGGCGCAGCCCGTCGACGCCCATCTCGAGCCAGTAGTCGACGACGTCGAACATCGCCTGGCGCACGTGCGGGCTGTCGTAGTTGAGCGCCGGCTGGTGGGAGTAGAACCGGTGCCAGTAGTACGCCTTCGCGACCGGGTCGAACGCCCAGTTGGAGGTTTCGAAGTCCTGGAAGATGATGCGCGCGTCCGCGTAGCGGTCCGGGGTGTCGCTCCAGGTGTAGAAGTCGCGATAGATGCTGCCCGGCGGGGCCATCCGCGCGCGCTTGAACCAGGGATGCTCGTCCGAGGTGTGCGCGAGGACGAGCTCGGTGATCACCTTGATGCCGCGGGCGTGCGCAGCCCGCAACACGGCCCGGAAGTCACGCAGCGTTCCGTAGGACTCGTGCACCTTGCGGTAGTCGGAGATGTCGTACCCGTCGTCGCGCAGCGGCGACGGGTAGAAGGGCAGCAGCCACAGCGCGGTGACGCCGAGCTCCTGCAGGTAGTCCAGCTTGCCGAGCAGGCCGCGGAAGTCGCCGATCCCGTCACCGTCGCTGTCGGCGAAGGCGCGAACGTGCACCTCGTAGATGACCGCGTCCTTGTACCAGTTGGCGGTCTCCTGATCGGCCGCGACGACCGTTGCGGCGGTCACGACGGCGTCCCGCCGGCGGGCTCGACGCGGAAGATGTGCGCCGGCGTGACGTCGGGATCGAGGATCACGAAGTTGCGGGGCCCGTGCCAGGTGTAGCGCGCGCCGGTGAGCAGGTCGTTGACGTCGTACGCCGCGCCGTCGCTCACGCCCAATGCGGCGAGATCAAGGTCGATCCACGCGGACTGGCGGTACTTGTCATCGAGATTGACGACGACGAGGACGGCGGCGCCGGCCGCCCCGGCCACCGGTTCCGCCCGCGGCGGGACCGTCTTGGAGTAGGCGATGACGGCGTCGTTGTCGGTGGGGTGGAAGCGCAGCGTGCGGTCGTACTGCAGCGCCAGCTGGTGGCGGCGGATCTCGTTGAGCGAGCCGAGGAATGGCGCGAGGCTGGTCGCCGCGTCGAGGTCGTAGTGGCGCAGCTCGTACTTCTCGCCTGCGAGGTACTCCTCCGACCCTTCGTGCCTCGGCGCCCGCTCGGCGAGCTCGAACGCCGGTCCATAGATGCCGTAGCTCGCGGCCAGCGTCCCGGCGAGCACCGCGCGCATCGCGAAGGTGCGGCGATCGCCGCGCTGCAGCTGCTCGGTGAGGATGTCGGGGGTGTTCGGCCAGAAGTTGGGACGGAAGTAGTCCGCGACGTCGCTCCGCGTGAGCTCGGTGAGGTACTCCTCGATCTCCCACTTCTCGGTGCGCCAGGCGAAGTACGTGTAGGACTGCGTGAAGCCGAGCTGCGCCAGTCGCTTCATCACCTTTGGCCGGGTGAACGCCTCGGCGAGGAAGATCACCTCGGGGTTGGTCTCCCGGACGGTCGGGAGCAGCCACTCCCAGAACGGGAACGCCTTGGTGTGCGGGTTGTCGACGCGGAACACGCTGATGCCCTGCTCGATCCAGAAGCGGACCACCTCATGGAGGGCGTCCCACAGCCCGCGCCAGTCAGGGGAGTCGAAGTCGAGCGGGTAGATGTCCTCGTACTTCTTCGGCGGGTTCTCCGCGAACCGGATCGAGCCGTCCGGCCGGTGCTTGAACCACTCCGGGTGCTCCCGCACCCAGGGGTGGTCGGGTGAGCACTGGAACGCGAGGTCGAGGGCGATCTCGATGCCCGCATCGCGTGCCGACGCGACGAGCTTGGCGAACTCATCGAAGCTGCCGAGGTCGGGATGGATGGCGGTGTGGCCACCCTCGGCCGCCCCGATCGCCCAGGGGCTTCCGACATCACCCGGCTCGGCGACGACCGCGCCGTTGCGTCCTTTGCGCTTGGTGACGCCGATGGGGTGGATCGGCGGGAGATAGAGGACGTCCGCGCCCAGCCGGCGCACGTAGTCCAGCCGGTCGACGACGTCGAGGAAGGTGCCGTGGCGTCCCTCGACGGCCGACATCGAGCGCGGGAACACCTCGTACCACGTGCTGAACCGCGCGAGCTCCCGGTCGACCCAGACGCCGTACGCCGCGGAGGTGGCGGCGGCCGCCGCGGCGTAGCGCACCACCAGGCCGCCGAGCTCCTCGAAGTCGGCGTCGCCGGGTCCGGGCACGTCGCCGATCCGGATCCGGGCGGCCAGCGCGACGAGCTGCCGGCGATGCTCCGCGCTGGCGCGGCTCGACGCGTCCTCCGCGAGCCGGGCCCCCACCTCGAGCTCGCCGCCGATCTCCTGGCCGGCACCAGCGCGCGCCCGCAGGTCGCGCAGCCAGGTGGCGAACGCGTCCACTCGCGCCCGCACCTGGAACTCCCAGCGGCCGAGCTGGTCGGGGCAGAACGTGGCCCGCCACCGGTCGTTGCCCAGCGGCTCCATGCGCTGCTGCTGCCAGGCACGCTCGCCGGCCGGGCGGAAGAGCACGTCGACGCGCAGCTCGTCGTGCCCGTCGACGAAGGCGTCGGCCAGCACCTCGACCGCGTCGCCGATGGTCGCCTTGGCGTCGTAGCGGCCGTCGTCGACCCGGGGTCGCACGTCCGCTACGACCGGTCGCGGCGGAGCCTGCTTGGCCGTGTTAGTCCTCACTGCTTGGCGACCTACCCCGTTGACCGGTGGCTCACGCCGGGCGACCTTTAGGGTTCCGCTATGACCACGCCGGAGCCCGCTGCCGGGCCGTCGGTGCAGCTGCGGGCGGTGCCCACCCGGAGTGAGCTCGACGCCCGCCGCGGGCTCGTGCGGATCGCGCCATCGGTGCTCGAGGCCATCGGCGCCCGGCCGTACGCCGTGGTTCAGCTCACCGCGGCGAAGGTCACTGCCGCGCTCGTCGCCCAGAGCAGCGCCCAGCAGGATCCTGGCTGCATCCTGGTCGACGACCTCATCCTCAACAACCTGGGTGTCAGCGAAGGCACTCCGGTGTCGGTGACAGTGGTCCCCTCGCTCGCCGCTGACCGGATCGTGCTGGCGGGTCCCATCCAGGTGACCAGCGTGCTCGCCCCGCAGACGGCCCGGCTGGCGCTGCTCGGCAAGGTGGTCTCGACCGGCGACTCGGTGTCGCTGCTCCAGCAGGACCTCGCGCTGCCGGAGGGCACCAGCCCGGAGCTGCTGACCCAGGGCCGCGAGCAGCTGCAGGCGCTGTTCGGCCAGGCATGGCAGGGAGTGGTCCTGACGGTCGCCGCGTCACCGTCGGTCCCGGCGGTGGTCACGATGACCACGGAGATCGCGTGGGCGGATGCGGTGGCGCCGCCCGCGCCCACCGCCACCGCGGTCAGCACCGTCATCCCGGCGAGTGGCGCGCCGGCGAGCGCCGGCGGAACCGTCACGCCGGCGAGTGCGGGCGTCGACCTGCCCGGGGCGGAGGAGCAGTCCAAGACACTCCGCGAGCTGCTCGACGTCGGCCTCAACAACCCGGCGTTGCTGAAGAAGCTGGGCTCGACGCCGTCGCTCGGAGTCCTCGTCGGCGGCCCGTCCGGGGCCGGCAAGAGCACGCTGGTCAAAAGCACCGCCGCTGCCCTGAACCTGACCGTGCGGATGGTCTGGTGTCCGCAGCTCGCGGCGCTGACCCCGGACAGCGGCGCGGCGCAGATCGCCTCGATGCGCAGCGCCGGGCTGGACGCGCACGGGGCCCGCGAGGTCATCGTGCTCGACGACGTCGAGGCGCTCGCCCCCGCCGACGGCAACGCACCGCTGGGAGCGGCGGTCGTCGCCGCGGTACGGGACCTGATCGCCGCGGGGCGAGCGGTGATCGCGCTGTCCGCCGTACCGGACAGCGTCGCGCCGGATCTCGTCGCGCCGGGCATGCTCTCCCATCGCATCGTGCTCGGCCTGCCCGACCAGGCGGCCCGGCGCGCGATGCTCGCCCAGCTGTCGCGGTCGCTCGCGGTCGCGCCGGACGTCACCTTCGACGACATCGCCGCCCGCACGCCCGGGTTCGTCCGGGCGGATCTGCTCGCCCTCGTCAACGCGGCGGCACAGCAGGCGGCCTGCCGCGAGCAGTCGGCGCCGACGGGTGATCCGAAGGTGAGCGCGGCCGACTTCGCGGCCGCCCTGGCCACCGTGCACCCGTCGAGCATGGACGGGCAGCTGCTGGACCCCGGGCAGGTCGGCCTCAGCGAGGTCGGCGGGCTCGCTGACGTGAAGCAGACGCTGACCGAGTCCGTCATCTGGCCGATCGCCTATCCCGACACGTTCGCGCGGCTCGGGGTCGCCCCGACCCGGGGCGTGCTGCTGTACGGCCCACCCGGCTGCGGCAAGACCTACATCGTGAAGGCCCTCGCCCACGACGGCCGGGCGAACGTCTTGTCGGTGAAGGGCGCCGAGCTGATGAGCAAGTGGGTGGGGGAGAGCGAGGCCGGTGTCCGCCAGCTGTTCGCGCGGGCGAAAGGCGCGGCTCCCAGCCTCATCTTCCTCGACGAGATCGACGCGCTGGCGCCGGTTCGCGGCGGTGGCGAGGACCAGGTGGGTGACCGCGTGGTCGCCGCGCTGCTCACCGAGATGGATGGCATCGACGTGCTCAAGGGGGTGGTCGTGATCGGCGCGACCAACCGTCCCGACATGGTCGACCCGGCGCTGCTGCGGCCCGGCCGGCTGGAGCGGCTGCTGTTCGTCCCGCCGCCCGACGAAGCGGCGCGCGGCGAGATCTTCCGGGCTGCCGCGGCGCACACCCCGCTGGATGCGGCCGTCGACCTGGCCGCGCTCGCCGGCCGGACCGACGGGTACTCGGGAGCCGACTGTGCGGCAGTGATCCGGCAGGCGGCGCTCGCGGCGATGCGCCGGTCGATGGAGGCGCCGTGCGTCACCGCGGCGGACATCGATGCGGCGCTCGCTGTCGTGAAGCCGTCCCTTGATCCGTCGCAGGTCGCCGCCCTGCGCGATTTCGCCAAACAACGGGACAGCGCCGCGAGCTGAGTGGCCCCGGGGTGCCCGTTTAGGGTGGATTCATGCGAAAGGCCGTCGGGTTCGCCGGGATCAGTGCCGTTGCCACGACCCTCGCGTTCGCCGGGCCGGCGAGCGCGCTCGGTCCGGTCCATCATCAGACCGAGCGCGTGGTCGTACCCGGTCAGGTGACCGCCTTGTCGGTGCGCGGTGAGGTGGGCAACATCACGGTGCTGCCCGGTTCGGTGACCCGCATCGTCGCGGCGGAGCAGTGGAACTTCGCGGCCCCGACGCTGACCCACACGCTTCAGGACGGCGTGCTCCGGGTGGCAGCACCGTGCCCCCGCCCCACCGGCATCGTCGACATCGGGTTCAACGACTGCTTGGTCGACCTGCTGATCACCGTTCCCGCCGCGGTGACGGTCGACGCGGTCGACAGCGTCGGGGACATCCGGATCCGGGACCTGCGAGGCAACGAGACGCTGCGCAGCGACGTCGGTGAGATCCGCGTCGACCGCGTCGTCGGGCCGAGCCTCACCGCCACCTCCGACACGGGCAGCGTGCGGCTCGCCGGGGTGCGGTTCGCCGCGCTGACCCTGCGCAGCTCCTCCGGCGGCGTTCAGGCTGATCTCGCGCGCATGCCGCGAACCGTGGTCGCCCGCAGCTCGGACGGCGACGTCGACCTGACGGTGCCGGCCGGGACGTACGCCGTCGACACACACACCGATGTCGGGAGCACCCACGTGCGGGGCATCACCTCGAGCTCCGATGCGCCGCGGACCCTGTCGGCGCACACCGACGACGGCGACATCCGCATCGTCGGGCGGTAGCCCCCGCGCAGCCGCTAGGCGGGCACCGACCAGGTGATGCGCGTGCCCACCCCGCGCGACCCGGTGGTGATCGTCACGTCGCCGCCGAGCTCACTCGCCCGGGTCTCGAGGTTGCCCAGCCCGCTGCGGCGGGTGACAGCGGGATCCAGCCCCTGGCCGTCGTCGTCGACCACGACGGCGAGCCGGCCGTTCTCGAGCGCCACGATGACGTCGATCGTGGCGGCCCGGGCGTGGCGCACGGCGTTGGACAGCGCCTCGCCGAGCACTGCCAGCACGTGCGGCTTCGTGCCGTCCGGCACAAGGCTGCCGACCGCTCCCGCATAACGGACCCGGACCTTCAGCTCGGATCCCGCCGTCGCGCGGTCCACCACCTGCTGCACCTCGTGGCGGAAGTCGTCGGCGATGACGGGAGTCTGCAGCTGGTAGATCGCCTGCCGCAGCTCGCGGATCGTGCCGTCGAGGTCGTCCGCGACGGCGGAAAGCCGGGCCCGCACCCCCTGGTCCGTCACCAGCGCGTCCGTGCTCTGCAGCGTCATGCCGGCCGCGAACAGCCGCTGGATGACCAGGTCGTGCAGGTCGCGGGCGATCCGCTCGCGATCCTCCAGGACGGCGATGCGTTCGCGGTCGTGCTGCGCGGCAGCGAGCTGGAGCGCCACCCCCGCCTGACCGGCGAACCCGACCACGTAGTCCAGGTCGAGCTCGGCGACGGCGGCCACGTTGCGGGGGTACGCGACCACGAGTGCTCCGAGGCCCTCGCCGGACTCGCCGACCCCGAGCGGCGCGATCAGCAGCCGCCCGCACCGGTCCCTGATCGCCTGAGGGACGGACTCGGCGGACGGGCTGCGACCGATGTCGTCGAGGATCACTGCCTCGCGGTCCGCGACGACCCGCTCGGAGTACGTCCCGCCCGGCTCGTACTCGATCCCGAGCAGGGACGGCTCGGACGTTGCCGCGATGACCATGCCGCCGTCGTCGTTGGGCAGGAGCAGCGTCGTGAACACCGCGCGGGCGGCCTGCTGCGCCTCGTTGACGATCAGATGGCTGAGCCGGTCCTCGGCGACGCCGCCCAGCACGGCGTTTCGCACCTCGCTGGAGGCGGTCAGCCACAGCCCGCGCCGCTCCTGGCTCTGGAACAGCTGGGCGTTCTGGATCGCGACCCCTGCGGCCGACGCGAGCGCGATCACGAGCAGCTCGTCCTCGTCGGTGAACGCCTGCCGGTCGCGCCGCCGGGTCAGGTACAGGTTGCCGAAGACCTGGTTGCGGGTCCGTACCGGGACCGCGAGACAGTCAGTCGGCGCCGGACCCGATCCGATCGCGCCGGCTTGTTCGTCGCTGAGCCCGACAGCCACCACGCTGGCGCTGTGCTGGCGGTCCGAGCCCAGGACGACGATCGCGCCGGCCTCGGCCGCGACGAGCTCGCAGGCCGCGCCCACCAGCCGTTCGAGCATCGCGGACAGGCTGAGGTCCTCCGAGATCGACAGCACCGCATCGAGCAGGGCGCGAAGCCGGTCTTGGGTGTCCTGGCCGTCCTGCGCGCGCTTGAGC
Source organism: Mycobacteriales bacterium (assembly GCA_035550655.1). Lineage (GTDB taxonomy): Bacteria > Actinomycetota > Actinomycetes > JAFAQI01 > JAFAQI01 > DASZTV01. Next base: position 125,019 of record DASZOU010000005.1, read on the forward strand.
AGTGCGTCGGTGGCTTGCCGCAGCAGGTAGCCGACCCGGCCGGTGCCGGGGGGATCCGCCGGGTTGCGCGGCGCCGCCTCCTCGGCCACAGGATGACCCTAGTGCCTTGTCGATCTCGAGCCCTGCGGCTCGGCTGCCGCGTAATACGGACTTTGGTCCCACCGGGCCTGGGCCCTCCGTACCTGTTGATCTCTGCCTCGTCGTCGCAGGCTCATTGCCGATGAACCTTCTACGTGACTCAGCCTGGGACGTCCTTCCGCACAACGAGTGCGTCGCAGGGCTTCGTTCGCAGCTGATCGGACGGATCGCGGTGAGCGCGGACGCGCTTCCCGTCGTACTTCCCGTGTACTTCGTGTACGACGGGTCGTCGATCGTGTTCCGCACGTCGTCGGGGAGCGTGCTGGACCGCAACTGCCGCAACACGGTCGTTGCGTTCGAGGTCGACAGCCACGACCCCACCCGGCGAACCGGGTGGAGCGTCATGGCGGTCGGGGTCGCGAACGTGATGGGGGCGAGCGAAGCCGCACGGGAGCAGGCCGCCCGGCTCAATCGCATCGGGGCGCCCGAGGGGGACGTCCTGATCAAGATCGAGCCCGGCAGCCTGACCGGCCGAGCGCTCGCTCGCCCCCGCTCGATCGTCATCTGAGGCTCGAGCCGACCCCACTGCCCTACGGTGTCACCATGACGGCGCCGATTCGGGTGTTCCTGTGCGACGACCACGAGGTCGTCCGGCGGGGTGTGAAGGACATGCTCGAGGCCGAGGGCGACATCGAGGTCATCGGTGAGGCGTCGTCGGTCTCCGAGGCGCTGGGCCGGGTGCCGGCGCTGCGGCCGCAGGTTGCCGTGCTCGACGTGCGGCTGCCCGACGGTAGCGGCATCACCGCCTGCCGGGAGCTGCGCTCCGCCCTCCCCGAGCTCGCCTGCCTGATGCTGACGTCGTTCTCCGACGACGAGGCGATGCTCGACGCGATCATGGCCGGAGCGCAGGGTTTCGTGCTGAAGCAGATCCGCGGTTCGGACCTCGTCGGCGCCGTCCGCACCGTGGCCAGCGGCGGATCGCTGCTCGACCCCACCGCGACCGCCCGGGTCATGGAACGGCTGCGCGCCCACGGCCAGATGCAGGACCGGCTCTCGGCCCTGTCCGAGCAGGAGCGCAAGGTGCTCGAGCTGATCGGGGAGGGCTTGACGAACCGGCAGATCGGCGACCGCCTGTTCCTGGCCGAGAAGACCGTGAAGAACTACGTGTCGAACGTGCTCGCCAAGCTCGGGCTCGAGCGGCGCACGCAAGCCGCCATCCTCGCGAACGAGGTCACGCGCCAGACCATCGAGTAGGTCCGCGGACTCAGCCGCGGACGATGACCGTGCCGCTGGTTCCGCCGGCCAGCTCGGCGGCCTGGTCGAGGGCGCCGATCGCCGCAAACGTCCCGCCCGCCTCGACGAACTCGCATGCGGCGGCGATCTTCGGGCCCATCGAGCCGGCAGGGAACGCCATCCCGCGAAGCTCCTGGGTGGTCACCCGGCTGAGCGACCGGGCGTGGTCGGTGCCGAAGTCCAGCTGCACGGCCGCGACGTCGGTCAGCAGCAGCAACGCGTCGGCGCCGAGGTCGCGAGCGAGCAGCGCGGCGGCTCGGTCCTTGTCGACCACGGCCTCCACGCCCCGCAGGCCGCTCTCGCAGCGGAGCACCGGGACGCCGCCACCCCCGGCGCAGATGACCAGCGCGCCGCTGTCGACCAGGGTCTTGATCGAGCCGATCTCGACGAACTCGACCGGATCCGGCGACGGCACGACGCGGCGCCAGTGGGCGCCGTCGGGCTTCACCGTCCAGCCGAGCGCCGCGGCGTTGGCCTTGGCGGCCGCCTCGTCGTAGATCTGCCCGATGAACTTGGACGGGTCTGCGAACGCGGGATCATGGGGATCGACCACGGTCTGGGTGAGCACCGTCACGATGTCGCGGCCGGGCAGGGCGTTGCTCAGCTCGCGCTGCAGCCAGTAGCCGACCATCCCCTCGGTCTCGGCGCCGAGGACGTCGAGCGGATACGGCACGGTGAGCGAGCCGTCGTGCTCGCTCTGCAGGGCGAGCAGGCCCACCTGCGGTCCGTTGCCGTGCGTGACGACGACGTCGTGGTGGCGCGCGAGCTCCGCGATGGAAGCCACGGCGAGCCGGACGTTGTCCTCCTGCGTGCTCGCGTCCGGGCGCTCGCCGCGCTGCAGCAGGGCGTTGCCACCGAGCGCGACGACGGTCCTCATGGTCCGAGGATCGGTCGGTCCGCGGAGTGGATCAAGACGAAGCCCTCACGTCCGGACGAATGGCGGGACAACTTAGGACTTTCGTCCCTGCACCGGACGGCGTCGCAGGCGACACGCTCACCTCGTGGTGATCGATATGGCCTCTAAGACCCATTTGAGACGTCAGCGGACCGTCGCCGGCGTCCGGCGTGCCCAGTCGCCGGTCATGTCGACGGTCGGACGTCGAAGCGGTGTCGTCGCGGCCTATGTCGAGCAAGGCGCCAGCCCGGCTGCGCTCCGCATCGCTGCCGAGGGGGCGGCGATGCGGGGCGCATCACTGCGCGTGCTGGACCACATCGAGCAGGATGCCGCCGAACAGCTGGTGCGGGAGTCGGCCGGCGCCGACTTGCTCGTCATCGGGTCGCGCAGCGACGCCTCGACCGCGACCCTGCGGTTCGATGCGATCGCGCGGACCCTGGCGCACCGCGCTCAGTGCCCGGTCATGTTCGTGCCCGCTGCCGGTGACGTGACCGACCTCTCTGACGTGGTCTGCGGCATCGATCGCTCGACCGGATCGGCCGCGGCGCTGCGCTGGGCCGCTCGCGAGTCGGCGATGCGGGGCGGCACGGTCCTCGCCGAGCAGGTCCTTCCCCGGCCCGTCGGGTACGGCGAGGAGCTGAGCGAGTCGCTGTCCAGCTGGGTGTTCGCCCAGCGGATCAAGGAGCCCACGACGATCATGTGCCGCCTGGTCTGGGGGGCTTCCCCGGCCACCGACCTGGCGCACACCGCCATGCAGCGAGGGGCACTTCTCGTGGTCGGCTCGCACCGAAGCGACGGCGGGCACCTGCACCGCTGCATCACCGGCCGGCTCGCCGGTCACACCTCGGTTCCCGTGGTCGTTGTGCCGCCCGAGATCCCGACCCCCAGAATGGCGTTGTGATCGAACCGGTTGTTGCGAAGTGGCACGCGTTCCTCGACGGTGACGGCGGGCTCGAGGACCTGCTTGCCGACGACGTCGTCTTCTACTCACCGATCGTCTACACGCCGCAGCGCGGCAAGGACGTGACGGCGATCTACCTCCAGGCCGCCAAGCAGGTGCTGCCGGGCAACGACGCCGACGGCCGGTTCCACTACACGAAGCAAGTGGTGGCGGGCGACCAGGCGGTGCTGGAGTTCGAGACCACCCTCGCCGGCAAGTACGTCAACGGTGTCGACATCATCCGCTGTGACGAGTCCGGGCGCATCGTGGAGTTCCGGGTGATGATCCGCCCGCTGCAGGCGGTCAACGCGGTGCACGAGCAGATGCGGGCTCTGCTGGAGTCGGGTCCAGGGCTCGAGACGCTGTCCGGCTGACCGCTACGACGCGGTGGCCACGGCCGCGCACACACCGCCGTCGACCAGGACGTCGGTTCCCGTGATGAAGCTGGCGTCGTCGGAGAGCAGGAACGCGACGACGGCCGCGAGCTCCTCGGGCTGACCTTCGCGCCGAAGGGCGCTCATCTCGGTCAGCGTCTTCATGGCGTCCATCGCGTCGGCTTCCTGCCGGCCCATCGGGGTGTCGATGATCCCGGGTGAGACCGAGTTGATCCGGGCGTCTGCCGGACCCAGCCGCATCGCCTCCTGGCGCACGAACCGCTGCACCCCGCGCTTGGCATGCATGTACGCCGTACCGGTGTCCTCGATCCCGGGGCCGGCGGCGTCGTACAGGCGGTCGAGGAAGTCCGCAGCGAGCGGGTCGTCCAGAACGGCGTCGATCTCCGCCGTTGCGATCGACGCGCCGATCTGCCCGGCCATCGAGGCGAAGCAGACGATGGCCGTCGCCTCAGTGGCGAGCGGTCGGAGCGCCTCGGCGAGCAGCGCGGTGCCGACGAGGTCGACGCTGAAGATGCGGCGCCAGTCGGACATCGTCGGGGAGATGCCGGCGGCATGCGCAACCGGGCCGAGCCGGCCGAGCTCGCTGATCCGCTCGGCCAGAGCGTCCAGTCCGGACCGGTCGGTGATGTCGAGCACGACGGCTTCCGTCGCGGCGCGTGACGACGCGAGGTCTGACGCGGCTCGGGTGACCGTTGCGGGGTCGATGTCGACGAGGAGGAGGTGGTCGACCCGGTCGACGAGGCGTGCGGCACATGACAGACCCATTCCGCGACCGGCGCCGGTGGCAATGCCGACGACCGGCGCGTCGCGGGTCACTTGCCGACAACCAGGCGCGACGCCTGGGCCGGCAGGTCCGCATAGGTCACGATTCCCGGTCGCGCATCGACCACGGCGGGGATTGCGTTGACGATCGGCATCGCGGTGATGACCGATCCGATCGCGAGCATCTCCTCGAGCGACATCGACTCGAAGTCCTGTGGCAGGACCTCCGCACGGATGTTGACCTGCGGGTGGCCGCGCACCTCCATCAGGTAGGCCATCGCGATCTCCCACGCCGGGTCGAGAAACGGGGTGATCGTCCACCGCACGTCGACCTCGATGACATCGGTGCCGCCGATCGAGCCGAACCACTTCGCGTCGATCCCGGCGACCGTGCCGGCCTTCACGTCGCGGTTCGTCACGGCGAGGTCTTGCGTGGCGTGGGCGAAGCTGACCTCGCAGCGGATCTCGTCGACCTCGGCCTGCAGCAGCTCGGCGAGTGCCTCGACCGCATCGCCGAACGGAGCGGTCGCCTTCTCGATGTCCTTGTCGTGCCCGGGGTCACCGGCAGGGCGGCCCCAGCCGAGGTCGTCCTGGTTGGCATCGCCCGCCCAGGTGCCGATGTCGAAGGACTCGAGGATCCGTACGTAGTTGACCTCCCGGCAAACGCCGGAGGCGACGGCGGCCAGGTAGTCGGCGAAGCCCGGGTTGATGCCGCCGCCGAACAGGCTCGCGCCGCCCGCTTCGGCGGCCTCCCGAAGCGCTTGCCGCGCCGCCTCGCCGTACGCGCGGCCGGTGAGGAACGACGCGGTCGACAGGACGTTGATGCCCGCCCGCAGCAGCGTCGTGAGGTGCTCGACGTCAGGGTGCAGCGGCATGTAGAGGACGGCGTCCGGCTTGAGCGCGATGATCGCGTCGATGTCGTCGGTCGCCGTGACGCCGGTCGGCTCGCCCAGGTCCGCGAGCTCTGCCGCGTCCTTGCCGACCTTGTCCTTGCTGTAGGCGTACAGCCCGACCAGGTCGAGGTCGTCACGCTCCACGACTGCCTTCAGTGCCTGCCGCGCGACGTTGCCCGTCGTCCACTGCACCACGCGGAATGTGCGCCTGCCGCCGGTCATCGCCCCTCCGTTGTAACGATCGTTCCAGCAGCGTAGGGCAACGCCGTGCACCCGCTCGGCGGCGCCGGCAGCGGTCGGCCCATACTTTCGGAGCATGACCGAGATGCGGGTGGTTGCGCTCGGCGTGCACGTCCTCGATGTTCTGGTGCGCCCGGTCGAGTCGATTCCGGAAGGTCAGGGCGGCGCGATCGTCGAGGAGATCCGGATGACCGCCGCCGGCACCGCGGGCGGTACGGCGATCACACTCGCCAAGCTGGGTGCGGCGGTCCACAGCGCCGGGGCCATCGGCACCGACCCGATCGGTGACGTGCTGCTGCGGTTGCTCACCGACTTCGGGATCGACACCTTGCACCTGGTGCGCCGTGACGGCGTGCAGACCTCGGCGAGTGTCCTGCCGATCCGTGCGGACGGATCGCGGCCGGCGTTCCATGTCATCGGCGCCAACGGCACCTACACGGCCGACGACGCGCCGCGGGATCTCATCGCGGGATCGACGCACCTCCACCTGGGCGGCCCGGAGTTCATGGGTGGCGAAGATGCCGCGAAGCTTCTCGCGTTCGCGCGCGAGAACGGCGTCGTGACGTCCGCCGACGTTCTCGCGCCGGGGGAGCAGCTCGCGGACCTGGTCGACTGGGTCGCGCCGATCTTCCCGCACCTCGATGTCTTCCTTCCGAATGACGAGCAGGTGCTTGGCCTGACCGGTGCGGGTTCGGTGGATGAGGGCTGTCGGGCGCTGGTCGCCCGCGGCGCGGGCTGTGTCGCTGCGACCGTCGGCGCCGACGGCGCCGTGGTGGCCACGGCCGACGGCGTGGAACGGGTGCCGGCCTTCACCGTCGACGTCGTCGACACCACCGGCTGCGGTGACGCGTTCTCCGCCGGCTTCCTGCGTGGGCTGTCCCTGGGCCGCTCACCGCGCGACGCGGCGGTCCTCGGGTGCGCGGCGGCAGGGCTCGTTGCGCAAGGCCTCGGTTCCGACCACGGCGACTTCGACCTGGCAGCGGCGGAGGCGCTCGTCGCGAACAGCTAAGGGTCGCGCTAGTTCAGCAGGGACTCCCAGTTGTCGGGGACGCGATCAGCCGGGCCCGGTGTGGTCTGGTCGAGCGGATGATGCGCCGGACCTGCGAGGGATGGTCCGAAGGTGAGCTTCTCGGTGGTGTAGTCCCAGAACCAGTCCTCGCCGGGCTCGAAGCTTCGAATGACCGGATGATGCGACGTCTGGGCATGCGCCGTCGCGTGCTGCGACGGAGAGGAGTCGCAGCACCCGATGTGACCGCACTGCGCGCATCGCCGGAGGTGGAACCACCAGCCGTCGGTCGCGAGGCATTCGACACAGCCGGTGCCACTGGGCGGTACCGACGGGTCGACGCCGGCCGCTGTCATCGGCGGCGGCGGGCCGGTTCCGTGATCGCCGGCGGGTCGTAGCCGCGGTCCGCGTCGTGCAGCGTCACGCCCGGCGGGACGATCTCGTCGATCGCGTCGAGGATCTCCTCGGACAGCACGATGTCGGCCGCGCCGAGCTGCGACTCGAGGTGGTCCATCGTGCGCGGGCCGAGAATCGCCGACGTGACCGCCGGATGGTTGATCACGAACGCGATCGCGAGGTGGATCAGCGATAAGCCGTGCTTCTCCGCGAGTATCGCGAGCGCGTCCGCGGCGTCGAGCTTGCGCTGGTTGCCGGGGATGGACAGGTCATAGCGATCAGGCAGCAGCACCGCGCGTCGGCTCTCGTTGTCGGAGCCGTCCTTGCGCCACTTGCCCGACAGCCATCCGCCGGCGAGCGGGCTCCACGGGATGACGCCCATGCCGTACTGCTCGGCGACCGGCAGGACGTCGCGCTCGATCCCGCGCACGAGGAGTGAGTACGGCGGCTGCTCGCAGACGAACCGCTCGCGGCCGCGCTCCCGTGCGATGAACTGCGCCTCGACGATCTCGTGAGCGGGGTAGGTCGACGTACCGATGTAGCGGACCTTGCCGGCGCGTACCAGATCAGTCAGCGCGGACAGCGTCTCGTCGATGTCGGTCTCGGGACTCGGTCGGTGCACCTGGTACAGGTCGATGTAGTCGGTCTGCAGCCGGCGGAGCGAGTTCTCGACCTCCTTCATGATCCAGCGGCGGGAGTTGCCCTGCTCGTTGGGGTCGAAGCTCATCGCGCCGTGGAACTTGGTCGCGAGCACGACGCTGTCGCGCTTGCTCTTCAGGGCCTTCCCGACGATCTCCTCGGACTCGCCGGAGGAGTACATGTCCGCCGTGTCGATGAAGTTGATGCCGGCGTCGAGCGCCCGGTCGATGATCCGAATCGACTCGTTGTGGTCCGGCTCACCCCACGCACCGAACATCATGGCGCCGAGGCACAGCGGGCTGACTTTCACACCGGTACGACCAAGGGTCCGCAGCTGCATGATCGACACCCTGCCATCAAGCGGGATTGGCGGCTAGGGGTGCACTCGAAGCTCGGCATGGGTCGGCGTCGCGAACCATTGGTAGACCGAGCCGTCGGAGGCGACGTAGAACGGCCTGACGATCTGCGAGTCGTCACCGGGAGGAGCTTCCACTCTCTCGAGGGAAGCGACGTTGCCCCGCGCGTCGAGCTCGAGCAGCAGCTCGCCGCCCAGGGCATTGCGCCCGGCTCCGGCAACGCCCAACCACAGGTAGGCGTGCTGCTGGGCGACCTGGACGGAGAAGACGTCGAGGACGACGTCGTGGCCACCCGGGAACGTGTACTCGCGGTCCCACGCCGGCGTCATGCGCACGTCGAGGGTCGCCAGGTCCACCGACCAGCCGAAGGTGTTGCCGTCCTCAGGCACCCCCGGTCCGGTGCCGACCGTCGTGTCGGTCGGCACGAGGCGGGCGACGTCGCCGGCCGCCGCGACGACTCGCGGCTCGCTCGCTCGGCGACTGGCCGGACCGAAGGTCCGTACCGTGCGCTGCGGCTCGCTGTCGATGACGAGGAACCGGCCCGACGGGTACGGCGCGAGGTCGCGGGCCGTAGCCGAGATCCCGCGGACCTCGCCGAGATAGCGACCCGACAGTGTGAAGTGGGCGACGCGGTGCTTGTTCTGGTCGAGCACCCACAGGCTGTTGTCGACGACGGCGATCGCCGCCGGCGGGAACGCCTCGGCGCCGCCCGCGGCGCCGTTCGGTCCTGACGCTCCCGTCGAGCCACCCGGCGGCCCCAGCTGGTCGGCCCGCCGGCCGTAGGAGAACGACGCGACGGTTCGCCAGCGTTCCGGCGGGTCGGCGACGTTGATGTGGAGCGGCTCTGGGGCGGCCGCGGAGGTGCCACCCGACGTGGTCGAGGTCGGCGCGCTGCCCGCGCTGGAGCACGAGACGACGCAAGCCGCAGCGACTGCGGCCATCGCGGCGCGACGCCCGACTGCCCGCACCCGCATCAGCACATGATGAGGTAAGCGCCGTGGACGACGCACTGCGCGAGGAGCTGCTCACCAAGGTCGGGAAGCCGATGGGGTTGTCCGGCCCGTCGCTGGCACCCGACCCGGTCAACCTCCCGATGATCCGGCACTGGGTGGACGCCCTCGACGACCGCAACCCGGCGTACGACGAGCACACCGCGGGGTCGACCCGGCACGGCGAGATCGTCGCGCCGCCGGCAATGTTGCAGACCTGGACGATGGGCCGGCCGACGATCGAAGGGATCCGGGAGCGGGGCGGCTCCGCCGGTGAGGTCGGCGCCGACAGCCCGCTCGCCGTTCTTGCCGCGGCGGGCTACAAGGGCACGCTCGCGACCAACTCGGTGCTGACGTTCGACCGTTACCTGCGCGTCGGCGACACGCTGTCGTCGGACACGGCGCTGGAGTCGGTGTCGGAGCAGAAGCACACCGGCCTCGGCAAGGGCTACTTCGTCGCCTGGTCCAACAACTTCTACGACCAGTCGGGCGAGCCGGTCGGCAACCAGCTGTTCACCGTGTTCAAGTTCGCACCCGGCCCGCCGCCGGACGGGCCGCGCGAGGCTCGCCCGAAGCAGCCAGCGCTCGCACCGACCGGTGAGGAGCTGCCGCCGTTCGACCTCGAGGTGACCGCGACGGTCGTCGTTGCCGGCGCCATCGCCTCACGTGACTTCATGCCGGTCCACCACGACCGTGACTACGCGGTCGCGCAGGGCGCGCCTGACATCTTCATGAACATCCTGACCAGCAACGGCTACGTCTCGCGGTACGTCACCGACTGGTCCGGCGGCGACTCCCGGGTACGGCGGATCTCGACCCGGCTCGGCGGGCCGGCGATCCCGGGACAGCCGCTGCGGTTCCGCGGGCAGGTCACCGGCGAGAGCGATGCCGGCGACGAGCGGGTCGTCGAGGTCGCGGTCCGGGCGGACAACGACCTCGGCAACCACCTCACCGCGAGCGTCGAGGTCGCCGTTCCCCGCTGATGCCGCCGTCACGCAGCTGAATCCGGCGCTGCGCGGTGCGGGCAACGTCCTCTGAGTGCGTCGCGATGATGACCGTGACGCCGCTGGTCTCCCGTAGCCCTGCGATCACGGCCATGACCTCGCCGGCGGTCGCGGAGTCGAGGTTCCCGGTCGGCTCGTCGGCGATGACGACGCGCGGGTGGTTCGCAAGAGCGCGGGCGATGGCCACGCGTTGCTGCTCGCCGCCGGACAGGCGCGACGGCAGGTGGTCGGCGCGATCGCGCAACCCGACCTGGTCGAGCAGCTCCTGTGCCCGGACGTGCCGTTGCGGCCGCGGCGTACCGGCCGGCACCATCGCCATCTCCACGTTCTCGCAGGCGGTGAGCGTCGGGATCAGGTTGAAGTGCTGGAACACGAAGCCGATCTCCTGGCTGCGCAACCGGGTGAGCTCGACGTCGGACTCCCGCGAGAGCTCCCGGCCGTCGAACCGGATCGAGCCGCGGGTGGGGACATCCAGCGCGCCGAGCAGCTGGAGCAGGGTCGACTTCCCTGACCCGCTCGGGCCCTCGAGGGCGATCATCTCGCCGGCCCCGATCGTGAGGTCGACGGATCGAACCGCCTCGACGGTGACGCCCGCTTTGGCGAAGGCGCGGCCGACGCCTTCCAGCTCGTACAGGGGTGGCGTGGCGCTCGCGGCCCGGGCCGCGCTCATCCGAAGTCCCGCAGCGCCGTCGCCGGGGCGAGTCGCGCGGCGCGCCAGCCGCCGACCACGCCCGCGAGGACACCGCCGACAAGAGCCCCGAAGAACCCGAGAATGATGGCGGTCAGCTCGATCGGTGCGTTGAGCTTGATCGCGCTGGTGATCGTGTCGCTCGTCGACTGGTTGAGCAGCGAGCTCACGGTCGAGGCGCCGACCTGAAGCCCGCTGCTGGTCACGGACAGGCTCGGGCCGACGGCGTCGATGATGCCGCAGATCGCCGCGCCGAGCGCGATGCCCATCACGCCGCCGATCACCCCGATGCTGACCGTCTCGGCGAGGATCTGACGGACGACCAACCCGCGGGACCATCCCATCGCGCGCAGCGATCCGATCTCGCGGACCCGCTTGGTGATGTTCGACAGCGTCAGCAGACCGGCGATGACGAAGCCGGCGAGCAGCGCGACGACGGCCAGTGCCGCGCCCAGGTTCGTGGCGAGCTTGTGGGCGTTGGCGAGGCTGCCGCTGACCTGGTCCGCGAGGTCCTTCGCCGTCAGCACCTGCGCGCCCGGCAGCGCACGATGGATCGCCGCACTCACTGCACCCACCTGGTCGGAGTTCTTGACCGCGACGAGCACTTCATTGATGCGACCGTCGTTCGTGGCGAGTGACTGGAGCGTCGGCAGGTCGAAGTACAGGTCGGCGACGTTGCCGGTAAGCGTCGGCTTCACGAGCCCGACGACCGAGTACGCGCCGGAGTTGATCGTGATGCTGTCGCCGACGCGCAGCTTGTGGGTGCTCGCGTAGGCGGTGTTGACGAGTACCTCGTGGTCGGCCCGCGTGTCGTACCAGCCGCCCTTGGTGACCTGGTCACGCGTCACGAGTCCGGTGTTCGGGTTTGTGGCATCCACCCCGCCGACGGTGTACGTCGAGGTGTTGGTGTCGGTCGACGGCGGCGCCACCACGCGGCGGATCGTCATCGCCGGTACGACGACCCGTGTGACGTAGGAGCGATAAGCCGGGGGCAGGCAGGCCAGCGCGCGCTTGTCGCTGAACAGGTTCTGCCGCGGCCTGGCGCCGCCCTGCGGACGGCCGGTCAGGCCGGACTTCTGGAAGCAGGCGAACATCGTCGCGAGTTGCGCCGCGGTCGGTCGCGGTGGCGTCGTCGTCGCCTTGACGGTGTGGCTTCCGGTCTTCAGCGAGGCGACGATCTTGGGCACGGTCCCCGTCTCGTGAACCGCGGACAGGGTGAGGGCGCCGACCGCGGAGGACACCCCGGGCAACGACGCCACGACAGTGGTCGCCTGCGACGGGAACGTGATGAGCGTGCCGGGCAGGAAGAAGTCGTGAGTGAACTTCGTCCCGGCCGGGCCGAGCTTCGACAGGTCGGTGAGGACCGTCGAGTTGGCTTGCAGCAGCGCGTCGGTGTCAGCCGAGTTGAGCTGTGACGCCTGCGAGAACCCACCTTGGCCGCCGCCGAAGAACCCGCCACGGGCAGCGGTCGGGCTTGCCTGCGGCTTCGGGTTGGTCGTGGGCGCGACGGTGCGGGTCACGACGAGGTCGGTGCCGACCGAGGACAGCGGGGAGAGCACCTTGTCCTGTGCTCGTGACAGGCCGGCGGACACGCCGATGATCGCCATCACCAGTCCGACACCGGCGGCGAGGCCCAGCGCGGTGACGAGCGTGCGGCCGAGACGGTGCCGCAGCTCACTCCAGAGGTAGCTCGGTGCCACAACCCGCCAATCTTTCACGCCAACCTAGTCAGCGCGGATCAGTCCCGCTGGGGGAACGGGCGACTCGATACGCCGCGACGACACCGCGCGCCGCTTCCACCGTCTCGCCTCGGATCAACCAGGAGACCGCGAACCCGAGTACGGCGACGAGCTCGAAGTAGAACAGGGCGCCGTTGATCGAGTGGAAGATGACGGCGCCTGCGCAGCTGGCGAGGATCGTGATGCCGAGCGCGCGGTAGATCGCATCGGCGTGATGGAACTGCTCGGGCTCGCCGTCGGCGCTGGGGAAGATGAGGAGCGAGGTCAGCCCGAGGATCACGAACAGCGTCGACGCGGCGACCTCGTGCACGTGCGCGACGGTGTGCTGGGTCGGCGTCGACCCGGTCTGCGGGTTCGTCGGGAACAGCCCCACGACGATCGCGGCGATGCCGGCGACCGTCGTGAGGTGGGACAGCGCACGGATCGGGGTGTCGTACCGGTAGCAGATCAGGAAGATCCCGATCGCGAACATCGTGCCGACGAACCACACGCCGACGTGCGTGTAGTAGTACGCACTGATCGACGGCAACGGCTTGATGCGGCCCCAGATCATCCAGTTGACGCCGACCAGGACGACGGGCAACAGGATGCCGAGCGCACCGATCATCAGGCGCAGGTTCCGGTACGACAGAGCGCTACGTTCGCCGTACGAGTCGTTCATCCGATGAGTATCGCCGCGTTTGATCGTCTTGAGTCCCAGTAGTCGAGCCGGAGGAATCGAGATGCGCGTTGTGGTGAGCGAGTTCAGCTCGCTGGACGGAGTGCTGCAGGCGCCGGGCGGCCCGGACGAGGACACCAGTGACGGCTTCGCTCACGGTGGCTGGTCACATCCGTACTTCGACCCCGAGGTCATGGGCGCGGTCATCGGCGCGATCCCCGAGCGATGCGAGGCGCTGCTGCAGGGCCGCCGCACGTACCAGGTCTCCGCGGGTGCGTGGCCCGAGCGCGGCGGCGACGCGTTCGCCGACTGGATCAACGCGACCCAGAAGTACGTCGTGTCGGACACGCTCTCCGAGGCCGACCTCACCTGGCACCCGACGACGATCATCCGGGTGGCCGACCTGGTCAGCGAAGTGACGAAGCTGCGGGAGCAGCCCGGTGGCGACATCTACGTGTACGGGAGCCTGACCCTGGTCCGCGCCCTGCTCGCGGCACGGCTGGTGGACGAGCTGATCCTGTTCATCGAGCCGATCACGCTCGGCGGCGGAAAGACGCTGTTCCCCAGCGATGGCGAGGCGCGCCGGTTCGAGCTCGTCTCGGCGCAGACCGCATCCACCGGTGTCATCGCCTGCCACTACCGACCCATGTCGTAGTTCAAGATGAGGTCGTGAAGGCGTGGGTGGTCGACCGACCCGGCCCGATCGACAACGGCCCGCTGCGCCTTCTGGATCGCGACGTACCGGAGCCCGCCGAGCGGGAGGTGCGCGTCAAAGTGCAGGTGTGCGGGGTGTGCCGGACCGACCTGCATCTCGCTGAGGGCGACCTGCTGCCGCGACGGGCCGGCGTCGTACCTGGCCACGAGATCGTCGGCGTCGTCGACGCGGTGGGCAGCGCTGCCGGCCGGTTCGCGGCGGGGGACCGGGTGGGTGTGCCGTGGCTGCGCAGCACCTGCGGCGGTTGCCGATGGTGCCGCGACGGTCGCGAGAACCTCTGCCTGTCGCCGCGCTTCACCGGGTGGGACGCCGACGGCGGTTACGCCGAGTACGCCGTCGTCGACGAGGGCTACGCCTACCGGTTGCCGGCCGGCTTCGACGACGTCACCGCCGCCCCGCTGCTGTGTGCGGGCATCATCGGCTACCGCGCACTCAAGCTCACCTCGCTTCCCGCCGGCGGCCGCCTCGGCATCTACGGGTTCGGCGGCTCGGCGCACCTGACCGCACAAGTCGCGCTGCATCAAGGAGCGCGCGTCCACGTGATGACCCGCTCGGTCGACGCGCAGCAGCTCGCCCTGTCCCTCGGAGTGCACTCCGCCGCGGGTGCTGCGGAGTCGCCGCCGGAGCCGCTCGACGCGGCGATCCTGTTCGCTCCGGTCGGCGACCTCGTCCCGTCCTGCCTCGAGGCGCTGGACCGGGGTGGGACGCTCGCGGTCGCGGGGATCCATCTCAGTGACATCCCGACGCTGAACTACCAGGACCATCTGTTCCAGGAGCGGGTGATCCGCAGCGTCACCGCCAACACCCGCGCCGACGGCGAGGAGTTCCTCGCCATCGCCGCCGAGATGGCGCTGCGGGTCGAGACCGTCAGCTACCCGTTTGCCGAGGCCGACGTCGCGCTTCGCGACCTCGCGCACGACCGGGTGAACGGCGCCGCCGTCCTCGTCATGGGGTAGCGCGTCCGGTCTGTGACCTTTGTCCCGGCCATTCGCGGGCCAGCGACCCTGGTCAGGGCCGGCGGGCTCCGATGAGATGACGGCAACGAAGGAGCCGCCATGAGCGCCGATGCCACAGCCGCCCGGATCCCGACCGGGGTCCACCAGCTCATCGAGATCTCCGAGCGTCTGGAGAAGCGGTACGTCGGGTTGCTGACGCGGACGGCGATCTACCGCTGCGTCTGCAGCAGCGAGCAGGGGCTGATCGCGGCCGGTGTGACGTTGACGTCGGAGCTGGTCGAGCTCGTGGCGCAAACCGCGATCGAGCGGCGCATCGGGCGCAGCGGGTTTGTCGCAGCTGAAGGCCAGCCGTCGATGCTGCTGGCGGAGGCTTCCTGAGCCGCAAAGTTAAGGTGCGGGAGACATGACCGACCGCACCTTGGTTCTCATCCGGCACGCGAAGGCGGTGGCGGCTGCGGCGAGCGACGAGGTTCGCCCGCTGGCCGACCGCGGCCGGCGCGACGCTCTCGCTGCCGGGCGGTGGCTGACCGAGCTGAGCGTGACGCCCGATCTGGTCGTTGTCTCCCCGGCGACCCGGGCGCGCGAGACGTGGGAGTGCATCGCCGAGGTGGTGACGAGCGTCGATCGTCGCGTCGACGACCGGATCTACGACAACACCGTCGACGACCTGCTCGATGTCGTCGCGGACGTCCCGGACGAGGTCGCATCGCTGGCCCTGGTCGGCCACAACCCCTCCATGCACGGGCTCGCCATCACCCTCGATGACGGCGACGGCGACCGTGCCGCCCAGGCGGCGATCCGCGACGGCTACCCGACCTGCGGCATCGCCGTGTTCGATGTTCGCGGCACCTGGTCACAGCTGAGGGCAGGGGCGGCGACGCTGCGCGCGTTCGAGGCGCCACGCGGCTAACCGGCTCCCGCGCTTGGCTCTGCTTCATATGATCCGGGCAATGAGCGACATCACGGGGTTGTCGTCCGTTGCTCGTACCTTGACGGCATCGGTGTTGTTCGTCGATGTCGTCGAGTCGACCGCGTTGCGTTCCCGGCTCGGCGAAGACCGCGCCGACGCGCTCGTCCGCACCCTGGAGTCACGGATCGGCGAGGTCGTCACGGTCCACCGCGGCCGAGTCGTCAAGGGACTCGGCGACGGCGCGATGGCGGTCTTCGAGTCCGCTGTTGATGCGGTGGGCGCGGCAGTTGCGCTGCAGCAGCAGGCCGAGCGCGCCGCGCGGCGAGACCCGATCGCAGCGGTCCAGCTCCGAATCGGTGTGTCCGCCGGCGACGTGTCGTTCGAGGGTGGGGACGTGCTCGGTGCTCCGGTGGTCGAGGCATCCCGGCTGTGCGCGAGCGCGCAGCCCGCTCAGGTGCTCGTCGCCGATCTGGTGCGCTCGTTGTCGCGAGGCCGGGGCAGCTTCGTGTTCGAGTCGGTCGGCGAGTTGCCGCTCCGTGGACTGCCCGACCCGGTACCTGCCTGCCGGGTGATGTGGGAGCCGCTCGCTGACCTGGACGAGCAGGCGGGTGAGGGGCTGCCGTTCCCGGGGCTGCTCGCGTCAGGCGGTGGCATCGCGTACGTCGGGCGTCCGAAGCTGACCCAGGACCTCGACATGATGCTCAAGCGCGTACTCGACGGCGATGGCCGGTTCGCTGCCGCGCTGTTGTCCGGTGAGCCAGGAGTCGGGAAGACCCGGACTGCCGCAGAGCTGGGCCGGCGGGCCCACGGTGCCGGCGCGGTCGTGCTGTACGGGCGCTGCGACGAGGAGCTCGGGGTGCCGTTTCAGCCCTTTGTCGAGGCGCTGGAGTTCTACAGCGCGCACCATCCGAGTCCGAAGCTCGGCCGGTTGCCCGGCGAGCTGGTCCGGCTGTGTCCCGAGCTGGTGACGCGGGTGCCCGACCTGCCGCCTCCGGTGGCCTCCGATTCGCGGACCGAGGAGTACCGGCTGTTCGAGGCGGTGACCTCCTGGCTGATCGCGGCTTCGGAGGAGCAGGGGATCGTGCTGGTGCTCGACGATCTTCACTGGGCCACTCGCGCGACCCTGTTGCTGCTGGTTCACCTGCTCAGGGCCGCAGCGGCGAGCTCCGCGCGGCTGATCGTCGTCGGCACGTACCGCGACACCGAGCTGGACCGGATGCATCCGTTGCTGTCGGTGCTTGCGGATCTGCGACGGGTGCCGGGGGTGGAGCGACTCGACCTGCAGGGGCTCAGCCTCGACGAGACGATCGACCTGGTGCAGTCTGTCGCCGGTCATGAGCTCGATGACGACGGGCTTCGCCTCGCGGAGGCGGCGTTCGCCGAGACCGAGGGCAACCCGCTGTTCATGGGTGAGGTGCTGCGCCACTTCGTCGAGACCGCAACCGTCCGGCTGGTCGACGGCCGTTGGCAGGTGGAGGACCCCGGTCAGATCGAGGTGCCGGAAGGCGTCCGCGACGTGCTGGGTCGACGGCTGGGCCGGCTCTCCGACGCCGCCAACCGCGTGCTGTCCGTGGCCGCGGTGATCGGCCGCGACTTCGATCTGGAGCTGCTCAGCCAGCTGAGTGACCTCGACGACGACGTCTTGCTGGACGCTCTCGACGAGGCCTGCCGGGCGCGCATCGTGGAGGAGACCGGCGACGACTCCTTCCGCTTCTTCCACGCCATGGTCAAGGAGACCCTCTACGGCGAGCTGACGACCGCGCGTCGACGGCGGTTGCACCAGACGGTCCTTGAGGTGCTGGAGAAGCTCCGTCCGTATGACGCTGTTGCGCTCGCCTATCACGCGGTGGAGGCCGGGCCGGTGAGTGGCGACCTCAGCGCAGCGGTCAACCACCTCCTCGGTGCGGCTGCGCAGTCGTCGGCGGCGCGGGACTTGGCCAGTGCTGAGACCTACTACCGCCAGGCGTTGGACATGATCGACGCTGGATCGCCGGACCCGCGGCGCCGGGTCGAGGCGGCTTGTGGCTTGGGCGAGGCGCAACGCGACCAGAGCAACCCTGCGTTCCGCGAGACCTTGCTCGAGGCCACCCGTGCCGCCCTTGCTCTGGGTCAGCCCGACCTCGCTGCGCGCGCGGCCATCGCCAACTTCCGCGGCGTGACGAGCGTGATCAACGATGTCGACCGTGACCGCGTCGAGACGTTGGAGCAGACGCTCGCAGCGCACCGCGACAACCGCACGGCCGAAGTCGCGCTGTTGAGCGCCACTCTTGCCAGCGAGGTGAACTACGACCTGACCGTCTCCCTCGAGCGGCGACTGGCGCTTACCGACGAGGCGATCGCCATCGCCCGTGAGCTGGGTGAGCCGCGGGTACTCGCCGAGGTCATGATGCGATCAGCTCGAGCCAGTCTCGTACCGGACCGCGCGAACACCGCGGCGGAGCTGATGTCCGAGGCGGTGGCACTCGCGGACAGCGTCGGGGACCCCACCCTCGGTGCGCTGAGCCGGGTCTTCCAGCAGGTCGCGTACGCAGCGCTAGGAGACCTGACCCGCGCGCGGCGGGCGGTCGCGGAGGCGCTAGAGATCGCGCAGGCCGACTGCCCTCCGCTCGTCCTCGCACTGTGCCGGGCCAACTGGGTGCAGTACATGGTGTACGACGGCCGGCTGCAAGACGCGATCAGGTTCAACGACGAAACCCTCGCGTTCGGACAGCAGATCGGGATCGCCGACGCCGAGCAGTGGTGGGGCGCGATCGCGATGTCCATCTCCTACCTGCAGGGGACGTTCGGCGATCTCGCCGACGCGGCGGGTGAGTTCGCTGATCGCTATCCGAGTGCGGTGGCGTGGCGCGGCACGCAGGCGTGGACCCTCGCCGAGGCGGGGCGGCTGGCGGAAGCGCGGCAAGTCATCTCCGACTACGGCATCGCCCGGCCCGACCTGTACCCGGTCGACGACTTCGCGATTGCGGCGCGGTGCTATCCCGCGATCGTCGGCATGCTGCTCGACGACCCGGCGCTTGGTGCCGCGGCAGAAGCCGCGCTGCGTCCGTACGAGCAGATGTGGATCGACCTCGAGGTGTTCTGCTTCGGTCCAGTCGCATGGGCGCTCGCGGACGCGGTCGCGGCCCAAGGCCGGTACGACGAAGCCGACGAGCTGTTTGCACGCGCAGACGCGATGCTCACTGCCAGCGGACTGCACCTGCAAGCCAACCTGCTGACGCGTGACCGCGCGATGTCGCTGTCACGCAGCGATCGGCCCGAACATCTGCGGCAGGCTCGGGCGCTCGCCGAGCGCGGTGCGGCGGCTGCCGCGAGCGAGGGATTCGACCGGCTGAAGCAGAGCTTCGACCAACTTCTGGAGTCGATGCAGCGATGACGGAGTACTCCGAGATCCGCTATGACGTCGTCGACGGCATCGCCACGATCACCCTGCACCGTCCCGACAAGCTGAACGCTTTCACCGCGACGATGTGTCGGGAGGTGCTCGACGCGTTCGATCGCACCGACGGCGACGACGAGGTGCGGGTCGTCATCATGACCGGCGCGGGCCGGGCGTTCTGTGCGGGCGCCGACCTGTCGGCCGGCGGCGACACGTTCAACCCCGAGGCGCGTGGCACCGCGGGGTCGGAGCCACCGCGCGACGGCGGCGGGCTGGTGAGCCTGCGGGTGTTCCAGAGCCTCAAGCCGGTGATCGCGGCGATCAACGGACCGGCCGTCGGCGTCGGCCTCACTGCGACGCTGCCGATGGACATCCGGATCGCGAGCGACGCCGCGAAGTTCGGGTTCGTCTTCTCGCGTCGCGGGATCGTGCCCGAGGCGGCATCGAGCTGGTTCCTTCCTCGCATCGTCGGTCCGAGCCAGGCCATGGAGTGGTACATGACCGCCCGCGTTTTCGGTCCCGAGGAGGCGCTCGCCGGCGGGCTGATCCGAAGTGTTCACCCGGCCGACGAGCTGCTCGGCGTGGCGACCGCGCTCGCCCGCGAGGTGGCGGACAACACTTCCGCGGTGAGCGTCGCGCTGGCCCGGCAGCTGATGTGGCGCGGCCTCACCTTCGACTCGCCCAGCCGTTCCCATGTCGCGGACTCGCGTGCCATGAACGCGGTCGGGCGCGGCGGTGACGTGGTCGAAGGCATCACGTCGTTTCTCGAGAAGCGGCCGCCACGCTTTCCCGACAAGGTCGGTGCCGACCTGCCGGACATCTTCAGCGACCCGCAGCCGTCCTGGGCGGCGGACCTGCCGTAGCGGGCGCAAGACAAGGGCCGGCCGCCTCCGGTGGGGAAGGCGGCCGGCCAGGCCGCGTGCCAGGTCGCGGCCGTCTTGGTTCTGGCTGTCGCCGCTATCCGACAGCCAGGGTGGTGAGGACGCCGGCGTGGTCAGATGCCCACTTCGGCGCGGTTGAGCTCTCCGGTGCAACGCCCACGTGGCTGGCCTTGGTGGCCGCCACCGCACCACGCGTGAGCACGTGGTCGATGCGGGAGGTGAGTGCGCCACCGCTGAGCGTCTCGTTGTGGCAGCACGTGAAGGCGTTGTCCGGGTGACCGAGCTTCAGCCAGGTGTCGGAGAAGCCCGCCTTGGTGAACACCGTGTACGCCGGCCGGTCCGTCTCACCCTTCGCCGAGTTGAGGTCGCCGGCGATCACGAGCGGCTTCTTGTAGCTCTTGAGGGCCGTGGCCAGCTCCTTGGCTTCCGGTCCGTTGACGTCGGCGCCGGGCATCCCGAGCTGAGCCGGGGTGTACGCCTCCGGGTGGGTGTTCACCAACCGCCACGCCGTGCCCTTCGTGACCAGGTCCGCCCATTCGTAGCCGCGGGTGAAGTTGACGGTGACGCCGAGAGTGGACAGCGGGATCGTCAGCTGGTGCGTGTAGTGCGCGGCGTGCGTCGCGGTCACCTTCAGCAACGAGGTCGGCGCGCTCTTGCGCGCGAGGATCACGTCGCGGTCGGAGTAGGTCGCGAGCAGCGCGAGCCCGGCCGGAAGCTGCGTCGCGGAGTTGAAGTTGGTCTCCGAGACGACGACGCGGTACGGCGAGCCGGCGGCCGCGAGGTCGTTCTGCAGCATCGTGAGGAAGTTGTAGGACGCGGCAGGCACAACCTGAGTGGTGCCGTCCAGCGGGCTCTTGCCCGGAATCTGCCAGTTGGCGACTTCCTGCAGCGCGACGAGGTCCGGCTTCGCCGCCTCGATCTCGTGGGCAACCATCCCCATGCGGACGTCGGGCTTCGAGGCCTCGACCTTGGAGACGATGCTGACGATGCCGGCCAGTGGGTCCGCGGCCGAGAGCAGCGGCGTCAGGTCGGCACCCAGGTAGAGGTTGCGCGTCATGACCTTGATGTGCGGCTTCGCGGTGTGCGCCGGTGCGGCGAAGGCCGTCGCGGCCGGAAGTGCCGCAGTCGCTGCTACGACCGGGAGGATGATCAAGCCCCGTAGGGCGCGCTGGGTCAAATGAGTCATACCTGCACGGTGCGACCCAGCGCGGACACAATCCAGGGCCGAAAGTCCCCGGGTTCGGCCGAAGCGAGTGCATGCCGGGAGACATGTCCGACATGCGTCCGCCTATGTTGTTCCGATGACAACGCTGGCGATCAACGACCTGTTCTCCGTCGCGGGCAAGACCGTCCTCGTCACCGGCGGGTCCCGCGGCATCGGCGAGATGATCTCCGCCGGCTTCCTCGCCAACGGCGCAACCGTCTACATCAGCTCGCGAAAGGCTGACGTCTGCGACGCCACAGCGAAGCGGCTCGCCGACGAGTACGGCGGCACCTGCGTGTCGCTTCCCGCGGACCTCTCCAACCTCGCGGGCATCGACTCGCTCGTCGATGGTCTCCGCGAGCACACCACCTCACTGGACGTCCTCATCAACAACGCAGGTGCGTCATGGGGCGCATCGATCGAGGAGTTTCCCGAGGCAGGCTGGGACAAGGTGATGGACACGAACGTCAAGGGCGTGTTCTTCCTCACCCAGCGACTGCTCTCGCTGCTCGAGGCGAAGGCGACCGCTGACGACCCGTCGCGGATCGTGAACATCGGATCGATCGACGGGATCAAGACGCCGGTCTTCGACACCTGGTCCTACGGCCCGTCGAAGGCCGCGTTGCACGCGCTCACCCGCCAGATGGGGAGCCGCCTGGTGAAGCGCAACATCGTCGTCAACGGGATCGCGCCCGGTCCGTACCCGACCTGGATGCTGTCGACCGGAGTCGGGACCGGTGGCGACGTCGAGGGCACGGACTGGGACGCGATCGGCGCCGGTGTGCCGCGCGGCAGAGTGGGGACTCCCGAGGACATCGCCGGTCTCGCGATCTTCCTGTGCTCGCGGGCCGGTTCGTTCACCGTCGGCGATGTCATCACCTCCGACGGTGGGATCGTCGTCTCGTAACGCGATGCGGGTCTTAGGGCCCGGGTAGTGGGGACGTTCGCCCCCTCGTAAGCCGCGGCCGGTGGGCCGACACACAACGCGATCACCTGAAAGGGGTGGCTCGCGTGACTGTGTCGGACCTGCATCGGGCAGGCGCCTCGTCGCGGCGTTCGGCACTGTCGCCGGCGCCGACGGCCGCCGTGCTCGCTGCTGCCGGCTTCGCGCTGTGCGTCGGGCTGCGGATCGGCGGGCCACGCGTCACCGACTACGTCGACGACCTCGGGACGTTCGCGGCGGCGGCCGCGGCCACTGTCGCGTGCGTGATCGCTGCACTGCGAAGCGACCCGCGACTGCGCCGGTTCTGGGCGGTGCTGGCCGCTGCACTCGCCGCGTGGACCTTCGGCGAGGGCGTGTGGGCGGTGTACGACCTCGTCCTCGCCCGTCAGGCACCCGTCCCATCTCTTGCGGATGTCGGGTACCTGGGCGGTGTGCCGCTCGTGGCGGCGGCATTGCTGAGCCATCCGGGTCAGCACGGGAGCATCAGGGAGCGGGCGCGACGACCCCTTGACGGCGCGATCGCCGCGACCGCCCTGTTGTTCCTGAGCTGGACGTTCGTGCTCGGCCCGGTGTGGCACTCGAGTGACCTCAGCGCGGCGGCAGGTGTCGTGTCCGTCGCGTATCCGTTCGGCGACGTCGTCGTGGTGTGGCTGCTGCTGAGCACGCTGCGGAACCTTGCGGGTCGCGTGCCGAGCGCACTGTGGGCCGTGTTGTTCGGGCTGCTGTCCATGACGCTGTGCGACAGCCTCTACACCTACTTCACCGTCACCCGCGGCTACACGACGGGCAACATCATCGACGTCGGGTGGTTGGTCGGGTACCTGGCGATTGCGCTGGGCGCGTGCTGGTACCGCTCCGAAACAATCGCCGAGCGACGACCGCAGGTGGCGCGGGTCACCGCCATCAGCGCGGCGGCGCCGTACCTTCCGACCTTCCTCGCGCTCGCCCTGATCGCGGTACGCACGCAGCTCGGGTCCGGAGTCGACTCGACCTCCCTGTTGATCGCGTTCGGTTTGACGGGTCTCGTCCTGACCCGCGAAGCCCTCGTCCTGCTGCCCTCGCGGCCGCACCCCGTCGCGGTGGCGGGGAAGGGCGGCCCGCGATGAGCGCCGCGGCGCACTTCGAGCTTCGCGAAGCGGAGCGGCTCGTCGTGATCGAGGCGCAGCTCGCCTCCAGCGCCCGGCAGCGGGTGCGGGACGAGGCGGCGCAGCGCACGGCGAGGGCGATGTCCATCCTGGGAGCCGCGGCGGCGCTGCTGTCGCTCTACGACCTGACCCTCTTGGCACGCATGGGGGGAAGCTGAGCTCCTGACGTCGAACGAGTAGCGGTGCAGCGTGTGCCGGTTCTCCGTCCCCTTGTCGCCGTCGTACTCGCCGTTGGTGGGGGCGGTGGCCTGGCCATGGCGGCGGCTGCGCCCCGGGCCGGCGCGGCCCCGGTCGCCGCGGCGTCGAGCGCAGCACACTGCCCGTGGCTGAACCCCACCCTCTCGCCGGACCGCCGCGCCCGGATGGTCGTTGCGCGGATGACGCTGGCGCAGAAGGTCAGCGAGCTCTACGGCCGCGGCGACATCACCCACTACGGCGCGGCCAACGACATCCCGGCGATCCCCTCGCTGTGCGTGCCCGAGCAGGTGTCCAACGACGCGGGCGCCGGGCTCGGTGACGGGCAGCTCCTCGTCACCGCGTTTCCGGACGGAATCGCGCAGGCCGCGAGCTGGGACCCGGCGATGCAGTACGAGGTCGGCGCGGCGATCGGCTGGGAGGCGTGGCACAAGGGCGTCGACGTCCAGCTGGCGCCGGGAGTCGACATCGCCCGCAACCCGCTGAACGGCCGGACCTTCGAGTACGCCGGCGAGGACCCGTACCTGTCCGGTCAGACCGGCGCGGCCGAGATCCGCGGGATCCAGAGCCAGCACGTCGCCGCGACGGTGAAGCACTACGCGATGAACGACCAGGAGACCAACCGCATGACGGACTCCTCGATGGTCGACGTGCGCACGATGCAGGAGATCCACCTTCCGGCGTACGAAGCCGCCGTGAAGCAGGGACATGTCGCTGCCGTGATGTGCGCGTACAACCGGATCAACGGGGTGTACGCCTGCCAGAACCGCTACCTGCTGCGCACCGTGCTGGACAAGCAGTTCGGCTTCAAGGGCTGGGTGATGTCGGACTGGGGTGGCACGCACTCGACCGTCGCGGCCGCGAAGAACGGGCTCGACCAGGAGCAGAACATCACCTCCGGCATGTACTTCTCCAAGGCGTTGATGACCGCGGTCCAGCAGCACCAGGTCTCGATGGCGACGCTCGACGAGATGGTCACGCGCGTCATGCGTGGGCTGTTCGCCGTCGGGGTGTTCGACGACCCGCCGCCGCCGGATCCGCAAGCCGCGACCGCGTTCGTGAACACCGCGCAGGAGAAGGCGTTGTCGGCACAAGCAGCCGAAGGCGGCGCGGTCCTGCTGAAGGACTCCCGCAACGCGCTGCCACTGCACGGCGCCGGTCAGAGCATCGCGGTGATCGGCCTGCCGGCTACGCCCGCGGGGGCGCAGATCGACTACGAGGGCGGCGGCAGCTCGAAGGTGCCGCTCTACGGCGTGAACCCGAACGTCGTCGACCCGCTGTCGGCGATCACCGGTCGCGCCGAGGCGGACGGCGACACGGTGATACCTGCGGCAGGCGCGACGATCGCCGACGCGGTGGCGGCGGCGAAGCTCGCGAAGACCGCGGTGGTGTTCATCGCCGACGGTGAGACCGAGGGGGTCGACCGCAAGTCGCTGAACGCCGTCGACACCGAGTGCACGCTGGCCTGCCTGCCACCGGTCGGCCCGGATCAGAACGCTCTCGTCGCCGCGGTGGCGGCCGCGAACCCGAACACGATCGTCGTCGTGCAGGCCGGCGGCCCGATCGCGATGCCGTGGCTCAAGCAGGTCCGCGGCGTGCTCGACATGTGGTACCCGGGCGAGCAGGACGGCAACGTGGCGGCCGCGTTGTTGTTCGGCGACGTCAACCCGTCGGGGAAGCTGCCGCTCACCTTCCCGAAGTCGATGAAGCAGTCACCGATCCGCTCGGCGAGCCAGTGGCCCGGCATCACCCGCCAGAACGTGCCGTACTCGACGTACAGCGAGCGGCTGCTGGTCGGCTACCGCTGGTACGACGCGAAGCACCTCACCCCGTTGTTCCCCTTCGGTTTCGGCCTGTCGTACACGAAGTTCGCCTTCTCGCATCTGACGCTGCACACCACCAAGCACGGCACGACGGCGAGATTCGCCGTCACCAACACCGGTAGCCGCGCCGGCAGCGAAGTCGCGCAGCTGTACGTCGCCGACCCGCCGGCCGCGCATGAGCCGCCGAAGCAGCTCAAGGGGTACCAGAAGGTCTCGCTCGAGCCGGGGGAGCGGCAGTGGGTCGAGCTCTCGCTCGACCGCCGGTCGTTCGCGTACTGGAACACCAAGGCGAACGGCTGGCGCGTCGCGCCCGGTTGCTACACGGTCAAGGTCGGCGGGTCATCGGCGCAGCTCCCGCTGCGGGCGAAGGTCTGCCGCTCCGATATCGAGGAGAGCGGGCGGTCCTAGATCCGTTCCAGCTCGGCGCCGTCGAACAGCGGTGTCATCTCGTACGACGTGACGTCGGCCGCGAGCCCGGCACTGCTGGCCGACGACGCACCGGCCGCGGCGAGCACGTGTGGCAGCTGGTCCATGGCGGACGACGAGTCGAGGAACAGCCCGGGCCGGTCGAGGACGTAGCGCACCGCGCGGGAGATCGCGTCCGGGTCGGTGAGCGGCTCGTACCAGCTCTGCCGTCGCTCGCCGGGCGTCCGCTCGCCGGTCCAGCGGCGTTGGGCGATCGACTTGATGGTCTGCACGGCGACGCTGCGCTCCCCGCACACCTCGAGCAGCCGCTCGACATCGGCACGGTAGCCGTCCTCCTGCATGAGCAGGAAGCTGTACGGCAGCAGCACCGAGTCGTAGTCGAAGCGCTCGAGGCTGCGCAGGTGCATCGCGGCGATCCGCAACCCGTGCCCGGTCACGCCGATGAAGCGGGTGAGGCCCTCGTCGCGGGCCTGCTGCAAGGCGGCCAGCGCGCCGTCCGGTCCGTGCGCGGTCTCCCACTCGTCTGCCTCGACGAGGTTGTGCAGCTGGATCAGGTCGACGTGGTCGACGCCCATGCGCGTCAAGGAGCTCTCGAGGCTGGCCCGCGCGCCGACGCCGTCGCGCGCGTGCGTCTTCGTCGCAACGAAGAAGGTGCCCGGGTGCGCGGCGAGCCAGGGCGCGAGCCGCAGCTCGGCGTCGCCGTACATCGCGGCGGTGTCGATGTGGTTCACGCCGTGCTCGAGGAGCAACGGAAGCAGCGTGTCCGCGGCTTCCTGGTCGACCCGCCCGATGGCGGCGGCGCCGAAGATGACCCGCGAGCTGTCGTGTCCGGTACGGCCGAAGGGCGCGCGCTCGATCACTCCCGGATCTTCGCACGCGCCCTTCGGCGCAGGACCTACTTGACGGCGAGCGTCTTGCTGCTCGACGCCTTGAACAACGTGTTGCCGACCTTCTGGTCCGGGTGGGTCACCCGGTACTGCTCGGCGTGGCTGAGGTGCTTCAGGCCCTTGAACCCGAAGACGCCCAGTGCCGCCGACTTGCCGGAGGTGACCTTGTGCCACTTCTTGGTGCCCTTGGCGCGGTCGTAGAGCGAGAGCTTCATCGCGGGCACACCGGCGCCCGCTGACTCGATGGCGCCCGTGATCGACACCTTGCCGTGCTTCACCGCGGCAGTCGGGTAGATCGCGGTCGCGACCTTGGTGGTCGTCTGGCTGCCGGCGAAGGTGAACGGAGCGGCGGTCGACTGGTCCGGCAGCGTGCCGGTGATGTCAGTCGTCGCGGTGATGAGGCACGACGCGCCGGCGTTGCAGGACTTGCCGCCCCACGTTCCGGTGGTGACCGTCACGAGGACGTTGCTGAGCGTGCCGTTCGCGTCGGTCATCGGCTGGACGTTGCTGACCGTGTTGCAGGTCGAGGCGCTCGGCGGGCTTGCGCACTCCGTGACATATGCCAGCTTCGACGCCGGGAAGCCGAAGCCGGCGACCGTGACCTTCTGGCCGCTCTTCACGTTCGAGCTCGGCGTGACCGTGATCACCGGTGCGAACGTCAACGGCACCTCGGCCGCGTTGGTGCTGTCCGCGACGTTCGCGGCGATCAGGTAACAGGCCCCGCCCGCCACCTTCGACGGGCAGAAGTTGCCGTTGCTGCCGACCGCGCCGGAGGTGAGGGTGAGCAGCGCGCCGGTGAAGCTGCCGTCAGCCGCGGCCTGGGCCAGCGCCGCATGCGCGATCGCGCAGTCCGCGCCAGGGTTGGTGCTCGAGGGCACCGGTGCCGAGCACTCGACGACGCCGATCGTGGCGCCGGCGGCGAAACCCGTGCCGCTGACGGTGATCTGCTGGCCGCCGAGCAGGTTGTCGGTCGCCGAGGCCGTCACCGCCGGTGCGGCAGCGCTCGCCGGGGTAGCGCTGAGCACCGGGGCGGCAAATGCCCCGACCGCTACCGCGATTGATGCAAGCCGCGTGACTTGCCTTTTAGTGGCGTTCATTAGGATCTCCATGTCTGCCCGGCGAGGTGATTGTCAGAAATTGAACTTCGCAATGACGAACTGTTTGTGGTTCGTCACGTTTGCGATCCCGACGCCGCAGTACCAGCCGTGCTTCTTGTCGGCCTTCGTCGGCGGGCACTGGTGGCTCTTGCCCTGGTAGCTACCGGGGAAGGTGAGGAAGATCTGGGTGCAGCTCACGACGCCGGAGCGGTTGGACTTCACCGTCTGCAAGGTCCCCGTGTCGGCGAGGCTGGCGCCACCCATCACCCCCGCGTGCCCGATGGCGAGCAGGCAGTAGTAGCTGTGGTTCTTGGCCGCTCCGGTCACGTGAACCTTCACTGTCTGACCCACCGCCGGCTTGGCCGGCTTCACGGTTCCGTGCAGGCCGGCGGACGCGGAGGCGATCGGTGTGGCGAGGCCTGCGACCGCGATGCTGGCGGCGGCGCCGAGTGCGAGCGTTGTTCGCTTCACGAGCAATGTGTCCCTTCGACCGGCGCGACGCAGCGCCTTTCGGCTCACCATAAATCCGCCGTTGGCGATTACCTTGAGTCGTAGCCGAATAAATGATCAATTGTGACTAGAGACATTTATGGATAACTGTCACAAATCCCATTTGGGGCTTCCGGGAAATGACATTATCGCGAGCGAGACTGATGCTAACGTCCGCTTAGAACTCGCGCCGGGTCATTTCCTATAACGACAAACACTAGGGGCGGGAATGGGCGCTGGCTCATTCGTTCTGGGCCTGCTCAACGGCTTGACGATCGGACTCCTCGCGGCCGGGCTCGTCCTGATCTACACCTCCAACCGGTTCCTCAACCTCGCGCACGCCCAGCTCGGCACGCTGCCCGCGCTGCTGCTCGCGAAGTGGCGGCTGGACTGGCACTGGAACTGGTGGCTGGCGTTCCTCGCCGCGATCGCCGCCGGCGTCGCCATGGCATTGCTCACCGAGCGTGTCCTGATCCGCCCGCTGCGGCGGCGCAACGCATCGCCGGTCCGCCTCCTGCTGCTCTCCCTCGCCGTCTCGCAGCTGCTGCTGGCGCTTACGTTCATCCCGGCGCTCGGTCCGAAGGACTCCGGGACGCCGCTGTACCCGCAGCCGTTCGGGGCTGACGCGACCGTCGGCAAGGTCGTGCTGTCGGGCATGGACCTGCTGACCGCGGTGCTCGTCCCGCTGCTCGTCGTGGGGCTGACCGTGTTCCTCCGGTTCACCATGCTGGGCAAGCAGATCCGGGCCGCCGCCAACAACCCGGACGCGGCACGGTTGTGCGGCATCTCGACCGAACGGGTCGGCGCGATCGCGTGGGGGCTGGCCGGAGCGTTCTCGGTCGTGTCAGCCGTGTTGCAGGCACCGCAGCAGAGCAGCTTCCACTACGCGTCGTTCGGTCCGTACCTGCTGATGCTCACGCTCGGCGCGGCCGCGCTGGGCGGCTTCGTGTCGTTGCCGTGGGCCCTCGGCGGTGGCGTCGTGCTCGGGGTGGTCGGCCAGTTCGTCCTCGACCACACCTCGGACGCGACGGACGCCGAGCTGGTGCTGTTCCTGCTGATCCTCGGGATCGTGCTGGTGCGGGGGCGGGCGATTGCCCGGGCCTTCGACCTGGGTGGCTCGATCGCCGAGGAACGCCCGAGGCTGCGAGTGCCGGAGGCGCTGCGGTCGAGTCTGATGGTGAGGCGAGGCGGTCCGGCGGGAGCGTCGCTTGCGCTCGCCGCGTTCGCGGTGTGGCCGCTCGTGCCGTACTTCCACTCGACCGGCCACGAGTTCCTGCTGTCACTGGTGCTGATCTATGCCCTCGTCGGTGTTGCGCTGACGATGCTGCTCGGGTGGGGCGGGCAGGTGAGCCTCGGCCACTTCGCGGTGGTCGGGCTCGGCGCGTACCTCACTGCGAGGTGGAGCGCGCACGGGCTGTCGCTGCCGGTGCTGTGCCTCGCGATCGGCGGAGTCGGCGCGCTCTCGCTCGTCATCATCGGGCTGCCGGCGCTTCGCGTGCGCGGCCTGAGCCTTGCCGTCACGTCGCTGGGGTTCGCGGTGATCGCGACCGACTGGCTGTTCCACCAGAAGTGGGTCGGCACGGGTGAGGCGTTCGGGGTGACGGTGAACCCGCCGCGGCTCGCCAGCGGGCTCGGCCGCCCGACGTCGCAGCTCGCCATCTACTACGTCGCGCTCGTCGTCCTCGCGCTCGCCGTCGCGGCCACGGCGGCGCTGCGGCGGTCCGGTCCGGGCCGGCTCATCCTTGCGGTCAAGGACAACGAACGCGGCGCCGCGGCGTTCGGCGTGACCCCTGCGACGGTGAAGCTCACTGCGCTCGCGGTGTCCGGGTTCTTCGCCGGGATGGCCGGGGTGCTGTGGGCCGACGCATGGCGGCAGGTGGCGCCGTCGCAGTTCGGCGCCGACGTGTCGATCGCGGTCGTCGCGATCCCCGTGATCGGCGGGCTGGGCTCGCTGTCGGGAGCGGTCGCTGCCGCGGTGCTGATCTACGGCGGCACGTTCTTCGTCGGCCCGCACGTGTCGGCGGTGTTCGGCAGTCTCGGCAACAACCTCGGCTTCAACCTGTTCCTTGCCGGCCTGATCCAGATCCTCGTCCTGGTGCGCTACCCGGCCGGGATCGGTGGGGCCGCGCAGGGATGGTGGCAGGCGTGCCTCGACCGCCGGGCCGGTACGCCGGCCGCTGCCGCGGTCGGGTCCCCGGCGGCCGTCACCGCCGCGCTGCCGCGGCCGCGGCCGGCTCCGGCGCCGGCGCAGCAGCCCGATGCCGTCGCGCTTCGGGTTCGTGATCTCCGGGTCTCCTACGGCGGGATCGTCGCGCTTGACGATCCACAGATCGAGGTTCGGGCCGGCGAGATCGTGGGCCTGGTCGGGACGAACGGTGCCGGCAAGACCACGCTGATCAACGTCGTCTCCGGGATCACCCGCAGTGGCGACCGCGGCTCGGTGGAGGTGTTCGGCGAGGAGGTCATCGACCTGCCGACCGATCTGCGCGCCGCCGGATTCGGGCTCGGCCGCAGCTTCCAGGACGCGCGGCTGTTCGGCAGCCTCACCGTCGCCGAGACCGTCCAGGTCCCGCTGGCGCGGGCCCGCAAGGTCGGCGTGGTCGCGGCGATGATCGGCGCCCCGTGGGCGCGGGACGTCGAGCGGGAGACCCGCGCCGAGGCGATCGAGATCGTCCGGCGCTTAGGCCTCGGTGAATGGGCGGACAGCAGGACCAGCGAGCTGTCGACCGGAACCCGTCGGATCTGCGACCTCGCCGCGCAGGTTGCCGCTCGGCCGAAGCTGTTGCTGCTCGACGAGCCGACCGCCGGGGTCGCGCAGCGCGAGGCGGAGGCGTTCGGGCCGCTGCTGCGGCAGATCCGTGACGAGCTGGACTGCGCGATCGTGATCGTCGAGCACGACATGCCGCTCCTGATGGGGCTGTGCGACCGCATCTACGCCCTCGAGACCGGCTGCGTCATCGCCGAGGGCACCCCCGAGCAGATCCGCTCGAACCCGAGGGTGATCGCCAGCTACCTCGGCACCGAAGATCTCGCGATCGCCCGAAGCGGCGCCGGCGTCGCCGTACCGCCGAAGCCCGCAAGGAGTACGACATGACCCCGTTCCAGCAGTTCCGGCTCTGGACCCGGCGGGCGCCGACATCGCAGCGCGCCTCGGCGTCGTTCGTCGCGATCGTCGTCGCCGGCCTGCTGGCCTGGGCGCTGGTGCCCGGTGGCGGGAGGAGCGCCGCGCGCGCCGACAACGGTCCCGGTCCGGTCACCGTCAGCAGCACGCCGCCGTCGCCGGCGCCGGCTCGCAGCGGGTGCATCGCGCCGTCCGGTTCCGTGGTCGGTGTCACCGCGACGACGATCAAGCTCGGCATCATCCTGGTCGACATCACCGGCCTCGCCACCAACGCCGACCTCGGCGTGCTGCCGGTCGACCAGCAACGCGCGATCTACAGCCGGCTCGTCGACTCGCTCAACCACGACGGCGGAGTGGACTGCCGGCAGATCGTGCCGCAGTTCTTCAATGCGAACCCGGCCGACCAGAGCAACCTGCAGAGCACGTGCCTCGACGTCGTACAGGCGGGCGTGTTCGCGGTGATGGACGCGGGGGCCTACGCGCAGTTCCCGGTCGTGGACTGCTACCCGCAGCATCACGTCGCGTACTTCGGCAGCTACCTGCTGCCGAACAGCCAGATGTCGAAGTTCTATCCGTACCTGATGGAGATGAACTCCCTCGACACGCTGTACCACGACACCGTCGCGGGGCTTGCCGCGCGCGGGTGGTTCAAGGCCGCAAACGGCTTCGGCAAGCTCGGCCTGACCTACCACGACTGCTACCCGGAGCTGCTGACCGAGGAGATGCAGTGGCTCGCCGCGGTCGGTGTGCCCGCGTCGAAGGTCGTGCCGTTCGATCTCGGCTGCCCGACCGCGTTCGCGAGCCCGGTGGCGCTGCAGCAGGCGATCGTGAAGTTCAAGCGGGCCGGCGTCACGAACGTCACGGCGGTCAACATGATCGGCGACATCGCAACCTTCACCCAGCTCGCGCAGATCCAGCACTTCCACCCGCACTACGGCTTCGCCGACGACGCGCTGATCGCGATCGCCTACGGCACGCAGCATCCCGATGCGGCGAACATCGCCGACGCCTACGCCGTGACGACGAGCAGGGACGGCGAGGAGCGCACCCCCGGCGTGACGCCGAACGCCGCGACGCAGCGATGCAACGCGATCCTCGGTCTCGACGTCTACAAGGAGCCGGCGTCGGCCGGCAACGCGTGCGACCAGATGTGGATGTTCGCCGCGGCGGTGAACCACGCACCGGCGCTCGCGCCCGCGTCGCTCGCGGCGGGCCTCAAGGCCGCCAGAGCCGTCGACTTCGGCTATCCGCAGGGCCCCAACGACTTCGCCGCGGGTGACAAGGTCACCTACGCCGGCCAGTACTGGCGGGTGGCGCAGTTCCACCTCAGCTGTCAGTGCTGGCAGGTCGTCGATCCGACCTTCCACCCGAGCGCGCCATGACCTCCGTGATGCCGCTGCCGCGCGGCGTGCCCGACCGGGCAGCGAACGCACTGCTGTCGGTCTCCGACGTCTCGTTTCTGTACGGCGCGACGCAGGTGCTCTTCGGTGTCTCGCTGCATGTCGCGGCGGGGGAGGCCGTGGCACTGCTCGGCACGAACGGCGCCGGCAAGTCCACGCTGCTTCGCGTGATCGCAGGCCTCGAGCGACCGGCGGCGGGGTCGGTCCGGCTGGACGGCGAGGACATCACCGGCGTCTCGGCCGAGCGTCTGGTCGACCGCGGCCTCGTTCTCATCCCGGGCGGGCACGCCGTCTTCACGGACATGACGGTCGAGGAGAACCTGGAGCTGCAAGCGTTCACCGTCCGCCATCAGGGGGCGCGGTGGCGGGAGCGCCGCGACCGGGTTCTCACGACGTTCCCGGCGCTCGCGGCCAGACTGCGTCGTCACGCCGGGCTGCTCTCCGGCGGCGAGCAGCAGCAGCTCGCGCTCGCGAAGGCGTTGCTGCTGGAGCCACGGGTGCTGTGCATCGATGAGCTCTCGCTCGGCCTCGCGCCCGTGGTGGTCGGCGAGCTGATCGGGATCGTGCGCGAGATCAACGCCTCCGGCGTTGCGGTCGTCGTGGTCGAGCAGAGCCTCAACATCGCCGCGCAGCTGTGCCGGCGTGCGGTGTTCATGGAGAAGGGTCAGGTGCGCTTCGAGGGGCGTACCGCTGACCTGCTGGAGCAGGACGACATTGCCCGCGCAGTGTTCTTCGGCGCCGATTGACCAGGCTCCGTGGGTTGGGTCAGGCCAGCGCAGCGACAGCGCGCGGCTGCGGGATGACGACGGCGGCCGGCAGCGTCACGTCACGCCAGGCGAGGAGCTGCTCCGCCGGCACCGGCCGGCTGTAGAGGTACCCCTGCGCCACGTCGCAGCCCGACGCCCGCAGCGCCTGGCACACCGCCGCGTCCTCGACGCCTTCGGCGACGACCGACAACCCGAGGTTGTGTCCGAGCTCGATCACTGACTGGGTCAGCACGCGGTGCTGCGTCTCCTCGGTCATCCGGCTCACGAAGCTGCGGTCGATCTTCAGCTCGTCGATCGGAAGGTCCTTCAGGTAGAGCAAGGAGGCGTAGCCGGTTCCGTAGTCGTCGACGGAGAGCCTGACGCCGAGGTCATGCAAGGCGTGCAGGGTGCGGTAGCAACGCGCTGAGTCGCGCATCACGCTGGTCTCCGTGACCTCGAGGCACAGCAGGCTCGGGTCGACGTCGAAGCTGCTCAGCAGGTCGGCAACCTCCTGCGGGAACGATGCGTTGAGAAGCGTGCGGGTGGCGATGTTGACCGAGATCGGGATCTGCAGTCCCTGGCTCTGCCAGACCTTCGTCTGCCGCAGCGCCTTGCTGAGTACGACGTGCGTGACGCGGTCGATGATCTGGTGATCTTCGATCGCCGGGAGAAAGACGGCGGGCGCAAGCAGCCCGCGCACCGGGTGCTCCCAGCGAAGCAGCGCCTCGACCCCGACGAGGCGACTGTCGTCCAGGCTGACCTGCGGCTGGTAGTGGAGGACCAGCTCGTCGTTGTCGAGAGCGCGCCGCACCTGCCCGACTACGGTGACGCGGTCGGTGATCTGAGCGCCGAGCTCGGGGGTGAAGCGGACGTGGCCGCTGCCGGCTTCTTTCGCGGCGTACATTGCCAGGTCTGCGGCGCGAAGCAGAGCCGACGGGCTGTCGAGCTCGTCCGGGCCGGTGATCGCGATACCGATGCTCGCGTCCAGCGCGACCTCGACGCCGTCGATGGAGAACGGGAGGCACAGCGCGCTCCGCATCTGTTCGGCGGCCGATTCCGCGACCGGTGCGTCGCCCGCGGCGAGCAGGACGCCGAACTCGTCACCACCGATCCGGGCGACGGTGTCGGTGGACTCGACGCAGCCCTTCAGGCGGCGGGCGACGGAGCGAAGCAGCTCGTCGCCGTACTCGTGGCCGAGCCCGTCGTTGATCTCCTTGAACCGGTCGAGGTCGAGCAGCAGCAGGGCCGGCCCACTGGCCGGATCGTCGTGGCCGCGTTGCAGCGCACCTGCCACGACCTTGGCCAGGCCGAGCCGGTTGGGGAGCCCGGTCAGCGCGTCGGTGGTGGCGAGGTCAGCCATTCGCCGGCGATCGCGCCGGAGGATCGCAGACACCCAGATGGCGAGCAGCGCCACACCAAGTAGCACGATCGGGGTTGCGGTCCCGCTGAGGTCGGTGGTGGCCATCTGGTTGTGCTCCGTTCGTTGGCGCGGACCCCCGGCTGTTGTCACTTGTAGTTGACCGAAGTTGTCTGACGACTGCCAGGGACCAAAGTCCCAGCGGGAGCCCACCCGCCGGGTGGTTTCCGGGTGGCCAGGGCCAACACCGGGCGGAATGCGGGTGGCGGACCGTTGACAAGTGAGGAAACTCCTGTCAACTTGAGTCCAGCTGGACAGCCACGTCCGGCCTGGCCCTTGCCCAGAGGGGGGTGAGTCGTCGCGTGAATGCGGAGTTGGCGGGACGGCTCCGGGACTGTGATCCGGTCACGCTCGGTGAGCGCATCCGCAACCTGAGGCTGGCCCGTGGGCTGACCCAGGCCGGCCTCGCCGATGGCGCGGTGACGGTGGGCTACATCTCGCGGATCGAAGCCGGGCACCGGCGACCGGACGCGGCGCTGCTCGAGCGGTTCGCTCGCGTGCTCGGCACCACTCCGGACCACATTGTCACGGGCGTCGACCCGGCTCGCGCCGACGAGGTGACCTTCGCGCTGCTCGGCGCCGAGCTCGCGCTCGAGACCGGGTCGGCCGAGGAGGCGCTGGCGACCGCGGGTCCGCTGGCCGGAGAAGCCGGCATGGATCTGCCGGCGGACGTGCGGCGCCGAGCGGAGCTGATCCACGCCCGCGCGCTCGAGGCGCTCGGTCGCTACGACGAGGCGATCATCGCCCTGGAGCGGCTGGTCGACGAGTACGCCGCGCGCGGGGCCGATCTTGCGGCGGCGCTTGCACTGAGCCGCTGTCTTCGAGAGTCCGGGGACCTCAACCGCGCGATCGAGGTCGGCGAGCACGCATTGTCGGCACTGAAGGAAGCCGGGCTCGACGGTGGCGATGAGGCGATTCGGCTGGTCGTGACGGTGGCGGCGGCCTACTTCGAACGCGGCGACACCGGCCACGCGGTTCGCATCGCGATGGAGGCGATCCGCCGGTCAGAGGAGATGGGCTCCCCGGCAGCGCGGGCGGCGGCGTACTGGCAGGCGAGCGTCTTCGAGTCGCGCCGCGGCGGCGCCACCGCCGCGATTCCGTACGCCCAGCGCGCGCTGGCGCTGCTGTCCGACAGCGAGGACCGCCGAAGCCTCGCGCGGCTCCACACCCAGGTCGGCGTGATGCTGCTGCGGCTCGACCCGCCGGAAGCAGTTAACGCGATGGAACATCTCGAGAGCGCACGACAGGAGCTGACGGCCTCGAGCGCGAGTGTCGTCGACGTGGCGCACTGCGACATCGCCCTCGCCCGTGCCTGCGTGCATGCCGGTGACTTGGCCCGGGCCACGGAGCTCGCCACCGAGGTGCTGGAGGCGACCCGGGAGGTCGCGCCGGCGATTTCGGCGGAGGCGGCATCCGTGCTCGGGATGGTGGCGTCGCGCGCGGGCGAGCCCGACCGCGCCGGCAGTCTCTACCGGATGGCTGTCGCGTTGCTGACGGGGGTCGGGCAGGACCGGCAGGCAGCGCAGCTTTGGCTCGAGCTGGGTGCCGAGCTCGACCTGCTCGGAGACGCCGACGCCGCCCGGGATGCGTATCGCCGGGCGGCGGTCTCGAGCGGGCTGCGCCTGCCTGCCGGGATGCCCGTCAACCGCTGACGACGGGCGGGGGAGCCAAGCGCTCAGCAGCAGTGCAGATCACCCATCGGCTGCATCGTGCTTCCACCGGAGCCTGACGCGGTTCCGTTTCCTCCGGCTACCGCGGGCGCGGCGGAGGTCAGGGCGGTCAGGGTCAGCGCAAGCAGCACGGTAGCGACGCGGCGAATCATGGGGAGCTCCTCTCGTCATGCCGATCTGGCATGCCGTGAGTAAAGATTCGTCAAGTTCGAGAGTCAAGTGACCTAGGCCCCGGCTTTGCCGGGAATTTCGGCCCACTCTGCGCGTTTCGGACCTATCGGGCGAGGTTGTCGGATTGTCGGAGTGGGTAGTTCCGATCTCAGTAGTTGACAAAATTTGACAATATGCAACGAATGCCATTGAATCGCCCCGCCGTCGAGAGGACACGAGCGATGGTCCGAACCACGTGGCGGGGGAGCGCCCGTTCGATCGGGCCGCTGTTGCTGGTGCTCATCGTGCTCGGGACTGGGCAGGCGGCCGCGGCGCGCCGAGCTCCTACCCGACCCCCGGAGCTCGGCGCGCCGTTGCATGTCGGCGGGACCGCGGTCGTGATGGCCAACCCGCGCCGCAACCTCAGGCCGCAGCCGGACTTCCTGCCGGTGTGCGCGACGAAGGGCTGGCAGAACCAGGAGTGCACCCATCAGGTGCTCGCCGCGATCGAGCACGCCCGCGCTCTGGAGGGCGTGAAGCGGCCCCGGATGGTGCTGCCGCGCAACTACGACTCGCTCACGGTCGCGGAGCAGACCTTCGTCGTCACGGATCTCGAGCGGGTGGCGCGGGGGCTCAAGCCCTTCGCCGGGTTGACGCGCCCGCTCAACGCGGCGTCCCACGCCGCCGCCGCGGCGAAGGTCGACCCGATGCCGGTGGTGTCACTGCTCCGCGCGCTCGGCGTCACGGAGTACGGCTCGATCTGGGCCGGCGACTTCGGTCCGCTCGCCTCGGACTACGACTGGATGTACAACGACGGGTATGCCAGCAACGGCATCAACCTGGCCTGCCTGACCCCGCAGTCACCCGGTTGCTGGGGACATCGCGACAACATCCTCGGGACCTACCAGCACAAGCCGACACTGCTCGCGGGTGCGGGCACCGCCAAGCCGAAAGGCGACTCGATCGCGGAGGTGATGACGGGCGGAAGCGGTCGCGCCCCGGCGTTCACCTACAGCTGGCGGACGGCGAAGCGGCACGGCGCGAACGCCCGCCATGCCCGCTAGCGCAGGCCGGCGAAGAGGTCGTTCTCGGGAAGTGGCGCCCCGGTGGTGTCGCGGACGCGGACGAAGGTCTCAGTGCCCATCAGCTCGGCGAACTTCTCGAGCCCCAGCTGCAGGAAGACGATGTTCTCGCTCTGGCTCGCGTGCGCGCCGAGTGAGCCGAACTTCTGCTCGGCGTAGTCGGTGATGTCGACCCACGTCGTGATCTCGTCGTCGGGCAGCCCGATGTCGGGCGCGCCGCCGTCCTCCCCGGGCAGCTCCTCGTCCCAGTCGTGGAGGCCGAGCTCGCGCATCGCCTTGTCGAAGTCCTCGAACTTCGACTTCGGAAACGTGCCCCAGTAGACCTTCGCGTCGACGCCGGTCGTCTCGATCGCGGCCATCGTGATGCGGTGGGTCTGGATGTGGTCCGGATGGCCGTAGAAGCCGTTCTCGTCGTACGTGATGATCACGTCCGGGTTGTACTTGTGGATCAGCGTCGCGAGCTTCGCGGCGCCCTCGTCGACGGGCGTGGACCAGAACGAGCCGGGCGCGTGGTTCGTGTCCCAGCCCTCCATCCCGGAGTCCGCGTAGCCGAGCAGCTCGAGATGGTGGATGCCGAGGATCTCGCAGGACTTCTGCAGCTCGATCTTGCGCAGCTCGACGATCTCAGCCGGGTCGTGCCCGGGCTCGCCCGGCTTGACGCCGCCCGGGCCGTCGCCGCAGCCGCCGTCGGTGCAGGTGACGAGCACCGTACGGATGCCTTCGGCGGCCGCCTTCGCGAGCACGCCGCCGGTCCCGGTCGCCTCGTCGTCGGGATGGGCGTGCACAGCCATCAACGTCAGCGGTCGGTCTGCCACCCCGCCGAGGCTAGTCCCGCGACGGCGCGGCGAGCGGGCCGGTTATGGTGCCGAGGTCATCGCCGCGCCGTACCCACTGGAGAGCTCATGAGCAAGTCGATCCTCGTCGTGAAGACCGCCCCCGACTCACCGGACGGCGCGGCCGCGTACCACGACTGGTACGACAACACCCATCTCGGTGAGCTCCTGGCGATCGAGGGCTGCACGAGCGCGCAGCGCTACAGCGGTGGCAACGGGGAGTACCTCGCCCTCTACGAGTTCGACTGTGACGCCGACACGGCGAAGGCGCGCTTCGGTGCGGCGTTCCCGAGCATGGCGCCGCCGGTGAACGTGCGGATGGATCCGCCGCCGTCGATGGAGTTCTTCGACGTCTACAGCAAGTAGCGACGGCCCCGCGATGCCGCTTCCCGTCATTCCCGATCCGCTGGTTCAGGTCAGCCTCCCGACCGGTGCGACCGTCGGGATGACGGACACAGGTGGTGACGGCCCGGTCGTCGTGTTCAGTCACGGCTTCCTGATGAACCACACGATGTTCGCGCCGCAGGTCGAGGCGTTGCGCGACGCGTACCGCGTCGTGACGTACGACG
The DNA here is from genome assembly GCA_035550655.1 of Mycobacteriales bacterium. Lineage (GTDB taxonomy): Bacteria > Actinomycetota > Actinomycetes > JAFAQI01 > JAFAQI01 > DASZTV01. The sequence goes on from DASZOU010000005.1 coordinate 164,025, forward strand.
AGCGCGCCCACGGCGAGGCGGAGCCAGAGGGACGCTGGTCCTACTGGGACATGGCCGACGACGTGCTCGCGATCCTCGATCACCTCGGGGTGGACCGCGCGGTGCTGGCCGGCATGAGCCAGGGCGGGTTCCTGTCGATGCGGGCGGCGTTGCGGGCACCCGAGCGGGTGCGGGCGCTGATCCTCATCGACACCCAGGCCGGGGTCGAGGACCCGGAGGTGCTGCCGCTGTTCGAGGCGATGACAGCCGCATGGGAAGCCGAAGGGCCGGCGCAAGCCACGCTCGACTACGCCGCGACCGCGATCCTCGGACCGGGCGCGGACGAGGAGTCGTGGAAGCAGCTGTGGGCCTCGCGCCCGAACCACTGGGCGACGCCGGCGGCGCACCCCCTGCTGACCCGTGACGACATCACCGACCGGCTCGCCGAGATCAGTGCGCCGACGCTCGTGATCCACGGCGAGGCGGACGCGTCGATTCCGGTCGAGCGCGCGCAGGTCCTGGTCGAGGGGATCCCGAACGCGCGGCCGCTGGTGCTGGTCCCCGGCGCCGGGCATGCGTCGAACCTCACGCACCCCGAGATCGTCAACCCGCCGATCCGGGCGTTCCTCGACTCGCTGTGATCCCCACAGCAATGTGACATTGCCCCGCGAGAAACCGCCCAGAACAGAGTGAATCGGGCGTCCTCGGTGAGGCAATGCCACATTGCTTTCGGTTTAGGGAATGGCGACGAATCCGAGGCAGGCGCCGCCGCACTCGATGCAGTACATGACGGCGTCCGCGATCAGCGGCGCGACGAACTGGATGAGCTCACTGCCCCCTAACAGAGCGAGCGCGATCAGGCCTTCGGAGACGACCGGCCAGGCCGGCCACATGTGCCAGGTGCCGGGGTTGCCGTTGGGACCGAAGTAGTCGAAGACCTGCTTCACGCCTGGTGGCAGCTTGCTCGGGTCGGGATCGATTCGCCAGCGTGCCTGCGCCGTGTCCAGGACGACCGGGTCGTTGACGTCGAGGGTCACGTAGATGCCGGTGGTGATGAGGCCGGCACCAATCACCGCGCCGATGATCTCTCCGAAGAAGCTGAAGATCGTGCCGATGGCCTCGGCGGCGATCCCGGCGATGATGGCGGCGATGAGCCAGTCCAGGTCGATGTCCGCGGGCGGCTGGACGGCGAGTTCACCGACGTACGCGTCGAACGTGATCGTCGAGAGGTTGTCGCCGATGTTCGTGATGTCGCTGCCACGGCGCGGCACGTCGTCGTAGAAATGGCTGTAGCCGGTACTCGACTTGATCACCGCCGTGAGCAATGACCCTTGGGCGACCCGGAAGGCGAGACCCTTCTGCTCGTCGTCCTTGTTCGGCGGTCCCGCGATCCCGCTGATGATGGTGAGGTTCGGCACTCCCTGTGACGGATCGCCGCCCGGCGTGACGTCCAGCAGCAGGTTGTCGATCAGCATCCGGTTCCACGAGATCTGGTCCGGCGCCGATGACGGCGGCGTAGGACCGCCATTGTTCCACTGCTGACTGGCCGCCTCTATGTCGAGACTGCCGGCAAGACTGCCCGAGCAGGCCAAGGTCGTGAGGCTGGTGATCCACGGCCGGTCGTGAGGATGCAGCGCGCCTGCGTCGTAGTCGATCGGCGCGTTCCAACTGCCCATGGACAGGTTGGTGGGGTCGGTGGACTGCGGGAAGTGCGTCGGGTCGACTGGGGCGGTGCCGATGATCCGCAGCCAGCCGGGCACCTGAGTCAGCTGGCCGCTGAGGGTGCTGATCGTCGGTGCCCATCGGCACGCACTGGTGTCCAGGCTCGAGATGTCGAGCTGCACCTCGCCGATGGGCGGGCCCGTCGTGTCGTTCACGCCGGAGAACCCGCTCGAGTCGACGAAGGCCGAGGACACGGTCGTCGATGCGAACTTGCTCGGCCGGCCGCCGCCCTGCGCGGCGAACACGTTGAGCTCTTGGCTGAAGCTGATGTTCTGCGGCGGTTGCGCGACGTTCAGCGTGGTCAGGGTTGTCGGCGTCGTCTGTTGCGGGGCATCGGGCCAGTCCTCGAGCTCGACGCTGATCGTCTTGACGCTGATCGGGAGGGTGGTGGTGGGAGCGCGGAGCGCGAACACCTGTCCCTCGATCCCTGGCTGACAGGTATTCGTGTCGTCCGCGAGGAACACCGGCAGCGGGTTCTCGTCGGCGTCGAGAGCGCCGTTGCGGCTCAGGCAGATCTGCTCGACGTTGAGGAAGAACGCGGCACCAACGGTGTCGGCGGTGGTGCCGGGCGGCCCGGGTGGCGGCAGGTTCGTCCCGGAGCCGTACGACGGCGTCTGCACTGTGCTCTGCACCAGGACGACGCCCTGGCTGACGGTGTTCCCGTCGATCGCGGTGAACTCGGACTGCATCGTCGGCTCGAGCGCGGGCGACGGCCGGTCGAAGGTCGTCCAGCCCTCGATCCGCATCGGCATCGGGGAGTGGCTGCCGATGTTGATCGTCGAGGTGTAGATCTCGCTCAGCGGCGGCGGGCTCTGACCGCCCGCCCAGTGCTGCCGGTAGCTCGCCTGCAACGGGTGCGGGGTCGCCAAAGCCTTGATGCCGGTCAGGCCGGCGGGGCGTGGGTCGCCGTTGTTGTCCACCACCGCACCGGCGGCCGGCGTCAGCAACGGGTAGCCGTAAACCCAGGAGCCTTCGACCTCGACGAGCGGTCGTGCATCGCGGGAGTAGTCGAGCCATAGCTCTTGCAGCTGTGTGCCGTTCACGCGGAAGAGTGATGCGGGGGTGATGACGGCGCGGAGCGTCTCCGGCACCAGGAACCCGGTGGCGACGAGCTGGTTCGGGCTGGTGCCCTGGTGCGCCGCGAGGTCGTCGATCACGACGGTGACGCGTCGCAGGTCGCCGGCTGCCAGGCCGACGAAAGTGGGGTAGTCGGTGCCGATCGGGAGCAGGTTCGCCGCTACGCCGGTGCCGGTCGACCGCTCGGCGATCGAGAGCGCCGCGACGTGGGCGAAGACCTCCATCGAGGCGACATGCACCTCGACGAACCCGTGCGGGTTGCCGGTCTTCACGTGCTTGCGGTCGTCGCCGGAGTTCGGTGGCACCGGGACCTGGACGGTGACGGTGTCGATCATCCGGATGTGTGCGCGGGTGTCGTCGAAGGCGAGCCACGACGACCAACCGGTCGGGTCGGCGTCATGGTTCTGGGCGACTCTCACCCAGACGTCGGTATCGACGATCGGAGTCGGTTGCGCGGGCAGCAGAACGTTCGCTGCGCTCTCGAACCGCTGGCCGTCCCAGGCAGGGAAGCCGGTGACCGGTGGCCGGGTGAGCGTGGTGTTGATGGTGGTTGAGTCCTCGACCTGACCGAGCTGCAGGACCAGCCGGTCCGGCAGGACGGCTTGCAGGTCGATGCGCTGGTTGTGCGCCAGCGCGACGACGTCGGGATCCGGGCTGCTGTCGGCCGGCTTCGCTGAACCGTCGTACGACTGGATCACTGCGGCGACGGTCACCGCTTGCGGCAGCAGCTCGACGGCGAGTGAGGTGAGCGAGTCCTCGAGGGAGCCGTCGATGACGACCTCGGTGATGTCCTTGGTCTGTCCGTGCAGCCACTGGCTGCTGACCGCGGGATCGCCGGAGGTGTAGGAGTCCTGGGCGATGTCCATCGTCACAGCGGCCGGCTTGTCGATCCTGGCGAGCACTGACAGCGGCTTGGTCGAGGTCTGCGCAAAGTGGTTTGGCTCGTTCAGCAATGAGTCGAACTTGACCAGCCGGAGCTTCGGCACGGCGACATAGGTACGCCGCCCGGTCGGCGCGGACAGCGACGCGAGCTGGTCGCCGAACCAGCCGGCCTGGCGCCGCGTGCACTGTTCGAAGGTGATCTCGCTCGCCACGGTAGGCGCCGTCGTCGTCTGCTGGTCGGTGAGCTCGAAGGTCACGAAGCCGAATGGGTCGACACTCGCCGGCACGGCGACCTCGGCGGCGATGCCGGGCGACGTCGTCGAGCTGATGACGATGCCGAGGATGTGCGACGCCGCCGGGTCGTTGGTGGCGCCGCTCGTCTTCGGCAGGTCGAGCACGAAGGCGGCGAGGTGGTCGAGCGCGGGGACGCCCATGATCGCGGTGGGGTCGGGTGCTCGAAGGTCGGGCGAGGTGAACGTCACATCGCTGCGCGCGATCGCGCTGTTCGCGCCGTACTCGAAGAACCAGACGTCGGTGAGCTTGTAGTCGACGAACCCGTCGAGCTTCTGGGGCACCGAGGACAGGTTGACGGTGAGCTCGGCTGGGTCGGCGCCGAACCAGTACGTCGCGGCGACTGCGCCGAAGTCGGTGCTGGCAGTGGTCTGGCTCCGCGCGATCTGGTTGGCGATCTGCAGTCCGGCGGTGAACGTCGCCGGAATGGCGGTGAGGCTCGTCTGCAGCTTCCGGTAGTCGGCGTTGCCGATCGTGTCGTTGGTGTAGGTGATGGCGAGGTCCATCGCGGTGGAGTTGCTCCAGCCGAGGGTGGCGTTGTCGGTCGGCGGTGTGGTCGACAGGAAGTCGCCGGACCCGGATGCCTTGAAGGTCGTGGGGAACGCCGCGGTCGTGGCGCTCACCTGGTTCGTGCCGATCGTGACCTCGATGTCCGCCGGAAGCACGGCGTCGAGGGTGAGGCCGACGGCGGCAGCAACTTTCTGCTCGGTCGCGGACGGGTTCGCGATCGTGAACAGGACGTTGGCCGATTCCAGTCCGTATGCCTGCGCGGTCAGTGGTCCGTCGTTGTAGGTGACCGCCAAGCCGTGAGGGGTCGCGGCCGGCAATGCGATGGGGACGAGGCCGGCCGTGGTGCTGAGCGCAACACGCGTCGCGGCGGCTGCCTGCCCGCCCGCGTCGGTGAAGGTGACGCTGGTCGCGATGTTCGTGGACAGCGTCGGGTCGTACCTGCCGAGGCTGACGACAGCCTTGACCGGCAGGTCGTCGACGTGGGCGCGCGTGGCTCGCTGCTCGATCGCCAGCGTCGTCGTGTCCTTGGCGCTGGAGCGGACCATGACGTCGAGCGACGGAATGGTGGCACTGGCCGAGTAGGCGAACGTCTCCGGCGCGTCGGTGATGTCGAGACTGGCCTGGGTCGGCAGCACGCCCTGCATGTTGATGGTCGTCGCGTGGTCGGTCGTGCCGTTGCTGACTACCTCGTCCTTGAGCACGAGCACGACCGTGGTCATCAGTGCGACATGCGTATGCCATGTGACCTGGGTGTCGGTCTGGTTGAGCTTCAAGGTCGCCTTCAGCGGGTCGCTCGCGGGCAGGTTGAAGGGCGCGGGTGTCGGCAGCGTGAGCAGGATTGCTGCGCCGGCGCACGAGCGCACGTTCGGGTCGGTGAGTGCCGCCTGGTCGGCGTCCTGCTGCGGGATGGGGACGTTGAGCGAGAGCTTGCCGGTCAGCGTCGCGAGGTCGTTGAGCAGGCCGAGACCGACGAGGTCCGCGATCGCCTGCAGCAGCTGGCTCGCTGTGGCGACGATCTTGGCGGGGCCGACGGTGGCCGTGCCGTCCACGATGCCGCCGATGACGGCGATCCCTGCGACGTCGCCGGTGGTGCTCACCGAGATGTCGAGCTCGTTGAGCGACGGGAGGCTCGTCACCCGCGTCGCAAGGGTGACCTTGATCGACGACGGCAGTCCGGTGGCGCTGGCCGGCACCTCGACGTAGGCGAAGCTCGGCGTCGCCGCGTTGGTGGTCAGGTTGACGTAGAGCGAGAGGCTGTAGCCGGTCAGGCCCGGCGCCGCGAAGGTGACCGCAGCGCCGACCTCGGCCCCGGCGGCCACGGTGATCGACATCGTGACCGTCGCGTTCTGCGAGCCGCACGGTACGACGTTGGGCACCTCCGGGACGACGACGTACCAGGCATCTACAGGCGGCGTTGTCTCCTGCCGCACGCGCAGCAACACCCGTCCGGCGGTGGCCAGACTCCAGGCGTCCCCACTGGTCAGCTCACTGACGATTTCGCCCAGGATTGTCATGGTTCGGATCCTGGCGAACCGGACAGATCGGGTCAATAAGTCGCAGACGGCCGCTTGTCGCCGGCGCCTGGCGACGTTCAGGCAGACTGCTGCCCGTGGAGGGTCCCGATGCGTTGATGGCGGCGGCGCGCGAGCAGACCGGGCTCGAGGACTTCGGCGAGGACAGCTTTCGTGACGGACTCGAGCGGCTGTGCCACGCGCTGGACACCGAGGCGAAGCTCAACGCGGTCGGGGAGATGGCGCTGCCGCAGCTGATCGGCAAGCTGCTCGCCAACCGGCTGAAGATCGAGGACTGGTACTCCCGGCACCCGGAGATCGACGACGAGCCGATCGTCGAGCCGCTGATCGGTCTTGGCCTGCCGCGAACCGGGTCGACCGCGCTGTCCTGCCTGCTCGCCGAGGACCCGAACGCGCGGTCGCTGCTGGTCTGGCAGGCAGGCGAGCCGGCGCCGCCGCCCGCGACGGTTGACGGCCCCGACCCGCGGATCGCGGCGGTGGAGTTCAGCATGTCGATGCAGCAGGAGCTCGCGCCGCGGCTCGCCTCCCTCGTGCCGATGTCGCCGAACGGTCCCGAGGAGTGCCAGGACCTGATGGCGTTGACCTTCAGGTCGCACTACTTCCTCGCGTTCGCGCACATCCCGTCGTACGCCGACTGGTTCCTCGACGCTGATCTCACGTCGACGTACTCCTACGAGAAGCGAGCGCTGAAGCTGCTGCAGTGGAAGGCACCCCGCAAGCCGTGGCGGCTGAAGTGCCCGACGCACCTTCTGTTCCTGCCGGATCTCGACACGGCGTTCCCGGACGCGCGGTTCGTGATGACCCACCGCGACCCGACCGACGTGATGGTGTCCGTCGCCGATGTCTTCGCTGAGGTTCAGGGCATGTTCGCCGACGAGATCGACCGGCCCTATCTCGGCCGGCTCAACGTCGAGCACTGGTCGCTCGGGATGAGACGGGCGCTGGAGTTCCGGGCGGCCGGTAACGATCACCGCTTCTTCGACCTCGACTTCCACGCGGTGCAGCAGGACCCGATCAACGAGGTACGCCGGCTGTATGAGTGGCTGGGGGAGCCGGTGACGGCGGAGTTCGAAGCCGGGATGCGTCGTTGGTGGGCGGACAACGCGGCGAACCGCGAGCACAACGTGCACCCGGAACCCGAGGAGTTCGGGCTCGACCTCGATGCGATCAGACCACTGTTCGCGGACTACGTCGCGAGTGCGCAGAAGTGGTGTGGCTGATGGCGGTCGACCTGAGCGGTGGCAAGCCCGCCGAGTGGGAGGAGGTCTTTGCCGCGCAGCCCGACGACCCGGAGCTGCGCGAGTCCATCAACGCGTGGATCTGGGACGACAGCGGGGAGTTCGCGATCCCGCGGCTCGGCGTCGAGGCGCCAGGCGACCGGTGGGACACCCACGACATCCAGGTGAACCTCGCGTTCGCCGACGGCAACGTCTACTCGATGTACGGCGCGCACCCGACGCACGACTCGATCGGTCCCGACGGCAAGCCGCGGATCCTCGGCGCCGGCCCGCTGCGGATGGAGATCGTCAAGCCGTACGAGCACCTGCACATCTCGGTCGACGGCATCGCGCAGGCCATGACCGTCCAGGAGCAGATGAAGGGCTTCTTCCCGGGGCGGACCGGTGGGGCGGAGGTCCGCGTCCAAGCCGAGATCGACCTGCACCCCGTCGCGCCACCCTGGGAGAACGGCACGATGAGCGAGGAGGCGCACCGCGTCCTCACCGAGCAGGACGAGGGTGGCCTGGTCGGGATCCCGTGGCGGTTCGAGCAGCTGTGCCGGGCGACCGGGACCGTCACAGTTGGGGAGCGGACCTTTCCGCTCAGCGGCGGCGCGGACCGGATCCGCCGGCAAGGGGTACGGCGGCTGGCGACGTTCCGGGGTCACGCCTGGCAGGCGGCACTGTTTCCGAGCGGTCGCGGCTTCGGCTACCAGACCTTCCCGCCGCGCACGGACGGGCTGCCGACGTACAACGAGGGATACCTCTTCACCGGTGACGGCGAGCTCATCCCGGCGACCGTCGTGTCGGCGCCGTGGCTGACCGAGCTGCACGCGAGCGGCGAGGACGTCAGCGTCGTCCTCGAAGCGGCGGGGGAGATCCACGAGATCCGCGGCGAGACGCTGTGCTCGACGTTCATGGTGATGCCGCCCGAGGTCTCCGGCGGCGGGATGCAGCTGCAGCAGGCCGTCACCCGCTACACGTGGGACGGCGAGTCCGGCATGGGCATGACGGAGCGCTCCAACACCACGGCGGCGCTCGCGTCCTGATGGGGCGTCGGTCCCGGCCTAGTGCCGTCCGATGCAGCACGATCGACGGATGCGGGGTAACGCTCGGCGGCATGTGGCCCTGGTCGGGCTGGTCGGTGCTGTCGCCGGCATCGTCGTCGCACTGGCCTACCGCACGGCCGTGGGCGTGCTGGCCGGCTACGACGCGGCCGCGCTGCTGTACGTCGGGTACGTCTGGTGGCGGATCTGGCCGATGGACGCCGATGCGACGTCGGTGCACGCCGCCGAGGAGGACCCGACCCGCGCGAGCGCGGACGTCGTGCTGCTGCTCGCGGCCGTCATCAGCCTCGGCGCGGTCGCCTGGGCGATCGGCAACGCGCACTCCGGTCACAGCACGGCGCGCACCGTAAACCTCGGGCTCGGTGTCGGATCGATCGTCGTGTCGTGGCTGCTGGTGCACACGATCTTCACGCTGAAGTACGCGCGGCTGTACTACGGCGGTGCCGGCGCCGAGGGTGGCGTCGACTTCGAGCACAAGGTGCGCCCGCCGTACTCCGACTTCGGCTATCTCGCCTTCACGATCGGCATGACGTTCCAGGTGTCCGACACCGACCTGCAGACGCCGGCGTACCGGCGGCTGGCGTTACGCCACGCGCTGCTGTCCTACCTGTTCGGCGCCGTCATCCTCGCGTCCGCCGTCAACCTGGTTGCCAACCTTGCGACCTGACCGGTCGTCGGCGTTGGGCAGGGAGAGCCGGATGATCTTCGCCCACGCCGAGCCGAGTTGCTTGGCGAACGACCCGGTGACGTAGGGCAGCTGGTAGCGCTCGAAGATCTCCTGCACCTTCGGTGCGATCTCCTGGTAGCGGTTGCTCGGCAGGTCCGGGTAGAGGTGGTGCTCGATCTGGAACGACAGGTTGCCGGTCATCAGGTGGAAGAACGGCCCGCCGGTGATGTTGCCGGCGCCCAGCATCTGGCGCAGGTACCACTGGCCGCGCGTCTCGCCGTCGATCGAGTGCTTGGTGAACGTCGCGATCCCGGCGGGGAAGTGGCCGCACATGATCACGGAGTGGGTCCACAGGTTGCGGACGAGGTTTGCGGTGGCGTTGGCGGTCAGCGTGGTGAGCGCCGACGGCCCTGACAGCAGCGGGTGCACGAGGTAGTCGCGCGTTGCCTGCCGCTTGATCTTGCCCAGCACCCGCTTCGCCTTCGCCGTGAACTCGGCCTTGTCGGCGCGGCCGCCGATGACCTTGCCGATCTCCAGGTCGTACGCCGCGATGCCGTACTCGAAGATGCAGGCGTTGATGAGGTTCCACAGCGGCTGCGCGAGATAGAACTTGCTCCAGCGCTGCTCCTCGTCGACGCGCATGATCCCGTAGCCGAGGTCGTTGTCGCGGCCGAGGACGTTCGTGTACTTGTGGTGCACCTGGTTGTGCGAGTGCTTCCACATCTCCGACGGGGTGGCGTTGTCCCACTCCCATGTCGTGGAGTGGATCGCCGGGTCACGCATCCAGTCCCACTGGCCGTGCATGACGTTGTGCCCGATCTCCATGTTCTCGAGGATCTTCGCCATCGACAGCCCGGCGGTGCCGACCAGCCACGCCGGCGGGAACAGCGAGGCGAGGAGTACGGCGCGGCTGCCGAGCTCGAGCCGGCGTTGCGCGCCGATGACCTTGCGGATGTAGGCGGCGTCGCTCTCGCCCCGGCTGCCGACGATCTGCTCGCGCAGCTCGTCGAGCTCACGGCCCAGCTCTTCGATGTCCCCGTCGCTCAGGTGCGCGATCGGGTTGTCGGGCTGGTGCTGGATGGCGGTCATGCGAGCTCCTCGCGCGGAACGGTCACAGGTCGATGCGGCAGTCGCCGGCAGCGGCGGAGATGCAGGTCTGGATCGCGACGCCGTCACCCGGCGCCGCGGTGGTGAGGTCGCCGGTCCGAAGGTCGCGGACGGCGCCTTCCCGCAGCGGGACGACGCAGCCGAAGCAGATCCCCATGCGGCACCCCGACGGCATCAGCACGCCGGCGGCCTCGCCGGCCGTCAGCAGCGGGGTGGCGCCGTCGGCGTCAACGGTGATGTCGCTGTTCTCGAAGCGGACCGTTCCGCCCTCGCCCGCGACGACGACCGTGGGCCGGAACCGCTCGGTGTGCAGCCGGTCGCTGATGCCGTGCGCCGCCCAGTGCGCTTCGGCGGCATCGAGCAGTCCGGTCGGACCGCAGACCCAGGTCTCGCGCTCGGCGAAGTCCGGCACCAGGTCGGACAGCTGCTCGAGGCGCAGCATGCCGTGGACGTCGTCGTGACGCTCGATCAGCGTCAGCTCCGACGTCGCAGCGAGGCGGCGAAGCTCGGTGCCGAAGATGACGTCGTCACGCGTCGGCGCGCAGTGCAACAGCACCGCGTCGTCGAGAGGGTCGTCGAGACTGTCGAGGGCGTCGCGCAGCATGCCCATCACCGGGGTGATGCCGCTGCCGGCGGTGAGGAACAGCGCCCTCGCGGGTCGCGGCTGCGGCAGCACGAAGTCGCCGGTGGCCTGGTCGAGCTGGACCACCAAGCCGGGTGTCGCGCGGCGTACCAGGTAGTTGCTGACCACGCCGTCGGCGATCGCCTTGACGGTCGTGGTGATCAGGCCGTCGGGGCGCGGCGGCGCGGTGAGGGAGTAGGCGCGCCAGTGGCGGACCCCGTCGACGTCGACGCCGAGCCGCACGTACTGCCCGGCAATGTGGCCCTGCCAGCCGCGGCCCGGCTTGAGGACGAGCGTGACCGCGTCGCGGGTCTCGGGGCGGACCTCGATGACCCGGGCGCGCAGCGTCGCGCCGGAGGCCAGCGGGCTGAACAGGTCGAGGTACGCCGAGGGGACCAGGGGAGTGGCCAGCATCCGGGCCAGCCGGGAGGCGGTGCGGGCGGGGGCCTCGATCAGCGCCATGAGACGAGCATGACGCTGCGGAGGAGATAGTGTCTTGCCCTAACAGGGTGGTCGTGACCGCATAGATTGTTCGGAAATGCTAGAACCGGTAGGAGGCTGAGCCTGGATGGTCGACCGGGGAGGCCGGCCGCTCGTCCTCGGCCTGGCTCCCGCGGTTGTCGACGGGCTGCGGGCGCAGCTGCCCGCGGTGGCGGAGCACACCGTCGATGCGGTCATCGCCGAAGTGGCGGAGTACGCCGAGCCGATGCGCGGCGAGCTCGGGGCGAACATCACCCGCGCGGTCGAGATGGCGCTCGGCACCTTCCTGCGGCTGGTCGAGACGGCCGCGACGCTCGAGCCCGGTGGGCCGCTCGCCGCGGCGCTCGAGGGTGCGTACGCCCTGGGCCGGGGTGAGGCGCGAGCCGGCCGGACGATGGACGCCCTCGCTGCGGCGTACCGGGTGGGAGCGCGCGTGGCCTGGCGGGAGTGGGGCACCACGGCCGTCGAGGAGGGCGTCCCTCCTGCCGTCGTCGTGCAGTTCGCCGAGCTGGTGTTCGCCTACATCGACCAGCTGTCCGGTGCGAGCGTCGCCGGCCACACCGACGAGCTCGCCACGAGCGGACGGGTTCGCAGCCAGTACCTCGAGCGACTGGGGCGCGCGCTCGTCACGGGTGCGGACACCGATGAGCTCACGCACCGCGCGGAACGCGCCGACTGGCCGCCGCCGCACACGCTGACCGCGGTGCTGCTGCCATCGGTGCAGGCCAGCGCGGTGGCCGGTCTGCTCGACCGCCGCACGCTGGTGCTCTCCTCCGACGTCACCGCCGCCGGGCTGCCCGAGGACGTGACCACCTTGCTCGTCCCGGACGTCGGGGAAAGTCGCGCTTCGTTGTTGCAGCTGCTGCGAAACCGGCCCGCCGTCGTCGGGCCGACCCGGGCCTGGACCGATGTCGCGGCGTCGTTCAGCCGCGCGGCGAAGGTGCTCGCGATCACCGCGCCTGGCACCGACTCACTCAACAGCGGGTCACTCGACATCGCGCCGGTCGACACCGAGGAGCACCTCGGCAGCCTCGTGCTCGCGGCCGACCCGCAGGCGGTCGCCGACCTGAGGGCGAGGGTGCTGGCGCCGCTCGCCGGGCTGCCGGCGGCGACTGCTGACCGGCTCGCGGAGACGTTGCGCTCGTGGCTGCTCCACCAGGGCCGGCGGGAGGACGTCGCGCGGGAGCTGTTCATCCACCCGCAGACGGTGCGCTATCGGATGGGGCAGCTGCGCTCGCGGTACGGCGACCGGCTGCAGGACCCGGCTGCGGTCTTCGAGATCATCCTGGCGCTCGGCGCGCCCGCGGCGGCGCCCGCGTCAGAGCAGCCGACCGGGCGGGGCTGAGCTACTTGTCGGGGAGCTCGCGGAGGCGATCCGCGGGGATCGTCTCGGTGTAGGTCCGGGAACCGGTCGAGTAGCGAACGGTGGCGACCCAGCCCTTCTGCGGGTCCTCGCGCCACAGGCCCATCGTGCCCGGACACCACTTGCCGTCGCGCTCAACCTCAACTTGCTTCACTGTGACCCCATCAGCCAACGGTACGGCCTGGGAGCGATTTGCGCTCGTCCGCCGGGCTGTCGCCGCTTGTCGTTATCCGATAAGATAACGGCGTGCAAGGTCACGAGCACGACGCCATCGCCAGCCGGCTGCTGCGCAGCGCGCGCCGCCGGCGGGAGTGGAGCCAGGCCGAGCTCGCCCGCCGCGCGGGCATCCCGGCCAGCCAGCTGTGCGCGTACGAGACCGGGACCAAGCAGCCCGGGGTCGCGACGCTCGCCCGGATCCTGGCGGTCGCCGGGGCGGGCCTGTCGACGGTCGACCCGCGGCTCGACCACTACCGCCAGGCGCAGGAGCTCGCCGACGCGTTGTCGCTCGTCGACGCGATGCCGCCGCGCTCGCGCCGCACCGCGCCGCCGTCGTTTCGTGAGCTGCTCGCGTCGTGACGTCGTTCGTCGAGAAGATCCTCGAGGTCGACCGAAGCCTCGCGGCCGCCGGCATCGAGCACGCATTCGGCGGCGCGATCTGCCTCGGCTACCACACCGAGTCGCCCCGCGCGACGGTCGACATCGACGTCAACATCTCGGCCGGCGCCAAGCAGGGCCGCTCGGTGCTGCGGGCGCTGCCGGCGGGCGTGGCGTGGGACGCGGCCGACGTACGGCAGATCGCCCGGGACGGTCAGGCGCGGGTGTTCTGGGAGCGGACGCCGATCGACGTGTTCTTCCCGCAGCACGAGCTGCACCAGGCGATCCGCGAGCGGGTCGAGCAGGTGCCGTTCGGCGGCGCGACGATCCCGATCCTGTCGGCCACCGACCTCGCGATCTTCAAGGCGCTGTTCGACCGGCCGAAGGACTGGGTCGACATCGACGAGATGCTGGCGTACGGCGAGGTCGACGCCGCCGCCGTCCGCACCTGGCTGGTCCGCGTCGTCGGCAGCAAGGACCGCCGGGTCGCGAAGTGGGACGAGCACGTGCGCTGATCACTCACGCGGTGCGGCGGGCTCCGAGCAGCGGGATGAACATGAGAAGTGCCACCGCCTGGATCACGACGACGAAGGTGATCGCCGAGTCGATCGACACGTCGTACAGCACGCCGATCAACGCCGCGCCCGCTAGCCACGCCAGTCCGTAGACCGCGGTGAACGTGCCGTAGCCGACGCCGCGCCGCTCGCGCGGGACGAGGTCGGCGACCGCCGCGCGCATCGTCGACTCGTGGATGCCCATCACCAGGCCCCACAGCGCCGCGCCGATCCAGACGAGCGCGGCTTGCGTCGAGAACGACAGGAACGGGATCACCGCGCCGAGCACCGGCAGCGCGACCAGGCCGCGCAGCCCGATCCGGTCGTAGACCCGGCCGGAGGCGAGCGCGCCGACGGCGGCGAGCCCCATCGCGACGGCGTACATCACCGGGATCTGTGCCATCGACACGACGTGTCGGTGCTGCAGATGGAAGGCGAGCACCGCGAAGGTCGAGAAGCCGGCCATCGTCGCGGCGGTGAAGGAGGCGTACTGCCAGTACGTCCGGGAGAAGCCGCGCAACGCGACCGGCTTCGTCTGCCGCGCATCGACGGTCGGGTCGTACGCCGACGGCTGCGGCACCAACCGGCGCAGATAGAACAGCGTGAAGATGGCGAGCGCACCGGGCACGGCGAGCCAGGCGAAGCTCGTCTTGTAGCCGTGGTGGGTGGCGAGGATCAGCGCGACCACGAGCGGCCCGACGAGCGCGCCGGACTGGTCCATCGCCTCGTGGATCGCGAACGCGCGGCCGCGACCGAGGTCGACGCTCGCCTCCGCCAGCATCGTGTCGCGCGCGGGGGTGCGGACGGCCTTGCCGAACCGCTCGCCGACGATGAACGTGCACGCCAGCCACAACGGGCCGGCGACCGCGAGCAGCGGCACCGACACCATCGTGATCGCGTAGCCGGTGATGGAGATCGCCCAGTGCTTGCCGGTCCGGTCCGACAGCCGCCCGGTGAACAGCCGGAACACGAGTGCGACCGCTTCGCCGGCACCGGTGATCACGCCGACGAGGGCGGCGGACGCTCCGAAGGTCGCGAGGTACGGGCCGACGATGCTGCGGGCGCCTTCGTAGACGAAGTCGCCGAGTCCCGACACGACGCCGAAGACGAGGACAAAGCGCAGCGGGCCGATCCGGTTCGGCGATGCCGGTGCGGATTCGCCACTCGACGGCGTCGTACTCATCCGAGCCCCGCTCCCGCCGGTCGATGCGCGGTTCCTGACGCCCTCACTCTTGCAGGCCGTTGCCCCGCCGGGGCGCGGGAGGGCGAGAGCGCTAGCGGACTTGTGCCTGCGTCATCGCGGCGCAGTCCGGGCAGGCGAGCCGGTCGTCCGGGTCGAAGCGCTCTTCCAGCGTCAGGACGATCCGCCCGGCGTCGCACAGCGCCCACGGGCCGCGAAGCTTCAGGACGACCGCATGGAAGCGCCGATCGCCGTGGACGATCCCCCGTCTGCGCCTGCGCGCCACCCTGTTGCCCCCCTCGTTGGCCGGTAGCCCCTACTTGCCGCCCGGCAAGGAGGCTACTGCCTCGCGAGGCATCCGCAAGGCAAGATTGAGGGCGTGATGGAAGCGAGCCGGATCGGGAAGCGGGAGCAGATCCTGCAGACCGCGCTCGAGCTGTTCTCGACGCAAGGTTACGACTCCACGTCGCTGCGGCAGATCGCGGACCAGCAAGGACTGACAAAAGCCGCGTTGTACTACCACTTCCCGGCCAAAGAGCTGCTGCTGATCGAGCTCGTCCGGCCTTTCATCGAAGGGCTCAGCGAGTTGGTCACCGAGTACCGCGCCCGCGACAAGCCGGACGCCGAGGCGTTGCTCAGCTCCTACCTCGACCTCTTCCTGACGCATCTCGATCTGCTGGGTCTGCTCGCCGGTGATCCCGCGACGCTTCACCATCCCGACATCGGGCAGCGCCTCCGCACCCTGGTAATGGCGATGCGGAGCTCGCTGGCCGGTCCGGAGCCTTCCGCGGAGCGCGGCGTGCGCGCGGCCTGTGCGCTCGGGGTGATCAACGCCGTTCCGCAGCTGCCTCCGGACGTCGTGCAAAGCTCGCGGGCGACCATCCTTGCCGCGGCGCTGAGCGCGCTCGGCGAGTCACCCTCGACCAGCAAGTCCCGTCGTACGGCGGGCAGGTAGCCCGAGCGGTAGCTCTACAGGCCGTTGAGCATTCCGCTCGGCAGCAACGTCAGCACGTTGACCGGCAGGGTGCCCAGCACCGAGCCGGCGATGCCGAAGTACGTCGACAGCGTCGTGAGCTGCAGCGAGGACAGCACCCCGGTCGGCAGCGCGGAGATCAGCGTCGTCGGTGAGGTGCCCGCCGGGATCGTGATCGGCAGACCGGCGAGCAGCATCCCGAGGAGGTTGCCGACCAGCGGAAGGCTCGCGAGGCCCGGAAGGCTCGGCAGCCCGGCGCCGGTGAGGTCACCGGCCGGAAGCAGCGACAGGAAGCCGACGGGCAGCCCGCTCAGCGTGCCGGTCGGTATGCCCACGAGCGAGGACACCGTCGACAGCGCGGTCGAGGACAGGCCGAGCGAGGAGACGAGGCTGGTCGGGAGCAGGCCGGACGGGATGGTCAGCGGCAGCACCGAGACCGGCGGCGGCGTCGTCCCGCCGCCCGGCGGAGTCGTCCCGCCCGTGACGTACTGCACGAGGTTGCCGGGCAGCAGCCCGAGCACGCCCAGCGGAAGCGTGGCCAGCGTCGAGGTGGGGATGCCGAACAGCGTCGACAGCGACGTCAGCTGCAGGGTGGACAGCACCGTCGACGGGACGGTGCCGATCAGCTGGGTGCCGGTGAGACCGGCGTTGGTCGGCAGCGTGAACGGCAGCCCGCCGAGGGCGCCGGTCAGCAGCGAGACCAGGTCGCCCGCGCCCGGCAGACCCGCGAGGCCGGGCAGGCTCGGCAGCGGGGAGCCGGTGAGGTCGGAGGCGGGCAGCATCCGCAGGAACCCGACCGGAAGGCTGCTCAGCGTGCCGGCGGGGATGCCGACGATCGTCGCGACGCGCGTCAGTGTCGTGACGGGCAGGCCGAGGGCGGAGATCAGCGTCGTGGGGGACAGGCCGGCGGGCACGTGGACCGGCAGCGCTGCTGCCGGCTTCGGGGCGCCTGGCACGGCGTGGACCGTCACGTGCTTGGACTTGCTGACCTTCACGCCGTGCTTGTCGACGATGGTGAGAACGACGGTGTAGCTGCCGGCCTTCGCGTACTTGTGGCTCGGGTGCGCCTTCAGCCCGTGCAGGGTGATCGCCTTGGTCTTGTCGCCGAAGCGGATCGTGGCCTTGCGCAGCCGGTCGCCCTTGGGCAGGCGGCTGCCGACGACGTCGGCGACGACCTTGCTGCCGACGGCGGGCTTCGCCGTGGACAGGTGCAGCGCCGCGACGGGGTGCTTGTGCGTCGAGTGGTGCGAGTCGGTGGCGGCGAGCGCCGTTGCCGAGGTGGCGACCGCGAGGGCCGCAGCGACACCGGCGGCGACGCCGGTGGTGACGATCGGGCGGATGCGCACGATGACCCCTTCGGTCAGCAGAGTTCCTGATTGATGCAATCGGCGCCTTCGTCACATCAGCGCATGGCTACTTCGGGTCATTCAGGCCGCTCAGCCGGGTGGCGTGGAGGTGGTCTTCGAGTTCGCGACCGGCGACTGCGGCGTGTCGGGCAACACGCCGTACGCAGTGGCCGCCAAAGCGAAGATCGCCCGGCGCGAGTAGGATGGCGGAGCGCGAGCAAGTCGCCTGATGTCCGGCTTTTCTGTGAAGCCGGCCAGGTACGCGCTCAGATTCATCGTCTGACCGGCGATCTCGGTTTCCGGTCAACCGAGGAGAGCGATTGCCCCCACGGTCACGCCGCCGTACGCGCGGCGGTGTCCCGGTGCCGCCCCAAGAGGGAGAGGCGCCGGCCCAGCGCGCGCAGCCACGTCAGGCACAACGCAGTGCGGGCGATTCCCCGCGCCGCCACCAGCCGCAGCGGCGAGCTGCGACGCCCCGGCTGCAGGAGCAGGGGCCGCTCGCGGTCCTCGCGATCGCGGCCGCCAACCTCGGCCGCGCCCGGGTGACGCCGTCGATGCGGGCGGAGTTCCAGGCGGCCGCCTTGCTGCTCCGCGAGCAGCGGGTGGAGGCCAACACCGCTCCGATGAGCCCGGCCGCCCGCGCCGCGATGCAGAAGCGGGTCGAGGGTCTCGCGGCTAGCCTCGCCCGGGTCGCCGCCCGCGACCAGACGCTGTTCGCGTTGCTGGCCGACGGTGCGCCGATGCTTCCGGGTACGGCGGACGCGGTCCGCGCGTTGCGCGCCAAGGCCGGCCTCGCAGTCGCGCCCGAGAGCGAGGCAAGCGCACCGGCGCCGGAGCCGGTCTCGGAGCGGGAGCGCCAGGTCGTGCCGCAGTCGGCGGTCGCGCGAAGCCTTGCCAACCCGTTCCTTGCCCCTGACTTCTCCGCCGCGGCGCCACCCAAGCCGCGGCCGCGGCTGCTGATCGACTGGGAGCTGATCAAGCCGCTGCTGCGGGCGTTCGAGCAGTCGACCGTCGACGCGCGGTCGTGCATGACGTTGCCGCCGCCGAGCCATCTTCATGTCGCGCCGGGGCTGGACCTGATGCCGCACCAGGCGCAGGTGATCGAGAAGGCGAAGGAAGGCCACCGGTCGTTCCTGCTGGCCGACGAGCCCGGGCTCGGCAAGACCGCGCAGGCGTTGCTCGCGGCGAAGGCGGCGGGAGCGTTCCCGCTGCTGGTCGTCGTACCGAACGTTGTGAAGACGAGCTGGGCGCGGGAAGCCGCGATGTGGACGCCGGACCACCCCGCGACGGTCATCCACGGTGACGGCGAGACGGTGGACGCGTTCTGCGACATCGTCGTCGTCAACTACGACATCCTCGGGCGCCACGTCGGGTGGCTGGGCAAGTTCGGCTTCCGCGGGATGGTCGTCGACGAGGCGCACTTCATCAAGAACAAGACCTCGCAACGGTCGAAGAACGTGCTCGACCTGTCGCGCAAGATCCGTGAGCGCACGCCGCGGGCGCTGCTGATGGCGCTGACCGGCACGCCGCTGATCAACGACATCGAGGACTTCCTGGCGATCTGGGAGTTCCTCGGCTGGATCGCCGACGGCGAGGTCAGCCCCGACCTGATGCAGTCGCTCGAGGCGAACGGCACGACGCCGGTCGATCCCGGCTTCTACCCGCTGGCGCGCGACTCGGTGATCGAGATGGGCGTCGTACGCCGGCGCAAGGTCGACGTGGCGAAGGACATCCCGGCACGGCGGATCGCCGACGTGCCGGTGGAGCTCGAAGGTGCGGCGGGGACGTCGGTCCGGGCGGCGGAGAAGAAGCTGGTGGCGCGGCTGGTGAAGCGTTACGACAGCGCGATCGCGGCGCGCAAGGACGGCGACGCCGTCGTGGGCGTCGACCTCGCGGTGGTGCGGTCGGTGTGCGCGCGGGAGCTGCGCAACTCGGATGAGAACGACGACAGCTCAGGCGAGAACGTCTTCTCGATGATGCGGCGGATCGGGCAGGCGAAGGCCGAGCTCGCCGCCGACTACGCGGCGCAGCTGTCGCGCAACGCCGGCAAGGTCGTGTTCTTCGCCAAGCACATCGACGTGATGGACACCGCCGAGGCGCTGTTCACCAAGCGCGGGATCGGCTTCGCCTCGATCCGCGGCAACCAGACCGCGAAGAAGCGGACGGCGAACATCGACGCGTTCGTCAACGACGACGACGTACAGATCATCGTGTGCTCGCTCACCGCTGCCGGTGTCGGGATCAACCTGCAGGTGTCGTCGAACGTCGTGCTCGCGGAGCTGTCGTGGACGGCTGCGGAGCAGACGCAGGCGATCGACCGGGTGCACCGGATCGGCCAGGACCAGCCGGTCACCGCGTGGCGGATCATCGCGGCGCAGACCGTGGATGCGCGGGTCGCGGACCTGATCGGTGCGAAGGCGAGCCTCGCGGCGCGGGCGCTCGACGCCGAGGACGTCGAGGTGAGCGACATCGACGTACGGCTGGAGACGCTGGTCAGCCTGCTGACCGACGCGCTCGCCGCGCGCTAGGCGGCTTCGGCGACCGCCTTCACTCGCTCGAGGGTGCGCAGCATGTCGCGCTGGTTGCGGCGATCGCGAAGGAAGCCGCCGAGCGGGTACCAGATCTTGGTGAAGAGGTTGTCGCCCAGGTCGTAGGACTCGGTGACGTCGGTGCCGTCGCTCGCCGCGCGGAACTCGTAGCGCCAGACGTTGGCCTTGCGGTTGCCGAAGACGACGGCGAACTCGAACACCTCACCCGGCTTGCACTCGGTGATCTCGCAGGTCGTCCAGTAGAGGACCGGCCACTTCTCGTTGCGCTTGACGTGGCCGCGGTAGCGCGCGCCGACTGCCGGGCCGGTCGCTCCTCCGAGCCACTCGGCCTCGACGACCTCCGGGCTGTACTCGCCCATCTTCGTGATGTCGGTGACGAGTCCCCAGACCTTGTCCGGAGTGGCGTTCATGTGAAGGGTGACCGCTGCGCGCATGCGGGGATGCTCGCACGGATCGTGCCGTCGGTTTGCGCCGGTCCTTACTTTCTCGGCTTTCCCGGCTCTGCTGGCTCTTTGGCTCGGCGGAGCTCGGCGTCAGCCGGTTGCGGACTCCAGGATCTCCTTGAGGCGAGCCAGGTCCTTGCTGTTGGCGCGCCGCATCGCACTCGCCATCACCGGGCCGGCGAGCTTGGAGAAGCCGGCCGGCTCGCCGCGGTTCTGCAACGTCATCAGGGTCTTGCCGCCGGGCTGCTCTCGCCAGGTGTAGGTGGTCTCCATCGGGAACGGACCTTCGCTGGTGCTCATGACGAGGCGCTCGCCGGGCACGAGCTCACGGAACTCGTAGGTGTAGGCGAGACGGCGGCCGAGGAAGTGCGCGACGAACGCGACGCGTGATCCGACGGCCAGCGGCTTCGGCGTCCTCCACTCGACCGACTTGATGTTGTCGTACCAGGCGGGGGCGTTGTCCGGGTCGGCGGCGTAGCGCGCGACCTCGTCACGCGGCCGGTCGATCTCGATCTCCGTGCGGACGTCCACGGGCATGGCGAAAGCCTAGAGCGAGCGCACCGTCAGCTCCCGCCGGTTGTCGTCACTGAGCCACCCGAGGACGAGCCACCGGAGGATGAGCTGCTCGTCAACGTGCTGCCGCTGGAGTTTGTGGTCCTCGACGTGAGCGACTGCGGGACCGTGTTCGAGGTGCCGGTCGACGTGCTGGTCGAGGTCTGCGACGACGTGTTCGTCGAGGTCGACGTCCCCGTGTTGGTTGGCGTGGACGCGCCGCAGCCGGCGAGGATCGCCGTCAGCGCGCCGGCTCCGACCACGGCGCCGACCGTCGTACGGGTGGTGACAGTGCGGACGCGACGCTGCATGGCGTCGCGCCGCTCGGCCGCGGCGAGTCGCTCGGCTGTGTTCACGACGACCAGGCTGGCTTCTGGAGATGGGTGCAACCTGAACCGTGCCTGGCACTTCGCTGTGAGTGCCGCCTACTGGCTGCGGCTCCCGTGTACGAGGCGCGCGCCGATCCCGATGAACACGATCGCGGCGATGATGCCGATCGCGATGGCGCCCGGCCAGTGGAAGTGATTTCGCAGGCAGTCAGGTGGAGTCGGGCACGGACCTTGCGCAGGGCAGGAGTGCTCGCAGTCCTGGTGCTGGATCGAGCCGACGCCTCACCCGGCCAAAGCGGCGAGCACGATGGAGCCCCCGACGACGTAGGCGTATCGCAGCCCCATTCGGCGAGTATCGCGGTCGGCTCAGGTTCTACGTGCGGGCGACGCGGATCTTGCGCGTGACCTCGTCTCGCCAGATCTTCCATTTCCGGTGGTGGACCAGCCAGTGGTGGAACCGGCAGAGGTGCACTCCGTTGGCCTTGCTGGTGGGTCCGCCGTAGAACCAGTAGAGGAGGTGATGGATGCGGCAGGCCCACAGCGGCATCTGGCAACCGGGCCAGCCGCAGCCGCCGTCCTCGATCTGCAGGGCCTTGCGGATGGCCTTCGGCCAGATCCTGGTGGCCCTACCGATGTCGAGCACCTCGGAGTTGCTGTTCATGACGACCGGCAGGATTTCGGCATCACAGCAAAGCCGGCGCGCGGTCTCGGGGGTGACCCGAATCCCGTTGACGGTGGGCGCGCCAGCCGGGTCGTACGCCGCGTGCCGCTCGAGGTCGTCGACCAGCGTCTCGTAGTTGGCTCTCACGTCGATGTGCGGACGGTCGCCGTTGAAGTCGGGGAGCAGGTCGTCGAATCCCGCTGCCGCTCCTGCCAACGTTGCCAGCGCGTCCGCACGCCGCTGCGGTGCGGTGCGGTCGTCTTCGGGTCCGAGCTTCTGGGCGAGCGGTTCGATCGCGGCGATCACGGCTGCTCCGGCTTCGGGCTCGAGCATGCCCTCGATGCGGACCATCCCGTCGAACGTGTTGGACAGGTGGAGGTAGCGGGTGCCGTGCAGCCGTTCCCGGCGCGCGTCCGCCTCTTCGTTGGTGCAGGCGGCTTCCTCGGTCGCCTGGCACAGCGACCGCAACGCGTCGGGGTCGACGTCCTTCGCCGCCTCGACGAGGATCTTCTCGTCGACCTCGCGGTCGGCGGGGGAGAGCTTCGCGAGGGTTCGCAGGATCGGCGCGGCGTGCTCGATCGAGATGTCGCCGGCGGTCAGCGCCTCTTCCATCACGGGATGGATGGACAGCTGCCGCGACACCTTGAGCAGCCGCCCGGCGCTCGTTGCGGGCAGGTGCTTGTCCTCGATCAGCCAGGCGCGGGTGCCCCGGCCGTACGGCTCGATCGTCGCGTCGCGTACGTCGACGACCGCGAGGTACCGGGCGATGGCGACGTCGAGCAGCCGCCGGGCGTCGATCAGCTCTTCAAGCGCTTCGAGGAGTGGTTCGTCGGGCAACGCGTGTGGGTCGGTGGTGACGGCAGCCTTGGCCGCTGCGAGCGTCTCGCTCGTTGCAGCACCGCCGATCATTCGCCCTCCCTACTCGAACAAGCGTTCGAATACTAGCGACAGCGACCGACAGAAATCAAGCCCTGAGCGTCAAAAAATCGTTGCAAAATAACGAAAAACTTATCCACAGCTTCACGCGACGGATTCGGTAATCCACAGCTTGCTGCGCGGCCTTGCGGACGCGAGTTCGCACGCTTCGCCGGGTGGCCCGTCGTCCTCGTCAATGCGTGACCGCGAACGCGATATCGGCGTCAGACGTCAAGGACCCCGATGGCGAAGCCGCGCAGCGTCGTACTGCGAGAATGCTCAGATGTCCCGGCGGTTCCTGCGCGCGTCCGCGCTCGGGGTTGCGCTGACCGCCAATGCGCTGCGCCCGGCGAAGGGTGCGAACCCGCTCGCGATCCCGAGCTTCTTCGGTGCGTGGCTGACCAGCGAGCTCGCCCCGCAGAACCTCGGCATCACGGTCGCCGGCAGCGCGGCGTACGTCGCCGGTCGTCGGTTGCGCGGTGGGCTCACCCCGACCGACCGGCTCGCGCTGGGACTCAACGCGCTGTCCGCGGCGGGCCTGGCGAAGATGATCCGCGAGGGCATGCAGGCCGGCGGGGTCGTCGAGACCGCGCTCGCGGAGGGACTCGGTGCGGACTACCTGTCGCGGCTCGACGGTCCGCCGACCAAGTCGGACCTGGCGACGCCGTGGAAGACGGTGCTGCGGCCGTGGGACATCAAGGAGCCGCGCGTCCGTCGTACCGCGGACATCGACTACGTCGGTGACGGGAAGTTCCGGCACAAGCTCGACATCTATACGCCGCGTGCGGGCGGGGAAAAGCTGCCGGTCGTCATCCAGGTGCACGGTGGCGCGTGGATCGTCAGCCAGAAGAACCAGCAAGGCATTCCGCTGATGAACCATCTCGCGGCGCGTGACTTCGTGTGCGTCGCGCCGAACTACCCGCTGTCGCCGAAGGCGAAGTGGCCGGAGCACATGGTCGCGCTGAAGCGGGCGGTCGCGTGGACGCGCGCCAACATCGCTGAGTACGGCGGCGACCCTTCCTTTATTACCGTCACCGGCGGCTCGGCCGGCGGTCACCTCGCGGCGATGCTCGGGCTGACCGCGGGCGAGCCGGGCCTGCAGCCGGGGTTCGAGGACGCCGACACCTCCGTGCAGGCGTGCGTGCCGTTCTACGGCGTGTACGACATCGCGAACACGCTCGGCACGCGGGCGGGCAAGCAACGGCTGGACTGGTTCCTGCGATCGGTGATGTTCGGTGGTCGCGACGAAGAGCGCTACAACAGCGCGACCGCGTTGCTGCACGTGCGCCCGGACGCGCCGCCGTTCTTCGTCATCCACGGCACGCACGACTCGCTCGTACCGGTCGCGGAGGCGCGCGAGCTGGTCCGGCAGCTGCGCGAGGTGAACAAGGAGCCGGTGGTCTACGCGGAGCTGCCGGGCACGCAGCACGGCTTCGACGTCTTCCACTCGGTGCGCGGCGCGCACGTCATCCGCGGTGTCGAGCGGTTCCTGCGCTGGGTGCATGCGGGGTATCAGGAGTCGGCGATCGCGAGCGGGGAGTAGTCGCGTGGCGCTGACGTCTCCTCGCCTGGAGGGCAACGCGTATCTGCCCGACGGCCGCAAGATGTCGTTCGCGGAGTACGGCAACCCCGGCGGCCGGCCGGTGGTGTGGCTGCACGGGACGCCGGGTGGGCGCCGGCAGATCCCGCAGGAGGCGCGGATCGCCGCGCAGGAGACGAACCTGCGGCTGATCGCGATCGACCGG
Source organism: Mycobacteriales bacterium (assembly GCA_035550655.1). Classification (GTDB taxonomy): domain Bacteria; phylum Actinomycetota; class Actinomycetes; order JAFAQI01; family JAFAQI01; genus DASZTV01. The sequence goes on from DASZOU010000005.1 coordinate 188,382, forward strand.
CCGGGCTGCGGGCACTCCACGCCGTACCAGTACGACAACATCCTCGAGTTCGCGACCGACCTGGAGGTGGTCGTCGACCTGCTGGGCATCGGGGAGTTCGCGATGGTCGGGCTGTCCGGCGGCGGGCCCTACGTGCTGGCGTCGGCGTACGCGCTGTATCCGCGGGTGAAGGCGGCGGCGGTGCTCGGTGGCGTGGCGCCGTCGGTTGGTGATGAGGCCGCCGAGGGTGGTCCGGTGAAGCTGACCGCGCAGCTGCAGCCGCTGCTCGTGCATCTGCGCACGCCGCTGGCGTTCACGGTGTCGACGCTCGTCCACGCGCTGCGGCCGCTCGGGGTGCCGGCGATCATGGCGTACGCGCGGGTGTCGCCGGAGGGTGACCGGCGGGTGCTGAACCGGCCCGAGATCCGCACGATGATGCTCGACGACATCTTCAACTCCGGCCGGCTGCACGCGGCGGTGTATGACTTGGGCTTGTTCGGGCGCGAGTGGGGATTCTCGGTGCGGGACGTGAAGATTCCGGTGCGCTGGTGGCACGGCGACGCCGACCACATCATCCCGTTCCGCCACGGCCAGCACATGGTGTCGCTGCTACCCGACGCCGAGCTGTTGGTGTTGCCGGGGGAGAGCCACTTGGGCAGCTTGCCGGTAGCGGAAAAGGTCCTTGCCGACCTAGCGGAAACCTGGGACGAAGCAGCAAACGATCGCGGCTGAAGGTTCGGTGTCGTCAGTGGCTCATGTGGCTCGCGTTACTTGCGGGACCCTTGTACGCGAGCGGCGCCGGGCGGAATTGGTCTGAAGGGCGTGCGACCGTAACCCCTAGGCGCTCTGGAGGTCTAAGGGACATGGCACGAGGCGATCACATCTTTGTGGAGCGGCCCTGGCGGTACACGCATCACGGTATTGACGTCGGTGACGGGACCGTCATCCACTTCTCGGGCGAGCCGGGCGGCTCAAAGATGACAGCGTGCGTCTGCCGGTGCTCGATGGACGAGTTCATCGACGGTGGGCAGTTGCAGGTCCGGGTCTACGCCCGACGCGTCGACCGCGACGAAGCCGTTGCCCGTGCGGAGTCTCGACTTGGCGAGTGTGGCTACAACGTCGTCAACAACAACTGTGAGCACTTCGCTCGATGGTGTGTCACAGACAAGCACGCGAGCGCTCAGGTGAATGGAGTGTTCGCAGTAGGTGGCGTAAGCGCCGCGACAGCGACCGCGGCTTCGGGAGGCATCGGGCTTGTCGGTGCGGTTGGCGCCGCAGCCGGCGTGAGCGGCCCGGGCATCATGTCGGGTCTGGCCACCGTCGGCGGCGTTGTCGGCGGTGGTGCTGTTGCTGGGCTGGCTGTAATCGGAGCAGCTCCTGCAGCAGCAAGCGCGCTGATCATGAACGTCGCGCTGAAGGACGACGACACCTTGCCTGATGACGAGCGAGACGCGCGCAAGATCGGTCGACGTGCCTCGGTCGTCGGCGGCGCCGCGGGTACGGCCGCAGGCCTGACCGCGGTCAGCAGCCTCGGTGTCGCGGGACTCAGCGGCGCCGGCATCACGTCTGGCCTTGCCACAGTAGGCAGCCTCTTTGGAGGTGGCATGGCCGCCGGGACTATGGCAGTAGCGGCCGCGCCGGTCGCCGCTGCCGCCGGCCTTGGGTTCGTCGCTTACAAGCTGGGACAGAGAATCGCACGGTCGAAGCAACCTCCGATCGATCCGCTGGCTCCGTCGGCTGTTTCACCTGTCTAAGCATCAGCCGAGCCCTGAAAGAGCGTCGGAACCGTACGCGGTTTGCGTGGCGACGCCGACCACATCATGCCGTTCCGCCACGGCCAGCACACGGTGTCGGTACTGCCGGACGCAAAGCGGTCATCGTCCACCGCCACCAGGGCTTGAAGATGTTCCTCCAAGGCACCAGCCCGTCCACCTCTGCGCCATCGATGGATCGTGGCACCCGACGACGACAGGATTAGTTGCGTCGTCGGATTCATGGTGACCGTGTCGGCACCGGAAGCTTCAGTTGAAGATGTCGAGGTCTCTGAAGCCGGATGGGATCGAGCAATAGCCGGCGTAGCCGCCATAGCCTGGGTAGCCCGCGTACCCGGGATAGCCCGGATAGCCCGGGTAGCCGCGATACGTCGGGTTGCTCCTGCGAAAGAGGCGATTGCCGACGACGGTGCCGAGATACTTGCCACTCTTGGTGTACGCCTCTGCGTCACCCCAAGGAAACCATCCAAGCCACTGTCCCTGGGTGTCCCACAGCCAGCGGTCATCTACGGACCGGCGATACGCGATCGCCGTGCCCTGGGAGTTGTACAGGAACAAGTAGTCCTCCTTGCGGTTTCCTGCGGTTGGGTCACGCGACCCTTAGGTAGGCGTGGCTTCTGACGAGCCGGCCGACGCGCCGCCACGGGTTAGGTAAGAGCATCTGCTCGTAGAGGCTCGAGGCGACCCCGTAGTAGTCGTACGTGCCGCCGCTGAGGAAGGCGACGCGGAGGATTCGGCCTCGCGGGTCGTACCCGACGGCGCGGACGTTCTCGGAGATGACGGGATGCAGGATCATGTTTGTTCCCTCATGGCGTGGCGGCGGACGGCGGATGAGTGGGGCACGGGGCTGCCTTGTGCAGGCTCGATCGGCGGCGAGCGCGTAGCCAGACGAATCCGTCGCCGCTCGCAATCGCTTCTCCGGGAGCGCCGTGTGCACCGCAGGGAAATGCGTCCCGTCCGCGGCGGCCACAGTGTGATTCCATCGGGCCTCGGCTCAAGTGTGGAGTCATGATGACGATCTCTGGAGTGGGCATTAGTATGGACACAACAAGGGACAAAAATCAACATGAAATCATCAATATGGCTTCTGACCTGCATAAATAGATCCATCTGTGAGGACGCATATGCGGTCATATGAAGGGTCACACCCCTGGATCACCTTCACCTGCGACATCTCCAAGCTTTCCTTCCGAACGTGGCTGCTGCTCGGAGAGGCTGACTCCAAGACGAATCACGTTGCCGGCGTGCCCTTGCGGCCGGAGGTCGCCCGACTGCTTCACGAGGTCTATCTGAGCAAAGGCGTGCACGGCACTGCGGCCATCGAGGGAAACACCCTTAGTGAGGAGGAGGTCTTGGCGCGTGTGCGAGGCCAACTTGAGTTGCCGGGCTCCCAGAGCTACCTCACCCAGGAGATCGACAACATCGTCGCGGCCTGCAACAGCATCTTGGCGGAGATGGACTCTGGCGACGCAATGGTCCTGACGCCCGACCGCATCAAGTGGTTCAACCGTCAGGTCCTTGAAAATCTGGATGTTGGGCCCGATGTCGTTCCGGGCGAGGTGAGAAAGCACAGCGTCGGTGTGCTGACTTACCGCGGCGCTCCAGCCGAGGACTGTGAGTACCTCCTTGAGGAGATGTGCCACTGGCTAGGAACCTTGCGTGCGCCAGATCCAGAGTTGCGATTCACATACGCGATGATCCGCGCGATCATGGCGCACCTTTACATCGCGTGGATCCACCCCTTCGGCGATGGCAACGGGCGTACCGCCCGGCTAATTGAGTTTCAGTTGCTGATACAGGCTGGCGTGCCAGTTCCGGTCGCCCACCTACTATCTGATCACTACAACCGCACGCGCGAGCAGTACTACCGCGAACTCGCGAAGACAAGTAAGCCGCCGTATTCCTGTGATGACTTCATCCACTACGCGCTGCGTGGGTTTGTCGATGAGCTGCGTCTGCAACTGGGAGTCGTCCGAGAAGAGCAGATGGCGGTTACCTGGGAGAACTACGTTCATGAGCGGTTTCGTGACAACGACACCCCCTCTGCTCGCCGACAGAAGCACGTTGTCCTGGATCTGCCGGACGGACAGCCAGTCCGACGCGCCGACATTCCGAAGCTCAGCGTGCGGGTCGCAACTGCATACGCCGGCAAGGGCAGCAAGACAGTGACACGCGACTTAAATACCCTTTCCGCGATGGGGCTGATCGCACGCGACGCGAATGGTGTCACGGCAAGACGAAGTGTCATCCGCGCCTTCCTACCCAGTCGTGCCGACGTCGTGGGCGAATAACACGATCGCGGCTGCCGCCTCGGTGCTCGCCGTCTTCGCCAGTCCAAGCAGCGGGGTGAGCCGCGGTCCCGGAATGGCATTGAGCCGTACGCGCAGCACCACGGGGACGGTCCACAAACGCCACGAGCGCGGCTAGATTCCTTCGAGTGGAGGACCGGCACTTGACCGCTGAGCAGCGGGCTCGGGTGCTGATCGACCGGCAACTCGCCGACGCCGGCTGGCATGTGCAAGATCGCGCTGAGCTGAACTTGTTCGCCAGCCAGGGCGTTGCAGTCCGTGAAGTGATCATGGCCGCTGGTCACGGTCGGGTCGACTACCTGCTCTATGTCGACCAGAAGTCGGTCGGCGCGATAGAGGCCAAGCCCGAAGGCACGACACTGTCGGGGGTCGAGTGGCAGTCGGCGATGTACGCCGACGGGCTACCGGCCGAGGTTCGGCTCAAGGCGCTGACCACCGACGGCCGGCTGCCGTTCATCTTCGAGGCGTCCGGGTCAGAGACACACTTCACCAACGGCTTCGATCCCGCGCCGCGCGCCCGGCGTATCTTCAACTTCCCGCGCCCGGAGACCCTCGCCCGGATCATGCGCGACGCCGACGACAAGCCGGCCGCCCCGACCTGGCGCGCCAAGGTCGCGCACATGCCCGACCTCCACACAGAGGGGCTTCGGCCGGCACAGATCGAAGCGGTCCTCGGCATCGAGCGAAGCCTCGCCGAGCAGCGATTCGACCGATCACTCGTCCAGATGGCGACCGGGGCCGGCAAGACCTACACCGCGGTGACCGAGAGCTACCGGCTGCTCAAGCATGCCGGATTCCGTCGCGTGCTGTTCCTCGTCGACCGCAACAACCTCGGCGACCAGACGCTGCGCGAGTTCCAGAACTACGCGACCCCTGACGACGGCCGCCGGTTCACCGAGCTCTACAACGCCGACAAGCTCACCGGCGCCGGCATGGTCGACTCTTCCCACGTGGTGATCTCGACGATCCAGCGCGTGTACGCCGCGCTGCGCGGTGAGCAGGTTGCCGACACCGACGACCCGAACCTCGACACCTACACGCCCGACCGGCCGGTCGAGGTCGGCTACAACGCGCAGATGCCACCCGAGGCGTTCGACCTGGTGATCGTCGACGAGGCGCACCGATCGATCTATGGCGTGTGGCGCGGCGTGCTCGAGTACTTCGACGCGCATATCGTCGGGCTGACCGCGACTCCGGTGAAGCAGACCTTCGGGTTCTTTCGGCAGAACCTGGTCTCCGAGTACACCTATCCGCAGTCCGTGGCCGACAACGTCAACGTCGACTTCGACGTCTACCGGATCAAGACCCAGATAACTGAGCAGGGCTCGACGGTCGACGCCGGCACCGTCGTCCCGGTCCGCGACCGGCGTACCCGGGTCGAGCGGTACGAGACGCTCGAGGACGACCTCACGTACAGCGCCACCCAGCTCGATCGCGCGGTCACCTCGATCGAGCAGATCCGGCTCGTTCTCGAGACGTTCCGCGACCGGCTGTACACCGAGATCTTCCCCGGTCGATCGACCGTGCCCAAGACGCTGATCTTCTGCAAGGACGACAACCACGCCGAGCAGGTCGTCACGCTCGCCCGGGAGGTGTTCGGCAAGGGCAACGACTTCGCCGCCAAGATCACCTACAACTCCCGCCGCGACCCGAAGCAGCTGCTGCAGGAGTTCCGGACGTCGCCGACGCTGCGGATCGCGGTCACCGTCGACATGATCGCGACCGGCACCGACGTCAAACCGCTGGAGTGCGTGTTCTTCCTGCGCGACGTGCAGTCCGCCTCGTACTTCGAGCAGATGAAGGGCCGCGGCGCCCGCACCATCTCGCCGTCGGACTTTCAGGCCGTCACCCCGGACGCCGAGACCAAGACCCGGTTCGTCCTAGTCGACGCGATCGGCGTCACCGAGCACGACTACGTCGACGCCGCGCCGCTGGAACGCGCGAAGTCGGTGTCGCTGAAGAAGCTCCTCGACAAGGCAGCCGCGCTCACCCTTACCGAGGACGAGACCGCGACTCTTGCATCCCGGCTTGCCAAGCTCGAGCTCCAGCTGAGTCCCGCCGAGCGCGAAGAGCTGGACGCGGTCGCTGGCGAGCCGCTCAAGGACGTCGTACGACGGCTCGTCGCCGCGGTCGATCCCGACGAACAAGCACAAGCAATCGACGCCGCACCCGTCGAAGGACCCGACGTGGTTCGCCAGCGGCTCATCGACGACGCGGTACGCCCGGTCGCCGCGAACCCGGCGCTCCGACAGCGGATCCTCGACCTTCGGGCCACGCACGACCAGGTCATCGACGAGGTCAGCGTCGACGTGCTGCTCGATGCGCACGGCGTGGTCGACAGTGATCGCGCCCGGTCTGTGGTTACGTCCTGGGCCGCGTACCTCAACGAGCACCGCGACGAAATCGCTGCGCTTCACGTTCTCTACGAGCAGCCGCAATCCGGCCGCGTCTCCTTCGACGAGCTGCGAGAGCTCGCCGAACGCATCAAGCGTCCGCCGTACAACTGGACGCCGGACCTGATCTGGAGCGCGTACGAGGCGATCGATGTCGACCGAGTACGCCACGCCGACCGGCACACCGTCACCGACTTGGTGTCACTGGTCCGGTTCACGCTCGGCAGCGAGGACGAACTCGTGCCGTACGCCGACAAGGTTCGCGAGCGCTATGCGTCTTGGCTCGCGCAGCAGGAACAGGCCGGCGTGAGCTTCACCGACCGCGAGCGCTGGTGGCTCGACAAGATCGCCGACGTCGTCGCAACCTCGGCCGGCGTGAGCGCCGATGATCTGGACAACGCACCGTTCGCGGAACGGGGCGGGGTGGATGGCGCGCTGCGCGACTTGGGAATCGAAGCCTCGACCTATCTGCTGCAACTCAATGCGGCACTGACGGCATGACGCCACTTCCGGAGGACTGGCGGGAGGTTGCACTCGCGGACCTTGGCACATGGTACGGAGGGGGCACGCCGAGCAAGGCGCGTCCCGACTTCTGGGCGCAGGGCACGATTCCTTGGCTCTCGCCGAAGGATATGGGCGGGGATGTTGTCTGTTCGACGCAAGATCGCATTACCGAGGCGGCAGTCACCGGGTCAGCTGTTCGTCGAGTGCCTGCTGGTTCGGTTGCACTGGTTGTTCGTTCAGGAATCTTGGAGCGGACCCTTCCGATCGCGGTTGTTCCGATTGAGACAACGCTTAATCAAGACATGAGGGCCTTGGTGCCATGGGATGGCGTCGACCCTCGGTGGATCGCCTGGGTCTTGCGTAGTCGAGAGCAAGGCCTGCTGAGGCGGTGTCGCAAGGCCGGGACCACGGTTGCCTCGATCGAAACGAAGCGCTTGCTGGCCGAGAAGCTTGTCATTCCGCCGATCGACGAGCAGTTGCGAATTATCGAGATTCTCGAGGACCAGCTGTCCCGCCTAGACGCGGCGCAGCGACTCACCGAGCAAGCAGTACGTCGACTGTCGCGCTTGCGTGACACCGCGGCGCAGTCGGCCCTGGCGGAGGCGCGAGCGTCATCGGTCGAGGTCCAACTCGGCGACCTCGCAGAGCCGAATCGAAAGATCGCGTATGGCGTCCTGGTACCGGGCCCACATGTAGACGATGGTGTTCCTCTGATTCGCGTCGGTGACCTGCAGGATGGGCGCATCGACGCAACCGCGATGAAGCGAATCTCGCCGGCAATTGCCGGCCGATTCCAACGCACTTTCGTAACCGGTGGAGAGGTGCTCCTGAGCCTTGTCGGCACCATAGGGCGCACGGCAGTTGTCCCGCCAGAGCTCGCCGGAGCAAACGTGGCTCGCGCGGTTGGCGTGTTACCTCTTGCTCCTGATGCGCAGCCGGACTTTGTTTCGACGATCCTCTCCGCGCCCGAGATTCAGCGCTTGTTGAACCGTCAGGCGCATGAGGTGGCGCGAAAGACCTTAAATCTCGAAGACGTCAGGCGTCTTGCGATTCCCCTCCCGGGCCGTGTCGAGCAACTGGAGATCATGGACAGGTATCGAGCCACCCTCGACGCGCTCCACCGGCTGAGCGTCGCGGCTGAGGTCACACTCGTGCGGGCCCGTTCTCTCCAGCGGAGCTTGCTCGCCGCAGCCTGCAGTGGGCAACTCGCCGTGCACACGCCGGACCTGCCCGCAAAGGAAGGGCTGGCAAGTGTCTGACGCGCGGCAACTCGTCGACAAGCTGTGGTCCTACTGCAACGTGCTCCGCGATGACGGAGTGTCGACGATCGAGTACACCGAGCAGTTGACTTATCTCCTGTTCTTGAAGATGGCGCACGAGCGCGAGACGCGTCCGCTCAAGCCGGAGCAGATAGTCCCACCCGAATGCTCGTGGCAGAAGTTGCTCGACTCTGATGGGGACGAGCTCGAGAACACGTACCGGCACATCCTTGAGCAGCTTGCCCGTCAGCCCGGAACGCTCGGCGTGGTCTTCCGAAAGGCGCAGAACCGGATCCAGGATCCGGCGAAGCTGAAGAGGCTGATCGTCGACCTGATCGACAAGGAGAACTGGTCCGCGGCCGGCGTCGATATCAAGGGCGACGCCTACGAGGAGCTGCTCAGCAAAGGTGCCGAGGACATCAAGTCCGGTGCCGGGCAGTACTTCACTCCGAGACCCCTGATCCAGGCGATCGTCGACTGCATCGACCCATCCGCAAAGGACTCAGTCGTCGATCCGGCCGCGGGCACGGGAGGGTTCCTTCTGGTCGCGCACGAACATGCGGCACGTGATGCGGAGAGCCTCACTCCCACCGAACGGAACCATCTCCGCGACGACTTCGTGCACGGGGTCGAGTTGGTAGACGGCACCGCGCGACTTGCGGCCATGAACCTGCTGTTGCACGGCATCGGTCGCCCAAACGGCGACAGCCTCATCGAGGTCAAGGACTCGCTGCTCGCCGATCCTGGCACCAGGTGGTCGGTAGTGCTGTCGAATCCGCCGTTCGGCCGCAAGTCATCGATCACCATGGTCGGTGCGGATGGGCGTGAGGCACGCGAGGATCGGGAGATCGAACGACCCGACTTCGTCGTGACCACGGCCAACAAGCAGTTGAACTTTGTCCAGCACATCGCGACGATTCTCGACATCAACGGCCGTGCCGCCGTCGTCGTGCCGGACAACGTGCTGTTCGAGGGCGGCGTGGGGGAGACGCTTCGCCGCAAGCTCCTCAGCGACTTCGATGTGCACACGCTGCTTCGTTTGCCGACGGGAATCTTCTATGCCCAGGGCGTGAAGGCTAACGTGCTGTTCTTCGACAAGAAACCGGCCAGCGAGCGACCCTGGACCGAGCGGCTTTGGGTGTACGACCTGCGGACCAACCAGCACTTCACCCTGAAGCAGAATCCTCTGCGCCGTGAGCATCTTGACGAGTTCGTCGACTGTTACCTGTCGGGCAAGGCCCGCGCAGAGCGTGTGGAGTCCGGACGATTCCGATCCTTCACGTACGACGAGTTGATCGCCCGCGATAAGGTCAACCTCGACATCACCTGGCTCCGCGACGAGTCGCTCGAGGACCTGGATAACCTGCCAGCGCCTGAGGTGATCGCCCGCGAGATCGTCGAAGACTTGACGGCCGCCTTGGGCGAGTTCGAAGCCGTCGCATCAGCGCTCGAACGATCCGCCGACATGGCGGGCGGGGCTCCCGGCGACTAGGACGGGGGCACGTGCGAGCGCGGTAAGCCCAGGAGTCCGAAGGCGTGTCTCGCATATCCGTTGACGAGGCCTTCGGCCGTTCCGTGACACTGCGCTTTGCCACTCTGAGAGCCGCACAACCCTCGCGGCGAGCAGTCATGCGCCCGACACGGTTGGGGCCTGCGAGGCGCCCATCCCGGTGTAGGAGGCCAGCGTGGCTTGCGCAAAGTGTCAGTGCCAAGACTGACAATCGCCGACGTGAGCTCCGTCGACTTGGTAGTCAGCATTGGCACCGTGGCTGTCTCGGCGATCGGTGCGTCGATCACGTCGCGCGGGTCCGTGCTCAGGGGGCGACGCGAAGCCGCTATGCAGCGAGCGGCGGATGAGGTCTTGGCTGTCCTGTCGCGGCTGCATTCGGTGGTCGATATTTCCCGGTACGAGCCGCCGCAAGCGGCGCAAGTTGCCGCTCTCATGCGGGAGTGGGAGAGCGCCGCACGGCGGAACGAGTGGAAGCTGCCAAGAGTGTGTCTGCACTTGCGCCAAAGCGTTCGTGAGGCCGCCTGCACCTACCTAGGCGCGCCAGCGGCCGTTGGTATCGACCCCCGGGGCGCATCCGAGCCGCTGTCTCCGTTCGAGTACCACTGGTGGGACGTCGCGCTCACCTACATCGAATACGTGATGCGAGAGCTCCAGGACCTCGACGGTCTGTGTCGACGTCGCGCGAGGATGACGCCCTTCAATGAATGGCGACGAGAGGAGGACGCTTCCTGGCGATGGGCCGGGTGACTGCGTTCGCCAGGCGATCGATGTCCGCTTATCAAGCCTCGTAACGGCTGATCAGTTGAGTTGCCACCCTCAAGGCTCGATCTGTTCAGTCGCGTTAGCTGACAAGTCTTAGGGCGTATCTCGCGTATCTGTCGATGAGCTGTTCGCGGGTGTACTCCGACTCTGGGGTCCACCACTCCGGTAGCCGCACCGCCATCGCGGCGAGCGCCCGAGCATCCAGGAAAGGGTCGGTGTCGGTGAAGGCGCCCATGCGCCCGCCGCGCTCGATGACGTCGCGGATGATCTGCTCCGACTGGTTGCGGATCGCGAGCGCCGCGGCCAGATGCTCCGGCGTCAAAGCCCGCAGCTCGCGGTTCGTCAGCCGCGCCAACGCGGGGTAGTCGAGGTGCTGGCGCACGTGCGCACGCACGACCGACAGCAGCTGGTCGCGCGGATCGGCGCCGGCGTCCATCAGGCCGTCGCGCAACGCCTCGTAATGCGCGCGGAAGCCGATGAGCGCGATCTCGAACAGCAGGTCCTGCTTGCTCGCCACGTGGAAGTAGATGGCGCTCGGCTGCTGGCCGAGCACGTTGGCGATGTCGCGGATCGAAACCGCGTGGTAGGACTCCCGGCCGAACAGCTCCAGCGCGACCTCGAACAGCCGCCGCTTCGCCGGCGTCAGGTCCTCCGACCCGGGCGGGAGCAGGCCGAGTCCGGCCTCCGCATCCACGCTCATCGGGACCGCCCTAACTGAACGAACGTTTGGTCAGTACGACGCATCAAACCAGCCGCCCGGCATCCTCGCACGTCCCTTGACACCCCTGCAATCCCAGCGCCAGGATCGCCAATCACCGTGCTGGGGAACGTGATGACGACTGAACGCCCGATCAGTCAGGGTGTGCGGCGGCTGAGGGGGTTCGCCGCCCGCCCTGAGCTGTTGTTCGTCGTCGTACTCATCGTCGTCATCGCGGCCCTTCCCAACGGCCTGCCGGTCGGCATCGCCGGCATCGGCGTCGTCGCCGGCGCGCTGCTCGGCCTGCACGCCATGGGCATCGCGCTCCTCTACTCCCGCACCAAGGTGCTGAGCTTCGCGCAGTTCGGCCTCGGCATCAGCGCCGCCGTCCTCTTCTATCTGTGCGTCCTCTACAACCAGTGGGCCGTCCTCGCCAACGGCGCCTGCCACTGCCTCGCGCCGCACGGCTTCTCGATGAGCCAGCTGCAGCACCACCCCGACCCGTTCCGCCTCTACCTCGACCACCACCACCCCTGGGCGCTCGCCGTCAACGCGCTCATCAGCGCCGTCCTCGGCGTCATGCTCGCGACCTGGACCGGGCGTCAGGTGCACAAGACGATCCAGGGCGTCTTCCTGCGCGCGCCGCGCATCGTCCCGACGCTCGCCACCCTCGCGATGGCGCTGGCACTGGCGGGCGGCGCGAACGGCACGCTGACCGCGCGCACCGCCAGCTGGTGGGGCTGGCGACCGTTCAGCTGGTGGCCGTGGGGACCCCGCCCCGGCACCGGCATCCACGGCCGCCCCGCCGTCCCCGAAGGCGTGTTCGCCGCCCCCGGCCACACCACCCTCGGCTTCACCCTCGGCGGCAACGGCGCGCACTTCCACCTGTACGACGTCCTCGTCGTCGCCTCCGCGCTCGCTGCCCTCGGCGCCGTCGTCTGGCGGTTCCGGCTCGGCCGCCGCGGCCTGCTCAGCCGCGCCACCGCCGACAACCTCGAACGCGCCGCCACCCTCGGCGTCGACGTCGTCAAGGAGACCCTCGACCCCTGGCGGATCGCCGGCTTCATGAGCGGTCTCGCCGGCGTCCTCGGCGTCTGCCTCACCTCCTTCGCGCCGGTCACGACGCTCGACATGAACGCGCTGACCCTCGTGCTCGCCGCTGTCGTCCTCGCCCGCATGACCAGCCCGCCGTTCGCGCTGCTCGCCTCCGTCCTGCTCGGCGTCCTGCAGCAGGCGATGTTCTGGAGCTTCCACTCCCAGGTGCAGTTCCAGGCCTCGCTCGTCGCGATCATCGGCGTCGCGCTCGTCCTGCAGCGCCGCCGTACCAGCCGCGCCGAGCGCGAAGCCGAAGCCGCGTTCACCACCGCGCCGGAGCCGGCGAAGGTCCCGCGCGAGCTCGCCGGCGCACCCGGCGTACGCGGCTTGCTGCGCGGTACGACGGCGGTCGTCACCATCGCGTTCCTCGCCTACCCGCTCGTCACCTCACCGCGGCAGCTCAGCTTCGGCATCACCTCCATCGCCATCACCGTCGTCGGCCTGAGCGTGCTCGTGCTCTCCGGCTGGGGTGGCCTGGTCAGCCTCGGCCAGATGGGCTTCGGCGCCGTCGGCGGCTTCATCGCCACCATCGCCGGCGTCTCCTGGCACCTGCCGCTTCCGGTCGCGCTGCTGCTCGGCGCCGCCGCCGCAGCCGTCATCGCCCCGATCGTCGGGCTGCCCGCGCTGCGGCTGCCGGGACCGTTCGTCGTCATCGTGACGCTCGCGTTCTCCCTCGCGGTGCCGGCGCTGCTGCTCGACCCGTCGCTGCTCGGCAGGTGGCTGCCCGCGAACCTGCCGCGCCCGGTCCTGCTGGGACTCGACCTGTCCAGCGACCGCTACTTCTACTGGCTGTCCGCGCTCGTGCTGATCGTCGCGCTCGCCGTCGTCATCGGACTGCGCCGGTCGAGGCTGCGCCGCGCGTTGATCGCCGCGCGCGACAACCCGCACTCCGCCGCGTCGTTCGGCGTGGACATCAGCCGGTTGCAGCTCGAGGCGTTCGCCGTCGCCGGTGCGATCGCCGGGCTCGGTGGCGGCCTGCTCGCCTACGCCGACGGCAGTGTGCAGCCCGACACGTTCTCCGCCGCCAGCAGCACCGGTGTCTTCCTCGTCGTCGTCATCGGCGGCATCAGCGCGGTGTCCGGGCCTGTGCTCGGCGCCGTCGCCTACAACCTGTTCAGCCTGCTCGGCGCGGTCTGGGTCGGCGCGCTCAACGGCCTCGGCACGCTGATCGTCCTGATGATCCGCCCCGGCGGCATCGCGAGCATCGTCGTCGGACTCCGCGACGCCGCCGTACGCGTCCTCATGCATCTGCAGGGCGTCGACCTGCTGCGGCTGTCGCGCACCGGTGACGGCACTCGCATCGCGATCGCCGACCGCGGCGCGCAGGCCGCCGTCGTCCCCGTCCGCTACCGCCTCGTCGGCGACGGCTACGGACCGGTCGAGGGCACCAAGCTGCGCCCGGTCGAAGGCGTCACCGCAGCGACCGCCGCAACCGCCTCGACAAACGCCGAGGCCGCGGTCGCCAAGGACGTCGACGACGCGCTCGCCGCGATCAGCTGCCACCGCCTCGACGTCGCGTACGGCGGGGTGGAGGCAGTCACCGGGGTGTCGCTCGCCGTCGCGCCCGGCGAGGTGCTCGCCGTCGTCGGCCTCAACGGCGCCGGCAAGACCTCGCTGCTGCGCGCCCTCGCCGGGCTCGAGCCCGCCGCGCACGGCACCGTCGAGCTGTTCGGCTCCGACGTCACGCTCTACTTCCCGCAGGTCCGCGCCGCGCTCGGCGTCGCCTTCGTGCCCGGCGGCGCCGGAGTGCTCCCGACGCTGACCGTCCGCGAGAACCTCGCCGTATCCGACCCGACGCTCGCCTCCCTCGACGACATCTGCACCCGCTTCCCGGCACTCGCCGCGCGGCTCGACGCCGACGGTGGCGCGCTGTCCGGGGGAGAGCAGCAGATGCTCGCGATCGCCCAGGCCTTGGTACGCCGCCCGACCGTGCTGCTCGTCGACGAGCTCTCCCTCGGCCTGTCACCCGACGCGCTCGCCGCCGTCCTCGACGCGGTCCGCGAGCTCGCACAGCAGGGCACCGCCGTCGTCCTCGTCGAGCAGTCGATCAGCGCCGCGATCTCCCTCGCCGACAACGCGCTTTTCCTCGACAGCGGCCGGGTGCGCTACCAGGGCCCGGCCAGCGCGCTGCGCGACCACCCCGAGTTGTTCGCGAGCATCGCGTTCGGCGCGGCCGGCGGCGGCGCCGGAGTCGGGGTCGGCTCCGAGCTCGCCCGGCTGCGCCAGCAGCAGCGCGTCGACCGCGACATCGTGCTGCGCGTCGACGGCGTCACCGCGTCGTACGGCGCGGTCAAGGTCGTCGACGACGTCAGCTTCGACCTCGCCGCCGGTGAGGTGCTCGGCGTCATCGGCCCCAACGGGGCGGGGAAGACCAGCCTGTTCGACTGCCTGTCCGGCCTGCTGCCCGCGGCCGCCGGAAGCATCGAGCTCGCCGGCCAGGACATCACCACCCTGTCGCCGCACAAGCGCGCGAAGCTCGGCCTTATGCGCTCGTTCCAGAGCGTGCGGCTGTTCCCGTCGCTGTCGGTCCGCGACTGCATCGCCGTCGCGCTCGAGACCCGGCTGCAGGTGAAGAGCTCGGTGTACGCCGGGTTGTGGCTGCCGCCCGCCCGCAACGAGGAACGCCGGGTCGACGACCGGGTCGACGCGCTGCTCGAGCTGCTGCACCTGGAGAAGGTCGCCGACGCCCAGGTCGGGTCGCTATCACTCGGCTCACGCCGCATGGTCGACCTCGCCTGCCAGCTCGCCGCCCGCCCGAAGGTGCTGCTGCTCGACGAGCCCGCCGCCGGGCTCGCGCAGTCCGAGACCGAGCTGCTCGGCCCGCTCGTCTCCCGGATCAGCAGCGACCTCGACTGCGCGGTCGTGATCATCGAGCACAACATCCAGGTGCTCGCCTCCGTCGCGCCGCGCCTCATCGCCCTCGACGCCGGCGCCGTGATCGCCGAAGGCCCCTCGGCCGACGTACTCGCCGACGACGCGGTCACCGCCGCGTACTTCGGCACCCGCAAGCCCGAGCTCGTGACGGCGTCGTCATGAGTCCCGCCAGGAAAGGAACCCGGTCGAAGATGCCACCCTCTGCACGCGTCTCGCGCGCGTCAACCAGCGCCTCGCGCAATGGCTCCAGGCCCACCCGGATGACCGCGAAGGGATTCCAGGACGCCTTCGACCGGATCGTGACCAACGCCTCGGAGGTCATCAAGGGCAAGGAGCCGGCGCTGCGCCTGGTCCTCACAGCGATGATCGCCGACGGTCACTGCCTGCTCGAGGACATGCCCGGGACGGGGAAGACGATGATGGCCCGCGCGCTGTCGACGTCGATCGAGGCGCGCTCGACCCGCATCCAGTGCACGCCGGACCTGCTGCCCTCCGACGTGACCGGCGCGCCGGTGCTCGACGCGAAGACCGGCACGTTCACCTTCCGCGAGGGACCGGTGTTCGCGAACGTGCTGCTCGTCGATGAGATCAACCGGGCGACGCCGAAGACGCAGTCGGCGCTGCTCGAGGCGATGCAGGAGCGCAACGTCACCATCGACGGTCACACCCACGCGCTGCCCAAGCCGTTCCTGATCCTCGCCACGCAGAACCCGCTGGAGATGGCCGGCACGTTCCCGCTACCCGAGGCGCAGCTCGACCGGTTCCTGCTGAAGCTGTCCGTCGGCTACCCCGACCGCGAGGCGGAAGGCGAGCTGCTCGACGCCAACGCATCGACCGAGGCGATCACCCGGCTCGGTGCGGTGTCTTCTACGGCGGAGATCCTCGCGATGCAGGAGTTCTGCCACGACGTCGAGCTGCCCGAGCCGGTGAAGATGTACATCGTCGACGTCTGCCAGGCGACGCGCACCGACCCGTCGCTGCTGATGGGCGCCAGCTCCCGCGCGTCGATCAGCCTGGTTAAGGCGTCGCGGGTGCGGGCGGCGTCGCAGGGCCGCGACGTGGTGCTGCCCGACGATGTCCGCGCTCTGCTCGGCCCCGTCATCGAGCATCGGCTGATCCTCACTCCCGACGCGCAGCTGCGCGACGAGTCGGTGGGCGCGGTGCTGGAGCGGATCCTGGCGCGCATCCCGGTGCCGCTCGGCGTCGGTGAGGCGGGCGGCCCGTCGCTGCGCAAGGTCCGCTCTGCCTGATGCGCCGCCGATCCTCACGCGCGCGACGGCGCCGTACCCAGCCGCAGTCGGCTGGGCTCGCGGCGCTGGTCGAGCGGTTCACCGGGCTCACGGCCGCCGGTGCGGTCGTGGCGGTGATCAGCGTGCTCGGCTATGTCCTTGCGCGTGCGGTGGGCGGTCAGGCGCTCTTCCTTCTGGTGTACGCCGGGATCGTTCTCGTCGTCGCGGCGGTCGTGACATCACGTCGCAAGCGACGGCTCGACGCCGAGCGTTCGACGCTGCCGACCCGGATGCGGGTCGGGCAGGCCGCCAACGTCGAGGTGACCGTGCGTGCACCGCGGCGGCTGCGCGCGTTCGTCCTCGAGGAGCACGTGCCCTCGCTGCTCAGCGATCCGGTGCGGGTGCCGGTGGCGAGCGTCGGCGGACCGCAGGAGTTCGTGCACTCCTACACGCTGCGCCCGACGTTGCGCGGCGTGTACTCACTCGGCCCGCTGGCCGCGGAGTGGACCGACCCGTTCGGGCTGGCGCGGCACCAGCAGGTGCTCACCGAGCCGCTCGACGTGATCGTGCACCCGTCGACCGAGGCGATCTTCGACCGGCCGCTGACCAGGATGTGGGAGGACCCGCCGTTCCGGCCGCCGATCTCCAAGCCGTGGCCGCAAGGTTTCGAGTTCTACGGGATGCGCGACTACATTCCTGGCGACGACCCCCGCCGGATCGTGTGGACCGCGGCCGCGCGCACCGGCAAGTACCTCGTGCGCGAGTCCGAGCAGGGCATCACCGACCGGATCACCCTCGTCATCGACAACGACGCGAGCGCGCACAGCGCCGGCTACCCGTCGGAGACCTTCGAGCTCGCGGTGCGGGCGGTCGCCTCGCTCGGCGCGTACCACATCAAGCAGGGCTACTCGGTCCGGCTGATCAGCAACGACGCGGAGATCGCGCCGGGCCTTCGCGGCGGTAAGGCCCGGATCCAGCTGCTCGACGAGCTCGCGAAGCTCGAGCTGTCCGACGCGCCACCGACCGCGGCCATCGAGCGCGTCGTCACCGAGCGCCGCGGCGACACCCACATGTGTGTCGTGTCGACGCAGTTCACCAGCAAGACCGCGGCGCGGATCCGGCTGCTCACCGAGCGCGGCATGTCCCTCGTCGTCGCGCTGGTGAAGTGGGACGAGAGCGACCCCAACGCACCGCGTCGCGCGCGGGAGATCGGCGCGCAGGTCGTGCAGATCTCGCCAGGCCAGCAGCTCGAGGCGCCGTTCGCCCATGCGCTCGGGGTGGGCCGGCGATGACCACTACCCTCGACGCGCCACTGCACGACGCTGCGTTGCTCAACCCCGGTGATCTCGCGGAGCTCGACAAGCCGGAGCCCGACCTCCCGGTCGAGCCCGACGAGGCGGCCGACGACGACGAGGTCTCGCCGGTCACCGCATCGCTGGTCGCGGTGTCCGGTGCGCTGTCCGCGCTCGGTGCGGCCTGGATGGTCGGCGGCATGTTCCGCGGCTCCGAAGCGCGGCTGGTCGCGATCCTCGGCGTGCTGCTCGGCGGCGGGCTGAGCTTCGCCGCCACCCGCTGGCGGGCGTCGCTGCTGCAGTACCTCGTGCTGCCGGCCGCACTGCTTACCGGCGCCGGGCTGATGGCGGGCTCCTCGGGCTCCGGTACGTCGAGCCTGCCCGCGCTGGTCAAGGACGCCGCGACGACGTCACAGGTGCTGCAGCCGCCGATCGACTTCGCACCCGGCTGGCGGCTGATCCTCGTCGTGGTGCTGGCGCTGGTCACCGCCGCCGCGTCGGCGCTGGCACTGTCGCTGCGGCGTACCCGGCTCGCCGTCGCCGTTCCCGTGCCGCTCACCATCGCCGCCGCGCTCGTGCAGCCCAACGGCAGCGCGATCGCGACCAGCGCAGTCAGCGTCGGGTTCGTCGTGATGGCGCTCGCCACGTCGTACGCCGCAGACGGCGTCGGCGACAGCTTCGACGTCGGCTTCGAGGTACGCCGGCTCGGCCGCAGCGCGCTCGCCGGCGTGCTGCTCGTCACCGCCCTGATCCTCGCGAGCAAGGCGTCGTTCCTGTTCCCCGACGACACCAGTCACCACGTCGTGCCGCCGCGCAAGCCGCCGATCAGCCCGCCACCGAAAGACGTCCCGCTCTACACCGTGCGCGGTCCGTTGACCACGCCGCTTCGAGTCGGTGTCATCGACGTCTACGACGCGAAGCAGCAGGCGTGGCTGCTGCCGCCGGTCGACAACCAGCGGCTCGAGCGGCTGCAGCTGCCGGCCGCGGTGCCGGGCGCGTCGACCGCGACCAGCGGCGCTCCGGCGCACGTCACGATCACGATCGACCAGGCGACCGGCCACATCCTGCCCGACCTCGCCGGCACGACCGCGATCGGCGGCAGCGGCAGCGTCGACTTCGACCCGCGCACGCAGACCCTCGCGCTGCCGACCCGCCCGGTCTACACCGGCTTGAGCTACACGCTGACCGTGCCGCCGATGCCGACCGGCGCGCAGCTGTCGGCCGCGAGTGGCCGCGTTCCATCGGCCGAGCAGCAGTTCCTGTCCGTGCCGCCGGCGCCGCCCGCCGTGCAGGACCTGCTGGCCAAGGCTCCGCACGGCGCGTTCGCGCGGCTGCAGTACGTCCGGGCCGCGCTCTACAAGCACTTCACCGCCGCCGGTCAGGGCAAGCCGACCGACGTCTCACCGGCGCGGGTCGCGCAGCTGCTCAAGGGCGGCACCGGCAACCCGTACGAGCTGACCGCGTCGGAGGCGCTGCTCGCGCGGTGGGCCGGGCTCCCGGCGCGGATGGGCTACGGCTACTACAACGGCCAGCAGCAAAAGGACGGCAGCATCCAGTTCCGGCCGATGAACGCCGCGACGTACCTCGAGGTCTACGTCGCGCCGTACGGGTGGGTGCCCGTCGTCGGCACCCCGCCCCACGCGCAGGAGAGCCTGTCCAACAACCAGCAGCGCACGGACACCCAGATCAAGGCCTCCCCGGACCTCGGGCTGCAGCTGTACCTGCCGGTGCGCCAGGCCGAGTCCATCCCGATCCAGGACTACGCGCGCTACTACCTGGAGCGCGCGCTGCCGATCGCCGCCGGCGCCGGCCTGCTGCTCCTGCTGTATCCGGTGCTGCTCAAGCGAGTACGACGCCGCCGCCGCGCGGCGTGGGCCGCGTCGCACGGCCCGGCGGGTGTCGTCGCCGTCGCGTACTGCGAGCTGCGGGACCAGCTGCTCGACCTCGCCCTTCCCGGCCGCACCGCGACACCGCTGGAGCTCGCCGAGCTGGTCGCGGAGGACGAGGAGCACGCCGAGCTGGCGTGGCTGGTGACGCGCGGGCTGTGGGGCGACCTGCGCGGGCGGCTGACCGAGGTCGACGCGAAGTTCGCGACCACGCTGGCGGCGTCGGTGTCGAGCCGGATCACCAAGGCACAGCCCGAGACCGCGCGGCTGCTCGCGGCGGTGTCGCGGGCGAGCCTGCGCGCGCCGTACAGCCGCGAGGTCCCCAATGTGTGGTGGCAGCTGCGGCTGCCGCGGTTGCAGCTGCGTCGCGTCGTACGCCGGGTCCGGCTGCGTCCTGCGCACGCGATGTCGCTTCTGGTGCTCGCCGCGGTGCTGTTCACCGCCGGCTGCTCGGGGCCGCAGCACGTGACGTCGTCGGCGCCGGTGCCGTTCCCGACCCGGATCGCGCCGTCAGTCGTCGCCGGGATGACGGTGCGCGACGAAGCCAAGGCCGACCATGCCTACGCGCTCGGCGCGCGCGACCGCAACGTGATCGTCGGTACCGGCAAGGTCGTGTCGTTCAGCAGCGGCGGCCTGATCCAGGCGGCGCTGCAGATCGGGCAGTTCAAGCCCGGCTACTCCAGCAGCGACCCGCAGGTGGTCAAGGCCGTGACCGCGAGCCTGTCCGACGCGGCCACCGTGCAGTCGTTGCGGCCGCAAGGCGGGCACGCGCTGTGGGGCTCGACGCAAGGCAGCCAGCGGGTCTACCTGTGGTTCCCGACGACGCAGTCGATGGCGCTGCTCGTCGTGCGCGCGCAGATCACCGAAGGCGCCGCCGAGGCGTTGGCGCGCAGCCTCATCGACTACGGCGACGGCGGCCCAATCGACGAGACCGCACTCGCCGCGGCGTTCGCCAACGCGGTGCCAACGCCCGGCGCGACTGCACCCGTCGTTGCCTCGCCGGCTGCGACCGCGAGCGCGAGCCCGACCGCGACGGCGAGCCCGACCGCAACGGCGAGCCCGACCGCGAAAGCCAGCTCCACTGCGAAGGCGAAACGATGAGAGCCGCCCGCGCCTGCGCCGCCGCCCTCGCCGCCACCGCCCTGCTGTCGGCCTGCGGTCCGAGCTCGCATCTCGACCTGCGGCTGCGCACCGTCGGCGTCACCGTGCCTCGTGTCCTCGCGCCGGCGATCACGCTGGTGCCGCCGTCGGCGCCGCCACCCGCGCCGCTGCCGCCCGTACCGCCGGTCGCGTCACAGCTGCCGCCGGCGCCGACGTTGCCGACCCCGCCTGCGGTGCAGACCTGCCCGAAGGCGTCCCCGCTCGCCGTACCGAAGTTCCCGGCGGGCGTGACAGTCACCCCGCCCGCCGCGCAGACGTTCGTGCAGACCGCGCACTACCGGCTGACGGACGGCAAGCTCTCGGCGGCGCCGGTCACCAGCGTGAAGGTCACGATCAAGAACCTGCCGGACACGAAGACGGTCACCGGGCAGCAGGTGAAGTCCTGGCAGGTGCAGCAGGTCGACACCGCCGCGAAGAGCCGCGCGGTCGAGGTCTACCAGCTGGTCATGCCGTCCGGCGCGGTCG
The DNA here is from genome assembly GCA_035550655.1 of Mycobacteriales bacterium. Taxonomy (GTDB): domain Bacteria; phylum Actinomycetota; class Actinomycetes; order JAFAQI01; family JAFAQI01; genus DASZTV01. Next base: position 209,569 of record DASZOU010000005.1, read on the forward strand.
ACGCGACGACCCCGGGCGTCTACCTGGTCGGGCTCGCCTGGTCCGACCCGATCCGCGGCAAGCTCACGTTCCAGCCGCTCGGCAACGGGCTCGAGGTGCTGCCGTCGCCGGTCGAAGTCGCGGAGAACCCCGCGCAGTACGCCGGGATCGCGACTGACCCCAACACGCTCACCACCCTCGAGCTGATCCGCAACGTCGGGGCGCGCAAGCGGATCGACCTGTGCGGCCAGGTCGTCGACACGTGGACCGTGAAGATGACCGGCACGCTGACCTCGCCGAAGGGCGTGCTGCAGGTCACGTGGGACCAGCAGTTCGCGACGGCGTACGGCGCGGCTGACGTCGACGAGCTGTTCTCCGTCACCGACGTCACCGGCGGTGGCACCTGGTCGCGGCGGCTGGTGAGCACGACGGTGCCGAAGCCGCCGACGAAGCAGGCGGCGAAGTGAGCCCGGAAACGCGGCGGCGGCTGCGCCGGCCGGGACGCACCTCCGGCTTGTTGAACCTCGGCATCGCGGTGGCGGTTCTGGCGATCCTGCTGCCGTTGCTGCTCAACGCGGCGACGTCGGCGCCGCCGACCGCGTCGGAGTTCTCGCCGAACGCCACCCAGGTGATCAAGACGCCGCCGCCGGGGGAGGCGGCGTCGACCAACGGGCAGGGCAAGGGCGGCGTCGGCCCCGGCACCCCGACCCCCACGCCGACCCCGACGCCCACCAAGACCGAGCAGATCTCCTCGAACCTGCTCAAGCAGTGCGTCGGTCCGCCGCCGCTGCGCCAGATCGGGGACCCGCAGTCCCCGCCGTGCATCGCCTACTGGAAGGGCGACAACGGTGGCGCCACCTCGCAAGGCGTGACCAGCGACGCGATCTACATCGCGGTGCCGACGCCGGAGAGCAAGGAGGCGCAGTACAAGGCGCTGTTCAACTTCTTCAACGACCGGTTCGAGTTCTACGGCCGCAAGATGATCCCGGAGTTCTGCAACGCGTCGTACTCGGGAAGCGCGGACCAGGCGACCCAGGTCGCGGACGCCGCGACCTCCGCGACCGGTTGCAACGGGTCGAAGCCGAAGCCGTTCGCCTCGACGATGTACCGCGAAGGAAACAACGGCTCGTACTACATCCCTGAGATGGCGTGCCGCTACCACGTCATCTCGCTCGGTTCGTACGCGCCGTTCGACAGCAAGTTCATGGACCGGTGCGCGCCGTACGAGTGGCAGTACCCGATGCTGGCGGACAACGAGTTCGCGAACATCGGTGAGTGGGCGTGCAACCGCCTGGCCGGTCGCACCGCGAGCTACGGCGGGACCAGCTCGGTGCGCCTCGGCGGGAAGCCGCTGAACAAGCTGCCGCGCAAGTTCGGCATCCTGCTCGAGCCGTTCACCGACGACGACCCGATGGACCGCCCGGGCGCGCTGGATCCGCTGACGTCGCGGCTGAAGGCGTGTGGTGCGCCGGTGGCGAGCAGGGACGCGATCATCAACCCGGTCACCGGCGAGTTCGACCCGGCGAGCGCGCAGAACGCCGTCCTTCAGCTGAAGAACGACGGCGTCACGAGCATCATCTGCCTGTGCAACTTCTTCTCCTTCGGCACGCTCGGCCGGGCCGCCGCCGCCAGCGCGTACACGCCTGAGTGGATCTCCTCGACGATCGGGCTCAACGACGTCGACAGCTCGTTCATCCTCGGTGCCGACCTCGGCTCGCAGCTGCAGCACACGTTCGGGGTCACGTTCCAGCCGCGGATCGTGCCGCCGCTGGAGAACCCGTACAACGTCGCGTTACAGGAAGGCGACCCGAGTCAGGCGCCGGACACGACGGTGCTGGTCGAGGGTGAAGAGGAGATCTACCGCGCGCTGCTGCTGATCGCCTCGGGCATCCAGATGGCCGGGCCGCACCTCACGCCGCAGACATTCGCCGCGGGGCTGGAGAAGACGAGGTTCCCGAACCCGATCACGTCGACGCACGCCGGAGCGGTCGGCTTCCACGACAACGGCTACAGCATGACCGACGACGGCGCGGAGTGGTGGTACGACGTCAACGCGGTCGGGCCGTTCAGTGACAGCGCGGCGCATCGCGGCACGGTCTGTTACCTCAACGGCGGCCGCCGCTACACCCTCGGCAACTGGCCGCGCGGCCCGGCGCCGTTCTTCCAAGGCCGCTGTGACTCATGACGACACCGACAGAAAGCCGACGATGACGATGACGCAGGAACGTACGACGAGCTTCGACCCGGCTCGGCTCGCGCGGCTGGACAAGCATCTGGCGCGCTACGTCGACGACGGGCAGATGGTCGGCTGGCACCTGGCGATCACGCGTCACGGCGAGCTGCAGCACGACTCGATGTATGGGCTGCGCGACCGCGAGGCCGGGCTGCCGGTCGAGTCCGACACGATCTGGCGGATCGCGTCGATGACGAAGCCGATCGTGTCGGTCGCCGCGCTGACGTTGTGGGAGGAGGGCGTCTTCGAGCTCACCGACCCGATCAGCAAGTGGATCCCCGCGTTCGAGGACGTCCGCGTCTACACCAAGGGCCCAGCGGCCGCGATGGTCACGGTGCCGGCGATCGAGCCGATCCGGGTGTGGCACCTGTTCACCCACACGTCGGGAATCACCGCCGGGTGGATGCACAACTCGATCGTCGACGAGGCGTACCGCAACGCCGGCTACGAGTTCGGTGCGCCGGAGCACGCGAAGAGCATCGCCGACTGCGTGGAGGACTGGGCGCGGCTGCCGCTGCTGTTCCAGCCGGGCAGTGCGTGGGGGTACGGCAACTCCCACGAGGTGCTCGGTCGGCTGGTCGAGATCTGGAGCGGGCAGCGGCTCGACGAGGCGCTGCGCAGTCGCGTGCTCGATCCGCTCGGGATGAACGACACGGTGTGGTGGTGCGACGAGTCGCGGGTGTCGCGGCTCGCGGCGCTCTACATGCCGGACGGCCAGGGCGGCGCGACGCGGCTGCCGGCATGGGAGTCCGTCGAGGAGCCGGCGATCCTCGCTGGAGGCGGCGGGTTGCTGTCGACCACGTCGGACTACATCCGCTTCATGCAGATGATGCTCAACGAAGGCGAGCTCGACGGCGTGCGCATCCTCGCGCCCGCGACGATGCGGCTGATGACCTCGAACCACCTGCGCGGTGATCTCGAGGAGCTCTCGACCGGTGGGTTCGCGGAGACGTTCCTCGAGGGCGTCGGGTTCGGACTCGGCGTCGCCGTACTCATTGATCCGCTCGCGTCGCACAGCGTCGCGAACAAGGGGGAGTACTACTGGGGCGGCATCTTCGGGACGGCGTTCTGGTGCGACCCGGTGCAGGACCTCAGCTGCGTGTTCATGACGCAGCTGATGCCGGCGAGCGCGTACCCGGTCCGTCCGCAGCTCCGCCAGCTGGTCTACTCGGCGCTGATCGGATGACCATGCTCGAGCCATCGAAGATCGAGCGCGATCAGCTCGAGGTCGTCGCCGCGTTGCCGGGCTTCGACGAGCTCGCGGCAGCCATGATGCCGCTGATGATCGCCTTGGAGGATTGGACGAAGGCACATCCCCAGCCGCGCGATGTCACGGTCGCCAACGTCGGCCTCGCCATGACCGAGGTGCCGTCGGATCTGGTGAACCGGCTCGACGTCGAAGGCCAGCGCGCTTTCGATTGGGCAGAGGCGAACGACCTGCCGTGGAACGTCGTCATGAGTGCGATAGCGACGCGGCTGTGGAACCTCAGCGGTGACTCCCTCGACCGCGCCACCGCCGTCACGGAGGAGCTCACGGACCTGGAACAACGCGCCGACGCCGTCGCGGAGGACTTCCGTTCGTAAGGAAACACAAACGTTGCGCCAGTCCGCGCATGGGACGGCGTACGACATCAGCAAGTGACTCGCTCAACGTTTGTGTTTCCCAACGCGCACCCTTCGGGCGGTCTGCATTCAGCTGGCGGTGCTGGGAACCACCTGGTCAAGCCCTGATGGCAGGAGGCAGACAGGAGGCAACGTGGCCAGTCAGCGACAGGTGGCGGCGGCTCGCCGCAACGTCAAGAAGGCGCAAGCCGGGGCACGCAGCAAGCGGTCCATCGCCAACATGCCGAAGTCGACACGAACCGCGCTCGGCAAGCAGGGCGCGGCAGTGGCGCAACGCAAGCGCAACGGTGGGAAGTCGCCCGCGACGAGGTCGGAGCTGTACGAGCAGGCGAAGCGCCGCAACATCAGAGGCCGCTCGAAGATGGGCCGCGACGAGCTTGCCCGCGCCCTTGGCCGCAGCTGACCTCGCCGAGCCCAACGATAAGGGCGTCTCGGCGGCCCGGAGAGGCCAAAAAGGTTGGGCTCGGCGGGCCTAGGACGTGACGTCGGCGTCGCTGAACCTCGCCCACGCGAGGCCGCCCGCGATCGCGACGTACACGACCTGCAGCAGCAGGTAGCGGCCGAGCTGGCCGAAGTCGGGGCCGACCCGGATCAGCGTCCCGAACGACTGCCAGTAGTTGCTGATCAGTGCCGGGTGGATCGCGTGCAGCTGCGGGATCTGGTCGAGCACGATCGACAGCACGCCGAAGCCGAGCGTCGCCGCCATCGCAGCGATCGGTACCTCCGTCAGCACCGAGATGAGCAGCCCGACTGCGATCAGCCCGAACAGCGACAGCCACACGTAGATCGCGACCGCGAGGATCCGCAGCAGTCCTTCGCCGGTGGACACGGTCTGCCCGCCGAGCAGCGTGAACGACCCCGTGCCGAACAACGCCATCCCGGCGACCGCAGCAACAACGGCGATGGTCCCGACCGCCGCCAGCGCGTACGTCACGAGGCCGAAGGCCTTGACCAGCAGCAGCCGGCTGCGGCGTACCGGCACGGTGAGCAGGTAACGCAGCGTCCCGGTCTGTGCCTCGCCGGCGACGCCGTCGGCGGAGACGATTCCGATGACGACGGGCAGGAACAGGTTCAGCATGATGAACAGCGCCGTCAGCACCAGGAACAGCCCGCTGTCGGTGATGCGGTTGAGGAACTGCGGACCGCCGCCGTCGCCGCGGCCACCCGGCGGCGAGGCTTTGACCGCGATGCCGATGGCGAGCGGGATCGCGCCGAGTGCGACGAGCAGGATCTGGTTGCGGCGCCGGCCGAACGCGAGCCGAAGCTCGGAGCGCAGCTGGCGGCCGAGCGCGCCGCGATGGTGCCGCGGAGCGACGTACGCGCCACGGCCTGGTACGACGAGTGCGGCGTCAGCGGACGACATCGAAACCCTCTCCGGTCAGCTGGACGAACAGGTCCTCGAGTGCGGGTCTGGTGACGACCAGTCCGCGTACCGGTACCGCGGCCTTCACCAGCGCCACCGTGACCGCCTCGGGAGAGATCGAGCCGAGCGATGCCCGGACCTCGTCATGCATCGTGACCTCGACCTCGGTCAGGCCGAGATCGCGCATCGCGGTGGCCGCGTCGGCGGTGGCCGGCGTCGTGACCGTGACCATCGTGCTGTCCGCGCCACGGAAGTCGTCGAGCGTGCCCTGCCGCACGAGCTTGCCGGCGCTCATGATGCCGACATGGGTGCAGACCTGCTCGACCTCGGCGAGCAGGTGGCTCGACACGAGCACGGTCATCCCGTCGGCGGACAGCTCGCGCACCAGGTGACGGACCTCGCGAGTGCCCTGAGGGTCAAGACCGTTGGTCGGCTCGTCGAGCACGAGCAGCTCGCGGGGCTGCAGCAGCGCGGCGGCGATGCCGAGACGCTGCTTCATGCCGAGGGAGTACTGGCGGAACCGTTTGCCTTCCGCCGCCGTCAGGCCCACGCGCGCGAGTGCTGCGGAGATGCGCTCGTCGTGGGTGGCGGGATCTGCGGTGACGTCCATCCGGTCCAGGCGTACGAGGTTCGCCCGCCCGCTGAGGTACGGGTGGAATGCCGGACCCTCGACCAGCGCCCCGACTCTCGGCATCGTGTCGGGGAGACGTTCCGGGATGGGGTTGCCGAGCAGCGTGACGCTTCCCTCGGTCGGCCGGATCAGTCCGAGCAGCATCCGGATCGTGGTCGTCTTCCCCGACCCGTTCGGGCCGAGGAATCCGAACACCGCGCCTCGAGGCACTGCGAGGTCGATGTGGTCGACGGCGACCTGGCCGCCGCGAAAGCGCTTGGTCAGCCCGCTGGTCGAGATGACCAGCGGCGCGGCCGTGTCCGACGGCGCCTTCCCTGTCTGTTCCTCCGCGACCGCCGTCACTGCGCGGCCTTGCCGGCCGCGAGCTGCTCGATGTAGCTCGGCGTGACGGCTCCGATGAGGATCCGGTTGTCATCGGTGATGAGGATCGTGAGCAGCGTCGTCGTGATGATGTGGCCGCCGGCCACGCGGGTGCCGAGCTGAGACAGCTCCTGCCCGAGACTCGGTGGCCTCGGTCCGCCGGGCTGACCGGGCGCCGAGGAGGCGGGGACTACAGAGGAGGCACGGACCGCCGACGAGGAACGGACCGCCGACGAGGCGCCGTCACTCGGCAGCACGCCAGCCGCACCCTGATCGGTGAGGTGCCCGACCCAGACCGAGGCCCAGTCCTTGCCGAGGACTGTGGTGTCGGACGACTTCTGCACGTGCGCCTGGTGTGGCGCGCCGGGCTGTCCGAGCGGCGCGCCGAACGCGTGCGCGAACGGCTCCGGCTCTGTTGTCGCGGTCGGCGGAGTGGTGAAGTCGAACGTCGAGGCGCTGGGCGCCGACATCGAGATCGAGGTGAAGCCGACCTCGAACGCCGGCGAAGAGGTGTTCTTGCGCGACCAGATCTGCACCCGCAGCGGCAACGAGGTCTTCGAGTCCAGGGCGATCCGCACCGAGCTCACCAACGTGTTGACGGCGCGCGGTGTGAGGTCGAGCTGGTACGCCGGGCGGCCCGCGACCTGCGCCGTACGGTCCACCGTCACCGCCGTCGACGGGTCGATCTTCGCGAGCGCCTGCTCCGCCACCTTGTCGGGGTTGACCGGTGCGGTCACGTCCTGCTCCGGCGACTGGTCACCCGACGAGCTCAGCGTGCTGTGGGTGACCGAGTTGCTGTCGCTGGAGTAGCTCCACACGTCGGCACCGTTGTGCACGACGTCGGTCTCGGACAGGTCCGAGAGGAAGATCGCGACGCGCTGCCGGTCTGGCCCGCCGTACGCCACCTGCGCCGTGTGAGATCCGCTCAGCAGCGTCGTGATCTGCATCAGCCCCGACTGGCCGGCCGGGGTGAAGCCGGCTGCCAGCTGGCTGTCGCCGAGGCTCGGCAGCCCCAGTCGCGCGGTCTCCACGACCGTCCCGCTGAACTGCGGCGGCGTGGCCTGCTCCAGGGAAGCGAGCAGCTGCGCAGCAGTGCGCTTGGGCAGGTTCGGGTGTACCGCGCCCGACGCGGCCGACGGGATCACGACGATCCCCGCGGTGATCGCCGCGGCGCCGAGCGGGACGAGGTAGCGCGCACGGTGTCGTGCGGTGGGGGAGAGGGCCATGGCCTCAGCCTGCCAACTCCTGGCTGAGAGGACGCTGAGAGCGCCAGAGCCACTCCGGTGGCGGTTCGCGTGGTCCGGGCCGGACACTGGCTGGGTGCGCGTGCTGGTGGTGGACGACGAGCGGCGGCTCGCCCGGGCATTGCAGGCCGGCCTGGTGCGCGAGGGCTACGTCGTGGATGTCCGCCACGACGGCGGCGCCGGGCTGGAGGCGGCCCTCGGCGGGGAGTACGACCTGATCCTGCTCGACCTGATGCTGCCGGTGCTGTCCGGCTACGAGGTGGTCCGGCGGCTGCGGGCGGCCGAGGTGTGGACCCCGGTGCTGATGCTCACCGCGAAGGACGGCGAGTACGACGAGGCTGACGCACTCGACGAAGGCGCCGACGACTACCTCACCAAGCCGTTCTCACTGGTGGTCCTGGTCGCGCGCATCAGGGCATTGCTGCGCCGCGGCGCGGTGCCGCGTCCTGCGGTCATGCGCTCGGGCGCGGTCGAGGTGGACCCCGGCACCCGCAAGGTGCTGAGAGACGGCAAGGAAGTCGACGTGACGACGCGCGAGTTCGCGCTGCTCTCCTACCTCACTCACCACGCCGGCCAGGTCGTGTCGAAGGCCGAGCTGTACGAGCACGTGTGGGAGTCGCACGACGGGAGCGGCGACCTCAACGTCGTGGAGGTCTACGTCGGCTATCTGCGGCGCAAGCTCGGCCGCGACGTGATCGAGACCGTGCGCGGCGCCGGCTACCGAGCTCCCAGCCGATGAGGATGTGGAGCCGGCTCGGACTGCGCGCCCGGCTCACCCTGCTCGCCACGGCCGCGCTCGCCGTGTTCCTCGCTGCCGGGAGCCTGCTGTTGCTGCATGGCTTCGCGTCGAGCCGGCTGCATGCCGTCGATGTCGCGAACCGCAGCGCCGCTGACAACATCACCGCTCTTGTGGGGTCGGACGCGATCCCGCCCACGTTGCCCGTCGCGGCCGGTCAAAGCGCGCAGGTGGTCGACGCGCGGGGCGCGGTCCTCGCTGTCTCACCAGGTACCTCCCGAACCCTGCCGCTGGTCAACCCGGCGGACGCGGCGGCTCTTGCTCGCAGTGGGCCGCGCAGCGAGCCGGTGAATGAGACCGCGTCCACCGGACGCAACCGGATCCTGGTGCGGGCCGTGACCCACGGCAGCGCAACGGCGTACGTCGTCGTGGTGGAGTCGCTGCGCGACGAGCAGGCGACGCTGCACAGCCTCGCGCGGTACGTCGTCGTGGCCGCGCCCGTGCTGCTCGTGCTGGTCGGCGCGGTGATGTGGCTGCTGCTCGGCCGCGCGCTAGGCGCGGTGTCGAGCTTGCGGCTCGCGGCAGAGAACGTGACCCACCCGGCCGGCGGCGTCCGGCTGCCGCTGCCCGGGAGCCAGGACGAGATCCGCGCGCTGGCCGTGACGCTCAACGCGATGCTCGACCGGCTGGCGGCGGCCGCAGCCAGGGAGCAGCAGTTCGTCGCCGACGTCGCGCACGAGCTTCGCAGCCCGATTGCCGCGATGCGGACCCAGCTCGAGGTCGCCGTCGACCACGCCGACGACGCCACGAAGAACGAGCTGCTCGCCGGCGCGTTGCAGGACACCGAACGCCTGACCGCGCTCGTCGACGATCTCCTCACGCTCGCGCGGATGGAGTCGGACACGCAGCTCGCGACCGCGCCCGTCGACCTTGCCGAGATCGCCGGTGTGGCGAGTGACGCGCCGTACCTCGTCAGCGGCGATCGGCAGGCGCTCGCCCGCGCGGTCGACAACCTCACAGCCAACGCGCATCGTCACGCGACATCGACCGTCGAGGTGACGCTGACGCGGCCCGATGCCGCGACCGTCGAGCTGCGCGTGGACGATGACGGTCCGGGGGTTGCGGTCCAAGACCGGCAACGCATCTTTGAGCGGTTCGTCCGGCTCGACGATGCGAGAGCACGAGGCGACGGCGGATCGGGCCTCGGTCTCGCGATCGCTCGCGCTACGGCGCAGGCGCACGGCGGCGCCCTGCGGGTCGAGGACTCCGAGCTCGGCGGAGCGTGTTTCGTCCTCTCGTTGCCGGCCGCCATCGGAGGCAGCGGCTGAGCCCTGCCCGCCGTCGGGCCCACGTCGACGTCCATGGTTGGAATCACCCGATTTGGGTGATCATGTAGGCGACTTTCGGCGGGTTGGGCGACACACGGGGAGCAGGGTGCGATGGCGGTGGAAGATCCGGCTAAGCCGGTGCCGCCGCCGCGGTCCGGCCCGCTCGAGGTCGGCGGCGAGGCGCTGTTCCGGGCGCTGGTGGCCGCCTCGCCCGACCTCACCGTTTTCGTCTTCGGGTCCGACCTGCGCTACATCTCGGCGGGTGGGAGCGCGTTCGAGCGGCTCGGCTGGCGTTTGACCGAGGTCGTCGGACACCGGCCGACCGACCTGCTCGACGACGGCAGCGGAGAGCTGCTCGAGGAGCAGATGCGCGCTGCCTTAGCGGGGGAGACCCGAGTCTTCGAGCATCCCGGCATCCGCAACGGCGCCGGGTTCTGGCGCTCGACCGTGTCGCCGGTCCGCGACCAGGACGGCGCCGTCGTGGCGGGCATGGTCGTCTCCCGCGACGTCGGGCCGGTGCTGGCGGCCGAGCGCGGCAGGAGGGAGTCCGAGGAGCGGTTCGCGGTGGCGCTCGAAGCCGCGCCGGTGACCGTGTTCGCGCAGGACCGCGACCTTCGCTTCACCTGGGCCAACAAGACGGTCCTCAACCCCTCGGTTGCGTTCATCCTCGGCAAGACCGATGCGGAGGTGCTGCCGCCCGAGGCGGCCGCCGCGTCGATCGCGGCCAAGAGCGAGGTGCTCGAGACCGGGGAGCCGGTCCGCGTCCTGTTCGAGGCGCCGACGCCCGCCGGGCCGCGATGGTACGACATGACGATCAGTCCCGCCCGGGACGAGGCGGGCGCAGTCATCGGGGTGGTCGGCGCCGCCTTGGAGGTCACCGAGCTGCGCTCCAGCGAGCACCAGCTGCAGGTCGCGCTCGAAGCCATGCTGGATTCGGTGACGGTGCAGAAGCCGGTCCTCGACGAGACCGGCGAGGTCGTCGACTTCCGCATCACCTACGCCACGGAGAACGCCGTCGACTTCGCCGGCCGCGGCCGATCCGAGCTCATCGACCGCACGCTGCGGGAGCTGTTTCCCGAGCTGGGTGACGACTTCATCGCGGCGTACGTCGGGGTGCTGCAGACCGGTCAAGGCGTGCACTTCACCGCCTTCCCCTACCCCGACGGGGAGGGCCGCGAGCTGCTCTACGACCTCGCCGTCAGCCGGGTCGGCGAGTCGTTGCTCGTCACGTGGCGAGAGGTCACCGAGCGGGAGGCCAACCGGGTCCTCATCGCCAGATCAACTGCCGTCAGGTCGGTCAGCGAGGAGCTGCAGCGGGGCCTCCTGCCGTCGGCGCCGCCCGACATCCCCGGCGTACGGTTCGCGGCGGTCTACCACCCGGCCCTCGAGACCGCCGAGGTCGGCGGCGACTGGTACGACGTCGTACGGCATCCGCGCGACGAGGCGACGGCCGGCGTGGTGGATGTCATCGTCGGCGACGTCGAAGGTCACGACGGGCATGCCGCCGCGCTGATGGCGAGGTACTCGACGCTGCTGCGAGCGGCGTGCGGCCGCCGCGAAAGCGTCGAGGCCGCCATCGACGAGCTCAGGACCTTCCACGACAGCCTCGACGGCGAGCGGCTCGTGACGATCTCGCTTGCCCGTATCGACCTGGACTCCGGCCAGGTCGACGTGATGAGCGCCGGCCACCCGCCCCCGATCCTGTGCCGGGAGGATGGCCGGGTCGAGGTGGTCGAGGTGGCCGTCGACCCACCGGTGGGAGCTCCCGGCGAGCCCGGGCCCATCGCGCGGCTGCAGCTCGACCCGGGCGCGACGCTGGTGATGTTCAGCGATGGTCTGTTGGACCCGTACGCCGACCCCGACGATGCGTATCGCCACATCGCCGGGATCGTCCGCGGCGTCGATCCGGCGCGGCCCGAGGACATGGTGGCAGCCCTTGCCGACCACGCGATGGGGCACCAGCCGTCCGACGACGTCGTGGTGGTCGCCGCCCACCGGCCGATATGACCACTTGCGTGGCGTGCCGTCCGAAAGGTTGATCCTGGGGAGCGCTACATTTCTACAGTGCAACAATCGCGGCGCTTCTCCGGAGCCGCGGAGAGCGTCGCAGCCGCGAGACGGTTTGTGGCCGAGGTCGCGCGCGAGTGGAATCTCGCCGATCTGGAATGGCCACTGGTGCAGATCGTGTCCGAGCTCGCGAGCAACGCGGTCATCCATGCCGGCACCGATTTCACCGTCTGCCTCGACCGGGAGGGAGAGGCAGCGCGAATCGAGGTGCTCGATGGATCCGCGCGCCGGGCACACCCGCGCAGCTATGGCGCGGATGCCACGAACGGCCGAGGGCTGCGCCTGGTGGAGCGGCTTGCTCAGGACTGGGGTGTGTCCAGAACCGAACAGGGCAAGGGCGTGTGGGCGGTCGTCGACAGCTCCGCCCTCGACGAGCGCGACCCCGAAGCGCTGCTCGAGTTCTTCCTGCAGGTCGAACGCGACAACGAGCAGCTTGGGCATGGCCCCACGGCAGCCTCGAAAGACCGCCGCTCCCGTGACCCGAGGGCGCGGGCCTCGCTGGCGGCGTGATGACGATCAGCGACCTGGGACCGATCGTCGAGGTGCGGCTGCTCCAACTGCCGGTGCAGGTGTGGGCACGCACCCAAGCCCACACCGATGAGCTGCTTCGCGAGTTCCTCCTGGTCGCCCAGCAGCTTCGGCATGAGGAGTCGGCAGCCGGGTCGGTCCCGCGTCGCCTGATCCACCTCGTGGAGGAGCTCAGCGGCAGCTACGGGTCCTTCTCCGAGGATCAGGAAGCCCGGTTGTTCGACGCCGCAGCGGCCGGCGAGGTCACGCTCGACCTCACCTACCAGGTTCCGGCGTTGGCCGGTGAAGCCGCGCGTCACCTCGGCGACATGCTCAACGAGGCGGACGAGTACTGCCGAAGCGGCGAGCACCTCCTGACCCTCGAGACGCCGGCTGAGCTGGTGCGCTTCCGGGAGTGGTTCCTCGAGGAGTTCCGCCGCCAGATCGCAGGGGAGCCGCCCACGCCATGGCCGGACCTCCGAGACTAGCGTTCGTCGTCGTCACGACGAGCGTGCGCGTCGCGCTCGTCAGGGGCATCGCGGTCTTCTTGATCGCGACTCCACTTGCGGCGTGCACCGGCCATCGCTCGGCTCCGGCGACCGCGACGACTTATCCCGCCGCGTACGCGATCCGGTATCGGGACCTCGTCAACGGCGTCTCCCACATCGAGGTCTTGGAGGTCCACCGGCCCTTCGACGGCTTCGACCTGAGCTACACCTTCGGGGAGCCGACGTATGCCATGGCCCCGAGCGGCGGCTGGGTCTCGACGCCGACCGCGCTGTACGACGTCACCCGAACCGGCACGCGCCTGGTGGGCGGCCGGCAGCCAGGCCCGCCGAGCGGCGACGAGTACGTCGGCGCAGAGCTGGGTGAGCTTGTCATGCGACACCTCGCGGTCGACCTGCAGGTGTCACGGCGGATCGCCGGTCAGCGCTGTTCGCTGTACCGGTTCGCCTCGCCGCCCAGCGGCCCGGTCGCGCCGGTCAGACTGAAGGCGGCAGACCACGACGACCTCTGCATCGACGCAGCCGGCCTGGTCGTCGGCGAGACATGGACCTATCACGGCAAGGTCGTCGAGAGTCGTACGGCGACTCTCGTCGCGCTGGGGCAGAACGCGATCGCACACGCCAACCTGCCCAGCCCGCCATCGACCGCACACGCCAAACCCGCTGCAACCGTGGCACCCAGCGTGACCCCGATCGACGTACCCCTCTTGCCGATCGCTCCTCCGCCGGTTCCGGCGGGATTTCGGGTCGCGCTGCCGGCGCAGGAGTTCAGGTTGCCGAACCCCGACGACCCGGCGAGCTTGGCTGCGCGCAGCGTCGTGTGGAGCTTCGGCGACGCCGGCGATCAGCTGATCACCGTGGAGGTGGGCAGCGAGGCGGGCGGCAGGCTGCCGTGGGCCTCCGGCGACACCGTCACCCGGCCGGTGTCGTTGCCGTTGCTGGGTACGGCGACCTCGGCGTTGCGTTCCGACGGTGCCGAGATCCGTGTGGTCCTGCCGTCCGGCGCCTGGCTTCGGGTCCGCGGCACGGTCCCGATCGGCACCCTTATTGCGTATGCGCGGCAGCTTCGGCTTCGCTGACCGGCTCGGCTTCGTCGTCGTTCAGCGGTTCGGACATCGAGATCAGCCGGCCGCCGAGGACGCCGCGACCGAGCGCCCACATCACGAGCAGCGTCGTGATGGTGATGCCGAGCAGCACCGAGCCGACGTCTGCTCTCATTGGCTCACCGCCTTGGCGGTGCTCTTGGTGCCGGCGGGCTGCCGTCGGCGCGGCGCTGTGGCCGGGCTCTTGCGCGCGCGCGGCGCCCGGGCCTTGGAGACCGGCGGGCTCGTGCCCAGATAGGACTCGACGACGCGCGGGTCACGCAGCACGGCGTCGGGGGTCCCTTCAGCGATCACGGCGCCCAGGTCGAGTGCGACCAGCCGGTCGGCGAGCGCGCTGATCAGTGGCATGTCGTGCTCGACGATCAGCACCGCGCAGTCGAGCTGCTCTCGGACCGATCTCAGTACCGGGCCGAGCGCCTCTGTCTCGCGTTGCGCTATGCCCGACGAAGGCTCGTCGAGCAGAAGGATCCGCGGCCGGTGCGCGAGCATGCAGCCGAGCTCCACCATCCGTCGCGTCCCGGTCGAGAGTTCCGCGACGAACTTGTTGCGATACGCGCCGAGGTTCATCAGCTCGACGAGCTCGTCGACCCTCTTGTGAAGGACGAGCTCCGAATCGGTGAGGCGCGGGATGCCGAGCAGCGAGGGTAGCGCGGCGGAGATCTCAGCAGCGCGGTGCAGTGCCACCGCGAGTGACTCGGCGACGGTGAGAGTCGGCCACAACCGGGCATCTTGGAAGGATCGGCCGACACCGGCCGTCGCCCGCTGGGCCGCTGTCCACGACGTCACGTCCGTTCCGAAGAGGCCGATCGAGCCGACGTCTGGGCGGGTGTATCCGGTGATCACGTCGAACAGTGTCGTTTTCCCGGCGCCGTTGGGACCGATGAAGCCGAGGATCTCCCCGGCGTACAGGTCGAAGCCGACGCCGTTCACGGCCGTCACTCCGCCGTAGCGCTTCGTGACGTCGCGGACCTCGAGCACCACCGGCACCGCAGCCGCCGACGCCGATCGCGAGGCTGACCGGCTGCGCTTGCGAGTGGGTGACGCGGCACCCGCGAGGAACACCGCCCGGAGGATGTCCGGGCGCTCGAGCAGGTCACGGGTCGGGCCCGAGAAGCGCACCTCTCCCTTCTCGAGGAAGATCGCCCGCTCGGCAAGCGAAAGCGCGGTGTTCACCGACTGCTCGACCAGCACGATCGTCGTCCCGCGCTCGTTGATACGCCGCAGCATCTCGACTAGCCGCGCCACGACGGCCGGCGCGAGCCCGAGGGACAGCTCGTCGATGAGCAGCAGCCGTGGCTCGGTGATGAAGGCCATCGCGAGGCTGAGCATCTGCTGCTCGCCGCCCGACAGATCGCCGGCGAGAGCGCCCATCCGGCTACGAAGCGCGGGGAACTGATCGCACGCCTGGTCCGTCGCGGCATGCAGCGCGGCCGGATCCTTCCTCGACATCCAGCCCGCGACCTTCAGGTTGTCCGCGACGGTCATCGTCGGGAACACGCCGCGACCGCCCGGCATCGCCATCAGGCCGCGGGCAGCACAGTCGTTCGGGCCCTTGCGTGTGATGTCCACGCCGTTGAAGCTGATCGAACCGGCGCTCGGGCGCACTAGTCCCGTGATGGCCTTCAGCAGCGTCGACTTCCCGGCACCGTTCGTCCCGAGCAGCGCGACGATCTCGCCTCGCGCGATGTCTAGGTCGACGTCGAAGAGGACCTGCACCCCGCCGTAGCCCGCGGCGAGCTCGCGGCACGACAACAGCGAGCCCTGCCTCTCCTCGCCGGTCTCGGCAGGCTTGGTACGGCGGGAGCCGGTCGCCGCGGTGTCGAGCCGGTCCGCGGTCAGCGACGGCACGGTGATGCCGCGGCGTGCGGCGAACCGGCGCAGAACGAGGTCGCGGCCGAGGTAGAGCAGCTCGCCAAGCCCGCCGGGCATGACCTGCAGCACCGTGATCAAGCCGGCTCCGGTCGCGAGCAGTGACCACTGCGCGGGTAGGAAGTACTGCGCGCCGTACACGTAGAAGGCGCCGAGGATCGCTCCCGGCAGCGAGCCGAGACCGCCGATCACGACCATCGTGAAGAACGCGAGTCCCTGCTCGGCGTTGAACGACCCGACGTTGTAGGCCTGCTGCTGCACCACAAACAGGGCGCCGGCCAGGCCGGCTATCCCGCCGGAGACGGCGAAGGCGACCAGCTTGGTGCGCGTGGTGTCGATGCCGAACGCCTGCGTCGCGAGTGGGTTGTCGTTGGTGGCGACCATGGCCCGCCCGGCGGCTGCGCTGCGCAGATGACGGACAGCGGCGATGACGGCGCAGAGGACCACCAGGACGACGTAGTACATCTCGCGGTCAGAGCCGATCGGGATCCGCCCGAGCAAGCGGAAGCTGGGTAGCTGATCGGTGGTGTTGAACCAAGGGATGAAGTGGGGGACGAGCAGGTAGTTCGCCGCCGTGACGGCGAACGCCAGGGTCGTCACCGCGAGGAACGGCCCGCTGATGCGCAGTGCCGGCACTCCCACGACGACCGCGGCCGCGGCAGCGACCGCCGTCCCTGCCGCGGCCGCGAAGACGACGTTGACGCCGTGATGCGTGACGAGGATCGCCGTCGTCGACGCGCCGAACCCCATGAACGCGACCTGGCCCAGCGAGACGTGACCGGACCACCCGGTGAGCACGACCAGCGAGCAGGCGACGATCGCGTAGATGAGGATCACCGTGACGAGCTGGGTGCGGGCGGCGGGAAGCAGCCGGGGGACCAGCAAGGCAATCGCGACGAGCGCGAGGACGATGCCGCGGCTGCCGATCCGCACCGGCCAGGTCCGCGCGAGCTCCGGCGGGACCGGCCGGACCGGCCGGATCGCCTGCCAGCCCCCGATGCCGGTCTCGACGGCGCGGCTGAGCCGGTTCGGCTTCACGAGCAGCGCGACGAGGATGACCACAAGCAACGCGACGTCGACATAGTTCGCGTCCCGGAAGGTCCAAGCGCTGAGCTGGTCGACGACGCCGAGCCCGATCGCGGCAGCCACAGTGCCCGGAAGGTTCGTCATGCCGCCGATGACCGCGGCCGCAAGCGTCGCGAGCAGCAGCGGCAGGCCGGACGACGACACGCTGTCGAACGATGCGAATCCCTGGATCGGCACTCGCAGCAGCACGGCGAGGGCGGACAGCAGACCAGTGATCACCCACACGACAGTTGCGAGTCGCCGGGTCGGGATGCCGAGCAGCTGGGCGCGGTCGCCGTTGTCCGCCGCAGCCCGGATCGCGACACCGTAGTAAGTCGCCCGCAGGAACCACGTAAGCGCCAGCAGGACGGTCGGTACGACGATGAGCGCGATCACGTGGTTGCCGCTGAAGACGACCGGATTGATCCGGAAGTGCACCGACCAGGGTGTGGTGAAGGTCCCGCTCCGTTCGCCGCCCCAGCTGATCGGGATGAGGATGCTCAGCCCGTTGAGGATCTGCGCGAGACCGATGGTGGCGACCGCGACGATCAGGCGCGGTGCGTTGGCGAACTTGCGGAAGACGGTGAGCTCGGCGAGTGCGCCGATGACGGCGGCTGCCAGCAAGCCGATCAGGATCGCGGCGAAGTAGTTGAGGTGCTCCTGGATGTGAAGCTCGATGGCGAGGACGGCCGCGACCGACCCGAGCTCGGCGGCGGCGAAGTTCACGACCCGGCTCGCGCGGTAGACCAGGACGATCGAGATCGCGACCAGGGAGTTGATCGCGCCGAAGATCGCCCCTTCCACGATGATGCCGAGCGGTGCGCCGTGGGGCAGGACGATGCGAAGGATCAGCCAGGCCAGCACGGCGACCGCCGCCGCGGCCCCGGCGAACCATCCGCGGCGGAGCACAGCCGTCATGGATAGAACGGGGGCGGGTGCTTGGGGAACTGGCGGAGCTGGAACCTGCGCCCGCCGTACACCGTGAGGTAGGTCCCTTTCCGGCGGTTCGCCGGAGACTCGCGGTTCTCGACGTAGTAGATCTCCCGCGAGTCGATGATTCCGGTGTGGGCGGAGCCGTAGAACCAGGTCCCGTCCGCCGCGGTCGCGCCGCCGAGTCGCGGCATTGCCCGGGTGCCCGCGGCGTAGCTCGCCGGCGTGAGGTGCGGCCCGGCGGCCTGCAGCTGGTCAAAGATCGGCAGCAGCTCGAAGTAGGTCAATGCCGACCCCGCGCTCAGCGGGACGCCGGCGGCATGGAGCGCCCGCGCCGCCTCTCCCTTCGGGTTGAGGAACGCAGCGGTGCTGCCGAGCTGCGAGAGCCCGAACATCCGCCCGGCCACCTCTTTCTGGTTCCACAGCTGTGCCCAGTTGTCCTGGTCGGTCAGCGCGACGCCGGTGATGATCCACTCCGGGAAGTAGTCCTGCTGCTCGGCCGCCTGGGTGAGGAAGATCGGGGCGATCGGGTCGGAGGACAGGACCACCGACGTGTCGTGGTCGGCCGAGAACTGGATCGCCGCCTTGTTCGAGTCCGACGGTCCCTGGGAGATGTCGAGGGCGTAGTTGTACTGGTCCCATCGCTTCGACGAGACGCCGTACTTGGTCTCGAGGATGTGCTTCGTGTTCGCGGCGCACTGCTGGTAGCCGGGGTTCGACGGCACGTACTCCGCGAACTTCCGCTGGTGGCCGGTGAGGGCGAATGCCCCGTCGGTCCCGGCCCACTTCGCGGGGTACGGCGCGACCTGCTTGCCGAGGAATTCCGCGAGCTCCGCGCTGCCCAACGTGCAGCTGGTCGTGATCGACCAGACGTAAGGGTTCTCCTTCTGGAACTCCGACTCCGGGTAGTAAAGCTGCCCGAACGGCACCATCAGGTGGTAGCGGGGCGCACAGGCTGCGAACGGCTCGTACTCGTAGATGCCGTTGAACTGCAGATCGGCGAAGGCGTGCAGCGTGTTGGCGGCGTAGTCGGCGTCCGCGCACGCGCCGACCTGATCCTCGCCGAGCTGCTCGTCCGTACCGTTTCCCTTGCCGTTGAAGTCCTTGATGACGACGTGGCGGCCGTAGAGCTCCAAGGTGTGGTTGAAGTAGTTGACCAGCTTCTTCACGTAGGTCTCGTCGACGCTCGGGCTCACCCCGCCTGCGGCCTCGGCTTCAGCGGTCACCGCCGCGGCACCCGCACCCGTCGAGTCACTGGTATGGCGGTAGGCGAACGTGATCGTGGTCCTGGTGACGCCGTTGTAGGTGGCGCCGCCGTTGTTACCGGTGAACTTCGCGACGCAGGGCACGGCGTAGGCGGAGTACGGCAGCTGTGCGACGCCGGTGCGGCAGGCGAATCCGCCGCGCGTGACACCTACGCCGACACGAAGCCCGCTGTGGCGGCCGCCGGCGGTGTGGTGGTGGCCCGCCGCGTGGTGGGTCGGCGATGCGGACGGTGAGCCCGTCTGGTGGCGGTGCGCTGCGCCCTCCCCGCCAGGTCGCCTAGCGCCGCTCGGCTGGGCGTGTCGCCCCGGCGAGGCCTGCTTGCCCGAGTGCGAAGCGCCGTGCGAGGCATACGGGCTGATTCCCACGGCACCGGAGCCCGTGGCGGCGTTCTGGGCGCTCGCGCCGCCCGGGAGAACCGCGAGCGTTACGGTCGAGAGAGTCCCGACGACGTAGATCAGCGCGTAACGGCGAAGGTGCTCGCCGAATGCCGACGGACCGCTCATTCCCTCAGCCGGCGGCCGCGACGAGGGCGCCGCCCATCATTTCCGTGAAGTTGCCCGAGTAGAACAGCTCCTTCGCTTCCTCGCCGACGTCGGTCATCGCAGCTTCGAACTTGCCGAGCGGATCCTTGGTGCCTTCCGGATGCGGGTAGTCGGTCGAGAACATGAACAGCTCGGGTCCTGCCTGTTCCATCATCCAGCCGACCGGCTCGCCCGGGAACGGCGTGAACTTCAGGTGCTTCGCGGCGTACTCCGACGGCTTCATCTTCAGCCGGCGCAGCGGTTCCTCGGTGCGCGCGAACGAGCGCAGAGCACCGTCTATGTGGTGCAGCCAGGACGGCACCCACGCCGCGCCCTGCTCGATGCAGCCGCCGCGCAGCTTCGGGAACCGGTCGAACAAGCCGTCCAGGATCAATGCGCCGAGGAACAGCTCGGGGGAGTGGTGGATGACGAGGTAGTCCTTGGAGCGGATGTTCTCGCCGCCGCCGAGGTGGTCCGAAACCGGCATGTTGTTGTTGTGGTACGCCTTTGTGTTCAGTGCGCCGCCGCCACCGACGTGGAGCACGAACGGAACATCGGCCTCGCTGAGCAGGTCCCAGAACGGGTCGATGTCGGGGTGGGTCGGAGCGAGATCGCCGGCCGGCTGCGACGGGACCATGATCGCGGCGCAACCGGCGTCGATCGCCTCCTTTGCCGCCGCCGTTGCGCGGGCCGGGTCGGTCAGCGGGATGTTGGCGACCCCCAGCAACCGGGGGTCGGCCGAGCAGAAGTCGGCGACGGCGCGGTTGTAGGCCGAGCTGCCGTCGTACACGTCGATCTCTTTGCTGAGCTTGTAGAGCAGCGTGCCGAAGGTTCCGAAGACGAGCTGGGCGTCGAAGCCGAGCAGGTCGAGCACGTGGCTGCGTTCGGCTGGGTCCCAGCCACCCATCGCCGACCAGCCCTTGTCCTCCATCAACCGCTCGTCCGCGGCGGCGAGCTCGGCGGGATCGGATCGGCGCGAGTCGGAGTGCGCGACGGCCTCGCTGATGACCTGCTCCCTGGCCACGAACAACGCGCGGTTGAGCTTCTCGCGGTCCGCGGCGCTGACGTAGTCGTCGAGGAAGTCGGGCAGCTCCATCAGGTGGCTGTCAGCGTCGAGAATCCGTCGTTGCCCCGCGTATGCCATGGCGACCGCTCTCCGAGAATCCTGATAGGTGACGATTTGTCACTAGCCTGAGGTGACACAATGTCACCATGGCGGCGAGTAGCGCAAGGGTCATCGCCACGACGCCGGCGACGGTTGCCGGATCGCGGTTGAACCGCTCTGATCGCCGCGATCACCTGCTGGATGCAGCGGCGGTGCTGGCCGCGCGCGAAGGCGTCGACGCGGTGTCAATGGAGGCCGTGGCCGACGCCGCAGGGGTGAGCCGGGCGCTCGTCTACAAGCACTTCGAGAACCGCATCGAGCTTCTCGGGGAGCTTCGCCGCCGAGAGGCGCTGGCGCTGCATCTAGAACTGGCTCAACAAGTGCAGGCCGAGACGACGGTCGAAGGCATGTTCCGCGCGCTGATCCACGCATCGCTGCGGGCCAGTGAGCAGCGCGGAGCGCTCTTCGCTGCACTACGAAGTGCCAGTGGATACAACAAGTCGGTTGATCGTGAGCAGTCGAAGCGCGACCGTCGCACGATGCAGTTCTTCGCTGAGCGAGCCGCGGCGGAGTACGACGTACCGCAGCAGGAGGCCGAGGCCGCGGTCGGGATGCTGCTCGGCGCGATCGACGCGGTCCTGGCACAGTGGCGCGCGAAACGCACGACCGCCAACGCCAGCCTGCTCGAGGAGACGTATTTGACACTCGTCCACGGCGGCCTGTCCGCGCTGGCTGAACGTGCCCCCCGCTGACCTGAGGAGTTGCTTCGACGGTATTGACACCTATCCGTGGATCGGACCCTCGATTTGGGACAACGGGCGCATCTGCTCCCGACCGCTGCGCGCGGCAATGATCTCGGCGCAGATCGATATCGCCGTCTCCTCGGGTGTGCGAGCACCGAGGTCCAGGCCGATCGGTGAGTGCAGCCGGGCGAGGTCTTCGGCGGTGACGCCGGCTTCCACCAGTCGTGCGGTGCGGTCGTCGTGAGTACGGCGGCTGCCCATCACGCCGATGTAGCCGACGTCGGTCGCCAGCGCCGAGACGATGGCCGGTACGTCGAACTTGGGATCGTGCGTCAGCACGCAGACCGCGTCGCGCTCGGTCAACGTCTCGCCGATACGACCCAGAAATCGCTGCGGCCACTCGGCCACGACCTCGTCCGCGAGCGGGAACCGCGTCTGCGTGGCGAACGCGGTGCGCGCGTCACACACCGTCACGCGGAAGCCGAGGACGTCAGCGACCCGAACGAGCGCTGCGGTGAAGTCGATCGCGCCGAAGATGACCATGTGCGGGGGCGGGACGAACGACTCGATGAAGACAGCGACGTCCTCGCCGAGGGTCTCGCCGCGGCGCCCGTAGTGCCGCAGCCGGGTGGTTCCCGCCGCAAGGTCGCCAACGGCATCGCGCGCAACCGCGGCGTCGAGGCCGACGTCGCCCAGGCCGCCGATTGCCGGAGCGCTGTCGGGCAGCAGCAGCTTCGCACCGGTTCCCGGCCCACCGACGACGGTCGCGAGGGCCACCGGCCGGCCGGTCTCGAGCGATGTGCGCAACGCGGTCACGACGGACCGATCCCAGTCGAACGGCTCGACGAACAGCTCGACCGTCCCGCCGCAGGTCAGTCCGACCGAGAAGGCGTCCGCGTCGGAGTATCCGAAGCTCAGCAGCGCGCCCGTCCCTGACCGCAGGGACTCCTCCGCGGCCTCGACCACCGCAGCTTCGACACAGCCGCCCGACACCGACCCGACGATCTCTCCGTCGTCCGAGACCGCCATCGCCGCGCCAGGGTCTCGTGGTGCAGATCCGGCGACGCGGACCACGCGCGCCACGGCGGCCCGCCTGCCGTCGGTGTGCCATCGATCGAGGCTGTCGAGCAGGTCTCTCATGACTGGGGTGCTGGCTCCGCCGAGAGCGCTGTCACATCTTCTTCGCGCCGGCGAGGATGGCCTCGCGGATCCGGTGATACGTCCCGCACCGGCAGATGTTGCGGATCTCGTCGAAGTCCATGTCGCCGATCTTTCGCCCCTCGGCCCGCGCCTGCTTCACTTTCGCCACCGCGGTCATGATCTGGCCGGGCTGGCAGTACCCGCACTGAGCGACGTCGTTCTCGAGCCAGGCCTCCTGCATCGGGTGCAGGGCCTTGCCGACCGTGTCGGCGAGGCCCTCGATCGTCGTGATCTCGTCCTCAGGCTTGATGTCGGAGATCATCACCGAGCAGGGGTTGAACGCCTTGCCGTTGATGTGCGAGGTGCACGCCTTGCACACGTCGAGGCCGCAGCCGTACTTCGGGCCGTGGACGTTGAGGATGTCGCGGAGCACCCACAAGACGCGGACGTCGTTCGGGCAGTCGACGTGCACCCGCTTGCCGTTGAGGATGAAGCTGTGTTTCGGCACTTGTCTGTTCAGTGCTCCTCAGGACGGATCGTGTCAGTAGGCATAGCGCAGCCCGTCGGTTGGTGACTGGGGGATCGACGGGGTTGTCGGCAGCGGCTGGAAGCCGAGCGGCTCGTCGTGGTTGATCGGGAACTTCGTCGGCATCTTCCCGGTCGCGCGGGTGTAGGCGCAGGCCACTGCGGCCTTCGCGGCTGCGACGCCGAGCTCGCCGGCACCGCCGGGCTGGTTGCTCGTCTGGGGCATGACGATCACCTTGAGCGTCGGCGGGACGTTCCACTGCCGGGTGTACCAGTAGTTGTCCCAGCTGCCCTCCAGGAAGTGGCCGTCGCGCAGGTGCAGGCTTGACGTCAGCGCGAGCGCGATGCCGTCCATCATCCCGCCCATCATCTGCGCCTCGAGACCGCGCGGGTTGATCGGCAACCCCACGTCGACGACCGTGACCGCCTTCGTCACTCGCGGCCCGGTGAAGGCGTCCCTGATCTTGCGCTTGACGGTGTGGGTCCGGCAGTCGATCTCCACGAGGGTGGCGCAGAAGCCCTTGTACTCCGCGTGCAGTGCGATGCCCTGCGCCGTACCGTGCGGCATCTTCCGGCCCCAGTTGCCGACCTTCGCAACCTTGTCGAGCACCGCGATTGCCCGGTCGTCCTTGAGGAACTTGCGCCGGAACTTGTGCGGGTCGAGTCCCATCTCCTTGGCGAGCCGGTCGGTCATGAGCTCGCGCGCCGTCGTGACGTCGGGGGAGTAGATGTTGCGCATCGAGCCGGTGACGAAGTCCATGTCGACTTCGTCCAGCACCTGGTCGGTCATGCCGTACTCGTACGGCATGTTCTGGCTCAGCTCGAAGACCGTCTGGGCGAGCCCGAGGAAGTTGAACCCCGGCAGCGTGCCCGCGAAGGACGAGACCAGGTCGCCGAAGCCGTGGTCGAAGTCGGTCGACACGCTGGTGTGGCGCTGCTCGTAGGTGAACACGTTGTCGCCTTGCACCGTCGCGCGGATGCGTGAGGTCGCCATCGGGTGCACCCGGCCCTGCCGGAAGTCGTCGGTGCGGTGCCACATCAGCTTGACCGGCTTGCGCAGCTTCTTCGAGATCTCGGCAGCTTCCAGCGCGGTGTCGTGGAACAGGTGGCGGCCGAACGAGCCGCCGCCCTGCACGACGTGCACGGTCACCGCGTCCATCGGCAGACCTACCTTCTCGGCGATCCGCTGCTGGGCCACGATCGGTGCCTTCAGGCACGACCACACCTCGGCGCTCTTCGCCCGGACGTCGGCGATCGCCGTACCGGTCTCGAGCGGAGAGTTGCTGGCGAAGGCGAACGTGAAGGACAAGTCGATCGTCTTCGCGAGCGGGCTGACGTCCGGGACCGCGAGCGGGACCTCGTTCTTGTGCAGCTCGGCGAGGATGTCGGCGTCCGACTTTCGACCCACGGGCCCGTCGGCCCAGCTGACTTTGAGCGCGCGTACGGCGTCGATGCACTGTCCGAAGGTCCGGCCTCGCACCGCGACGCCGGTCGAGATCGTGACGACATCGGTGATGCCCGGCATCTTCAATACCGCGGCACGATTGTGGACCCGCTTGACCGTGCCCTTGATCGTGGGAGGGCGGCAGACCATGGTCGGCAGCGCGTCGGGCACGACGTGGTCCATCGCGAACTTCTTGCGGCCGGTGACGATCTCGTGGGCATCGATGCGGTTGTGCGACTTGCCGACGAGCTTGAGGTGGTCCGTCGGCTTGAGCTCTGCCGTCATCGGCAGCGGCCGCGACGTGGCGGCGGCTTTGGTAAGGGAGCCGTACGTCGCCGACCGGCCGTCGCGGGCGCGGATCACGCCGTCGGTCACGGTCAGGGTCGACGCGTCGACCCGCCACCGGGCCGCTGCGGTGTCCACCATGCGCTTGCGCGCGATCGCGGCGGCGTGACGTACCGGCGCGTACAGCGAGCGCACCGAGTTCGAGCCGCCGGTCAGCTGGTTGAACTGGTACTCCGGGCGTGCCTTGGAGAGGGTGACGTGGACCCGGTCGATCGAGATGTCCATCTCGTCGGCGATCAGCATCGCCATCGTCGTGGTGATGCCCTGTCCGACCTCCGCGCGG
Organism: Mycobacteriales bacterium; assembly: GCA_035550655.1. Lineage (GTDB taxonomy): Bacteria > Actinomycetota > Actinomycetes > JAFAQI01 > JAFAQI01 > DASZTV01. Next base: position 234,485 of record DASZOU010000005.1, read on the forward strand.
GGCAGGGCGAACGACACCGTGTTGTCCTTGTGGACCTCGACCGTGATGAGGTTCGAGGTCGCCTTGGTGGCGAGCACCTGCAGCTGCCCGAGGTCGTACAGGTCACCCGGCTCGGGGCCGGTCGGAACGTTGGCAGCGGCCGGCGTGGGCGCTGCTGTCTCGACGGCGATCTGACTCGCCGCCACCAGCGTCGGCCCCGCAACCAGGAAGCCGAGGAACCGCCGCCGCGAGGTGCCTCTGCCGGCGTCGTCAGGCGCGACGGGATCGGTGGGGCCGGGCGGGAGTGTGACCGTCATGTCGACCGCGCCTTCCGGTGATGAGCGTGCACGGCCGACCGTACTCGGTCCGGTCCTGATTCTGATATCACCATCCGGATGAAGATCATCGGGGTCGTCCTGGCCGCGGGCGCGGGCCGGCGCTTCGGTGGCCCGAAGGCGCTGGTGGAGCTCGACAACGAGCTGCTCGTCGAGCGTGCCGCCCGCCTGCTGCGCGAGGGCGGTTGTGCCGAGGTCGCCGTCGTCCTCGGCGCGTCGGCGGACGCGGTGCGGCAGACGGCAACGCTGCCGGGCGCCCGGCTCGTCGTGGCGCAGGACTGGGAGCAGGGGCAGGCAGCCTCACTGCGGGCCGGTCTCGAGGCCGCCGCCTCGACCGACGCCGACGCGGTCGTCGTGGCGCTCGTCGACCAGCCGTGGGTGGGTGCCGAGGCCGTGGCGCGGCTGATTGCCGCGGGGCAGTCCGGCGCCGAGGCGGCGGTGGCGACGTACGACGGTCAGCCGCGCAATCCGGTGCTGCTCGCGCGGCCGGTGTGGGCAGAGGTGGCCGACGCGGCGGCGGGTGACGTCGGCGCGCGCGCCTGGTTGCGCGCGAACCCGGCGCGGGTGGTGGCGGTTGGCTGTGACGGCACCGGCGACCCCCGTGACGTGGACGCACCGGAGGACCTGGCGGACTAGCGGCTGTCGGCCACAATGGCGGGATGGCATGCGTGCGGTATTGGGCCGGCGCTCGCGATGTCGCCGGGACGCCGGAGCAGTCGCTGGCCGCCACCTCCCTCTGCGCGCTGCTGGCCGCCGTCCGCGAGGAGCACGGCGACCGCATGGGCCGGCTGCTGGAGGTTGGCATCGTGCTGGTCGACGGCGAACGCGCCGACCGCGGTGTCGACCGGGCGCTTGCCGACTCCTCGGTCGTCGAGGTGCTGCCGCCGTACGCCGGCGGCTGATCAGCTCGGCGGTACGGCGATCGGCGAGACCGTCACCGCGCTTGCCGGGACCGTGAGATTCGCCTGGTCGCCGCGTCGCACCGGCTTGCGGCGGGCGTCCGGCACGCCGGCCTGGAGAACCAGCTCGGTGGTCTCACCGGCGCGCACCTCGATCAGCAGGTGATCCGGGAACTCCGCGACGTCGGTGACGGTCACCGGACGGCCGGTTCCGCGGCCGAGCCCGACGGTGCGGGGGTTCACCACGGCGACGACTTTCGTTCCGATCTCGAGTCCGGCCGTGTCGGCGGGAAGGGTGAAGCCGTCCGGCGTCGTGACCGTGCCGGAGCGGCCGACCGTCATCTCCAGCGCGTTGCGGATGCCCAGCAGCTGCGCGACCTGGGGGGTGGCGGGGCGGCGGTAGAGATCGGCGACCGGACCGCGTTGCGCGGTCTGTCCGCCGACGAGGACGGCGACGTCGTCGGCGAGCATCGCCAGGTCGGCAGGGTCGTGCGTGACGATGACGGTCGTGATCGCGGCCTCGGTCAGGACCTCGCGCAGCATGCGGCGCAGCCGATGCCGGCCCGGAGTGTCGAGCCCGGTGAGCGGCTCGTCGAGGAGCAGCAGCTCGGGGTCGCCGGCAAGCGCGCGCGCCAGCGCCACGCGCCGCTGCTGGCCGAGGGAGAGCTCGGCGGGGCGGCGGTCCGCGACGGCGCCCAGCTCGAGGCGCTCCAGCCAGTGCGCCACCAGTTCGTCGTCGGCGTGGGTCCCGAACCCGACCTGGTCGCGTACCGGCAGGTGAGGGAGCAGGCTCGACTCCTGGGGCAGGTAGCCGATTCGCCGGTGCTGCGGCGGGAGGCTCGCGAGGTTGCGGTCGCCGAGCTCCGCGCTGATCGTGTCGGCGGGGACCAACCCGGCAAGGGCCCGGAGCATGAGGGTCTTCCCGGCGCCGCTCTCGCCGATGACGGCGAGCGTCCGCCGGGTCGAGCCGCTGCCGGCCACGACGAAGCTGCCGGCGTGGGCGCGTAGATCGAAGGCAAGCGGTCGCGGTTGGCCAGGATCGGTGCCGCCGCCGGTGACGTGCCGTGCGGGGCGAGGTCGGCGTTGCGGGACCGCGAGCTGTTGCCCCCATCGCGCCGCGGCAACCGCGCCGAGGAGGACGACGAGGGCCGCGCCCAGGGCGGCAGCGGTGGGCAGCAACGTCGCGGCGAGGCCGGTCGAGCCGAACTGCACGTAGGTGAACACCGGCAGGGAGTACGGGTGGTACGCGAGGATCACGGTCGCACCGAACTCGCCGAACGCCCGAAGCCATGACAGCAGCAGTCCGGCCGCGATTCCTGGCGTCGCGACGGGAAGTGCGACCCGGAAGAAGCGCGCCAACCCGCCGTGGCCGAGGGTGGCCGCGACGTCGTTCAGCGCGGGGTCGACGGTGGCGAACGCGGACCGCGCCGCCACGATGAGAAAGGGCGCGGCGACGAAGATCTGGGCGAGGACGATCCCGGCACGGGTGTCGGTGAGGTGCCCGCCGAACAATCGGCCGATCGCTGTCTGCGGACCGACGACGTACAGAAGCATGACGCCGCTGATCAAGGGTGGCAGTGCGATCGGAAGCTGGACAGCGACACCGATGACCGCCGAGCCACGCGACCTGCCCTGGGCGAGCACGTAGGCGAGCGGCACCCCGAGGACCGCAATCACCGCCGTGGCGATGGTTGCGGTCTCGAGCGACACGAGCAGTGCTGACCCGGTGCCGGGCGCGGCGGTGCGGTGGGTGGTTGCGAGCCGGCCGGCAAACGCGCCGATCGGGCTGAGCAGGTACAGCGCGAGGATCGCCCCGAGCCACGGCAGCGGTGAGCGGCGCCAAGCCCACGCGGCCGTCATTCGGTCAGCAGCGACCGCAGGCTCAGCGGGACCGCTGACCGCTCGCCGTACACCTTCGGGGTTTGCACGTGCACCCCGCCCGCGGCGAGCGTGGGTCGGGCGGCGGTCAGCAGGTAGCGCACGAACGCTGCGCCCGCGGTCTCGTCCGGTGCGTCCTCGAGCACGGTGACGGTGTACGTCGCGGCCTCGTGCACCCGGCCGAGCGACACGGTGTGCAGGTGGGCCGGGACAGCCTCACTCGTGTAGAAGAAGCCGACGTCGAGCTGACCCGATTGCAACCGGCCGAGCAGATCCTCCTCCGGGAAGACGCTCGCCTTCTTCTCGATCGTTGCCGCGAAGTCGGCGGGCAGCCCGTAGGCGTGCTGAGCGGCGGCGAGTGCGGCCGCGGTGAGCTTGCCCTTCGGGTCCAGCACCGGGTCGGTCACTCCGATGCGAATGCCGGGCGCGCGCAGCACGTCGACCCACCGTTTGGTGCGGAGGTCGTCGGCGTAGTGGCTCGACGGCGAGTACGCGAGGACGAGCGGCGCCGTCCCGAAGGTTGCGTACCACCGCACCCAGTCGCCGTTGGCGTCGCCCTTCAAGGTGTCGTCGACGGTGGTGCTCGCCGCGATGAACACGTCGCCGCGCTTCACCTTGCTCTTGATCGCGTTGGCGATCGCCTGCGACGCGGCGCCATATCCCTGGTAGTGGTCGCCCGAGGCGGCGGAGAAGGCGGGGCCGATCTGCTTCTCCATGAGGTTCACGAGCGAGCCGGCGTACAGCACGTGCACGGTCTTGCTGCTGCTGCCGCCGCCGCATCCGGCGACGGCGAGGAGGAGTGCCGTCACGGCAACGGCTGTACCGGCCCTGCGGATCATGCGGGGTCCGCTTGGTGGTCGAGCGGCCGTTCGACGGTGACGTTGGTCGCCTTGATGGAGGCGACCACCTGCACGCCGGGTTCGAGGCCGAGCTCGTCCGCGGCTTCGCGGCTGAGCAGGCTGACCACGCGGTACGGGCCGCACTGCACCTCGACCTGAGCCATGACCTTGTCGCGAGTGATCCCGGTGACGATGCCGAGGAAGCGGTTGCGGGCCGACGCCGATGCGGTCGACAGCGGCCGGGCCTCCGCCGCCAGCGACTGCGCCACGCGAGCCAGCTCCGCGCCGTCGATCTTCATCGGCCCGCGGCCGGAGCGGGTGGTCGCCAGCCGGCCCGAGTCGACCCAGCGGCGCACGGTGTCGTCGCTGACGTGCAGCAGCTGCGCCGCCTCGCGGATCCCGTACGACGCCACGCCCTGCCCGTCCCTTGCCTGGCTCCGCAGTTGCGGAGCAATCAAGGCAGATCTAACCGCATCTGCGGATCAAAGGGGAGAACTTCGGCGCAACCGACCCACTCGTCGCTGCCGTCGGCGAAGAACTGGTGCTTCCAGATCGGCAGGTTCGCCTTGATCGCGTCGATCAGCTGCGCCGTCGTACGCAGCGCCGCATCGCGGTGCACCGCGGAGACCGCGACGACGACGGCGGCGTCGCCGATCGCCAGGCGACCGACGCGGTGTTCGGCCGCGATCGCGACGATGTCGTCCGTCGCGAACCCCTCGCAGATCGTGCGCATCGTCGCCCCGGCCGTGGGGTGCGCTTCGTACTCCAGTGCGGTCACGGGCAGCTCGTGATCGTGGTCGCGGACCACGCCGACGAAGCACCCGACGCCGCCGGCGGCGGGATCCGCGACCGCGGCGAGGCAGGTGTCGACCGTCAACGGCTCGTCGCTGATGCGCGCCAGCCGGACGCTAATGGTCGCCGCCGTGCAGTTGGTCGACGGCGTGGGGGAGCAGCGGGAGCAGGGCGTCGAGTCCCTCCTGCACAGCGCCCGGTGAACCAGCGAGGTTGATGACAAGGGTCCGGCCAACGATGCCGGCGACCCCTCGCGACAGCACGGCGGTCGGCACCGACCCGGAACGGCGGACGAGGTCCGCCAGGCCGGGTGCTGGTCGCTCGATGACGGTTGACGTCGCCTCGGGCGTGACGTCGCGCGGGCTGAGGCCGGTGCCGCCGGTGGTCACGATGACGTCGGCTCCATCGGAGACCGACGCGAGCAGCGCGCCCCGGATTGCCTCGGCGTCGTCGGAGACGACCGCCGTGCTCACCGCGAAGCCGGCGGCAGTGAGCAGCTGCGCCCCGAGCGCACCACTCGTATCCTCGCGCTGACCCTTGCTCACCCGGTCGGACACCGTCAGGACCAACGCCTTCACCCGCGGACCCAGTCGCCCGATCGGCCGCCGGTCTTGGCGATCAGCTTCACGTCGGTGAGCACCGCGGCCGGGTCGACGGCTTTGACCATGTCGTGTAGTGCCAGGCCGGCGACCGCGACCCCGGTGAGCGCCTCCATCTCCACACCGGTGCGATCGGTCGCGCGGCAGGTCACGGTGATCGCGACGCCTTCGTCGGTCACGTCGAGGTCGACGTCCACCCCGTCGAGCCGGATCGGATGGCACAGCGGGATCAGGTCAGCGGTGCGCTTCGTACCGGCGATAGCCGCGATCCGAGCGACGGCGAGCGCGTCGCCCTTCGGTACGCCGCCGCCGCGCAACAACTCCACGACCTCGCCCGAGGTGCGCAGCAGACCGGTTGCGGTTGCGCTGCGCTGCGTGACCGGCTTGGCGGCGACGTCGACCATCCGGGCCTCGCCGGCCGAATCGAGATGGGGGAGTGCGTCCACCGTCAGCCCCCGATTGCCGACATCGCCCGCTCGGGCTGCCTGAAGTCGACGTGGTCCACGCCGTGCCCGGCGGCTTTGCCCCACATCGCTTGCTGCCAGCGCCGGGCGAGGTCCTCGTCGTCGGAGCCGGCGCGCATCGCGGTGCGCAGGTCGGACTCCTCGGTCGCGAACAGGCAGTTGCGGACCTGCCCGTCAGCGGTCAGCCGGGTCCGGTTGCACGAGCCGCAGAACGGCTGCGTCACCGACGCGATCACCCCGACGCGGTGCGGCCCACCGTCGATGAGCCAGGTCTCGGCCGGCGCCGCGTCGGTTCGCGGCTCAGGCGTGAGGTGCCAGCGTGCTGCGAGCCGGTCGAGGATCTCCGCCCCGGTCACCATCAGGTTGCGGTCCCACGAGTGCATCGGGTCGAGCGGCATCTGTTCGATGAACCGCAGCTGGTAGTCGTGCGCCAGGCAGTACGACAGCAGGTCAGCCGCCTCGTCGTCGTTGATCCCGCGCAGCAGGACCGCGTTGACCTTGACCGGCCGCAGTCCCGCGTCGCGCGCTGCCGCCAAACCCGCAAGGACGTCGTCGAGGCGCTCCCGATGAGCGATCGCGACGAAGCGGTCCGGTCGCAAGGTGTCGAGGGAGACGTTGACCCGCTCGAGGCCCGCCTCGCGCAGCCGCGCCGCGCGCTCGGCCAGGCCGACTCCGTTCGTCGTCAGTGAGACGTCGACACCAAGCGCGGCGGTCGCCGCGATGATGTCTTCGAGTCCGGCTCGTAGCAGTGGCTCTCCGCCGGTGAACCTCACGTCGCGCACCCCGAGCCGGGTGACGGCGATCGTGATCAACCGGCGCACCTCTTCGTCGGTCAGCAGCGTGGGCTTGGCCAGCCACGGCAGACCCTCCACCGGCATGCAGTAGGCGCAGCGCAGGTTGCAGCGATCCGTCAAAGAGACCCGAAGCTCGGTGGCTACCCGGCCGTACCGGTCCGCGAGCTGCAGGCTCGTCACGGGGCGGCTCTCACGCTCGTGATCCTAGGGCGCGGCACGATGTAGCCGTGAAGTCGTTCGCCGAGCACCTGCGCGACTGCCGCTCGCTTCGGGTCCGGCGGCCACCGGTGTCGATGTCGGTCCTCGACGCGGTCGGGCTCGAGCTGGTCGAGCCGGTGTACGCGACGACGCCCTACCCGGCCTTCGTCGCCAGCTCGATGGACGGGTACGCCGTTCGTGTCGCGGACGTGCCCGGCCGGCTCCGGGTGGTCGGTGATGTCCCGGCGGGTCGCGTGCCGGACGTCGGGGTGGAGCCGGGAACCGCCGTACGGATCATGACCGGATCGGTGGTGCCGCTCGGCGCGGAAGCCGTCGTACCGGTTGAGGAGGTCGCTATCGACGGCGACCACATCGACGTCGGGGTGACGACGACCGCCGGCCGGTACATCCGGGGGGTCGGCGACGACGTCTGCGCCGGCGACCTGATCCTGCCTGCCGGGGAGCTGATCGGCCCCGCGCAGCTCGCCGCGCTCGTCGCCCACAACGCCGGCGCGGTGACCGTGCACCCGCGGCCGCGCGTTGCGGTGCTGTCGACCGGGGACGAGCTGGTCCCGTTCGGGACGGGTCCCGGTCCGGCGCAGCTCGTCGACTCGAACGGGCCCGCCTTGCAGGCGGCGGCCGATGCGGCTGGTGCCGAGGTCGTGCACTGCAGCCATGTGAGCGACGATCCCGGCGCGTTTCGGGACGCGATCGCCGCGCTACCCGACGTCGAGCTGATCGTGACCAGCGGCGGCGTGAGCATGGGCGCCTACGACGTCGTGAAGGCGGAGCTCGCCGAACGAGGCATTCGCTTCGAGACCGTCGCGATGCAGCCCGGCAAGCCGCAAGGCTGGGGCCGGCTGGATGGCCGGACGCCGTTCCTCGGGCTGCCGGGCAATCCGGTGTCGGCGGTGCTGTCCTTCGAGCTGTTCGGGCGCGCCGTGCTGGGTCGTGAGCGTCCGGTGGCGACGGCGATATTGGCCGAGCCGGTTCCGGCGTCGCCGAAAGGGAAGCTGCAGCTCCTCCGCGGGAACCTTCGCAACGGCGAGGTCGCGGTGCGCGGCGGGTCCGACTCGCACCTCGTGGTCGGGCTCGCCCGGGCCAACTGTCTCGTGATCGTTGACGAGGAGACCGAGAGCCTTCCCCGCGGTGCGACCGTGCGGGTTATCTCGCTGGCTTGAGGGTCGGGTCTCGGAGCTGCTCCAGCGCGGCCCGTGCTTCGTCGGGCCAGGCCGCAGCGCCATCCGCTGAGCGGCAGACCGCGACGACCTCAGCGAGCGCGACGCAGTCCTCGCCCTGCCAGGCCGCCTGCTCGTAGGTCGCCGACGTCGTCCCGATGGACGCGACTCGCAGCCGGACGTGCAGCGGCTTGCGGTAGCGGGCTTCGCGAACGTAGTCGATGGCCACGCGGGCGATGAGGTTGTGCATGCCTACTTCGTGAAGGATGTGCGGCACACCGGCCCGGAAGTGGGTGTCGACGCGGCTCTCTTCGAAGAACCGGCCCATCATCACGTTGTTCACGTGCATGTTGGTGTCGAGATCCCCGAAAAGGACCGGCAGGTCGAGCCCCGGTCCCGGGTAGCGCTCGCGATCGATCCGATCCGGTGCCCAGCGCGCTGCCATCGCCAACCCTTCGTCTTCTCGGTCCCGGAGGTCGGGTAGGAGCCTAGGTTGGTGCACACCCTCACTACTGAAGAGGAACGCCCATGACGAGTGATGCGGACATCCTGAGCCAGATCAAGGCGCTGGTCGACGAAGAGCACGAGCTGGCAGGCGGCGCCGAGCAGCACGACCGGCGGCGCCAGATCGAAGAGCAGCTCGACCAGTGCTGGGACCTGCTGCGGCAGCGGCAGGCTCGCCGTGATGCCGGCCAGGATCCCGACAGCGCGCGGGTGCGTCCGGCAGGCGAGGTCGAGGGCTACCTGCAGTAGGCAGCCCTCGACCTCGGAATCAGGCGACGAGGGCGGTCGCCTGCGCCGGCTCGAGCGCCTCCGACACGAGGTCGGCCACGTCACTCACCAGGCGGACGTCGAGCTGTTCGCGCACCCGCTCGGGTACGTCGTCGAGATCGGGGCCGTTGCGCGCCGGCAGGAACACGGTCTTCAGCCCGGCGCGATGTGCGGCGAGCAGCTTCTGCTTCACCCCGCCGATCGGAAGCACCCGACCGTTGAGCGTGACCTCGCCGGTCATGCCCACATCGGAGCGCACCGGTCGCCCGGTGGCGAGCGAGGCAAGCGCCGTCACCATGGTCACGCCCGCCGACGGTCCGTCCTTCGGCACCGCCCCGGCAGGCACGTGCAGGTGCAGTGCCCGGTCGAGCTCGGTCGGGTCCACACCGAGGTCCCGGCCGTGCGAGCGCAGATAGGACACGGCGATCTGGGCGGACTCCTTCATGACGTCGCCGAGCTGTCCGGTCAGCGCCAGGCCGCGCTCCCCGGGCATCGCGGTCGCCTCGACGAAGAGCACGTCGCCGCCGGCGCCGGTCACAGCAAGACCGGTCGCCACTCCGGGCACCGCGGTGCGTTCGGCGCTCTCGGGAGTGAACCGAGGCCGGCCCAGATAGCCGACCAGCGATTCGGCGGTGACGCTCACCGGCGCGGCGCCTGGGGTCTGGTGCACAGCGTCGGCCGCAAGCGTCGTGGCTACCTTGCGCAGGACTTTCGCCAGCGCGCGTTCGAGCTGCCGGACACCGGCCTCACGAGTGTGTTCGCCGGCGATCAGTCGCAGCGCGTCGTCGTCGACGACCACCTCGGCGGGGGTCAACGCGGCCCGGTCGAGCTGCCTGGGCAGCAGGTGGTTCCGGGCGATCGCGACCTTCTCGTCCTCGGTGTAGCCGTCGAGGGTCACGACCTCCATCCGGTCGATCAGAGCAGACGGGATGGTGTCTGCCACGTTGGCGGTGGCGAGGAACAGCACGTCGGACAGGTCCAGCTCCAGCTCGAGGTAGTGGTCGCGGAACGTGTGGTTCTGCGCGGGGTCCAGTACCTCGAGCAGCGCGGCTGCCGGGTCGCCCCGGAAGTCCGAGCCCACCTTGTCGACCTCATCGAGCAGCACCACGGGATTCATCGACCCGGCGTCACGGATCGCACGGACGATGCGCCCTGGAAGCGCGCCCACATAGGTACGCCGGTGGCCGCGGATCTCCGCCTCGTCGCGCACCCCGCCCAGGGAGACGCGGACGAACTTGCGTCCGAGGGCGCGCGCGACCGACTCGCCCAGTGACGTCTTGCCCACGCCGGGCGGCCCGACGAGTGCCAGCACGGCGCCGCTGCCACGGCCGCCGATGACCTCCAGGCCGTGATCGGCGCGACGCGCCCGCACAGCCAGGTACTCGACGATGCGGTCCTTCACGTCGTCCAAGCCTTCGTGGTCGGCGTCGAGAACGCCGCGCGCCGCGACGACGTCGGTGTTGTCCGTCGTACGCAGGTTCCACGGCAGCTCGAGAACGGTGTCGAGCCAGGTGCGGATCCACGCGGACTCCGGGTTCTGCTCGCTGCTGCGCTCCAGCTTGTCGACCTCGCGCAGCGCCGCGTCGCGCACCTTGTCGGGCAGCTCCGCCGACTCGACGCGGGAGCGGTAGTCCTCGGCGCCCTCAGGCTCGCCCTCGCCGAGCTCCTTGCGGATCGCCGCGAGCTGCTGGCGCAGCAGGAACTCCCGCTGGCTTTTCTCCATGCCCTCGCGGACGTCGTCGCGGATCTTCTCCGAGACCTCGAGCTCGGCGAGATAGCTCCGCCCGAGCTCGAGCAGCTTGGAAAGTCGCGCATCGACGTCGGTCGTCGCGAGCAGCCACAGCTTGTCGTCGAGTGAGATGTACGGCGCGTAGCCGGCGGTGTCGGCGAGCAGCCCGGCGTCGGCGATCCGCTGGATCCCGTCCACGAACTGCCAGGCGCCGCGCTGCTGCAGGATCGAGATCGCCAGCGCCTTGTACTCAGTCGCCAGCTCGCGGGTCCGCTCGCTCGGCTCGCTGTCGTCGAGCTCGGTCACCTGCACCCACAACGCGGCGCCGGCGCCGGTCACACCGGCCCCGATCTGCGCACGCTGCAGGGCGCGAAGCACCGCGGCGGGCTCGCCGTTGGGAAGTCGTCCGACCTGCTCGACAGTCGCGATCACCCCGGTGGCGCCGTACGCGCCGTCTACCCGCGGAACCAGCACGACCTTGTCGTCGGCCGCGGACCGACCGGCGTCGATCGCCGCCTGTGCCTCGCCGTCGAGGGTGACCGGCGCGACCATCCCGGGCAGCACGACCTCGTCGGGCAGCGGCAGCACCGGCAGATTCAGGGTCTCGGCCATCACGTCCTCCTTGAGTCAGTCGGACTCAACGGCGGACGGGTGGGAATCCTTCCCGGCCGTAGCGCGTTTTGCTGTCGGCGAAAGCCTCAGTGGGGGCTTGTGAATCGTCAGTTGCGTCCTGCCGTGGCAGCGGGTTCACAACTGTCGTATGAGTCGCCCGCGTTGACCGGGCTGCCGGCTCCGATCACGATGATCATCGTGCGACGGGTCGGGAAAGCGATCGCAGCCGGCCTCGTCGTCCTCGGTATGACGGCGTGTAGCAATGGCGGCTCATCGTCCCTGTCAAAACCTGGGTTGGGTCCGGTGACCTCGACGGGTGGTGGCACGAGCGGCCCGGGGCTGTCCGCGACCCTTCGGCTGCCGACGACAGTGATGCGGGCAGGAAGCCGGCTTGCCGGCCGGATCACCATCACCAACGACACCGGGAAACCGCTTCATGTCTCCGGGTGCCGAGGCTTGTTCCAGGTCCTCCTCACCAGCCGGACCTACCATCCGCTGCCGTTGTGGCTGGACTGCCTGCAGACCTTCACGATCCCCACCGGCCGATGGAGCCAGCGCGTCCAAGTTGACGCCGCCTACAACCAGTGCGACCAGGGACGCGCGACGGCGGGCGTGCCGAAATGCGCCCCGAGCGGCACGCCCGCGTTGCCGCCGGGTCAGTATGTAGCCAGGGTTTTCGAACAGACCACATTGCTTCCGCGCCCCGCTTCCCTCACGGTTCTCGTCACGAGGTAGCCCAGACCGAACAACGAGAAACGACCGCTGACCCGAATCAGCGCTCGGAAGCGCCTTCATAGGTCAGCGGCCGTTTTCGCCGTGAGCTAGCAGGTCAGCGACCTGCCCCGATCAGATGTCGTAGTAGAGCGCGAACTCGTAGGGGTGCGGGCGAAGCCGGATGGCGTCGACCTCGTGCTCGCGCTTGTAGTCGACCCACGTCGAGATGACGTCCGGCGTGAAGACGTTGCCCTGCAGCAGGTAGTCGTGGTCGGCCTCGAGGTTGTCGAGCACGTCCTCGAGCGATCCCGGCACCTGCGCGACCGACGCCAGCTCGTCCGGCGGCAGCTCGTACAGGTCCTTGTCGACCGGCTGCGGCGGCTCGATCTTGTTGACCACGCCGTCGAGGCCGGCCATCAGCATCGCGGAGAACGCGAGGTACGGGTTGCAGGACGGGTCCGGCACCCGGAACTCCAGGCGCTTCGCCTTCGGGTTCGACCCGGTGATCGGGATCCGGCAGCACGCGGAGCGGTTGCGCTGCGAGTAGACCAGGTTGACCGGCGCCTCGTAGCCCGGCACCAGCCGGCGGTAGGAATTCGTCGTCGGGTTGGTGAACGCGAGCAGCGACGGTGCGTGCTTCAGCAGCCCGCCGATGTAGTGACGCGCCATGTCCGACAGGCCGGCGTAGCCGAGCTCGTCGTAGAACAGCGGCGCGCCGTCCTTCCACAGCGACTGGTGGCAATGCATGCCCGAGCCGTTGTCCTGGAAGATCGGCTTCGGCATGAACGTCACCGTGCGGCCGTGCTGGCGCGCGACGTTCTTGATGACGTACTTGAAGTTCATCAGGTTGTCGGCGGTCTTCAGCAGCGTGCCGAACCGGAAGTCGATCTCGGCCTGCCCCGCCGTACCGACCTCGTGGTGCTGCATCTCGACGTCGATGCCGATCTCGAGCAGCTGGCGCACCATCTCCGAGCGAAGGTCGGTGAAGTGGTCCGTCGGCGGGACCGGGAAGTAGCCACCCTTGTAGCGCGGCTTGTAGCCCTTGTTGCCGCCCGGCTCCTCCTTGCCGCTGTTCCATGCGGCCTCGACGGAGTCGATGTAGTGGTACGCCGAGTGCGGCGTCTGGTCGTAGCGGATGTCGTCGAAGATGTAGAACTCGGCCTCAGGGCCGAAGTACGTCGTGTCCGCGATCCCCGAGCCGCGCAGGTAGTCCTCGGCCTTCTTCGCGATGTTGCGCGGGTCGCGGCTGTAGGCCTCGCCGGTGAGCGGGTCGTGGATGAAGAAGTTCATGATCAGCGTCGGGTGCTGACGGAACGGGTCCATGTACGCCGTGG
>DASZOU010000006.1:0-64500 GCA_035550655.1 Mycobacteriales bacterium
GAGGCGATCTCCTTCTTCATCGCCTCGAGGTCGACGAGGACCGGGTAGCCGCACTCGGTCATCGCGTGGCCGTGACCGAGGGTGTGCACGTCGAAGACCGCCTGCACGGCGTTGGTGAAGCCCTGGATGTCCAGCGTCTGGTTGACCGCGCGCTTAGCCATTCGCAACGCCCACGGGTGCTTGCTGGCGATCTCCAGCGCGAGCTCGCGGGTCGCGGTCTGCAGGTCCTCGAGCGGGACGACGCGGTTGACCATGCCGACCGCCTTCGCCTCCTCGGCGCTGATCGAGCGACCGGTGAACAGGATCTCCTTGGCCAGGCGAGCGCCGAGCTCCCAGGTGTGACCGTGGTATTCCACGCCGCCGATCCCCATCGCGACGACCGGGTCGGAGAACTTCGCGTTGTCCGCGGCGACGATCAGGTCGCACGGCCACGCGAGGAGCAGGCCGCCGGCGATGCAGACGCCCTGCACGGCGGCGATGGAGGGCTTGGGCACGTTGCGCCAGTGCAGCGAGTAGCCGACGTACTGGCGGGTCTCGATCTTGTAGATGTCCTGCACGGTCCACTTCCGCGCCGCCTCGGAGTCGCCACCGCGCATGTCGTGGCCGGACGAGAAGTGCTTGCCGTTCGCGTTGAGGATGATGACCTTCACGTCATCGTCGTTCTCCGCCATGGTCCAGCACGCGTCGAGCCGGTGCAGCAGGTCCGGGTTCTGCGCGTTGGCGGCCTCCGGCCGGTTGAGGGTGAGGGTCGCGATCCCGTCCGCGACGTCGTACAGAACCAGGTCGTCGCTCACGGACGGCTCCTTCTCTCGGTGTTGATCATTCTCACTCTGCTGGCTTGACGACTTTGCGTGGCATCGGGCCTCGGTAGTCGAGCTGACCTTCGCGCAGCTCCATCGCCACGAATGTCGTTGTCGCGGTCGTCGACAGCACGCCGCGGCCGACGTCGTAGACGTCGACGCGTACGACGACCATGCGCTTCCCGGTCCGCAGCACTGTGGCCTCGGCGCGCGCGGGGCCCACGGTCACGCCGGACAAATAGTGCAGGTTCATGTCGGACGTCGCCGCACCGTAGCCCGACGGCAACGCCTGCACGGCGGCGCGTCCGGCCACTACATCGACGAGGGTCGCGATCAGCCCGCCCTGCAGGGCGCCGCGGGTGTTCGAGACCCGGGGAGTGAGCGGCATCTCCATGGCGAGGTCGCAGTCCGCCTCAACGTCATGGAACCCGAAGTCGGCGAACAGATGACGCTCGCCGGTGAGCATGTGCGGGTCTACTCGCTCAGACTCAACGCCTGACGCGGACACCTGATCACCGCCTGCTCGATCGTGGGGCGGTCAGCCTCGGACACCTCGTAGGAGTGGATGTGCAACCGGTCGTCGTCATCGAGCTCGAACCGCGCCGAGTCGATGGTCGTGCAGACGCCGTGCGCTTCGCACAGCACCTCGTCATGAACGATCTTTGCCACTCCAGCTCCTGGTCTTGTCTCGTCAGCGCTTGCGCGACGGGCTCTTGGCGGCCCGCATGTCGGCCGAGCTGCCGACCAGGCCACCGAGACAGAACTCCCACAGCGCGTCGGTGCCGAGCGCCACGCCGCCGGGCTCTGACCCCAAAGCGTGCATGTGCGCCGCGCCGACGATCGTCTGCATCATGATCATCGCGAGGGTGTCCGCGTCGATGTCGTTGCGGAACTCGCCGTCGTCGATGCCGCGCTTCACGAGGTCGAGGATGAGCTCGCGCAGCGGCGCAAGCACCCGCGCGTACTCCGCCGGCCGGGACTCGGCGAGCTGCAGGTGGTAGACCGACAGCGCCCGGTTGATGCCGCCTCCTGCCGGGTCCCCGGCTTGGGCGTGCACCATCTCCACGACGTAGCGCAGCCCGGCAAGGGTGTCGGGCAGCTCGGCCACGTCCGAGCGCCACTGCGCCGCAGATGTCGCGATGATCTCCTCGAACAGCGCGAGCAGCAGCTCCTCCTTGCCGGAGAAGTGCTGGTAGAACGATCGAAGCGACGTCTTGGACCGCTCGATCAGCTCCTGGACCGTGAAGTCCGTCCGGCCGGTCTCGGTGAGGATCTCGATCGCCGATGTGATGAACCGGTCCGAGCGGGACATCGCCTTCGCCCGGGCGTTGCGCAGCGAGCGCTCAACCGCGCGTTCCCGCCACGTGACCTCAGACGGGTCGGCAGCCGCAGCTTCGGGAGCAGCGCCGTCCATGAACAATGACATTACCGCTAGCCGAAGTACGAGACCACGAAAACGGAGAACGGCCTTTTCGGAGAGGGTGAGTGCCGTGGAGCGCCCAGTCGCCTTGGTCACGGGGGCCAGCCGCGGTATCGGCAAGGCCTGCGTGCTGGCGCTTGCCGACGCCGGCTTCGACGTCGCCTTCACCGCACGAACCGCGAGGGAAGGCGACGGCCGGGACGACTCCGACGCGGGCGGCGGCGCCGCCGTCGAAGGGAGCCTCGAGCGCAGCGCCGCTGAGGCAGCGCAGCGCGGCGCTCAGGTCTTGCCGCTTGTCGCGGACCTCACCGACTTCGCCTCTCTCGAGGCGGCGGTCGCGGCGACCGTGGAGCGCTGGCAGCGACTCGACGTGCTCGTCCTCAACGCCGTGCACACCGGCGCCGGAAGCATGCTGCCCATCCTCGACACTCCCGCCGAGCTGTTCATGACCAAGCTCACGGCCAACGCGGCGGCACAGCTGGTCCTCGTCCGTGCCGCCCTTCCCACCATGCTCGCCGCCGGCGGCGGTCGCATCATCGGCATCACGTCGTACGCCGCCACCCACGACCCGACCGCACCGGTGGGAGCCGGCGGATGGGGCTACTCGTACGCCGCCTCGAAGGCCGCCTTCCACCGGCTCGCCGGACACCTTGCCGTGGAGCTCGGCGAGCAGGGCATCATCGCCGTCAACGTCGACCCCGGGCACGTGATGACGGAGCGGATGGCCGCCAACGCCGCGCGGCTGGGGCTCGAAGGCAGATATCAGGGCGCCCCGCCGAGTGCGCCCGCGGCCGCGGTGGCTTGGCTCGCGACCGCCACGGAAGCGGTCGAGCTGAACGGCCAGGCGGTCAACGGTCTGAAGATCGCGCTCGACCGGGGTCTTCACCCCGACTGGCGGGCCGGTTAGCCGCCGCGAGCCTCGACCATCGCCCCGCGGCTGACCTTGGTGGCGGCGCTCCGCGGGATCTGCTCCACGAACTCGACCGTCTTGGGCACCTTGTACCCGGCGAGCTTGCTCTTGGCGTAGCCGATGATGTCCGCCTCGCTCGGCGGTGCGGACTTGTCCTTGGGCTCCACGACCGCGTGCACCCGCCTGCCCCACTGCTCGTCCTTGAGGCCGATGACCACGACGTCGGCGACGCCGGGGTGGTCGCACAGCGCGCTCTCGACCTCGGCCGGGAACACGTTCGCACCCCCGGTGATGATCATGTCCGCGCGGCGGTCGGCGAGATACAGGTAGCCGTCAGCGTCGACCCAGCCGATGTCGCCGCCGGTTCCGAATCCGTCGGCGGTCACCGGCAACAATGCCGCGCCACCGCGATAGTCGTACGACCCCGTCATCGGTGAGCGCAGGTACACGTCCCCCATCTGCCCTGCCGGCACCTCGGCTCCGTCCTCGCCGAGGATGCGGATCTCGGTGTCCCGGAAGCCGCGACCGACGCTGCCCTCGTGCTGCAACCACTCGTCACCGCGCAACGCGGTGAGGCCGAGCTGCTCGGTCATGCCGTACGCCATGACGACCTTCTCGGGTGCGAGCAGGTCGAACCACGTACGCAGCAGCGTCGGCGGCATGATGGCGGCGCCTTGCAGGATCCACTCGACCGTCGAGAGGTCCCGCTTCTCGACACCGGGTACGGCGGCGAGGCGCTGCAGCATCGTGGGGGTGGCGGTGAACGACGTCACGCCGTGGCGCTCGATCGCGTCGAGCGCCACCTCGGCGTCGAACTTCTCCAGCACGACCAGTCGGTCGCCGCTCAACAGGAAGTTGAGCTGCGCGAAGCCGTTTGTGTGATACATCGGGCCCATCACGAGGATGACCTGCGGCCGGGTGCATCCCTGCCAGTTCGAGATGAACGGGTCACCGAGAGCGGGCGTCCACACCCCCGGGCGGGTGCTCATGATCACCTTGGGTGTCCCGGTCGCGCCGCTGCTGCAGATGCCGTTGATCTGAGGCGAGACGACCTCCGGAAGCGGCGAGTCGTCGGCGGCCGCCGCTTCGTCACGCATCGCCGACACCGACCCGGCGTCCACGACGACCGCGGCGTCGATGACGTCGAGCACCCGGCCGCGCTCCCAGTCGGGCAGGTCCCAGCGCACCGGGATCGGCGCGGCGCCGACCTTCCAGCAACCGAGGATGGCCAGCAGCAGATCCGCGGAGTTCTGCACCGCGAGCGCAACCCGGTCACCGACCTGCGCGCCGTGCGCCTGCAGCACGCGGCCCCACTGGTTGGCACCCGCCTCGAGCGCCGACCAGGTCAGGGCGCGGTCACTGCCATCAGGAGCGACCACGATCGCTCCGGTGCCGGCGGGGTCAGCCGCGGCGAGCTGCCCGAGCTTCGTCCCGAACGGAATCTCCGGTCCGGCCGCGGTCATGACTGCTGCTTCGCCTTCGCCGCGGGCGGCAGCAACGGGGGTGGTGCCAACGGACCCTCCGGGTTCGCGTACATGAAGATCTCCGGGATGACGACCCGAGGATGCAAGCTGTCGAGGAAGACGATCGCGTCCGCGACGTCGCTGACCTGCAGCGCCACCATCTCGAACGTCACCTCCTCGAGGATGTCGGTCTCGACCGGCGCCGGGATCACGACGTTGACATTGATTCCGTCTCGACTCACCTCACGCCGGAGCGCGTAGGCGAACGCGTCGAGACCGGCCTTGGACGCGGAGTAGGCGGTTCGGCCCTTCATCGGCTCCTTGCTGGCCGACGAGCCGATGTAGATCAGCCGCCCGCCGACCGGCATCTTCTGGAGGACAGCCTGTGTCGTGACGAACGCCGAGCGGAGGTTCGCGCGCAAGACGGTGTCCAGGTCGTCGAGCGACAGCTTGCGGACGAACGTTCCCTGCAGCACCCCGGCTGAGTGCACCAGCAGGTGCACCTCGTCGACCGCCGCCATCACTGCAGCCATCTGGTTCTCGTCGGCGGCATCAGCGACGACGTACCGCGCGCCGATCCGGGCTGCGGCCGCCCGAAGCCGATCCTCTCCCCGCGCGGTCAGCACGACGTCGTACCCGCGCCCGACGAGCGCCTCGGCGCACCCAAGCCCGATGCCGCCGCTGCCGCCCGTCACGACGGCAGTTCGCTTCGCAGTCACTGGTCCTCCACCCCGAGCAGGTCCACCAAACCGGTTCGCACGATCTTGCCCATCGCGTTGCGCGGCAGGGTGGCCACGACCCCCCAGCGCTCCGGCACCTTGTAGTCGGCGAGCTGCTGCCGGCAGGCGGCGGCCAGCGTCTCGATCGACACGTCGTCGGAGAGCTCCACCAAAGCGCCGACCCGCTCGCCCAGCCGCTCGTCGGGAACCCCGAACACCGCGGCGCCGGCGACCCCCTCCTGCGCCAACAGCACCCGCTCCACCTCCGCGGGATAGACGTTGGCGCCGCCGCGGACGATGAGCACCTTGATGCGGTCGAGGACGGTCAGCCAGCCCTCCGAGTCGACGAAGCCGAAGTCTCCCGTCCGTACCGGCAGCTCGGGCGGATCCGCGACGGCGCCGTCCCGCCACACGCCCAGGTACGGCGTCCACTTCCCTGCCCACTCGCCGTCCGCGCGGGCGGACAGGCACAGCTCGCCCTCGGCGTCCCGCGGCAGCAGCGTGCCGTCACCCCGCCGCGCCTGCACCCACAGGTGCGGCAGCACGCGGCCGCTCGCCGCCGGTCGCCGCTCGCCACCCAACGGGTCGATCGATACCACTGTCGGTGCTTCTGTCAGCCCGTAGGTCGAGCGGATCGGGAGCCCGTAGACCTCGGCGAATCGGACCCGAAGCGCATCCGGACAGTCGCCGCCACCGCTCCACACCTCTTGCAGGGACGCCAGGCGAGCGGGATCGACCTGCTTGACGGTGACCAGGTCGTGGAGCTGCGCCGGCACGCCGTTCCAGTGCGTGACCTGCTCCCTCTCGATCCACTCGGCGATGCCCTCGGCGTCCCGCCGGTCCATCACGATGCAGCACCCTTGTGCCTGGGCGGTGAGCAGCGTCGTCAGCACCATCAGGTTGAGGATGGTGAGCGGCAGGCAGTCGCCCTTGCGCAGCGACGGTCCCCAGCCCCTCGTCGCGACGAGCACCTCTCCCGGCAGCAGGAGGTTGTGCTGCGAGTGCACGATCCCTTTAGGTACACCGGTCGTCCCGCTCGTGTAGGCGATACCGGCGGGCGCGTGGGGATCGATGTCCACGCGCGGCGGCGTACCGCCCGCGGCGACCGCGGTACGCAGCTCCGCCGCGGTCCTGCCCACGGCGCCGACATCCGCCAGCGCGCCCGCGCATTCCTCGACGACGTCGGTCGACGCCAGCATCAAGGTCGGCTCGCAGTCGCGAATCAGATGGTGCTTCTCCGGCGGGGCGAGCGCCTCACCGATTCCCACCCAGATCGCGCCCACCCGCATCGCACCGTGAAAGGCGACGACGACGTCGAGGTCGTTAGGCAGCGTCGCGGCGAGCCGGCCGCCGGGCCGCAACCCGAGCTCCCACAGTGCGGCGGCAGCGGCATCCGCCTGGGCGTCGAGCTCCGCGTACGTGAGGCGTCCGGAGCGGCCCACGACTGCGGTCGCGTCAGGACGTTGCTGCAAGGCCGGGTCGAGCACGCCGGGGATACCCGGCCTCACTGAACCGACCTCATGAAAAGAGTGTCTCGAACGCGCCGGTGCGAACATCGGGCAGCAGTCGCAGCGCCAGGCTCTCTCCGGAGCACGGTTCACGCAGCAGCGGCTGCAGGTGCCGGTCGATCACCGAGACGTCGTGCTCGTCGCAGAACCCGATGGCGCCGAGCATCTGGTGGCAGGTCCGCAGGACCGACCGCGCAGTGTCCACCGCGTGCAGTCGCAGCGCGACCGCATCGGCCGAGCGCTGCGCGGGCTCGGCCGCATCGAGCCGCCATGAGGTGAACCGCGCGAGCTCGTCGAGGCCGCGCAGCGCGACGCTGGCGTCGGCGATGCCGAAGCGCACCACCTGGAACTGCGCGAGCGCCTGACCGAACTGCTTGCGGGCCTTCACGTGCTCGACCACTTGAGCGAGCGCGGCCTCGAGGCCACCGACGATGCGCCAGGCGCCAAGGACGAGGTGGCGGGCCACGTCGTCGGCGGCGACCCCTGCCTGCGCGGCACCAAGCCGGGCCGGGACGAGGAATGGTCCGAGCTTCGCCCGTGGCGACACCCCGCTGATCTCGAGCCGGTACGACGCTCCGCCGAGATCGCTGCCGATCCAGTTCCCGTCCAGGTCGCCGTGATCGACTCGCGGCCCGGCCGGATCGATCAGCGCGAGCCGGTTGCCGTCGATCCGAACCAGCTCCTCGACGACCGGCCATGGAACGCAGAGCGCACCCGCAACCCGGCAAAGCTGCGCGGCGGCGAGGAACTGGTCGAGGTCGTCGCGGACGTCGAGATCGGCGACGCCGAGATCGGTCAGCGCCGCGCCGGCCGCCAGGCGCAGGCTGCGATCGGCTTCCGCCCGCAACCCGAAGTCGACGCCACCGAGTCGCTCCAACCGACCACGCGCCGCGTCGCCGTACGCGACGGCGTCGTCGGGAAGTGCCGTCCTCATCGGGAGGATCCCAACACGGATCGAGCGACCAGCATCCGCTGCACCTCGATGGTTCCCGAGGCAACCGTCGCGGCCTGCGCGTACCGCCAATGGTCATCGATGGCGCCGTGCAGCAGCGCGTCCGCTCCGGCGTCGAGCGCGCCCGGTCCGGCGGCGTCGACGAGAACCTCCGCGACGTTCTGGTCGCACGTCGTCGTGACGATCCGGGCCATCGCCGCCGCCGCAGGGTCGATGCCGGAGCTGTCACCGACGGCCCGGTACGCAAGCAGCCGCGCCACCCGCAGGTCGATCAAGGCGCGCACCCATCGGGCATGCAGCGCCGGTGCGAGCGCCTCCCACCGGCCGTCATCGTCAAGAACTTCGAGCAGCCGTTGCAGCAGCGACTCGCATCGCGCATAGCGAGCGATGCCAACGCGTTCGTACGCGAGCGCGTCGCGCATCACCGTCCAGCCGGCGCCGACCTCGCCGAGCACGTCGTCGCGGGTCACTCGAAGGCCGTCGATGAAGACCTCGTTGAGGTGGTGCGGTCCGAGCATCGACGGGATCGGGCGGACCTCGATGCCTTCCCGGTCCATCGGGACGAGGAACAACGTGATCCGCTTGTCGCTGGGCGCGTCCGGGTCGGTGCAGGTCGCCAGCACACACCAATGGGCCATCAGCGCGTACGACGTCCAGACCTTCTGGCCCGTGACCACCCAGCCGTCGCCATCGGACACCGCGCGGGTGCGCAGCGACGCCAGGTCGCTGCCCGCCTCCGGCTCGGAGAACCCCTGGCACCAGATGACCTCGCCGGCCGCGATCGGTGGCAGGTGCTTCGCGCGTTGCGCGTCGGTGCCGTGACGCATCAGCGCAGGGCCGACCCAGTTGACGCCCATGTACTGCGGGCCGCGCGGCTCGTGAGCGGCCCACATCTCCTCGCGCACGATCGTCTGGTGCCAGACGTCGCCGCCGCCCCCGCCGTACTCCTCCGGCCAGGCCAGGCACAGCAACCCTTGCTCGGCGAGGGTGCGGCAGAAGGCGTTGCACAGCTCGAGATCGGCGGGGTCGTCGGTGCAGGCCCCGAGGAAGTCCTCGGGGATGTGCGCGTGGATCAGGTCGCGCAGCCGTTGCCTGAGCGCGGCCGCGTCGGCGCCGAGGTCATAGTCCACGAACCGAGCCCGCTCCCTGACGCCGATGTCATCCTGCGGCTCCGATCATAGGAAGGCGTGCGGCGCGGCCGGCGTAGGCCCGCGCCCCCATCCGGCGGTTTCCGCCGAACCGACATTCGTAGGAGGATGCGCACCATGACGACAGTGAGTGACCGCGCGACCTTCACCGACATGGCGGCGAGCACCCAGCAGGACTGGCAGATCATCGCCACGCACCAGGCGACCTACATGGTCGACCTGCCGAGCCGGGTCCTCGATCACCTTCGTCTGTTGGACGGCGACTTCTGCGGCTTCGCGGTCGACCGGCTGACGCACTCGCTGCAGACCGCCGCGCGCGCGGAGCGCGCGGGCCGCGACGACCGTTACATCCTGTGCGCGCTGCTCCACGACATCGGTGACACGCTCGGCTCGTTCAACCACGCCGACATCGCGGCCGCGATCATCAAGCCGTTCGTCGCACCCGAGCTGCACTGGATGGTCGAGCACCACGCCGAGTTCCAGGGCTACTACTTCTTCCATCACCTCGGGCTCGACCGCGACATGCGGGAGCGCTACCGGGGGATGCGCGAGTTCGATCTCACCGAGGAGTTCTGCGCGGAGTACGACTCGCCGGCGTTCGACCCGTCGTACGACACGCCACCGCTGGAGCACTACGAACCACTCGTTCGCGAGCTGATGGTCAACCCGATCCGCTCGATCTACATACCCGACGAGGGCTAGGGGGACCAATGGCCGCGGACATCTGGCCGACGATTCACGCCGAGCGGGAGGCGCTGATCGCCGATCTCGACGGGCTGAAGCCCGAGCAGTGGGAGAGCCCGACGACCTGCGGCCACTGGAACGTCCATCAGGTGCTCGGTCACCTGGTCTCGCTCGCGAAGATGACGCCGCCGAAGTTCCTGCTCCAGATGGCGGGCTCCGGCTTCAGCTTCGGCAAGTACGCCGAGAAAGGCGTTGCCGCGGAGACGGCCGGCGGGCCGGCCGCCACCCTCGCCGAGCTGAAGGCGGCGAAGAACCGGACCAACGCACCGCCGGGACCCAAGGAGACCTGGCTGGGTGAGCACTTCGTGCACGGTGAGGACATCCGGCGCGCTCTCGGCATCAAGCGCGAGTACCCGCTCGACCAGGTCGAGCGCACCTTGGTGTTCTACTCGCGCAGCGAGCCGATCATCCACGGCAAGTCACGGGTGGCCGGTCTCACCCTCAAGGCCACCGATGTCGACGTCGCCATCGGCACCGGGCCGCTCGTCGAGGGTCCGGTGCTCGCCCTTCTGATCGCCGCGTCGGGACGCAAGAGCGCGCTCGACGAGCTCACCGGTCCGGGCGTCGAGACGCTGCGCGGTCGCTAGCCGAACGAGACGGCCTGGTCGAGCAGCTCGACCATCACGCCGTCCGGGTCGACGACCATCGCAGAGAGCTTGCCGGCCGGGGTCGGCATGATCCTCGGCTCGCCACCGAGACCCAGCTGCCGCAAGCGCTCCAGCGTCGCCTGCACCGGCGTGACGAACGAGACGAGGGTCAGGCCTCGTTGCGGGTACCCGGTCCGCGGGGACTCAGCGGGGGCGGCCGGGAACAGCTGCAGCAGCTCCAGCCGCGACGAGCCCGACGCTGCCGGGTCACCGACGAAGCAGGTCCGCACCTTGTCCGTGTGGACGCCCAGCAGGTCGTACATGTCGCCCGGGAGAGTGACGTCGAAGATCACCTCGAGACCGATGCCGTCGACGTAGAACCGCAACGAGGCGTCGAAGTCGGCCGGGCACAGCCCGATGTGATCCATGGGCGGCATGACTACAGGTCGATGAGGATGTCGCCCTCGGGCGTCGCCTGCGCGCGCTCCCCCGGCCCGACGATCACCGTGGTGAACGGTCCGGCGATTGCGGCCGGACCGTTGATGGTCACTCCGGGGCGGACATCGGCCATCGCGTAGACCCCGACGGCGTCGTGCCAGTCCTCGCCGATCCACATCCGCCGGGCGGCACGCGGTTCGACCGAGGTCGCCCGATCCAGCAACAGGTCGGCCGGCTGCGCAACCTCGCCGACCGCGACCAGCCGCACCCCGCGCAGGATCGGGTCCTGTGCGCGAGCCTCGATCAGCCGCGCCTCGGCGTTGCGGCGGTGGAACTCGTTGACCGCCGCGTCGACGTCGGCCGGGTGCT
The DNA here is from genome assembly GCA_035550655.1 of Mycobacteriales bacterium. GTDB lineage: Bacteria > Actinomycetota > Actinomycetes > JAFAQI01 > JAFAQI01 > DASZTV01. The sequence continues at coordinate 11,059 of DASZOU010000006.1, forward strand.
CCACGGGAATCGAGACGTCGAACGTCTGACCCGGATAGACCAGCAGCAGCGACCACTCCAGCCGGATTCGCTCGTCCGGCACGTTCGCCACGCGAAGCTCCGCTCGCGCATTCGCCTCGAGCTCCGACGCGAGCGCGCCGAGATGGGTCAGGTCGACCTCGGCGATCGGTGAGATGTAACCGCGCGAGTCGTCGATCACGTGGTTCGCCGACAGCAGGCCCAGCGCGGAGAAGCCCGCCGCGGCCGCTGGGACCACCACGCGGCGCATGCCGAGCGCTCTGGCCTGCTGGTTCGCGTGGACGCCACCCATCCCGCCGAACGCGACGAGGTTCAGCTTGCGCGGGTCGGCGCCGGCCAGCGACAGCACCCGTCGTACCGCGTCGGTCATGTTGGCGTCGACGATGCGTACGGCGGCGGCCGCCACCTCCTCGACGTCCATGCCGACCCGCTCTCCCACCTTGGCAAGCGCAGCGCGGGCACCGTCGACATCGAGCGTCATGCGGCCGTTGGCGAAGCCTTCGGGGTCGAGACGGCCCAGCACGAGATCCGCGTCGGTGACGGTGGGCTCGGTGCCGCCGCGGCGGTAGCAGACCGGTCCCGGTTGGCTCTGCGCGGACTGCGGGCCGACGTGGAGCACGCCGCCCTCTTCCCAGATGATCGAGCCGCCGCCCGCCCCGACCGACGGGATGTCGATCATCGGGATCCCGATGCAGTAGCGATGGAACCAGTTCCAGTCCATCTTGATCTCGGGCCGGCCGTCGCGGATCAGGCACACGTCGTAGCTCGTGCCACCCATGTCGACGCTGACGACGTCACCGAGGGCTGCCTTGCCGGCCACCTTCGCGGAGGCAGTCACACCGCCCGTCGGCCCCGAGCCGATCGTTGCGACCGCGCGCCGCGCTGCGGCATCCGCGGTTGCCACACCTCCGGACGAGGTAGCAACCAGCAGTTCGTGCGCATACCCGGCCTCCGCGAGCCGAGCAGTCAGCCGGCCGAGGTAGCGCGCGATCGGCGGCCCGACGTACGCGTTGACGAGTGTCGTCGAGGTGCGTTCGAACTCCGGCGGCTTCGGCAGCACCTCGTGCGACAGCGACACCATCTCGACGTCCGGGTACTCGTCGAGAACGATTTCCCGAGCCCGCACCTCGTGCGCGTTGTTGATGTACGAGTGCAGGAAGCTGATCGCGATAGAGGTCACACCGAACGCACGCAACCGAGCGGTCGCCTTGCGGACACCCTCTTCGTCGAGCGGCGTCTCGATCTCGCCCTCCGCGGTCATCCGCTCGCCGACCTCGAGCCGCACCCGCCGGCGGGCGATCGGGTACGGCGCCGGCAGCGACGGATCCCAGATGTCTTCCTTGTAGCAGCGACGGAACTCGATCTCGTCGCGGAAGCCCGTCGTCACGAGCAGACCGGTCGGTGCGCCCGTCATCTGGATCATCGTGTTGTCGCCGGTGGTCGTGCCGTGGACGATCGTGTCGGTTTGGCTGAGCAGCGCATCGAGGCTGAGGCCCTCAGCCGCTGCGGCCTGGGTCAACGCGTTGATGACGCCATCGCTCTGGTCACCCGGCGTGGTCGGCGACTTCTCGAGCACGAGGCTGCCGTCGGGGCGCATCACGACGCAGTCGGTGAAGGTGCCGCCGACGTCGACACCGATTCGGTACCCGGTCATGCGGAGGGCTTCTCCTTGCGGGAAGCGCGCTCCTTCTTCGTTGCTTCCTCGTCGAGGGCGAGCGTCATGTCCTCCAGCGAGCCGGTGATGACGACGCCGTAGTCACGCTTCGCCGCCTCGATCGAGACGTACTCGTCCCAGACGTCCTCGAGCACGGCCTGCGGGTCGCGGAGCAGGGGGTCGCCCCAACCGCCACCGCCACCGAACTTGTAGTCGAGCCGGTCACCGGTCTCCAGCAGCACACCGGAGACGGCGGTCTCGACCTTCGTCTCACCGACGAAGCAGATGTCCGGCGAGCCGTTGTGCCCGCCGGCGATGCCGGGGTGGGTGTGGCGCTGGTTGACGACGTACTGGTTGATCTGGGTCGGCGTGCGCACCTCTTTGATGAAGTGGCTGCCGCACCCACCCCGCCACTGCCCTGGGCCACCGGAGTCGGTGATGAAGTTGCGGCCGCGCAGGATGTGCGGGAACAGCTGCTCGTTGATCTCAGCGCTCGCCTTGATCAGGTTCCCCATCGACGCGGCCAACGCCCCCCACCCGTCGGTGCCCTTGACGGCGCTGACCCATCCGGCGCTGACCTCACCACCGTGGTCGAAGAACGACTTGCCGGTGCGTGGGTCGAGATCCCCCCACATCTGGCGCGGGCTGCCGAACTTGTAGCTCTGGGGGCAGCAGCGATCGGGAAGGATCTTGCTCATGGCGATGGCAATCGCGTCGCCGACCTCGACCCCGGGGTGGTGGGTGCCGCTCGACACCGGCTTGCCCTCGCTCGGGTTGAGACAGCAGCCCTCGGGCACGCGCAGGTCGATGCAGTTGAAGAAGCCTTCGTTCTTCGGGATCGACGGGTCGACGAGGCTGGCCAGCTGCGCGATGACGTTGCCGCGGGTGTTGCCGAACGTCGACCACGCCTGGATGTTGGGTCGGGTATCGGAGCCCTCGAAGTCGATGATCAGCCGGTCCCCGGTGACGGTGATCTCGCAGTGCACGTGGATGTCGGTGTTGCCCGCCGGGTCGTGGTCGACGTACACGTCGGCGGTGTACGTGCCGTCCGGCCAGCCCGCGATCTCCTCGGAGAACCGCCGGGTCGCGTCGGCGATCGTCCAGTCCACGGTGCCTTGTACGGCGGCGGGGCCGTACTCCTCGATGATCTCGGTGAGCCGTCGAGCGCCGAGCTGGGCGGCGCCGACCTGGGAACGCAGGTCACCGATGAAGCCCGGCAGCCGGCTGTTCGCGCGCATCATCAGCACGACGTCGCGCCGCTCGACGCCTCGCTCCACCAGCTTGAGGACCGGGTACCGGACGCCCTCCGACCAGATGTCCTTCGCGAACACGTTGTAGCCGCCGGCCATCGCTCCGCCGGTGTCGCCGTGGTGGCACTGGATCGAGGCGAACAGCATCAGGTTTCCGTCCGGGTCGAACACCGGCGCGAAAACGTTGACGTCCGGCAGGTGGCCACCGCCGTGGTACGGGTCGTTCGCGATCAGCACGTCGCCCGGATACAGCTCGCCGTCGAAGAACTCGCTCGCGAACCGGACCGGCAGCGTCGAGGACAGCATGAACTGCGGGATGCCGACGGACAGCGCAGCCAGCCGCCCATGAGCGTCGAGAATCGTCGCGTTGCGCTCGTTGGACTGGTTGAGGATCGGCGTGGTCGCGGTGCGGGACACATAGGTCGCCATCTCGAAGCAGATGGTCTCCATGCCCGAGCGGATGACCGTCGCGGTGACGGCGTCCACTCCGGTGCTGGCCTCGATCGTCACGACGACGCGCCTCCCTGCTCACCCGGCATTCGGACCGGGGTGGAGAACCATCACGGCCCTATCGGAGAATCAGACTCTCCGGCGTGTGGAAGTCTGTCACAGCAAGACACTGACAGAAAGGGTGGCGGCGTGGGGTCCCAGCAGGCGGTCGTCACGGTCGCTCGCGCCGTGAGTGTCGCGGTGTCCGCGCCATGAGTGTCGCGGTGTCCGCGCCATGAGTACCGCCACCGGGCCGCCCTTCGACCAGGCTGCCTTCATCGCCTCGGGGCGACCGCTCACGATGGGCGGCTTCCTGCTCGAGGTCGCCCGCCGCTACCCCGACAACGAGGCGCTCGTCTTCGACGACCCGCTGCGCCAGGGAAAGACCCGGCGTTGGACGTACGGCGACCTCGAACGGCACGCCCGCCAGGTTGCCCGAGCGCTCATCGCGGTCGGCGTCGTGCGGGGCGAGCGGGTCGCGACGTTGATGGCAAACCGGCCGGAGGCGGTCGCGGCGTACTTCGGTGCTGCGCTGGCCGGGGCCGTGATCGTGCCGCTGTCGACCTTCGCCACCAAGGCCGAGCTGGCCACGCTGTTCGAGGCCGCGGACCCGGTCGTCCTGCTGCTGCAGTCATCGATGGGCTCCCGCAACATCGCAGCCGACGTCACCTCGCTTCACGAGGAGTCCTCCGAGTCGAGCACGCGGCTGCGAGAGGTCGCCGTCGTGGGTCCGGAGCAGGAGCAGCACGACCTCGACTCCTGGGACCAGTTCCTCGCCCGGGGCGACGAGGTGCCCGAGTCGAGGATCGACGAGATCGTCGCCGCCACCGACCCGCTCGACACCGCGCTCATCATGTTCAGCTCGGGCACGACGGCGACACCGAAGGGCGTCGTGCACCACCATCGAGCACCGACGCTGCAGTTCTGGGTGCAGGCGGAGCTGTTCGGCCGACACGAGCAGACCCGGATGTGGACCGCCCTCCCGATCTTCTGGACGGCGGGAATGAACACCGCGATGGGCGCCACGCTTGCCGCCGGTGGCTGCTGGGTGATGCAGGAAGGTTTCGATCCCGGGGTCGCGCTGGCGCTCATGGAGCGGGAACGGGTCACCGAGCCGTACACGCTCCCGCACCAGGCCCGAACGCTCGCCGAGCACCCGGACTGGCCAAATGCGGACCTGTCGAGCCTTCGCTGCGTGTTCGGCAAGTCCGTCTTCGCGAAGCACCCGTCGGTCACGGGCGACCCTCACTGGCAGATGCCGGTCGGGTGGGGAATGTCGGAGACCTGCGCCTTCATCTCCGCGTATCCCTCGACGAGCTCCCGCGAGGCGATGAAGTCGAGCCTCGGGACCTTGCTGCCCGGCAACCAGCTGCTGGTCATCGATCCCGACAGCGGTGCGCCCAAACCGCCAGGTGAAGAAGGCGAGCTGCTGATCAAGGGCCCGACGTTGATGAAGCACTACCTGGGCAAGAGCCAAGCCGAGTGCTTCGACGCCGACGGGTGGTTCCACACCGGGGACGTCGGCCACGTAGACGCCGACGGTGGGGTGCACTGGAGCGGCCGGCGCGACGAGGTAATCAAGACCTCCGGCACGCTCGTCTCCCCCGCAGAGATCGAGGTGGCGTTGCGCGCCTACCCGCCGGTGCAGCTCGCGCGGGTCCTCGGGGTGCCCGACGAGCGGCTCGGGCAGCTGGTGGTCCTCTGCGTCGAGCTCCGCGAAGGTGCCACCGAGACGGCTGACGACGTGCAAGGCTTCCTCCGCGAGCGCATCGCGGCGTACAAGGTCCCGAAGCGAGTGGAGTTCTTCGCCGCCGGCGAGATTCCGCTCACGTCGAGCAAGACCAAGGTCCGTGATGACGAGCTGCGCGCGCTGCTGGACGCACGCGCCAAAGTGGGGACGGAGCAGGGATGACCGATCAGCAAGAGGACGAGCTCGACGTCTCCGATCTTGCGCGGCACATGGGCGTGCCGATGATGCCCGGCGAGCTGCGCGAGCCCATCGCGGTCAACGACATCCGGCGCTGGGTGCAGGCCATGCACTATCCGAACCCGCTGCACTACGACGAGGCCTTCGCCGCAGAGAGCCGGTTCGGCCGGATCATCGCACCGCAGTCGTTCACCGTCGCGACCGACACCAGCCACGGCTGCGCGCCCGCGCAGGTCGGGCGGATCCCGGACTCCCACCTCGTCTTCGGCGGCGACGAGTGGTGGTTCTTCGAGTCCCGTCTCGAGCCCGGCGACAAGGTGCTGTGCCATCGGATGCCGTACGACTACAAGGTCGCGGAGACGTCGTTCGCCGGGCCGACATGCTTCCAGCGTGGCGACACCGTCTACATCACCGACAAGGGCGGCCGGGTCGCGCTGCAGCGCTCGACCGCGATCCGCTACAAGGTGCGCAAGGCGAAGGAGAAGGACCTCTACGGCTCCAACTCCGAGTCCGCCGACCCGGAACCGGAGTGGACCGACGAGAAGATCGAAGCCCTCGACGTCATCAAGGCGGAGTTCATCGACGCGGTGCAGACGCTCGGCCACGACAAGCGTCTGCTCGGCAGCGTCAACGCGGGCGACACGCTGCCACGCAACGTGCTGGGTCCGCACAGCCTGGCGAGCTTCACCACCGAGTGGCGCGCCTACCCGATGACGACCTGGGGCAACATGCGGAAGGGTCCGACGTCGGTGAAGGGCATCGACCTCGGCTACACCAAGGAGTTCGCCGGCAACGAGGGGGACCGCAACCTCGAGCGCTCCGATCCCGAGCGCACGGATGGCGCCTACTACGGCCCCTCCCGCGGCCACCTGCAGCCGCAGTGGGCCAAGAAGATCGGTATGGCGCGTGGCTACGGCTACGGCGCCTCGATGGGCGCGTGGGTCATCGATTACGTCGCCGCGTGGGCGGGCGAATGGGGCCACATCACCCACGCCGAGGTGAAGTACCGCAGCCCCGCCCTGACCGGTGACGCCAGCTTCATCACCGGCACGGTGACCGGCGTCCGCGAGGAACGCCGTCGCGTTCACGTCGCCGACGTCGACGTACGAATCGTCAACCAGGACGACGAGGTCCAGGCCAAGGGCAGCGTCTCGGTCCAGCTGCCGCTCGAATAGGAAGAGGAAACGTGCCCATCCACTACGAGGTCGGCGCGCGCGAAGGCGCCGAGCGCGTCGCGCTCATCACGATCGACCGGCCGGAAGCCAAGAACGCTCTCGATCTCGAGCACTTCCACGACCTGTCACAGGCCTGGAAGCGATTCGATGCCGACCAGCAGGCCTGGGTGGCGATCATCACCGGCGTCGGCCGCAACTTCATGGCCGGCGCAGACCTCAAGACGTACATCCCACAGATCACGGCACTGGCCAAGCAGATCCAGGCCGGCGAGACCGACCAGGTCGGCGTCTTCTCGCTGTCGGACGGTACCGAGGCGGTGCTGCGCGGCAGCAAGATCTACAAGCCGATCATCGCGGCGGTCAACGGGCCGTGCGTCGCCGGCGGGATGGAGATGCTGCTCGGCATCGACATCCGGATCGCTACCGACAACGCGAGCTTCGGTGTGCTGGAGCCCGCACGCGGCCTGTTCGCCGGCGGTGGCTCGACCGTCCGGTTGCCGCGGCAGCTGCCGTTCGCGCTCGCGCAGGAGTTCCTGCTGTGTGCCGACCGGGTCGACGCGAGGCGGGCGCACGAGATGGGCCTGATCAACGAGATCGTCGAAGAGGACGACCTGCTCGACGCCGCGTTCCGGATGGCCGCACGCATCACGAAGAACGCGCCGCTCGCGGTGCAGGCAACGAAGCGCAGCGTGATCGAGGGCCTGAAGACCGACATGCGGTCTGCGTACAAGCTCGAGTCGCAGATCTCCCAGGAGGTCTTCGCGACCGAGGACGCCAAGGAAGGACCGAAGGCGTTCGCCGAGAAGCGCGACCCGGTCTGGCAGGGGCGCTGACCGAGTGAGCGGTCCGTTCCACCCGTCGGCGCACGCGGCAAGCGCCCCGGACCGTCTCGCCGTCGTCACCCCGGCGACGGGTGAGTCTCGGACTTACGCCGAGCTGGACGCAAAGTCGAATCAGGTCGCGGCACTGCTCCGCGATCGCGGGCTCAAGCACGGCGACGTCGTCGCCGTCGTCATGCAGAACGACGTCGAATGGTTCGAGATCGTCTGGGGCATCCAGCGGTGCGGCCTCTACGTCGTACCGGTGAACTGGCACCTCAGCGCAAAGGAAGCCGCCTACATCGTGGCGGACTGTGAGGCGAAGGCCCTGATCGTGTCCGCCGCACTCGTCGACACCGTGGCGGCTCTCGGCGAGGCTGCGGACAACGTCGGGCTGCGGTTCGCGGTGCGCGGCTCGGTGCCCGGGTTCGAGTCGCTCGAGCAGGCGGTTGCCGACAAGCCGGTGACCGCATCGCCCGACGACGTCGAAGGCAGCTGGATGTTCTACTCCTCCGGCACCACCGGCCAACCCAAGGGCATCAAGCCCGCGATCCCGCTGTCCGAGCTCGGCCAGATGAACCCGCTCGTGGGACTGATCAGCGGGCTGTACGGATTCACCCCGGAGTCGACGTACCTCTCCCCCGCTCCGCTGTACCACGCGGCGCCGGCGGGTTGGAGCACGACGGTTCACCGCATCGGCGGAACCGTCGTCGTCATGGAGCGTTTCGATCCGCTGGAGTGGCTGCGGCTGATCGAGGAGTACAAGGTCACGCACACGCAGGTCGTGCCGACCTACCTCGTGCGGCTGCTGAAGCTGGCCGACGCGACCCGCGCCCGCTACGACCTGTCGAGCCTGCAGATGGTCGTGCATGCCGCGGCGCCGTGCCCACCGGAGGTGAAGCGGGCGGCGATCGACTGGCTCGGCCTGATCGTCTACGAGTACTACGCAGCGAGCGAGGGCACCGGCTTCTGCGCGATCGGCCCCCAGGAGTGGCTCGACCATCCCGGCTCGGTCGGCAAGTCGTTGCTCGGCGCCGTACACATCCTCGACGAGGATGGCAACGAGCTCGAGGTCGGAGAAGAGGGTGAGATCTGGTTCGAAGCGATCCATCGCTTCGACTACCACGGCGACCCCGAGAAGACCGCACGCGCCTTCAACGACAAGGGATGGAACTCGATCGGCGACATCGGCCACCTCGACGAAGAGGGCTACGTCTACCTCACTGACCGGGTGTCGAACATGATCATCTCGGGCGGGGTGAACATCTACCCGCGCGAGGCCGAGGACGTCCTCGTCATGCACTACGCCGTTGAGGACGTCGCCGTCCTCGGCACCCCCGACGAGGTGATGGGCGAGCAAGTCACTGCCTTCGTCGAGCTCCGAGACGACGAGGTGGGAACCCCCGCCCTCGCCGAGGAGCTCATCGAGTACTGCCGCGAGCGCCTTTCCCACTTCAAGTGCCCGAAAGAGGTGCGCTTCGTCGACTCGCTGCCACGGCTGCCCAACGGCAAGCTGCTCAAGCGCATGCTCATCACCAAGTCCTGACTAAGGTGCGCCTGTGAGCGATCGAGTGAAGGTCACCGTCGAGGACGGTGTAGCGGACGTCCGCATGGTGCGCGCGGACAAGATGAACGCGATCGACCCAGCGATGTTTCTCGCCTTGACGGCTACCGGCGAGGAGCTGAAGTCCCGCGCGGACGTTCGCGCGGTCGTGCTGTCCGGCGAGGGTCGCGCCTTCTGCGCCGGCCTCGACATGGAAAGCATGGCGCAGCTCGCCGCACCGGCCAATGAGCCGCGCGACACCGTGCTCGACGACGCAGCGAAACGAACGGAGGCGGGCGCGAACCTGGCACAGCAGGCGGCGTACGTCTGGCGCGAGCTGCCGGTGCCGGTGATCGCCGCCGTCCACGGCGTTGCCTACGGGGGCGGGTTCCAGATCGCGCTGGGTGCCGACATCAGGATCGTCGCGCCCGACGCCCGGCTCGCCGTCCTGGAGATCAAGTGGGGACTCATCCCCGACATGAGCGGAATGGTGCTCCTGCGTGGCCTCGTCCGCGACGACGTCGCCCGCGAGCTCACCTGGACCGGGCGCATCCTGGGCGGCGAGGAGGCAGTCAGCCTGGGCGTCGCCACCCGCGTGGCCGACGACCCGCACGCTGAAGCGCTCGCCCTGGCCCGGGAGATCGCCGGCAAGAGCCCCGATGCCATCCGCGCCGGCAAGCGGCTGCTGAACCTGATCCAGACCGACGCCACCGCGAAAGACGTCTTCCTGGCCGAGAGCCTCGAGCAGCGGGCGCTGATCGGCTCGCCGAACCAGACCGAGGCAGTCATGGCGAACCTCGAGAAGCGTCCGCCGAGCTTCGCCGACTGACCGCCCCGGTCGGGTCGGAGGCTAGCTGCTCGCCCCGTCGATGAAGTTGGGGTAAGGCGGCGGGTTCTGCACCGGCCCGGTCGCGAAGTCCACGTGGAAGTACGACGGTCTGGGCGGCGTCATGTGCGCGGTCCCGCTCCATGAGCCTGACGTGTTGTCCGCGTAGTGGAAGCGCACGTGGAGCGAGTCGGTCGTGTCCGTCGAGTGGAACAGGGCCGAGAACGTCGCGCCGGCCGGCGCATGGCCGGTCTGAGCACCACACAGGTTTGCGGGCATGGTCGCGGACCCTTGGTAGACGAGCGAGCTCTGCTGGTCCCCGGACGGGTACCACCCCGAGCTGTTTGCCGGATCCTGGTAACTCTGCGTCGGGAGGGCGATGGTCACAGGCACAGTGCTGCCGTTCTGGCACTTTACGGTCAACGAGACCTGGGCGTTCGACACGGTGACCGTGGCCGCCGGGTGACTGCCCGGCATGGTGAAGTCGTAGCCTGCCCGCAGCGTGTCGCCCGGGTGGACGGGCAGGTTGCCCTCCATGCTGCCGGAGATCGTCAGCGCACCGGAGCCGGACGGGGCCGGCGGGATCTGCACCGTCAGGCTGTGTGGGCCGGCCCCGAATGTCGCGCTCTGCGAGTCGTAGAGCATCTGCGAGCTCAGGTCCTGCAGCGGCACGAACGAGTCGTACGACGCCATCGAGAGCTGTTCTGGTGCGCAGGCTGTCGGCACCGTGAACAGCGCTTGCACCGTGTCCCCCCAGGTGGCGTTGCCAAGCAGTGTTGTGACCGTCCGGCTCGAGCCGTCGGGCGCCGTAAGGACGTAGCTGACGTTCTGGACCCCGGCTACCCCGAGGCAGTACTTACCTCCCGCCGACGCCATCGAGCTGAATCCACCCACCATCGTGGTCGCGAGCACGCCCACCAGGGCCCCCCGCGCTACCCGATAGCCAAGTCGCATCCGTGACCTCCTCAGTCACCACTGGAGAGGCTCGCGACTGATCACCTGATACGAGCGGTTGGCTGCCTCGGCGGCGGATCTGTCTCCAGCACAATGAAGCCATGATCCTGAGCCGCCGGTGGTCCGCATTCTTGCTGCTGTTCGGCGTCTGGTCGTGGATCATCTGGCCGACGTTCATTCGCAACATCGCCAACGATCCGAGGGCCTTCACCGGCAACCGGCCGCACGCGTTCTTCGTCGTACATCTCGTGCTCACGGTCCTCTCGCTGGCGCTGGGGACCGCGATCGGCTGGTTGGGCTTCGCCGGACTGCGAAGGACACGCCACGCCCCGTGACCACCTACACCTCGTAAGGGCAGTGGCGGCACCCTCGCTCGCAGCACGACCCGCGGTCCGCCAGGAAGCGGGCCGTCAGGACGAACAGGCCGGAGCTCGGGTCGATGTATCCGGGCTCGCCGGCTTCGACGGCGGCTGCGTGAGCTGCGAGCAGCTTGGCGCAACCCGGCGTGTCCGCCGGCAACCGGCTAGCGGCGGGAACGGTGAGGGGCCGCGGAGCCAACGGCTTCTCGCGCATGCGACAACGCTATTCGGCGACGTGGCCGGCTCCGGGCGCCTGGGCGTACGCAAGAGAACACAAACGTTGCGCGGGCTGCCTCGTGAGGCTGCGCAACGCCTCAGACGTGAACTCCCGGAACGTTTGTGTTCTCTTACGAACCGGCGGTGTCGGGGCCGGCGGGAACGAGCCTCGCTGGAAACGAGAACGGCGCTCCCATAAAGTTCAGGCGTGGCGGATGCGACCGAAATCGGGGTCGCGGACCTGGTCGCGGCCCGGGCCGAGGACGATGACGTCGCCCTCCTCGCCGGAGACAGCACCTGGACCTGGCGCGAGGTCGTCGCCGAGGCGAGCACTCGCGCCGCCTGGCTGACCTCGACGCTCGATCCCAGCCACCCTCCGAACGTCGGCGTGCTGCTCGACAACACCCCGGACTTCGTCTTCACCCTGTTCGGCGCCGCACTCGCCGGCGCGTGCGTCGTCGGCATCAACTCGACCCGCCGCGGTGCGGAGCTACAGCGCGACATCGACCACACCGACTGCCAGCTGGTCCTCACCGACAAGCGGCTTGCCGAGCTGCTGCAGTGTGAGCACGTCCTCGTCGAGGACGAGCCTTGGAAGGCCCACGCCGGCGCAGCGCTACCCGCGCAGCTGCCCGACCCCTCGTCGCTGCTGCTGTTGATCTTCACCTCGGGCTCCACCTCGGCGCCCAAGGCGGTGCGCCGCTCCTCCGGCCGGATCGCTGCCGCCGCGAACCTCGGCTTCCCGAAGACTGACACGCTCTACATCTCGATGCCCCTGATCCACGGCAACGCACTGTTCGGGGCACTGTTCCCGGCGCTGACCGCAGGCGCTCGGATCGCCTTGCGTGACCGGTTCTCGGCGCGCGGCTGGCTCGACGACGTACGTCGCTATGAAGCCAACTTCACGACCACTGTCGGACGCGCGTTGTCGTACCTTCTCGCGACTCCGCCACGCCCCGAGGACAGGGATCACCAGCTGCGAATCGTGCTGGCGCCCGAGAGCTCACCCCGCGACGCCGCTGACTTCACCGAGCGCTTCGGCGTGCCGGTCGTCACCGGCTACGGCCAGAGCGAGGGCGGCATCACGCTGCTGCCGAGCCGCCGCCACGGCGCGCTTGGCCGGGCACCTGAAGGCAGCGACGTAGCCGTCGTCGACCAGGTCACCGGCGAGGAGAAGCCACGAGCGGTCATCGACGACAACGGACTGCTCCTCAACGCCGACGAGGCGATCGGCGAGCTGGTACGACGTGACTCGGCCGGTGCCTTCGAGGGGTACTGGGCCAACGACGAGGCGGACGCGACCCGCCTCCATGACGGTTGGTACTGGTCCGGCGATCTTGCCTACCGCGATGCAGACGGCGTGTTCTTCTTCGCCGGCCGCGCCGGCGACTGGATCCGGGTCGACTCCGAGAACTTCGCCTCAGCGCCGATCGAGCGGATCATCGACCGCCATCCGGATGTTGCCGCAGTGGCCGTCGTCGGCGTCGCGGACCCGCACGACGGGGACCAGGTCCTGGCGGCGATCCAGCTCGTCGCTGACGCGACCTTCGATCCTCATGCGTTCGCTGCATGGCTTGCGCAGCAGGCTGACCTGGGCACGAAGTGGTCCCCGACGTTCGTCCGAGTGAGCGATGCGCTGCCGAACGTCGCGCACGACAAGATCGACCGGCAGCGTCTCAAGCGCGAGGCCTGGGCGACCACCGACCCGGTGTGGTGGCGCCGTGACCGACGCGGTGACTTCCAGGTGCTGACCGACGCCCACCGCGACGCGATGTACGCCGAGTTCGTGGCCAACGACCGCATCTCACTCGCACCCGCGAAGGCCGCGGGATCGCGCAGGCGTAAGGCATTGGCCGCGGGGTTCACGGCCTGGTTCGCCGCCCGCGACGGCGTGGCGCCGATCGTGTCGATCGAGCGCCCGCAACCGGGGCTGTCGAGCGACACCCTCCTCCTCACGGTCGGCGACGCATCTGGCGAACCACAGGGTTACGTCGCGCGGCTGCCACCCCACGGTCCGGGCCTGTTTCCCGACTATGACCTCGAGCGCCAAGCCGCGGTCCAGCAAGCGGTGAGTGCGGCGGGCATCCCCGCGGCACCGCCGGTCGCGATGGAGACCGACCCGAAGTGGGTCGGCTCACCGTTCCTGCTGATGCCGCGCGTCTTCGGACGCACCCTCACCACCAACCCGCCGTACCTCACGCACGGCTGGCTCGCCGAGGCTTCGGCGGCGAAGCAGGAGGAGATGTTCCGCCGCTTCATCGATGTGCTCGCCGACATCCACCAGCTCGATCCGGCCGGTATTCCGGCGACGGGCGGCGGCCCCACGCTCGAAGGGATCATCGACTACTGGGAGCGGTACCTCGACTGGGCAACCGACGACGCAGCGGGCGCCCTCGTCTACCGCGACGCGATCTCGTGGTGCCGCAACAACCTGCCGTCCGATCCGCCGCCTGCCACGCTGCTGTGGGGCGACCCGCAGCTGACCAACCTCGTCGTCGACGACAGCGGCGAGGTCGCGGCGGTTCTCGACTGGGAGATGTCAGGAGTCGGCCCCGCGGAGCTCGACCTGTCGTGGTTCCTCGTGCTGCACGAGCACGCGGCGGAAACCGCCGGCGCGGAGCTGCCCGGCTACCCGGGCCGGGCCACGATCGTCGACTGGTACGAGACTGCCAGCGGCCGCCGGGTCGCCGACCTGCACTTCTACGACGTGCTGGCGAACCTCCGCAGCGGCGCGATCGTGCAGCGCATCGGCGCGATCATGAGCGCGGCGGGGCACTCGGCGTCGTGGACGGCGCACGTCCCGCAACCTCGCCACCTCGCCAGGCTGATCGGAGCCCAGCCCTCGTGACCGCCGCCCTCGCCCAGGCCGACACCGACGCCGCCACGGTGCTCGACCCGGACGCCTGGACCTCCGGCGCGCCGTACGACGCACTTGCCCGGCTCCGCGCGGACGCGCCGTCTCATCGGGTCGAGTTGGCAGACCTGCCGCCGATCTGGCTGGTGACCCGGCATGCCGACGTCATCCGGGTGAGCCGCGACGACGCGACCTTCAGCTCGTCCACCGGGAACACTTTCGTGCCGGTGCCGGCTGGCGCCGACTCGGCGATGCTGCCGAGCCTGGACCCACCACGGCACACGACGATCCGCCAGCTCGTGAACCAGGCGTTCACAGCCCGCAACGTCGCGAAGCTCGAGACCCGTCTGCGGGAGATCGCACGACGCATCGTGGACCGGGTGCTCGACCTCCGCGAGTTCGACGCGGTGCCGGAGATCAGCGCCGAGATGTCGCTGCAGGTAATCGCCGAGGTGCTCGGTGTCCCGCAGGAAGACCGGCTGCGGATCTTCGACTGGAGCAATGCGATCGGCAGCCTCGGCATCGAGGATCCGGACTACGCGCCGACGCCCGCCGCGCTGGCTGAGGCTGGGATGGCGATGTTCGCGTACTGCCAGGAACTCGTCGCCGAGCGAAGGCAGGCGCAGCCTCGGGACGACATCCTGTCGGCGCTGCTCGCCGCGCGGGTGGACGGTGAGGCTCTCACCGACGCGCAGCTCAACGAGTTCTTCCTGCTGCTCGCCGTCGCGGGCAACGAGACGACCCGCAACACGCTGAGCCACGCGATCCACGCCCTCTCCTCGCATCCCGAGCAGCGGGCCAGGCTCGCCACCCCCGGCGCGACCACCCCGGCGGTCGTCGACGAGCTGCTGCGCTGGTCGACCCCCGTGCTGCACTTCCGGCGTACCGCGACCAGGCAGACCGAGATCGCCGGATCGACGGTCGACGCAGGAGACTGGGTTGTCATGCACTACCTGTCGGCCAACCGTGACGAGCGGGTCTTCGCCGACCCGCAGCGCTTCGACATCACCCGGGAGCCCGGGCCGCAGGTCGCCTTCGGCGGCCTGGGCACGCACTTCTGCCTGGGTGCCCAGTTGGCAAAGCTCGAGATCGCGGTGATGCTCGACGAGCTCTACAACCGCGTCCCCAACCTCGCCGTGACCGGCGAGCCGGCACGGCTGCGGTCAGCGTTCTTCCACGGCATCAAGGCGCTGCCGTGCACTACAGGAGAAAACACGTGACCAACCCCCGCGATCTGTGCATCGTCGGCGTCGCGCAGCAGACGGTTCGACCGCCCGGCCCGGCGCCGGAGCCGCTTGACTCTTGGGATCAGGTCGCGCGCCTGGCCGCCGACGACGCCGGCGTCCCCGACCTGCTGTCCTCGCTCGACTCGATCCAGGTCGTCTACTGCCAGAGCTGGCCGTACGACGACCCAGCGGGTCGACTCGCGGCACGACTCGCCGCCACCCCCCGGCACAAGACCTACTCCGGGATCGGCGGCACCGTCCCGCAGGTGCTCGTCTCCCAGACGGCCGAGGCGATGCAGCGCGGTGAGCTCGACTCCGCACTGATCGTCGCCGCCGAGGCGCTCGCCACCAAGAAGGCGCTGAAGCGCGCCGGCGAGCGCCCCGACTGGTCCTTCCGCGAGAACCCACCCTCCCCGTTCCCGTGGACGCCACCGCCGGCGGTCGAGCTCGCGCACGAGGTCTTCCAGGCGTGGGAGACGTTCCCGCTCTGGGACACCGCTCGACGCGCGCGGCGCGGGACCGACCTCGCGACGTACTCGCGCGAGATGGCGGCGATCATGGCCGCGATGACGCCGACCGCGGCCGCGAACCCGCACGCGTGGAGCCCGGTCGCGCTCACCGTCGACGAGGTGCAGACCGCCGGACGGGACAACCGTTACGTTGGCTGGCCGTACACCAAGCACGAGGTGTCGGTGATGGACGTCGACATGGCGGCAGCGCTGCTGGTCACCACGCACGAGAAGGCGGACGCCCTCGGCATTCCCGCCGACAAGCGGGTGTACCTCGCGAGCAGCTCCTACGCCGAGGATCCCGCCGGAGTCGCTGAACGTGCCGACATGTCGGCGTCGGCCGCGATGCGGATCACCGCTCGGACTGCCCTGCACAGTGCGGGCATCGAGGTCAGCGATGTCGGGTGCTTCGACCTCTACTCCTGCTTCCCGTCCTCGTTGACCCTGGCCTGCGACGCGATCGGACTCGACCCGCTCGACCGCCGAGGACTCACGGTCACCGGCGGCCTGCCGTACGCCGGCGGCCCGGGCAGCGGCTACATGGTGCACGGCATCGCGGCGACGGCGGAGCGACTCCGTGCCGAAGGCGGCAGCGCCATGGTCACGGGCGTCGGCATGCACCTGCAGAAGCACATCGCAGCGGTCTACCGGACCGATCCAGGATGGGCGGCCACTCCCGACGTCCAAGCCGAGGTCGACGAGGTCCAGCCACGTCGCGCGCTCCGCGAAACGTACGACGGGACAGCTACGGTCGCGGCGTACACGGTGGCGCACGATCGCGAAGGACCGCAGAGCGCGCTGCTCGTCCTCGACGTGCCGGACGGCCGAACCCTCGCTCGCGTCCGTGAGCCGGAGCTGCTCGCTGACGCCGAGTCCCGTGAGCTGGTCGGTACCGAGGTCAAGCTCACAACCGACGCCGGCAAGAACATCGCGACATGGTGACCTGACGTGGAGCGAAGCGAGCTGGTCGACGTCATGCGGCGCGCACTGAAGCTGCGAGCCGAGCACACGACCGACCTGGCCGAGGCCGAGCGCCTCGAGCCTGCGGCTCACTACACGGACCCTGAGCGGTTCGCCCGCGAACGCGCGATCGTCCATGCCTCGCCACAGCTCGTCGGCTATGCCGCCGAGCTGCCGAAGCCCGGGACGTTCACCGTCAAGGACGTTATGGGGACGCCGGTTCTCCTCACTCGGGCGAAGGATGGCCAGGTCCGTGCGTTCCACAACATCTGCCGGCACCGTCAGGCGCCGATCGCGACCGGCTGTGGCGCGGCGCAGCGCCTGGCCTGCCCGTATCACGCGTGGACCTACGACCTCACCGGCAAGGTGGTCGGCGTACCCGGCGACGAGGGGTTCACTGCCGAGCATTCGATCGACAGCCGGCTTCCGGAGCTACCCGCCGCGGAGTTCGCGGGCTTTCTCTGGGTCGGCCTGGACCCGGACTCGCAGCTGGACGTCGCCGCCCATCTCGGCGAGCTCGGGCCGCAGCTGCAGTCGTGGGACTTCGACGCGTGGAACCCGGTTGGAGAAAAGCGCCTCGACGCTCCCGTCAACTGGAAGCTTGCCGTCGACACCTTCGCGGAGAACTACCACTTCGCCACTGTGCACGCCTCGACGTTCGCGACTGTCGCGCTCAGCAACTGCACGGTGTTCGACGCTTTCGGCCCTCACCACCGGCTTGTGTTCCCACTGCGCGCCATTGACGAGGTGGGCGATGCCCCCGAGGACCAGTGGGTGCCCCTCGACCGGCTGACGGTGATCTACGCGATCTACCCGAACATCGTGCTGTCCGTGACCGCGGTCAACGGAGAGATCTTCCGCGTCTATCCGGGCGCGGGACCGGGCAAGTCGACGACGTACCACCAGAACGCCTGGCGGTTCCCACTCGACACCGAGGCGGACCGCGCCGGTGCCGAGGCGGTCTTCGACTACGCCCATCACACCGTCCGCGACGAGGACTACGAGCTCGCCGCGCGGTTGCAGGCGAACCTCGAAACCGGGTTGTCGCCCCACCTGGTGTTCGGCCGCAACGAGCCCGGTCTGCAGCACCGCCACGCCGTGATCACCGAAGCACTGCGACACCACATCCAGGGGGAATCCCAGCCGTGAGCCTCACCTTGCTCCTCGACCTCGCGACGGGGATGGTTCCCGACCGGATCGCGGTCGGATCCCGCGACGGCGGCCTGACCTTCGCCGACCTCGATCGCAAGTCGCGGTCGGCGGCGGCCAAGCTCCAGGCCGACGGTGCAGGCACGCTGGCATTCGTCGGTTTGTCGAGCGCCGCGTTCCACGTCGCGCTGTTCGCTGCGGCGCACGCCGGCATTCCGCTGGCACCGCTGAACTACCGGCTCTCCGACGAACAGCTCGCCGACCTGGTCCGGCAGCTGGATGCGCCCCTCATCGTCGCCGACGAGAGCTATCTCCCGCATCTCCCGGCGGGGATCCCCACCGTCACGACGTCCGACCTGCTCGGCCTTCCCGAGGCCGAGCCGGACTTCGTCGACGTTGACGACGAGTCCACCGCGGTCCTGCTGTTCACAAGCGGTACGACGAGTGCACCCAAGGGCGTGATCCTTCGCCACTCCCATCTCGTGTCGTACGTCCTTCAAACCGTTGACCCGGGGTCGGCGGACGAGAGCGACGCGGCACTGGTGTCGGTGCCGCCGTACCACGTCGCAGGCGTCGGGACCGTCCTCACCAACACCGCGGCCGGCCGCCGTGTCGTTCATCTGCCGGACTTCGCTGCGGACGGCTGGCTCGCCACCGTTGCCGGCGAGGGCATCACCAACGCAATGGTCGTGCCGACGATGCTGGCGCGCATCGTCGACCACCTCGGCGGTGCGCAAGCCGAGACGCCGACGCTTCGCTCGATCGCATACGGCGGCGCGCGGGTGAGTCATCCAGTGCTCGCCGCGGCGCTCAAAGCCTTTCCGGACACCGGCTTCGTCAACGCCTATGGCCTGACCGAGACCTCGAGCACCATCGCGCTGCTGGACGCTGATGACCACCGCGCCGCCCTCACGAGCGACGACCCCGCAGTGCAGGCCCGGCTGTCGAGCGCCGGCAAGCTGATCCCCGGCATCGAAGCGGAGGTCCGTGACGAAGACGGCACGGTCCTGCCTCCCGGTGAACCCGGAGAGCTCTGGGTGCGCGGCCCGCAGGTGTCGGGCGAGTACCTGTCCGGCAGCGCGGTCGACGCCGAGGGTTGGTTCCCGACGCGCGACCGAGCCTGGATCGACGCCGATGGCTACCTGTTCATCGAGGGTCGCGCCGACGACACGATCATTCGCGGCGGCGAGAACATCGCGCCTGCCGAGGTCGAGGACGTCCTGGTCGAGCATCCCGACGTCCACGAGGTCGCAGTGGTCGGTGTCCCGGACGACGAGTGGGGCGAGTGCATCGTCGCGGTGGTCGTGCTCCGCGCGCCGGATGACGGAGTCAAGCCTCGGGACGTCGACCCCGAGGAGCTGCGCGCGTTTGCGCGGAAGTCACTTCGCGGCAGCCGGACGCCCGACCGCATCGTCTTCCGTGACGAGCTCCCTGTCACCCCCACGGGCAAGCTGCTCCGGAGAGTCCTCGTCGACGAGCTCTCGCAGTAGCGTCGCTGGCGTGACCGACGCCGCCGCGCGCAACCCGCAGGCTGCCGACGTCCTCAGCGCGGTGTTGAGCGTCACGTCGACCTTGCCCGTCGGCGACGGCCTCGTCATCGAGTCGCTGGCCTACTCGATGCTGCAGAGTGGGCCGGAACACCAGAAGTGGCTCGCGAACCGGCTGCAGCGCGAGCCGCGACCGGGCGCCGATCCGGTAGCGCTCCGCCGCGACGGCGACGTGCTGCATGTGATGCTGTCCCGCCCCGAGCGCCGCAACGCCATCGACGCGGCAACCCGTGATGCGCTGCTCGACGCGTTCGCCGTCGCCGATGCCGATCCCGGTCTCCATGTCGTGTGGTCCGGTGCCGGGCCGTCGTTCTGCAGCGGCGGCGACCTCGACGAGTTCGGCACGCTCGAAGACCCGGTCAGTGCTCACTTCATCCGTACGGCGCGCAGCCTCGCGGCCGCTGTCCACCGGCTGCGCGACCGCTTGACCGTCCGTGTCCACGGCAAGTGCGCGGGCGCGGGGGTGGAGCTGCCGGCCTTCGCCGGCCGCGTCGTCGCCGATCCGGGCACGACCTTTCTCCTTCCCGAGCTGGCGATGGGCTTGATCCCGGGAGCGGGCGGCACCGTCAGCTTGCCGAGGCGCATCGGCAGACAACGAACCAAGCGCCTTGCCCTGTCGGGAGAGCCGATCGATGCGACGACCGCGCTCGAGTGGGGTCTGGTCGATGAGCTGGGCTGAGGCAGGCGATCCGGCGTCGGCTTACGCGCGCACGCTTCTCACGCGCCATGCGATCAGCGCGGCGGTTCCCGAGACCGGCAAAGCACGAAGCACCGCTGCGGACTGGGCCGACTCGGGCGCGATGGCACTGACAGGGACGTCGTCCGGGCCACCACGTCTCGTCGAGGGTGCGCCCGCAACCGCCGTCCGGGGCGCGCTCCTCGCCCTCGAGTCGCTCGCTCGCATCGCCGGGCTCGACCCCACCGGATTGCCGGACGCTCGCGTGCTGTCCGAGCGCGCGGCGTACATGGGACTGCGCCGCAACGGTCGCACCTCTGCCGGCGGTGCGAGCCGCCTCCTTGACGCCGCCGACGGTTCGCTGGCGATGACGCTGTCGCGGGAGGACGACTTCGCGGCACTGCCGGCCCTCACCGGCGGCGACGTCCCGGCGACCGATCCGTGGCCGGCGGTGGTCGACTGGGTCGCGAGGACCAGCGCCGCAGAGGTGGTCGCGCGCGCTGAGCTGCTCGGCCTCGCTGCCGGTGTCGTCGACAGCTCGGTCCCCGCCGCCGTCACGACGACCCCGGCGATCGAGCCGGTGACACCCGCCGCCCTCCCCCGCGCGCCGCTCGTCGTCGACCTCTCGGCACTGTGGGCCGGCCCCCTGTGCGGGCACCTGCTCGGCCGGCTCGGAGCCCGCGTCGTCACAGTGGAAAGCACGAGCCGGCCGGATCCGACCCGAACTGTTGCGCCGGGCTTCCACGGGCTGCTGCGCGGGAGGACCGAGCTCGTGACGGTGGACCTCGCAACCCCGGCCGGCCTCGCGAGGCTCACCGAGCTGGTCACTTCCGCGGACGTCGTGATCGAGTCGAGCCGGCCGCGCGCCCTGCTACAGCTCGGCATCTACCCGGCCGAGATCGTGGCGGCTTCGAAGGCGTGCAGCTGGATCTCGATCACGGCATACGGCCGAGCACACAACCGCGTCGGCTACGGCGACGATGTCGCAGCGTCAGCCGGGTTGCTCGGCACCGCCACTGGATTCGACGCACCCGTGTTCGCTGCCGACGCGATCGGTGATCCGCTCACCGGCGTCCACGCCGCCGTTGCCGCACTGGCGGGAGTCCTGACCGGCGCCTCGACCGTCGTCGACCTCGCGATGTATGACGTCGTGCGGGCAACCCGCACGCCGCTGCGCGACGCCACCGTCGTCGAGCGAAGCGGAGTCTGGTACGTCGACGATGGCCGGGCGTTGACCGCCGTGCGCAACCCCGCCGTACGGTCGGGAACGTGACCGTCGTCCGCGACGCCGAAGTCGAGGGGCGTCGCGTCAACGTCCGGTTCGACCGCGACAGCGTCCGGCAGGTGTCGCCGCATCCGCTGACCCCGCTGCGCAACGAGGAGGTCGTGGACGCCGCGGGTGGCGCGCTGCTGCCGGGCCTGCATGACCATCACATCCATTTGCTCGCCACCGCTCGCGCCCGGACATCGGTCGATGTCACGGCCGGGCTCGACGCACTGACAGCAGCCCCGCCGGGCACGGGCTGGATCCGCGCCGTCGGAGGCGCCGATGACGTGGACGCCGCGGTGCTCGACCGAATCGCGCCGGGCCGGCCGGTCCGCGTCCAGCACCACAGCGGCGCGATGTGGGTGCTTAACTCCGCCGGTCTGGCCGCTGCGGGCATCACGCGAGCAAGCACCGGCGACGACGCGGAGCCCGGTATCGAGCGCGACGCCGACGGGACCCCGACGGGACGCCTCTGGCGCCTGGACGAATGGCTGCGCAAGCGGATCGACAACGAGACGCCAGACCTTGCCGCGCTCGGTCAGGAGCTGTCCGCTCTGGGCGTCACCGCGGTGACCGACGCGACGCCGCGGATCGGCGCCGGCGGCACGGAGATCTTCCAGGCAACGCCGTTCCCGCAGCGCATCCAGTTCCTGGCCGACGACCCGCCGTCGTTCGGCCTCACCGGTCCGCGGAAGATCGTGATCGAGGATCACGCGCTTCCCGCCTACGACCAGCTCCGCGAAGAGGTTGCGGACGCCAGGGTCGTCGGGCGAGCCGTCGCGGTGCACTGCGTCACGCGCGAGGCGCTGTTGCTGGTCCTCGCGGTGCTCGACGAGATCGGCGCCGCACCCGGCGACCGGATCGAGCACGCGGCGCTAGCGGACGCCGACACCGTCGCGAGACTCGCTCGGCTCCGCATCGCCGTGGTCACCCAGCCAGGCTTCATCGTCAACCGCGGCGACCGCTACCTGAGCGAGCTGTCCGCCGAGGACCTGTCCGACCTCTACCGCTACGAGTCGTTCCAGGCCGCCGGAGTCACCGTCGTACCGAGCAGCGACGCGCCGTACGGGACGCTGGACCCGTGGGCCGTGATGCGAGCCGCCCGGGATCGTCGCAGCGCCGCCGGCTCGCGGGTCAACGCCAAGGAATGGGTCAGCGCGAAGATGGTGCTGAGCGGCTACTTGCGGCCGCTCGAAGCCCTGCACGCCAGGCCGCGCAGGGTGCGCGCCGGCGTGCCGTCAGACCTCATGCTGCTGCACCTGCCGCTGGCAGACGCGCTCGACGACCCGCAGGCAGCGCTGGTAGCGCGTACCTGGCACGCCGCCCCGAGGTTCGCGGCTTCTACAGGTAGCTGAGGCCGGCCCCCGCGCCTTGCAGCTCTGCCGGCTCCCCGACGAAGGTCACCCCGCCCTTGGCCATTACGTAACAGATGTCAGCCATGCGCAACGCGTAGCTGAGGTACTGCTCGACAAGGACGATCGTCGTCCCGTCCGACTTCAGCTCCCCGACCGCGTCGAACAGCATCTGGACGATCAGCGGCGCGAGGCCGGCCGAGATCTCGTCCATCATCAGGACCTTCGGGTTGCCGAGGAACGCCCGGCTCATGGCAAGCATCTGCTGCTCACCGCCGGACAACGTGCCGGATCGCTGCCCGCGGCGCCCGCCGAGCGCCGGGAACATCTCGTGCACGCGGCCGAGCTGTCGCCGCCGCCACGCGGCGTCCACGCCCTGCGCCGACTCCGCGGCGAGCTCGAGGTTCTCCCCCACGGTGAGGCCCGGGAAGATCCCTCGACCTTCCGGGATCAGGGTCAGCCCGCGCTTCGCCCGGTGGTACGACGACAGATGATCGATGCGCTCGCCGAACAGCCGGATCACGCCGCCACTGGAGCGAACCGACCCGGTCAGCGCGCCAAGCGTGGTGGTCTTGCCGACCCCGTTCGGCCCGAGTAGTGCGACAACGGCGCCCTCCGGCACCGTCAGTGACAGGTCCGGGATCACCGTCACCTTGCCGTAGCCCGCGGCCAGGTGCTCCACCTCGAGAGCGGCAGTCGCCATGGCTAGACCTCCACCGACTCGGTGCCGAGGTAGGCGGCGCGCACCGCGGGACTCGCCCGCACCTCGTCCGGTGTCCCGTCGGCGATCATCGCGCCGAAGTCCAGGACGTAGATCCGCTTCGACAGCGCCATCACGAGCTCGATGTCGTGTTCCACGAGCAGGATGGTGAGCCCGAGGTCAGCCAGTGATGTGAGCACTGCGTGCAGCCGGTCGGTCTCCGGGCCGGACAAACCGCTGGCCGGCTCGTCGAGAAGCAGCACCTTCGGATCGGTGCACAACGCGCGGGCCAGCTCCACGAGCCGCGAGAGCCCGGTCGGCAGCGACCCCGCCGGCCGGTCGGCGAGGTCTGAGATCCCGACCAGGTCCATCGCCTCGTGGACCTTGCGGATCACCGCCGGGTCGTCGGGGTGCCGCAGCGAGAACAAGTCGCGCCACATCCGGTTCGACGAGCGGCCCTCGACCGCGACCTGCAGGTTCTCTGCGACCGACAGCCCCGAGAACAGCTCGAGGATCTGGAAGGTTCGCGCCATTCCGGCTCGGGCCCGCTTGTCCGGCGACATCCCGCGCAGGCTCCGGCCGTCCAGCAGGGTCTCGCCGTGTTGCGGGGTGAGGATGCCGCTGATGGCGTGGAACAGGGTGGTCTTGCCGGCACCGTTGGGGCCGATGAGAGAGGTCACCTGGCCGGGCTCGGCGACCAGACTCGCTTCCTGCAGTGCAAGGAAGCCGCCGAACCGCACCGTGATGGCGCGCGCCTCGAGGACGGCGCCTTGCAGCTGATCGCCGATCATGACGGGCCTCGCTGGGCGAGCAGCCGCTCGGCGAACCGGGATGGCTGAAGGTCTGCTCCAGGCGGCGGAGCGTGTTCGGCGCGGGCACGCGCGAGCGCGAACTTCGCGAGACTCTGCTGCGCCGGGGAGGGGCCGATGCCGTCACCGCGCACGAACCGCAGCACGGTTCCGATCAGACCACCGGGCAGGTACCCGACGAACAGCGCGATGCCACCGATGACGATCAAGCTCGCGCCGTTCTGCCCGACCGCCACGTCGACCGCGATGTAGAGGACGGCCGCGAGAATTGCGCTGACGCGGTAGGACAAGCCGAACACCACTACGGCGCCGAACCAGTAGAGGCCGAACAGCGGCGAGAACGGTCCGTCCGGGTTGACGTTGAGCGTCCCGGCCTGCTGAACGATGAGACTGCCGCCGATGGCGGCGATGAACGCGCTGGCACCGAAGATCAGCAGCTTGTAGCGGCGCAGCGAGATCCCCACGCTGACCGCCCCGCGCTCGCTGTCGCGCATCGCACCGAGCACCCGGCCGAGCGCGCCGCTGCGCAGGTTGCGCACCAGCAGCAGGACCAGTCCGAGCACCACGAGCTCGAAATAGAGGAAGGTGCGGTTCCCCGACAGCGACCACCCGAACAGGTTCGGCCGGTCAGTGTTGCGACCGCTCGTCCAGCTCGGGTTCTGGAAGATGAACGCGTCGACGATCTGTGCGAACGCGAGCGTGATCAGCCCGAGGATCAGCCCGCGCCGGCGCAGTGCCGGGTAGCCGACGACCACGCCGATCGGGATGACGATCAGGCCGCCGATGAGCATCGCCAGCAGCACCGGGACATGCGGGATGGAGGTCGCGTAGGGCAGGGGCAGCAAGCCGTTGCGCAATCGGACGGTCACATAGGCACCGAGCCCCGCGAACGCGGCGGTGGCCAGCGACAGGTGGCCGCTGTAGCCGGTGATCGCGACGATCGACAGGAACGCGACCGAGTAGGCGACCACCTTCTGCGCCGTCGCGAGGTTGCCGTCGTTCAACAGCGCGGGGACGACGATCGCCACCAGGCCCACCCCGAGCACCGTCTGCACCGTGGCCGCAGTGCTGCGTCGACCGATCCGGCTGAAGGTCGCCGTCACGACGCCCGCAATGCCGCCACCGCCCGCCTCGTCGAGGTTGCGGTAGATGAGCAGGAAGACGATGGTCGTGAGAACCGGCACCTGGACGTCGATGTCGGAGTTGACGCTCGGCAACCACGACAGCCACGACCAGTAGTGCGGCGTGACGAGCGCCGACCCGAGACTGCCGACGAGGCCGACGCCGAAGCCCGCGGCGACCGCGACACCGATGTTGCGCAACCGGGCGACGACGGCCACGCCGATGATCTGCAGCACCTGCAGCGCAAGCGCGCCGTTCTGCAGCCCGACGATGGGCGCGTCGAGCACACCCGCGAGGGCGGCGAACGCGGCGGCGATCGCCCACGACAGCATCGAGATCTTGTTGGCATTGACGACGTACAGCTCGGCCAGGCCACGACGGTCGACGACGGCACGGACCTGCCGGCCCAGGGGCGTGTAGCGGAAGACCAAGATCAGGCCGCCGGCAGCAGCAGCGATCATGCTGACGTTGCCGACCACGCTCCATGACACCGAGACGGCACTGCTGCCGCTGCTGATCTGGAAGGCCTGCCCCGCCGAGAAGACGTTCTTGGGCTGGTAGGTGGTCTCGCCGTAGATCACCCCACCGATGCCGAGCAGCAGGATCAGGACGCCGAGGTTGGCAACGAGCTTCTCGGCGGTGCCCGCGGCGCGGCGTTGCAAGGACCGGAACACGATCAGGTCCATCAGAACGCCGATCGCCGGACCTGCGACGAGAACGACCAGCATCAACGCGAGCCATACCGGAACCCCGTGGTTGACGGTGAGCTCGTACATGACGAATGCGCTCGCCGTCGCAATGCCGGCGAATGCGAAGTTGAAGACACCGGTGGCGCGGTACGCCACGACCAGCCCGGTTCCGCCCAGCGCGGCAATGGCTCCGATCGATGTGCCGGCGACGAACTGCTGGCCGAGATACGACCAGTCACCCGGCGCAGCCGCGAGCACCCACAGCACGAACAGCGCGCCGACCCAGAGCCCCGGGTGCCGCAACCTCGGCGGTATCAGCTCGACGACGCGCGCCCACGGCCCCTGGAAGGTTCGCGCGGCGCCGTGCCTCGGATCAAGGGTCATTCGCGGGTCAGGCAGCGTCCGGGTGGCACATCCGGCAGGCCTTGAGGTTGCGGCTGGACACCTCGCCGCGGCTGATGCCGACGGTCTCCTTGCCCTGCACCATCGAGCAGTCGGGCAAGTGGTAGCTCGTACCGCGCGGCACCGCGCGGTACGGCTTGCCCGCCGCCGCTGCCGCTGGCGCGGCGTCAGCGACCGCATCGGTGCGGGCGAGAAGCACGGCGTGAAGCTCCGCGACCATCTGCTCGAGCCGGTCGAGGCGGCCGGAGTCGCGACGAAGGTCGTTCGTCATGAAGATGCGGTTGCCGATCGCGACCAGCACGACCCCCACCAGGCCGGCGCTCGCGATGTACGGCAGCTGCTTGGCGACGAGCGCCGTCCCCGACACCCCCCACCAGCCGATGAACAGCGCGATCAGGCCGGCGGCGATGAAGACGTAGCCGAGGTACGGGCGGATTCCCTCGACCAGCCAGGCGAAGCCGACCGACGGAGTGACCTCCACCCGCTCGGGCTCCGTTGCGCTCACCGAAACGGCGCGTGCCGATGCCATCGTGTCCAGTCCCCTCTCGAGCTACTTCGGTCCGGGAAGTCGCGCCGGGACCCGCAACCTACCGATCAACGCCAATACCCCGAGGGCAAACAGCGGGAAGAACCACACCAGACGGTCGCTCACGTTCTTGAGCTGGTCCGCGACGGTCTGCTGCCGGGCAGCGACCACCGGTCCGGGACCCGGCGGGGGATTCGTCGTCGTGATTGCCGGCCCACCCGGGGCCGGCACGCCGCCGACGCCGGTCGTGGTGCCACCCGAGGTCGGGTTGATCGTCGGCCCGACCCCGGACGGCGACGGCGAGGTGCCGCTCACGTTCGGCTGTGCCATGCTCACCACGCCGACCTGACCAAGGGCGATGTCGCCGTGGTACTTGCCGTCAAGACTCAGGCTGATCCCTGAGCACGGGTCGAGCGGGAAGTTCTGGAGCTGCGGCGGGCACGGGATGCCCGGCGGCGGCGCCACGGTGACGGGCGGCGTCCCCGACACCGAGTGGTCGAAGGTGAGCAGGAGCCCAGCAGCGCCGACGGTGTGTCCGTTCGCGTCGTCGGTGCGCGAGACCGTTGCGAGCGACACGCTGATGCCCGCAGCCTTCAGGACCTGGTTGACGAGCTTCTGGGCCTGCGCGACGACGTTTGCGGGCAGACCGCTCTTGTTGATGTGAACACCGGAAGCATCGATCGTTGCGGCGAGGCCGGCCGCCGTCACGTCCGACAAGACCGTCGTGGTTTCGTCAGTCGCGGGCTTGCCGGGCTTCGACACCACGGTCGTCGTCGAGCGGACATGGCCGATGTTGAGCAGCTTGCCGCCGAGCCCGACGTTCGACAGAGTCGCCACCGCCGTTGTCGTGAGCGAGTCTGCCGTAGCGGTCTGGATCGTCGCTGTGCGCGCTGAGCCGATGGAGAGCGCGTTCGCGATCTCGAGATTCTGCTCGCTCGCCGTAGTCGCCGTGTCGAACTCGTGCGCGGCAGCCCGCGCGGTGCCGGCGTCAAGGCTGAAGCCGCTCTGGTCGACCGACAGCTGCGCCGGCGTCTTGCCCAGCAGCGGGGCACTGCCGTCCTGGTGGGCCGGGTACGTCGCGTGAGCGTCGACCGGATCGGGTGGCGGGAAGGTCGGGATCAGCCCTGCGGTGACCTGACCGATCGGAATCGCGTTGCAGTTGGAGGCACCGGCAGCGAGACAGACCAGGCCCGGGATGCCGCCCAGCCCGTTGAGGTTGACGACGTGACCGTCGGCCTGTGACGTGCCGAAGCTGTCCAGCTTCGCCTCGGAGTGCGGCGCCTCGACATCGAACGGGTCCGGGAGCGACGAGAAGTCGGGGTTGCGCTGGAGCGCGGCCTGCACACCGATCGCGGTGACGGCGCTCGAGTAGGTGAAATCGGGTGGCGCCGGGGGATCACCAGCGCTTGCCGAACCCGCCCCCGCCACGCCGGCGATCGCCAACCCGCTGGCCGCCAGAAGCGCCAGCGGACGTCCCCAGCTCCGGCGGAGCGAGACGCGATTCGACGTCACCTTGCTCCCTTGAACTGAGGGTGGACAGCCTCAGGGTCGCTGGACTTGCCTTGTGGCGAGGCTCACAATATCGGATCATGCCGCGTCTGACGTTGCTGTCTAGCCCAACACACCAATCCAAGTCGCAACGCGGCTGCACCGGCGCTCGGCGCCCCCATCGGCGTACTGACGCCGGTGTCGCAACGCGATTGCGGCGACCGGTTCTGGCGCTTGCCGCAGTCCTCATGCTCGCCGGCTGCGGCACCCGGTTGTCCGACTCGGCTTTCAAGCCGTTCGTCGTCAACCCCTCGGCGAACCCCGCTCCCGTGGTGGGCGGCCAGACGCCGGCACCTGGGCAGACCGACGCCAACGCGCTTCCCACGGCGCCGGGCGCCATCACCCCGACCGGTGGTCCGGGCCCGGTGTCGAGCCACGCCAGCGGTCACGGCTCGGAGCCCAACAGCCAGCCGACCCAGGGCGGGGGCGGTAAGGCGAACTACGCATCTGACACCGGCGTCACGGCGACCACGATCACGGTCTGCAACGTGGTGACCCAGGGCGGCCCGTTCGGCCCGTACCAGTTCACGCCGAGCTACTACGGCGCCGCCGCCTACTTCGCGTCCCTCAACGCCCAAGGCGGGATCAACGGCCGCAAGGTCAACTTCATCACCCACCCGGACGACGGATCCGACTCCGGCGACCTCGACCAGATCCACACCTGCATCGACACGAACAAGGCGTTCGCCTTCGTCGCGAACAACATCTACGAGTACTCGGGCGCGCCGTACGTCAACCAGAAGGGCGTGCCGGACATCGGCAGCGAGCCGATCTCGACGTACTACTACCAGTACCCGAACCTGTTCTCGATCGACGGCCTCAACCAGCTGCACAACGGGAAGACGGTCACCGCGAACAGCACTGCCTACCGCTGGGACGAAGAGGCGACGTTCTTCAAGACGCACGAACACGTCACCCACGTCGGTGTCGTCTACTACGACCAGGCGTCGTCGCGGTACGGCGCCAACGAGGCGGTTCAGGACTTCGAGCACGCAGGCGTCAAGGTGAGCCAGTACCAGGTCAACCTGGGACTGCCCAACTTCGCCTCGGCGGTGGCGCAGATGAAAGCCGACGGCGTGGATCTCGTTGCCGACGCCGTTGACGAGAACGGCGGCCAGAAGCTGTGCCAGGCCATCGAGCAGAACACCGCGTTCGAGAACCAGATGAAGGTTCACCTGTCGACGGTCTCAGCGTGGGCGGCGAGCATCGGTCAGGACTTCGCGGCCACGCCGAAGTGCCTCGCCAAGAGCTGGGTCGACGGCTACACGGTGAACTTCCAGGACACCTCGATCCCGGAGGTGGCGAAGTTTCAGGCCGCGATGCAGAAGTACTTCCCGAGCTGGCTTCCGCACAACCACGAGTGGTCGCTCGAGGGTTGGGTCGGCGCGGAATGGTTCACCGAGGCCGCGCAGTCGTGCGGTGCCGACCTCACCCGCAAGTGCGTCATCAACTACATGAACAACAAGCCAGACTTCGGCGGCGACGGCGTGACCGTCCCTTACGTGAGCTTCCGGCCGCTGGCGCCGAGCTTCTACAACAAGCCGACGAAGCACTGCGTCTCGGCGGCTCAGTTCTCGGTATCGGCGAACAAGTGGATCAGCCGAGCCACCCCCTCCTCGACGTGCTTCATGGTCAAGGGGTACGGGTTCAAGCTCCAGCCACCGACGTAATCAAGGCGTTCAGGTCGGCAGAGCTGCATTCGGATCGGAGTGCAACGACGTGGCGAAGATCAGGCGAGCGGCCGTCCTTGCCGCGAGCGGCTCCGGGACGTCGTCACGCAGGTACGAGCTCAGCCGCTCGAGCATGGACAGCAGGCCCAACCCGGCCATGCGGTCATCGAGCTTGCCGGCCAGCCCGGGCTCGATGACCTGGCCGAGCGCCTGTGCGAGTGGCCCGAGCGCGTCGTTGGCGAGCGCATGCATCAGCGGATCGGTGTCGCGGTTGTCCAGCCACACCCGGATCACCGGGCCGTCCTGTTGGTAGAGCGCGACGAACTCCGCCACCCAGGACTCGAGGTCCGACTGTCGCAGCGGGCGCGGCAGCGCCTCCAGCGCGGCGGCGAGCTCGCGGAGCTGGGCGGCGCAGTCCACCGCCAAGCGGTGCAACAGGTCCTCCTTGTTGCGGAAGTACAGGTAGAACGCACCGTGCGATGTGCCGGCGAGGGTGACGATGTCGTCGATGCGCACCGCGGCGTAGCCGTAGCTGCGGAAGCACTCGCGACCGGCGGTGAGAATCCGCCGAAGCGTCTCCTCGCCGCGCCCGCGCGGCGCGCGTTTGAGCGCGGCACCGCCGGCCGTGACCCACTTCGGCGGCTCGGGCATCGCGGCAGCGTAGCGAGGACCGGCCATGGCGGTCACTGACCCGATCGCCCCGGCACCCGGCGTCGACCGTCGCCGCCGGCTCCTCGAGTCCTCGTTGGCGGTCTTCACCCAGCGCGGCTACGCGGCCAGCCGGGTCGAGGACGTGTGCGCCGAAGCGTCCGTGTCCCGTGCCACCTTCTACCGCTACTTCGACAGCAAGGACGAGGTGTTCGACGCACTGATCGAGCTGATGTGCGCCGAGGTGCTCGACTCGGCCGCGCACCTCGGCGCGGTCACCCCCGACGCCGACGGCAAGGAAACCCTCGCGCGGTGGATCGCCGATCTGGTGGCGATCACCGAGCGCTGGGGGGCGCTGGTCGACGAGGTGAACCTGCCGCGCGCAAGCAACCCCGTCGCGCGCGAGCGCGCGGTGCTCCTCACGTCGAGCTTCGCCGATGTGCTCGCCGACCGGTTCACTGAAGGCGGCGTTGCCGGAGTGGACCCGAAGCTCGCGGCGCTCGCCATCATTGCGATGACCGAGCGCACCGCTCATCAGGTGCGGACGTGGGACGTCGACATCGACAACAGGGCGATGGTCGACTCGCTCGCCACCCTCGCCATGAAGATGCTTCACCCCGTGGGAGGCTGATCCGCTGTGGCGACTGAAGGCTGTGTGCACGCTCCGATCACGGAGCACGACGGGATCCTCACCCTCACGTTCAACCGCGAGCAGAAGCTCAACGCGATCACCCCGGAGATGACGGCCGCGCTCTGGGAAGCCCTCAACCTGCTGTCGATGCGCGACGACCTGAGGTGCCTCGTCATCACCGGCACCGGCAAGTACTTCACCGCGGGGATGGATCTCGGCACGCAGGTCGGCTCCAGCCCGGGCAATCCCGAGACCGAGGACCAGCACCCTGGCTGGAACTTCCGGCGCAACTACCGCAGCCACCACCTGCTGTACGACGAGATCGAGGCAATCGAAAAGCCGGTCATCATCGCGGCGCAGGGCATCTCGCTCGGCGCGGGCGTCGAGATGGCCGTCTCATGCGACTTCCGCTTCTGCACGCCGCACGCCGAGTTCGGCCTTCCCGAGGTGAACATCGGTGTGATGGCGGGAAGCGGCGGCACCAGCCGGCTCACCCGGATCGTGGGTCCGGCCTGGACCAAGTACATCGCGATGGCCGGAATGCGCGTCAACGCCGACCGAGCGCTCGCGATCGGGTTGGTGCACGACGTGTTCCCGGCGGACACCTTCCTCGACGATGTCTACGCCTTCTGCCGGCGGCTCGTGGCGATCTCGCCGGACGTCCTCGGCGTCACGAAGCTCGCCATCGACATGTACGCCGACGTGGACCGCACCGCCCAGCGTCACATCGACCGCATCGCGGTCCACGGCCTGGTGCAGTCCGGCGAGTTCGACAAGGCGCGTGAGCGCTTCAGCAAGAGCTGAGAAGCGGTTTAGCCACGGCTCATCGCGGGAGGTTCTCCCTAAGATCGGGAGGACATGGCAGGCACGGCAAGCATCGCGGTTGCGGTGCCGTGCGCACTCGGCGCAGCGGTCGCCTTTGCGATCGCCAACGTCGAGCAGATGCGCGCGGCCCGCACCACTGCCGCGCCCTCGGAAGTCAGCGCGACGCTGCTCGTGCGCCTGGCCCGCGACCGCAAGTGGCTGATCGGTCTCGCCACCGCCGTCTGCGGCTACGGCCTGCAGGCCGTCGGGCTGTTCCTCGCTCCCGTGGTGCTGGTCCAGCCGCTGATCGTCACGGAGCTGCTGTTCGCGCTGCCGCTGGCGGCTTGGTACGCCGGAGCGCGCCTGCACATCCGAGAGTGGATCGGTGCGGCGTTGGTTGCCGGAGGCATCACCGCGTTCCTCGTGGTCGGCAACCCGTCGGGCGACAACGCGCACATCACGACATTCGCCACGGTGACGATGACGTTTCTCATCGGCGCCGCGGTGATCGTGATCGTCCTTGTAGCTGAGAGCTTCGCGAGCCGTCCGATGATCCGCGCCAGTGGGCTCGCCCTCGCATCGAGTGCGTGCTTCGGGATGCTGTCCGTCATGACCAAAGTGGTCGGCCGGCAGTTCCAGCACGACAAGCTGCAGACACTGACCCACTCGCAGTGCTACGTCCTCGCCGCGTTCGCCATCTCGGGCCTGCTGCTGTCCCAGACGGCGTTCCGGATCGCGCCGCTGTCTGTCTCGCTTCCCGTGATCGACATCGGCGAGCCCGCGGTTGCCTCCCTCCTCGCGGTGCTCGCGCTGCATGAACACCTTGACCTCGGCTCCGGCACCGCGGTCGGCGTCGCGCTGTCGGCGACCGCCGCCACCCTCGGGGTGGCACTGCTCGACTCCTCGCCGAAGGTGCATGCGATGCAGCAGCAGGTGACGGCGATCGTGCTGGAGCACACCGAGAGCTCAGGGCAGGAGCGAGACGAGGTCCCGGAGAAGTCCTAGCCCGTGAACCGGCGCCTGATCACCGCGGTCGTCTTCGTGAGCCTGCTGGGCAGCGCCGGCGGGAGTGCCGCAGCGGCAACGGCGACGGGGGCGCACCGCACGATCGCGCCCGAGCCGCGAGCCCGCGCGGCCGGCGACCGTCCGGTGTCGGCATCGTTGCCGCACGTGGCGAGCGGTCACCGGCCCGGCCCGGCGATCCTCTACGCCAAGCCCGCCGTCGCCCCGCAGCTGCAGAACCGGGGCGTCTGGAAGGCGCCGCCGACGCTCGTGTCCGGCACGCAGGCATACCGCGACGGCGAGTGGATCTACCAGGACTACCTGTACGACGATCATGGCGCCTTCGGCACGCCCGACCCGTCCACGCCGTACTCCGAGACGGACTTCCTGTTCTCACCGACCGCGGGCACGTTCACCTATCCCACCGCGCGCAAGTACGCGGACAACGCGGCGGACCTCGTCGAGTTCCGAGCCAAGCCGCTCGCGTCAGACACGGCATTCCGGGTCACCCTTAACAGCCTCACGAACCCTGCCCTCGTCGGCTTCACGATCGCCTTGGGGAGCTCGGCACAACAGCAGGAATGGCCGGCGCTGGCCGACGTCACCTCCCCCGCGGCGTACTTCGTGACCGTGCACGGCGGCACCGCGACGATGACCAACGCGGCGACGGGCCGAGTGCTTCGACCCGCACCGGCGGTGTCGGTGAGCGTGCACCGGCGGCAGTTCACCGTCGAGATCCCGCACCGCACCTGGAATCCCCACCAGAGCACCGTGCGGATGTCGATCGGCGTCGGGCTCTGGGACCAGAACCACAACAGCTACCTGCTCCCCGCGGCAGGTCCGGCGACGGCGAGCACCCCCGGGGGTGGCGGCGCGGCGCCGGTCGGGATCGTCAACGTCGGTCCGCGACTCAACGAGCCGTGGCCGTCGCTCGCGCAGCCCACCGAGACGATCGGCGACAGCGCAGCGGGCGAGCTCGCCGAGGCATTCATGTGGCGCGAGCACGAGCAGGCCTACGAGATGGGAATCGGCTCTGTGCAGCCGTTCTTCGCGAACGTCAGCTTCGCGAAGCTCGCCCACCGGGTCACCGACGACAGCGACATCCCGAAGTCGGGCCCCACCGACCGGATCCTCGCCAGCCACTTCTCCTTCGGCCAGGGCCTCGACCCGAGCCAGGTCTGCTCGCGAATCGCGCCGCCGGTGGACGTCGGCGCCAAGTGCAAGGGCCGCATGGTCGGCCAGCTCCAGCCGTACTCGCTCTACGTGCCGAAAGGCGCCGTTCCGCGCAGTGGATACGGCCTGACGCTGCTGCTGCATTCGCTGTCGGGGAACTACAACCAGTACTCCACGAGCCACAACCAGAGCCAGCTCGCTCGGCGCGGCGCCGGTTCGATCGTCGTCACCCCGAGCGGGCGGGGGCCGGACGGCGGGTACGCCGGCGTGGCGGAGGCCGACACCTTCGAGGCGTGGAACGCCGTGGCGCACCTGTACCCGCTCGATCCCAGGTGGGTCGACGTCAGCGGCTACTCGATGGGTGGCTTCGGCACGTACCGGCTGGCCGAGCGGTGGCCTGACCTGTTCGCGCGCGCCTTCTCTGTCGTGGGCGAAGCGAGCCCGGCCTCCGGCCTGCCGTCACTGCGCAACGTGCCGGTGCTGGCGTGGAACGCAACCGCGGACGAGCTGGTCCCGATCGACGAGACCATCCAGAACACGCAACAGATGACCGCCGACGGGCTTCGCTACATCGAGGACGTCTACACCGCGTCGGACCACCTCACGCTCGCGACCAACGACCAGTACGGTCCAGGCGCCGTCTGGTTGGGCACCCATCGCGTCGACCGGAACCCTGCGCATGTGACCTATGTCGTCGACCGCGCCGAGGACTCCTCTCTCGCCGATGTCGTCGCCGATCACGCGTACTGGCTGTCAGGAATCACCCCCCGCAGGTCGAGCGCGATCGGCACCATCGACGTGCGCTCACTGG
Organism: Mycobacteriales bacterium; assembly: GCA_035550655.1. GTDB lineage: Bacteria > Actinomycetota > Actinomycetes > JAFAQI01 > JAFAQI01 > DASZTV01. The sequence continues at coordinate 46,363 of DASZOU010000006.1, forward strand.
GGTTCGGCGTCGGTGACCCGAAACCGTCCGGAATGACCGAAGGCGCCGGCGCGCTGACCGGCGGCACCAAGGCCGCGATCCCGTACGTCGAGTTCCGTCAGACGTGGGGGCCGGTCCCCCGCGCTGCGCGCCGAGACGCACTGGACATCACCGCGACCAACATCGCGCGAGTCGTGATCGACGTGCGCCGCGCGCGCCTCGACTGCGCGGCCACGCTGAAGGTCCACTCCGATGGCCCGCTCAAAGTGGTCCTCGCCGGCTGCAACCAGGTGGTCGACGTCCGTTAGCGGGCCGGCGCAGGACGCACGGTGATGCTTGCGAGCAGGGTCGCGGTCGCGGTCGCAACGTCTTCGACGGCGGCCTCGAACGCCTCCCGGTTGACCGCGGAGGGCGCCCGCATGCCGGCGATCTTGCGCACGTACTGCAAGGCCGCGGCATGGACGTCATCCGTGGTGGCGTCCTCCGTGTACGGCGGGCGGAGCGTCTTGATGCTTCGGCACATGGCCCGAGCCTATGCAGAGTAGAAAGCCGCGGCCGTCGCGACGTCGCGCGGGTAGGTCCGCAGCGCCCGGAACAGGTAGACCGCGGACACGGCCAGCGGAAGGAGCATCACAAGGAACGTCCAGCGCAGCGCGTGCTGCCCGCCGCCGAACACGTAGTCGGACACGAACCCGAACAGCATCGGCGCCAGGGCCTGCGCTGCCGTCCTGAGGAAGGTCCGGACGCCTTCGGCCCGGCCCCACAGCGGCGCCGGCATGATGTCGAGCCGGGCCGCGTTCAGCGGCGGGTTTTGCGCCGACAGGCCGAATGCGGCGAGCACCAGGTAGGGCAGCGCTCGCATCGGGTGATGGGTCAGCAACGCCGGAATGAAGGCACCAGCGGCGATCGCAGCCGACACGGCGGCCACGAAGACGCGGCCGTTGAGGAAGCGGCGGTGCAGCAACGTGTCCCCGAGGCGGCCGCCGACAATGACGCCGACGACCGCACCGATCCCCACCACGAGGATGAGCAGGTTCGCGAGAGCGGTGTTGATGCCGTACTGCTGGTGCACCATCTCGGCGCCGAAGGTCTGCACGCCGGTCAGGTAGAAGTAGCTGAACGCGCTCGCGACGATCATCGCGACGTTCGTCCGGATCGACATGATGTAGCGGGTCGCCTGCCAGAAGCCCATCTGCTTCGGATCGACGGCGAGCACCTGTTCCTGCTCCGGCTCGACGCCCTTGCTCCGTGAGACGTCATGGGCGACGTTGTCCGCGGCCTCGTCGACCTCGTCGTCGACGATCCGGTTCGCGACGGGTCGCGTCGGGATCTCTGCTGCGCCCGGCGCGATCTGGCCGCGGCCGCCACGCACCGGCTCGGGGAGCTTCAACACCATCCGGCCGAGCACGAAGGCGGGGACCGCCAGCAACAGGAAGGACAACCGCCAGGACAGCGCCGAGACGTCGCCGGTCACCGCGAACCCGACGCCTCCGCCGAGCAGCTCACCGGTGAGGACGTAGCTGTAGATGCGACCACGCTCGGCGCTCGGGAACCAGTCGCCGAGCATCGACGCGATCACCGGACCCGCCGAGGCGGTGACGACTCCCAGGGCGAGCCGGCTGATGAGCAGATGGCCGAACGAGTTCACCATCGCGCTCCACACCATGCACACGCCCCAGAGCAGGATCGAGACGCCGAGCACCGTCGTGCGGCGGAGGCGGTCAGCGATCACTCCGAACGGCAGGCTCGCGACCGCCGCCACCACACAGTTGACGCCGACCAGCAGGCCCAGATCGGAGTTGGAGATGTGCAGGGCGTGGCGCAGCGGGGTGGCGGAGGCGCCGACGGTCGCCGTGTCCGCGCTCGACAGGGCGAGGACCCCGCCGAACACGACCACCACGCGGGTTCGGGCCGGACCCCCGAACACCTTCTCGATCTTGCGCCACACGGCCGCCGCCGCCCGAGCAGGGACACCGCGGTCCCGAGCGGGCAGCGGCAACGTGGTCATGGCGACAGTCTTTCCCGCCGGCCGGCAATCTGGATCAGCGAGACTGTACGAGTGTCCAGCCGGGTTCCGCGTTCGCTCCACCCAGCGTTGAACCGGCGGGTTCCGCGTTCGCTCCACCCGATGGCCTGGTGGGTGTGGGCGATCGGGCTCGGTGCCGCGGTCAGCCAGACCGACAACCCGCTGCTCCTGCTGGTCGCCCTGGCCGTAGTGGCCTTCGTCGTCACCATGCGCCGCACCGATGCGCCGTGGGCGCGCGGCCTGAAGTACTACTTCGCCCTGGCACTGGTCGTCGTCGCGCTGCGGATCGTGTTCCGGTCGGTGTTCGGCGGGACGACCGGAAGCGCCGATCACCTCCTCTTCCGCCTCCCACAGCTGCCGCTGCCGCACTGGGCCGCGAACGTCAAGCTCGGCGGGCCGGTGTCGCTCGAGAACACCCTTTCTGCCGCGGCAGACGGGATGCGGCTCGCTGTGCTGCTCTGCTGCATCGGCGCCGCCAACGCCCTCGCCAACCCGAGGCGGGCGCTGCGGGTCCTCCCCGGCGCGCTGTACGAGCTCGGCGTCGCGGTGGTCGTCTGCATGAGCGTCGCCCCCCAGCTCGTCGAGAGCATCGGTCGTGTACGCCGCGCACGGCGGCTTCGCGCCGGCCGTACGACCGGTCTGCGGTCGATCCGGGCGATCGCGATCCCTGTCGTGGAAGACGCCTTCGAACGCTCGCTTCGGCTCGCCGCCGCCATGGACTCGCGCGGCTACGGCCGGCGCGGCGCGGTCTCGGAGCGCGGCCGCCACGTCACGACCGGCTGCCTTCTCGCGGGCATGGCCGGGCTGTCCGCCGGTGCCTACGGGCTGCTCGACCGCACGACTCCTGCATGGCTCGGCATGCCGACACTCCTCACGGGCGCGGCCCTGTGCTGCGTCGGGTTGGGTCTGGGCGGTCGACGCGTCACCACCACGCGCTACCGGCCGGACCCGTGGCAGGCCGCCGAGTGGCTCGTCGCCGGCTCCGGCTTGCTCGCCGCGGGCGTACTCATCGCGGCGTCAGCCACGGGGGTCAGCGGCCTGGCGCCGTCGTTCTCGCCACTCCACTGGCCGAGTCTCCCGCTGCTTCCGACCGTTGCGATCGTGATCGGGGTGCTTCCGGCGCTCGCCACCCCTCCCCCGCCGGTTGAGCCCGGATCACTGCGCCGCGAGCCCCGGCAGGCGCGCATTGCCACGAGAGCGCCAGGGGTTGCGGCGTGATCGAGTTCGACCGGGTCACCGTCAGCTATCCCGATGCGGCGGGCGCGATGACCGCCGCGCCGGTCCTTCGCGACATCTCACTCGGGATCGACGAGGGTGAGCTCTGCCTGGTCGTCGGGGCCACCGGCGTCGGCAAGTCCACCCTGCTCGGCGCCGTGAACGGCCTGGTGCCGCACTTCACCGGGGGCAGTCTCGCGGGCGACGTACGAGTCGGCGGGCTGAGCACTCGCGACCACCCGCCGCGCGATCTCGCCCACCTGGTCGGTGTCGTCGGGCAGGACCCGCTGTCCGGATTCGTCACCGACGTCGTCGAGGACGAGCTCGCCTACACCATGGAACAGCTCGGCACGCCGCCGGACGTCATGCGCAAGCGGGTGGAGGAGACACTCGACCTGCTGGGCCTCGCCGAGCTGCGCCGGCGCGCACTGCACGACCTCTCGGGGGGACAGCAGCAGCGAGTCGCCATCGGCGCGGCGCTGACCGGCCATCCGAAGGTGCTGGTCCTCGATGAGCCGACCTCCGCGCTTGACCCCACGGCGGCCGAGGAGGTCCTCGCGGCGATCACCCGCATCGTCCACGACCTCGGCGTCACGGTGCTGCTCGCCGAGCACCGACTCGAGCGAGTCGTGCAGTACGCCGACCGCGTGATCCACCTACCGGGCGACGGCACGGCGGTGGCCGGAGAGCCCGCGACCATCTTCACGACGACATCAGTCGCGCCGCCCGTCGTCGAGCTCGGCCGGCTGCTGCGGTGGTCGCCACTCCCGATGTCGGTGCGGGACGCGCGACGGCGAGCGGGACCGACCCGCGAGCAGCTCGCCTCGTCCGTTCCGGCGCCGCGCGACGCGGACGGCGAGCCGTCCGTCGCGCTGTCCGCGCGAAACGTCGTCGTGCGGTACGGCGACACGATCGCGGTCCGCGGTATCGACCTCGACCTCGATCGCGGCGCGGTGACAGCGCTGATGGGCCGCAACGGCTCCGGCAAGTCGTCTTTGCTGTGGGCCGTTCACGGCGCTGGACGCCGACAGGCCGGCACCGTTGCGGCCGACGGTGGGATCGGGCTTGTCCCCCAGACCCCGGCCGACCTGCTCTATCTGGACACGGTGCGCGCCGAGCTCGACACGGCCGACCGCGATGCGGGGCCGGGCGAGCCCGCGAGGGTCCTGCTCGACCGGATCACTCCCGGCATCGCCGACGACTGCCATCCGCGTGACCTGTCGGAAGGTCAGCGGCTGGCACTCGTGCTCGCGATCCAGCTGCGCGCCCAGCCCGAGGTCGTCCTGCTCGACGAGCCGACCCGGGGGCTGGACTACAGCGCGAAGCGGGCACTGGGCGGCGTGCTGCGGGAGCTCGCGGAGGGCGGCCACGCGGTGGTCGTGGCGACGCACGATGTGGAGTTCGTGGCGGCGGCCGCCGATCGCGTCGTCGTGCTGGGTGATGGTGACGTCGTGGCCGACGGCCGAACCGCGGAGGTCGTGGTCGCATCGCCGGCCTTCGCCCCGCAGGTGGCAAAGATCCTGGCGCCGCTCGAGTTCCTCACGGTCGACGCCGTCGAGGCCGCACTGGCCGGGGTGGCCGGCTAGTGGCGGGCTTCGGGGTCGCGGACAGAGTCGCAGCCATCCCGCTGCGGGGTCGCGCAACCGTCGTCATCGTGATGGCGACCTTCGTCGGGTTCGTGGCGTTCTTCTGGCCGTTCGTCGTCGCGCCCAACCACTTCGGCACGTCATACACACCGCTCCTGATCTTCGGCGTTCTCCTGTCGTTGGTCCTGGCGGTGCTGTTCGCGGAGGTCGCCAGCGGCAGCATCGATGCGAAGGCGATCGCGATGCTGGGCGTGCTGTCCGCGATCGGCGCCGCTCTCCGCCCGCTCGACGCCGGCACCGCCGGAATCGAGTTCATCTTCTTCACCTTGATCCTTGCCGGACGGGTGTTCGGTCCGGGCTTCGGGTTCGCGTTGGGCTGCACGACGCTTTTCGGCTCCGCACTGATCACCGCGGGCGTCGGACCATGGATGCCGTATCAGATGTTCGGCTGCGCCTGGATCGGATTGTTCGCCGGTTGCCTGCCGCCGTTGCGCGGCAAGGCCGAGATCGCGATGCTCGCGACGTACGGCGCAGTGGCGGGCTACGCGTACGGGTTCCTGTCGAACCTGTCGTTCTGGCCGTTCTCGCTCGACCCCGGCAGCTCTATCGCCTACGTGCCCGGCGCCTCACTCGGCGCCCAGTGGCATCACTACCTCGTCTTCGACGCGACGACCTCACTCGGATGGGACACTGGCCGGGCGATCACGAACTTCGTCGCGATCTGCCTGGTCGGGCCCGCCGCATTGCGGACCTTCCGTCGCGCCGCGAGGAAGGCGGCGTTCACGGCACCGGTGGAGTTCAGCCCCGCGGGCGCTAACCCCGCGGCGTAGCTGCCTCGAGGAGCTCGTCCCACAGCGCGAGCTTGACCCGAGCGTTGCTGCGTCCGACCCCACGCGCTATCTCGGCGGCATCGATGGCGTTCCAGCCGGTCAGGTCGACGACCCCAACGCCGCGCTCCGCGAGCAGCGCCTCCGCCGACCCCGGCGTGACGGCACGGGCGAGCAGCCGATCCGTGTCGGCGAGCAATGAGGTCACCGCGGCCTTCGCGTCACTGCGGTTCGTGCCGATGACGCCGGTGGCGCCACGACCGATCCAGCCGCAGGTGTACTCCCCGACCTCGACGCAGCCCCCGATGACCCGGTGGTCGTCGTTCGGGATCACGTTGGAGGTCTCGTCGAACGGCACGCCCGGCATCGGCGTACCGATGTACCCGACGGAGCGGAACACGAGCTGGGCCGGGATGTCGTAGGTCGTGCCATCGGGCCGCTCGCAGCGCAGGGCCTCGACGCGCTCGGTGCCGAGGATCTCGGCAGGTCGGGAGTGGAAGTGCAGGTGAAGGCGCCGAGGCGCCCCCGACAACGGTCTGTGCGCCCACTCCTTGAAGACCTCGAGGTTGCGCTTGACGTCCTTGTCGTCCGACTCGACCTCGTCGACCTGCGCCGGATCGACGATGACGTCGACACCGGCGAGCTCGCCCATCTCGCGCAGCTCCTTGATCGTGAACTTCGCATGCTCGGGACCGCGGCGGCCGACGATGTGCACATCGGTGAGGGTGGAGGCACGAAGCGCCGCGAGGACGTCGTCCGGCACATCGGTCGTGGCCATCTCCTCGGCATCGCGAACGATGACGCGGGCAACATCGATTGCGACGTTTCCGAGACCGATGACGACGGCGCTCTCCGCCTGGAGCGAGTACGGCTCGATGAAGTCGGGGTGGCCGCTGTACCAGTTGACGAAAGCGGTTGCCGCGATGCTGCCAGGAAGGTCCTCGCCGGGGATCCCGAGCCTGCGGTCGACCGAGGATCCGTAGGTGTACACGATCGCGTGGTAGTCAGCGAGCAGCTCCCGCACTGTGACGTCGGTGCCGACCTTGACGTTGCCGAAGAATCGGACGCTGTCGTGTTCGAGGATGCGCTGCAACGTCGACGCAAGATTCTTCATCTTGATGTGGTCCGGCGCCACGCCGTACCGCAACAGCCCGAACGGCGCAGGCAGCCGGTCGTAGATGTCCACCTGAACCGGCTGGTCGGCTTGGGCACACAACGCATCGGCGGTGTAGATCCCTGCCGGACCAGCGCCGATCACGGCAACCCGAAGCGTTCCACCAGCATCCGTCACACCGAACATTCTGCTAAAACAAGCAAAACCGGCGGACGTCGGGGCGCAATGAGGGCGGGGTGGAGGAGTTGTCCGGCCACACCCTCAAGCTCCTCACGATCCCGCTGTTCACGGGAATCATCGGCTACGTCACCAACTGGAGTGGCGTGGTGATGCTGTTCTACCCGGTGCACTTCAGGGGGATCCGGTTCCGGCCGCTCGCCCCGCTCGTCGGGTTGCTGCCGCGCAAGATCCAGCAGGTCCCCGGGATCATGCAGGCGGGGCTGGGTTGGCAGGGAATCATCCCGTCACGCGCGGCGAAGATGGGCAGCATCGCCGTCGACAAGGGCATCTCGAAGCTCGGCAGCCCGCGGGAGTTCTACGAGCAGCTCGAACCCGACAAGATCGCGGAGCAGATCCTGGCCAACTCCCGTCAGGACGTGCATGACCTGGTCGACCGGATCATGGAGCGCGAGCACGGCCAGCTGTGGCGGGATCTGCCACCGCGCGCCAGGACCGCGATCCACGACCGTGTCGACCAGCAGCTGCCGCAGGTCGTGCGTCAGGTCACTCAGGAGATCGGCGAGCACATCGACCAGCTGCTCGACATCAAGCTGATGGTGATCCGGCGGATCGCGGCTCAGCCGGAGCTCGCGAACCGGATCTTCCTCGATGTCGGGCGCAAGGAGCTGAAGTTCATCCAGAACTTCGGCTTCGTGTTCGGCCTGCTCCTGGGCATTCCGCTCGCTTTCATCACCGACGCGCTGCCGTACTGGTGGCTGCTGCCGATCGGCGGCGTGCTCATCGGCTACACGACGAACCTGGTCGGAATCTGGATGATCTTCGAGCCGGTCGCACCTCGGCGCTTCCTCAAGATGACCTTCCACGGGCTGTTCATGCGACGCCAACCGGAAGTCGCCGACGTCTACGCCAGCATCATCGCCAACGACATCGTGACGATCGCGAACATCGGTGACGACTTGATGCACGGCCCGCGAGCCGACCGCACGCGCGCGCTGATCGAGAACGCGCTTCGCCCCGCCGTCGACGACGCGCTCGGGCGGGCGTCCGGCCTCGTCCGGGTTGCCCTCGGCACGAACAAGTACGACGCGATCCGCGAGTCGCTCGCCACCGAAGCGGTCGCCTACACCATGACGCCGTTCAACGACCCGGAGTTCGGCGCCCGTCAGAACAAGGCGATCTTCAACCTGCTCGCGGCCCGGATGCGCACAATGGGCCCGCACGACTTTGCGGAGATGCTGCGGACGGCGATCAAGGAGGACGAGTGGCTGCTGTACCTGCACGGCGCCGTCCTCGGCTTCGGCGCAGGCCTGATCCATCTGGCGATCTTCGGTTGAGCGCCCTGGAGCTCTCGCCGTGACCCGCCCGGTCCTTCCCGACGTGATCGGCGTCGACGGCCAGGAGGTCGCTTCCGTCCTGCGCGCCGCACCGTCACTCGCCCGGTTTGCGGTTGCGGCCTGGTGGCGCACCACGGAGTGGTCGGTTGGGGCAGCGCTCAACACGGGCAACCGGGTCTTCAGTGCGGTGATCTCGGGTCAGTCTCCGGGTGTCGTCCTGTCCGCACTCGGCAGCGAGCTGCGGTCGAGCATCCGGCAAGTGCTCGGCATCGGGGACTCGCCGTCGTATCCAGGCGTCAGCGTGATCAACCGGGTGCTTCCGGTGGAGTCACCGATCGCCGTCGTCGAACGTCCGCTCAAAGAGATCGGCGCAGAGCTGCTCCAGCGCTCTTCCGACATGTCCTACGACGACGCGCTGCATCCGGCGTACGCACGGATCCTCGCCGACCTCGCGCCGGACGAGGCACGCATCCTGCGGCTGCTCGCCACCGGCGGTGCGCAGCCCTCCGTCGACGTACGGACGGCACGTCCGCTCAACGTCGCGTCGCAGCTGGTTGCTCCCGGACTGACGATGATCGGCGCGCAAGCCGGAGTACGCCACGTCGATCGGGTGCCGGCGTACCTCAACAACCTGTATCGGCTCGGGCTGATCTGGTTCTCGCGGGAGCCGGTTGCAGACCGGCTGCGCTATCAGGTCCTCGAGGCGCAGCCCGACGTCTCGGCCGCGATGAAAGAAGCCGGCCGCGGCCGCACGGTGCGGCGCAGCATCGAGCTCACGCCGTTCGGTGTGGACTTCTGCACCACTTGCCTCCCGCTCTAAGATCGGCCCTTTGCGCCCGCACTCCGCCGTGTCACCCTGGGCACGTGGTCCCAGCCGTCGCCCTCATCCTCGCCGCAGCATTCGGCGGCGCGGACCAGTACCTCGGCAGCTTCTCGGCTCACCCGTGGATGGCGGATGTCAGCCTGTTGTCGGCACCTTGGCTGGCAATCGCGTTCCTTGCCGGCACGACCCAGACCTCGCCCCGGCGCGGCGCTGCCCTCGGCTTCGCGTGCACTGCCGCCGCACTCGCGGGCTACGCCGTGATGACACTCAGCCCGGTCGAGAACGCCCACTACTCGGTTGCGGGCTTCATGGGATGGGCCCGCAGCTCCGACCTGGTCCTGATCGGCGCGCTCGTCACCGGCCCGCTGTTCGGCTGGTTCGGCCAGCAGTGGCGAGTACGCCGCGCCCGCCTCGGAGCGGTCGTCACCGCACTCGCCATCTGCTTGGAGCCGCTCGCTCGAGTCCCCGCCCACCGCGAGATCCGGTCGGGCACGGTCGAGCTCGTCGAAGAGGCAATCGGCCTGCTTGCGGTCGGCTACGCGTCACTGGCCGCGCGCCGCTCCCGGACGGTCGAGACGAGGTAGCTCAGACGGTCGCGGTCACGATCGAGATCGGGGTCGGAGTGCTCGTAACCCCGCCCGCGAGCTAGCGGTCGGACGAGACCAAAGCGTCGAAGGTCGCGATCGCGGCCTGCGTCTCTGCATCACTCGGCGGCGCCTGGCCGTACAGCTCCTGCTCCAGCGCTAGGACGGCCGCGCCGACCTCCGGACGCGGGCCGCCCACCCGAGCGAGGTACTGCCGCGGCGTCTCCGCGGGTGCCCGCGGTGGTGGTCCGTGCCGGCTCTTCGTCATCCGGAGGAACGCCGCGAGCACCGGGCCTGGCGGCTTCGGAAGACCACGCCTGCCGCGCCCGCCCCCACGCCGCCTCCCGACGACCGCGCGCCGCACCACCCACCCGATCAACACGAGCAAGGCGGCCCCGATCACGGCGACGACGAGCCGGCCGCCGGGAATGGCGCTCGCGAGCGCGTCGAAGGCGCGCGAGAACAGCGATGGCGAGTTGGTCGACGTATCGGCGAGCGACACGCCCGCCGTCGGGTCACTCGGCGACCAGCCGACGCCTGGGTAATAGGCCTCCACCCAGGCGTGAGCATTCGCCGCCGTGTACAGCCGGCTCGAGCCGTCCGGTACGCCGTAGGCGAGCCCGCTCACCACTCGCGCCGGAATCCCGAGGGTGCGCAGCATCACCGCCTCGGCGGAGGCGAACAGCTCGCAGAACCCGACGTGCGAATGGAACAGGAACTGATCGACCGCATCTTCACCGCGCGCGGGGACCGGGGTGTTCAACGAGTACCGCTCGTGGGCCCGTAGGTAGTTCTCGATGTCGGTCACGATCTGGTACCGGTTCTGCGCACCCGCGGTTACCTGATGGGCCAGCGCGGAGACCTCATCCGGGACCGACGCCGGAAGCGACGTCCAGGTGTCTCCGGCCGGATCGGTCCCCCGGGCCTCCTGCAGGGTCGCGGGATCCGTCGGCGGCACAACCGCTTTGACGGTGTAGGACGTCATCCGCAAGCCGGGGTCGCTGTACACCCGGACGTTGTCATCACCTCGCACCACGGCGCGGACCTGTCCCGGCTCGCCACTCAGCCCGATCGGAACGCCGGGCGCCCAGATCAGGTCAGCGTTCGCCTCGACGTCGACATGTTCGGTGAGCGTCGCTCCGTGGGTGGGCAGCGGGTCGTCGGGGATCGTGGGCACCGCCGCCGTGGGTCCAGGAATCGGAGGCAGCGGCACCTGACCGCGCGTCGAGTTGTCCCAGGACGTGCCGGTGTAGACGCGGTAGAACGTTCCTCGCCACAACACCGGCGAGTTGCCCGGGACCCGCAGCAGCGGCGTGTTCGGCAGCGACCCGCGGACCAGCAAGCTGAGGTCGCCGAACCCCTGGGTATCGACCCCGACCTGGTCGCGATCGGTCAGCGAAAGACCCGACTGCTCCGCTTGACGGGCGATCCGTCGCGCGAGGTCCCCACCACCGAGTCCGGCAGGGATGACGAGGAAGACAACCGCGCCCGCGACGAGGGTCGCGACGATCGGGATGAGGGTGTCGGCCCTGCCCAGCAGCGAGACGCGCTCCTTCGAGGGCATGCCGACGATCACGCCGGGCACCGCACCGTTGGCGTACGCGTCCGTCACCTGGACCCGGTTCGTCGCGACCAGCAGTACGACCCACGACAGCGCGGTCAGCGCGCCGGCGCTGAAGGTGCGACTTCCCGCCGCGGCGGCAACCAGGACGCCGGTCGTCACCGTGAGCCACACCCGGTGTTCGCGCGGAGTGCGAGCGCTCGGCGCCATGATCAGCGACAGCGCCACGAGGGCTTCGGTGAGGGAGCGCAGTGTGGAGGTGGGATCGATGAGGCCTTGCCGGCCCTCGCTGACGGAGCGCAGCGCGATGATCGTCGCGAAGACGGTGACAGATGCCACGCCAGCACCCCGGGACAACCGCGCGCGCAGCTGGTTCACCGGGCCGTGAGGCTGCGACACCGCGACCGTCAGCGCGAGGGTGAACGGCAACGCCCACCATGGCACCATGCCGGCGGCGGTCGCCGCGACCTGAGCAAGCCCACACGCCGCCCCGCACCACGTGCGCGCCTGCAGCTCTGCCGGCGTCACCGCGTCCCCCCGGCAAGCTGACTCGCCGCCGTCACCGAGCCCGCGCCGGCGCCACGGGCCACCCCGACCAAAGCGGCCGGCATCGGATCCGCACCCAGCCACAGGACCGTCGCGCCCGCTCCCGCCGCCTGCATCGCGCGGCGCAACGTCGCGCCGTCCGGGTCGCCATCCGGATCCAGGCCAGCGAACCAGTCGAGAGCATCGGTGGGCCGCGTCGCCGAGGTGACCGCACCCGCCCCGGCGAGGATCACCCCGCGGCCGTCACGCAGTGCCTGCACCGCCGTCGCCGCCACCCGCGCAAGCAGCGCTTCGCCGTCGTCGTCGTCGCGCAACGGACCGGCGACGACGACCAGCGTCGGATGTCCGGGCCGCTCGCGCTCCATCACGACGAGCTGGTTGCGGCGGGCGGACGCGCGCCAGTGGACCGCCGTCGTCGCGTCGCCGGGACGCCACTCCCTGATCCCGTAGAAGTCGTGACCTGCGCCGCTGCGCGACATCGACGTACGCCCGTAGATCTCCCCGGCGCTCGACTCGGGAAGCCGCAGCGGCGTCGCCGGTGCCGGATGAACCCAGCCCGACTCCGGGATGAGCACCTGGTTGCGCCGCACCCAGCCGCCGAGCGGCGAGTACGCCTCGATGTCCAGCCGGCCGCCGTGCGGCCAGCAGCCCCTGCGCTCGGGTATCGCGGTGCGCTCGGCGATCGCGTGCTCGCCGTTTCGCATCGCCGGCACGACGTACCGACCGACGTCCAGACCGGGCGGTCGATCCTTCAGCACCACAGGACGCCGGCCCGAGGTGCGTTTGGCGCAGCCGCGGACGCTGAGCTGGATCGCCGCCTCGACGCCCACCGCCATCCGTGACGGCGTCCGCCGGTCGACTTCGGCGAACGTGACGCCGGGCGCCAGGAAGGCGTCGGCGATCACGGCACCGACGGCGGCGGCTGCGGCAATCGCGACGCCGGTGGAGTTGATGAGCTGGCCGAGCAGCTCGAGGATCACGGCGATCGTCAGCAGGAGCGAGGTCGCCCTCGTGGGGCGTGGCAGCCGGCGGACCTGGTCAGTCAGCCGGCCGGCGCGTGAGGGCTCAGACACCGCAGGAGCTCGTCCTGGGCTCAGGCACCCGAAAGGGGCGCCGGCACCCTCGCCACGATGTCGGCGATCACTTGTTGGCCGCGCGCATGCCCACCGTCGTCCCCCGCGAGGACGAGCCGGTGCCCGAGGACGGGTGCCGCGAGGGCCTTGATGTCGTCGGGCAGCACGTGCGGCCTGCCCTGCAGGACCGTGCGCGCCTGGGCGCAACGCACCAGGGCGATCGCTGCGCGCGTGCTTGCACCGATGGCAACGCCCGGGTACGTGCGGGTCGCGCCCACCACGGCGACGGCGTACCCGAGGACGGCCTCCGCGACGTGCACGTTGCGCACCGCCTTGCGCAACGCCGGCAGCTCGCCCGCTCGCATGACCGGCTGCAACAAGTCGACAGTCGGCGCGACGAGTTGCTCACGCACGATCTGGCGTTCGACGTCTTCAGCGTTGAGACCGGGGTGGACCAGCGCGGTGAAGCGGTCCAGCTGGCCTTCCGGCAACGGGTAGGTGCCCCACTGCTCGTACGGGTTCTGCGTGGCGAGCAAGACGAACGGATCCGGCAGCAGGTGGCGTACGCCGTCGACCGTGACGGCCGACTCGTCCATCGCCTCGAGCAGCGCGGACTGGGTGCGCGGCGACGCCCGGTTGAGCTCGTCGACCAGCACGACGTTCGCGAACAGCGGGCCGGGGACGAAGCTGAAGGCACTGCGGGACGGCTCCCACACGGAGGACCCGGTGATGTCGGCCGGCATCAGGTCCGCTGTCGACTGCACGCGGCGGAAGGTGCCCCCGAGCGCCTGGGCGAGGGCACGGGCCATCGTGGTCTTCCCGGATCCGGGGACGTCCTCGATAAGCACGTGACCACCCGCGATCACCGCCGCGACCGTGAGCTCGACTGACGCGCGGCGACCCCGCACGACCCGCTCGACAGCGCTCACCAGCGCCTGAGCCTGCTCGTGGGCAGACTCGGGCGCAGCCATCGGCGACGCCGTCACGAACAGGCCTCCGAACCCCGGGGTTGCTGGTCTTTATTCGAGCATCGACAGAATCTGGTTCAAACTCAAACCGAAAGCCCGGTCAGGTCCGGACGAACTCCCGCACAGTGCCGTCGAACCCGCACACGAACAACGCCCCTTTCCGCCAGCCGTGTCCGGTTCCGACGGTGACATCGGAGGGGTTCCCGAGCCCGGTGGCGATGAGGCAGACGCGGCGAGTGGCTGGGTCGAGGCTGAACAGCTCGCCGCCGCCGTTGGCCGGGATGTAGAGGATGCCGTTCGACATCGTCAGGTCGTCGAGCAGCTTCAGCGAGTAGCCGCCGACGGCCGACAGATCCGTGATCTGCCGGGTGTCGTTCGGGTGCGCCATCGGGATCCGGACGACGGGCGCGTTGACCTCGAACGTCCGGTCGACGTACATCACTCGGCGCTTCGCGTCGATCGCGATTCCGTTCGTGTCCGACAACGTCGACCAGCTCGTCGTGACTCGGTGCGGCGGCTTCGCGGAAATGCGGGTGATGCCGGTCCCGAAGCCGGTGTCGCGGGTGACGTACGCCGTGCCGTCCCGGTCCACGGCCAACCCGTTCGGCATGGTCAGCCCGGTCGCGTAGGTGGTCAGCCTGCGGCTGCGAAGGTCGAGGAGCTGCAGCGTGCCGTCCGCCCGATCGAGCGCGCCGGAGGCAAAGCCGTCACCGGTCGGGAACATCACCGTGTGCCGCCCGTGCCACACCAGCTGCCCGGGGCTCGACACCTTGGCGAGAACCCGGACGTGGCCGTTCGGACGTAGCCGTTCGATCGCGTTGTGGCTCGAGCTCGACAGCAACATGCCGCCGTGGTTGTCAGGAAGGAGAGCTTCCAGGATTCCCAGGCTGTAGGCGACCGTCTTCTCCCGCCACACGCCGCACGTGGCCGAGGATGCGTCGGACGCGACGACACCGACGCGAGCCTCAGCCGCCGGCGCCGCTCCGGCCAGCGGCGTGCACCCGATGGCGACAACGGCGGCCGACAGCCACGCGACCCCCCACTTCATGAGGCCAGATCATCGCAGGCCGGGTGCGGCTACTGATGCGACAGCCGCAGTCCCGGCCGCTTCCCGGGCTCGACCAGGACGCAGTGCGTCCCGCGGTAGATCGTGGGCATGCACTTGTTGCAGTGGATGCAGGTCGCCGATTTCGCCGACCCGTCGCGCATCCGGTTGACCAGGTCCGGCTCGCGCAGCAGTGCCCGACCCATCGCGACGAAGTCGAAGCCCTCGGCGAACGCCGCCTCAACCGTGTCGATCCGCGTGATCCCGCCGAGCAGGACGAGCGGCATCGACAGCGCAGCGCGGAACTGACGGGCCTCGCCGAGGAAGTACGCCTCCTCGTACGGGTACTCGGGCATGAACCGCTTGCCGACCAGCCGGAACGCCGGCCGCAGCACCGCCGGGAGCGTCGCGGCGAACTCCTTGCGCGGCACGTCGCCACGGAACAGGTACATGGGATTGGCGAGCGATCCGCCGCCGGTCAGCTCGAGCGCATCCAGATGGCCGTCCGACTCGAGCAGCTGCGCGATGGGAAGGCTGTCGGCGACCGTCAACCCGCGAGGTACGCCGTCCTCCATCTCGAACTTCGCGAGCACCGCCACGTCAAGGCCAACCGTCTCCCGGACCGCCTTGGCGATCTCCCGCGGGAACCGGGCACGGCGTTCGGTGTCGCCACCCCACTCGTCACTGCGCTTGTTGAACCGCGGACTCATGAACGAGTTGATCAGGTAGTGGTGCCCCATGTGGATCTCGACTGCGTCGAACCCCGCCTCCGCGAGCAGGGCAGAGGCATTCGCGAAGTCGGAGATGGTCTGCTCGATCTCGACGACCGACATGGCGTGGTAGCGCGTTCCGAGTGGGCTGAACCCGCTGGACGCGGCGAGCGCCTTGGAACCCGTCACGCGGGCGTTGCCGATCGGGCCGGCGTGGCCGATCTGCGCGTTGACCGCGGCGCCCTCTGCGTGGACCGCGTCCACCAACCGCCGCAGGTCCGGCACCAGCTCCGGACGCGGCACGAGCTCGTGGGGAGCGCCGCGCCCACCCGGCGACACCGCGCAGTACGCCACCGTCGTCATCCCGACTCCGCCCGCGGCCATCTCGCGGTGGAAGTCGATGAGGGCATCGGAGACCTTGCCCTGGTAGCTCATGCCCTCGAACGTCGCGGCCTTGATGATGCGGTTACGCAACGTCAGCGGCCCCAGTCGGGCGGGGGCGAAGGCCTCAGGCTGCACCTGATCACTGGCGGAGGTCACGGCGCCAGTATGGCGGCGGCGTCCCGGGCTACATCTCCCAGACGGTGGGCCATGCGTCGGGGCGCAGCAGCGCCTCGGTGCCGCCGTCGATGAGCAGCAGCGTCCCGACGCAGAACTGGTTGTTGAGCAGGAAAGCCGCCGCGTCCGCGATCTCCGGCGGCGTCCCGCCACGCCCCATCGGCAGCGGGAACATCGCCACGAGCGGGCCGATCGTCGGGTCGTTGCGCTGCTCGGCGGCGAGCGGCGTCTCCACGAGGCCCGGCGCCAGCGCGTTGAGCCGTACGCCGGCCCCGATCCATTCCGGAGCCGTGGAGTGACGGCGGATCCAACGGGCGATGGCGGTCTTCGTCGCCGGGTACGCCGACACGGAGTCGGCGCGGTCTGCGAGCGCACCCGCGACCGTCTCGTCGCCGGCCAGGCAGGCTTCGACCAGATCGAGGGAGTAGCCGGGCTGGCAGGTCGTCGAGTTCGAGCTGATCGCGACCACGCTGCCGCCGCCGGCCGCGAGCTGTTCGCGCAAGCCGTCGATCACCTCGACGGTGCCGAAGTAGTTGACGGACACCAGCAGCGAGGCGGCCCGGTCAGGCAACCCGGCGAGGCCCGCACACGTCACCACTCCCGACAGCCCGCCAGGGGCGGCGCCGCGGATGGCGGCTACGGCGCTCGCGCGGCCCTCGGGGGTGCCGAGATCCGCGATGACATCGGCGTCGACCCGGTCCACCGCGATCACCTGGTGGCCGTCGTGCACGAGCCGCTCCCGGATGGCAGCGCCGATTCCCGACGCAGCGCCGGTGACGACGTACGGGCCACTCACGGCCGGCACGCGATCACGACAAACGACGCAGCGCCGTACTTTTCGCCCATTTCCGTCATCTCACTTCACCTACATCGCCTAACACCCGATGCAACTTCTGCAGGGGAGCCCTGCCCTTCGGGAAGGTTCGACCGTGTCCGACATGCTGGCGTGGCATCGCATCTACGGCGAGTCAGGCATCGCAAGCCTTGGCAAGCTGATCGGTGCCGCCATCGCCGTCGTGCTGATGGCCCACTACGGCATCAACCCCGAGTACCACCACCGCTTCATCATCTATGCCTGGCTTGCCATCGGGCTGGTTCCGGTCACGATGCAGCGGCTGACGCCCTGGATGATGGTGCACGCGCCGAGGGTCGAGGTCCCCTATCTCCTGACGATGGGCGTGATCGACCAAGGTGTTGGTGTCGCCGTCGTCGCGCTGACCGGTGGGGTGTCCGGCCCGTTCTGGGTGATGATGCTGGTGACAACCGCCGGCGCCGCGGTGATCGCCCCCAACCTCGCCCTCGCCGTCGGCCAGTCGGTGTTCATGACCGGCAGCCTGGTGCTGGCGACGTGGATCGCGCACGACCTCACGAAAGCCACCGCGGGCCCGCTCATCCTCATCGGGCTGTCGTCCGCGATGATCGCTCTCCTCGGCAACGCCGTCTCGTCGCGCCTGGACCTGCAGCGAGTGCACGCAGACGCCGAACGAGACCAGCTGCGACGCACCGTCGAGGACCTGTCACACGCCCTCGCCCAGGCGGCAAAGGGCGACCTGTCCGTCCAGGTCGAGTCCGAGACGGTCGCGCAGGAGCTGCTCGCGCGGCTCGCCACATCGTTCGATGACACCTTGAGCAACCTGCGGGGGCTGGTCGGCTCGATTCGAGTCGGCGGCGAGCAGATCGTCGCGGCCGCCCACGAGGTCCTCGCTTCGGCGGAGCAGCATGCGGCGAGTGCGACGCAGCAGTCGAGTGCCGTGTCGGAGACCACGTCGACGATCGAGGAGCTCGCGGCGACCGCGGCGCAGATCTCGGAGACCTCGGAGTCAGTGGCCCGTTACGCCGCGGAGACGCTGCGCCACGCCGAGGAAGGACAGGAAGCCGTCACCCGCAGCGTCGAGGCGATGGACGCGATCGCCGCCCGGGTCGAGCAGATCGGCGGCCGCGCCCTGTCCCTCGGGGAGAAAGGCCAGGAGATCGGCCGGATCCTCGACGTGATCAACGACCTCGCTGAC
>DASZOU010000007.1:0-28101 GCA_035550655.1 Mycobacteriales bacterium
TTGTGCCGCAGGTTCTCGCAGATCACCATGACCCGGCCGTGACGGCGGATCACCTTGCACTTGTCACACATCTTCTTGACGCTCGGCTTGACCTTCACGGTCGTTCTCCTACTTGTAGCGGTAGACGATTCGACCGCGTGACAGGTCGTACGGCGACAACTCGACCACGACCCGGTCTTCGGGGAGGATCCGAATGTAGTGCTGGCGCATCTTGCCACTGATGTGGGCCAAGACCTTGTGACCGTTGGCGAGCTCGACGCGGAACATTGCATTCGGCAACGGCTCGACCACGCGCCCCTCGATCTCGATGGCGCCTTCCTTCTTCGGCATGTCCTCCGCAAATCCCAGATTGTTGGTTGAGCAGCCCACGAAAGCCGCAGGCCAACGAAAGAGTCTACGGGAGCGTGTCGCGCCGTACAAACCGTGCGTTTGAGCGCTACAAGCGCCTCACGTCCCGCTGGGGTCCACGCTACCCGGGCCTTGGCTTTGCCTGCGGTGCACCCCTCGGGCCTCGCCTCCGGCGTCGGCCCGGAACCCCAAACCCGCTAAGACCAGGGGGCTGGCTCGCGCTCCTGGCTTCGTTCCGCTGCCCGGTGCGGTTCCAGCCCCCGTTTCGCCGAGACCTACGTAGATGGCGGCAAAAGGCCCGTTTAACGCCATCTACGTAGGTCTCGGCGAGGGAAACCGGACAATCAACGCAACGGGGCAGCGCAAAGCGAGCGGGGACCAGGCCACCCCCTGGTCTTAGCGGGTTTGCGGGCCGCGGCCGAAGGCCAGGCCCGAGAAGCGGGCGCCGATCGCTAGGCCGGGGTGGCAACCCCGGTGATGGCGGCGATGCGGTCGCGGCCGCCGTCGAGGGCGGTCAGGACCCAGGGGCCTTCCTCGGTGATCGTGAAGGAATGCTCGAAGTGGGCCGACCTCGAGCCGTCGGCGGTGACCACGGTCCAGCCGTCGTCCAGCACCTTGGTCATCCGGCTGCCGACGTTCACCATCGGCTCGACCGCCAGGGCCAGCCCCTCGACCAGCTCCGGGCCCTTGCCCATCCGCGGCCCGACGAAGTTGTGGACCTGCGGATCCTGGTGCATCTCGGTGCCGATGCCGTGCCCGACGTACTCCTCGACGATGCCCCAGCTCCCACCGAGCGGATGCGGCTGGGAGCGGATGTAGGTCTCGATCGCCCGGGAGATGTCGATCAGCCGGCCGCCGAGCCGGGCAGCGGCCATGCCGTGCCACAGCGACTCCTCGGTGACGCGGAGCAGCTCGGTCAGCTCCGGGGCGATCTCGCCCACGCCGACCGTGATCGCCGCGTCGCCGTGGTAGCCCTCGATGATCGCCCCGCAGTCGATGGACAGGATGTCCCCTTCGCGGATGACCGCTTTCGGCGACGGGATGCCGTGGACGATCTGGTCGTTGATCGAGGTGCAGATCGTCGCGGGGAACCCGTGGTAGCCCAGGAAGGAGGGCGTCGCGCCGGCCTCTCGGATCGAGGCGCGCGCGATGTCGTCGAGGTCGGCGGTCGACATCCCCGGCCGCACCGCGTCGCGCAGCTTGGCGAGCGTGTTGCCGACGACGATGCCGGCCTGGCGCATCAACGCGATCTCGTCGCGTGACTTGATCTGGATCATCTGGGCTCGCCTCCTCCACCGACTATTCATGAGCGACCGAACGGGCGCAAGGCCGCCGATGCCCGGTCGGTGACATCGTCGACCGGCCCCATCGCGTCGATACCGACCAGAATGCCGCGGTTCGCGTAGTAGCCGATGAGAGGCGCCGTCTGGTCGTAGTACACCTCGAGGCGGTGCCGGATGGTGTCCGCCTGGTCGTCGTCGCGCTGGAACAGCTCGCCGCCGCAGATGTCGCAGACCCCTTCCTTGGCGGGCGGGTCGAAGTCGACGTGCCAGATGTGCCCGCAGTTGCGGCAGGTGCGACGCCCGGAGAGGCGGCGGACGACCTCGTCGTCGTCGACGACCAGCTCGAGCACCACGTCGAGCTTGGTGCCCATCTCGGCCAGCATCTCGTCGAGCTGGCCCGCCTGCGGGACGGTTCGCGGGAAGCCGTCGAGCAGGAAGCCGCGCGTCGCGTCGTTCTCTGCGAGCCGGTCCCGCACCATGCCGATCGTGATCTCGTCCGGGACGAGGTCGCCGGCGTCCATGTACTCCTTGGCCTGCTTGCCCAGCGGCGTTCCCTGGCTCACGTTCGCCCGGAAGATGTCGCCGGTCGAGATCTTCGGCACTGCGAGATGGGCGGCAATGAACTGGGCCTGCGTCCCCTTCCCCGCACCCGGTGGGCCGACGAGGACGAGTCTCACTAGCGCAGGAAGCCTTCGTAATTGCGGAGCATGAGCTGGCTCTCGATCTGCTTCGAGGTGTCCAGCCCCACACCGACGAGGATCAGGATCGACGTACCGCCGAAGGGGAATGCCTGGTTGGCGCCGGACGCGGAGCCGCCCGGCAGATAGTGCAGCGCAAGGATCGGCAGCACCGCGATCGCCGTCAGGTACAGCGAGCCAGGCAGCGTGATCCGAGACAGGACGTACTCGAGGTACTCCGCAGTCGGGCGACCAGGCCGGATACCCGGGATGAAGCCGCCGTACTTGCGCATGTTGTCGCTGACCTCGACCGGGTTGAACGTGATCGCGACGTAGAAGTACGTGAAGAAGATCGTCAGCAACGCGTACGTGAGGATGTACACCCAGTTGGGGTTGTTGGGCGAGAAGTACGTCGTCACGAAGTTCTGGAAGCCTGCGTTGGACGTCCAGACCTGTCCGAGCAGCTGCGGCAGGTAGAGCAGCGACGACGAGAAGATGACGGGGATGACACCCGCCTGATTCACCTTCAACGGGATGTACGTCGACGTCCCGCCGTACATCCGCCGCCCGATCATGCGTTTGGCGTACTGGACCGGGATCCGGCGCTGGCCCTGCTCCATGAAGACGATGCCGACGATGATCAGCACCCCGACGAGCAGCACGATGATGAAGGCCGTCGTGCCCTTCTCCTGCAGGATCGCGGTTCCCTGGCTGGGGAAGCGAGCCGCGATCGAGGTGAAGATCAGCAGCGACATGCCGTTGCCGATGCCGCGGTCGGTGATCAGCTCGCCGAACCACATGATGACCGCGGTGCCGGCCGTCATCGCGATGACGAGCGTGACGATGCGGAAGACCGAGGTCGAGTAGAGCAGCGGGATCTGCCGCCCCGAGCTGTCGGAGCACTGCAGCAGCCGGCCGCTGCGGGCGAGCGCGACAATGCCGGTCGACTGCAGGATCGCCAGCGCCACCGTGAGGTAGCGGGTGTACTGCGTGATCTTCGCCTGGCCGCTCTGGCCCTGGTCCTTGAGCCGCTCCAGCCTCGGGATCACGACCACGAGCAGCTGCAAGATGATGCTGCTCGTGATGTACGGCATGATGCCGAGCGCGAACACCGTGAGCTGAAGCAGCGCACCGCCGCTGAACAGGTTGATCAGCGCGAGCACTGAGCTGTTCTTCTCGAGCTGCAGGCACTGGTGGACGTTGTGGTAGTTCACGCCCGGCGCTGGGAGCGTCGAGCCCCAGCGGAACAACGCCAGGATCGCCAGCGTGAACAGCAGCTTCTTGCGCAGGTCCGGCGTGCGGAAGGCCCTGCCGAAAGCGGAAAGCACGGCTCCTCCTGGGGCGGACTGGCGGGTCTGGCGACTGTATCCGGCGGCGTGGCCGGCGAAGGACTACAGGGCGGTCGCGGTGCCCCCGGCCGCGACGATCTTCTCGCGTGCGACCTGGGAAAACGCGTGGGCACGGACCGTCAGGGCCACCCCGATCTCACCGGTGCCGAGCACCTTGACCAGCTCGCCCTTGCGGACCGCGCCACGCGCCACGAGGACGTCCGGGTCGACCTCTCCGCCGTCGGGGAACAAGGCCGCGAGCCGGCTGAGGTTGACGACCTGGTACTCGGTCCGGAACGGGTTGGTGAAGCCCTTCAGCTTCGGCAGCCGCATGTGGATCGGCATCTGGCCACCCTCGAAGGCGGCCGGGACCTGGTAGCGGGCCTTGGTGCCCTTCGTGCCACGACCGGCGGTCTTGCCCTTCGAGCCTTCGCCTCGACCGACGCGGGTCTTCGGAGTGTGCGCACCCGGAGCCGGGCGCAGGTGATGGACCTTCAGCGTCATCGCTGGTCGACCTCCTCGACGTCCACGAGGTGGGCGACGGTACGGACCATGCCCCGGATCTCCGGGCGGTCCTCGTGCACCACCACGTCACGCATTCGCTTCAAGCCCAGCGTGCGAAGGGTTTCGCGCTGGCTGTGGGTGCCGCCGATCGGCGAGCGCTTCTGGGTGATCTTCAACCGGCCCATCAGGCGCCCGTTCCCGCACGCGCCCGCAACATTGCGGCAGGGGCGACGTCCTCGATGGGCAGGCCACGGCGAGCCGCGATCTCCTCCGGCCGGTGCAGGTCCTTCAGCGCCGCGACCGTGGCGTGCACGATGTTGATCGGGTTCGAGGACCCGAGCGACTTCGACAGCACGTCGTGGATCCCGGCGCACTCCAGCACCGCGCGGACCGGGCCACCGGCGATCACGCCGGTACCGGGCGACGCCGGCTTGAGCAGCACGACGCCCGCGGCGTCCTCGCCTTGGACCGGGTGCGGGATCGAGCCCTGGATGCGGGGGACGGCGAAGAAGTGCTTCTTGGCCTCCTCGACGCCCTTGGCGATCGCCGCGGGCACCTCCTTGGCCTTGCCGTAGCCGACCCCGACCTGGCCGTCGCCGTCACCGACGACGACTAGCGCGGTGAAGCTGAAGCGCCGGCCACCCTTGACGACCTTCGCGACACGGTTGATCGCGACTACCCGCTCCAGGTACTGGCTCTGCGGAGCGCCGCCACGGTCGCCGCGGCCACCGTCACGTCGCTCGCGACGGTCGCCGCCACCGGCGCCACCGCCACGCTGCGGACCTGGCATCAGAACTCCAATCCAGCTTCGCGGGCTGCGTCAGCCAGCGCAGCAATGCGGCCGTGGTAGCGGTTGCCACCACGGTCGAAGACGACCTTGGCGATCCCGGCGGAACCGGCCCGCTCGGCGACGAGCTTGCCGACCTGGGCGGCACGGGCCTTCTTGTCACCCGCTGCGCCCCGGATGCCCTCGTCGAGGGTCGACGCCGACACCAGGGTACGGCTGGCCGTGTCGTCCACGATCTGCACGTAGATGTGACGAGCCGACCGCGTGACGACCATGCGCGGGCGCAACCCGGTGCCGGACACCTTCTTGCGCACCCGCAGGTGGCGACGCGAGCGGGACGTACGCCGCTGCTCAGCGACTCGAGTACCGCTCATCTACTTGCCAGCCTTTCCAGCCTTGCGACGTACGACCTCGTCGGCGTACCGCACGCCCTTGCCCTTGTACGGCTCGGGCTTGCGGATCTTGCGGATGTTTGCGGCCGTCTCGCCCACCTTCTGCTTATCGATACCCGACACGACGAAGCGGGTCGGTGACTCGACGGCGAACGTGATGCCGTCCGGCGCGGGCACCGGCACGGGGTGGCTGAACCCGAGCGCGAACTCGAGATCCTTGCCCTTCGCCTGCACGCGGTAACCGGTGCCGACGATCTCGAGCGTCTTCGAGAAGCCCTCGGTGACGCCGACGACCATGTTGTTCACCAGCGTGCGGGTCAGACCGTGGCGCGCCTTGCTGTCACGCTCGTCGTCCGGCCGCTTCACCAGCAGCGAACCGTCGGCCTGCTCGACCGTGATCGGCTCGACGACGCTGTGACTCAGCTCGCCCTTGGGGCCCTTCACGGTGATGTCGCGGCCACTGATCGTGACCTCGACGCCGGAGGGAACCGGGATCGGAAGCTTTCCAATGCGACTCATCGTGTGTCTCCCGTCACCAGACGTAGGCGAGGACTTCCCCGCCTACCCCGGACTTGGAGCACTGCCGGTCGGTGCGCAGCCCGCCGGAAGTCGAGATGATCGCGACGCCCAGGCCGCCGAGCACGCGCGGCAGGTTCGTCGCCTTCGCGTACACGCGCAGACCAGGCTTGCTGACGCGCTTGAGGCCGGCGATCGAACGCTCGCGGTTCGGGCCGTACTTCAGCGTGATCGTCAGCATCTTGGCCGGACCGGCCTTCGCCGCAGGGTCGGACTCGGCCACGGACCAGCCGGCGATGTAGCCCTCCTGCTGAAGGATCTCGGCGATGTGGGCCTTGATCGAGGAGTGCGGCATCGACACGGTGTCGTGGTACGCCGAGTTGGCGTTGCGCAGACGCGTGAGCATGTCTGCGATCGGGTCGGTCATCGTCATTTCGCGAAAGCCTTTCTCGCTTCGCTCGAAACGCTCCCGCGACGGGAAGAGCCCGAGCTGGTTCGAGTCGTTTGCATAGGGATCGTGGCTCCTGCCGTCACCAGGAGGACTTGGTGATGCCGGGGAGCTCGCCGGCGTGGGCCATCTGACGGACGCAGATCCGGCACAGGCCGAACACGCGGTACACCGCACGGGAGCGGCCGCAGCGCGAGCACCGCGTGTAGCCCCGCACGGCGAACTTGGGCTTGCGCGCGGCCTTCGCCCGAAGCGCCTTGGTTGCCATGCCTAGTTCTCCTTGAACGGGAAGCCGAGCGCCCGCAGCAACGCGCGGCCCTCGTCGTCGGTCGGGGCGCTCGTGACGAGCGTGATGTCCATGCCACGAACCCGGTCGATCGTGTCCGGGTCGATCTCGTGGAACATCGACTGCTCGTTGAGGCCGAACGTGTAGTTGCCGTTGCCGTCGAGCTTGCGCCCGTCCAGGCCCCGGAAGTCACGGATCCGGGGAAGCGCGATCGACAGCAGCCGGTCGACGAACTCCCACATCCGGTCGCCGCGAAGCGTGACGTGGGCACCGATCGGCATGCCCTCGCGCAGCTTGAACTGCGCGATCGACTTGCGAGCCCGTGCCACTGCCGGCCGCTGTCCGGTGATCAGCGTCAGGTCCCGGACCGCGCCTTCGATCAGCTTGCCGTCCTTCGCCGCGTCGCCGACACCCATGTTCACCTTGACCTTGACCAAGGTGGGCACCTGCATGACGTTGGTGTAGCCGAACTGCTCACGCAACGCCGCCACGATCTCGTCGCGGTAGCGCTGCTTGAGCCGCGGGATCGCGGTCCGCTCAGCGGTTGTTGCCGTCATCTCGTACCTCTCAGATGTCCTGGTTGCACTTGCGGCAGACCCGGACGCTGTGGCCGTCCTCGTCCTTGCGATAGCCGATTCGTGACGGCTTCCCGCACTGCGGGCAGACGACCTGGACGTTGCTCACGTGGATCGGCGCTTCCTGGTGGACGATGCCGCCCTCCTGCGCGCCGCGGGTCGTGGACTGGACCTTGGTGTGCTTCGTCACCCGGTTGACGCCCTCGACGATGACCTTCGAGGTCTTCGGCGTGGTCAGGAGGACCTTGCCCTGCGCGCCGCGGTCCTTGCCGCTGAGCACGCGGACGGTGTCGCCCTTCTTCACGAACAGACCAGCCATGGTTAGAGCACCTCCGGGGCGAGCGAGATGATCCGCATGAACCGCTTGTCGCGAAGCTCGCGGCCAACCGGGCCGAAGATGCGGGTTCCGCGCGGGTCGCCGCCATCACGGATCAGGACTGCGGCGTTCTCGTCGAAGCGGATGTAGGAACCGTCCGGACGGCGGCGCGACTTCGTGGTGCGCACGACGACCGCCTTGACGACGTCGCCCTTCTTGACGCCGGCACCCGGGAGCGCGTCCTTGACCGTCCCGACGATGATGTCGCCGATGCTCGCGTACCGGCGACCGGAGCCACCGAGCACGCGGATGCACAACAGCTCCTTGGCGCCGGTGTTGTCGGCGACGCGGAGGCGAGACTCTTGCTGAATCATCTGCCTACTTCGCCTTCTCGAGGATCTCGACCACGCGCCAGCGCTTGGTCGCCGACAGCGGCCGGGTCTCCATGAGGAGCACGCGGTCGCCGACGCCGGCGGTGCTGGCCTCGTCGTGCGCCTTCACCTTGCGGGTACGGCGGATCGTCTTGCCGTACAGCGCGTGCTGGATGCGGTCCTCGACCTCGACCGTGACGGTCTTCTCCATCTTGTCGCTGACCACGTAACCCTCACGGGTCTTGCGGAACCCGCGCTCGGGAACAGCGTTCGTTGCTTCGCTCATCGTTTCCTCACTCACCGACCAGCTCGCCGGCAACCGGGGCGGTGGTCAGCCCGAGCTCCCGTTCACGCATGACGGTGTAGATGCGGGCGATGTCGCGCCGCACAGTCTGCAGTCGCTTGTTGTTGTCCAGCTGTCCGGTCGCCGACTGGAAGCGCAGGTTGAACAGCTCTTCCTTCGACTCGCGCAGCTTCGTCACGAGCTCGTCGTCCTCGAGACCGCGCAGCTCGACCGCGGGAACGCCTGCTGGCATTACGCCTCACCCACTTCGCGGGTCACGATCCGGCACTTCATCGGAAGCTTGTGGATCGCACGGGTCAGCGCCGCGCGCGCGGTCGCCTCGTTCGGGTACGAGAGCTCGAACATCACGCGGCCCGGCTTCACGTTGGCCACCCACCACTCCGGCGAGCCCTTGCCGGAGCCCATGCGGGTCTCGGCCGGCTTCTTGGTCAGCGGGCGGTCCGGGTAGATGTTGATCCACACCTTGCCGCCACGGCGGATGTGGCGGGTGATCGCGATACGCGCCGACTCGATCTGCCGGTTCGTGACGTACGCCGGCTCGAGCGCCTGGATGCCGTACTCACCGAAGGTCACGCGGGTGCCGCCCTTGGCGGCGCCGGAGCGCTTCGGGTGATGCTGCTTGCGGTGCTTGACCCGCCGCGGAATCAACATGGCTCAGGCCTCTTCCGTGGTCTCAGGCGCGGTCTCGGCGCTCTCCGGCGCGGTCTCCGCGGCCGCCTCGGGCGCGCTCTCCACGGCGACGCCACCCGTCGGCTCCTCGGTCGGCTCGACGGTCGCGGCCTCCGCGGCTGGCACCTCGGCGGCAGCCGATGCACCCGGACCGCCGTTGACCGCGGCGCTCGCCGCCGTCGAGGGCCGGTCGCGGCGCGGCCGGCGGTTGCGCTGGTCGCGAGCGCGCAGGGCAGCCGCAGCCGCCTGCTCCTCACGGGTCATGACCTCGTCGCCGGTGTAGATCCAGACCTTCACGCCGATCCGGCCGAAGGTGGTGCGCGCCTCGTAGAAGCCGAAGTCGATGTTCGCGCGCAGCGTGTGCAGGGGAACCCGGCCTTCGCGGTAGAACTCCGACCGGCTCATCTCGGCGCCACCTAGGCGACCGCCGCACTGCACCCGGATGCCCTTGGCACCACTCTTCATCGCCGACTGCATCGCCTTGCGCATCGCACGCCGGAAGCTGACCCGGCTCGACAGCTGCTCGGCAACGCCCTGCGCAACGAGCTGCGCGTCGACCTCGGGGTTCTTCACCTCGAGGATGTTGAGGTTCACGTGCTTGTTCGTGAGCTTCTCGAGATCGCCGCGGATGCGGTCGGCCTCCGCGCCGCGGCGGCCGATCACGATGCCGGGGCGAGCGGTGTGGATGTCCACGTTCACGCGGTCACGGGTGCGCTCGATCTCGACGCGGCTGATTCCCGCTCGCTCCATCCCCTTGGTGAGCAGGCGACGGATCGCGACGTCCTCCGCGACGTAGTCGCGGTACAGCTTGTCGGCGTACCAGCGGCTCTTGTGCCGGGTCGTGATGCCCAGCCGGAAGCCGTTCGGGTTGACCTTCTGACCCATCAGCGTGCCTTCCTGTGGGGACCGCGCGGAAGCGCCGCCTCCGAGTCGTGGGGTGCAACGACGATCGTGATGTGCGAGGTCCGCTTGCGGATCCGGTACGCCCGGCCCTGCGCACGCGGCCGGAACCGCTTCAGCGTCGGACCCTCGTCGACGTACGCCTCGACGACCACGAGGTCGGCCGGGTCGAGCCGCTGGCTGCGCACGTGCGCGAGGTGCTCCGCGTTGGCGATGGCCGAGTCGAGAACCTTGCCGACCGGCTCGCTCGCGGCGTGCGGGTCGAAGCGGATGATGGCCTGAGCCTCACCCGCGGGCAGACCGCGGAGCAGGTCGATGACCCGACGCGTCTTGGTGGGCGACATCCGCACGTGGCGGGCGGTCGCCTTCCCGATGACCTCGTCGTTCATCGGCGTGGTCAATGCATCAGCCACGACGCGACCTCCGCTCGTCCTTGACGTGACCGCGGAAGGTGCGGGTCGGCGCGAACTCGCCGAGCTTGTGACCGACCATCGCCTCGGTGACGAACACGGGGACGTGCTTGCGCCCGTCGTGCACGGCGATCGTGTGGCCGAGCATCGACGGCACGATCATCGAGCGACGCGACCAGGTCTTGATCACGTTCTTGGTGCCCTTGTCGTTCTGGGCGTCCACCTTCTTGGCGAGGTGGTCGTCCACGAAGGGACCCTTCTTCAAGCTGCGTGGCATCTGCGTCTACTCCTAGCGCCGCTTGTTCTTGTTGCGGCGGCGGACGATCAAGCGGTCGCTGTCCTTGTGGGCACGGCGGGTGCGTCCCTCGGGCACGCCCCATGGGCTGACCGGGTGGCGACCACCGGAGGTCTTGCCCTCGCCGCCGCCGTGCGGGTGGTCGATCGGGTTCATGGCGACACCACGGACGGTCGGGCGCTTGCCCTTCCACCGCATCCGGCCGGCCTTGCCCCAGTTGATGTTCGACTGCTCCGCGTTGCCGACCTCGCCGACCGTCGCGCGGCAACGGGCGTCGACGTTGCGGATCTCGCCCGACGGCATCCGCAGCTGCGCCATGCCGCCGTCCTTGGCGACGAGCTGCACGCTCGCCCCTGCGGACCGAGCGATCTTGGCGCCGCCGCCCGGCCGAAGCTCGATCGCGTGCACCACGGTGCCGACCGGGATGTTGCGAAGCGGCAGGTTGTTGCCCGGCTTGATGTCCGCGGACGGACCGGACTCGACCCGGTCGCCTTGCGACAGCCGCGACGGCGCGATGATGTAGCGCTTCTCGCCGTCGGCGTAGTGCAGCAGCGCGATCCGGGCGGTGCGGTTCGGGTCGTACTCGATGTGCGCGACCTTCGCCGGCACGCCGTCCTTGTCGTTGCGACGGAAGTCGATGACGCGGTAGGCGCGCTTGTGGCCGCCGCCCTGGTGCCGGACGGTGACCCGGCCGTGCACGTTGCGGCCGCCCTTGCTGTGCAGCGGGCGGACGAGCGACTTCTCCGGCTCGGTACGCGTGATCTCGACGAAGTCGGCGACGCTGGAGCCGCGTCGGCCCGGCGTCGTCGGCTTGTACTTGCGGACACCCATTAGACAGAGCCTCCGAACAGATCGATGCGGTCGCCCGGCTTGAGGGCGACAACCGCACGCTTGGTGGAGTTGCGCGTGGCGTAGCCGGTACGGATCCGCTTGCGCTTGCCCGGCCGGTTCAACGTGTTGACCGAGGCGACCCGGACGTTGAAGACCTGCTCGACCGCGATGCGGATCTGCGTCTTGTTGGCGTCCTCCCGGACGAGGAAGGTGTACTTGCCCTCGTCGATGAGGCCGTAGCTCTTCTCGGAGATGACCGGGCCGAGCAGGATGTCGCGGGGGTCGGCGATGCGGCTCATTCGCTGGCCTCCTCGGCGGACTCGGTGGATTCGGTCTCGGTGGCGGCTGCCTCAGCTGCCGGCTCCTCAGCCTTCGGCTCCTCGGCCTTCGGCTCCGCCGCCGTCTTCGCGGGCTTGGCGGCCTTGGCCGGCTGGATGTCCAGCGACTCGGCACCGAGGAAGGCGCGCAGCGCGCCCTCGGTGAACACGATGTCGTCGGAGACCAGCACGTCGTACGTGTTGAGCTGGTCGGGTGCGAGCAGGTGCACGCTCGGCACGTTGCGCAGGCTCTTCCAGGTGAGCGAGTCCTCGCGGTCCAGGACGACCAGCACGTGACGGCTTGAAGCGATCGTCGCGAGCGCCGTCGCTGCCGCCTTCGTCGACGGGGTGTCCCCCTCGACGAGCGCGGACACGACGTGCAGCTTGCCGCCGCGCGCCCGGTCGGAGAGGGCCGACCGCAGCGCGGCCGCCTTCATCTTCTTCGGCGTGCGCTGGCTGTAGGACCGGGGCGTCGGGCCGTGCACCGTGCCACCGCCCGCGAACTGCGGCGCGCGGGTCGAACCCTGACGGGCCCGGCCGGTGCCCTTCTGCCGGTACGGCTTGCGGCCACCGCCGCGAACCTCGCCGCGGGTCTTGGTGTCATGCGTACCCTGCCGCGCCGCCCCGAGCTGCGCGACGACGACCTGGTGGACCAGCGGGATGTTCACCTGCGCGTCGAACACCGCATCGGGCAGCTCGACGGTGCCGGTGACCGCACCGGTCGCGGACTTCACATCGACGGAGGCCATCAGGCAGCACCCCCAGCCGCGAGCGGCGCCTTGGCGGCGGTGCGGACGAGGACGAGTGCGCCGGACGGGCCGGGGATCGCGCCCTTGATGAGGAGCAGACCCTTCTCGGCGTCCACCGAGTGCACCTTCAGGCTCAGCGTCGTGGTGCGCACGCCACCGTGACGACCGGCCATCTTCAGGCCCTTGAAGACGCGAGCCGGGGTTGCGCAGGCGCCGATGGAGCCCGGCGAACGGTGCTTGCGCTGCACGCCGTGACCGGCGCCCAGACCACCGAAGCCGTGACGCTTCATGACGCCCGTGAAGCCTTTGCCCTTGCTGGTCGACACGACGTCGACGAGGGCGCCGGCCTCGAACACCTCAGCGGTGACCTCTTGACCGACCTCGTAGCTCGAGGCGTCCGTCGTACGGAGCTCGACGAGGTACCGGCGCGGCGGAACGCCCGCCTTCTCGAAGTGTCCCGTCTCCGGCTTGTTCACCTTGCGCGGGTCGACGGTGCCGAAGCCGAGCTGTACGGCGTCGTACCCGTCGCGCTCCGGCGTACGGACCTGCGTGACGACGCACGGACCGGCCTTCACCACCGTGACCGGGACCAGCCGGTTCGCGGCATCCCAGACCTGGGTCATCCCGAGCTTCTCGCCCAGGATCCCCTTCTGCTCTCTCACACCCATGACTAGTTGCCCTTAGAGCTTGATCTCGATGTCGACGCCGGCAGGGAGGTCGAGCCGCATCAGCGAGTCCACCGTCTTCGGCGTCGGGTCCAGGATGTCGATCAGTCGCTTGTGCGTGCGCATCTCGAAGTGCTCGCGCGAGTCCTTGTACTTGTGCGGCGAGCGGATGACGCAGTAGACGTTCTTCTCGGTCGGCAGCGGCACCGGGCCAGCGACCTGCGCACCAGTACGAGTCACCGTCTCGACGATCTTGCGCGCCGACGAGTCGATGATCTCGTGGTCGTAGGCCTTGAGCCGAATGCGGATCTTCTGTCCCGCCATGGCTTCTCTTCACGTTCCTTAGGTCGTTACCGCTGCGCTTGCCGCTTGCTCTTCGTGCGACCGGCCGGGGCTCTTGGTCCCGGCCGGTCCCACGTCGGAACTACTGGTTGATCTTCGTGACCCGGCCCGCGCCGACGGTCCGGCCGCCCTCGCGGATAGCGAAGCGCAGGCCCTCCTCCATGGCGATGGGCTGGATCAGCTCGACCGACATCTCGGTGTTGTCGCCCGGCATGACCATCTCGGTGCCTTCCGGCAGCGTGACGACGCCGGTGACGTCCGTGGTCCGGAAGTAGAACTGCGGGCGGTAGTTGTTGAAGAACGGCGTGTGCCGGCCACCCTCGTCCTTGCTCAGGATGTAGACCTGGGCCTCGAACGAGGTGTGCGGGGTGGTCGTCCCCGGCTTGATGACGACCTGGCCGCGCTCGACGTCCTCACGCTTGATGCCGCGGAGCAGCAGACCGACGTTCTCACCGGCCTGGCCCTCGTCGAGCAGCTTGCGGAACATCTCGACGCCGGTGACCGTGGTGGTCTGCTTCTCCGGATGGATGCCGACGATGTCGACGGTCTCGTTGACCTTGACGATGCCGCGCTCGATCCGGCCGGTGACGACCGTGCCACGACCGGTGATCGTGAACACGTCCTCGATCGGCATGAGGAACGGCTTCTCGATCTCACGAACCGGCTCGGGGATGGCGTTGTCGACGGCGTCCATGAGCTCGAGGATCTTGTTGCCCCACTCGGCGTCGCCCTCGAGCGCCTTCAGCGCCGAGATCCGAACCACCGGAAGGTCGTCGCCCGGGTACTCCTGGCTCGACAGCAGCTCGCGAACCTCGAGCTCGACGAGCTCCAGGATCTCCTCGTCGTCAACCATGTCCGCCTTGTTGAGGGCGACCACGATGTAGGGAACGCCGACCTGGCGGGCGAGCAGCACGTGCTCACGCGTCTGCGGCATCGGGCCGTCGGTCGCCGCAACCACGAGGATCGCGCCGTCCATCTGCGCCGCGCCCGTGATCATGTTCTTGATGTAGTCGGCGTGGCCAGGGCAGTCGACGTGCGCGTAGTGGCGCTTCTCGGTCTGGTACTCGACGTGGGCGATGGAGATCGTGATGCCGCGCTCACGCTCTTCCGGTGCCTTGTCGATCTGGTCGAATGCGGACGCTTCGTTCACGTCCGGGTACTTGTCGTGCAGAACCTTGGTGATCGCAGCGGTCAGCGTCGTCTTGCCATGGTCGATGTGACCGATGGTGCCGATGTTGACGTGCGGCTTGGTCCGCTCGAACTTGGCCTTCGCCACTGCTGTCCCTCCTAGGACGGTTTTCCTGACGCCGTACGCCGGCGAGTCGGTTGGGGTACGGCCTACTCGCCGTGGGCCTTCGCGATGATCTCCTTCGCCACGTTGCCGGGAACCTCGGCGTAGGAGTCGAACTGCATG
Organism: Mycobacteriales bacterium; assembly: GCA_035550655.1. GTDB lineage: Bacteria > Actinomycetota > Actinomycetes > JAFAQI01 > JAFAQI01 > DASZTV01. Next base: position 14,728 of record DASZOU010000007.1, read on the forward strand.
CTGTAGCTCGCCCGGCCCTGCGTCTTGGACCGAAGGTCGCCGACGTAGCCGAACATCTCTGACAGCGGCACCGTGGCGCGAACGATGCGGTTGCCACCGCGCTCGTCCATCGCCTGGATCTGGCCGCGCCGCGCATTGAGGTCGCCGATCACGTCGCCCATGAAGTCCTCTGGAGTCGTGACCTCGACGGCCATCATCGGCTCCATCAGCACGGGGTCCGCCCTGCGCGCGGCCTCCTTGAACACCATCGAGCCGGCGATCTTGAACGCCAGCTCCGAGGAGTCGACCTCGTGGTAGGCGCCATCCTTCAGCGTCACCTTGACGTCGACCATCGGGTAGCCGGCGAGAACACCGAACTCCATGGCTTCCTGGCAGCCGGCGTCGACCGACGGGATGTACTCCCGCGGGATGCGACCACCGGTGACCTTGTTCTCGAACTCGTACCCGCCGCCGCTGTCTTCGCCGTCGCCGTGGCTCGGCTCGAGGTCGATGAGCACCTTCGCGAACTGACCGGAACCGCCGGTCTGCTTCTTGTGCGTGTACTCGACGCTTTCAACCCGCTTGCGGATGGTCTCGCGGTAGGCGACCTGCGGCTTGCCGACGTTGGCCTCGACGCTGAACTCGCGACGCATCCGGTCGACCAGCACCTCGAGGTGCAGCTCGCCCATGCCCGCGATGATCGTCTGGCCGGTCTCCTCGTCGGTGCGGACCTGGAAGGTCGGGTCCTCGTCGGAGAGCCGCTGGATGGCGGTCGACAGCTTCTCCTGGTCGGCCTTCGTCTTCGGCTCGATCGCCACATGGATGACCGGGGCCGGGAAGTCCATCGACTCAAGAATCACGGGCTTGGCGGTGTCACAGAGGGTGTCACCGGTCGTCGTGTCCTTCAGGCCGACGACCGCGACGATGTCACCGGCGCTGATGCCTTCACGCGGCTCCTGCTTGTTCGCGTGCATCTGGTAGATCTTGCCGATGCGCTCCTTGCGGCCCTTGGTGCTGTTGAGCACCTCGCTGCCGGAGGCGAGCTTGCCGGAGTAGACCCGGATGTAGGTCAGCTTGCCGAAGAACTTGTCGCTCATGATCTTGAAGGCGAGGGCAGAGAACGGCTCGTTCTCGTCCGCGTGCCGCTCGACGACCTCGTCCGCGTTGTTGACCGCGTGGCCCTTGATCGACTCGATGTCGAGCGGGCTGGGTAGGTAGTCGACGATCGCGTCGAGCATGGGCTGAACGCCCTTGTTCTTGAAGGCAGTGCCGCAAAGGACCGGGTTCAGCTTGCCGGCGATGGTCGCGCGGCGGATGCCGGCCTTCAGCGCCTCGACCTCAGGCTCCTGGCCCTCGAGATAGAGCTCCATGATCTCGTCGTCGTTCTCGGCGAGGGTCTCGAGGAGCTTCTCGCGCCACTCTCGCGCCGCCTCGGCGTGGTCGCTCGGGATCGAGACGACGTCGTACGTCGAACCCTTGTCGTCGGACTGCCAGAGCAGGCCCTTCATCTGGACCAGGTCGATGACGCCCTTGAAGTCGGCCTCGACGCCCCACGGCAGCTGCGTGACGAGCGGAGTCGCGTTGAGCCGCGTGACGATCATGTCGACGCAGCGGTGGTACTCGGCGCCGACGCGGTCCATCTTGTTGACGAAGCAGATCCGCGGTACGCCGTACCGGTCGGCCTGGCGCCACACCGTCTCGCTCTGCGGCTCGACACCGGCGACCGCGTCGAAGACCGCTACCGCGCCGTCGAGAACACGCAGCGAGCGCTCGACCTCGACCGTGAAGTCGACGTGGCCGGGCGTGTCGATGATGTTGATCGTGTGGTCGTTCCACGAGCAGGTCGTCGCGGCCGACGTGATCGTGATGCCGCGCTCTTGCTCCTGCTCCATCCAGTCCATCGTGGCGGCGCCCTCGTGGACCTCACCGATCTTGTAGTTGATGCCGGTGTAGTAGAGAACGCGCTCGGTCGTCGTGGTCTTGCCCGCGTCGATGTGCGCCATGATCCCGATGTTTCGGGTCTTGGCGAGTGCGGATGCCACGGCGGTCGTCACTTCGTCGTCTCTTTCTTTGCGTCTAGTTGCGGTAGTGGGCAGTGCCTACTGGCGCATTACCAGCGGTAATGCGCGAAAGCCTTGTTGGACTCGGCCATCTTGTGCGTGTCCTCGCGCCGCTTCACGCTGGCGCCGAGGCCGTTGCTCGCGTCGAGGAGCTCGTTCATCAGCCGCTCGGTCATGGTCTTCTCGCGGCGCTGACGCGAGTAGCTGACCAGCCAGCGCAGCGCGAGGGTGGTGCTGCGGCCGGGACGAACCTCGACCGGGACCTGGTACGTCGCGCCACCGACGCGGCGGCTCTTGACCTCGATCGCCGGCTTGACGTTGTCGAGGGCGCGCTTGAGCGTGACGACCGGGTCGGTGCCGGTCTTCTCGCGGCAGCCCTCGAGGGCGTCGTAGACGATCCGCTGCGCGAGCGAGCGCTTGCCGCCAGTCAGCACCTTGTTGACCAGCGACGTGACGATCGGCGAGCCGTAGACCGGGTCGGAGATGACCGGGTGCTTCGCCGCAGGGCCCTTACGAGGCATCTCTTACTTCTCCCGCTTCGCGCCGTAGCGGCTACGCGCCTGCTTGCGGCCGCGGACACCCTGCGTGTCGAGCGAGCCGCGGATGATCTTGTAGCGGACGCCCGGGAGGTCCTTCACCCGGCCGCCGCGGACGAGCACGATCGAGTGCTCCTGGAGGTTGTGCCCGACACCGGGGATGTAGGCCGTGACCTCGATCCCGCTGGTGAGCCGCACACGTGCGACCTTGCGCAGCGCTGAGTTCGGCTTCTTCGGCGTCGTCGTGTAGACGCGCGTGCAGACGCCACGACGCTGCGGGCTGCCCTTCAGCGCCGGCGTCTTGGTCTTGCCGATCTTGTCCTGCCGACCCTTGCGGACCAGCTGAGAGATCGTGGGCACTCGCCGTACTCCTCGCCGTTGTTCTTGCTTGGTCGTTCTGCGGTTGTCGTCCGACCCACGCGGTCGGGCGTGTCGCGCGCTCCGTGCTCCGCCCGCACCGAAATCGGCGCTAGGTTTCGATCGGAGGTCCGCCACCCTGCCCTGCGGGAGCACTCAGGCTCGCCGTCGGTCACGGACGTGTCGGGACTATGCACAACTACGCGCCCGGATCGCTCCAGGCACAAGAAGACACCCTAGCCGAGGCCAATCCGGCCGGTCAAAAAGCCAAGATCAGGGTAGTGGGTCAGTTTCAGCGGGACTTTCGTTGACGGCGAATGTGCGAGGGTGACAATGGAGTCATGCCTGACCGGTCACGCAAACGCCCCCGCGACATCAACCAGCTCGCGGCCCAGCTCGTCAGCGAAGCTACCGACCCCGAGAGCGTGCCCGATCCCGATGCTGGCAAAGACCCCGCAGCCGTCTCCCTGGGCCGTCGCGGCGGGCTGGTCGGCGGGAAGGCAAGGGCGGCGAAGCTCAGCCCAGAGGAACGTTCGGCTATCGCCAGGAAGGCCGCCGCGACCCGCTGGGGATCACGGGACGACGGATAGACCCGTTCGCCGTTCACGCGGCTGCTGCAAGAACTCGTCGTAGAACTCCTCGTAGGTGAGGCGCACGGCCTCAGCAAGCTCGGGTCCCGTATAACCGTGGTCGTTCATGTGGACAGCCGCCGCCGCCGTAATCAGCGTCGGCTCCTCGGCGTCGAGCGGGTAAGGCTCAGCGTTGTTCCACCGCCGCGCCATGTATTGCTTGTAGAGCCGAACCGATTGCTGGCGGCTGATGGCCCCAGTCGCCTCAGCCCTGTAAATCAGGGCTTTCATCGTGATTCGCCAATGCATCTTCAAGGCCGGGAGTCGGGCGAAACTCAGCGCGCGGAGATCGGGGAGGACCTGCGCTTTGGGCGTCAGGAACTCGGCGGCGAACTCGTCGGCTTGCGCCTCCAAGTCCTCTGCCGTTGGCACGCCGTGCATGGTGAGGTGGCCCAACTCATGCGCAAGGGTCCAGCGCAGCTCCTCCATCGCGGTGTCTGCATTGAGGAAGAACAGAGGACGGTCGCGTGCGCTCCACTGGCTCATTCCAAAGAGCTTGTGAGTGCCGAACGGTGCCGTCAGGACCACACCGCCGGCTGATTCGATCAGGGTGACCAGGTTGCGAATCGGGCCGTGAGGTACCCGCCAGGCGACTCGTAGCGCCTGTGCGACGGCGGCGGCGGACCCGAACTCATCCGGGTCCATCGTGTGGAACATTCGCTCGCCGTCGATCTCAAGGCCGTTGAGAAGTCGCCGCGTATTGAGCAGCCGAACGGCCATCTTTGCGTCGATCTCATTGAGGGTTTTCGCGGGCAAGGTCTTGCGCTTGCGGTGGTACAGACAGCCACTCTTTCCTTCGCGCAAGGCGCCTGGCTCAAAGAAGAAGGACAACGGGTAGCCAAGGCACGCAGCGATACGCGCAAGCTGCTCGGCGGGCGGGATAAGCACGCCATTTTCGAACTTCGAGATCAACCCCTGTGAGATGTCCACACTGTCCGCGAGTTGCGCTTGAGTCTTCTTCCGACTCTCACGCGCAACGATCAGTGCCTCTGGGTTGAAGGTGCCAGTCATACTGACTCCCGAGCAGACCGGACGGCAGCAGGCCGTGGGGTCGGCGTCGGAAGCGTCGGGATCGGCATCGGTTCGATGCCACCACCGCCAGCGGCAGCGTCACCCCAGATGGGCCACGTCCACAGGTTGTCGTTCTTGTAATCGCAGCGAATCACGATCTGCGAGAGCTGCTGAGCTACGTCCAGCTCGTAGCCGCAGGTGACGGTCGTCGGCAGCGCCGACAAGCCTTCCTCTTCAAATGCGAGCTGCACGTCCTTCTTGTATTCCTGACGTGCGAGGAACTGCTGCTGGTCCGTGCGGACGTTGGACGGGCGTCCGTCGCGCAGGTACTTGAAGCGCACGACCGGATCGGAGTCGACCAGCACGGCGAAAAAGCCCATGCACTCCGTCTCCCGGATTCCGGCCTTGCCGACGAGTGCCTTACGGGCATGTTCACGCGCCCAGCAGTGGATGATGTTCGCCCGAGCCGTCGCGTCGAGCGCCTTCGCCAGCGCTGCCTGTTCCTTCACGAACTTGCCGTACTGCTCGAACGCCGTCGTCCAAGGGGCAACGAAAACGTCGTCCTTGTAAGGCTCAAGACGCTTCTGCGCCTCGTCAAGCGTGATCAGCGGCATGTGGATACAGTAGCGCATGCGCGGAATCTGGGCGTCATTTTATGACGAGTTTCATATTGACTTTCTAGTGACTGGTCAAGCATAGTGGTCAGTATGAACAAGCTCTCCACCGCGAAGCGAGCGCAGGTCGTCGGTTGCCTGGTCGAAGGCATGTCGATCCGCGCCACGGTCCGCACCACCGGAGTCGCCAAGAACACGATCACCAAGCTCCTGGTGGACCTGGGCGATGCCTGCTCCTACGCGGCGAACGAGCTGCTGGTCGACCTGGACTGCAAGCGGGTGCAGGCGGACGAGATCTGGTCGTTCTGCTACTCCAAGGCCAAGAACGTCCCCGAGGAACATCAGGGCGAGTTCGGCTACGGCGACGTGTGGACGTGGACCGCCATCGACGCCGACACCAAGCTCGTCATGTCGTACTACGTCGGCGACCGATCCACCGCGTCGGCCTACGCGCTCATGTCCGACGCCGCCTACCGGATTCGCGGCCGGGTGCAGCTCACGACAGACGGTCACCGGCCCTACCTAGAGGCCGTGGACGCGGCGTTCGTCGGGGACATCGACTACGCGATGCTCCACAAGCTCTACGACCAGCCGACCGGCAAGGACAACGAGCGCCGCTACTCCCCGGCCGTCTGCACCGGCATCGACATCAAGCCGATCTACGGCGACCCTGACCCCGACCACATTTCGACGTCCTACGTCGAGCGGCAGAACCTCACGATGCGCATGTCGATGCGGCGCTTCACCCGCCTTACCAACGGGTTCTCCAAGAAGGTCGAGAACCTGGCCGCAGCCGTCTCGCTCCACTTCGTCTACTACAACTTCGCCCGCCCGCACCAAACCTTGACGAAGGCCAACGGCGGCCGCAAGACCACCCCGGCCATGGCAGCCGGCAAAGCCAACCGAGTCTGGACGTTGGAGGACATCGTTGGGCTGCTGGACTACAAGCTCCCCGCGTGATCGAGCGCACAATTCACCGAGGCTTCAGGCCCATCAACAATGAGCCGAAATACCCATTGCTACCTTGGATCCTAGACAGGATCCTAGGTAGACAGTAACGTAGAAACATCGCTCCGAGAGGAGCCAGCGCTAGCTGGGGAGCGCACATGCTTGTAGATACGGACCACCTACTCAACATCACAGAAGCCAACAACAGAGGCATCTCGCGACTTGCCTCGGACGCGGAAAGCGGCCATGAGTACGTGCTGCTCCGCAACAGTAAGCCGGTCGCTGCGGTCGTCTCGATGACGCGCATGGAGCGGCTACAACAACTCGAAGAGGTGGAAGAGGACTTGCGGCTCATGACCGTGGCGCTTGCCCGAACCATCACCGACAACGGCAACCGGACGTCTTTCGACAAGCTCCTGGCTCACTTTGGGATCGTCGAGGACGATCTGGTTACGCCCGACGAGGCGTGACGGACACCCCTGGGCGATGGCGGAGATCTACTTCCTCGATGAGGCGATCGAGGACTTAGAAGGGCTGGATCACAGCGCCCGCCTTCTCGTCCTGGGCAAGTTGCGTCTGCTCTTTACCAATCCGGAAGCCGGTCGGCCGCTCGGATCCCGCCGACTTGGGAACCTGACCGGCTTCCGGAAGCTGGTCGTCGGCGACCGCACGTACCGAATCGTCTACAAAGTCGAGAGCGACGGGACGATCTGCGTCGTGTGGGTCGTCGCGGGCCGCGCCGACAACGAGGTCTACGACATCACGCTCTCTCGGATGAAAGAGGTGGGCAAAGAGAAGCCCATCGCCCGGGACCTTGCGGCGGTGATGGAGAGGCTTTCACCAAGGGCCGCGTCGGCCGTTGATACGAAGTTGATCAAGATTCGGACCGGCCCCACAAGCCCCGAGGTCACGCCACCTTCAAACTGACCCACTACCAAGATCAGGTTCGTTCAGGGGCTCATTTGTCCGGCCTGGCCTTCGGCCCCGGCCCGCAACCCTAAACCCCGCTAACTACCAGGGGTGGCTCCAGCTCCGGTTGGATTGGCCTTCCCGAGTCGGCTTCCAGGCCCTCTTCGTCGACACCTACGTAGATGGCGTCATACGGGTCTTTTGCCGCCATCTACGTAGGTCTCGGCGAGGGAAACCGGACAACCAACGCAACCGGGCGGGCCGCGGCCGGAGGACAGGTCCGGGTCTCACAGCGGATCTTCAGGCTGCGGGACCATCCTGGGAGCACCGGTAGGGGGTTGTCATGGAGTGGATTCAGCGTCGCGCCGGCCTGATCGGCGTGGGCGCGGTTGTGGTTGCTGTCGTCGCCATCGTGGTTGCCCTGGTCAGCGGGCACTCCGACCGCCATCGCGTGATGTTCCGGGTGGCCGGTGCGCCGTTCGCCCGCAAGCTCGTCCCGGGCCCGTTCGGCGGCAACCCCATGCAGCGCGGCTTCGCGACCGGCCCGCAGCTCGTAGCGCCAGGCGGACCACTCGCGCGCCGCTTCGCCGGGCCGGGCACAGCCGGGGCGCTCCTCGGCGCGCTGCACGGGGAGTTCACCGTGCCGACCATGTCGGGCAAGTACCAGACGGTCGACACGCAGCGGGGAACCGTGTCCAAGGTCGGCGCAGGTGAGCTGACGGTGCGAAGCAGCGACGGCTTCTCCAAGACCTATGCCATCTCCGGGTCGCTGGCGAACGGCGTTGCGAACGGTGATGACGTCGAGATCGCGGCCACCGTGTCGGGCGGGAAGGCGACGGTGATCCGGCTGCTCGACCTCCGCTCGACCGGCAAGGGCGCGGCCCCGGTGCCGTACGGCGTGGGATAGGCATCATCATCGGGTGCCCGCAGCTCGCCCGACCCGCGAGGAGCTGCTCGCGTCGTACGACGTGACCATCCCCGACCTCGGCGGCCCGCAGACCCGGCTGCTCCTGGTCGGGATCAACCCTTCCCTGTACTCCGCGTGGACCGGTCACCACTTCGCGCGACCGGGCAACCGGCTCTGGCGCACCCTGCACCTCGCCGGCCTCACGCGGACCCAGCTCGATCCGGCGGACATCGCCGGCATCCTCGCCGCGGGGATCGGCATCACCAACCTGGTGGCACGCGCGACGGCGCGCGCCGACGAGCTCAGCGCCGCGGAGATCCGTGCCAGGGTCGAACCGCTACGCGCCCTGGTCCGGTCTTGGCAGCCCGAGGTGGTCGCGTTCCTGGGCATCTCGACCTACCGCATCGCCTTCGCCGCGCCGAAGGCCGCGGTCGGCGAGCAGCCCGATCGCTTCGAAGCCGCCCGCAGCTGGGTGCTGCCCAACCCGAGCGGTCTGAACGCGAGCTACCAGCAGCCGGCCCTGACGGCGGCGTACGCCGCCCTGCGGGTGGCGGCGCTAGACGGGAACGCCGCCCGATCCACCGACTGACGAGGCGGTGGCGAACGCCGCCACGAGGCCGATCACGTCGAGCAGGAGCACGATCGCACCGATCGTGATGCCGGCGATCGCCAGCCCACGACCCCCCTGGCCCAGCCGCGGGATCTGCTTGAGCCCGACGACGCCGAACACGATCGCGAGGATCGGGCCGACCAGCAGGAAGATGATCCCGAGCAGCGAGCACACGAGCGAGGCGATCGCGAAGCCGTTCGTGTCCCGGGGCCGGGGATAGCCGTAGGGCCCTGGCTGTCCGTACCAGCCTTGCTGCGGGGGCGGCGGGGCGGGCGGCGGCATCCAGCTGGGCTGCCCCTGGTCGCTCACGTCCCCAGTGTGAGGCACAAATGGCGACGGCCTCCCGGATCACCGGAAGGCCGTCACCATTTGAGTGCTTTAGCGGTAGCTGCCGTAGTCGGTGCCGTAGCCGCTCTGCGGACGCTGACCGAAGCCGTAGTCCTCCAGCGGCACTGCCTCGCCGGTGCCCTGACCGAAGTCGTAGCCCGCGTCGTCGTACGGCATCATCGTGTAGACGGCGGCCTTGGCCTCCTCCGTGGGCTCCACCCGAACGTTGCGGTACCGGCTGATGCCGGTGCCCGCCGGGATGAGCTTGCCGATGATGACGTTCTCCTTCAGGCCGAGCAGCGAGTCCGAACGCGCGTGGATTGCCGCGTCGGTGAGCACCCGGGTGGTCTCCTGGAACGAGGCGGCCGAGAGCCACGACTCGGTGGCCAGGGAGGCCTTCGTGATGCCCATCAGCACCGGCCGGCCCGCGGCCGGCGTGCCACCCTCCGCCACCACTCGGCGGTTCTCCTCCTCGAACTTCGGCCGTTCCGCGAGCTCGCCCGGAAGCAGCTCGGTGTCGCCCGACTCGAGGATGTTCACCCGCTTGAGCATCTGGCGAATGATGATCTCGATGTGCTTGTCGTGGATCGTCACACCCTGCGAGCGGTAGACGTCCTGCACCTCCTTGACCAGGTGCAGCTGAACCGCACGCGGGCCGAGGATCCGCAGCACCTCGTGGGGGTCGACGGCACCGGCGTGCAGCTGGTCGCCGACCTCGACGTGCTGGCCCTCCTCGACGCGCCACTGGCCACGCGCGCGCTCTGACTCCGCGTCGTACCAGCGCCACGAGAGCATCCGCTTGGACAGCGGGTACTCGACCGGCTCACCGCCGTCATCCGGGGTGATGACGAAGTTCGCGGCCTTGTCGGTCTCCTGGATGCTGACCCGGCCCGCGACCTCGCTGATCGGCGCGCGACCCTTCGGCTGACGAGCCTCGAAGAGCTCGACAACACGCGGCAGACCGTGGGTGATGTCCTCACCCGCGACACCACCGGTGTGGAAGGTACGCATCGTCAGCTGGGTGCCCGGCTCGCCGATCGACTGGGCGGCGATGATGCCGACCGCCTCGCCGACGTCCACGGTCTTGCCGGTCGCGAGCGAGCGGCCGTAGCACAGCCCGCAGATCCCGACCTTGGAGTCGCAGGTGAGCACGCTGCGCACCCGGACCTCGGAGACGCCCTGGTCGACCAGCTCTCCGATGAGTACGTCGCCCAGGTCGGCGCCGGCCTCGGCCAGCACCTTCTTGTTGACGACGACGTCCTCGGCGAGGGTCCGCGCGTAGACGCGGGTCTCGACGTTGTCGCGGTCGAGGGTGATCGAGCCGTCGGCGTCAACCGCGATCGGGACCATGATCCCGCGGTCGGTGCCGCAGTCGACCTCGCGCACGATGACGTCCTGGCTGACGTCGACGAGCCGCCGGGTGAGGTACCCCGAGTCCGCCGTCCGCAGCGCGGTGTCGGCGAGACCCTTGCGGGCGCCGTGCGTGGAGATGAAGTACTCCAGCACGGTCAGACCCTCGCGGAAGTTCGTCTTGATCGGCCGCGGAATGATCTCGCCCTTCGGGTTCGCGACGAGACCACGCATACCGGCGATCTGCTGGACCTGCAGCATGTTCCCTCGGGCACCCGAGCCGACCATCATCTGGATCGGGTTGTCCTTCGGGAAGTTCTCCCGCATCTTCGTCGCGACCTCGGTGGTCGCGCGGGTCCAGATCTCGATGAGCTCCTGACGGCGCTCGTCGTCGGTGATCACACCGCGCTCGTACTGCTTCTGGACCTTCTCCGCCTGCTCCTCGTAACGACCGAGGATCTCGCCCTTCTCCGGCGGCGTGACGACGTCGGAGATCGCGATCGTGACGCCGGCGCGGGTGGCCCAGTGGAAGCCGGCCTCCTTCAGCGCGTCGAGGGTCGCAGCGACCTGGACCTTCGGGTAGCGCTCCGCCAGGTCGTTGACGATCTCGCCGAGCTGCGCCTTGCGCACTTCGTAGTCGACGAACGGGTAGTCCAGCGGCATGGCCTCGTTGAACAGGCACCGCCCGAGCGTGGTCTCGACCAGCACCGGCTGGCCGGGCTCCCAGCCCTCGGGAGCGGTGAACGGCCGCTCGTCGGCGTCGATGCCGCGAAGCACGGCCGGAGCCCCCGAGCCGTCGCGCGCCGCAGGCAGGTCGTCGACGCGGATCTTGACCCGCGCCTGCAGGTCGAGCTCGCCGGTGTCGTAGGCCATGATCGCCTCCGCCACCGAGCCGAACGTCCGGTCCTGGCCCTTGCTGTCCTCCCGCATCAGCGTGAGGTAGTACAGCCCGAGAACCATGTCCTGGGTCGGCGAGGTGATCGGCCGGCCGTGCGCCGGGGACAGGATGTTGTTGCTCGAGAGCATCAGGATCCGGGCCTCGGCCTGCGCCTCGGCGGACAGCGGCAGGTGCACCGCCATCTGGTCGCCGTCGAAGTCGGCGTTGAACGCCGTGCAGACGAGCGGGTGGATCTGGATCGCCTTGCCCTCGACCAGCTGCGGCTCGAACGCCTGGATCCCGAGGCGGTGCAGCGTCGGTGCGCGGTTGAGCAGGACCGGGTGCTCGGTGATGACCTCTTCGAGCACGTCCCACACCATCGCGTAACGCGCCGTACCGCCCGTGGCCCGCTCCACCATGCGCTTCGCGGACTTGATGTTCTGCGCGTGGTTGAGATCGACCAGCCGCTTCATGACGAACGGCTTGAACAGCTCGAGCGCCATCTGCTTGGGCAGGCCGCACTGGTGCAGCCGCAGTTGCGGGCCGACGACGATGACCGAACGACCCGAGTAGTCGACGCGCTTGCCGAGCAGGTTCTGGCGGAACCGGCCCTGCTTGCCCTTGAGCATGTCGGACAGCGACTTGAGCGGCCGGTTGCCCGGACCGGTCACCGGACGGCCACGGCGGCCGTTGTCGAAAAGTGCGTCGACGGCCTCCTGCAGCATCCGCTTCTCGTTGTTGACGATGATCTCGGGCGCGCCGAGGTCGAGCAGTCGCTTCAACCGGTTGTTGCGGTTGATGACACGGCGGTACAGGTCGTTGAGGTCGCTGGTCGCGAACCGGCCGCCGTCGAGCTGCACCATCGGGCGAAGGTCCGGCGGAATCACGGGCACGCAGTCGAGCACCATGCCCATCGGCGAGTTGCGCGTGTTGAGGAAGGCGCTGACGACCTTCAGCCGCTTGAGTGCGCGGGCCTTCTTCTGGCCCTTGCCCGTGCGGATCGTCTCGCGGAGGCTTTCCGCCTCCGCCTCGAGATCGAAGGACTCGAGCAGCTTCTTCAGCGACTCTGCGCCCATGCCGGCTTCGAAGTACTCGCCCATCGTGCCGGGCACGACCCGCCAGGTGCCGTCCTCGGCCTTCGTGCCCTTGGCGAAGCGCTCCCGAAGCTCACGGAAGATGCGCTCGTCAGTGATGAGCTGCTTGACCGCCAGGCTCTTGAAGGCGTCGAGTACGGCGTCGAGCTCGTCGACGGAACGCTCGGCGCGCGTGCGGATCTGCTTGACCTCACGGTCGGCGGAGTCCCGCACCTTGCGGCGCGCGTCGGCCTTGGCGCCTTCGGCCTCGAGCTGCGCGATGTCGGCCTCTTGCCGCTTCATTCGCGCGTCGATGTCGGCGTTCATCTTGTCGGTGATCCGCGACTTCTCGACCGAGAACTGCGCCTCGATGCTCGCGAGGTCGCGGTGCCGGGCGTCGGCGTCGACCTCAGTGACGAGGTAGCCCGCGAAGTAGATGATCTTCTCGAGGTCCTTGGGGGCAAGGTCGAGCAGGTAGCCGAGCCGGCTCGGGACACCCTTGAAGTACCAGATGTGGGTCACCGGGGCGGCGAGCTCGATGTGTCCCATCCGCTCACGACGCACCTTGGCGCGCGTGACCTCGACACCGCAACGCTCGCAGATGATGCCCTTGAAGCGCACCCGCTTGTACTTGCCGCAGTAGCACTCCCAGTCCCGGGTGGGACCGAAGATCTTCTCGCAGAACAAGCCATCCTTTTCCGGCTTGAGCGTGCGGTAGTTGATCGTCTCGGGCTTCTTGACCTCACCGTGCGACCACAGCCGGATGTCGTCGGCCGTGGCCAGGCCGATGCGCAGCTCGTCGAAGAAGTTGACGTCGAGCACGTTGTCTTCTTTCTTTCGGTCTTGCTTGGCTTTGTTTCTCGGGCTCAGTCGTGGAGGTCGGTCAGACCTCTTCGACTGAGCTTGGCTCGCGTCGGCTCAGGTCGATACCGAGCTCTTCCGCTGCACGGAACACGTCCTCGTCGGTCTCGCGCATCTCGATCTGCATGCCGTCGCTCGAGAGCACCTCGACGTTGAGGCAGAGCGACTGCATCTCCTTGATCAAGACCTTGAACGACTCGGGGATGCCGGGCTCGGGGATGTTCTCGCCCTTGACGATCGCCTCGTAGACCTTGACCCGGCCGAGGACGTCGTCGGACTTGATGGTGAGCAGCTCCTGCAGCGCGTACGCCGCGCCGTAGGCCTCG
>DASZOU010000008.1:0-150212 GCA_035550655.1 Mycobacteriales bacterium
ATGTCGGCTCGTCGCATCCTGGGGCTGGAGTAGGTCCCAAGGGTTGGGCTGTTCGCCCATTAAAGCGGTACGCGAGCTGGGTTTAGAACGTCGCGAGACAGTTCGGTCCCTATCCGCCGCGCGCGCAGGAGACTTGAGAAGGGCTGTCCCTAGTACGAGAGGACCGGGACGGACGAACCTCTGGTGTGCCAGTTGTCCTGCCAAGGGCACTGCTGGTTGGCTACGTTCGGAAGGGATAACCGCTGAAAGCATCTAAGCGGGAAGCTCGCTTCAAGATGAGGTCTCCCACAGGGTCAACCTGGTAAGGCCCCCGCCAGATCAGCGGGTTGATAGGCCGGAAGTGGAAGTGCGGCGACGCATGGAGCTGACCGGTACTAATAGGCCGAGGGCTTGACTACAACAATTACTGCTACGCGTCCACTGTGCGGTTCCCGAGATGCGGTCGGTTGACGACCAACATCTCAATAGAGTTTCGGCGGCATATAGCGCAGGGGAAACGCCCGGTCCCATTCCGAACCCGGAAGCTAAGCCCTGCAGCGCCGATGGTACTGCCCTGGAGACGGGGTGGGAGAGTAGGACGCCGCCGGACATCTTCAACGAAGGGCCACCCGATAACTCGGGTGGCCCTTCGTGGTTGTCTGGGTCGTTCAGCCGCTTTGTCGACACGCAAACAGGGAGCAGATCGTGCCGCCGTCCCGCCGTCAGCCAGGCGCCCCCGGCGAGTCGGGGAGAGGTCGCGGCGGTCCACCGCGCCGCACCGGGAAGCCCCCGACCGGCAACCGGTCCGATCGCGCCGGCCGGCCTGGCCAGGCGCCGCGGCAGCAGCGCGACGACCGGCCCACCCGGCCGCAGCGTGAGGAGCGGCCCACCCGGCCGCAGCGTGACGACCGGCCCACCCGGCCGCAGCGTGACGACCGCCCGCCGCGGCCACCGGAGCCGCCACTGGCTGATGACATCCAGGCCCGCGAGCTCGATCGCACCGCTCGGGCCGGACTGCGCACCCTCAGCGAAGGCCTGGCCGAGAAGATCGCCCGCCACCTGGTCGCCGCCGGCCGGGCGCTCGACGACGACCCTGAGCTCGCGCTCGCCCACGCTCGCTTCGCCCGAGCGCTCGCGCCCCGGATCGCCGTGCTCCGTGAGGCGGTCGGCGTCGCGGCCTATCGCGCCGGCGACTACCAGACCGCGCTGTCGGAGCTGCGCGCCGTGAGACGGATGACCGGCGACCCGTCGTACCTGCCCGTCCTGGCCGACTGCGAGCGCGGCCTCGGCCGCCCGGAGCGAGCCCTCGCGCTGGTTCGGGAGCCGGACGCGCGGCGGCTGTCGCCGGCCGAGCGGGTCGAGCTCGCCATCGTCGAGTCCGGTGCGCGCCGCGACCGCGGCGAGATGCAAGCGGCAGTGGTGGCCCTGCAAGGACCGGCGCTGCGACGCCAGGAGGTCGCGCCGTGGACGGCGCGGCTCTGGTACGCCTACGCCGCAGCCCTTGCCGACGCCGGCCGGACCGACGAGGCACAGAAGTGGTTCGCGGCAGTGGCCTCGATCGACGACGACGGCGAGACCGACGCGGAGGAGCGGCTCGAAGAGCTCCGCTGAATCCGCGCGATACCCGGTCAGGTGTCCTGGGCCGCCTCGAGCTGGTCGAGCCAGCGGTTGATCCCGTTGATGTTCGCAGCTGTGGAGTTCAGCAGCTCGAACTTCGCGTCAAGCTCCGGATCGGTGTAGAGCCGCCCGTACCGCTCGGCGGTCCGTTCGCGAAGCATCGTCACGGCGTGGTCGAGATCCAACGCGTTGGCGCGGGCTTCCTTCACCCCTGCCACCCAGTCCAGCAGCTCTTCGGCCGCCTCGTCGAGCGCAGGCCCCACGTGCGTCACGGGGCCGAAATGACTGAACAGCAGCCGCTGCGGCTCCAGATCCGCGAAGTGGCGCAGCGATGCCAGGGCGGTGTCCAGGTCGAAGTCGGGGGGCGGCGTCGACGGGCGGATCGCGCCGGTCTCGGGGATGAAGATGCCGGCGGCGTCGCCGACGTAGAGGTCGCCGCTGTGCGAGTCGAGCAGGCCGACGTGGTGCTGCGCGTGGCCAGGGGAGTAGTACGTCGTCAGCGTCCGGCCGCCGCCGAGGTCGATGGAGCCGATCTCGTCCACCGCCCGGATCCGACCGCTGTCGGTGGGCCGCAGCTCGCCGAAGACCGTGTCCATCAGCTCACCGAACACCCGCTGGGCGCTGCTCATCAGCTTCGCCGGGTCGGCCAGATGGCGGGCGCCCCGCTGATGAACCACGATCTCGGCGTTCGGGTAAGCCGCGGCAAGGTCACCCACCCCACCGGCGTGATCGAGGTGGATGTGTGTGACGGCGATCGTTGCGAGGTCGTTGCGCCCGATTCCCAATGCGTCCAGCGCGCGTTGGACCGCCGGTGCTGATCGCGCAGTACCGGTCTCGACGAGGCAAGGGCGGTCGCTGGCGATCAGGTAGCCGGCGGTGATCCCCTCGTACCCGGACATCAGCGTGTCCAACCCGTGCACGTCGTGACCAAGGTCGGCGGTGACGACGCGTTCGGCATCCACGACCCCTAGTCTGCGCTGCCTTTTCCACACCCCGTCGGCGGGGTGCCGGCTGCTGTCAGCGGGGGTGACCACCGTCGTGCCTCCCCAACCCCGAGGAGACGAACATGACGGCTGCAGGACCCGCTGCGAAGCCCGCAGCGCAGCGCCGGCCCACCACTGACCATCGCAACGAGGTGAACGTGACCGGGCGGCTGTCTATGGCAGCGACCGAGCGGGTCCTGCCGAGCGGTGACGAGATAGTGAGCTGGCGGCTGGTGGTCGACCGGTCGCAGGCAGGCCCGCGCCCCGGCATCGAAGTCATCGACTGCTCTGCGTTCCCCGCCCGCATCCGCCGCGCGGCGCTGAGGTGGCAACCCGGCGACATCATCGCGGTCGAAGGCTCGCTGCGCCGGCGGTTCTGGCGTTCGGGAACCGGGACCGCGAGCCGCTACGAGGTCGAGGTCACCCGAGCGGTCAGGGTGGGGTAGCGGCGCGCGCTACTCGGCGTCGGCGAACGCCCGGATCAACAGACCGGTCGCCGGCTTCGGGACGAACAGCGTCGACTTCCGCGGCATCCGGTCGCCGGCTGCGGCCACGGCGGCGACGTCCGCGACCGGCGTCGGGTTGAGCAGGAGTGCTGTTCCGCCGCTCGCCTGGGCAGCGGCGACGGCCGCCGGTACGTCGTGATGGAACTCCACGACCTGCTCGGTGTCGTCGAGTCCCCAGAGGTCGCGGATCAGGTAGCTGTGCGCGACGGCGACGTCGAGCGCGCGCCACGCCGCGGATCGGTCCGCGGGCATGGCCGCGGCGAGCTTGGTGGCATCCGGCTCGGAGAGCAACCAGGACGACTCGCCGTCGGTGAGGACGAAGGCCGTGCCCGCTTTGCCGGCGCGTTCGAGCGCCTCGAGTGCCGCCTGCAGCCCGCCTTCGACCTGGGACACAGCGAACCCGTCGCCGGCCTGTGCGGCGGCGTCCGCGGGGGCCAGCCCGGGAATGGCGCGATGGATCGCGTGCACCTCGGGGCCGAACGCCGAGCCGTCGACCAGGAACGCGACGCCCTGGTCCCATGGGCCGCTCCCGTCGCCCGCCGCGTGGCGGTCGGCCTGATAGCGCAGGAACGTCGCGTAGCGATGGTGGCCGTCGGCGATGACGGCACGCCGCGGGTGGAGGTCGGCCGCGATCGCATCGAGGGCCGCGGGGTCGGTAATGGCCCAGACCCGGTGCCGCACCCCGTCGGTAGTGGTGGTCTCGACCAGCGGCGGCCGCTCCGCGGCATCCGCCACCGCCCGGCTGGCCGCGCCGCCGCCTTCGTAGACGAGGAAGATCATCTCGAGGTCGGCCTGGGTGGCGGCCATCAGGGCGAGCCGGTCCGCCACGGGACCGGCCATCGTGTTCTCGTGCGGGAGCACGATCTGGTCTTCCGCCGGGGTGAGGCCGATTGCGCCGACGAGGCCGCGCTGGGTGTGGCCACCCGCCTGCTGCTCGTAGACGTAGACCGCGGCTTCGTCATCGGCGCGCAGCACGCCGTCGGCCCGCCACTGTGCGAGCAGCCGCCCGGCGGCGGCGTAGCGGCTGTCGGGACCGGCGTCGTCGCGCGGCAGCGTGAGGCGCACCATATTGTGCTCGGACCGTGCCTCGAGCTCCGCCTGCTGGCCGGCGTCGATCACGTCGTACGGCGGTGCGAGAACGGTGTCGAGGGCGGCCCCAGCCGCGTAGCGAAGCGCCCGGAACGGTGCCAGCACGAGACCGTCGGGGCGCGGGACGCTGTTCGAGGGACCAGGCTGGGTCATGCCGGGATGCTACGGCTCGCTGCTTGCCGCCGCCGCGGCGGGACTACAACCCGAACAGCGACCGCAGCCGCAGCATGTCGCGCATCGACGCCGACACGTGGATCCGGCCGCGCAGCCACCCGGTCAGAAAGTCCTCGGTGCCGTTGGCGAGAGCGATGAGCTCGTCGCTGTCCATCGCGAGGCGTACGTCGGCCGCCGGCTCGTCCGCCGGGTCGCACTGCGCCAGGTCGTGCACGCCGTCGGCGTCGAGCCGGGCTGTGAAGACGACGTCGAGGTCCCGGACCCGGCACAGCACGACGCGCTGCGGGACGTGCTTCTCGCGCAGCGCCGGATCGACCCCGTCGAGCTGCTTGGTCAGCCGGCTGATGGCTGCGCGGCACTGCCTGACCGTCGCCACCTGCCGCTCCTTGCCGGTCCCTGGCAGCCGCGGGCCACGGCTGCGCCTCGTCGGGGCCACGCTAATCGAGTCCGGCGTCGCGCCCTCCGTGACGCCTGGTCGGCTACCGTCAACAGCGTGGACGACGCTGCTCGCGAGGCGGCCGGAACACCGGGCCCCGCCGTGATGGAAGACGCCGCTGACATGGCGTCGGAAACCGCACCCGACACCGGCAGCGGCGTGGCGGACGAGCCCACCGGCGTCGCGGCAGTGGACGCCGCGCTGGAGCGGTTGCGCGACCTCGACGGCGCGGCTGTCGAGGCGCACGTCGAGATCTTCGACGACGTTCAACGCCAGCTGCACGAGGCTCTGGCCGAGCTCGAAGAGTGAGCAGGAAGGCGCGACTCGACGCGGAGCTGGTCCGGCGCGGCCTCGCCCGGTCCCGCCAGGACGCGGTCGATCTCGTCAACGCCGGTCGGGTGAAGGTCGCTGGCATGCCGGCCCAGAAGGCGGCGACCGCCGTCGACGCCGGCACCCCGTTGCTCGTTGCCAGTGGGGAGTCCGACGACTCCGTCTCACGCGGCGCCCACAAGCTCGCCGGCGCGCTCGACCACTGGCCGGCGCTGCCGGTCGCGGGGCGACGTTGCCTCGATGCAGGTGCATCGACCGGCGGCTTCACCCAGGTGCTGCTCCGGCGTGACGCGCGTGAGGTGGTGGCCGTGGACGTGGGCTACGGCCAGCTGGCCTGGTCGTTGACGCAAGATCCCCGCGTGACGGTGCTCGACCGCACCAACGTGCGCACCCTCACACCTGAGGCCATCGGCGGGCTAGTCGACCTCGTCGTGGCAGACCTGTCCTTCATCTCGCTCACTCTCGTCCTCGAGCCGCTGGCGGGCTGCCTCGCGGCCGGCGGCGACATGGTCGTGATGGTGAAGCCACAGTTCGAGGCCGGTCGCGACGCTGTCGGCTCCGGCGGCGTCGTCCGCGACCCGGAGGTGCGCGCCGCCGCCGTTACCCGCGTCGCTGCGCACGCCCTGACGCAGGGCTTCGGGACCGCCGGCGTGGTGGCGAGCCCGTTGCCGGGACCCTCGGGCAACGTGGAGTACTTCCTGTGGTTGCGCGGCGGTGCCGATCCGCTCGACGACGAGACGCTCCGCGTCGCGATCGCGGCCGGTCCGCAATGAGCGCGCCGAGCGAGAGGTCAGTGCTGCTCGTCGTTCACGTCAAACGGCCGGGCGCCGGAGCTGCCGCGCGCGAGCTCAGCGAGCTGCTGATCGCGGCCGGCATGAAAGTCCGGATCTTGGCGGGCGAAGCCGAGGATCTCGGCTGCGACGGCGTCGTTGTCGTCCCCGACGACCTGGAGGCGGCGCGCGGAACCGAGCTGGTCATCGCGTTCGGTGGCGACGGCACGCTGCTTCGTGCGGCTGAGTACGCGCGAACGGCAAGAACTCCCTTGCTCGGTGTCAACCTCGGGCATGTCGGGTTCCTCGCCGAAGCCGACCCGATCTCGCTCGACACCACAGCCGCGAAGATCCTCGCCGGCGAGTACGCCGTCGAGGAGCGGCTGGCGCTCGACGTCCGGGTCTTCCGCGGCGACGAGGAGATCCTGCGCGACTGGGCCCTCAACGACGTGTCCGTCGAGAAGGACAGCCGCGAGCACATGGTCAATCTCATCCTCGAGATCGATGGCCGGCCGTTGTCCCGCTGGGGATGCGACGGCTTGGTGTGCGCGACACCGACCGGATCCACCGCCTACGCGTTCTCAGCCGGCGGTCCGGTTGTCTGGCCGTCGGTGCAGGCACTGCTCGTCGTGCCGATCAGCGCGCACGCGTTGTTCGCCCGGCCGCTGGTCGTGTCGCCGGCCTCGACGGTCGCGATCGAGATCACCGACGCGGCATCGCCCGCGATCATGTTCTGCGACGGTCGACGTACCCATGTCCTGGGACCGCACGACCGGCTCGAGATCGTGGCGGGTGCGGAGCCGGTCCGGCTGGTGCGGTTGCGCACCGCCCCGTTCACCGACCGGCTCGTGGACAAGTTCCAGCTGCCGGTCAAGGGCTGGAGCGGGCGCTGACGCAGCGGTTGATCCGCTCACGCTGATCGTCCCATCGTCTCCAGTGCGTTGTCGCGCGTCGCGAGCGGTCATGTCTCTGCGCCGCCATAGGCTCGACCTGTGCTGATCGAGCTGCGGCTTCGCGGTCTCGGCGCCATCGACGAGGCGACCCTCGAGCTCGGCCCCGGCTTCACGGCGATCACCGGTGAGACCGGCGCCGGCAAGACCATGCTGCTCACCGGGCTGGGCCTGCTGCTTGGCGGTCGTTCCGATGCTGCCCTGGTCCGCGGCGGTCACGACCGGACGGAGGTGGAGGGGCGCTTCCGTGTGGCGCCGGACGGCGCGGTTGCGGCGATCGTGGATGACAGCGGTGGGCAGCTCGACGGCGACGAGCTGGTGGTCGCGCGGACGATCTCGGCGGACGGCCGGTCACGGGCGTACGTCGGCGGCCGGTCGGTTCCCGCGGCTGTGCTCGCGACCCTTGCCGACGAGCTGATCACCGTGCACGGCCAGTCCGACCAGCGCGGCCTGCTGCGCCCAAGCGTGCAACGCGGTGTGCTCGACCGCTACGCGGGCGCTCCCGCGGCCGCGGCGCTCTCCGCCTACCGCGAGGCGTTCGCCGAGCTTGCCGCCGTACGAGCCGAGCTGGAGCAGGTGAGCGGCAACCGCCGCGAGCGGATGCTGGAAGCCGACGCACTGCGCCACGGCGTGGCGGACATCGACGCGGTCGAGCCGGTGGTAGGTGAGGACGTCGCCCTCGCTGCGGAGCTGGCGCGGCTGAGCCACGCCGAGGCGCTTCGCGCGGCGGCCGGGGCGGCCCGGCGCGCCCTTCACGGCGACGCGGACGCGGGGGACTCCGGAGCCGATGCGCTCGAGCTCGTCGCAGTCGCTCGCCGCGAGCTCGAGGCGGTGTCGGGCTACGACCCGGCGTTGGATGCGCTCGCGACCCGGCTGGCGGAGGTGTCCTATCAGCTGTCGGATGTGGCGGCGGATGTCGCGGGCTATCTCGACCGCCTCGAAGCAGACCCGACGCGGCTCGCCGTCGTACAGGAGCGGATCTCGCAGCTGAGCGCGCTCACCAAGCGCTACGGGCCGGATGCCGCTGCCGTTCTGGCCTGGGCGGAGCAGGCGCGCGCCCGTCTGGGGTCGCTGTCCGACGACGACGGCCTGATGACAGCGCTTGGCGAACGCCGCGACGCGGTGCTGCGCCGGTTGACCGAGGCGGCCGGTGAGCTCTCCCGGCTGCGCGGCGCGGCCGCCGCCCGGCTCGAGTCGGCGGTGGGTGCGGAGCTTGCCGGGTTGGCGATGCCGCACGCCGCCGTTCCGGTGGCGCTCGGCCGTCGCGACGACCCACACGGCATCGTGGTCGACGGCGCCGGCGTGGCATTCGGCCCGTCCGGCATCGACGACGTCGAGTTCCAGCTGGTTGCGCATGAGGGTGCACCCGCCCGGCCGTTGCACCGCGGTGCCTCGGGTGGCGAGCTGTCGCGGGTGATGCTCGCGCTCGAGATCGTCCTTGCCGGAGCGGATCCGGTGCCCACCTTCGTCTTCGACGAGGTCGACGCCGGTGTCGGTGGCCGCGCCGCCGTCGAGGTCGGGCGGCGGCTGGCGGCACTTGCCACCTCGGCTCAGGTGCTCGTCGTCACCCACCTGCCGCAGGTGGCCGCGTTCGCGGACCGGCATGTGGTGGTGGCCAAACCCGATCGCGGCGTCGTGACCGCGACTGCCGTCACGGTCGCTGACGGCGAAACGAGGCTGCGCGAGCTCTCCCGCATGCTCGGCGGCCAGGAGGACTCAGCGCTCGCGCGCGGCCACGCGGAAGAGCTGGTTGCGCTGGCCGACGCCGCCAAGGCGAAGCCGCCGGCAGTGAAAGGCTCAGGGCGTTAGATCGCGCTCTGGCAGACTTCGATTCGATGCGGCTCGCAACTCTTCGGCGGACCCGCCCTGGCGACCAGCCGCCGGGCGTGGTGGGTCAGGTGCGCCTGGATCGCCGTACCAAGAATCTGAGCCGGCGGCTGCACCCCGGCGACATCGCGGTCATCGACCACGTCGACCTCGATCGGGTGGGAGCCGAGGGACTCGTCTCGCGGCAGGTCGGCGCGGTCGTCAACGCGGCGCCGAGCATCTCCGGTCGCTACCCGAACCTCGGGCCGTCGATCCTGCTCGAAGCCGGCATCCCGCTGATCGACGACGTCGGGCCGAGTGCGTTCTCGCAGCTCCGCGAGGGCGACTACGTCCGCGTCGACGGTGACACGGTGTACGACCTGGACGGTCTCATCATCGTCTCCGGTCAACGGCAGACCGAGGAGTCCGTCGCGACGGCGATGACGGATGCGCGGGCTGGTCTCGCATCGCAGCTCGAGGCGTTTGCCTCCAACACGATGGAGTACCTGCGTCGCGAGCGCGACCTGCTGCTCGACGGCATCGGCGTACCGGAGCTGCGCACGTCCTTCGAAGGCCGCCACGTGCTCGTCGTGGTTCGCGGCTACCACTACCGTGAGGACCTGATCGCGCTGCGGCACTACGTCCGGGAGTACAAGCCGCTGCTGATCGGCGTGGACGGCGGCGCCGATGCACTTCTCGAGGAAGGGCTGCGTCCGCACGTCATTGTCGGCGACATGGACTCTGTCTCGGACACCGCGCTCAAGTGTGGCGCCGAGATCGTCGTGCACGCGTACCGCGACGGCACGGCTCCGGGTCTGGCCCGGGTGCAGGAGCTCGGGGTGGACCCCGTTGTGTTCCCCGCCGCGGGAACGAGTGAAGACGTCGCGCTGCTGCTCGCCGATGAGGGCGGTGCGGACCTCATTGTGGCGGTCGGCACGCACGCGACCTTGATCGAGTTCCTCGACAAGGGACGAGCCGGCATGGCGAGCACCTTCCTCACGAGGCTGCGCGTCGGCGGGAAGCTGGTCGACGCGAAAGGCGTGAGCCGGCTGTACCGGCAGCGGATCCCGGCGTACAGCCTTGTCGTACTGGTGCTCGCGACCGCGCTGGCGTTCATTATCGCGCTCTACGTCACACCCGGCGGCAGTCTCTACCGCGAGTACTTCTCCAGCGACTGGGACCGTTTCGTCCGCTGGCTGCACGGGCTGCTGTGATCGATTTCAGATACCACATCGTCTCGCTGGTCGCCGTCTTCCTGGCGCTGGCGCTGGGTCTGTTTCTCGGCAGTACGACCTTGCAGAGCACGGTTACGCACAACCTGCGCAAGCAGGCCGACAGCGTCATCGCGCGCAACCACGCGCTGCAGAGCGAGAACGACACGGTGAACAGCGAGCTGAAACAGGCGCAAGCGTTCGCGACGTCGGTTGAGCCGTACGCCGTCGCCGGCAAGCTCGCCGACGCGGGCGTGGCGCTCGTGTCCGCTCCCGGCGTCGACAGCGGCACCAGGGACCAGATGATCAGCACGCTCACCGCAGCCGGCGCGACGGTCACCGCCGACGTCCGGATGCAGAACGGGTTTCTCGATGCGTCGCAGGACCTGACGTGGGGCCAGCTCGCGGCCCAGCTCGCCGGCTCTCACCCGCTGCCAAAGACGAACGGGGCCGGCCAGGCCAGCGTCGAGCTCGCTCGCGCGCTGGTTAGCAGACCCGGCGCCCAGCTCCCGTCGGCGCGGCGGATCGAGACGGTGCTCAGCACTCTCAGCGACGGCAAGATGATCACCGTGTCGGGGCAGACACCGGTCCGTGCCGCCGACCTCGCGGTCCTCCTGGTGCCGCTCGGCGGCGCGCCGGACAACTCCTCGGTCACCGTTGCCCGGAACAACGACCTCATCGGGCTCGCCCGCGCGTTGCGCCACTGGTCGAGCGGTCTGGTTGTCGCTGCTCCCACCCTGGCGGACGTCAGCAACGGCGGGCCGCTGGCAGCGATGCGGGGCGACAGCGCCCTTGCGAAGACGGTCTCGACCGTCGACGCGGACGACACCGCGGTCGGTCGTGTCGCTGTGGTCATTGCGCTCTCGGTGGCCCCCAGCGGCTCGACCGGCAGCTACGGCGGCTCCGAGTCACCGCCGCTGCCCACGCAGAGCGCGGCACCGTGAGCCCGCGGCGGACTGCTCGCGTGCGCATTGCGGGATGGGTGGCGGCGGGGGGCACCGCCGCGGCATGGTGGTGGCTGCGCCAGTCGCCGGCCGGCACCGATCCGGCATGGGTCCGTCGCAACTATCGCGATCGCGAGGTCAGCCTGCTCCTCGGCCCGGCCGTCGCAGCAGGTGCAACGCTCGGCGTTGCGGCAGCTGGATCCTCGCGGCGCACCTCGGCTGTGCTCGCCGTGGCCGCGATCGGTGCAGTCGGCGGGTACGACGACCGCTACGGCGACAGTCACGCCCGCGGGCTGCGCGGCCACCTACGGGCGCTGCGGGAAGGCCGCGTCACCACCGGGCTGGTGAAGCTCGTGACCATGGCGGGCGTCGCCGCGCTCAGCTCCGCCCGCCACTCGCGGAAGCCGGTCGACGTGGCGCTCGGCACCGTGCTCGTCGCCGGCAGCGCCAACCTCGTGAACCTGTTCGATCTGCGGCCGGGCCGCGCCGCGAAGGTGACCGGGGTCACGGCCGCGGTGCTGAGCCGGATCGGCCCGGCGCCGGCTCGCGCCATCGCTGGGGCGGCCGGCGGCGCGGTGAGCGCGGCGATCGTCCCGGACGTCCGGGAGCAGGCCATGCTCGGCGACTGCGGCGCGGGCGCGCTCGGCGCGACGATCGGATGGTCACTCGCGATGCGGCCGTCACGTCTCACTCGGCTCGCGGCCGCGACGGCCGTCGTCGGTGCGACGCTCGCCAGTGAGCGCACCAGCTTCAGCGCGGTGATCGAGGCGAACCCAGTGCTCCGTCGCCTCGACCGCCTGGGGCGGGCCAGCTAAGCGCGTGTCGGCTGCCGGTCCGGTCGACGGACCCGTACCTCGTCCTGGGGGAGACCCGGGCCGGCCCGGTTCAGGAATCCTCCGCGCCGCCGTTGCGATCGCGGTCGTCACCGCGATCGCGCGTGCCGCTGGATTCGCGCGGGTGATCGTCTTCGCCCGGACCGTGGGACCGAGCTGCCTCGGCGACACCTACTTCACCGCCAACACGGTGCCGAACATCGTCTTCGACATCGTCGCCGGCGGCGCGCTGTCCAGTCTCGTCGTACCGCTCATCGCACCTGCGGCGTCGGCGGACGATCGCGAGACCGTCGGTCGCACGACATCGGCACTGCTGACCTGGGCAGCGACGCTGCTGGTGCCCGTCATGCTGCTCGGGCTGCTGCTCACGCATCCCTTGATGCGGCTGCTCGTCGGCAACGGCCATCCCGGATGCGCCGCGGCACAGGAGGTGGCGGTCGGTGCGCGGATGCTCGCGGTCTTCATGCCGCAGGTCGTCATCTACGGCGTGGCGGTTGTTCTGATCGGAGTGCTGCAGGGCCACCGGCGCTTCCTCGGCCCGGCGCTCGGCCCGCTGATCTCGAGCCTTGTCGTCATCGGCGCGTACGCGACGTTCGCCGCCGTGGCCACGCACGACGAGACCGGCCTCACCACGCTGTCGCGCAGCCACGAGCTCGTGCTGTCAGTGGGGACGACCCTCGGCGTGGCCTCCCTCGTCCTGCCGATGCTTGTCCCATCGTGGCGGATCCGGCTGCGCGTCCGGCCGAGCTATCGCTTCCCGCCCGGGGTCGCTGCCCGGGTGCGCCGGATGGCGCTGTCCGGTGCGTTGGTGCTGGGCAGCCAGGACCTCGCGACCGCAGTCGTCTTGCGGCTCGCGAACGATCGGGGCACCGACGGTGCCGTGGTGCTCTACAACCTCGCGTGGACCGTGTTCACCGTCCCGTGGGCGGTCGCCGCCGTACCGCTCGCGACGAGCGCGTACCCGGGCCTCAGCGCTGCCTGGCAGTCCGGCGCGCGGACGGCGTACGCCGAGACCCTCGCCCGCACCACTCGCGTGATGCTCGTCGTCGTCGGTGCGGCCGCGGCGGTGATGGCCGCGAGTGCGGCGCCGCTGGCGCGTGTCGTCATCCTCGGCGCTCCCGGCCATGTCGACCCGAACATCCTGGTACGTGCGCTGATCACGTTCGCGCTCGGGCTGCCGGGATACGCACTGGTGGCGTTGATGTCGCGCAGCCTGTACGCGCAGGGCAACAACCGAACGCCCGCAACGGCCGCGTTGGGCGGCTGGCTGGTCGCGATCGTCCTCGACATCGTGCTGGCGGGCGTTATGCCGCGGGCGTGGACGGTCGCGGCGATCGGCATCGGCACCTCCGTGGGGGTGACAGTGGCCGGTTGCTGGCTGCTCGTGGCGGTGGCGCGCTCGGCGGGAGCGTCCGTGCTGGAGGGGCTGCGACAGGCGGCCGCCGCCGGTGTCGTCGGCGCTGGTTTCGCCGGGCTGTGCGGCTGGCTGCTTGCGCATCCCTTGACCGGGCATGGGGTGGCCCGCAACGCGTGGGCGGCTGTCGTGGTCGGGCTCGCCACGCTGGCCGTCTATCTGGCTGCGGCTGCTGCTGTCGACCGCGCCACATTGGGATCGGTCCTGCAGCGGCTTCGGAGCCGGCGTGGCTGACCGGACGATTCGGCTGCTGCTGACCCTTGCCGAGACGACGGGCGGGATCGGCCGCCACGTCGCACTCCTCGCCGAGCGCCTGCCGCAGCTGGGCGTCGAGGTCTCCGTGGCAGGCCCGGTCTCGGCACTCGAGACGGTCGGCGCCGTCTCCGATGTCGTGAGTCACGAGATTCCGGTCGGTAATGCGGTCGCCGCACGCCGTGCGCTGCGGCCCCTGGTGGGCGACGCCGATGTGGTTCACGCGCACGGCCTGCGCTCCGGCGTGCTGGCGGCTGCGGCGAACCGGCGGACGCCAGTCGTCGTCACCTGGCACAACGCGCCGCTCGTGGGCGGCGTCCGCCTCACTGCCCATCGCATCGCGGCCGGCTACGCCGCTCGCCGGGCCGACCTGACCCTCGGCGCGTCCCCCGACCTGACCGCTGCCGCTCGTCGCGCGGGCGCCCGCCACGCGCAGGACACGTTCGTGGTCGCACCTCCGCTCCCGCCGGCGTCACGCTCCCGGGAGGAGACTCGCGACGACCTGCAGGTGGGCTCGCGTCCGATGGTGCTGGCGATCGGACGGCTGCAGGCGCAGAAGCGCTTCGACGTCCTGATCGACGCTGCCGCGGGCTGGCAGGACCGCGGCGAGCGGGGACCCGCGGTGATCATCGCCGGTTCTGGTCCCGATCAGGCGGCGCTGAAGGCGCGGGCCGAGGCGGCACACGCGTGGGTCCGGTTCCTCGGTGCGAGGGACGACGTCGCCGACCTGCTGGCGGCCGCTGATGTGGTCGTGCTGGCGAGCGAGTGGGAGGCGCGGTCGCTGGTGGCGCAGGAGGCGC
Organism: Mycobacteriales bacterium; assembly: GCA_035550655.1. Taxonomy (GTDB): domain Bacteria; phylum Actinomycetota; class Actinomycetes; order JAFAQI01; family JAFAQI01; genus DASZTV01. The sequence goes on from DASZOU010000008.1 coordinate 14,095, forward strand.
TGCGGGCTGGTGTGCCACTTGTGACGACGCCGGTCGGCGGCCTGCCCGATCTCGTCGGGGCTGCGGCGTCGTTCGTTCCGGTTGGTGATCCGCCGGCGCTGCGGGAAGCCGTCCTGCGGCTGGTGGGCGATGCGGACCTGCGCGCGCAGCTCGCGACGGCAGGCAAAGCGCGGGCGGCGACCTGGCCGACCGTCGAGGAGTCGATTGCCGCGCTCGCGGCGACCTATCGGGTTCTTCTCCGCGATTAGTGACGGATTGCCTCGTGTCGGAGGCGCGCCGTAACCGGGCTGTCACGGACGGGTGTTACCGTGAACTTCCGTGAGTCGAGGCGCCCTGGATCGGTCCTCCGGAGGTGGCACAGCGGGTAACGCTGGCGCCGTCCGGCACGTGTTCGTCACCGGAGGCGTTGCCTCCAGCCTGGGGAAGGGGCTCACCGCCTCCAGCCTGGGCCGACTGCTCAAGTCGCGCGGGTTGCGCGTGACGATGCAGAAGCTGGATCCCTACCTCAACGTCGATCCCGGGACGATGAACCCGTTCCAGCACGGTGAGGTCTTCGTGACCGAGGACGGCGCGGAGACCGACCTGGACATCGGTCACTACGAGCGCTTCCTCGACGAGGAGCTGTACGGCGCGGCCAACGTCACGACCGGGCAGGTCTACTCGGAGGTGATCGCCAAGGAACGCCGCGGCGAGTACCTCGGCGACACCGTGCAGGTGATCCCGCACATCACCAACGAGATCAAGGCCCGGATCCGGGCGATGGCGACGGACGACGTCGATGTGGTGATCACCGAGATCGGCGGCACCGTCGGCGACATCGAGTCGCTGCCGTTCCTCGAGGCGGCGCGCCAGGTCAGGCAAGAGGTCGGCCGCGACAACGTGTTCTTCCTTCACGTCTCGCTCGTGCCGTACCTCGCGCCGTCCGGAGAGCAGAAGAGCAAGCCGACCCAGCACTCGGTGCAGTCGCTGCGCTCCATCGGCATCACACCCGATGCGATCGTCTGCCGCTCCGACCGGCCGATCCCGGACAACATGAAGCGCAAGATCGCGCAGACCTGCGACGTCGACAACGAGGCTGTCGTCTCCGCCCCGGATGCCGCGTCGATCTACGACATCCCGAAGGTCCTCCACGGCGAGGGGCTCGACGCGTACGTCGTCCGCCGGCTGGGTCTGCCGTTCCGCGACGTCGACTGGACCGAGTGGGACGACCTGCTGCGTCGCATCCACCGGCCGCGGCAGCGGGTGACGATCGCGCTGGTCGGAAAGTACGTCGACCTGCCCGACGCCTACCTGTCCGTGACCGAGGCGTTGCGGGCGGCCGGCGCGGCCAACGACTCGGCGATCGACATCCGCTGGGTGACCTCCGATGACTGTGAGACGCCCGAGCGAGCGGCGGCGACGCTGGACGGCGTCGACGGCGTGCTCGTTCCCGGCGGGTTCGGGGTACGCGGGATCGAGGGCAAGCTCGGTGCCGTTCGTCATGCCCGCGAGCGCCGGATCCCCACGCTCGGGTTGTGCCTCGGCCTGCAGTGCATGGTGATCGACGTGGCCCGCAACCTCGCCGGGCTGGAAGGCGCCAACTCCGCCGAGTTCGACCCGGACACGCCGCACGCGGTGATCGCCACGATGGCCGACCAGCTCGACGTGGTCGCGGGGGAGCGGGACATGGGCGGCACGATGCGGCTCGGGTCGTACCCGGCGCAGCTGCTCGAGGGATCGCTCGTCGCGGCGGCGTACGGTTCGACGCGGGTGGCCGAGCGCCACCGGCATCGCTACGAGGTGGCCAACGACTACCGCGACCGGCTCGAGGGCGCGGGCTTCGTCTTCTCCGGCACGTCGCCGGACGGCCGGCTGGTCGAGTTCGGTGAGCTGCCGCGGGAGGTTCACCCGTTCTTCGTGGGCACCCAGGCGCATCCGGAGTTCAAGTCTCGGCCGACTCGGGCGCATCCGCTGTTCACCGGGTTCGTGGCCGCCGCCCTCGACCGCGCGAACGCGGCGCAGGCGGAGGTCGGCTCGCTTCGGTTGCCGGCCGGCGGCGTTTCCGTAGCCTCCTAGCTCAGTAGCGTCGACCGTGTCCGAGTTCGCCGATGAGCTGACGTCGGACTACCCGGCTGCTGAGTCACAGGTCGTGTTCCGATCCGGCCGGGTCATCGACGTCCGCACCGACCGGGTCCGCATGCCCGACGGCGGGGAGGCGACGCGCGACGTCGTGGTGCACCCCGGCGCCGTCGGGATCATCGCGATCGATGACAACGGCCGGGTGCTCCTCATCCACCAGTACCGCCATGCCACCGGTCGGCGGCTGTGGGAGCCACCCGCCGGTTTGCTCGACGTCGTGGGGGAGGACCCGCTGGTAGCGGCTCGCCGCGAGCTCTACGAAGAAGCACATCTCGAGGCTGACCGGTGGGACGTGCTGGTCGACGCCTACACCTCGCCGGGGATGACCGACGAGGCGGTGCGGATCTACCTCGCCCGGGAGGTGCGTGAAGCGCAACAGCCCAGGTTCGCCGGCGAGCACGAGGAGGCGGACATGCCGGTGAAGTGGGTGCCCCTCCCGGAGGCCGTTGCCGCCGTCCTGGGCGGTCGGCTCCACAACCCGCTGGCGGTAATGGGGATCCTCGCCGCGGCGGCGGCGTACGACGAGACCTTCGTCGGCTTGCGGCGATCGGACGCGCCGTGGCCCGAGATGTCCGACTTCCCGGGCTCGGGTGCCGCGACTGCCACTGCGCCGGGATAGAGCCCGCAGCAATGGCAATCGCGGGATGTCGCGGTTTTGCGCGCCTGCGTGACACGCTGAGGTCGTGAAGGTCGGGATCCCGCGCGAGGTCAAGGACAGCGAGTTTCGGGTCGCCATCACCCCCGCCGGGGTGAACGAGCTGACCCGGATGGGACACGACGTCGTCATCGAGCATGAGGCGGGCATCGGCTCGTCGATCCCTGACGCCGACTTCGTCGCGGCCGGCGCGCAGATCCTGCCCGACGCCGACGCGGTGTGGGGTGAAGCCGAGCTCGTCTGCAAGGTCAAGGAGCCGGTCGCCGAGGAGTACCACCGGATGCGTGCCGACCAGGTGCTGTTCACGTACCTGCACCTTGCTGCGAGCGAGGAGTGCACCAAGGCGCTCATCGCCTCCGGCACGACGGCGGTCGGGTACGAGACCGTCCAGCTCGCCGACGGCTCGCTGCCACTGCTCGCCCCCATGAGCGAGGTCGCCGGCCGGATGGCTCCGCAGGTCGGCGCCCACCACCTGCAGCGGGAGAGTGGCGGCCGCGGCGTGCTGATGGGTGGCGTGTCCGGGGTGTACGCCGCGAAGGTCGTGGTGCTCGGAGCGGGCGTCTCGGGGATGAATGCCGCCGCGATCGCACTCGGCATGCAAGCCGAGGTGCTCCTGCTCGACAAGAACATCGACAAGCTGCGCCAGTCCGACCGGATCTACCAGGGCCACCTGCAGACCGTCGCGTCCAACGCCTACGAGGTCGAGAAGGCGTGCCTGGACGCCGACCTGGTCATCGGCGCGGTACTGGTGCCCGGCGCCAAGGCGCCGACCCTCGTCTCCGACGACCTCGTCGCCTGCATGAAGCCCGGGGCGGTCCTGGTCGACATCGCCGTGGACCAAGGCGGTTGCTTCGAGTCCACCCGGCCCACCACCCACTCGCATCCGACGTTCCGGGTGCACGAGGCGGTGTTCTACTGCGTGGCGAACATGCCGGGCGCCGTGCCGCACACCTCGACCTATGCGCTCACCAACGTCACCCTGCCCTACGCCGAGCGGATCGCCGGTGTCGGCTGGCGGCAGGCCGCCCGCGACGATGCCGCGCTTGCCGCGGGCCTCAATGTCGTTGCCGGGGAGGTGGTCTGTGCCCCGGTCGCCGAGGCGCATGGACTGCCTCACCGCAAGCTGGCTGAGGTGCTGGCTTGACCCCTGGGTGTTGAGCGGTCGTCCGGATGCGCCCCACTGAACTGGCCCAGACGTTCCTCGACCATCTCAAGGTCGAGCGTGGGTTGAGCCTTAACAGCACGAACGCGTACCGGCGGGATCTGAATCGGTACGCGGCGTACCTCGCCGACCGCGGGGTGACCGAAGTCGCCGACGTCAGCGAGCGTGATGTCGCGGGCTTCCTTGCCGAGCTGCGCGCCGGCGCCCCGGATCGGCCGGCGCTCGCCGCCTCCTCGGCGGCCCGCGCGGTGGTCGCCGTGCGGGGGATGCACCGCTTCGCAATGCGTGAGGGCCTGACGGGGTCGGACCCGGCCGCCTCGGTGCGGCCGCCGACGCCGCCCCGCCGGCTGCCGCACGCCTTGCCGGTCGACGATGTACTGGCGATGCTCGAGGCGGCAGCCTTCGACGGCACGCCCAAGTCGCTGCGCGATGCCGCGCTCCTCGAGTTCCTCTACGGCACCGGCGCCCGGGTGAGCGAGGCGGTGGGCCTCGACGTCGATGACCTCGACCGGCAGGCGGCCGCGGTCATGCTGCACGGCAAGGGCGGGAAGGACCGGGTGGTTCCGATCGGCTCGTACGCTTTGGAGGCGATCGAGGCGTACCTCGTCCGCGGCCGGCCGGCGCTCGTCGGGCGCGGTGCCGGGCGCGGCGCACTGTTCCTGAATCTCCGCGGTGGCCGGCTCTCGCGGCAGAGCGCGTGGACGATCCTGCGGGAGGTTGCCGACCGGGCCGGAATTCGTGCCGCGGTCGGGCCGCACAGCCTGCGGCACTCCTTCGCCACCCACCTGCTGGACGGTGGCGCCGACGTCCGGGTGGTGCAGGAGCTGCTCGGACACGCCTCGGTGACCACCACCCAGGTCTACACATTGGTGACCGTCGACCGGCTCCGCGAGGTCTACGCCACGGCTCATCCGCGCGCCCGCGACTAGCAGCAAGCTGTGGGTAACCCGTTACGCATGTGACGGATGGGATCCCGGTTCACCCCTGGGGCGGTTGCCAAGAGGCATGGCCGCGGGCTAGGTTCCCGACTCGTCGCTGAATCCGTAACGCGAGAAATCGCGTTGTCGGTCTGTCGAGAGGACGATATGTCGACTTCCCCGGCCACGCGGAGCCGTCCGCCGCGAGAGCTCGGTCCGACCGGACGACCGATGCCGAAGCTTCGGGACCCGAAGCCGCTCACCGAGCACGGACCCGCAGTGATCCTTGCCTTGTGCAACCAGAAGGGTGGGGTCGGCAAGACCACCACCACGATCAACCTCGGAGCCGCGCTGACGGAGTTCGGCCGCAAGGTCCTGCTCGTGGACTTCGACCCCCAGGGCGCCCTGTCGGTCGGGCTGGGGGTCAACCCGCTCGAGCTCGACCAGACGATCTACAACGCGCTGATGGAGCGGTCCGTCACCGCCGACGACATCCTGCTGAAGACGAACGCCGGCATGGACCTGCTGCCGTCGAACATCGACCTGTCGGCGGCCGAGGTCCAGCTGGTCGGGGAGGTCGCCCGCGAGCAGACCCTCAAGCGGCTGCTCGAGCCGCTCGTCGACGACTACGACGTCATTCTCATCGACTGCCAGCCGTCGCTCGGCCTGCTCACCATCAATGCGCTGACCGCGGCGGACGGGGTCATCATCCCGCTTGAGTGCGAATACTTCTCGCTGCGCGGTGTCGCGCTCCTGATCCAGACGATAGAGAAGGTCAGTGAGCGGTTGAACCCTCAACTTCAACTTGAGGGGATTCTCGCCACAATGTACGACAGTCGCACGCTGCACGGCCGAGAGGTCCTCGGTCGCGTGGTGCAGGCGTTCGGCGACAAGGTGTTTCACACGGTGATCAACCGCACCGTCCGTTTCCCCGAGACGACTGTCGCAGGGGAGCCGATCACGACGTTCGCGTCGTCCTCGGTGGGCGCCAACGCCTACCGAGACCTGGCCCGAGAGGTGGTCGCGCGATGCCTCGCCGCGTAGCCCTGCCGGGAGCCGACGAGCTGTTTCGCTCGACCGGCTCCGTCCAACGTCCCGCGGAAGACGCCGACGGTGACACCCTGCTGCTGGAGTCCGGACAGCTGCCGCTGGCCGGCACTGCCGCGCCGGCCGAAGTCCCCGAGCGGGCCGCTGTCGCTGCGCCGCAGACCCGCCCGAGCGGCCCCCGCCGTCCCTCGGGCCGGCAGCGCCACGAGGAGAAGATCACCGTCTACGTCTCGCCGAGCGAGCTCGTCGACCTCGAGCATGCCCGGCTGATCCTGCGGGCCGAGCACTCGCTCGCGGTCGATCGCGGCCGGATCGTGCGAGAAGCCCTCGCCGTGGTGCTCGCCGACCTCGAGTCCAAGGGCGAGCAGAGCATCCTCGTCCGACGGCTGCGCGGCCGGTAGATCCGGCTGCCGAACAGGGCGGGGAGAGCCGAGTGCTCTACGCATTACGTCAACCTGCGGTTCTGCTGGGCCTGGTCCTCGGCTTCGCAGTAGGCATGATCGCGCTGAGCGGCGCTACGCGGCTGCTGGAGCGCAACACCCGATTTCCGGTCCCGTTTTGGCACCCCCGGGCCTGGCTCGACCCCTACAGCGCGGTCTCGGCAGTCCTGGCAGGGGTCGGCTGGGCGCCGCGACCGGAAGTACGGCGAGGATTCGGCCGCAGCCGCAACCGCCAGCTCTGGCTGGTGGCAGCCGTGTCGTTCGTGATCCCGGCGGCGCTCGGCGCGGCGGGCATGGCGGTCTATGCGGCCGGAGCCGGGCGGATCGGGTTGCGGGTCATGGACTCGATCTCGGTCCTCCATGTCGATCCGGGCTTCGTCAACGCGGTCGCCACCTCCTTCGCGGAGAAGGTCGCCCTGGGCTTCGGCATCGAGAACCTCGCGATCGCCATCCTGAGCCTGGTGCCGATCCCGCCGCTGCCCACGGGTGTGGCCTTGTGGACGGTGCTGCCGCGCACGCCCGGAGCCCGGCAGCTGGCCTACCGGCTGCTGGAGGAGCACTGGGGGATCGTGGCGCTCCTCGTGCTCGCCCTTCTGCCGATCGGCGGCGGCTACCAGACGCCGCTGCTGTCGCTGGTCACGACCATCACGGACGCCGTTCTTCACTCGTTCTGACCCGCGTCGCGGTGACGGATTTCGAGGTCGGCGTGGCGCGGCCGACCCGCCCGGCGGGTGACGCTGGCTGGGCTACCGTCGAGCCATGCCCGCCCCGCCGCCCGTGACCTCCGCAGCGAGCGCGGCCGGCGCTGAAGGTGCAGCCCTCGGCAGGAGCGGATTCGAGGTCCATCTCGACGTATTCGAAGGCCCCTTCGACCTGCTGTTGTCGCTGATCGCGAAGCGGAAGCTCGACGTCACGCTGGTCGCATTGTCGAAGGTCACCGACGAGTTCGTCGGCTACATCCGCAGCCACGGCGACGCGTGGGACCTCGACACGGCAAGTGAGTTTCTCGTGGTCGCGGCGACCCTGCTGGACCTCAAGGTGGCCCGACTGCTGCCGTCTGCCGAGGCCGACGAGGAGGACCTGGCGCTGCTCGAGGCCCGGGATCTGCTCTTCGCGCGGCTCCTGCAGTACCGCGCGTACAAGGACGTCGTGAGCGTGATGCGGGTCCTGATCGACAGTTCCGCGCTGCGCTATCCGCGGCTGGTCCCGCTCGAGGAGCGCTTCGTGGGCCTGCTCCCCGAGGTCCAGCTCGGGGTGAGCCCGGCCGAGTTCGCCGAGCTCGCCGCCCGCGCCATGACGCCTCGTCCCGCACCGGTGGTGGACATCGGCCACCTGCACGCCCCGCTCGTGAGCGTGCGAGAGCAGGCGGCGGTGCTCGCGGAGCGGCTGCGCGGTGCCGGCACGGCGACGTTCCGGGCTCTGGTCGCCGACTGTCCCGACACGATGACCGTCGTCGGGCGCTTCCTCGCGGTCCTGGAGCTCTACCGGGAGGGCGCCGTGGCATTCGAGCAGGTGACCCCGCTCGGCGAGCTGCACGTGCGCTGGGTGGCGGGCGAGGGCTGGTCACCGGAGCTCACCGCGAACATCGACGCCGAGTACGACGAGACCGACGCGGAGTACGACGACACCGCGGTCGACGACAGCGCAGCGACCCCCGCCGCGCCGAGCCTCACCGACGCCGATGTCTGACCTGGAGATCGAGCTCATGCCCGACAGCCCCGCCGGCGAGCTGCCCCCGCTGCGAGCGGCGCTCGAGGCCATCCTGCTCGTCGTCGAGGAGCCGGTCGACGACGGCGTGCTCGCCCAGGTGCTCGAACGGCCGCGCGAGGAGGTCGCCGCGACGCTGGCCGAGCTCGCCGCCGAGTACGACGCCAGCGGGCGCGGCTTCGAGCTGCGGGGGATCGGCGGCGGCTGGCGCCTCTACACGCGTCCCGACTGCGCGCCGTACGTCGAGCGGTTCGTGCGTGACGGTCAGCCGGCCAAGCTCAGCCAGGCGGCGCTGGAGACGCTCGCGGTGATCGCCTACCGGCAGCCGACCACCCGCTCGCGCATCGCGGCCGTCCGGGGCGTGAACGTCGACGCCGTGATCCGCACCTTGCTCACCCGGGGCTTGATCGCCGAGGTCGGGATCGAGCGGGAGACCGGCGCGATCCTCTACGGCACGACCGAGCACTTCCTCGAGCGGATGGGTCTGGTCTCGACCGACGAGCTGCCGCCGCTGGCGGACTACCTGCCCGACCACACAGCGCTCGACGACGATGCCGCGGCCGGCTGACCGGCCGGCAGGCGCGGCGCGGGCGGACGACGACAACTCCGGAATCCGGCTGCAGAAGGTCCTCGCGTCGGCCGGAATCGGGAGCCGGCGGGCCTGCGAGGAGCTGATCGATGCCGGCCGGGTCACGGTCAACGGGCGACGAGCTCGGCTGGGCTTGCGGGTCGACCCCGAGCAGGACGTCGTGGTGGTCGACGGCGGCCGCATCCCGACCGCCAGCGGGCTGACCTACCTCGCGCTCAACAAGCCTCGCGGGATGCTCTCGACGATGTCGGACGAGCGGGGCCGGCCCTGCGTGGGGGACCTCGTGGCGGACATTTCGGCGCCGCTTCACCACGTCGGACGCCTCGACGCCGACAGCGAGGGCCTGTTGCTGCTGACCAACGACGGGGAGCTGTCGCACCGGCTCACCCACCCGTCGTACGGCGTGACCAAGACCTACCTGGCGGAGGTCGAGGGGGCTGCGGGGCGCGGCCTCGAGCGCGCCCTGCGCGCCGGCGTGGAGCTCGAGGACGGCCCGGTGAAGGCCGACGCGGCGCGGGTGCTCGAGTCGACCGCCGGTCGCTCGATCGTCGAGCTCAGCCTGCACGAGGGCCGCAAGCACGTGGTGCGCCGAGCGCTCGCCACGCTCGATTTCCCCGTCACACGCCTGGTGCGGACCGCCGTCGGGCCGATCCGGCTGGGCGATCTGCGGCCCGGAAAGCGGCGGTATCTTCAGCGCCAAGAGATTCAATCTCTGTATCGCGACGTCGATATGTCGTCTTAGCGGCAAATCGGTAGAGTGCTACGTCGCGCAGTCGCCTGCCGGAATGCAGCTGGCGGGGCCGGGTGCCACCGTGATCGCATGGCGTGATCGCATGTCACATAGGGGTCGTAATTCGCGACGCTTGTGTGACATTGGGGTCGCGAATCACGACGCGCGTGTGACATGCGGGTCGTGGCGGGGCAGCAGTCAGGACACATCGGAACGGGCCGGAGGGTGGGAATGGCGGTGCGCGCGCTGCGGGGCGCGACTCAGGTCGACCTCGACGACCGAGAGGCGATCATCGCCGCCACGGCCGAGCTCGTCCGGGCGGTCCTCGACCGCAACGGCCTGACCGACGACGACCTGATCAGCATCCTGTTCACGACCACGCCGGACCTGGTGGCGGAGTTCCCGGCGTACGCCGCCCGCACGATCGGGATCACCGACGTCCCGTTCCTGTGTGCCTCCGAGATCGCGGTGCCCGGCTCGTTGGAGCGGGTGATCCGGTTGATGGCGTTCGTGGAGGCTGACTTCCCACGCTCGGCTGCCCGTCACGTCTACCTGCGCGGCGCCCAGGCGCTCCGCACCGACCTGCCCCGCGACTGAGCACCCGTGGCCAGGTCCTCAGGGGGCGACCCTGCGCCCGCCGGCGGTGGCCGGCTGCTCGTCGTCGGAACCGGCCTGATCGGCACCTCGGTCGGCTTGGCAGCCCGTGCCGCGGGCTACGACGTCGTACTCGCCAACCGTGACCCCGAGCGCCTCGCGGTGGCGGTCCAGGTGGGTGCCGGGGAGCCTTGGGACGGCAGCTCCACCGTCGACGTGGCGGTGGTCGGGCTACCCCCGGCGATCGTGGCGAGGGAGATCGCGCGGCTACACGGCCTCGGAGTCGCTCGGACTATTACGCATGTCGCGAGCGTCCAACTTCAGCCTCAACTCGAGGTCGAGGCTCTTATCGGCGCCTGGGGTGGCTTTGTGGGGAGCCATCCGGTAGCCGGCCGGGAACGTTCCGGGCCCCACCATGCCAGCGCCGACCTGTTCCAGGACCGGCCGTGGGTGGTGTGCCCGACCCCGAGCTCGGATGCGGTGTCGGTCGATGCCGTTACGGCGCTCGCGAGGGCTTGTGGGGCGCGGGTGTCGCAGCTGGCTGCCGCCGACCACGACGCCTTGCTGGCGCGGCTGTCCCATGTGCCCCAGCTGGTCGCCTCGGCTCTGGCGGCCGCGCTCGTCGGCATCGAGCCCGAGCGGGTCAACCTGGCCGGGTCCGGGTTGCGCGACACCTCCCGCCTTGCCGACAGCGACCCCGCCCTGTGGGCGGAGATCGTCTCGGCCAACCCCGGCGGCGTCGCTGCAGCACTCGACGCCGTGCTCGAGCCCCTCGTGGCGCTCCGCGAGGTCCTCGCGAGCGGGGAGTCGCCGGGACCAGCCGTCAGCGGCCTCCTGGAGCGCGGCCGGGCCGGCCGGCAGCTGCTCGCCGGCAAACACGGCCAGGCCGCGGTGCGATGGGCGAGCGTGACCGTGGTGGTGCCGGACGAGCCTGGCGCGCTGGCCAGACTGCTCGCGGACGCAGCCGCGGGCGGGGTGAACGTCGAGGACATCAGGGTGGACCACTCGCCCGGGCTGCCGGTCGGGCTGATCGATCTCGACGTGGCCCCCGGACGGGCCGACCAGCTCGCGACCGCGCTCGAGGAGCGGGGCTGGCGGGCGACGGGCGCCGAGCCGGCCGACTAGCGGGCTGCCCCTACACTCCACGACGGCGTGGGGGGAGTGGGAGGTCCGGTGGAGCGCGGCAAGCTGGTCGTCGCGATCGACGGGCCCTCGGGATCCGGGAAGTCGACGGTCGCCCGTGGTGTGGCGAGCGCCCTCGGCTTGCGCTACCTCGACACGGGCGCGATGTACCGCGCGGTGACCTGGCTCGTGCTGCAGCGGGGCGTGGCCCTCGACGCGGCGGCCGAGCTCGCTGCGCTCGCCGCCACGGCGCGGCTGGACGTCGTGGCTGACCCCGCGGCGCCGGCGATCGCTGCGGACGGGACCGACGTCACCCTCGCCGTCCGCGGACCGGAGGTGACGGCTGCGGTGAGCGCCGTGAGCGCCGTACCGGGCGTCCGCAGCGCGATGGTCGCTCGACAGCGGGAGATCATCGGCGCGGGCGGAATCGTGGTCGAAGGGCGTGACATCGCTACGACCGTGGCGCCGGATGCGGCGGTCAAGGTCTTCCTCGTTGCGGACCCGGTGGCCCGCGCCCAACGCCGGGCGCTGCAGGATGCCGCCGGGCGCGCCAGCGCTGCGGCTGTCCTCGCCGCGACCGAGGCAGATCTGGCCCGCCGCGACAAAGCCGACTCGACGAGGACTGCGTCCCCGCTGACGCAAGCGCCCGAAGCCGTGGTCATCGACTCGACCGATCTGGATGCCGACGCGGTCATCGCCCAGGTCGTCGCGCTCGCCCGGGCCGCGACGTGAGGCGGCACGTTGACCCGAGCCAGGAGTCAATTCCGCTGCGGATTGTGAGGCGGCTCGCTCAGATCGTCCTCAGGCTCTACTTCAGGTTGAGTCTGAGGGGCGGTGAGCACGTTCCCCAGAGCGGTCCGGTGCTGGTCGCCGGCAACCACTCCGGGTTCCTGGACGGCCCGCTGGTGATGATCATGCTGTCGCGGCCGTCCTCGTTCCTGGTGAAGTCCGAGCTCTACGACACCGGCTTCCGGCCGGTGCTGCGGTTCGCACGCCAGATCCCGATCATCCGGGGGACGCCGGACCGCACGAACCTCCGCAACGGCCTCTCTGTGCTCCGTGGCGACGGCGTCCTCGGGGTTTTCCCGGAGGGGACGCGCGGGACCGGTGAGCTGGTCTCCATCCAGCACGGGATCGGCTACCTCGCGCTGCACGCCGGCTGCCCGATCGTGCCGGTGGTCTGCACCGGGACCGCCCAGGCCCTCCCGAAAGGCAAGGCGCTGCCGAGGTTCCGGGCACCGATCGAGATCGTCTTCGGCAAGCCGTTCACGCTCGACGTCAGCGGCGACCCGCGGGCCCGGGCCACCGTCGCGATGGCTGCTGAGCAGATCCGCCAGCGCCTGCTCGAGCACCTCGCCGAGGTCAATGCCGCGACGGCCCCGTCGCGTCGCGCGTGAACGCCGCAGCCGACGGCCCGGCGCGGCTGCCGATCGTCGCGGTGATCGGCCGCCCGAACGTCGGCAAGTCGACGCTGGTCAACCGGGTGTTGGGGCGGCGCGAGGCAGTTGTGGAGGATGTGCCGGGTGTGACGCGTGACCGCGTCACGTACGACGCCCAGTGGGCCGGCCGGGACTTCACCGTGGTCGACACGGGCGGCTGGGAGCCGGACGCCCGCGGCATGGCGGCCCGGATCGCAGCGGCCGCTGAGCTGGCGGTCGCCGCCGCTGACGTCGTCATCCTCGTGGTCGACGCCACAGTGGGCGCCACGGAGACCGATCTGGCCGTCGCGAGGGTCCTGCAGCGAAGCGACCGGCCGGTCGTCCTGGCGGCCAACAAGGTGGACTCCGCTGCCGTGGAGGCCGACGCCAGCGCGCTGTGGGGGCTGGGCTTGGGGGAGCCGATGCCGGTGAGCGCCCTTCACGGCCGCGGCAGCGGCGACCTGCTCGACGCCGTCGTGGCCAAGCTGCCCGACAACCCGGCCGCCCACGAACCCGATGTGGTGCCCCGAGTGGCGCTGGCCGGCCGGCCGAACGTCGGGAAGTCGAGCCTGCTCAACCAGCTCGCCGGCGCCGAGCGGGCGCTCGTCGACGCGGTAGCGGGGACCACTCGCGACCCCGTGGACGAGCTGGTGGATATCGACGGGGAGACATGGCGCTTTATCGACACGGCGGGGCTGCGACGCCGGGTGAAGGAGGCTTCGGGCGCGGAGTTCTACTCCAGCCTGCGCACCGCCTCGGCGATCGAGGCCGCGCACGTCGTGCTGCTGCTGCTCGACGTGTCCGAGCCGATCAGCGACCAGGATCTGCGGGTTGCCGACATGGTGGCGGAGGCCGGCCGCGCGATGGTGATCCTGCTCAACAAGTGGGACCTGCTCGACGAAGACCGCCGGGAGCGGCTCGACCGCGAGATCGAGCGGGAGCTGGCCAGGTTCGGGTGGGCGTCGCGGCTGGCGATCTCCGCCCGGACCGGCCGCGGCGTACAGCGGATCGCGCCCGCCATGCGCAGCGCGCTCGAGAGCTGGCACCAGCGGATCGGCACCGGCGAGCTCAACGCGTTCTTCGCGGAGGTGGTGGCCGCAACGCCGCCACCGGTGCGGGGCGGCAAGCAACCCAAGATCCTGTTCGCCACCCAGCCGGGTACGGCGCCGCCGCGGTTCGTGCTGTTCACCTCGGGCCCGCTGGAGGCGTCGTACCGGCGCTTCCTCGAGCGGCGGTTGCGGGAGCGGTTCGGCTTCGAGGGAACCCCGATCGAGCTCGCGATCAAAGCCCGCCAGAAGGGCGCGAAGAAGCCGCGTTGAGCCATGGGCGACTTCTGTCGGTGCGCGGCGGTATTCAGGCTGCGTGACCTCGGAACCCGTCGATCGGATCGCTGCGACACGGGCGAGTGCCGGCATTCATCTGCTGCGGCCACGACGCGACCGGCTGCGCTACGCAGGACCGTACGTCGTTGCTGCCGCGCTCACGCTTGCCGGCGTGCAGGTGAGCCTCGCGCCTGAGGGTGCGGCGTACGACCTGATTGCTGACTTCCCGTCAACTGGACCGCGACGGATCCAGGTGAAGACGGTGATGAGCGATTCGTGCCAGTGCAACCTGTCGCGAAAGGTGTACTGCGGGACCGGCCACGGCGGCCACCGTCGAGCCCTGTACACCGCTGACGCCATCGACTACTTCGCCTGCGTGACGTTTGCCGGCGCCGTGTATCTCATCCCGATCGATGCCGTGGCGGGCCGGTACACCATCTCGTTGCGGGGTTACTCAGCCTTCCGGCTCGACAACTACGAGCAAGAGGTCGAGGGTTCGGCGAGCGGTTAGACTCGCGGCCGCCACGGGCTGTGGCGCAGTTTGGTAGCGCGTCCGGCTGGGGGCCGGGAAGTCGCAGGTTCAAATCCTGTCAGCCCGACAAATCTAAAACTGACGAAGATCGTTGACACCGAGGTCTCCCGTTCCTAGGGAGACTCGATGAGCCTTTCGACGACCGACCGTCAGATCAAGCACCGCCTCGCCGTGCTGCGCCATGCCGAGGAGGTCACCGGAAACGTTGCGGCGACGTGCCGGTACTACGGGATCAGCCGGACCCTGTTCTACAAGTGGCGACGACGTTTTGACGAGCTTGGCCCGGCGGGCCTGGCCGACCGGTCGCGGCGGCCTAAGACCAGCCCGCGAGCGACCGACCCGGAGGTCGTAGGGCGGATCATCTATCTGCGGCAGCACTACCACTTCGGGCCGATGAAGATCTCGATGTACCTCAAGCGCTACCACGACGTCGAGGTCTCCCCGTCCGGGGTCTGGCGGATCCTCAAACGCGCCGGCCTGCCCCGCCTTCCTGCCAACGCCCGCTACCAACCCAAAGCCACCAGGTGGAAGCGGTACGAGAAGCAACTACCCGGCCACCAGGTCCAAATCGACGTCAAGTTCGTTGCCCCGCTGGCCGGTGCAGCCCGCCGCCGGCGCTACTACCAGTTCACCGCGATCGACGACTGCACTCGCCTGCGCGTACTGCGGATCTACCCGACGCTGAATCAGAAGACCGCGATCCAGTTCCTCGACTACGTCGCCCAGAAGCTGCCGTTCCGCATCCACCAGGTCCAGACCGACAACGGCCCGGAGTTCCAGTCCGCCTTCCACTACCACCTGCTCGACCGCGGCATCGGTCACGTCTACATCAAGCCCGCCACGCCACGCCTTAACGGCAAAGTGGAAAGAAGCCACCGCATCGACGCCGAGGAGTTCTACCGGCTCCTCGACGGCACCCTCATCGACGACGCCAAGGTCTTCAACGACAAGCTCCAAGAGTGGGAGGACTACTACAACTACGATCGCCCCCACGGAGCTCTCGGCGGGCAAACACCCTACGAGCGGTTACGCACCAAGACCGAGACCTCGGCGTAGCCGATGATCGTCAGTCACACAGGCCCACCGCTCTGATGTATGACTTCGCCTGATGCCGTCAGGCGACGCGGTCCGCTCGTTTGCCCCGGATCATGCTTGGACTGCTACCACCGCCGACTTGTCTGATGATGTCTGGCCTGACACAAGACATGACCCCGCAGTGCTGCACGCAGTGCTCAGCGGGAAGGAAATCGATCCGAGGTCACGGGAAGCGGTGATGCGTCCGGAGACAAGGCGTGAGACGTGTGGACTCGATCCAGCAGCGACCCCGATGCATTGAGTTGCCGACCAGCACGCGAGATGTCCGATCCCGGGGTTGCTCATTCGGCTTACGGGCTTTCCGTCACGAATGCTTACCAGGTACTGGGTAATCGTGTTCCCGCGCACGCTGTCAGCGATTGCGAGGCAGCGCGTCTCCGTTCCGCAAGAGACCTGGCCGATCTCGAACAGGTCCGTCCTGACGTGCGTGACGCCTACGCGGGTGCCGTTGATGGGGACCACTACCCCATGGGACCGGAAGACGGTCCGAGCCATGGCTCCGACCGCGACGCATTTTGAAGGCCCGGAGCAAGACACGGACTGCAGCGAAGTCGTTCCGGTGACTGGGGCAGCGCTTACTGACTTGTCGCCCATCGTGACGAAGGCGATCTTGCCGGTGGAATGAATGCGCGGAGGAGCGTTCATCTCGTGCTCCCCGACCACCACGCAGGCCGTGGCGGAGGTGCACGAGATCGCTGTCGCGGAGGTCATGCCGAGTACCCGCGATGTCGCCTGCGGCTTGCCCGCCACTGTCCACTCGATGGATCCATCGATGTCGAGCAGCGCGCAGGCGGTCGTGGTTGGGCAAGCGACCATGTAGGTGCCGTAGCCAACCGGCTGCGGCGCTGAGGGGACTCCATTCGTGACGTGAACGAGTCCGGCCCGACCGTTTGACTCGCTTACCGATGCCCAGCAATCTCCCTTGCCGGGGCAACTCACGCCGTTGATCTTCGAAACATCTCGGATCACGTGGGCTGACCCGATCCTGATCGCACCAGCCGCCACTGCTGGGCTGGTGCCGAGGACCGCGGCAACGACGGCAATACCTGCGGCCCACGAGACATGGGTGGTCCGGTTCACGCGCGTCCGATCATCGTCATCTCAGCTGAGGCTGTAGGTGAAGTGGTCACCGGCGACCGCCGCGCTCTTGCCGTACGGACCGGTCACCAAGACGTTGACCGATCCTGCTCCGGAGTGGCTCGGAGCAACCGCCGTGATCTGGTTGTCGGAGTCGACAGTGAACGACGTCGCGGCGGTGCTACCGAAGCTCACCACGGTGGCGCCGGTCAGGCCGGTGCCGGTGATGACGACGCTTGTGCCACCTCCCGTCGGCCCGGAGGTGGGAGAGATCGACGTGACCGCTGGCGGTTTGACGAAAGCGAACTGGTCGCTTGCCACCGCGGCGCTGTGCCCGGCGGGTCCAACGACCGACACCGCTACTGTTCCAGCGCCGCGCGCTGGTGATACGGCAGTGATCTGGCTGTCAGAGTTGACGGTGAAGGACGCGGCAGCGGTCGGACCGAAGCTCACTGCTGTCGCATCGGAGAACCTGGTGCCGGTGATCACGACCGTCGTTCCACCTTTGGTGGACCCTGACGTTGGTGCGATCGAGGCGATTGCCGGTTTGCCTGCGTTGTGGTCGCCGACGATGTCTTGTCCGACGGCGGTTCCAGCGGAGCCGGCCGCTCCTGGTCCGGCCACTGTTGTGCTGTTGTTCGCTCCGGGAGTTCCCGCGGGATCACCGGCACCGCCACCGCCGCCCTTCCCGCCCGCACCGCCAGCCCCGCCGGCGACCTGTGTGCCGGCTGTGATGCGGTCATTGGTGAAGGTCGCCGCGGGCGAAAGGACGAACGTCACAGTCGAGTTGATCGCGCCTCCTGCGGCGTTGCCGCCGACCCCGGAGGCCGAGCCGTTGCCACCCTGTCCCCCGTTCCCGCCATCGCCGCCCGGGGCGACCTTGTCGTTGGCGCCAGTTCCACCCGCGCCACCCGCGCCGCCCGCGCCACCTTGGCCACCCGCGGGGCCGGCTCCGCCGGGATAGGCGTACGCGCTGTTGGAATCGAAGGTGCTCGCACCGATCGTCATCGCACCCGTGTTGTAGATGGCGCCGCCACTGCCGCCACCACCTGCGCCGCCGGAGTTCGTCGCGGGGACCGCGCTACCGCCGTTCCCGCCGTCGTCTCCCGCAGCACCGCCGGCCCCACCCCCACCTCTTCCGCCGGGGCCGCCGCTACCTCCCCTGCCGTTCGCGCCCGCCGGTCCCCCGCCCCCGCCGTTTGCGGCGCAACCGAAGAAGGTCGAAGCATCGTCGATAGTTAGCGTTCCGGCGTTGTAGATCGCCCCGCCGAACCCGCTGCCGGCGGCACCGCCATTGCCCCCTGCCCCTCCGTTACCTCCGCCGCCCCCGAGCCCTCCACTGCCGCCTGAGCCGAAGCAGGTTTCCTCTTCGTTGGTCCCGCCCCGCCCACCGGCTCCCCCCCCGCCGCCGTTGCCAGCCGCGCCGCCCTTGCCCCCGCTGCCACCCCAGCCGCCGTTTGCGGCGTCGTATTCGAAGGTGGAGGCCACCACACTCACCGTCGCCTTCGCGGCGTTGTAGATCGCGCCGCCCTTGCCGTCAGAGCCGTTGCCGCCCGAGGAGCCGTTGCCGCCGTTGCCGCCGAGCCCACCGCTGCCTCCTGAACCGCCGTTGGCGCATCCCGAGGGCGTGGATCCTGCGCCGCCTGCACCGCCGGCGCCTCCGTTGCCGCCGTTGCCGCCGTTGCCGCCCTGGCCGCCCTCGGCGTAGTTGAAGATGAACAGGTCGCCGCTGAGGGTCAGGGTCCCTGAGTTGGAGATTGCGCCGCCCTGCGCGGCTACCCCATTCGCGCCGGGAGTGACGACAGTCCCTCCGTCCACGCCGTCGCCTCCGGCCCCGCCAGTGCCGCCGTGTGATCCGGCGGTGCCAGCAGCGCCGGCGGTCGCCGCCTTCGCGACCTTCAGATGTCCGCCAGCGGTGAGCGAGAGGTCCACCACTCTCAGCGTCGACCCTGCGGTGACCGTGAAGATTCGGGAGAGGTTCTCGCCGCTCAGGGCAACGGTGCCGGGTGAAGCAGTGCCCGCGTCGGGATCCGGGGCATCCCCGGGAGGTGCGAGCAGCGTTACGTTGACATTGTTCGTCAGCAGGAACGGGGTCGCCGATGTTGCTACACCGGATGCGTTGTACGTCGTCGGCACGTTGACGGTCGTGCCGGTACAGGAGCTGGCGAACTGGTACGTACCACTCGTCGTGACCGCCGCTTGAACCGCCGAGGTGGTACACGCGATGACGGTGGGCGCTCCATCTGCCCGCGCTGGAAGTGCCGGCCATACGGTGAGTCCGGTAGCGATGACAACCGTCGCAGCGGCCATCAAAACGGCGCCGCGGGCCAACGCCCGCCGCGAATGCACTCCGAAAGCAAGCTTCGCTGACATCCCACCCCAACTCTCCCGATGCAACCCGGCACTAGCGCATGTACCGCACCCGAGCCGGTGCGTTTGCAGCCCCTGTGCCGCGGGCGTTCCTGTGCTGGGTCGTCGGTCAGGGACTGGCATAGCGCCGCGCGGGCAACGCGCACCCTACTTCGCTCCAACTTCGCCCGCCGGCGTCACGGACTAGGACAATCCCTAGTCTCAGACGACCGTCACGTTCTCTCGCCAACGTCCTCGGCTGTGGGCGAGCTGATGGTCGCGTGCTGAGCCCGCCATCCTCCGGCACAATGCCGGTTGGCGTCGCTGGGCCAGGTTCGGGAGGAGGGCAGACAGACGTTGCCAGGCCACCACCTCGGGCCAAGCGCCGCGTTCGTTGATCGCGAGACCGAGCGCGAGGTCCTGTCCCACGCATGGGCCAGAGCTCTGGACGGTGCCCCCCAACTCCTGATGGTCGATGGAGATCCGGGGGTAGGCAAGACCGCCTTGGTGGATCACTTCGTTGCTGGTCTCGGCGACGATGCGGTGGCGATCATCGGCTCGGGCGAGCAGGGCGAGCGCGAAGTGCCGCTGGCGACCTTGCAGCACCTCATGCCGGCGGCGGCGATCGACCATCCCTCTGGCGTCGGACCGACGGGTGTGTTTCCCGAAGTCGCCGATCCGCTGATCGCGGGCGCCGAACTACTCGCGATCCTTGGTGAACTTCAACATTCCGGGCCTGTCGTCTTGATTGTTGATGACAGCCACTGGTGTGACACTGCCTCCGCGCAAGCACTGACGTTTGCATTCCGTCGACTCCGCCATGACCGCGTCCTTGTCATCCTAGTCGCGCGCACCGAAGAGCTCTCGATGGTTGCGCCGAGCCTCGTACGTTTGGTTCAGGAGAGGGGCTCTCGACTCCGACTCGGCGGGTTAGGTGTCGAGCATCTAAAGGCGCTTGCTGAGACTCTCGGTGTCGGGACACTCTCCGATCCTTTGGCTGCGGAGATCCACGCGAGAACAGGGGGTAATCCGCTCTACGCGACGGCGGTACTTGCGGCACAGGGCGAACCCGCCGGCGCGATGACCCTGACAGCGCCGTTGGATTCCGGCGCACCCCTACGTCTCGGCGAAGAGGCCTATGCGCTAGACGTCGTCGAGCGGGTCAACCGCACGACTCCGATCGCACGTCGGCTGATCAAGGCACTCGCTGTTTGCGGGATGGCTGCACAACTGTCCGTCGTTTCGGCGATCTCCGGGACCGAGGACGACGACCCATCCGTGGACGACATCGCGAACACCAGGGTGATCCTGCTCCACGATGATGCCCGCGGCCTGCGCCTCGAGTTCGTCCATCCGCTAGCTCGAAGCGCCGTCTACCACTCCATCCCGCCATCGGAGCTGCGCGCAGTTCATGCGGCCGCGGCCGATCTGCCCACCATTCCCTTGCAGGACAGACTTCTGCACAGAGTGGCGTCGGCCACCGCCCCGGACGACGCACTCGCGGCCGAGCTGGAGGAGTTCGCACGACACGAGGTGGCCCGACTCGCCTGGGGCGCGGCAGCGTGGGCGATGGCGGCCGCCTCGCGCTTCTCCAGTGACAGAGCCGCGGGTGAACGCCGCTCGCTCGAAGCGATCGCTCACGCGGTGTCTGCTGGCGACGCGGAAGCGGCCACCCGACTATCGGAGGGGATCGAGGGTTACGCGCAAAGTCCATGGCGGCTCGCAATCGAGGGCATCCTTGCGGCCCTGCAGGGGGATCCGAGGCGAGGCGAGCAGCTCCTACAAGCTGCCTGGGACGGCATCGCCGACCCTGCTTCCGACGCCGTGCTGGCGGATCTCGTCAGTGGGTGGCTGAGCACGCTCGTGCTCAACGATGGACGCGCATCGCAGGCGATTGAACCCGCCGGGTGGTTGGCTCATCGTGCTGTGATCGGTACCCCCGGGCTGGTTAACGTCGCTTCTGGTTTTGGTGCCTTGTGGCTGGCCGATGGCGGTCGCGCCGATCTGATCCATGCCCACGCAGACGACCTGATGGAGCAAGCGCTTGCGGCTGACCTCGATGCTCGCCAAGCAGGCCTGATCTTTAGCAGAGCGGCCCTGCGCGTGTGGGCGGACGACCTCGACCGGGCGTGGGAAGACCTTTCAGCAGTAACAGCGTCGTTACGACGCCGGGGACCCTTCGTCGATCTGATTGCTGCCCTCACGTACACGTCCGACGCCGCGTATCGGCTCGGACGCTGGGACGACGCCGCAGCGTACGGAAGCCTCGCCGCGTCAGCCGCGGAGGACGCGGAGCAAGGCTTCCTGTTGCCGCTCGTCCACAGCGTCGCCAGCTGGCCACGTGCCGGGCGCGGTGAGTGGGAGGACGCGGAGCACCATGCGCGCCGGGCCGTGGACGCGGCCGCGATGGTTGGCGACCTCGGGTCGCGTTTGTGGTCGGGAATGGCGGCAGCACGGCTCGCTCATGCTCGGGCGGACATGCCAGGTGTCATTGCCGCGATCGCGCCGCTGCTCTCGATCAGACACGCGACGGGCTTGCGAGCTCCGAGCGTCCAGCCCTGGGAGGGCCTGTATGGCGAGGCCCTCATTGCGGCAGGACGCTTGGCGGAAGCCGAGCAGATGATCAGGCAACTCGAAACCGATCCCAATCTGCGGGGCAAGGCCAGGCCTCACGCCGAAGCGCTTTGGCTGCGCGGGCTCGTCCGCCGAGGCTTCGGCGACGGTGCGGCCGCCCTCCAAGCATTCAGGGGGGCAGTTGAGATCGTAGGTAGGGCCTCCCATAGATTTCTTGAGGCAAGGCTTCGGGTGACGTACGGCGAGGCTTTGCTCGGGGCCGGGCAACGACGTGAAGCTCTCGCCCAACTCGAACAGGCAAGGCACACGTATGAGCACCTCCACGCCCGGCCGTACGCCGAACGCTTGGCGCTCATCCTCGTAGGCGCGGGCATACCGAGCGACGGCCCCGGGACTCTACGTGCGACGCTGACCGAACGGGAGGCGGCGGTCGCGACTCTGGCGGCGCAGGGACTGACCAACCGCGAGATCGCGCGTGAGCTCATGCTCAGCGCGAAGACCGTGGAATATCACCTGTCAAAGCTCTACACCAAGCTCAATGTGAGGTCGCGGACGGCGCTCGCACGGGTACTACTTAATCCAGAGCGCTGACCTCGAGCTGTGAGGTAGAGGACAACGTGTCGTGGCTGATTCTGAACGCCCCCAGCGCGACCGTTGTCTCGGCGGTCATGCTGGTCATCGCCGTTGCGGCCTACCGGCTCTCCGCAAGCTGGGCTCGGTTCGTTGCCGGTGCTGCTCTGGAGAGCGCGATCATCTGCGGACTCTATGCACTGTGGCAGGTCGCAACCCACCGGCGAACACCCCGCGGCTGTACGCCCAGGACGGAGCGGGCTACGACGCAATCGTGCACACCCACTACTACCTCGGCGACTGCAACTGGCTGATCACCGAGTACGACCCGGACGAGGACCTCGCATTCGGGTGGGTGCGCCTCAACGGTGACCGGCAGAACGCCGAACTCGGCTACGTCAGCCTCGCCGAACTTCGCCAGTTCCGCGCCGCCATCGCCCTCAACGGGGACCGCATCCCGAACGCCATCGCCGTCGAGCTCGACGAACACTGGACCCCGTGCACCCTGACGCAGGGCATCGCCCGGATCGACGCAAAGGATGCTCGATCGAGCGGCATTTAGAGGCACCAACTGACGTGCCGTGCGCGAGCCGATTGGACCTGTCTTGACGGTGCCATCTTGGTGGCCAACGGTGCCAATCCGTGGCTGATCGCGATTGTTCGCCGTTAGCCGCACTTGCCTTCTGACCTGGGAAAACGAACAACGGCGGACCGGGGCGTACCTGCAAGGGTGGCTCTTTTAATCCGTAGGTTGTGGGTTCGAGTCCCACACGGCCCACCCCGGGAAGTGTGTTACTTCGGCTGCGCCGTACTGCCGCCCTGCACTCGCATGTGACATAGGGGTGGTGAAACGCCGCCTCTATGTGACATCGGTGTCGCGAATCACGACACCTATGTCACATGCGATACGCGGAACGAGCACCACACTGACTTTCCTGTTGCTGTCGGGCGGATCCCCCAGTCGCTCGCGAGCATGGCGACGATCTGCAGCCCGCGACCGTGCTCGTCGTCGGCCGTCGGCCGGATCCGCCGCGGCATCGCGTTGAGCGAGTCGTGCACTTGCAGGAAGACCTCGTCGCTGCCGTGTCGCAACCGAAGCTGAATCGGTGGCTGGCCGTGCAGCACCGCGTTGGTGGCAAGCTCGCCCGCACACAGGACGACGTCGTCGGCGAGACCCGGCTCGATTCCCCAGTCGGCGAGGGTCGCCTGGGTGAAGCGCCGGGCGGCCTGTACAGCGCGCTCGTCGGTTCCGACCTCGAAGAACCCTGTGATCGGCTCCTGGCTGTCCGCCGGCACTGTCGCGATCAGCATCGCCACGTCGTCGTCGGGGCCCTCGGGCAGGAGCTTGGCGACGAGCTGCTCGGGGGACAGCGTCGCGCCGTTACCCGGAGCGACGAGCGCCTCGCCGAGCAGCGTGATGCCGGCTTCGATGTCCCGAGCGCGATGCTCGACCAGGCCGTCGGTGTAGAGCGTGATCACCGCACCCGGCGGCAGGTCGTTGATCTCCGTCTCGCGCAGGATCACCGGACCGGAGCCGAGCGGCGGACCGGCTTCACCGACCCGCTGACACTCGCCGTCGACGATGAGCAGCGGCGGCAGGTGGCCGGCGTTGGCAACACTGAGCGCCCTGTCATGCGGGTCGTACACCGCATAGATGCACGTGACGATCTGGTCCTCGCCGAGGTCGCGGACGACGCCGTCGAGCTGCTCGAGGACGTCCGCGGGTGGCAGGTCGAGATGCGCGAACGCGCGCAGCGCCGAACGCAGCTGACCCATGATCGCGGCGGCGGCCACGCCGCGCCCCATGACGTCGCCGATCACGATCGCGGTTCGTCCCGCGCCGAGCTTGATCACGTCGTACCAGTCGCCGCCGACCTGGGTGCCTGCAACGCCGGCGCGGTAGTACGTCGCGACGTCGAGCTGGTCCGGCGCGAAGTCACGCGTCGGAAGCAGGCTTCGCTGCAGCTGGTCCGCGATGCTGTGCTCGCGGGCCGCCGCCTCGCGGCTGGCGGTTGCCGCCGCGAGCGCCTGGTCGATGCGGTTCTGCTCGGTGATGTCCTGCATCGAGCCGCGTACGGCGGCCGGTTGCCCGTCATCGTCGGTGATCACCTCGCCGCGGATACGGGCGAGGCGTACCTCGTCTGCGTTGATGAGGCGAAGCTCGTACGTGAAGGGCTCTCGCCGGGCGAGCGCCTGCTGGAAGGTGTCCATCACGTTGGTCCGGTCCTCCGGATGGACGAACCTGTCGACCGCCGACGGCAGATCTAGCTCGCCGAGCTCTGCCGCGCCGGTGCCGACGATCCGGAGGAACTCCTCCGACGCGATGATCCGGCCGGTCCGCAGCTGCAGCTCCCAGCTTCCGAGCCGCGCCAACCGCTGTGCCTGGTCCAGCAGCTGCTGCTGCTGCCGCAACGCCTGCTGGGTACGCCGCGACCGGTCCAGCTCAAGGCTGCTGCGCACTCGGGCGAGCAGCTCGCGCGCAGCGAAGGGCTTGACCAGGTAGTCGTCGGCGCCGGCGCCGAGCCCTTCGACGACACCTTCTTCGCCGGCCCGCGCCGAGACCATCACGACCGGGATGTGCATCGTCGCCCGGTCGGCGCGCAGGGCACGCAGCAGTCCAAAGCCGTCGAGCCGCGGCATCATCACGTCGGTCAGCACGAGGTCGGGCAGCTGCGCGTTGATGAGCTCGAGCGCTTCCTGCCCGTCGGCTGCGACGTCGACGGTGTAGTCCGCTCCGAGCAGGTGCGCGAGGTAGTCACGCATGTCCGCGTTGTCGTCCACGACCAGAACTCGCGGCCCGGAGCCTGCTCGGGAGCCGGCGCTCTCGACGTGATGAGGCGGCTCCAGCCAGCGAAGCGCCTCGGCGACGAAGCCCGCTGCCTGCTGCTCGGCGAGTTCGACGCTCGCACCGTGGGCTGCGGGTCGGCTGATCTGCTCCTGTGGCAGGTGCGCGGTCCCGAACGGGATCGTCACGGTGAACGACGTGCCGACACCCGGCGTGCTCCGTACGCCGACCGAGCCACCGTGCTGCTCGGCGAGCTCGGCGACGAGCGCGAGGCCGATGCCCGATCCTTCGTGGGAGCGGGACCTTGCGCCGACCACCCGGTGGAAGCGCTCGAAGAGCTTCGCCTGGTCCGGCTCGGCAATGCCGATCCCCGTGTCGGTGACAGTGAGGACGGCATTCTTGCCGTCGGCGGCGGTGCGGATCGTGATCCCGCCTTCGAAGGTGAACTTCAGGGCGTTCGACAGCAGGTTGAGCACCACCTTGGCCCACATCTCGCGGTCGAGGAAGACCGGCTCGGGCAGGGTCCGGCAGTCGATGATGAGCTCGAGCCCCGCGCGCAGTACGGCCGACTCGAACGTCGCGGCCAGGTCGGTCGTCAGCTGGCTCAGGTCGACCGGCTCGTACTGCGCGTACAGCCGTCCCGATTCCAGCCGTGAGAAGTCCAGCAGGCTGTTCACGAGGCGAAGCAGTCGCTGGGCGTTGCGGCTGACGAGCTCCACCCGCTGCCGTTGCGCAACTGGCAACGGCGCCTCCTGGTCGATCAGCGCGTCTTCGGCCGGGCCGAGCAGGAGTGTCAGCGGCGTGCGGAACTCGTGGCTGATGTTCGTGAAGAAGGCGGTCTTGGCCTGATCGAGCTCGGCGAGCGCCTCGGCGCGCGTCCGCTCGACCTCGTAGGCGCGTACGACGGCGATGCGGGCGGCCAGCTGGCTCGCGACGAGGCGCAGGAAGTCCCGGTAGCCGTCGTCGAAGGGCCGGTAGCGGTTGAGGCCGGTGATGAGCACGCCGTACGGCCGCTGTTCTCCCGGAGCTTCCAACGGCACGGCGAACGCTTCGACCGGTGGCTCGTCCCACCCGCCCGTGGGCAGGTCGGCGAAGCGTTCCGCCAAGTCGGTGAGGGTGCACTCCTTGCCGGCGGCCGCCTTCGACAGCGGCCAGACCGAGTCGTCGTCGAGTTGGGCGGGGGCCGCAGGGTGCGGAAGGTCGAAGCCGGTGGAGCACACGAGCTCGGCGTGCTCGCCGTCCTGGTCGAAGGCGTACAGCAGGGTGAACGGCAGCGATCGCTGGTTCGCCGCCAGGTGCCGGCGCGCGGCTGCCCAGACCTGCCGCTCCTCGACGCCGGTGGGTTCTGATCCGAGATCACGCAGCGTCGACATCCGGCGGTCGGCGACGATGCGCTGCGTCTCCTCGCTGACCACGCAGAGCAGACCGCTGATGACGCCGTCGTCGTCGGCCAGCGGGCTGTAGGAGAAGGTGTGGTAGGTCTCCTCCCGGTAGCCGCTGCGCTCCAGGAAGAGCAACAGCGCCTCGTCCCAGGTCGCCGTACCGGTCTTGATGACCCCGTCGATGCGCGGCCCGATGTCGTCCCAGATCTCGGCCCACACCTCACGGGTCGACCGGCCGAGCGCCCATGGGTACTTCACGCCGAGGGTGTCGCGGCGGTATGCGTCGTTGCAGAAGAAGGTGAGCTCCGGTCCCCACGCCATCCACATCGAGAACCGCGAGCTGATCATGATGCGTACGGCGGCCTGAAGGCTTTGCGACCAGTCCGTCATCGGCCCCAGCGGCGTGCTGGCCCAGTCGACCTTGAGCAGGTCGCGACCGACCTGGCCACTCGACCGGAGCACGTCGGTCAGTCGTGCGGCTGCCCCTGACCGTTGCCGGCGGCCCGCCGTGGTGCTCACCTGGCGCCTCCCAAGCGCGTCCACCTGGGGCGCTGGTGGCTACCCCCCAGTTTGATCATTGCCCTACCCATTAAGAAGCGATCTCGATCCTCCGGGCGTCCGCGACTGCGAGAATGGCCGGGATGACTTCCCCGCTTCGGACGCTCACGGTGGCCCTCGTCGGCTCCTCGCTGCTGCTCGTCGCGCTGCCGGTCTTTCCCGCGCATGCCACGGTGCTGGCGCCGAGCGGCTACAGGATCACCGCGGAGCGGCGGATCGCCAAGGGCGTCACGTACCTGGCGATGCGGACGATCTCCAAGAAGCATCGCGAGGACGTCCACGTCGTGACCGCGTCGCCGACGGCCGCGGTGCTGCCGCTGGTGTCGCTGTCGAACGATCAGGTGGCCGAGCCCGACCCGCAATCCCGGCTCGAGCGGACCAGTGCCGCGTGCCAGCGGCACGGATGCTTGGCCGGGGTGAACGGCGACTTCTTCTGCACGACGCGGTACTGCCCGGCCGATCTCGACGAGCCGGAAGGCGGCATCGTCTCCGATGGCCGGATGCTCCGCTCGCCGTACTCCGCCGGTTGGCAGGAGCAGCAGCTCAGCTTCGACGCCGACGGATGCCCGCAGCAGCCGCAGCCGCTCCAGTGGTCGGGGTCGCTTGCGAGTGCCACCGAGACGGTCTCGCTCGCGGGCGTCAACGTCGACCGGCACTCGGACCAGGCAGTGCTGTACGACGCGGCATACGGTCCGGCGACCCCGCCGGCCACGACGGGTGTCGAGCTCGTCCTCCAGCTCAGCGACCCGACGTGGCTCGGTGACCTCTCGCCCACGGCGGTCAACGCGACGCCCGTCAGCCTGCTGAGCAAGCAAGGCAGCTACCCGCTTGACCCCGGGTCCGGGGTGGTCGTGGTCAGCGCCGCCGGCACTCAGGCCAAGGCGCTGCGGAGCATGTGGGCCACGCAACCTGCCGGCGTGCCCATGCAGCTGATGCTCGACACCGCGGTGCCGGTCGCCAACAGTGTCGGTGCCAAGCCGCTGCTGCTGCTGAACGGGAAGTCCACGGGACAGTGGGGCGACACTTCGCAGGTGGCGCGAACGATGTTCGCCTGGCGACCCGACTGCACGCGGATGCTGATCACCGTCGACGGCCCGCCGACGGCGAGCACGGGCATGTCGATGCGGAAGGAGGCCGCGCTGGCAGCGGCGCTCGGCGCCACCACGGCGTTCGGGCTGGACGGCGGCCTGTCGTCGACGCTGGTCGGTGCCGGCGGCGCGGTGCTCAACAAGCCGTCGTACCGCGGGCCCGGCGACCGGCCCACGGGTAGCAGCCTGTTGCTGGTGCCCTCAACCGTACCCGTCTCCTAGACAGCGATCGGGGGCCCGAGCGATCGCTCGAGCCCCCGATGCCTGGTGGAGCTGGGCTACTCCGCCGGGACCGGCGTCTTGTCGTTGAGCCACGACATGACCTCGGTGTCCGGGCTGGTGCGACGGGTGTGAAGCAACCCGAGGCCCGACAGAAGCAGCATCACGCCGGCGCCGATGAAGGAGGCGGTGGCTGCGATGCCAGCGATCGAACCCATCTTGTCGAACGCGTAGGCGTTCAGCAGCAGGCCACGAAGCGTCGTGCCCTTGAACGTCGTGTCGACCTCGGCCGCGAGGGTCTTGTCGCTCGGGTTCGCGCGAGACGCCGCGCTGACCTTCGCGTAGACGCCGCCGTACGGCATCTCGGAGAGGTGAACCGCGATGAAGTGGTCGGCGTAGGCCTTGGCCTCGGCACCGGTCAGCAGCTGCTTGCCGGCGTACTGCGACACCGACGGAATCATGCTCGGTGTGATCTCCGTGCCGGCCTTCGCGGACTGGAACGCCGCTGCCGGCGGGAAGAAGATCTGCTGTGAGGCGAGCTGCTTGTGAACACTGTTGTGGGCGAAGCTGCTGCCCCAGGCAAGCAGGCCGCCTGCAACGGCGAGCACGATGGCGACAACGAGGCCGCCGGTGGTAAGCAGCGCGTCAAAAGTCTTGCGTCGCATTGTGTCCTCCTAAGTTCGGAGCAGGTAGCTCCACTGAGGACAGCCTCTAGAAACGGCGCCGCGGGCGGCAGAGGACGACGACGCGTTGTGCCGCCATCGAAGGGCGCCAGTTCCTGGGGTCCTTGGACCCTAGGTGGATTGCGGTAAGTCCTGCCAGGATGTCCGACATGACAGACGAAGCGATCCAGGTCTTCCTGCTCGACGACCACGAGGTGGTACGTCGTGGCGTCAAGGAACTGCTCGAGTCCGAAGGCGACATCACCGTCATCGGTGAGGCCTCGACCGCCACCGAAGCGCTCGCCCGGGTGCCGGCTCTCCGCCCGCAGGTCGCCATCCTGGACGTGCGCCTGCCGGACGGCGACGGCGTCACCGTCTGTCGCGACCTCAAGTCGGAGATGCCTGACCTGGCGTGCCTGATGCTGACGTCGTTCGCCGACGACGAGGCGCTGTTCGAGGCGATCATGGCCGGCGCCGCGGGATACCTGCTCAAAGAGGTGCGCGCGTCGGACATCCTCAGCGCGGTACGGACCGTCGCGGCCGGCGGCTCGTTGCTCGACCCGCGTACGACGGTGCTTCTCATGGACCGGCTGCGCACCGAGGCGACCAAGGAGGACCCGCTCTCCGCGCTGAGCGAGCAGGAGCGCCGGGTGCTCGAGCTGATCGGTGAGGGCCTCACGAACCGGCAGATCGGCGAGCGGATGTTCCTGGCCGAGAAGACAGTGAAGAACTACGTTTCGAACCTGCTCGGAAAGCTGGGAATGGAGCGTCGTACCCAGGCCGCCGCCTTCGTCGTCCGGCTCGACTCGCCGCACGGCAGCTCGGACTAGCGCGCGTCAGGCGGGAAGCGGCACTCGCCAGATCGCGATCGTCCCGACCTCGCCGGCGCTGACCTGGAACTTGCCGTTGAGCCCGTCCGCGCGCGAGGCCATGTTGGCCAGTCCGCTGCGGTGTGTCTCCTCGGGAATGCCGACGCCGTTGTCACGAACCCGTAGCTCAGCGGCGTCGGCGTCTGCTTCGAGCTCGACGCTGATCGCGCTCGCGTGAGCGTGCTTCGCGGCGTTGCTGAGCAGCTCTCGCAACACCGCGAGCAGGTGTTCGCCGATGCCGGCGGAGATCACGGTGTCCACGGGACCGCTGAACGTCACTGACGGCTCGAACCCGAGGGTCGTGCTGTAGGCGTGGGTCAGCGCGAGGACGGCGCCGCGAACCCCGTCACCGGCGATTGGCGCCGGGCTCTGCAACGCGAAGATGGTGCTACGGATCTCCCGGATCGTCTCGTCGAGGTCGCTCACCGCTTTCTGCACCCGTTCGACCTTCTCGGGCGGCATGCCGCGAAGCGATCCCTCCAGGGACATGCCCGTGGCGAACAGGCGCTGGATCACCAGGTCGTGCAGGTCGCGGGCGATGCGATCGCGGTCGCCGAGCACGGCGAGCTGCTCACGATCTGCCGCAGCGGTTCCGAGACGAAGTGTCAGTGCTGCCTGGCCTGCGAACGACTCGACGAGCTGTAGCACGTCCTCGCCGAACTCTGCGCGGTCACCGAGCCGGCCCACGATCAAAGTGCCGAGCGCCTCATCCGCCGCCCCGAGCGGAACGTAGAGGGCAGCTCCGATGCCGGCGTCGCGAAGCTCCGCGACGACTCGGGAGTCGTTGCGTGCGTCGGCCACCGCAATCGGCGCTCCGGTCGCCATCGCCTCCATCGCGATCTGCGGCTTGGAGAGAACCCTGTCCTGCAGATCGTCCGCGTGATGGCCGTCGACCGCCGCCACCCGCATCGACGCCGTATCGGCCGGCAGCAGGAGGAGTGCGAGGTCGGCGTCGGAGAGCCGGCGCGCCGCCGCGACGAGCGCGGGAAACACGTCGGGCCCGGTGGCGCCGGACAGCAGCGACGTCGTGATCCCGTTCGACGCCTCGAGCCACTGCTCACGTTGGCGGGAGTGCTCGTAGAGCCGGGCGTTCTGGACCGCCAGTCCGGCGGCCGAGGCGAGCGCGAGCACGATCTGCTCGTCCTCGCGGGTGAACGCGCCACCGCCACGCTTCTCGGTGAGATAGAGGTTGCCGAACGCCTCCCCGCGGATGTTGATGGGGACGCCGAGGAAGGTGCGCATCGGCGGGTGGTTCGGCGGGAAGCCGAACGACCGCTCGTGGTCGGCGATGTTCGCCAGGCGGAGTGCACGAGGCTCGTCGATCAGCAGGCCAAGGACACCGCGGCCGTGCGGGAGGTCGCCGATCTTCTCGCGGTCCTCGTCGTTGATGCCGACGGTGATGAACTGGCTGAGCTGGTTGCCGGACGGGTCGAGTACGCCGAGCGCGGCGTACTGCGCGTCGGAGAGCTCGGCCGCGGTTTCGGCGATCCGCAGCAGCACCGACGGGAGGTCGAGCTGCGACCCGATCGCGACGACCGCCTGGAGCAGCGCCTGGAGCCGGTCGGCAAGCAGTGACACGCTCTCGACGCGGTCGACGACCTCGCGGAGCAGCGATGAGAGCTCGAGCTGCCCGAGGGAGGGCATCGACGCAGGCTCGTCGACCATGATCGCCACCCTACGGCGATGTGGCCTCCGTGAACACGTCGTCGACGGTACGGCGGTGGGTGACCGGTTCGCGCTGGCCGTGGCCGACGCGCAGGAGCAGCTGCGGGTATCCGACGAGACCGAGCTCGCGTCGCAGCTGTGCGCGCGTCGTCGGGAGGTCGAGGACCGGACCGAGCGGCTGGCTGACGAGGTCGGCGTCGGTGAGGACGAGGAGGACATCAGCAACTGCCCGGCCGGCCTGCAACCAGCTCATCGCATCGTCGCGGTCGGTGCCGATGAGGATGACGGAATCACGTTCGACGGTGGGCGGCAGTCCCGCACCCGGGTGGGGGTGACGGTCGTCGCCACCGAAGTCGCGCAGCGGTACGTCGGACACGCGCTGCTGCTGGTCCCACAAGGCGGCCGCCTCGACGGGGACGCCGTCAGGCGCCGGCGCGCTGCGCCGCCACTTCGCGAGCTCGTCGCGGTAGTTGGCCTCGCCGCTCTCGGTCGACTCGGCGTTCGCGAGCAGCCGGATCACGGACAGCCGCTGGTCGGGCTGGTCGATCACGCGCAGCCAGCAACGTCGTTCGCCCGCCGCCTCACGGAGCCGCTGAAGGACGTCGGGGGACACCGGCTCGTCGGTGTAGGGGCCGCGGTCGGTGTACCGGCGGGCGACGGCGTCGATCATCCGCTGCTCGTTCGGGGTCACCGGCTCGGTCTCGCCGATCACGAGCTTGCCGACCACGGTCGGGTTCGACGGGTCAGGCAGCAGCCGCACGGTGCAGGCGCGGCCGAGAGAGCGGACCGCGAGCCGGGCGAACTCGATCGCGGCGCCGCAGCTCATCCGCATCTGGCGGCCGTCGGGATCGAGGAAGGCGAGCAGGCGCGCGGGGTCGAGGTGGACCTCGAGGGTGCCGGGATCGCCGACGAACCGCCAGGGCTGCGTGTTGTGCACGCTGGGCGCGAGCGAAGCGAACTCAGCGACAACCCGAAGCTCTTCCGACTCCATGAGCCAACCCTCCATGTCTGGCCGAAGTGGCGGCGAGAGGCGCTGGTCCCCATCGGCAGGGCCGTTGGACCTTTATGCGCCGACTTGTCGACGGGCGAACGCCCGAAGGAGAAACCTGATCGCGAGCTCTTCGACGGTGGACTTGCTCTTCGGTGGCCGCTCGGTCTCGATCGGGGTCGAGTGGTCGCTGCCGGGCACGTGCAGCGTCTGGTGCGGGACGCCTCGGGCGTGAAGCGAGGTCGCGAGCTCGCGGATCTGGACCGGTGGCACGAGCGGGTCGTGCCGGCTGATGGCCTGGAACGTCGGCGGGTCGTCAGGCTGCACGAGATCGACCGGCGAGGTCGTGCGGTAGCGCGTCGAGCCGGCCTTCGCCGCGCCGCTCGGCGACAGGCCCTCGAACCTCGTGACGGCGCCGAGCGCCGTCTGGGCCAGCGAGCCGAACTCGATCCGCATGTCCGTCGGGCCGCTGATGGACACGACGGCTGACACCAGCGAGTGGTGGGGCTTCGCACCGCGATACGCCGTCAGCAGCGCAAGCTGCCCGCCGGCCGACTCGCCCCAGAGCGCGAGCCGGCCACGTGCAACATCCGGCCGGGCGGCGACGAGTCTGACGGCCCTGCGCACCGCGGCGGGCTCCACGTGCCGCTCGTCAGCGACCCAGGTGGGGTAGCCGATCACGGCGACCACCCAGTGCTCGGTCCGTGCGAGGGTCGCGGCGAACTGCTGCTCGTAGCTGTTGGGCTGCGCCCTGCCCCAGCCGCCGCCGTGGACGAACACCACCGCCGGAAACCGTCCGGCCTCCCGCGGCGCGTAGGTCGTCATCGTGTCCGCCGCATCAGCTCCGTAGGTTCTGGTCGTCACCGCGATCCGAGCGACCTGTGCCCGGGGCGCAGCGTGCACCGACGCCGCCGGCGCGACGGCGGAGACGGCCGACGCCAGGACGGCCGCGACGACGGTCTGGCGGCGCATGTTTCGGACCTCCTCGATGCGATGTCGCGGCGAACCGTAGGGGGAGGTGACGGCGCTCGGACAGGCTTTTCGAGCAAGATCATTTGAAGTGATGACGTCGTTCCGGAGGATGCCTCTGGCAGCCCGGGTCGTTGGTCCGTGACGGCCACAGTCCGAAGGTCACTGGCGGTTCGTGGACCGGCGCGCGACGGACGGCCCGTGGTAGGAACCGAGGGTGCGTGCTCCCGTGTTGGACAGCCCCGACGGGCTCAGCGCCGAGTGGCTGACGGCGGCGCTCTCGCTGCCGGAGGGTGCGCGGGTGAGCCGGTTCACCACCACGCAGGTCGGGACCGGCCAGATGGCGGACACCGTCCGCATCGAGATGGACTACGACCCACCGGGATCGGGCCCCGCCACCGTCATCGGCAAGTTCGCGTCATCTGATCCGAACAGCCGTGCCGCGAGCCGCCTCGTCCGCTGTTACGAGATCGAGGTCTCGATCTACTCCGAGCTTGCGCCGTTGCCCGGTGTGCCCGAGCACTACTTCGCCGGGTGGGATCCCGAGACGGATGCCTTCACCCTGCTACTCGCCGACGCCGCGCCCTGCACCCAGGGCAACGACATCCACGGGTGCGACGAGATGGTTGCGGCGGAGGCGATGAAGCGGCTGGCCAAGCTGCATGCCTTCGCCTGGGACGACCCGGCGCACGCCGCGCGAGAGTGGCTGAACCGCGCGTCGCCGGAGAACACGGCGAACGTCGTCGGCATCATCACGATGGTCGCGCCGTCGTTCTTCGAGCGGTTCGAGCGTCATCTCGTGCCCGAGCACCGGGCGTTGATCGAGCGGGTCATCCCGCACGTGACGGCCATCGTCGAGGCGTACGACGGGCCGCGGACGTTGGCCCACGGTGACTACCGGCTGGACAACATGCTCTTCCCGGAAGGGTCAGCGGCGCCGACGATCGTCGACTGGCAGACCGCTGCCTGGGGTCCCCCCGCCGCTGACGTCGCGCTGTTCCTCGGCGGGAGCCTGACGACGGATGCTCGCCGCCAGCACTGGGACGCGCTGCTCGACGTCTACCACCAGGCGCTCGTCGGGGAAGGCATCACGTCGTACTCGCGCGAGCAGCTGGCGCATGACGTACGCCTGTCGTCCTTCGGCGGGGCCGTCATGGCGGTCATGTCCGCGATCCTCGTGGTGCAGACCGAGCGCGGCGACGAGATGTTCGCGGAGCTGTTCCGCCGCCACGCCCAGCACGCGATCGACGTCGACGCCGAAGCGCTGCTTCCAGGACTGCACGCGTGACGGAGCACGCGGTCGACCCCGCGGCCGAAGGACGCCACGTCCCCGACCCGGATCAGCTGTGGAACGAGTCGTGGTACGCCGACGTCGTCACGGCGAGCGGTGTCGCGGCCTACGTGCGCCTCGGGCTCTACCCGAACCTCGGCGTCGCGTGGTGGCACGTCGCGGTGGTTGGGCCCGATCGTCCGGTCGTGGTGTGCCAGCGGCCGGATCTCCCGGTGCCGCCGCACGGTCTCGCCGTCGCCTCCGGCGACGTCGACATCGCCCTCGGGATCGACAAGGAGCTCGAGTCCTTCAGCGTTCGCGGGTCGATGGGAGGCGTGCGCCACTCTGCCGCGGCCGACATCTACGCCGGCAAGTCCGGCGAACCCGTGCCGGTTGAGCTCGACCTGACCTGGTCGACCGACGGCGTGCCGTTCCAGTACGCCGTGACGACTCGCTACGAGATCCCGTGTGCGGTGACCGGGACCGTCACCATTGCCGGCGAGTCGATCCGCCTCGACGGCCCCGGCCAGCGGGACCACTCGTGGGGAGTCCGCGACTGGTGGAGCTTCGGCTGGTGCTGGTCGTCGGGTCATCTCGACGACGGGACGCACACGCATCTCACCGAGGTGCGTGCCGACGGCGGACCGTTCTACGCGGGCTACGTACAGCGGGACGGCGAGCTGCGTGCGGTCGCGAGCGGAGCGGTGACCGAGGAGCTCAGCGACCACGGATTTCCCCGTGGTGCCACCGTGCGGCACGACGACCTTGTCGTCGATGTCGAGCCGATCGCGTTCGGCCCGATCCTGCTTACCTCACCGGACGGGCGGGTCGGGCACTTCCCTCGGGCCGCCGCGCGCTTCACCGCGGCCGACGGCCGCACCGGCGTCGGGTGGATCGAGTGGAACCAGCCGCCACTTCCTTAGCCCAACCCCTATTGGCAGTCTGCCAGTAAGCGTCGTAGGGTGCGGCCATGACCAGCCGGCTCCCGCTCGACGGCGCGCACTGGGTCGACCACGTGCGACGCCACGCCTTTGCTACTCCGGACGCCGTCGCGATCCGGTTCATGGGTGAGTCGATCAGCTGGGCGCAGCTCAGCGACCGGATTCACCAGGTTGCGGCGGGGCTCGCGGCTCGCGGCGTCGGCAAGGGTGACCGGGTCGCGATCCTCATGACGAACCGGCCCGAGTTCGTCGAGACGACACTGGGCGCGAACGCCGTCGGCGCCATCGCCGTGCCGCTGAACTTCCGGCTCGCCCCCGACGAGGTCGCCTTCATCCTCGGCCACAGCGGCGCGAAGGTCGTCGTCACCGACGCGTTGCTGCAGCCGCTCGCCGCCGCCGCGGTTGCGGCGAGCGAGGCCCCGCCGCTGGTTGTCGTGAGCGGCCTCGACGGCGAGAGCGCCGACGGGGTCATCGGGTACGACGAGCTTGTCGACAACGCCGGCGATGCACCGGACGTCGTGATCGACGAGCGCGACGTGTCGATGATCATGTACACCTCCGGCACGACCGGTCGGCCCAAGGGCGCGATGCTCACGCATCTCAACCTGCTGATGCAGTCGATCACCGCCATCCGCACCTCGCGGTTGCAGGGCGAGGACGTCGTCACGCTGTGCAACGTCCCGCTGTTCCACATCGCGGGGATCGGCGGCATGCCGTCATCGCTGATGATCGGCGCGCGGACGGTGATCATGCCGACGGGGCTGTTCGACGCCGAGTCGACGTTGGACATCGTGGAGACCGAGCAGGTCACGAGCTTGTTCCTCGTGCCGGCTCAGTGGCAGGTGATGTGCGCCCACCCGGATGCGACGCGCCGATGCGCGTCGCTGCGAACGATCGCCTGGGGTGCCGCGCCGGCGTCGGTGAGCCTGCTGGAGGACATGGCGCGGGTCTTCCCGCACACCGAGATCATCTCGGTCTTCGGTCAGACCGAGATGTCGCCCGTGACCACGTCACTGCCGGGAGCCGACGCGATCCGCAAGATCGGCTCGGTCGGCAAGGTGATCCCGACGATCGTGGCGCGGGTGGTCGACGAAAACATGAACGACGTCAAGCCGGGCGAGGTCGGGGAGATCGTCTACCGCGGGCCGACCCTGATGGCGGGGTACTGGAACGACCCCGACGCCACGGCCGAGGCCTACGCCGGCGGCTGGTTCCACTCCGGCGACCTGGTGCGGGCCGACGACGAGGGCTTCCTCTACGTCGTGGACCGCAAGAAGGACATGATCATCTCCGGCGGGGAGAACATCTACTGCGCCGAGGTCGAGAACGTTCTCGCCGGGCACCCGGCCGTCGCGGACGTGGCAGTGATCGGCATCCCGCACGACAAGTGGGGGGAGACACCGGCGGCGGTCGTCGTCGCGAGCGACGCTGCCGCGCCACCGACCCTCGCGGATCTGGTCGACTTCTCTCGCGACCGGCTGGCGTCGTACAAGAAGCCGACGGCGCTCGTCGTGCTGGACGAGCTGCCGCGCAACGCCTCCGGCAAGGTTCTCAAGCACGAGCTTCGGGCTCGTCACGCCAAGGGCGAGCTCACGTTCTCGTGACGGAGACGAAAGCGCCGCCGCGATGGAGCCGGCTCGAGCACGATGAACGTCGCGAGCAGATCCTCGCGACGGCGCGCACGTTGTTCACCCAGCGCCCGTACGCCGCGGTGTCGACGATCGAGATCGCAGAGTCTGCCGGCGTCACCCGTGGCCTGCTGCACCACTACTTCGGCACGAAACGCTCGCTGTACCTCGAGGTGGTGAAGGGCCTCGTCGACTCGCCGGTCCTGAGCGTGCTCGACGCGTTGTCGGCCACGCCGGAAGACGGGACGGCCGCCCCGCGCTGGGAGGACAGCGTTGCGTTCTGGATGGACGTCGTCGAGGCGAACCGCGAGTCGTGGCTGGTGGCGATCAGCGCGGGTGAGACCGGCAGCGATCGGGCGATGCACGAGATTCTTGACGAGGCGCGGGAGCGCACCGCGTCTCAGGTCATCGCCGTCCTCGGTCTGGACGAGAAGCGGGTGCCGGAGGTCCGGGCTATCGTTCGCGGCTTCGGCGGCTTCGCCGAAGAGGTCACCCGCGAGTGGTTGCAGCGCAGGCGGCTGACCAAGGAGCAGGCGCGCGTGCTCCTGGTGGGTGCGCTGCCCGGAATGGTCGAGCAGCTGTTGCCCAGCGTCGTCGCCGCGCGCAAGAAGAAGACGTGATCGGCCGGCGCCGGTTGAGCGGCGCGATCCTGATCTCGGTCGGCGCGGTTGTTCTCGCTGTCGTCGAGCCGGCCGTCAACGCGTCGCCGGCTCATCAGAAGGTGCTGCGCATCGAGCCGGGTACGGCGGCGGCGACGGCCAGCGTCTTCGGCATCACGCCGTCGGTGTCCGGCCTGCAGCTGAGCGCGACGATGGGCGAGTCGACCGCCGCGTACCAGCACACCGAGACACAGGCGAAGTCGGGCACCGTCGACCTGGGATCGCTCGGGCTTGTTCTCGCCACGAGCCAGTTCTGCGGCCGTCCCGAGCTGGCGGAGAAGGACCAGCCGCAGCCGCTCACCGCCGACTCCGAGGACGGCGAACAGCATCTGACGCACGGCATGAAGGGGCTTGGCGAGGAGGCCGTCGACGTCGCCCCGCACCCGGAGTCGGCGGCTGCCACCACGACGACGATCGAGCAGAAGCTGCCCGGCGTCGTCGCTGTCCGCGGCCGGTCACGCGCCGTCGTCCGGTACGTCGACGGCGCTGAGCAGGTCGCGACCAGCAGTGTCACCGAGACGGTGTCACTGCTCGGCGGCGAGGTCCGCTTCGACGGGATGAGCTGGACCGCCCGACGCACCAGCGGGGTCACATCCACCCGGAAGACGACGTTCTCCTTCGGCAAGGTCACGGTGGGAGGAGTGCCGCTGCGGGCGCCGGACTCCGCGCCCGACGCGACGATCTCCGCCGTCAATGCCGTGCTGGCGCCGGCTGGGCTGAGCATGCGCAAGCCCGCCCGCACGACGAACCATCACACCGGCGCCGTGGCGATCGGACCGTTCACGCTGCGGTTCAGCGGGTCGGCGATCGAGCGAACCCTGATCAGACCGGCCAACAACGACGTGGTGACGCTCGAGAACCTGCTCAAGCAAGCGGGAGAGCAGGGCGACAACTGTGCGCAGGTGCGGCAGCTGATCGACAACCTCGACAACAACCTGGGGACCCTCGCCCACGTCGTCCTCGCGATCGCGGCAGGTGCCGGCTCGCTCGACCTGCAGTTCGGCGGTGTGGCGGCGGGTGCGCAAGATCCGGTGACCTACGTCGACCCGTTCGGGTCGGGTGGAGCGCTGCCCCCAGGCGTCAGCGCCGCGATCAGTCCGCCCCCGGCCGGCCGTCACGTACCCACCGTCAAGCCGGCTTCAGCGACATCAGCGACCGGGTCTGACGTGAGCGAGCCGGTTGTCGCCTCGGCAGCCGTGCATTGCGTCACGAAGAGCCCGTCCACCGCGCACGGTTGCTGGCACGGCCTCGCCACGGTCGCTTCCGCCGGCGCGCTCGGAGTCGGTATTGCCCTGCTCGTCGCCGACGTCGCGATCACTCGCCGGCGGCGGGTGTCCATCAGAGGGAGTGTCGCGACCAGTGAGTGACGGTTCTCGTTTCCGGTTGCCGCCTGCCGAACGCCACCTGCTGGCGGGATACGGGCCCGGCATCTTTCTCGTGACGGCGTTCCTGTTGATGTCGTTGCTCGTTCCGACGATCGCGCCGGATCAGAACGTCGCCGCGTCGACGACCACCACCACCGGGCCTGTCGCCTCCTCGCTCCCGTCGGGTGCGGCCGGACAACCGGCGACGGCGGCCGGGCAGGTGAAGCACGGCACGGCCGCTTCGCACGTTGGTGTCGCCTCGACGGTCAGCGGAGGCACGACCTCGAAGTGCGTCGGCCCGCAGGTGCGCGGCGACGGCTACTCCCCGCCTTGCGTGTCGTTCTCCGGCTCCAACGGCGGCGCCACGTCGCGCGGGGTGACGGCCAAGCAGATCACCATCACGTTCCGGATCCCGGCGGACAACCTGGCGAGCACCGACGCCGCGATCCAGCAGCTTGCCGGCAAGTACAACACCGCCGCTTTCAGCGACACCGAGGCGGATGTCAAGCGGACGATTGCCGATCTCGTCACCTACTTCAACCGGACCTTCCAGTTCTACGGCCGCAAGCTCTCGCTGCGCTTCTTCAACGGCCAGGGCACCCTGACGTCGGAGATCACGGGCGGCGGCCAGTCGCAGGCGAACGCCGACGCGCTGAAGGTCGCGGACTCCTACCAGGCGTTTGCCGACATCTCGGCGTTCTCCCAGCCGTTCGCGCAGGCGTTGTCGGAGCAGCACGTCGTGAACATCGGCTCGCCGTACATGTCACTCGGCTGGTACCAGCAGCACTCGCCGTACGCCTGGTCGTTCTTCCCGAACTGCACGACCGCGACGGAGGGCGGGTCCGCGAACGTGGTGCGGCAACTGCTCCCGCAGCACGTGACGTGGGCGGGCAAGGGTGTGCCGGACGGACAGAAGCGGCGGTTCGCCGTGATCGCGCCGGACAACCCGATCTACCAGTCGTGCATCCACATCGTCACGCGAGCGATGGCGCGGGCGGGTCAGCCGCCGGTCGATGACCTCTCCTACACCGCGAACCTCTCAGAGCTCTCGCAGGAAGCGGCGGCGATGGAGCAGCGGATGGTCAACGACAAGATCACGACGATCATCTGCGCCTGCGACCCGATCACGCTCATCTACCTCACCGGCGACTTCGACAACGCCGAGTACGAGCCGGAGATCGTCAACAGTGGCGGCGCGTTCACGGATGAGGATGTCGTCGCGCAGCTGATGGACCAGGACGTGTGGGCTCACGCTGCGGGTGAGACGTTCAACGGCACCACGCCGCCGTTCGGTTCATCGCTCGCGTACTTCGCCGCGAAGTCGGTCGACCCGTCACACATCCCGGCACACGAGGTAGACGTCTTCTACGAGGACCTCTACATCCTCGCGTTGGGGATCCAGCAGGCCGGTCCGGATCTCACGCCCGACTCGTTGCAGCGCGGACTGTTCAGCTATCGAGGTGGTGACGGCGAGTACGGGCCGTGGTCGTTCAACCAGCACGGCCGCGGGATCTGGACGCCGCAGTACGAGTTCCGTGACGAGTGGTGGAACCCCAAGGTGCCCTCACCGTTCAACGGCCAGATGGGCAGCTGGATCGTCGGCAAGCACTGGTACGGCCTCAACGACTCCTCCGGCAAGTACATGCCGGTCTTCCCGAACGGGCCGCAGTGATCGCACAGATCATGCAGCGCCGGTCGGTCCCGTACGCCGCAGCCGCGGCGGCGGCGCTCGTCGTCTTCGTCCTGACGCAAGCCGACAGCCACGACGTCCCGATGGGCACCGTGCTCTACGGCGTGCTGTACGGCAGCCTCAACGGGCTGCTTGCCGTCGGGCTCGTCCTGCTCTATCGAGTCACCCGTTCGCTGAACTTCGCGTACGGCGCGATGGGCGGCTTGCCGGCCGGCATTGTTGCCTCGCTCTACCTGTCGCATCACACCCCGTGGGCGCTCTGCGTCGCGCTGAGCATCGCGACAGGTGTGCTGGTCGGGCTCGGAACCGGCGCGTTGGTCAACTGGCGGTTCAGCCGCTCGCCGCGCCTGGTCCTCACGGTCGCGACGATCGGCCTGCTTCAGCTGCTCGGTGGC
Source organism: Mycobacteriales bacterium (assembly GCA_035550655.1). Classification (GTDB taxonomy): domain Bacteria; phylum Actinomycetota; class Actinomycetes; order JAFAQI01; family JAFAQI01; genus DASZTV01. The sequence goes on from DASZOU010000008.1 coordinate 55,245, forward strand.
ATCGCGATCTACGTGCCGAGGTGGTTCCACGGTCCGTCGCTGATCCCGCCGTTCTCGACCGGCCTTTCGAAGTGGCACAAGCAGATCAACCCGGTGCTGTTCAACGGCAACGATCTGGTCGTGCTGATCGTCGTCCCGCTGGTCGTCATTGCGGTGTCGTGGTTCCTGCTGCGCACGGACGCCGGCCGCGCGGTCCGGGCGATCGCCGACAACCCCGACCGCGCCCGGCTCGCGGGCGTCCCGGCGCGGCGCCTGATGCTCCTCGTCTGGGCGATCGCCGGAGCCGTCGCCGCCCTCGCGGTCACGCTTCAGGCGCCGTCGGCGGGCGTGCCGCTGAATGTCGCGGCCGGTCCCGAGATCCTGCTCGCACCGCTGGCCGCGGCGATCGTGGCCGGCATGCGGTCGATGCCCGGCGCGTTCCTCGCCGGCATCGGGCTCGGCGTCATCGAGTCGGTCGTGCGACTGGACGTGTCGAAGCAGTCGGTCGAGGAGCCGATCTTCCTCGGCATCATCCTGGTCGCGCTGCTGCTGCACCATCGCGGCTCGAGCCGGGTCGACGACAGCGATGGCGCCTGGTCGGAGATCGGGACATCGCGGCCGCTCCCGGCCGCCTTGCGCCGGCTGCCGGCCGTTCGCGTCGTGCGCGTCGGCACGCTGGCGGCGGTCGGCGTCGTTGCGCTGCTGCTGCCCGCGATGCTCTCGGCGTCCCGGCTCTATCAGGTCACCAGCGCGCTGGTCTTCGGCATGGCTGCGCTGTCGCTGGTCGTCCTCACCGGCTGGTCCGGGACGGTGAGCCTCGGCCAGATGGCCCTGGTCGGCATCGGCGCAATCGTCGCGGGGGACCTCGTCGCGCACCTTGATCTCGACTTGTTCCAAGCGCTGGTCGTCGCCGGCGCGGCCGGCGGTGCCGCGTCACTGCTGCTGGGGCTGCCGGCGCTCCGCGTCCGCGGGCTCTACCTCGCCGTCACCACGATGGCGTTCGCGGTCACGGCCAACGACTTCTTCTTCAACCCGTCCAACTTCGCGTCGGCGCTTCCGGCGTCGATCGTGCGGCCCGTGTTGTGGAAGCGGTTCCTGCTCAAGGACGGCAGCGGCGACCTCTACCTGCTCTGTCTCGGCGTACTCGTGCTGTGGATCGTGGTGCTGGCGGGACTTCGGCGAAGCCGCACCGGTCGCGCGATCATCGCGGTGCGCGACAACCGAGCCGGCGCCGAAGCGGCCGCGGTCCCGAGCGTGCGGACCCGGCTGATGGCATTCACCGTCGCAGGAGTGATCGCCGGTGTCGCCGGCGGGCTCGACGTGGTGGTCCTCGGCGGCGTGGGGAACCAGACGTTCCAGCCGACCGACAGCGTGCTCGTGCTGTCGATGGTCGTGATCGGCGGCACCGCCTCGATCGGGGGTGCGCTTGCGGGGGTCGCACTGCTCGAGTGGGTGGCCATCGCGTTCCCGACCGCGCAGCTCCTGCTGACCGGGATCGGGGTGCTGGCCGTTTTGCTGCTCGTGCCTTCCGGCCTTGCGGGTGTCGCGGAGCGGGTGCGAGACCGCGTCCTCGTCGCGATGGCAAGACGCCGGGGCTGGGACACGAGCGTGTGGGCCGACTCGGCGGAGGGGGTGGCGGCTGTCGCGCCGGCCACCGAACCGACGTTCGCGGCCGTCGGCGACGACGTGCTGCTCGCGGTGTCCGGAGCCAACGCGGCGTACGGCTCCATGCAGGTGCTGTTCGGCGTCGACCTCACCGTCCGGGAGGGCGAGATCGTCGCGCTGCTCGGCACCAACGGCGCCGGAAAGTCCAGCCTGCTGCGAACCGTGACCGGGTTGCTCCCGGCGTCGTCAGGGACGGTTCGGTTCGCGGGCCGCGACATCACGGCGGCCGCAACCGAGAACATCGCTGCGGGCGGGCTGACGATGATGCCGGGCGGCCGCGGCATCTTCCCCTCGATGACGGTCGCGGAGAACCTGCGGATCGCGGGCTGGCTGCATCGCAAGGACGCCGTCGCGACGCGCGAGCGGCTTGCAGAGGCGCACGAGCTCTTCCCCGTTCTCGCCGAGCGAGCGCATTCGCAGGCGGGCGACCTGTCCGGCGGCCAGCAGCAGATGCTGTCGCTGGCAATGGCGTTCCTCGCGAAGCCACGGCTGCTGTGCATCGACGAGCTGAGCCTCGGGCTCGCGCCGCTGGTCGTCACACGGTTGCTGGATGCGGTACGACGCATCCACGCGTCGGGTGTCACGGTCGTGCTCGTCGAGCAGTCGGTCGATGTCGCGCTGCTGATCGCGGAGCAGGCGACGTTCCTCGAGAAGGGACAGGTCCGCTTCGTCGGGCCGGTCGCTGACCTGCTCGACCACGACGAGCTGCTGCGCGCGGTTTTCATCGGCGGCGGCAAGACCGAGATCCCGAAGAACAAGAAGGCCGCCAAGCGGGCCGCCGCCAAGGGCGCGGTGCCGGTAGCCGCGACGCCGGCACTCCGTTGTTACGGCATGCGCAAGTCCTTCGGCGGGATCGTCGCCGTCAACCACGTCGACCTCACCGTCGCCGACGGCGAGATCGTCGGGCTGATCGGTCACAACGGCGCGGGCAAGACGACGATCTTCGACCTCTTGTGCGGGTTCGTCCCGGCGGACGGCGGCCGGGTCTACCTCGGCGAGGAGGAGATCACCTCGTACCCCGCGTGGGGGCGGTCCGCGCTAGGGCTCGGCCGGTCGTTTCAGGATGCGCGGCTGTTCGGCAGTCTCACCGTGGCGGAGACGCTGTCCGTCGCCTACGAGCGGCACCTCGCGAACCGCGACCCGTTCGCGGCGGCGTTGCGCATGCCGGCGGCGACGGCAAGTGAGGCGGCGCTGGCCGACGGGGTGGACCGGCTGATCGAGGAGTTCGGCCTTGCGGCGTACCGGCACCGCCCGACCGGAAGCCTGTCGACCGGCACTCGGCGCATCGTCGAGCTCGCCTGCGTCATGGCGCACGAGCCGAAGGTGATGCTGCTCGACGAGCCGTCGGGCGGCGTCGCGCAGCGCGAGACCGAGGCGCTTGCTCCGCTGCTGCGCAAGCTCCGGGACGAGACGGGTTGCGCGATGCTCGTCGTCGAGCACGACATGGCGCTGCTCAGCAGCGTCTGCGACCGGCTGATCGCCCTGGAGCTGGGCGCCGTCATCGCTGAAGGATCCCCGGCCGAGGTGCTGTCCCACCCGGCCGTCATTGCCAGCTACCTCGGGACGGACTCCGATCCCGCTGCTATCAAAGGAGCGTCATGAGCGCGACCGCGACCGAGCCGACCCAGGGCTTCGACATCCGGCCGTATCTGGTCGGCGTCGGCGGTGACCTCCCGGGTCCGGCGAACGTCATCATGCAGCTGAGCTGGCCCGAGGTCGGTTACGGCGTGATGGAGAGCAAGGTCGAGTCGGGAAGCGCGATGAAGCATCCCTACAAGCGAGCGCGGACGACGTTCACCTACCTGTCGGTTGCGATGCTGGGCAACGACGACGACCGGCGGAACTTCGCGAGAGCGGTCAACGGCCAGCACGCGCAGGTGCGGTCCGACGAGCACAGCCCGGTCACGTACAACGCGCTCAATCCGGAGCTGCAGCTGTGGGTCGCGGCATGCCTGTACTACGGCACGCTCGACCTGCACGAGAAGATGCACGGTCCGATCACCGACGAGGAAGAAGCCGACCGCTTCTACGCCTACTGCTCCCGGTTCGGTACGACGCTGCAGGTGCGCGAGAGCATGTGGCCGAAGGACCGGGCCGCGTTCGCGGAGTACTGGGAGGCCGGCGTCGCGCGCGCCGCGATCGACGACAAGATGCGCCGCTACCTCGACGCGCTCACCCGCCTGGAGAACCTGCCGAAGCCGCTGCAGCGACTCAACGCCGAGCGCTCGCTGTTCTTCACGAAGGGCTTTCTGCCACCGCTGTTCCGCGAGCAGATGAACTACTCGTGGTCTGCCGCGGAGCAGGAGCTGTTCGACAAGAAGCTTCGTCGGCTCGGCCAGATCGACCGGAAGCTGCCGAACAACCTGAAGATCCTGCCGTTCAGCGCGCTGCTCTGGGACATGCGCCGGCGCCATCGCAAGGGCGCCCCGCTGGTCTGACCACGGTCACGGTCAGGCCGCGAACTCGGCGGCGATCGTCGGTCGTCCGGTGAGGTGGTGGACGAGCACCTGAGACGGCCGGGCGGCCGCGGCGAGCGAGCGGCAGTGGTCGATTGCGGCTGTCAGCGTGTCATGCGAGTCGAGCAGCTCGCGGCCACGGCCGCATGCCCAGGTGCCGTCCTCGCACTCGAGAACCCGGAAGTACCACACCGCTAAGCCCGCCTATCCGCTAACTTGACGAAACCTAGATATGTTGAGATCGTACTACAGCGCTGAACTGCGTGCCCATAGCCGTTCCCTTGTGCCGTCGGAGGCAAACCCTCGTGAAGTCGCTCGCCGAGTCGGTGGTGCAGGCCGCCACGGCGACGCCGCTGTACCAGGTGAAGGGCGAGTTCTTCAAAGTCCTCGGGCACCCGGCGCGGATCCGCGTACTGGAGCTGCTCAGCGAGCAGGAGCGGTCGGTCGGTGAGCTCGCCGCCGAGGTAGGGCTCGAGACCTCACACCTGTCACAGCAGCTCGGAGTGCTTCGCCGTGCCGGCGTCGTCATCGCGCGCAAAGACGGTACGTCGGTCATCTACTCCCTCGCCGCGCCCGAGGTTGCGGAGCTGTTGGCGGTTGCACGGCGCGTGCTCGCGGTGATTCTCAGCGGCCAGGTCGACGTCCTCAAGGACCTCGAGGTCGCCGCAACACCGAGGCGCGCAGCTCGCCGGTAGTTCTTCGAAGTGAGTTGATCATTTCAACTAACTTCGTGGTTCGCGGGGCCGATCGGGGTGCCAAAACCCGTCCTTCAGGAGACCGCCCATGTCAGCTGAGGCCCCCGAGATCATCCCGCCCCGTACGAGCCCGGAGAACACCGCACGGAAAGGCGCCATCGACCTCGCGTCGCTGCGCAGCGTCCTCGACGACCTCCCGATGCGAGTCATGCTCTGCGATCTCGACCTGACCATCCGCTACACGAACAAGGCCACGATCGAAGGACTGCGCAGCCTGCAGGAACATCTGTCGGTCAACGTGGACAACATCGTCGGGACCAACATCGACGTCTTCCATCGCGACCCGTCCCATCAGCGGCGCATCCTGTCCTCGGATGCGAACCTGCCGGTGCGATCGGTCATCTCGGTCGGCCCGGAGAAGCTCGACCTGACGGTGCAGGCGGTGTACGACGACGACGGCACCTTCTGCGGGGCGATGGCGACCTGGGACGTCATCACCGACAAGCTTCGGCTCGAAGCCGAGGTCGCGCGCGTCACCTCGATGATGGAGAACTCACCGACCAACATGATGTTCGCCGATCGGGACTTCACCATCACCTACATGAACCCGGCGTCCCTCAACACCTTGAAGGGACTCGAGCAGCACCTGCCGATCGCCGCAGACCAGATCGTGGGATCGAGCCTCGACCTGTTCCACAAGAACCCGTCGTACCAGCGGGGCATCCTCGCCGAGGAGTCCAACCTGCCGCGCCGCGCCAACATTAGCGTGGGCCCGGAGACCCTCGACCTGCTCGTCTCGCCGATCCGCGACCTGAACGGCGACTACATCGGTGCGATGGCGACCTGGGACGTCATCACCGACAAGCTCGCGCTCGAGGCGGAGCGCACCCGGCTCGCCGAGGAGCGGGAGGCGGCGGCAGAGGAGCTGCGGTCCAAGGTCGACCTCGTGCTCGAGGTCGTCGACGCCGCCGCCAACGGCGACCTGACCCGCGAGATCCCGATCAGCGGCGACGACGCGATCGGGCGGCTCGCAGGCGGCTTGGGCCAGCTCATGCAGCGGCTGCGCGAAAGCATGGGCGAGATCGGCGCGGCGGCGCAGCGACTGGCCGAGGCAGCGGGTGAGCTGACCGGGGTCAGCCAGGACATGGGTGGTGCGGCGTCTCGTACCGCAGAGCTTGCCGAGACCGCGTCGCGGACCTCGGGGGAGGTGCGGGAGAACACGTCCTCCGTCGCGAGCGCCACGGAGCAGATGTCGGCGAGCATCACCGAGGTCTCGCGCAGTGCGGCGCAGGCCTCGACCGCAGCGTCCAACGGCGTCACGGTCGCGACCAGCGCGCAGACGACGGTGGCGAGCCTCGGCGAGTCCAGTCGCGAGATCGGCGCCGTGCTCAAGACGATCAACGCGATCGCTCAGCAGACGAACCTGCTGGCGCTCAACGCGACGATCGAGGCGGCGCGGGCCGGCGCGGCTGGGAAGGGCTTCGCGGTCGTCGCGACCGAGGTGAAGGAGCTCGCTCAGGGGACCGCGCGGGCGACCGACGACATCGCGGAGCGGATCGAGGCGATTCAGCAGGCGGCGGTCGGCGCAGTCGAGGCGATTCGCGAGATCAGTGAGTGCGTCGACAACATCAACGATCTGCAGAACTCGATCTCCGCGGCGGTCGAGGAGCAGACGGTGGTGACGAACGACATCGCGCGCTCGGTCAGCGGCGTGGCGGACGGCGCTGCCGGGATCTCCCGCGACATCGGGCAGGTCACGGACGCCGCAGCATCGACGATGTCCGGGGTGACCAAGTCGCTCGACTGCGCGAACCGGCTCAACGAGATGGCCGAGGAGCTCAAGCACCTGCTGGCGCGCTTCGACTACTAGACCCCCTCGCCGCTGCTGTCGCTGGGGTACGTGACGGCAGCGCTCGCGGGGTGCCACCCGGCCTCGCCCCTTCCCGGGAAACGAGGGGCGAGGCCGGGAGGCGTGCCCGCTTATTCTCATCCGGTGCGATGGGTGGTGAAGCCGGCAGCCATCGCCGTCGCTCTGGCGCTGCTGCCGTCATTGGCCACGGCCGCGCCACTGCGGCAACACCACGGCGCGACGACCCAAGGCGTCACGAACTTCAAGGGTGACCGGTATCCGTTCCGGCTCTACACGCCGTCGTCGTACCGCTCGGACCGAGCGATGCCGCTGGTCGTCGTCGTGCACGGCTGCCAGACCACCGCGGCGCAGGAGGAGAGGATCACCTTCTTCGACCGGCTCGCGGACCGTGACGGCTTCGTCGTCCTCTACCCGGAGGTGGATCCGGTCGGGAAAGCCTCGCCGGGACCGGTCGCCAACTGCTGGAAGTTCCTCGACCCGGTCGTCTACTTCCGCGGCTCCGGCGACACGGCGGCGATCGCGCAGATGACGCGATCGGTGATGCGCACGCGTCACATCGACCCGCAACGCGTGTACATGGTCGGCGTCTCGGCCGGCGGGCTGATCACCTCAGCATCAGCCGGGACGTATCCGGACCTCTACGCCGCGGTCGGCATCATCGAGTCCGCCGGGTACGCCGACGGGCCGTGCTTCACCGACGGGGTCGGGATCCCGGTGCAAGCGAGTGCGCAGCTCGCACACGTCGCCCAGGGATCGCGGGCCCGCGTCGTACCGCTGTTCGTCATGGGCTCAACGGGTGATCTCGCCTTCCCGCAGACCTGCGCGAAGAAGGCGCTGCAACAGGGGCTGCGAACCGACAACCTCGCGCTCGGCGGCAGCCAGACCGGACCGATCTCGCTGACGGCGGCGTCGTCGCGCCATGGTCAGGTGCCGAAGGGGCGCAGCTACACCGTCAGCACGTTCCGGGATCCGGCCGGCTGCCTGATCGGGCAGCAGACGATCATCGACGGGATGCCCCACGCCTGGCCCGGAGGCAACAAGGCAATGGGTGGTTACACCGATCCGACCGCTCCGAGCGGTGCGAAGACAGCGTGGAGCTTCTTCAAGCACTTCACGTTGAGCAGCACGGCGATGCCCTGCGCGGAAACCCGCGCGGTGGACATTCAGCACACAAACGTTGCACCCGCGCGTGACTGAGTCGGTCCGACGTGCTCAGGAGCGCCCTTGCGCAACGGTTGTGTGCTGAATGTCCGATGAACCTGCGGCTAGCACCTGACCCTCGGGCGCTACGGCTGATGCGGCGGCCTGCTGGGCCAGAGCCTCGCGTTGCCGCTTGATGGCGTAGGCCTCGTCGATCGACTCCGCGATGAACGTCTGTTCCTTGGCGTTCATCGTCCGACTGCGCTTGAAGTACCGCTCGGCAGCGACGGCAAGCCAGCATCCGATCAGGAGAACCCAAATCGTCGTCACCGGCACCCACCCCGATCGCGCATCTGCTGGTGGCGAAAGCCTAGAGCCGAAACCCGCCTCAAGGCTTTGCGGCGCTGCGCAGCTCCTTGACCTCGCGCGCGAGATCGGTCATCTGCTTGTGAAAGGCGTTGTGCTTCGACGTCTGCGACGGATCGAGCAAGGCGCCGCAGTCGAGGCACAAGGTCAGACTCTGCCCACCAACCTGCACGGCTCTCGACGACATGCCCCTACCTTAAGCACCGACCGCGTGGACCCCACCATCTACATGGACCACCGAGCCGGTCGTCGCGGGGAACCAGTCCGAGAGCAATGCGATGCATGCGCGTGCCGCGGGTGTCGCGTCGTCGACATCCCAGCCAAGTGGGGCGCGCTCCTTCCATACCTGCTCAAAACCGTCGAACCCGGGAATCGACTTCGCCGCCATCGTGCGCAGCGGCCCGGCCGCGACCAGGTTGACGCGAACGCCGGCCGGTCCGAGATCGCGAGCGAGATAGCGCGCCGCCGACTCGAGGCCGGCCTTGGCGACACCCATCCAGTCGTACGCCGGCCACGCGCGCGTCGCGTCGAAGTCCAACCCGACGATCGAACCGCCCTCGCGCAGCACCGGCCGGACCGCGCGCGCCAGCGACACCAGTGAGTACGTCGAGATCTGCAGCGCTGTCGCCACGTCGGACCACGGCGTCTCGCCGAACCCGCCACCGAGTGCCGTCGCGGGAGCGAATCCGATCGCGTGCAGAACGCCGTCGAGTGAGCCGGTGTGACCGCGAATCCCGTCGGCCAGCGCGTCGAGCTCCGCGTCCACCGTCACGTCGAGCGGCAGGACCGGCGCCGGCTTCGGCAGCCGAGCGGCGATGCGGGCGGTCAGCGAGCGGCTTCGCCCGGCGCCGGTGAGGACGACGTCGGCACCTTCGTCTTGCGCCAGCGCTGCGACCTTGAACGCAATGGACGCCTCGGTGAGCACTCCGGTGACGAGGATGGTCTTGCCGTCGAGCAGACCCATCAGTGCCCCATTCCCAGGCCGCCGTCCACCGGCACGACAGCACCCGTGACGTACGACGCCGCGTCGCTGGCGAGGAACGCCGCGACTGCCGCGACCTCGTCGATCGTCGCGGCGCGGCCGAGCGGGGTGCGCTCGACGATCGCGTCGCGTTGCCGGTCGGTCAGCGCCCGAGCCATGTCGGTGTCGACCAGTCCCGGCGCCAGGACGTTCGCGGTCACGCCGCGACCGGCGTACTCCCGCGCGAGTGACCGGGCCAGTCCCACGAGGCCGGCTTTCGACGCGGCGTAGTTCGCCTGACCCGCCTGACCGACGGCGGCGACCGCGCTCGAGACGAACAGCAGCCGGCCGTACCGTGCTTTCGCCATCCCCGGCAGCACTGCCTTCGCCGCGAGCCACGAGCCGCGCAGGTTGGTGTCGAGCACCTCGTCCCAGTGGTGCTCGGGCATCCGCAGCATCAGCCCGTCACGGGTGATGCCCGCCGAGCACACCAGCACCTCGACCGTGCCGTTCTCCGCGGCCGCGGCGGCGACAGCATCGGACACCGACGAGGCGTCGGCGACGTCGCACTTCACCGCGAACAACCCGTCCGGAGCGGCGCTGCCGTGATGCGTCACCGCTACCCGGTGACCGGCGCCGGCAAGCGCCTGCGAGATGCCGAGCCCGATCCCGCGGTTCCCGCCGGTCACCAGAACCGAGCGGCCGACTGCAGGCGTCACAGCGGGATGTTGCGGTGGTTACCGGGCTGTCGCGGGTAGCCCGCGATCGCCGCGCTCACCGCACTTCGCGTCGTGTCCGGATCGATGACCGCGTCGACCAGGTCGAGGTCGACCGCGCGAGCGACGCCGCCGGACTTCGCCTCGTGCTCGGCCGCAAGCGCGATCTCGAGCTCGGCTCGCTCCGCCTCAGGTACGGCAGCAATCGTGCGGCGGTGCAGGATGCGCACGGCCGCGATCGACCCCATCACCGCGACCTCGGCGCTCGGCCACGCGAACACCTTCGTCGCGCCGAGCGACCGCGAGTTCATCGCGATGTACGCACCGCCGTACGCCTTGCGCGTCACGACGGTCACCCGCGGGACGGTCGCCTCCGCGAAGGCGTGCAGGAGCTTCGCCCCGCGGCGTACGACGCCGTCCCACTCCTGCCGAACTCCGGGGAGGTAGCCGGGGACGTCCACGAGCACGACCAGGGGGATCCCGAACGCGTTGCACATCCGCACGAACCGCGCTGCCTTCTCCGCACTCGCCGAGTCCAGGCACCCTGCGAGGCGCAGCGGGTTGTTGGCGAGCACGCCGACCGGTCCGCCACCCAGCCGGCCCAGTGTCGTGGTGATGTTCGGCGCCCACTTCGGGTGCAGCTCGATGCCCGGATCGTCGAGCAAGGTCCGGACGATCGGCCGCACGTCGTACGCCCGCCGGGGCGAGTGCGGCAGCAGGTCTGCCATCGGCCGGTCGGCGGCCGGGGTGACCCGAGTACGCCGCGCGGCCAGCAGTCCCGCGACTTCGCCCGCAGTCGCGATCGCCGATGCGTCGGTCGGGGCCACGAGGTGGACGACCCCGCTCTTGCGGCCGTGCGCGTCGGGACCGCCGAGCTGCTCCATGTCCACGTCCTCGCCCGTGACGCTGCGTACGACGTCCGGTCCGGTGACGAACACCCGACCGGCGGGTCCGAGCACCACGACGTCGGTCAACGCGGGTCCGTAGGCAGCACCACCTGCCGCGGGTCCGAGGACGACGGAGACCTGCGGGATGCGGCCTGAAGCGTGCGTCATCGCAGTGAAGATGCGACCGACCCCGTCGAGCGAGGCGACCCCTTCCGCGAGTCGCGCGCCGCCCGAGTGCCAGATCCCGACGATTGCCGCGTCGTGTCGCATCGCGAGGTCGTAGGCCTCGACGATCACCGCGCAGCCGGCTGCGCCGAGCGCACCGCCCTGCAGCGACGCGTCGGTCGCGAAGGCCACCACCTCGGCGCCGTCGACGCGCCCGATGCCCGCGATCACGCCGCAGTCGGCGGCTGACCCCGTCGTGATTTGTCGCCAGTCGCCGAGCAGCGCGCTCAGCCGCAACCGGGGGTCGCGATCGAGATCGACGACCGGCGGCGAAACGGTTGTCGGCGCGACGTCGAGCGCGGTCATCACACCTCCGTGAAAGCGAGTGCGACGTCGTGGCCGCCGAACCCGAACGAGTTCGACAGTGCGGCGCCGCCGGGGATCTGGCGGGGCGACATCCGCACCAGGTCGAGGACGGCTTCGTCGTCGGGATCGTCGAGGTTGCGGATTGCCGGCACGACCCGGTCGCGGAGCGCGAGGCAGGTCACGGCGGCCTCCAACGCCCCCGCCGCGCCGAGCAGATGCCCGGTGCAGGACTTGGTGGCCGTGACCGGGATCGTGTCTGCGCCGCGGCCGAACACCTCCCGCAATGCGTTGGCTTCGGCGACGTCGCCGGCAGGAGTCGAGGTGGCGTGGGCGTTGACGTGCGTGATGTCTGCCGGCGACAGCTGTGCGTCGGCCAGTGCGAGCGAGATCGCGCGAGCCGCACCGGCGCCGGTCGGGTCTGGTGCGGCGATGTGATGGGCGTCGTTCGCCATGCCGCTGCCGGCGACCACGGCGTAGCGGATCGCGCCGCGTGCGATGGCGTGGGATTCGGTTTCGAGCACGAGCACGGCGGCGCCCTCGCCGAGGACGAAACCGTCGCGCTGCTTGTCGAACGGTCGCGACGCGGCCGCGGGGGCGTCGTGCCGCGACGACAGGGCGCGCATGGCCGCGAAGGCTGCCATCGGCAGCGGATGCACGACTGCTTCGGCGCCGCCGCAGACGACGACGTCGGCGCGGCCGGTCCGGATCAGGTCCAGCCCCATCGCTATCGCTTCGGCGCCCGATGCGCACGCGGACACCGGCGAATGCGCGCCGGCCCGCGCCGACAGCTCGAGCGCCAGGGTGGCGGCGGGGCCGTTGGGCATGATCATCGGCACGGTGAACGGCGACACCCGGCGCGCGCCGCGGGTGCGCAGCACGTCGTACTGGTCGAGCAGCGTCGTGAGTCCGCCGATGCCGCTGGACATCACAACGGCGAGCCGCTCCGGCTCGACGTCCGGCGCTCCCGCGTCGCGCCACGCCTCGAGGCCCGCGACGAGGGCGAACTGCTGGCTGCGGTCGAGGCTGCGCAGCCGGGGCGCCGGCAACGTGTCCGCCGGGTCGCTGGCCGCCTTCGCTGCGATCCGCACCGGGAGGTCCGCCGCCCAGTCGTCGTCGAGCAGCGCCGCACCCGACTGGCCGTCAAGGAGAGCACGCCAGGTCGACGGCGCGTCGCCGCCGAGCGGGGTGGTCGCGCCGATGCCGGTCACGACCACCCGACTGGTGGCTGCCGTCATGCAGGCACGCCCGCCGCCGCGAGGAACTCGAGCACGTCGCCGACGGTCTTCAGCTTCGCCAGCTCGGGATCCGGGATGGACACGTGGAAGCGGTCCTCGGCCATCGTGGCGATCTCGACCATGGACAGCGAGTCGATGTCCAGATCGTCGACGAACGACGCGGCCGGTACGACGCGTACCGCCGGGATTCCGGTGGCCTCTTGCACGATCTCGCCGAGGGCGGCGAGCAGGTTCTCGTCAGACATTGGTTGCTGCTCCTTTGTGGTGTCAGGGGACGGTTACAACGGAGCCGGCCCACGTCAGGCCGGCGCCGAAGGCGAGGGTCAGAGCGAGGTCGCCGGTCGCGACCTTGCCTTCGCGCCGCAGCCGCGCGAGGGCGAGCGGCACGGAGGCGGCCGAGGTGTTGCCGGTCTCGATGACGTCGTCGGCGACGACGGCGTTGGTCGCGCCGAGCTGCTTGGCGATCGAGGCGACGATCCGCAGGTTGGCCTGGTGCAGCACGACCGCGCCGAGGTCGGCCGGGTCGACGCCCGCCGCATCGCACACGCGCCGCGCGGCGTGGCCCATCTCGGTGGTCGCCCAGCGGAAGACGGCCGGGCCATCCAGCCGCAGCAGCCGGTGGTCGGTCATTCCGATCAGGTCAGCGGCGCCGCCGTCGCTCCCGCAGACCAGCGGACCGATGCCGGGCGCCGCTGCGGGACCGACGACCACGGCGCCGGCGCCGTCGGCGAACAGGATCGCCGAGGAGCGCTCGGTCCAGTCGACCCAATCGGACAGTCGCTCCGCCGCCGCCACCACGACGTACTCGGTCTGCCCGGTGCGGATCGCGTCCGATGCGGCCGCGAGCGCGTAACAGAAGCCGGCGCAAGCGGCGTTGACGTCGTACGCGCCTGCGGCGGTGGCGCCGATTGCATGGGCAACCTGTGCCGATGCGCCGGGCACGTGCTTGGTCATCGAGCACGTCGCGACGATCACCTGCCCGACCCGGCCCGGGTCGACGCCGGAGTCGGCGAGCGCCTTCGTCGTGGCGGCCGTCGCCATCGCGACCACCGAGTCCTCGTCGCCCGCGATCCGGCGTGACGCGATCCCGGTGCGCTGCTGGATCCACTCGTCGTTGGTGTCGAGGGTGAGAGCGAGGTCGTCGTTGCTGACGACCTTTGCCGGCCGGTACTCACCCAGGCCCAGGATTCGGCTGTGCCGCTCGACCGCCGTCGCCCGGATCAATGCGCGCCTGCTGTGACGCGCGCGTGCCGATCGAGGAGCTGCCGAGCCGCGGGAATGTCGTCGGGCGAGCCGAGCGACAGCAGTTCGAGGTCCGGGGCGACCCGGCGGATCATCGCGGTGAGGGTCCCGGCCGGCGGCAGCTCGATCACCGCGGTCACACCCATCGCGACCAGGGAGGCCATGCAGAGGTCCCATCGCACGGGAAGGCAGATCTGGCTGACCAGTCGCTCGAGCAGCTGCGCGCCCCAGGTGACGACCGTGCCGTCGCGGTTGCTGACCACACCGGTGGCGACGTCGGCAGGTGTGACCTCGGCAGCGGCGTTGGCGACCGCGAGGCGGGCGCCTGCCATCAGGGGGGAGTGGAACGCGCCGGCGACGGCGAGCGGGCGGATCCGGGCACCCGCCGGCGGGTCGGCGATGAGCCGGTCGAGCGCCTCGCGCGTGCCGGCGGCGACGATCTGCCCGGCGCCGTTGTAGTTCGCCGCGACGCAGCCGGCCTGCCCGATCGCGGCGGTCACCTTGGCCGCGTCGCCACCGAGTACGGCGGCCATGCCACTCGGCGGGTCGGCTGAAGCCGCCGCCATCTCCCGGCCTCGGACAGTGACGAGGCGCATCGTGTCGGGCAGATCGAGGACCCCGGCCAGGCATGCGGCGGTGAACTCCCCGACGCTGTGACCGGCGAACACCACGGCGTCGGGAAGGTCGAGCAGGGCGGCGGCCGCGAGGCCGGCGGCGACGATCAGCGGTTGCGCGACGGCGGTGTCGGTGATGGCCTCGGCGGGCATCGACGTGCCGGCTGCGGCGAGGTTGCGCCCTGCCGCCGCCGAGCACTCGTCGAGCCGCTCGGCGACGGCTCGCTCGGTGAGCCAAGGCGTCAGGAAGCCGGCCTGTTGCGCGCCCTGGCCGGGCGCCACGATCGCGAGCACACGGTCACCCTGTCCGTTACTCGTCAGTCGGGCAGCGGGTGGCACCGCCGAAAATGCGCGCGCGGCTTTGGAGGATTCCTACAACTTCTCGGCGGTGCCGTCCATCCGTCCGAGAGCGATCGCGGTCTGGACGACGTACCGCTCCCTTGCGTTCGCGAGGTCGTAACCGGAGATTTCTGCGACTCGCCGGGTTCGGTAACGGACGGTGTTCGCGTGGACGTACAGCTGGCGAGCGGCGGCCTCGATCGCGCCTCCGCTGTCCACGAGGGCGTCCGCGGTTTCGAGCAGGGTGGGTTCGGCGAGCAGCGGCAGGTAGATGCCGTTGATCAGGGTGCGACTCGCCCTCGTGTCTCCTGCGAGGGCGCGCTCGGGAAGCAGGTCGTTGGCGGCCACCGGGCGAGGGCCCGCCGGCCGTGCCGCCACCGCGCGGAGCGCGGCGAACACGTCCTGCACCGAGTCGGCCGCATCCATCAAGCCTGCGGCTACCGGTCCGACGACGACCGGACCTTCGGCGAACGCGGGCAGCAACGCGCGGATGATTCGGCTGATCCGCGAGCTCGCACCGGCGACGACCACCAGGCGACCGCTCTGCACGCCGGTGAGCACCTCGGCGCCTGCTTCCTGGCCGAGCCGGCGAGTGTGGGTCAGGACGCGCTCGGTCTCGTCACTCGGCGCGGCACCTGCCATCACGATGACCTGAGCGGGGTCGTCCCAGCCGAGCGCCGATGCGCGGGAGCGCAGTGAGTCACTGACATCCCCGCGGACGATGGCGTCGACCACAAGTGCCTCGAGCCGGGCGTCCCAGGCGCCGCGTTGCTCAGCCGCACGGGCGTAGACCCCTGCCGCGGCGAACGCGATCTCGCGGGAGTAGCGCAACACGGCCTCGCGCGCCCACGGCACCATCGCCGGCGTCGCGAACTCCTCGACCGACTCCTCCACGATCTCGACCGCCACCCGCACGAGCTGGACGGTTTGCTCGAGGCTGATCACGCGGGCCAGCTCGCGCGGAGCGGTGGCGAAGACGTCTGCGCTGATGGTTGCGCCGGCCTTGGGATTGCGGATCCAGGCAGCCAGACCCTGTACGCCGGCCTGCACGAGCAGTCCGACCTGTGATCGCGGCAGCGGTGCCATCGCATCGAACCACGGCAGCGTCTCTTCCATCCGGCGCATCGCCCGGGTCGACAGCAGGCCGGACACCTGGTCGACGCGCCGCGCGGTGCTCGTGATCTGCGACGCGTTCGGCTGCGGCATGCCGCGAGGATGTCACCTACCGACTAGTAGGAAACGTCCAATCGGGTTCTTAGTGGCAGTGCGAGGGCGGATCGATGTCGAGCGCCGGGTTCTCGTCGAAGAAGCCGTGCGGCCGCAACGTGAAGCCGGTGACCTCGACCGGCATCACCGGAAAGTCCTCCGGCCGTACGACGTGGGTCGAGCCGAACGTGTGCCACAACACGACGTCGGTGTCGACCACCGGTCGTTGCTGCTTCACCCACGTCGGCAGGCCCGTGAGCCCCGGGTTGAGGTTGGCGTAGTCGCTGGCAGCGTGCATCTCACCCGGGTCGTACGCCGTCACCCACAGGGTGTGCCGGGCAAAGGCCGCCCGCCGCGCGACGCTCGTCTCGCCGGTCGCGATCATCGTCGGCGTCGACGCCGGTATCAGCTCGTAGCCGACCGGCTGCCCGACCGCGTTGAGCACGGACGGGTTGATGACCTTCCACCGTCGCCCCAGCGCCGCGTTGCCGTCGCGCGGACCTTCCGTGTCGATGACGGTCTCGGACTGCTCCCAGGTGTGCCCGCCGGTGGGGACGACCTCGGTTTCGACGATCGAGTTGCTGCGGCCGTCGATGTCGAGATCCAGCCGCGCACAGAACAGATGCTGGTGGTGTGCGCCCGCGAGGCCGGGAAGCACCAGCCGGGTGCCGACCGGCGCGGTCCCGTCGTCGTTCGTGCGCTCGGTCTGGATGATGCCCGTGAGCTGCACCTCGAGCTGGATCCGCGCGTCGTTGTAGAAGTACCAGCGGAACGCGTACTCGTAGTTGCCTGCGGTGATCACCGAGTTGACGACGAAGCGGCGGCTGCGCCGGGACTCCACACCGCCGGAGTGCAGGTCGGTGTGCTTCCACGCGAGGCTGTGGTCCTCTTCGTGCAGGCACACCGCGTTCTTCACGACGTACGGGTTGCCCCAGTCGTCGACGAACACCTGGTCGGCGTACGTGATCTCCCCGAGGCAGTCGCAGCCGAGCATGAGCGAGTTCACGAACTTGCCCATCGACAGCTCGCCGGCGTCGAAGGTGTTCTTCCAGCGGGTGCTCGGGCTCAGCCCGGCGTACGGCACGACCATCTCCGACACCGACAGCCGGTGGGCGATGGACCGGCCGCGATAGGTGACGTTCTGGATGACCAAGCCGGTGACGGGGTGCACGCAGAAGCGCAGGCTCCAGCCCTCCCACGACACGTGGTTGCCGGTCACGACGTACGACGTGCCTTCCGGCTGCGTGATCTCGATCGGCTTCGCGGTGCCGCGAGGGGTGCGCGCATGCTCGCCGTCGTACCGGCTGATCGTCCGCGGCACCTCGCGCGCGTCGACGTCGAGGACGTCGAGCACCTCTTTGCTGTCGAGGTCGACCGTCGCCACGAGACCGTCGAGCGGGTGCGCGTAGCCGTTGTCGGACTGGTCCGCGCGCCAGTAGCCGACGACGCGCGCGATCCGCCGCGTGCGGCCATCGGGCAGCGTCTCCCAGGGCTCGTCGAACCGTCCCGCCGGCCACGGGTCGAGCTGCACGGTCGTCATGTCCTCGACGCCGCGCGCCTTGCATGCCGCGATGAACCGTGGGTCGCTGCGCGCCGCCTCGCCGGCGGCGTACAGCTCCATCGCGCCGTACGGCGGGTGCGAGTCCTCCGCCTGCTCCAGCGAGTCGATCACGCCACGGGTCACCGAGACCACGACGTTGTAGGCGATGCCGGACTCGGGGCAACGCAGCAGGTAACGGACGCGCCGGTCGACCGGCGCACCGGGCACATGCGCGGCGAGCTCGTCCTTGGTGGGCTCGTGAAGCGCGCCGACGTGGACGACCACCTCCTCGGGGATCCGGTCGTCGGCTCGCCAGACCGCGTTGGCGGCGCGGACCTCATCGACGGTGAGCGGGTCGAGCGGATGTGGCTGGACGGCGGGTGCTTCGGTCGTCATCGCGACGAACCTGACGCCGGTGTCATGTTCCTCACCCGCACAGGATCCCACTGTGTCAGCCTGGTGGCATGAGGGGGCGCCGGGCCGCGATCGTGCGGGCCGCGATGTCGGGCGTGACCGGGCTGAGTCTCGCGGCCCTGCCGGCCGCCGTCGCCGGTCGCAGCGCGGCTCCCCCCGCGCGGGTTCTGATCACCGGCTTCCACGAGGCCGGCGACGCCAACGGCCTGATCACGCGCAGCGCAGCCGCGCTCACCACCGTCGGCGTCGACGGCGTCTCGATTACCCGCACCGGCGGGGGCGTGCACGAGCCGGACGCGGCCGCGGTGAGGGCGGAGCACGTCGCGCAGCAGCACGGCCTGCGGGCCGAGTTTCTCGTCTCGAACTGGGCGGGCGGGTTCTCCCCCGGCCTCGCCCACCGGCTGCTCAGCAGCCCGCGCAACATCGACAGGGTGGCGGCAAAGCTCGCACAGTACGTCGAGGACCAGAACTGGGACGGCGTCTCGATCGACCTCGAGTCGCTGCACAACCGCGACGCGTCGGGCTTGGTCAGCTTCCTGCAGGCACTGCGCAGCGACCTTGCGGCCGGCCGGACCCTGAGCATCTGCATCTCGAACTCGATCACCAGCGCGGAGTACCGCCACCGCGGCTACGACCTGGCCGGCGTCGCCGCGACCGTGGACCGGATCATCCTCATGGCCTACGACCAGCACGGGCCGTGGGAGCACAAGCCCGGTCCGGTGGGTGCACTCGCCTGGCAGCGCAAGGGCCTGAACGTGATGCGGCTCGACGTGCCGGCTGCGCAGATCGATCTCGGGCAGGCAGGGTACGGCTACGCGTGGCGCCCGAACGGCACCCACTCGGTCAGCGACGCCAGGGCACGGCAGCTCGTCGCGCAGGACCACGCGACGGCGCACTGGCGGAGCCAGGTGGGCGAGTGGACCGCGCACCTGTCGGACGGCACGACGATCTGGTGGGCAGACGCCCGCTCGTTGCAGCTGCGGCTGGACCTCGCACGTGCGCGCGGACTGCATGGCATCGCGGTGTGGGACCTGGCGGAGTCCGACCCCATCACCCAGTAACCGCCAAGCCCGCCGTGATCTTGACGAAAAAGGCGCTATGAGGCCCTCAAAGCGCCCTTAACGTCAAGATCACCGCGGAGGGGAGGCGGCCTTCTTGGCTTGCGCCTTCATCTGCTTCTTGTACTCGCGCACCTTGAGCAGGGAAGCCTGGTCGGTGATGTCCGCGACCGACAGCAGCGAGCCACGCTTGCCGAAGTCGCCCGCCGCCTCGCGCCAGCCTCGCGGCGTCACGCCGTACTGCTTGCCCAGCAACGCGACGAAGATCGCCGCCTTGTGCTTGCCGAAACCCGGCAACCGCTCGATCCGCTGGCGAAGGTCGAGACCGTTCCTCGCTCCGGACCAGATCGCGGTGGGGTCGCCGTCGTAGTCGGCCACGATGATCCGGCACAGCTCCTGCACCCGGCCTGCCATCGATGCCGGGAAGCGGTGAATCGCCGGCGGCTTGGCGAAGATCTTCGCGAGCTTCTCCGGGTCGTAGTCGGCGAGCTCCTTCACGTCCAGGTCGTGACCCAGCCGTTCGGTGAGGGTGAGCGGGCCGGCGAATGCGTGCTCCAGCGGAATCTGCTGGTCGAGCACCATCCCGATCAGCAACGCCAGCGGGTCGCGAGACAGCAGCGCATCGGCATCCGCGCGCTGCGCGAGACACAGGGAAGCCACGGGCTCACCGTAGCCAATCGAGGCTGCGCTTCGCGCCCCCGTTGTGAAGCGGTCAGGCCGCCCGACGCGGGGTGAGCCGATGCGGTGAGTGGTTGTCGCACACCAGGTCGGCGTACTCCTGTCGCTTCGCGATGAAGCCGCGCACGACCGGGCACTGCGGATCCACGCGCATCCCCGTCGCCCAGGTCGCGTCGAGCGCTTGGCGGATCAGCTGGGTGCCGAGCCCGAGCCCTTCGAAGGCAGTGCTGACCTTCGTCTCGAGGAACACCCGGACCCGGTCCACGTCGCGAAAGGTCGTGTATCCGGCGGGTACTCCGTCGAGCACGAGCTCAAACCGCCGCCATTCGGGCCGGGTTCGCACTTCGGCCCCCTTGACCAATGGGTAAGAAGAATCAGTCCGGCGTCGCATGCACGTCTATCGACCGGCAGGAGAAGATCGTCAGGTGAGCCGCACCAACTCTTGCGTGGTTGCCGCGGCGTTTGTCCTAGCCGGACTCGTTTCGGGTTGCGCCTCGAGCGGCGACGCAGTGCTCGGACCGCCCGCGACGGCCGCGACGACGCCGGCAACGATGGCGCCCACGCCCACGCCCACGCCCACGCCGACTCCGACGGCGGCGACGCTGCCGACGGTCACCGAGGCGTTCACGCTGTTGCCGTGCCCCGCGCACACCCCGCAGACGACGCTCGAGATCGAAGGCTGCGACGAGCACGCGATCGTGCGGCTCGACCTCCGCATCAACCACGAGGCGCGGGCGATGTACGCCGCGATGTCGGCGCCGTCGGTCAAAGCCGATTTCGTCGCCGCGCAGCAGGCCTGGATCGCCTACCGGCACGCCGCGTGCGTGAGCGAATCCGACGCCGCCCAGGGCGGCACGCTCGCGCCGGTGGCCTTCGCGGGATGTGAGGTGCGGCTGGACCGCGGGCGGCTCGCCGACCTCGCGGCATTGAACCCGGCCGCCGCCGGCTGACAAGTCCGAAAACCCGTCTTGTCAGATGGGGGCACTCGCCCTACAGTGACCGCGATGCGAACAGCCGCGTTTTCACTTGGGGTCGGCCGGTGGTGAGGGCCGCCGTCGCCGCGCCGGCGCGACCGCGAGTCGCGGGCCGGTCGTACGCCGGTCGGTCCGCGGCCGAGCGCGACGCCGAACGACGGGCGCGCCTGCTCGCCGGCGCCCGGCAGGTGATCGGGAGCGAGGGCTACGCCGCAACCACCGTCGAGAAGATCTGCGGCGAGGCAGGGGTGTCGACCCGCCACTTCTACCTGCTGTACGCGACAAAGGAAGATGCCTTCGTCGACCTCTACCGCGAGGTGACCGCGGAGTCCTACCGGCGGGCCGTCGCTGCCTTCGGAGAGGGTGAGGGCAGGCCGATGGCCGAGCGGGTGCCCGAGGCGTTCATCGCCTACCTGGAGCCGATGTTCACCGACCGGCCGGCGGCACGGATCGCGTTCATCGAGGTGATGGGCGTCAGCCCCCGGCTCGAGGAGATCAGGCTGTCGTTTCGCGAGTCCCTGATCGAGTTCATCACCGCCGAGGGATCCGCCGCCGTTGCGCGCGGAGAGATCGCCGACCGCGACTTCCGCTTCGCGGCGCTCGCACTGATCGGCGCCGCGAACGCGATCGTCTACGACTGGGTGACCCGGCCGAAGCCGCCGGCTGACCGTGACATGCGTCTCGCGCTTGCCCGACTCGCCAACACACTGCTGGTCGCCTGACATGACACCTTCTCGCCGGATCACCGTCATCGCCGCCGCCGGGTCGGTGGCAGTGATGCTTGCGTTCGGCACGGCGGTGGCACAGCCCGCCGCTCCGGTGACAGCCGCGGCGAGCGTGCCGATGCCGGAAGCGGACCCGTTCTACACGGTGCCGGCAAACATCGGGGACTACCACGACGGGCAGGTCGTGCGGTCGCGCCCAATTCAGGCGCAGGCATGGGCGGTGCCGATGCCTGGTCGGGCGTGGCAGCTGCTGTACCGCACCGAGGACTTCCGCGGCCGCCCGACCGCGACGGTGACGACGGTGCTCGTGCCGAGCACACCGTGGCAGCAACAGGGCCGGCGGCCGATCATCTCCTACCAGACAGCGGAAGACGGCGTGGCCGGCAAGTGCTCGCCGTCGTACTCCCTTCGCGCCGGCGCGCACGCCGGCTTCGAGAACTCCACTGCCGAGACGTCGGAGATGTACCTCGCCCTCGAACAGGGCTGGGCGCTCAGCGTTCCCGACTACGAGGGCCCGCGCTCCACGTTCCTCATTGCGGCCACCGAGGCGCACGGCGTCCTCGACGGCATCCGGGCGGCGCGCAACTTCTCGCCGGCCCACGTCTCGCGGGCTGCTCCGGTCGGTCTGTGGGGGTACTCGGGCGGCTCGTTCGCTAGCGTCGTCGCCGCCGAGTACCAGCCGACGTACGCCGCTGGGCTGCGGCTGCGGGCGATCGCTTTGGGTGGGCTCGTCGGCGGCATTCGTGCGTCGATCAACGACTTCAGCGGCAGCGTTGCGGGCGGCGCCATCCCTATGGGCATCAACGGCTTCCTGCGGGCCTACCCGAAGCTGCACCTGTTGCAGTACCTCAACGCCACCGGGCGCCGCGATGTCGCCGCCACCTCACGTGACTGCATCGACGAGGCGGTGTCGCGCTACCCGTTCCTGTCCATCGAGCAGATCGAGGCGCGCCCACATGCGCTGGACTCGAAGCCCGTGGCGCGGATGCTCTGGCGCAACAGCCCGTTGGGGATCCGCGGTACGCCGACGGCGCCGATCTACGACTACCACGCGGACGGCGATGAGCTCGCGCCGATCAAGCCTGCGCTGCGGTTGCTGCACCGCTTCTGCCGCAGTGGCGTCGTCGTCCAGCACGTGCAGTCCCCGGTCGGTGAGCACCTCTCCGAGGTGGCCACCGGCGCTCCCGGCGCGATGCGCTTCTTCACGAGTCGCTTCGCCGGGAAGCCGCCGATCGACACCTGCGCCTCGATGCCCTGGTCGTGACCGGTCAGAGGTTGAAGGCGCTGGCCATGCTCGCCGCCGTACGCGCGTTGCCGAGGTGTCCGAGGTGCAGCAGGTCTTCGGTCGTGCGCAGCAGCGAGTAGTGCGTGAAGTGGCGGTGTGACCGGGTGCCGGGAACGACTGTCGGTCCGATGACGACGGTCGCAACCTGGTTGCTGGCACTGCTGTAGTCGTTCTCGTCCCAGGTCACGAAGACCACCGTGTTGCCGGCGCGATAGAGAGGTGAGGCCGTGATCTGCTTCAGCCAGTAGCCGAGCCACGAGTCTGCGGTCGCCGTCGAGCAGTCGTGTCCGTCGTCGCACAGGTTGGGCGTCACGAAGCTGAAGCCGGGGAGCCGGCCCGCCGCGAGGTGGCGCGCGAACCGGCCGTGGACGCCACCCATTGCAAGGTCGTGCTTGCGGCATGAGGCGCTCAGTGCGCTGTAGTAGACGGCCGGGTTGTGTCGGGCCGCGTAGTGGCCGTACGAACCCTGGTCGCACGGGCTCGCCATGCTCTCCGCGTACCCCGCCCAGCCGAGACCCCCCGGTGCGTCGAGCTGGCCATACAGCGACCCGCCCGACACCGGGCAGGTGCCGGGGTCGCAGTCGCTGGAGATGCCGTGGGTCGATCCGGAGGTCGCCGCCACGTAGTTGGGCAGTGAAGGGTGGGAGATCGCCTCGTAGTTCGTCGCCGTCCCGCACGCTGTGGCGAACGACGCGAGCCGCCTGGCGCCGCCGGTCTTGCCGAGCACCTGGCGGTAGGAGCGGTTCTCCATCCAGATCCAGATGACGTGCTGGTACGTCGTGTGGTGCTTCCATCCGCACGGCGCGCGGTGTCCGGTGCCGGCGACACCGCTCGCCGGATGGCGGGCGAGCTCGCGCTGCACCGACAGGTTCGACCCGGCGCTGCCCGACGGCGCGTTGCTGCATCCCACGGCCGCAACGAGCGCCACGACCGCGGCGAACCCGCGAACCGCGAGCACGTTCATGTACCTACGCTAGGTCCCTCGGTCGCTGCCTCGATCGAGCACTCGAAGTAGCGGGCTACTTCCACACCCGCACGTAGTCGACCAGCGTCGTCGCCGGCAGCGGTGTGCTCGTTGTCGGAGCGTTCGTGCCGACACCGAGCGCTTGGGTCAGCGACAGGAAGAACGGCTGGTCGAACGGTGCCGGGCTCTTCACGTTCGACGGCTTGTAGTTGTCGACCAGACAGACGTTGCCGTCGTACGTCAGGGTGATCCGGCCCGGCATCCACTCGACGGCGTAGTCGTGGAACTGCGTCGGGTCGAAGACGCACGTGTAGTCGTTGGTGACGATGTTCGTGTTCGTCGCGGTGCTGACGGTGAGCTTGTTGTAGTCGTAGTGCAGGTACGGGATGACCTGGTTGGCGTACTGGCTGTAGAACTCTGCGAAGTCGATCTCGCCGGACCCCGGGTAGGTGCCGTACTTCGTCGGGTTGTCCGGCCACAGCCAGAACGTCTCCTGCAGGCCGGGCACCGCAGACTGAGGCAGCTTGGCGCGAACTTCGAAGCGCCCGTACGCCTGGCTGAACAGCTTGTACGTCATGACCTCGCCGCCCTGGTACTGCGTCGAGAAGTTCTTCAGGGCGTTGGACCCGTTGCACGTGAACTTGGCCGGTGTCTTGACGACGGAGAGGCGCAGGTAGCCACCCGACTCCGAGATCGTGGCGGAGTTGTCGACGTAGCAGACCTTGTACGGCGCCTTGCCGGTGGTGAAGTTGCTGCCGGACGTCACCTGCGGCACCCACTCCGAGCGGTCCAGGGCAGTGCCGTCGAACTCCTCGTCGAAGCTGCAGACCCATGCGGAGCCGTCGGGCTTGAGCAGCGTGACGCCGCCGCAGTTGCCGTTCGGTTCGGGCGTAGCGCCGGCGGGGGAGGCGATGGTCGCCCCGGCCAGCGCGGCCACGGCGCCTGCGGATGCCAGCAGTCGGCGCAGTCTCATGGCTGGAGGTATCGGCGTCGCGAACCGGCCGGAGTAGACCGCAGTCGGGTGATGCCGGGCATGTCGGCCCCTCAGCTTCCGAATCGGGCGAAGGAGTCGTCAGTCTCCTTTTCCAGGGCAACGACGAGATCGCGGACAGGTGACGATCTTCCTTGCGCGACGCCTTGCCCTGCCCACAGCGAGAGCACCGAGCTGTCGCCGGCGGCGGCGGCGCGGCGCCGGAGCTCGCGGGTGAGCTTGTTCATCACCGGGTAGGCCGGCACGCAGACCTCGGCCAGCGCCTCGCTCAACGCGTTGCGGATACCGCGAGCGGCTCGCCCCGAGAACGCCTTGGTGATCACCGTGTCGGTGTCCCGCGCGTGCTCGAGCGCGGCCCGGTACGGCGCCGATGTGCCGGCTTCAGGGCAGCGCAGGAAGGCCGTGCCTAACTGTGCCGCGTCGGCTCCGCCGACAAGAGCCGCCGCGATTCCCCGACCGTCCATGATCCCGCCGGCGGCGATCAGCGGGAGGCTCACGGCCGCGCGGGCCGCCGCCACCAGCGAGCCGATCCCGACGAGGCTGTCCTCGGGTGGACCGATGAAGCCGCCGCGGTGGCCGCCGGCTTCGGTGCCTTGCAGACAGATCGCGTCCACTGCCGCCTGCTCGAGGGCGACCGCCTCCGCGAGCGACGTCGCGGTCCCGCACACGACGCTGCCGGCGCCGCGCAACGCGTCGAGGGTGTCGGCTGAGGGGACGCCGAAGGTGAAGCTGAACAGCGGAACCCGCTCGGCGACGATCACCTCCAGCTGCGCGTCGAAGTCCTCGGCGTACGGCGGATCGAGTCGGAGCTCGAGGTCGTATGCCGCGGCGAACGGCTCCAGCGCCGCGATCGCGGTGGCGACCGCGGTCTCGTCGATGTCGACCGGCGCGGGCACGAACAGGTTCACGCCGAACGGCCGGTCGGTCAGCCGGCGTACCTCACCGATCGCGGCGCGGATCGCGCCGGGATCGTCATAGCCGCAACCGAGCATGCCGATCCCGCCGGCGTCGCTGATGGCCGCGGCCAGGGCAGGCGTCGAAGGGCCCCCGGCCATCGGTCCACCTACGATCGGCAGCCGGATGCCGAGCGCTCTGGTAACCGCCGTCTCCCGCCACATCTCGAACACATCTTTGCCGGTCGGGCGCAGAATGGCGTCATGAGCGAGCCAGCCGAATCCGAGTCCGCAGCAGCCCCCGGCCGTGCGCCGGCCGAGGTCGTCAGGGCCTTTCTCACCGCACTCGCGGACGGCGATGCCGAGACCGCGACGAGCCTGGTCGCCGACGGCCTGGTCTACGAGAACGTGTCGCTGCCCACGATCCGTGGCAAGCAGCGGTTCACGAAGGGCCTGCACGACTTCAACCGCCGCGGCATCGGCTTCGACGTCCGGATCCACCGCATCACCGAGAACGGCCCGACGGTCATGACCGAGCGGACCGACGGGCTGAGCTTCCGTCGCTTCCATCAGCAGTTCTGGGTGTGCGGAGTCTTCGAGGTGCACGACGGCGTCATCACGCTGTGGCGCGACTACTTCGACTGGCGCGACATCGCCGTGTCTGGTCTGCGCGGCCTCCTGGCGGTCGCGGTGCCGAGCCTCCGCGCGACGATGCCCCACGAGTAGTGCTGCCGACCTCCGATCTCCTCGATCGGATCCGCGCTGCCGTCATCGGCGACGACACGTTGATGGACGGGCCCTACGGGCCGCGCCGCGTCACCTACGCCGACTACACCGCGAGTGGTCGCGCGCTCAGCTTCATCGAGGACTTCATTCGCGAAGCCGTGCTGCCGACCTACGCGAACACGCACACCGAGTCCAGCGGCACCGGCCGGCAGACCACGCAGCTTCGAGAGGAGGCACGCCGCATCATCCGCGGCGCCATCGGCGGGGACGACGACACGCTCGTCATCTTCACCGGCTCGGGGGCGACAGGCGCGATCGACAAGATCGTGCGCATCCTCGGGCTGCGCATCCCGTCGCAGCTCGAAGACACCTATTCCCTCTCGGCGGCGATCCCTGCGGCTGAGCGTCCCGTCGTCTTCGTCGGCCCGTACGAGCATCACTCCAACGAGCTGCCGTGGCGGGAGTCCATCGCCGACGTCATCGAGATCCCCGCGGATCAGGATGGCCACATCGACCTCGCGGTGCTCGCCGCCCGCCTGGTGGAACACGCCGATCGACCGCTGCGGATCGGGTCGTTCTCGGCCGCCTCCAACGTGACCGGCATCGTCACCGACACCGCAGCCGTAGCGCGGCTGCTCCACCAGCACGGCGCGCTGTCGTTCTGGGACTACGCCGCCGCTGCGCCGTACGTCGACATCGTGATGTCACCGGTCGGCGATCCCGACGCCAGGCTCGACGCCGTCTTCCTCTCACCGCACAAGCTGATCGGCGGCCCCGGGACTCCGGGTGTCCTCGCGGTGCGCCGCGAGCTGGTGACCAACCGGGTGCCGTCGGTCCCCGGCGGCGGAACCGTCGCCTACGTCAACCCGCTCGAGCACGTCTACCTCGAGGATCCCATCGCGCGGGAAGAGGGCGGGACCCCCGACATCATCGGCTCGATCCGGGCCGGCCTCGTGTTCGCTCTCAAGCAAGCCGTCGGCACCGAGCAGATCAAGGCGGTCGAGGAGGCGCTGTTGCGTCGCGCGGTCGCGGCCTGGTCGGACGAGCCGGCGATCGAGATCCTCGGCAACGTCGAGGCCGAGCGGCTGTCGATCGTCTCCTTCGTCGTGCGGCGTCCCGGCGGCCGCTACCTGCACCACAACTTCGTCGTCGCGTTGCTGAACGACCTGTTCGGGGTGCAGGCCCGGGGCGGCTGCTCGTGCGCGGGTCCGTACGGTCATCGACTGCTCGGCATCGACCTCGAGCACTCCTACGCCTTCCAGCACGAGATCGCGGCAGGCTGCGAGGGCATCAAGCCGGGCTGGGTTCGGGTCAACTTCGCCTACTTCCTCGACGAGGCGGTCGCGGACTACCTGATCGAGGCGGTGCGCTTCGTCGCGCGCGAGGGCGACCGGTTCCTCGCTGACTACCGGTTCGACCCCAAGTCCGGACTGTGGTGGCACCGGCAGATGAAGAAGGAGTCGCCGCTTCACCTCGCGGACATCTCCTACGACGGGATGCCGGCCGACGGCTACTCGAAACATGTCGCCCGCGCTGACGTGTCGATCCTCGGCGGTTACCTCGTCGAGGCCAAGGCACTCGCTGATCAGCGACCACGAGCGGCGGCTGAGACCGCGCCCACCGGCCTCGATCCCGAGGCCGAGGCACTGCGGTGGTTCGACCTGCCCGCAGTCTGCCTGACCTGACCGAACTCGTCACGGCGTGCCGTACAAACGGGACTAACGGCCCTATTCCCACATATCGGCGGGTGTCAACGTCTGGTCTGTTCGCGACGTTGAACGGGAGATGTCGCCCAAGTTAAGGAATCCGACCATGTCTCGCTCACGCCTGCTCACTGCCCGCCGCGGCTTCGCCCTGCTCGCGGCGAGTGCGCTCACCGCCGGCAGCTGGGGCCTTCCCGCCCTGGCGGCTCACGCCGCCGCAGCCGGAGCGCCGACCTGCTTCGGCCACCGGGCGACCATCGTCGGCACCGCAACGGACGACGACCTTCGCGGTACGCCGGGCAACGACGTCATCGTCGCCTTCGGCGGCAACGACACGATCAACGCTGGTAAAGGCAACGACCTGATCTGTGATGGTTCGGGCAACGACACGATCAACGCCGGCCCGGGCAACGACCGGGTCTCGGCCGGCGGTGGCGACGATTCCATCAAGGCGGGTCGCGGCAACGACACCGTCGACGGCGGGGCCGGCAACGACCGCATCACCGGCAACCTTGGCGACGACGTACTCGATGGTGGGGCCGGCGACGACACCATCGACGGCGGCAGCGGCGCCGACCGGATCAACGGCGGAGCCGATATCGACGGCATAGTCGGCGGCGCCGGTGACGACGTTCTCCACGGCGGCGGCGGGAACGACGCCGTCAACGGCGGAACCGGCCAGGACAAGGTATTCGGCGATGCCGGTGGTGACAGCGTCCAAGGCGGTACCGACAACGACGTCGAGCACGGCGGCAACGGCAACGACGCCGTACTGGGCAATGCCGGCAACGACAAGCTGTACGGCGACGCGGGCGACGACGAGATCGAGGGCAACGACGGCTGTGCCTGCACTCCGCACAACGAGCGTGGCAACGACTACGTCAACGGTGGGCCCGGCAGCGACACCGTGGACCTGTGGCGGAAGACCAACTCCGGTTCCGGAATCACCGTCGACCTTCCGCACGGCGAGGCGACGGGCGACGGCACCACCACCTTGGTCGATGTCGAGTCGGCCGACGTCACGAGCGACAACGTGAACACGCTGATCGGCGACTCGGCCGACAACCGGTTCGACTCGGAGTCCGGCACCAACCACGTGACCGGCGGCGCGGGCGATGACACCTTCGCCTCGGGTAGTGACGCCAACGGCACCGACGACTTCGACGGTGGCAGCGGCTCCGACACGATCGACTTCAGCCGTGCGTACGCCCAGAACGGCGTCTCAGTGGATCTGCGGCTCGGTATCGCGCACTCCAACCGCGAGGTGTCCCTAACCTCGGTCGAGAACGTGACCGGATCGACCGGTCCGGACAACATCACGGGCAGCGACGGTCCGAACGTGCTTCGCGGCAACTCCGGCGACGACGTCATCTACGGTGTCGGCGGGGACGACAAGATCTACGGCGGCGAGGGCAACGACTCGCTCGCCCCTGGCGACGGCAACGACCTGGTGGACGGCGCCGACCCGCTGGAGCCGACGTCCAATCCGCAGTTCCAGACTGACAAGGTCTTCTACAGCGACTCGGCGAGCCCGGTGCAGATCGACCTCGCCACTGGCACGGCGACCGGTGACGGAAACGACACGCTCTTGAACATCGACAACGCCTCCGGTTCGCTGCACGACGACTCGATCATCGGCGACGACGCTGCGAACGAGCTGGCCGGCAGCGGTGGCAACGACACCATCCAAGGCGCCGGTGGCAACGACACCCTGATCGGGGGGGACGGCGACGACCATCTCGACGGTGGTCCCGGATCGGACCTGGTCAGCTTCCGCACCTCGGCTTCCGCAGTGACCGTGGACCTCGGCACTGGTACCGCCACTGGTCAGGGTAGTGACACGATCACCGGGATCGAGAACATCCTCGGGTCGGTGTTCGACGACACCCTGACCGGTGACGACGGTCCGAACGAGATCCACGGCGGCTACGGCAACGACACCCTCAACGGCGCCGGCGGCAACGACGTCATGTACGACGTTAGCGGCGACGACACGATCAACGGTGGCGCCGGCGACGACCGGATCAACGGCGAGGTCGGCGACGATGTGATCACCGGTGGCCCCGGTAACGACCAGTTCTACGACGAATCCGGCGCGGACTCCTACGACGGTGGTGACGGCTCCGACACGATCGTCTACTCGAGCTCACCCGTCGCGATCAACGCCGACCTCGTCGCGGGGACGATCAAGGGCGCCGACCTCGACACCGTGACCTCGGTCGAGAACGTTGTGGCAACCGACTACGCCGACATCATCCACGGCGACGACGCCGACAACATCCTGGTCGGCGGCGCCGGCCGTGACCAGCTGTTCGGCGGTGGCGGCGACGACTCGCTGCAAGGCGGCGCAAACGCCGACGTCCTCGACGGTGGCGCTGGCACGGATGCCGTCGACTTCAGCGACTCCACCCGGGCGGTGAAGGTCGACCTCACGGCGGGGTTCGCGAACTATGACGGCGGCGACCGGCTGACGAACGTCGAGAACGTCTCCGGATCGCAGTACGCCGACGTGCTGATCGGCGACGAGGGTCCCAACGTCATCCTCGGCGGCAACGGGGACGACACGATCTTCGGCGGCGGCGGGGACGACACGCTCGACGGCCAGGCCGGCAACGACATCATCGACGGTGGGGACGGCATCGACCACTGCGTCGGCGAGCACGTCGGGAACTGCGAGTCCTAGCCGAAGGTGAAGTCGTAGGCCTTGATCCCTGGGGCGAAGCTCAGCTGCAGCACGCCGCGCTGCGCCTGGGCCGCGGCGAGGATGGTGTAGAGCGTGGGCACTCCCGACACGTGCTGGGTGGCGAGCGGCTTGCCGTTGAGGGAGGCGGTCACCGTTCCGGATCCGGCCATGACGAGGTAGACGTCCGACGCGTTGACGTTGATCCGTAACCCTGCACCGGACCCCGCCACGATGTCCTCGGCGCCGACCGTCCAGGTCCCGCCGTACGTGACATGCCCCGCCGCCAGCGTCGACGCGTAGGTGTAGGCGCGCGGCTGGTCGTGCGTGACCGGCGTGCCTGAGTACCGCTCCAGCCGCTCGTAGCCGAGGTAGGTCTCAGGGGTCGACGCCTGCGTCGGTGTCCGGTCGGGGACGGCGGTGGTCGCCGGCAGGTGCTGGGCTCCCGCGGCGGTGAGCAGGGCGCGGATCGCCGCCTCGGTCCGCCCGTAGTCGCCCTCGCCGACCGATCCGTAACGGACGTCACCATGCGCGTCGATGAGGTACTCGGCGGGCCACGAGTCGTTCCCCCACGCGTTCCACGTGCCGTACGCGTTGTCCATCGCCACCGGGTAGCGGATCTTCAGTCGTGACACGGCGGCCTGGACGTTGCCGGCGTCGTGCTCGAAGTCGAACTCCGGCGTGTGGACGCCCACCACGTCGAAGCCGTCGCCGTGATAGCGCGAGTACCAGCCTTCGACGTGCGGCAGGCTGCGGAGGCAGTTGATGCAGGAGTACGTCCAGAAGTCGATCAGCACGACCTTCCCGCGCAGCTGGGACAACCGCACCGCCGCTCCGGCGGGAGTGTTGAGCCAGCGAGTCACCGCCGCGAAGTCAGGTGCGGGTCCGTAGTCCGGCAGGTCCGAGGCCGAGAGGGTCGGCACCTGGTCCGCCATCGGGACGAAGGACGGGCTTGCCGACGGGGTGGAGCCGTGCAGGGCGTTCTGCAGGTTCTTGGCTTGTGCCGATTCGTGGGGGTTGCCGATGTGTTGGAGATCGGATCGGATCGACGTGCTGTTCGTCAGGTGCTGCTCGATCGACGTCGTGTAGGACGGGATGGACGTCTGCAGCGACGTCGCTGCGCCGAACGTGATCGCGATCGCGCTCGCCAGCAGCATCACTCCGCCCGCCTGCCGGACGCGCACGGCGTGCGCGCGCAGCCAGGCGACGGTCGTCGTCAGCCGCTCCGTGAGCAGGACGAGGGCGAAGATCGGCGCAGCGATGCCCAAGGAGTACGACGCGGTCAGCGCGATCGCGTCGAACCCGAACGACCCGTGGCGAGCGCCGACCGCGCTGATCGCCGAGAAGATCGGGCCGGCGCACGGCAGGTACAGCAGTCCCAGCGACGCGCCCAGAACCAGGCCGCGCGCGGAGCTGTCCGGGGCGCGACCGACGCCGAGCCGCGCGAACGGCCGCTCGATCAGCTCTCCGGCCCGCGGCACGAGGAAGCCGATCGCGAGGACGTACAGCACGACCAGGGCGAAGTCGTAGCGCAACCCCAGCGGCAACCCGAGGGCGGTCAGGATCCGGATCGACAGCAGCGCCGAGAGCCCGAAGGCGAGCGCCAGACCGGTGGCGATGGCGATCGCGCGGCGACGCCCACCTGCGGTGATCCCCGAGGCGACGACCGCCGGGAGGACAGGCAGGATGCACGGCGTCACGATCGTGAGCAGGCCGGCCAGGAAGCCGATCAGTAGCAGCAGCGGATTCATCCCGCTCAAACGTACGTCGGCGGGGCGTGACCTGGTTCAACTCCGCCTCGTTGAAACCTCGGGCGCGAACTTCGTCGCGGCTCGATAGCATTTGCACTCGAATCCACGAGGAGGGCGACGACCGATGGCCCGCGGTCGCCGAGTGTTTGCGTTCGGCGTCTTTCTGGTCCTTGGCGTGGTGTCAGCGGTGACACCGGCGGCAGCCGGTGCGCGCCGTCACCCGGTCCTGACTCCCACGGTGTCGGCGAACCATCCAAGCGGCGCCTCGGCGGTTGAGTCGGAGGCCAGCCCGCACTGGCTGTCCGGCACCTTCGCCGGGTTCTCGGCGGTTGCCGACAAGGACTTCGGCGTCTGGCGCGGCCGTCCGATCACGAGCGCCACCGACTTCCAGACCAACGCCTCGTGGCAGGCCTTCGACAGCACCGAGCGGGTGATCAAGGACTGGCGCGGCCAGAACGCAGGGATCCGGCTGTCGATCGCCGTACCCCTTTGGGCCGGCTACGGCGATCACCTGGCTGCGGCCGCGAGCGGCTACTACGACCAGCACTTCGTGACGATGGCCCGCCGGCTGGTCGCTGCCGGTCTCGGCGACTCCGTCCTGCGCATCGGCTGGGAGTTCAACGGGGGTTGGTTCCGGTGGGGCATCACGGCCCACGGCAAGCCGTACCAGTACGCGACTCGGGCACGGGAGTTCGCCTCGGCGT
This sequence comes from Mycobacteriales bacterium, assembly GCA_035550655.1. Classification (GTDB taxonomy): domain Bacteria; phylum Actinomycetota; class Actinomycetes; order JAFAQI01; family JAFAQI01; genus DASZTV01. Next base: position 88,233 of record DASZOU010000008.1, read on the forward strand.
GGCGTCACATCGTGACGGCGATTCGCAGCGTCAAGGGCGGCCATTTCGGCTTCGACTGGTGCGTGTCGGCGGGGCCGCACTACCGGCACCTCGACCTGGCGTACCCGGGCAACTCCTACGTCGACTACATCGGCATGGACGTCTATGACTGGAACCGGGCCGGCGTCGCGAACACGCCGAGCGCGAGGTGGCACGCGATCCTGCATCAAGGCACCGGCCTGTCATGGCTGGCCAAGTTCGCCGCGGCGCACGGCAAGCAAGTGTCGATCCCGGAGTGGGCGCTCGTCCACGACTCGGTCCAGCGCAAGCACTCCGGGGGCGACGACAAGTCGTTCGTCCGCCACATGCACAGGTGGTTCGCGACCCACAACCTCGGCTACGAGAACTACTTCAACGCCTCCGACGGCTGGATGTCGTTCCAGATGAACGGTTCGAGCAACCAGTTCCCCGTCGCAGGCAAGGTCTACCGGTCGCTGTGGGCCCGGGTCGGCGGCGTGAGCCGCCTGCACTAGCCGCTATCCCCTTCTGATCGGTCGCCGCCGGTGGCCCTTCACCTGGTGTGGTCGCGACACGTGGTCGGGCACCGGCGTCGGGGTGCCCTCGTCGACGACGCCCAAGCCCCAGTTCGGCGGCAGGATGCACTCGCCCCCGAGCACCTCGACCTGTTGCGCGGTCGGCACCGGCAGCGGCGGCACCCCAGGGTGCGGCTTGCGCCCGAAGCTGAACGCCTTCGTCATGTCACCGACGGTCTTGCGCCGCCACTTCGTGAGGTTCGGGACGTCGACGCCGAACCTCGACTCGATGAGCTTGAGCTGCGAGGTGTGGTCGAGCACGTCGCTGCAGACGAACCCGCCGCGGCTGTACGGCGACAGCACGAGGCACGGCACGCGGAAGCCGAGACCGACCGGGCCTCGGACCCCCTCGGCGTCTGTCGGCAGCTTGTCCATCGTGAGGAACTCACCCGGCGTGCCGTGCGGCGGCGTAGGTGGCGCCACGTGATCGAAGAAGCCGCCGTTCTCGTCGTAGCTGACGATGATGGCGGTCTTCTCCCACAGCGCCCGGTTGGCGACCACGGTCTGCAGCAGCTCCGCGACGAAGATCTCGCCGAGCAGCGGCGGCGTCGACGGGTGGTCGCAGGCGGGCAAGGTCGGAAAGACCCACGACACCGCCGGGAGCGTTCCGGCCGCGACGTCGGCGGCGAAGTTGGCCGGATAGCTGATCAGCCCCGTGGCGTTGTCCGCGAGATAGGTCCCGTCGTTGAGGAAGTTCTTGAAGTACAGCAGCGGGTTCAGCAGCGTGAGCGAGCTTGCGTCCTGGTAGACCTTCCACGAGATGCCGGCCTCGGAGAGGTTCTCGGGCATGGTCCGCCAGGAGTACTTGCCGAACTGGGACTCGCGGTTGGACACGAGCGTGGTGAGGCAAGGGCCGCCGTGCTTGCCTTCGGGGTCGAGCGTCCCCGTCAGCCACATGACCCGGTTGGGGTCGGTCGGGCCGAGGACGGAGGCGAAGTAGCCGTCACACAGCGTGAACGCGTCCGCGAGCCCCTGGTACAGCGGAATGTCCCGGCGGTTGTAGTAGCCCATGCTGACCGGCCCGATCTTCGGGCCGTCCGCCTTGAGGTGGGCGGGCAGCCAGCGGTTCATTCGGCCGCCGTTCCACGCGTCGTGCATCGGGCCCCAGTTGTGCGTGATGTCGTCGACGCACTCCGCGTAGCTCGCGAGGTCCTTCGTGTTCAGGTGGAACGGGAAGAGATGGCCGTCCGGGTCGGGGCCGTGTCCGGCGCGGTAGCCCCGCTGCTTGAACACCCCTGGGATCGCATGTGGGTCGTCGAAGCCGCGTACGCCGGGGTAGGTGCCGAAGTAGTGGTCGAAGGAGCGGTTCTCCATCATCACGAAGATGACGTGCTCGATGTCCGACAGCGGCGCGTCCTTCGTCGGCTCGGCGGCGTAGGCGTCGTCGACGACCTTCCCCAACCGGCCTGACATCGCCGCCATTGCGCCGGCGGTCGCCCCTGCGAGCACCTGGCGGCGGGTCGGGCCGATCGTGTTTCTCGCAGTCATGCCGCGATTGTGGCTCAGCCGAGCAGCCTCGTGTCGCTGCGGAGCCAGTCGAGGATGCGCGTAGCCGTCCAGTCGGGGGCCTCGAGCATCGGCACGTGACCGACGTCGTCGGCCACCTCGAGTCGCCAGTGGGGGAATGTCTTCGCGGCCCGGCGCGCTGCGGCGACCGGGACCAGCCGGTCCTTCTCACCGTGCAGAACGAGAACCGGTGCCTGCACCGCCGTCATCGCGCGTTGCAGGCTCGGCGCGCGGCTGACCCGCTGCACGACGGACCTGCCGGCGACGATCACGTCCGACGGTGGGAAGTCAGGGCTGTTTCGCTGGTTGACAGTTCGTACGCCGGCCTCGATCACGTCCTGAGGCACGCGGTTGAGGTCCACCGTGCACATCCGGAGCGCCTGGCGGATCTGCTGCTCCGCGCTTTGCCGGGAGCGGCGCCGGGTGTACGCCGCCTCGCCGACGAGCGGCAGCGCCATGACCGCGAACTGCAACGCGACGCGGGAGTCGATGCGGCTGAACGGAGGCCGCGGCAACGCCGGGTCGACAAGGACGGCGCCGCGGACCGAGTGCGGTGATGCAGCGGCCTCAAGCACCGAGATCAGCCCGCCCATCGAGTTGCCGACCAGGACCACCGGCTCCCCGGCCACTTCGGTGATGAAGCGGTCGACCAGCCGCCGGTTGGCACCCACCGTGGTCGAGCGGCCGGCGGCCGGGCTCAGCCCGTGCCCGGCCAGGTCGATCGCCAGCACCCGGACCTGATCGCGCAGCAGCGGAGCGAGCGCCAGCCAGTTCCAGGCGGCGCCACCGAGCCCGTGAACGGCCAGCAGCAGGGGCGCGTCGGCGGGTCCACCGAAGTCCAGATAGTGGGTCGGACCACCCAAATCGACGGTCCGGGACTGGCCGGTTTCGAGCGCGGTCACCCCTCGATTCTGCCCTGGAGGGCGCCGACACCCGTTGTTCATCTACCGCTCATTCCCAGTTTCCCCGGCATGCCCCGACCGTCGCAGAAGGTGAGGTGTCGTTGATGGCGCCGGAGGGGCGCGCTTCTCGCGCGAGCACGAGGGGGGATCGGGTGAAGGCCCCGCGTTACCTCTTCGTCCTCGGCGTAGGCGAAGGAGCCGCAGCGCATCCGGTCTGGCCCGATCTGCACCAGCCGTTCGAAGGGGAGGTCGACGTTGACGGTTCGTGGTTCGCGTGGCGCCTCACTGGAGCGAACCACCGCGAGCTCGGCCGCAGCTGTCTGGTCTACCCCGACCTCGCCGCAGCCCGAGCCGCGGCCGAGACCCTTCGTAACCGCGTCCACGAGGCAGAGATGACCGTCCTGACCGTCCCTCGCACCGGCACCTGGGGCTGGCGGCTGCGCCTCGACGGCAAGCCGGTCGCCACCTCGAGTCGCGGCTACGCCCGCCACCGGGAGTGCACGTACAACGCGAGCACATTCGTGGCCGCTGCCGCCATTGCCGACCTGTCCGACGCCGATCCGCCGCCGGTTTGGCAGCTGGTCGAGTCCCGTCTCCCCGACGCCGCACTGTGAGCGAGCACATGGCCATGACAGAGCCCGACCGGATCGAGCAAGTCGAGGCCGAACTAGGAGAGCCCGTGACCATCGCCCCGGACCGCCCGGCCATGACGCCGCCCACCACGGTGGTGCAGGAGCCCGCGAAGACCGCGATTCACGGTGCCCGGCTCGACGCGCACAACGTCTCGGCCTGGTTCGGCAACAACAAGGTGCTCGACCGGGTCTCGCTGTCGATGCCGCCGGCCACCGTCACGGCGCTCATCGGACCGTCGGGCTGCGGCAAGTCGACCTTCCTGCGGATCCTGAACCGCATGCACGAGTCGGTCGCCACGGCGAAGCTCTCCGGCGAGGTCCGGCTCAACGGGGAGGACATCTACGCCCCCGAGGCGCGCATCACCGAGACACGCAAGCGGATCGGCATGGTCTTCCAGAAGCCGAACCCGTTCCCGGCGATGAGCATCGGCGACAACGTCACGGCCGGCCTGAAGCTCACCGGTCAGAAGATCGGCCGCTCGGAGCGGGACGCGTTGATCGAGGACTGCCTGCAGCGCGGCGGGCTCTGGGCGGAGGTCAAGGACCGGCTGAACGAGCCTGGTGGCGCGCTGTCGGGCGGCCAGCAGCAGCGGCTCTGCATCGCCCGCTCGCTCGCGGTGAACCCTGATGTCCTGCTGATGGACGAGCCCTGCTCCGCGCTCGACCCGACGTCGACCCGCCGGATCGAGGAGACGATCTCGATGCTGCGGGACCAGGTGACGATCGTGATCGTCACCCACAACATGCAGCAGGCCGCTCGCGTCTCGCAGCAATGCGCCTTCTTCCTCGCTGAGCAAGGCACTCCGGGCGGCATCGTCGAAGCCGGCTCGACCGAGGACATCTTCGAGCGGCCGCGCGACCCACGCACCGCGGACTACGTAAACGGCCGGTTCGGGTGACAGCAGCCCTCCTCGACCAGCCACCCGGAGGGCCACCCGCGCAAGCCGAGGACGCACCCCGGGTCCTTGCCCGCGGCCTGTCCAAGGTGGACCGGGTCTTCCACGCCAGCGCCCGCTCGGTCGGTGTCTTCGTTCTTGTCTTGACCGGCTCCATCGGGGTCTTTCTCGGTTACCAGATGATTCCAACCATCCACCGGTATGGCTGGAGCTTCTTCACCGAGAACCGCTGGGTGCCGCAGCTCAACGTCTTCGGCATCTCCTCAGCCGTGGTCGGCACCATCCAGGTTGCCGTCATGGCACTGGCGATCGCGTTCCCGCTCGCGCTCATGACGGCGCTGTTCATCACGGAGTACGCGCCGCGGCGGTTGCAGTCGTGGTTCATTTCGCTGGTCGACCTGATGTCGGCGGTCCCATCCATCTTGTTCGGCGCCTGGGCGGTCGCGGCGTTGCAGCCCCATGCGCTGTTCATCGCGCGCTGGATCTCGCGTTGGTTCGGCTGGATCCCGATTTTCAAGGTCCCGTCAGCGCCCGGTGGTCCGGGCGCGGCTGCCTTCTCGCAGCACTCGTTCGCGCTCTCGCCGTTCATCGCGGCTATAGCGGTGTCGATGATGGTGATCCCGCTGGCGTGCTCTGTCATGCGCAACGTCTTCTCGCAGGCGCCGATCGGGGAGCGTGAGGCGGCGTACGCCCTCGGATCGACCCGCTGGGGCATGATCCGCGCTGTCGTCCTGCCGTTCGGCCGGCGCGGCATCATCGGCGGCACCATGCTCGGCCTCGGCCGGGCGCTCGGCGAGACCGTCGCGGTGCTGCTGATCATCAGCCTCGACTTCGGGCTGAAGGTCCGGGTGCTGGAGAACGGCACCGTCACTATCTCGTCGCTGATCGCGAACAACTTCGGCGACGCCTCGCCCGCGCAGCTCTCGGCCCTGCTGGCCGCCGGGTTCGTGCTGTTCCTCATGACGCTGGCGGTCAACACCGGAGCCGCGGTGATCATCAGCCGCAGCCGGAGCGGTGAGGGTCTCGATGTCTAACGTCAACGTCGTCGATGCCGCCCTGGGTAACGAGTACCCCGGGATCGTTCCGCTTCCGGAGAACGAGTCGGTGCCGCGGGTCGTCAACGCGTGGTCGCTCGACGACTGGAGCTCGCTGCTCGGGGCGATCTTCGCCTCGCTCGCGCTGGTGTGGCTGCTCTACGTGCAGATCTTGCCGACGGCCGGGAAGTTCGGCTTCTTCCTGCTCTGGTACCTCGCATTCGTCGGTCTGTACGGCCTGATCACCTCGATGTCGCACCCGCGCCCGATCGTGGTCGATCGCGTAATGGCGGCGGTCATCGCCGGGGGCGCCGGCTTCGTCCTGCTCGCCCTCGCCTGGACGGTCGGCTACGTGCTCTATCGGGGCTGGCCGGCGTACCACCACTGGAACTTCTACTCCTCCGACATGACCGGCATCGCACCGACCGATCCGCTGACCAAGGGCGGGATCCTGCACGCCCTCGTCGGCTCCGGTATCGAGCTCGCGATCGCCGTGGCAATATCGCTGCCGCTCGGGCTCGGCACCGCGGTCTACATGACCGAGGTCGGAGGGAAGCTGTCGAAGGTCGTCCGCACCGTCATCGAGGCAATGACGGCGTTGCCCGACCTCGTCGCGGGGCTGTTCATCTACGCATTCCTCATCGTGGCGCTCGGTTACTCGCGTGACGGGCTCGCCGCCGCCCTGGCGCTGTCGATCACCATGCTGCCGATCATCGCCCGCTCGAGCGAGGTGGTCCTGAAGGTCGTGCCGGGTGGACTGCGCGAGGCCAGCTTCGCTTTGGGCGCGACGCACTGGCAGACGGTCCGCAAGGTCGTGCTGCCCACCGCCCGTCCCGGCCTTGCAACCGCGCTGATCCTCGGGATCGCGCGCGGCATCGGGGAGACCGCGCCCGTGCTGATCGTCGCCGGGGTGTCCACCTTCTTCAACGCGAACCCGCTGAAGAACCCGATGAACTCCCTCCCGCTGTTCGGCTACGAAGGTCTTCGAAGTGGTGAGCCGGGCTTCATCACCAGGGGTTACGGCGCGATCAGCGTGCTGCTTGCCGTGGTCATCGTCTTGTTCATCATCATCCGGCTGCTCGCCCGCCAACGGGTGTCGAACCGATGAAAGGCAACTCCTTCAACATGAAGCGAAAGCTGTTCGCGAGCTGCTCCGCATTGGTCGTCGCGGGCTTTGCGTCGAGCTTCGGTGCGGCCGCTCCGGCGTCGGCTTCCGGATCCCATGCCCTCGTCGAAGGCTCCGGATCGAGCTGGTCCGCGAACGCGGTCAACCAGTGGATCGCCGATGTGCACTCCAACGGTCTGCAGGTCGTCTACAACCCGACCGGGTCGGCGCAGGGGCGGGTCGACTTCGCGAACAAGACGGTCGACTTCTCGGTCAGCGACATCCCCTACCAGGGGGTCGACCCCGTCACCCACGCGAGTGACACGTCGCAGGGACGTGCGTACTCGTACCTCCCGATCGTCGCCGGCGGTACGTCCTTCCCCTATCAGCTGCGCGTCAACGGCGAGCTGGTCCGCAACCTTCGGCTGTCCGGTACGACGATCGCGAAGATCTTCACCAACCAGATCACCAACTGGGACGACCCGGCGATCACCCAGGACAACAACGGCCGCAAGTTCCCGGACCTGCCGATCATCCCGGTCGTGCACTCCGAGGGCTCGGGTGACACCGCTCAATTCACAACCTGGCTGGCGACCGACTACCAGAGCATCTGGCAACCGTTCGGCGGTCCGACCTACACCGAGTACTTTCCGCGCCAGGGCGCGCAGGTTGCCGAGAACGGCTCGGACTCGGTGATGAACTTCATCACCTCCGCCGCCGCCAACGGCTCGATCGGCTACAACGAGTACTCCTACGCGCTCGGTGCCGACTACCCGGTTGCGAAGCTGCTGAACAAGGCCGGCTACTACACGTTGCCAAATCAGTACAACGTCGCGGTTGCGCTGACCAAGGCGAAGATCAACTACGACAAGAGCAATCCGCAGACCTACCTGACCCAGAAGCTCGACCAGGTCTACGTCAACCCGGAGCCGCAGACCTATCCGCTGTCGTCGTACTCCTATCTGATCCTGCCCACCGCATCGAACGATGCGCGCATGACGACGGCGAAGCGGCAGACCATCGCGGACTACCTCTACTACGCCATCTGTCAGGGCCAGAAGGAGATGGGCCCGATCGGCTACTCGCCGTTGCCGATCAACCTGGTGCAGGCCGGCTTCCAGCAGATCGCGAAGTTGCACACCGCGGACAACGGCGTGAACCTCACCCAGGAGAACGTCTCGACTTGTAACAACCCGACCTTCATCGCGGGTCACCCGACTGAGAACTACCTCGCGAAGATCGCACCGAAGCCCGCCGCCTGCGACAAGGAAGGTGCTGGGCCTTGCACCACCGAGGTCGACCAGGAGCTCGGTAACCCGTCGGGTGGCCACCCGACCAGCACGAAGGGTTCGGGCGCCGGGGGTTCGAAGTCCGCGAGCGGCGGCAAGTCGCCGACCACGTCGGGATCAAGTCCCCCGACGGCAACCGGCGGGTCGAACCAGTCCGGGGGAAGCGTGCCGCTGCCCACGGGCACCAGCGCAGCGTCGGGCGGTGTCGTCGATCCCGGTACGGGAGCGGTAACGGACACGGCTGCGACGACCGGCACGGTGAGTGCGACAGCGACGACGGTTGCCGCGTCGCCTGGCCACGGGCTCGATGTCGTGCTCGGCGTGATCGCTGCGCTGCTCCTCGTCGTGCTGCTGGTGGTGCCCCCACTCGTGTGGCAGCGTTTCGGTGGCTCGAGGGAAGCCTGATGAGTAGCACTCGATCCCACCGCGCCGGTCGTCTTGGACTAGCGGTGATCGCCGCCGGATCCGTGATCGGGCTGTCGCCGTATGGGGTATTGCCGCAGGCAGCCGCGGCAGGCAGCTCGGTGACGAAGTCGAAGACCGTCGAGCGGATCTATCTGGACAACGGCAAGAAGAAGGTCGTCGACAAGCGCACGGTTCACCTCACCGTCGACGACACGACGAACCTTCGGTCGTTGCAGCAGATTCAGGTCTCGTGGTCGGGGGCGCACGTCACGGGAGGCGTTGCGAACGACCCGAACTCCGACGCAGCCCTGAACGAGGAGTATTCATTCGACCTGTTCGAGTGCCGTGGTGTCGACTCGACGAAGGTGCCGAAGAAGGACCGGATCTCGCCTGACACCTGCTGGACCCAGTTTGCCGACGAGCGCTTCGTCGATTCCTTCTCCGGCGTCCCCGCCTGGCAGTCCGACATGTTCGCGCCGAGGAACGAACGAGCCGCGAGCGTTTACGCGATGCGTGTGAAAAAGCAGCCGAAATCGTGCTCGAACCAGCTGATCGGCGTCGCGGCGCAGCGGTGGGTGCCGTACGTCGGCGCCGACGGCAAGCGCTATCCGGGTGGGCCAGACGGGTGCGCCGGGCTTGCGCCGGAGGCAACGCCGGAGAACCTCAGCTCCCTCACGTTGCCCAGCAACGAGACATTCGGTGTCACCAACACGCAGGGACGCGGGCAGGCGCTGTTCGACGTCTTCACCGCGGAGGACCACGCGTCACTCGGCTGTTCGAAGTCGGTCCCGTGCTCGCTCGTCGCCGTGCCGATCGAAGGCATCAGCTGTGATGCAGCGGGTGCGAAGCTGCCGGCCAAGGACCGCCCGCAGGGAGCGGACGCCGACGATGCGAAGCAGGAGTGCGAGACCGCCGGCACCTTCAAGCCGGGTGAGCAGCTCAGCAACATCGAGGCGAGCGGATCGGCGGCCGTCGACGGCGCCCTGTGGTGGAGCGCGTCGAACTGGCGCAACCGGATCTCGGTTCCGCTGACGTTCGCGCCCGCCGACAACATCTGCGACGTCGTGGGTCACCAGACTCCGCAGGACGTGTACGGCACGGAGCTCATGGTCCAGGCGATGACGCAATGGGCGCCGCACTTCTGCCTCAACCCGAAGCTGTTCGACCTCAAGCACGTGCAGACTCCTGAGCCAGAGGCCCGGACGCTGCTCAACGCGGGCGGCATCCAAGCCGCGATCACGAGCGATCCACCGACCGCCGGCTTCGTCAAACCCGTGGTGCAGGCGCCGGTGGCGATCACGGGCTTCGGGATCGCCTATGACGTGGACGGTGAAGACGGCCAGCCGGTCGGTCATCTCAACCTGGATGCCCGACTCCTCGCGAAGCTGCTCACCGAGTCGTATCCGGCGCAGCAGATCGTCAAGTCGGCATACCCGGCTTCGGCCGACGGCACGGAGACGCTCAGCAACAACCCGCTCAACATCACGCAGGACCCGGAGTTCCAGGCACTGAACCCGGGCATCCCGACGACGACCGCGAACGCGGCCGCGACCCTGCTGACCGTGAGCAACGGCTCGGACCTGATGCAGGCGCTCACCAGCTACATCAACAGCGACGCTGAGGCGCGGGCTTTCATGGACGGCCAGCCCGACCCATGGGGAATGCGGGTCAACCCGTTCTACGAAGGAATGACGCTGCCGGTTAGCACCTGGCCGGTGCTCGACACCTTCGAGCCGTTGGACTCCTATCAACTGGGCCTGAACGACTGCCTGTACGCCGACCCGGTGCCGTACCTGCCGCAGGTCGCATCGCCGCAGGCCTCGCTGTTCAACATCAGCCAGGACATGCAGTTCGCCATCGCGCAGTCGCAGACGAAGTGCGTGCTGCCCTCCCCGAACCCTGGCGACCTCACCGGGGCGAAGCTCGTCGCGGACGGCCGGCAGATCCCGGGTCACCGCTTCATGCTCGGCACGGTCTCACTCGGCGATGCCGAACGCGAGGGCCTGCACCTCGCGTCGCTGCAGGCGAACTCGCCGGCCGATTCCGGGTCGAAGTTCAGCGGCCCGGCGGGGCGGACGTTCGTCGCGCCGACCGGCACCGGAATGCGTGCCGCCTCTCGCCTGCTCAAGCCGGACGCGAAGACTGGTGCCTGGCCGATCCCGTACACCGCGATTCGTAGCCACGCCAAGGCCGCGGCGGCGTACCCAGGAACGATGGTCGTCTACGCCGACATCCCGACAACCGGGCTGAGTGCCTCCCAGGCGCGCGACTACGCGGACTTCCTGCGGTTCGCGGCGCATGCCGGACAACAACAGGGCGCGTCCCAGGGCGACCTCCCCGCCGGCTACCTGCCGATGACCGCCGCGAACGGCGCCGGCGATCTCGTCCGCTACACCAACTGCGCGGCGAACGACGTTCAGTCGCAGAGCGGCAAACTGCCGTCACTCACCGGCCCGGCGTGCCCGTCGCGTGGCGGCGGCGGTGGTGGCGGCTCGTCGCCACCACCGAGTCAAGGTGGGACAGGTACCTCGCCGTCGGGCGGGTCGACGGGGGGCTCGGCGCCGGCACCGCCTCCCGCCCCGACCACTCCAACGGTCACGCAACCGTCGAACCCGGAGCCTGCGCCGGTCGTCGCGACGACCGCCGCCGCGCTCGGCATCACGCCGATGGTGTCCTCCGGTTTCGCGCACGCGTTCGGGACGATGCTGATCCTCATCGTGCTGATCGCAGCAGGCACCGCTGCGTTCGTCCGTGCCTTGGTCCCGGTTCGGCGGCGTGGCCGCTTGGATCCCGCCACCCGGCCCGGCATCGCGTAGATGACCGTGACGGAGACGGCATCGGACCAGGCGGTCCCAGGCACGCCTGAGGACCACGCCGCCGCTGCGGCGTCGGCGCCCGCGTCGGTGAGCAGCGAGCGCCGCCGCAGCAAGGTACCGCTGTCGCCGCGCACCCGTTACACGAGCGTCGTTTTGGCGGCACTCGCGGGACTGGCAGCCTGGCTGTTGTTGTTCGTCTTCGTCTTCTCCGCGTTGATCGAGCATCACAACCAGTCGGTGGCTTACTCGCGGCTACGCGAGAAGCTCGCGCTCGGCACCGTAGCGCCGTTCGGCCACGACGCCACGACGGGACGCATCCTCAAGCTGCACGATGGTGAGCCGTTCGGGTTGATCAGCGCGCCGTCGATCGGGATGCACCGCGTCGTGTTCGTGGAGGGCACCACCTCCGCCGACCTGCAGAGCGGGCCAGGGCATCTGCCGGGGACCGTCCTGCCCGGCGAGGCAGGGGTGTCAACGCTGCTGGGGCGGTCGACGGCGTACGGCGCACCCTTCAGGAAGATCACGTCGCTGCACCCGGGCGACGCGGTGAACGTCACGACCGGGCAAGGGACGTACCAGTTCACCGTCGTCGACGTGCGCGGCCCCGGACAACCCATTCCCGGCACGCTCGCGACCGCCACCAGCCGCTTGACGCTCCTTACCGCACAACGCGGCGGCTGGGGTGAGCTGTGGGCGCCGACGCACGCGGTGTACGTCGACGCGACGCTTACCGGCGGCAAGGCGAGCGCGATCGCCCCGGGCACAGCACCGACAGCCGCAGACGCGCCGATGCAGGGCGACAGCGCGGGTCTGGTGCCGTTGGTGTTGTGGTTGCAGGGCCTTGTCCTCGTCGCCGTCGCGAGCGCCGTGCTCGGCCGGCGCTGGGGTACCAAGCAGACCTGGCTGGTCGGCGTGACCCTTGGTGTCGCGATGCTGTGGGGCGCTTCGGGCGCGTTGCTGCAACTGCTGCCGAACCTGTTCTAAACGCGGCCCGCGGCTTCGCCGTCTAACCGTGGCCAGTCGTTCATCGACCGTTCATTCTCTCCACGCCCAAGTGCGACTTGTTACCGCAAGACTCGGCGCCCGGAGCGCACCCCAACGTCTAGGAGGACGACAGCATGCGCATGCTCAACCGAAGGGCCGGCATTGCCGCCGGGGCTCTCGCGGTCGCGGGACTGACGCTCGCGTCGACGGGTGTGGCGTCAGCCGACAGCCCAGCTGCGCGGCCCAGTGACGCGGTCGGGGTCGGTTCCGACACCCTGCAGAACTTGGCCGACTTCCTGTTCGACGGCGCCCCTGGCGCGGTGAACGGCTACAACGCCCAGGGCAACATCAACCGCGTCTACAGCGTCTTCTCGACGGGCGACGCGAACGGCCGCGCGATCTACGACGGCACCTGCGGCGCGGCCGGTGCGAACGGCCTCGGCACGTTCTGCTCCGCCACGACCAGCCAGGCACCGAACTCGCTCCCCGGCAGCGTCGTTCTTCGCGAAGGCACCAAGCCGGTCGTGCGGCCGAACGGCTCTGGCGCCGGCGCTGCGGCGCTGGTCCAGGACACGCCGGGCGACGCGACGAACTTCCCGGGCTACGAGGGGCTGCCGAACGGCTCCATCCAGTTCGCCCGCATGTCTCGGCTGCCGAACACCACTGAAGAGGGCACCTGCCCGACGAGCGGCGCCTGCGGCGGTCTGCACGTCTACCAGGCAGCGACCGACCAGCTCGAGATCGCAACGTCGAACATCTCCGGCGCGACCTACGAGGGTCCGACCGGTCTGTCGGCCAAGGAGCTCGTCGACATCTACTCCTGCACCAAGACCAAGTGGAACCAGCTCCCGGGCAACACCACGGGGAGCGCGAACACGATCCACCCGCTGATCCCGCAGAGCGGCTCCGGTACCCGGAACTTCTTCCTCGCCGACCTGCAGGCCGCCAACGGTGGTTCTGCGGTCACGCTCGGTTCGTGCGTGCGGACGGTGCAGGAACACGACCCGACGGGTATCTACGCCGACCCGACGCCGGCCGACGCCATCGAGCCGTTCTCGGCGGGCAAGATCGCGCTGATCAACTCCGGGTACTTCGCCAACGGCGCGGGCTACAAGGGCACCAATGGCAGCAACGCCTACACCGCGAACCAGCTCAAGCTGCTCTCGGGTACGCCGGGTGACACCAACCCGGTCTACAACTCGACGCGTGGGCTGTACTTCGTGATCCGTCAGGCTGACCTTGCCAGCAAGACGCCGCTCCAGCCGGGTGGCACCGAGAACTGGGCGCAGACCCTGTTCACCGGATCGACCAGCTGGATCGCTCGCTCGAGCCAGGCCTCGGCGTACGCCGCGGCCGGCTTCACCCAGGCCTACAAGGACTGCGGGATCAACCCGGGGACCTGCTAGCAGGTCGTCACGACGAACCCGGCGGGGCGGGCGGGACAAACCTGTCCGCCCCGTCCGGTCGTCAGGCCGAAGTGGCCACACCAGGAGTCGCATCAACGTGAAGGAGACAGCTATGCGGCGGCAGGCAGCACGAGCGGGCGCCGGCCTGCTGGTGGCGGCCGCGGCTGCGTTGTCATCGGCTGCACCAGCTGCAGCATCGAGCAGCCCAGTCCCTTTCACCGATCCCAGCACGCACGGCTACATCGCACTGTGTGACCTTGCGGGGAACAACGTCACCGGCGGCAGCATCAACTCCACGCCGCTGGTGTGGAAGGCGGTGTCCTCGACGCCCGCTCCCGCCGGCTTTCGCGGCAAGGGCCAGAACGCCGCGCTGTTCATCTACCAAGCGAGGCAGGGCGTGCCGCCGGCAGAGTGGAGTGGCGACACCCTGAGCGCCGATTCGTTTTACAAGAACCGGCACCACCCGGCAGCAGAGATGACCTACAAGGACCTCTCGCTCGCCGACATCATCAAGGAGTTCCCGCCGCTCTGGAACGGGCTGTACCAGTTGCGCATGCACGTCGGAAAGCTCAACTATGCGACGTACGGCGCGACCTACCCAGCCACGGTGATCAAGGTCACCGGAAGTACCTGGCACGTCGTCTCCGGTGGCACCTTGCCGTGCGGCTCGTCCACCAAGGCCAAGTCGTCCGAGCTGTTTGCCGGGCAGCCATTGCTCGCGCCGACCCCGGACAAGAACCAGACACCGCCCACGGCGCCCGCGAGCATCCGGGCCGCCGTGAGCAGCTCCACCGGGCAGTCGGCCGGTGCCGTGTACTCGGCAACCACCACCTCTACTGCCGACGCGGGCAACGGCGGCTCGTCGTACACCACGGCTTTCGTCGTAGGGGCGGTCGCACTCGCACTCGCCGCCGCCGGCGGGGGGATGTTCTTCCGTCGCCGCATGAACAGCATCACCACGTGAGTACCGAAGCGTCGGGTCGGGTGGACCGGCTCGTCATCTCCACGAGAGGACAGATCACGCGCATGAGAGCAGCACGGGCAAGGTACGTCGCGACGTTCGTCGCCACTGCCGCCGCCGCGGTCGGGAGTCTTCTCGGCAGTGTGGGGTCGGCGCAGGCCGCCGGTACGCCGTCATGGGAGCCGGACCCGAACGCCGTCGCGGGAATCGTCTTCTTCGACGGCAGCGGCCAGCAAGTCACGAGCGGTAGCACGAGTGGCTCGATGGCTGCCTACGCCGTGGCGACCAACACGATTCACCAGGGTGACAACGCCGCGGTGCTTTACGCCGCGTTGCCGAACACCAGCGAGCCGACCGCCGACTGGAGCCGTGAGGCGCTTTCCGGCGCGTCGGCATACCCGGTCAGCGGCGCCCCGTCGGGGATCGGATCCGGCCCCGCAGTAACGGGAACCGCCCAGGACGAGTCGCTTGCGACCTTCGCGTCCCACTTCCCGAGCTCGTCCGGCATCTACCAGATCCGGATGACCACGGAGAACAGTGCGGGCAGCGGAGTTCAGAGCACCTCGTACGCCGCCGCTGATGTTCTGATCAGTGGCAGCAACTGGACCGAGATCTACCCGAAGAACGCTACGGGTGGCTCCTCCACACTCCACAACTCGGCGAAGCCGAAGCTCTCGGGCAAGCACAAGGTCGGAAAGACCGAGAAGTGCTCGCACGGCTCGTGGTCGCCGAAGCCCTCGTCGTACAGCTACCAGTGGTACAAGGGCAGCTCGAAGATCAAGGGCGCAACCAAGTCGAGCCTGAAGCTCACCAAGTCCCTCAAGGGCAAGTCGATCCACTGCAAGGTGACGGCGCACAAGAGCGGCTTCTCGACCGCATCCGCGTCGTCGAAGAGTGTGAAGGTCACCGGCTGAGCGGTTCGCCCCCGCAATGACAACGGGAGCCGCCCGTATCCGGGTGGCTCCCGTTGTCGTTTGAAACAAAGGTGCATCGAAACCGGACGAATCACTCGACGTTCCTTGTGACGCGCGGGGATTCATCGGTAGCGTGCATCGCAACCGCAACGTGACTTGCCGGCTGCCCCTGGCCGAGCGGCGTCGCGGTTACCGCCGAGTCATCGCAAGGCAACTTGCACGAGCCGGGGACCCAATCCCCATGGGGTTAATCGGCGCCACGGTCTCCACCGAGACCACGGCGCTGTAGGGCGAGACTTCCGCGCCCGCACCCGACAGCTAACCCGGTAGGCGGTTGACGGAAGAAAGGCTCCCAGCCCTCCATGACGCGTATCGCGCGCCTTGCTGGCCCTCGTCGTACCCGCACCCTGCTGCGTCTAGGCGCGGTCGTCGCCGCGACTTCGGCCACGCTGTCCGGTGTCGTCGTCACGAGCCAGTCGGCCTCGGCGCGCACGCTCAAGCAGCAGATCGCCGCCGCTCATCAGCAGCTCCGTGACCTGGACAACCAGGCCGAGACGGCCAGCGAGCAGTACGACGCCGCGCGGATCAAGCTTGCCGACGCGCAGGCCGCCGCGACCAAGGCCAACGCGTCGCTCAGCAGCGCCCGCCACAACCTCGCATCGCTGCACTCGACGGTGACCAGCTTCGTGGTGGCCGCCTACCGCGGTGGCGCGACGAACTCGCTGCTCGACCTCATCAGCGACGGCTCCGCCGGCCGGTACGTCTCCCAGATCTCGTCGATGCAGGCGGTCTCAACCTCAGAGGCGCGGACGCTGACGCAGGTCAGCGCCGCGCAGCGGATCGAGGAGCAGGCACAGGCCAACGCGTCGGCCGCCCTCGCCAAGCAGCAGGCCGCGACCACCGCGATGCAGTCCTCGCGTGACCGCATCCTCGCCGCCGCGGCCAAGGAGAAGAAGATCCTCGGCGACCTCGAGGCGCGCGAGGCGGCGATCATCAAGGCCGCCAAGGCGCGCGCCGCACGGCTCGCCGCCGAGCGCGAGCAGGCACGGCTGCGCGAAGCGCAGGCGGCCACCACCCGCGCCGCGAACGCCCTCGGCGGTCCGGTCGGCGGGGCAGTCGCGCCGGTGGTGTCCGGCTCCGGCGGCGCGCAGGTTGCCGTGGAGTGGGCCTACCGCGAGATCGGCAAGCCCTACCAGTGGGCGGCGGCCGGCCCGAACTCCTTCGACTGCTCCGGCCTCACGCAGTACGTCTGGGGCAAGGCGGGGGTCTACCTCGGGCACTACACCGGTGACCAGTGGAACGAAGGCACCCATGTCACCCGTGACCAGCTCGAGCCCGGTGACCTCGTCTTCTTCGCGTACAACACCTCGGATCCCGGCTCCATCCACCACGTCGGCATCTACGTCGGCGGCGGGATGATGATCGACGCCCCGTACACCGGTGCCAACGTGCGCAAGGAGTCGGCGTTCCGGTCGGACTACATCGGCGCGGTCCGACCCTGAACTAGCGGTGGCCGACGGTTGCTGAACGGAACCTCAGCAACCTTCCCGTAGCCTTGATCGTTGTGCGTCCCGTGACATTCACCCGGCGACTTCCTGCTGTCCTGCTCACCGCGGCGCTCGCGATGACCGCGGCGTGCAACGGATCGAGCAACGGGTCGTCAGGGCAGCCGCCGACCACCCCGAACCCGTCGAAGAGCACGCCGGCGAAGCCGGGACCGCACATCCCGACCAAGGGCCACCGCACCCTGCAGCCCGGCCAGGTCGCACAGATCGGCACCGCGGGTCAGGGCGCCGCGATGCTGATCAAGGTGGGCAAGCCGAAGGTGTCACGGACCAGGCTGTCGCCGTCGTACGGCGACAACCCGATCCACGGCTACTTCGTGAACTTCCGGATCAAGATCTTCAACATCGGGCAGAAGCCGCTGCTGGTGGACCGGCTCGACTTCTGGGTCGACACACCAGGGCTCGGCAAGGTCAACACCAACGAGGGCGCGGCGCCGTTCTCCGGCGCCTCCCGCCAGCTCGACACCACCGAGCTCGAGAAGGGACAGGGCGTCAACAACTTCCTGGCTTTCGACGTGTCGACGCCGCACGGGAAGTTCGTCTACGGGCCGGGTGGCAAGACCAGCGTTGCCTGGCGCTTCTAGCCGGCGCGGGAGCGTGAGCTGATGGAAGAGTCGGTCGCCGAAGAGGTTGTCGAGCGGCTTCGCGCCCAGCGCATCTTCGCGACGGTCAACCGCCGGGTCGGGGTCTACAACGTCGGCTTGCGCGTCGTCATCCCGGACGGTCGTGAGGCGATCTGGGACAACGACGGAGCGGCGGGGCTGGAAGCGATGGTGCTGCGCGACGGCGTACTGGTGGGGTTCGTCCCGCAGATTCCGGACAGCGACGACCTCGACGCAGAGGCCATCACCGCGATCATCGCCAACACCGACTACGACGCGCCGCCGCCACCGTCGAAGCCGGCCAACCCGACCAGCACGCCCGCGCGGACCGCGTTGCCGCCCGCCGGCAAGCCGCGCTGGACCGACCGGCTTCGTCGCTCGCGCTAGCCGCTCACGCCGCGGTGATGGCGCGGCTCTCGACGAGCACCTTCAGCTGTTGCAGCGAGGTCTCGATCGCTTCCTGATTGTGGTCGGGGATGCCCGCGCGCTCGAGGATCGGCGCGGCCGGTGACGGCGAGTAGTCGAAGCTCTCGGTGACCTCGGTGCCGTCGTCGACCGGAGTCAGCTCGTAGCGCCAGATGTGACGCATCGGATGCCGCCACGCGATCCGGCGATCCTCTTCGAACTCCACGACTCGCAGCCGGATCAGGTACGGCGCCCCCCATCGCATCCGCATCGCGAACTTCGCACCGAGGTAGAGGCGTGGCGGTCCCGAGACCCGGCCCTTCACGGTCTGGGAGCCGTCGAAGAGCGGGTGCTGCGCCGGGTCAGCAAGTACGTCGAAAACCGTTGCCGCGTCAGCGTTTATCACGATCTGGGCGGTTCGACATCGCGCCGGGCGCGCTGTGCGCTGCGTCATGTCTCAAGGCTAGTTGGAGCGCGTGAACATCCGATCGGCGTCCCACCTCGTGAACCCCAGCCGCTCATACAGCCGCAACGCGCTGTGGTTGTCGGACTCGACGTAGAGCAACACGGTTCGCCGGCCCGAGTCCCGGAGATGGCGGAGGCCCTGCAGCAACAGCGGCTCACCCAGCCGCCGGCCCTGCATCGACGGGTCGACACCGATGACGTAGACCTCGCCGAGGTCCTCGTCGTGAACCTTCGTCCAGTGGAAGCCGACGATGGCTCCTTCGCTCTCGGCCAGGAAGAAGCCGAGTGGGTCGAACCACCCCTCGGTCTCGCGAGCTGCGATGTCCGCCGGCGTCCATCCGGACTGTTCGGGGTGACCCGCGAAGGCCGCATTGTTCACCGCGAGCCACTCCGCCTCGTCCGCGCCGACCCGGAACGTGCGCACCGTGACACCCGCCGGCCACACCGGATCGGGCAGTGGCTCATCGAGCCCGCGGCGCAGCTGCAGCAAGGTGCGGGTGAGCTCGTAGCCGAGCGGCGGCAGGACGTCGTTGAGCACGGCGGTGTCGCCGCGGGTCCAGATCCGCAGTCCGCTACCCGCGGCATCCCCCACCACCGCCACGAGCCCAGCCGGATCACCGTCGGCGCCGAAGAGCAGCTCCGCCACCGGGTGCTCGCCGTTGGTCTCGAGCCGGGCGAAGCCGACGAGCCGGTCGCCGACCTTCTGCACGAAATGCCGTCCCGGGGCGCGGGCACGTACCGCGCTCACCACGTGATCCGACAACGGGCTGGCGCCGGCGGTCCGGGCGATGTCGTCGCGGAGCCGCAGCACCGCGCCGGCCTGCTCGTCGGTCAGCGCGGGGACTTCGACGACCTGCGGCACTGCCACGGCGCCGACCCTACTGGCCGGCGGTTGGTGTCAAAGCGCCGCGAGCGGATCGACGACCGGAGCGTCGTACGCCTCGACGTCCCCGTCGTCGTCGGGAAGGCCGGCAAGCGGTTGCGCGACGAACTTGTAGCCGACGTTGCGCACGGTGCCGATCAACGCCTCGCGTTCCGGCCCGAGCTTTGCGCGGAGCCGGCGGACGTGAACGTCGACGGTGCGGGTGCCACCGAAGTAGTCGTAGCCCCAGACCTCCTGCAACAGCTGCGCGCGGGTGAACACGCGGCCCGGGTGCTGCGCGAGGAACTTCAGCAGCTCGAACTCCTTGAAGGTCAAGTCCAGCGGCCGGCTGCCCAGCCGGGCCTGGTACGTCGACTCGTCGATCGACAGGTCGCCGGAGCGGATCTCCTCGCTGGTGCCGGTGTCGCGCGTGGACTCGGCCCGGCCGAGGGCGAGCCGCAGCCGTGCCTCGACCTCAGCCGGACCGGCCGAGTCGAGGATGACGTCGTCGATGCCCCAGTCGGCGGCAACCGCGACCAGCCCGCCTTCGGTCACGACGGCGATGACAGGGGCCGACGTACCGGTCGTCTCCAGCAACCGGCAGGTTGCCCGCGCCGACGACATCTCCCGGCGGGCGTCGACGACGATCACGTCGCACGGCGGGGCGTCGAGCAGCGGCGCGGCGTCGAGCGGCAGGACGCGAACCGAATGACCGAGCAGACCGAGGCTGGGGAGCACCTGAGCCGACCCGTCCGACGCGACCGGCGTCAACAGCAGCAAGCTCGCCATGCGGTCATCCTCTCGGCGCAACGGTCGCTGGGAAAACAAAAACGGGCCCTGGCAATCCGCCTCGGTGCTCCCTGCACTGTGACTGTTGTTGCACTGTGCTGCTCACACCGTGGGGAGGCGGCGCTGCCCGAACCCGACTGGGAAAGGATAGCGGAATGGCGCGCTCGCCGGTCGCCGAGACCGTTTCCTTGCACGCAGCTGACGGCGTCCGACTTGCCGCGGTGCACCTGGAAGGCCCCGATTCGTCACGGCCGATCGCTGTGGTGGTCGGGCACGGCTTTACGCAGTCCACGGCGCGGCCGGGAACGCGGGCGGTGCTCGAGGCGCTCGCCGCGCATGCCGGAGTCATCGGTGTCGACTTCCGGGGTCACGGCGCCTCGGGTGGGCACTCGACCGTCGGGCACCAAGAGGTGCTCGACATGGATGCTGCTGTCACCCATGCGCGTGAGCTGGGCTACGCGGCCGTCGTCACCTGCGGCTGGTCGATGGGCGGCAGCGTCGTCCTTCGCCACGCCGCATTGCACGGCGGCGTCGACGCCGTGGTGAGCGTCTCCGCGGTCTCGCGGTGGTTCTACAAGGGCACCAAGCCGATGCGGCGCGTGCACTGGGTGATCGAGACCCGGCTCGGCCGGCTGATCGCGCACCGGGCGTTCCGTACCCGGATCACCGGGGACGGCTGGCCCGAGGACACGCCCCCCGAGTCGCCGGTCGATGTGATTGGGCGCATCGCGCCGGTTCCGGTCCTCATCGTGCACGGTGACCGGGACCACTACTTCCCGGTCGAACACCCCAACGCGCTTTACGCCGCCGCGCGCGAGCCAAAGGAGCTGTGGCTGGTCGAGGGATTCGCGCACGCGGAGAGCGGTGCGAGCCCCGAGCTGCTCGACCGCATCGGCCGTCACCTCCCGGACCTCGTCGCTCGCGGCGGCGCGACCGGCACCCTCTGACCAGGGAGACTGTTGGGCATGCTGCGACGACTGCTGATCGCCGTACTCGTCCTCATCCTGGCGGCCGTCGTCGTCGTGGACCGGGTGGGAGAGCACGTCGCCGCACACGTCCTCGCAGGGAAGCTGCAGACCGACGAGCACTTGGCGAAACGACCGTCGGTGTCGATCGGCGGCATTCCCTTCCTTACCCAGGCCTTCGGTGGCGACTATCACGACGTCAGCGTCACCGCGCACGGCGTCAAGACGCAGGACGGCGTCACGATCAGCACGCTGAAGGCGCACCTGCATGACGCCCACATCCCGTTCTCCAAGGTCTTGGGCGGGTCGGTGGCCAAGGTTCCGATCGACCGCGTCGACGGCAGCGCGTTCGTGTCGTTCGGCGACATCAGCCACTACCTGTCCGGGCAGGGTCTGAGCGTCACGCTGAGCCGGGCCGCACCCGGAGGGATCACCCTGATCGGGCAGGTGCCGCTGGCGGGGCGCACCCGCCTGGTGCACGCCGTCGTCCATGTCGCTGTCAGTCACTCGGTCGTGACGCTGGCCGGCTCCAGCCACGCCGGTGCCCTCGCTTTGCCGATCCCGCTGCGCGCCCTCCCGTTCCGGTTCGCGATCACGTCGGTCACGGTCGGCGCCGACGGCATCACCGGCACGGGAACCGCGAACCACGTGACGCTCGGGAGCTGAGGGCGTCGCCGGGGGCGACCCCTGCATCCGTAGGCTCCTCCGCGTGACCGCCAGCGACTACCTGTTCGGGTCGCTGGCACTTGCGATCGGGCTGCTCCCGTGGGTGCCTGCGTCCACCCGGTTGGCGCGGCGTCTCGTCCCGCGGTGGAACGGTCCCGAGTCAGCCCTGGCCGCGTGCCTCATCGGGATCACGGGAGTGATCGTCGTCGCGGAGCTGCTCGGGTTGGTGAGCGGGATTCGACGGTGGCCGTTCGCGCTCACGAGTGCAGTGGTCGCCGCGCTCGTGGCGCGCCTTGGCGTGGCCGCGGCGCCGGCCCAGACGCGGCGGCTTCGGCTGCCGCGCGAGCGCGGCGCGCAGATCATGTTGGGTTGTGTCGCCGTTTGTGTGATGGCGACGACCGCGTCGCTGATCGGGCGCGACGCCGCGGTGCTGCAGACCGGGCCGCTCGACACCGACAGCATCCACTACCACCTGACGCAGGCCGCGCACCTGGTGCAGACACACAGCGACGTCCACCTGCATCATTCGGCGTCCTCCGACGGCACCGTGTTCTACCCGTACGACGTCGAGCTGCTCGACGCGATCGCGATGCTCGGCCCACATCCCGATCTCGCGGTGTTCGGGCTCAACCTGCTCTTCGGCTGGCTGGCGCTGCTCGCGTGCTGGGTGATCGGCGCGAGATGGTCGGCAGCGGCTCCCGCTCTCGCCGCGGGCGCGGCGGTGATCGCCCTCCCCATCGTGTCGCAGGCAAGCACCGGGCCCGGGCTCAACGACATTCCCGCGATGGCGTTCGTCCTGGCGGCGCTCGGCTGCCTCGCTGCGGCCGGCCGGGAGTGGCCCGGGGAGGTCGCGGTCGCGGGGCTCGCGCTCGGTCTGGCGGCGGGCACGAAGCTCGATGCGCTTCCGATCGCGGCGCTGATGGCGGTTGCAGCTGTCATCGCGGCCGCCGGCCACCGCGCCCGCACGGCGCTCGCCCTGTTCGCGCCGGCGATGCTCGCGGGCGGGTTCTGGTACGTCCGGGACTGGGTCACTGTCGGTACGCCGGTGCCGGACACGAATCTCACCGTCGCTGGTCACGGCTTCCACGTCGTGCCCTACCCGGAGGTGAAGCCGTACGCGTTCTCCGTCGCGCACTACCTCGGCAATGCCTCGGTGATCCGGCACTGGTTCGCGCCGGGGCTGCGCGTCGTCTGGACCGATCTGTGGCCCGTGGTCCTTCTGCTGCTCGTCGCCGGCGTGGTGCTGGCGGTGCTGTTCGAGACAACGCTGTTCCGCCGCCTGCTCGGTGTCGCGGTCGTGATCGCGTTTGCCGTTTACCTCGTCACGCCGACGACGGCGATGGGCAGCGACGGCCAGCCGCTGCTGTTCGCCACCAACACTCGTTACGTCCTGCCGCTGCTCGCCGTGGCGGCGGTCCTGGCAGCCACCGCATCCGTGCTGCGGCGGTTCGCCGTGCCGGTCACGGTGGCGCTCACGGCACTGATGGTCGCGCTGCTCGGCCTCGGTTCGCTGCCGCAACCCGTCGACTACACAGCCGGCGTCGCAGGCGCAGTCCTAGTCGCGACGGCCGTCGCCTGGCTCGGTGCGGTGCGTTCGGTGCAGGGGCTGGGCCGGCTTCGCGTCCTCTTCGTCGCGGCGCTTGCTCTCGCCGCGGTAGGCGGCGGCGCCGCGATACAGCGGAGCTATCTTCATCACCGGTACGCCGGCCCGAGCGCGCTGGAGCAGCTGTTCCGGACTGTCGGCGGTTACCAGCATCAGCGCATCGGTGTGGCCGGTCACGGCTTCCAGTACGGGTTCTTCGGCCCGCACTTCTCCAACACGGTCAACTACGTGGGGGTGTCGGCGCCGTCCCGCGCGTTCGACGGGCCGACGAGCTGTCCGGCGTTGATCGACACGCTGACGCGGCTGCGCGACGACTACGTCGTGCTGGAGCCGCTGCCGGTGGAGAACACCGACCGGTTGGCGGGCTGGATCGCGGCGATCCCGCGGGTCCGCGTCGTCTTCAGCAACGACGCCGGCACGGTCTACCAGCTGCCTGCGGTGATTACCGGCGCGGGGTGCGCCACCGTCTCGCCGACGTGAGCGATCGGCGCGGGCGCCGCTAGAGGAGCGGGAGCCCGTCGGTCGAGGTCGGCGTCGGGCTGGCGATCGGTTGGTCGGTCGAGGTCGCGGTAGGTGTGCTGCTGGCGCACGCCGTGTCGACAGGTGCCGGTGGCGGCGCGGTGGCCGCCGCGGTGGGGGAGTCGGTCAGCGCCGGGGTGGGCAGGTCGGTGCCGGTCGGCGTCGCCGGCGGCGCGGTGGTCGCTGTCGTGGGGGGCGTCGGGCTGAGGCACGTCGGCGTCGGTTGCGGCGGGCCCTTCCCGCGGCCGCCGCTGTGGCTGCCGCCGACCGCGGGGCTGCCCGGGGTATGGGTGTGGTGGTGCGGCTTGTGGGTGTGGTGCTGGGTCGGCGTCGGGCTCAGCGGGGTGACCGGCTGCCCGCTGCCGTTGTGGCCGGTGGCCGCGACGCCCACCGCTGCGCCCGCCATGACGACGGCGACACCGGCGCTTCCGATGGCGTAGGCCATCCGCCGCTGGTGACGCAGCCGCTGGCCGCGCTGCACCACCCCCGAAAGGCGGTCGGTGCCGAACGCCGGGGGCGCCGGGTCGTCGAGGCCGTCGAACAGGCCGCCGGCGCCCTGGTCGGGGTTCGAGAAGTCGCTCATCGCGCCAACGCCGCTCTCAGCGCGGCCAGGCCACGGCTGGAATGCGTCTTCACCGATCC
This sequence comes from Mycobacteriales bacterium, assembly GCA_035550655.1. Taxonomy (GTDB): domain Bacteria; phylum Actinomycetota; class Actinomycetes; order JAFAQI01; family JAFAQI01; genus DASZTV01. Next base: position 112,738 of record DASZOU010000008.1, read on the forward strand.
GATGGAGCACCCCATCACGTCGGCCGTCTGCGCCTCGGAAAGGTCGCCGAGGTAGCGGAGCACGACGCTTTCGCGCTGCCGTTTCGGCAGCTTCGCCAACGCGGCGTACAGGTCGATGCGGTCGTCGCTCGTGGCGGCGACCCGGTTGCCCTGCTCAGCCGCGACGCGCTCGTTCCGCTTCACCGCGCGGGTCCGGGAGCGCAGCAGGTCGAGCGCGAGGTTGCTGGCGACCCGCACGCACCAGGGCTCGGCGTGGTCGCGGACGCTCGACCAGCGGCTGTAGGCGCGGGCACAGGCCTCCTGCGCCACGTCCTCTGCCTCGGAGCGGTCGCCGAGCAGCCGGTACGCGACGCGATACGCGTCGCGGATCAGCACCGGGAACACCTCCTCGAAGGACGCTGCGGCCGCGATCGACGCGGCTGTGCCTTCGGCCTCGAAGGTCATGACCGGCCCTCGAAGGTCACGACCGCCTCCGTCCCTTGCTCAACGTCCCGGTGGGCCTGCACGTTGACAGTCAATCCCACCCGGATCGAAATCGGGCGCGGTCAGTCCTCCACGGCGAAGCCGGCGCCCACCTCGGCCAGCGCGGGCTCCTCGGCCTGGCGGTGGGCGGCGTCGACGGTGTCGGCACCGCGCAGGCCGGAGCAGATCGCCCCGATGAAGCTGACGCCGGCCGCCATGAGGAACGCCAACCGAAGCCCGTGCCCGAACGGGCCGGTGATCAGGTGCGGGAAGAAGCCGCGACCCGTCACGTAGTGATAGTGCGCGGCGCTGAGGTGAGCCGCGCTCGGCGAGCCGATCAGCTGCTGGATCGGGTTGTAGCCGAGGAACGCCGCGAACAGCGTGCCGATCGGGGGCAGATGCGCGATCGTGTGCGCCTGCGCGGCGGGCATGCCCTGCGTGACGAGGCCGTGCTGGAGGGCCTGCGGCAACCGCGCGGCGAGACCGAGGGTGATCACGGTGAAGAACACGCCGATCGACAGCACCTGTGCGCTGTTCTGGAACGTGTTGAGCATGCCGGCTCCCGCGCCGCGCTGATCCGCGGGCAGCGAGTTCATGACGCTCGCGATGTTCGGCGCGAAGAACAGGCCGAGCGACAGGCCCATGACCAGGAGCAGCAGCGCGAACCAGACGTAGCTGAAGTTCATCGGCATCAGGTCGAAGAGCAGGAAGCAGCACCCCGACAGCGCCATGCCCGCGGTGGCGAACGGCCGCGCGCCGAACCGGTCGGTGAGGCGGCCCGACATCGGACCTGCGATGAGGAACCCGACGGTCAGCGGGATCATGTAGATGCCGGCCCACAGCGGCGTGCGTTCGAACGAGTAGCCGTGCTGCGGCAGCCAGATGCCCTGCAGCCAGATGATCAGGATGAACATCAGGCCGCCGCGGGACAGGCCCGCGAGCAGTCCGGTGACGTTGCCCATGGTGAAGGTGCGGCTGCGAAACAGGTGCAGTCGGAACATCGGGTCGCTGACGCGGGCCTCGACGGCGACGAAAACCCCGAGAACTGCAACGCCGCCGAAGCCGCACGCCAGCACGAACGGCTTGGTCCAGCCCATCGTGTGGCCGCCGTACGGCTGCAGCCCGTAGACGATTGCGAGCAGCACGCCGATCAGCCCGGCCGCGAACAGCAGGTTCCCGATCCAGTCGATCTTTGCCGGTGTGCGGACGCCGTTGTCACGCAGCTTCAGGTAGGACCACAGCGTCCCGAACAGCCCGAGCGGCACCGAGACGATGAAGACGAGACGCCACGAGACGGGCGCGAGCAGGCCACCGAGGATCAAGCCGAGGAACGAGCCGCTGATGGCGGCGACGCCGTTGATCGACAGCGCGAGCCCGCGTTCGTTCTCGCCGAACGCGTCGGTGACGATCGCGGAGGAGTTGGCGAGGATGCAGGCGCCGCCGAGCCCTTGACCGAGGCGCATCAGCACGATCCACAGTGCGCCGTGGGTGCCCGTCATCCAGGTGACGGACAACAGGACGGAGAACGCGGTGAAGATCGCGAAGCCGAGGTTGAACATCCGCACCCGGCCGTAGATGTCGCCGATCCGGCCGAGGCTCACGACCAGCACGCTGGTCACGAGCAGGAACCCCATCAGGATCCAGAGGAAGTACGGCGTATTGCCGGGTGCGAGCGGGTTCAGGTGGATGCCGCGGAAGATGTCGGGCAGCGCGATCATCAGGATCGAGCTGTTGATCGTCGCCATGAGGATGCCGAGCGTCGTGTTGGAGAGCGCGATCCACTTGTAGGGAATGCGGCTTCGCGGGGTCGAGGTGGGCACCGGTGTCCTCAGCGTGAGATATTTAGCCTACGAAAGTATCATTGCACAGTACGCTTCCCGGCATGGCAGCTCCCAACGCACCGCGGGTGAGTCCCGCGCTGTGGAGCCGGCGCGCGGTCGACCTGTGCCGCGTGGCCACCTGCCTGTGTCTCGTCTGACGTAGCCGTCACCACCGAGCACGTCGCCGACTCCACATCCCCGCGCCGGCTCGGGTGACTTCCCCGCAAGACCTCCGTCGCCCCGCGTTGGGTGACGACCCCTTTCAATCTGCTGTGTTACTGCAAGAAGGAGAGTTGGCACATGGCTCGCAACGACGTGCTCGTCGACGCCGACTGGGTCGAGGCGCATCTCGACGACCCGAAGATCGTGCTCGTCGAGGTCGACGAGGACACCGCGGCGTACGACAAGAACCACATCCGCAACGCCGTCCGGATCGACTGGAAGCGTGACCTCCAGGATCCGGTCATTCGCGACTTCATCAGCAAGGAGAAGTTCGAGAGCCTGCTCTCCGAGCGCGGCATCGCGAACGACGACACCGTCGTGCTGTACGGCGGCAACAACAACTGGTTCGCGTCGTACGCGTACTGGTACTTCAAGATCTACGGCCACGAGAACGTCAAGCTCATGGACGGTGGCCGCAAGAAGTGGGAGCTCGACAGCCGCGAGCTCGTCGCGGACGTGCCCAACCGGCCGGCGACGACGTACAAGGCGAAGGATGCCAACAACGACATCCGTGCCTTCCGCGACGAGGTCGTCGCGTCGATCGGCGTGAAGAATCTCATCGATGTGCGGTCGCCAGACGAGTTCTCCGGCAAGCTGCTCGCGCCGGCGCACCTGCCGCAGGAGCAGTCGCAGCGGGCCGGTCACGTGACGAGTGCGGTCAACATCCCGTGGAGCAAGGCCGCGAACGAAGACGGCACGTTCCGTTCGGACGACGAGCTCAAGGAGCTGTACGAGAGCGAGGGTGTCGACTTCGGCAAGGACACCATCGCGTACTGCCGGATCGGTGAGCGCAGCGCGCACACCTGGTTCGTCTTCCACGAGCTGCTCGACCAGGCGAACGTCAAGAACTACGACGGGTCGTGGACCGAGTACGGCTCCCTTGTCGGTGTGCCGATCGAAAAGGACGTCTGAGCATGTGCGGAGCTCCTGACCAGGCAACGATCAGCCGTGAAGGCATCCCGACCGGGGAGACGGTCGTCCAGGGCCTCGTCTACAACGGCGACACGCCCGTGTCCGGTGGCTACGTCCGGCTGCTCGACGGCGGTGGCGAGTTCACCGCGGAGGTCGTGACGTCGGCGACGGGTCAGTTCCGGTTCTTCGCGCGTCCGGGCTCGTGGACCGTCCGGGTGATCCCGGGCGGCGGCCACTCCGGCGGCGAGGCGAAGGTCGACGTCGCGCAGGGCGAGATCAGCGAGGTGCGGATCTCGGTCTGATCCGAGTCAACACGCTGAGTTGGCCGCCCTCCCGGTACGCCGGGGTGGGCGGCCTTCTCTTTTCGGTCAGAATGGTCAGGTGGCCGAGGACCGAGTTGCGCCTGCGGCGAGCCCGGTCACGGTGCTTGTCGCGGAGGTGCAGGACCATTCGGCCGGCCGGCCGTCGTTGCGGGAATCGCTGATCCGGTTCTGCGTCACTGGTGTCGCGAGCGTATGCACCGACTTCGCGGTGCTGTACGGGTTGCACTCAGGCGCAGGGGTCTCGCTGACCCTGGCGACGGTGCTCGGCCTCACCGCGGCGGTGGTCGTGAACTACGCGCTCAACCGCAACTGGACGTTCCAGGCGCGGGCGAGCCACGGCAACACTCTCGGCCCGTACCTGCTCCTGGTCGTGGTGAACCTGGGTACGACGCTGGTGATCGTTCGCGGGCTGACGCACCTCGGCCTGTACTACCTGCTGAGCAAAGGCGTCGCCGTCGTCTTCAACGCCATCCTCAACTTCACCTCCTCGCGCTACTGGATCTTCAAGCACTAGCCCTTCGCCGCCTCGCGCTTCGCGCTGCGGCCCCAAAGACAAAGGCGCAACTGCCAGGGGCGTGGCTTTCCGCCTCGGTGCGTTCCGCTGGCCGGTTGCGTTGGTCTTGTTCGGGCAAAGTCAAAGGCGCAACTACCAGGGGCGTGGCTGCCGACGTCGGTTCGTCGCGCTGGCCGGTTGCGTTGGTCGGACATTGTGGGTTTCACGTGTCTGGGGGCTCGAACATTGTGCGTTTGACGTGTCTAAAAGGGCCTAATTGGCACGTCAAATCCACAATGTTCGAGCCTCAGACACGCCAATCGCACAACGAACCGCGATTGGCCAGCGGAAGGGGAGCCAAGCGGGAGCCTCGCCCCTGGTTGTTGCGCTCTTGTCTTTGACACAAAGCTCAACGCGACGGGCCAGCGGAGCGCATCGGGGCGGGAGCTGCGCCCCTGGTTGTTGCGCTCTTGTCTTTGACACAAAGCGCAACGCGACGGGCCAGCGGAGCGCATCGGGGCGGGAGCTACGCCGCTGGTTGTTGCGCTCTTGCCTTTGACACAAAGCTCAACGCGACGGGCCAGCGGAACGCATCGGGGCGGGAGCTGCGGCCCCTGGTAGTTGCGCTCTTGTCTTTGACACAAAGCTCAACGCGACGGGCCAGCGGAAACGGAGCCGAGCGGCAACCTCGCCCCTGGCAGTTGCGCTCTTGCTTTTGGGGCCGAGGCGCGAAGCGCGAGGCCTAGGAGTAACTGCACCCGACACAACGCAATGGGCCAGCGGCACGCATCGGGGCGGGGAGCCACGCCCCTGGCAGTTGCGCCCTTGTCTTTGAGGCCGCAGCGCGAAGCGCGAGGCGCAGAAGAGCGAGCCGAACCCGAGCGACTACCGCGGCTGCATTCTGATGCCGGCGTCGAGCCGGACGGATTCGGCGTTGAAGTAGCTGTTGCGCAGCATCTCGAGGGCGAGGGTTGCGTACTCCTCCGAGCGCCCGAGCCGCTTCGGGAACAGCACCTGCTTGCCGAGGTTCGCCTTGAACGCCTCCGACTCCGGCCCTTCGCCGTAGATCGGGGTGTCGATCAGACCCGGCAGGATCGTGTTGACCCGTACGCCGACCGCCGACAGGTCGCGGGCCACCGGCAGGGTCATGCCCACGATGCCGCCCTTCGACGAGGAGTACGCCGCCTGGCCGATCTGCCCGTCCTCCGCGGCCACTGACGCCGTCAGCACGATCGCCCCGCGCTGGCCGTCGTCGTCCGCGTCGTTCCGGCTCATCGCCGTCGCCGCGATCCGCACGCAGTCGAACGTCCCTGTCAGGTTCACCGCGATCACGAACTTGTAGTGGTCGAGGTTGAACGCCGAGCTGTACTCGCCGTCCTTGCCGACCGTGCGTTGCGCGGAACCGATGCCGGCGCAGCACACCAACGACCGCAGCGGCGCCATGCCGACCGCCGTGTCCACCGCCTCGATGATCTGGTCGGTGTTCGTCACGTCCGTGTGGACAAAGACGCCGCCGATCTCCTTGGCGAGTGCTTCGCCCTTGTCGTCCTGCAGGTCCGCGACGACCACGCCGACGCCGTGCTGCGCGAGCAGCCGGGAGGTCGCGGCGCCCAGTCCGGAGGCGCCACCGGTGACAACCGCAGACGTAGAGCTCAGTTCCATGCGAGGAAACCTATCGGGCGCCTTCCTGGCAACCGGAGACCGGGATCCGGCCGCCGCCGCAATAGCCTTTTCGTCGTGCCTGCCAGCCGTCGTAACGCATTCGACGAGCGCGCAGGTGTGGTTGCTTCCGCCATCGTCGTCACCGTGCTCGTCGCGGTCGGCGCGCTGATTGCGAGCCGGGGGGCCTCGGCCCCGGCGAGCTCACCCGCCCCCGGACCGGTCAAGAGCCTCCCGCTCGGCAAGTCCCTGGCGCCGGTCCAGCTGCTGCGCGGCGCCGCGACCACCTTCGACACCTCGACAGGTGGATGGACCGCATCAGGCGGGACCGTGAAGGTGGGCCACCGCGCACATCAAGGCGCGGGCGCGCTCTCGGCCATCGCCACGGGGAGCGCGATGACGCTGTGGTCTCCCGTCGAGAACGCGAAGGCCGGCGACCGGTACGTCGGCGAGGCCTACCACCGCGGCACCTCCACCGCCGTTTCGGGCCAGCTCGAGCTGCGGTTCATCGACGCCAGTGGTGCCGTCACCGACACCGAGGTGAGCGAGGCGGCCGCGGGGTCCACGACGGACTGGGGGGTGCTGCCGGTCGTCGCCGGAATCGCACCCAAAGGCGTCGCGAAGGTGCAGCTGGGCGTGAGCTTCCCTCCGGCGAGTGCGGCTCAGCTCGTCGACGACGCGACGCTCGGTCAGACCCCGGGCGGTCACGCCCGCGTGGTCGGCCCGCTCACGACGCGGGGCAACCAGATCCTCGACGGCGATGGCCAGCCGCTCATCCTGCGCGGGCTGCAGCGGTTCGGTCTCGAAGGCGGCACCAACAACCCGCTGCCCACCGAGGCGGAGATCCAGCAGCTGTCGATGTGGGGAGCCAACGAGGTCCGGATCTCCCTGGGCGAGCAGAAGTGGCTGGCGACGTCGTGCGCCTATGAGCCCGACTACCCGGAGGTGGTCGACCGGGTTGTTCACTGGGTGACCTCGCGGGGCATGGTCGCGTTGCTCAACCTCCACTTCGCGACGGTGGGCCGGTGCGGGAAGGCCGGCCTCACACCGATGGCGGACTCGCCCGGCGCGATCACCTTCTGGCAGCAGGTCGCCACCCGCTACGAGAACAACCCGCTGGTCGCCTTCGACTTGTTCAACGAGCCGCAGGTGTCGCAATCGGTCTGGTTCAGCGGTGGCACATTCGACGACAACGGCAAGACCGTCACAGCCGCCGGGATGCAGCAGCTTTACCAGACGGTGCGCGGCACAGGTGCTCGCAACCTCGTCCTGATCAGCGGCCTGAACTTCGCGAGCAGTCCGCCGACGGAGTTCGTCGAGGGCACCAACATCGCGTACGGCGAGCACGTCTACACCTGCCCGAACGCACCGCCGCCGCAGTGCACTACCCCCGACCCGTACAACCCCGCGCCGATGATGGATCGCTGGAACACCGTCGCGAAGACGTATCCCGTGATGGTGTCGGAGTTCGGCTGGCCGAACGGCGACAGCGGCACCTACAACGCCAACGTCATCGCCAACGCCGAGCAGCTGCATCGCGGCTGGAGCGGCTTCGCGTGGGACGGCGGCACCGGCGGTCTGTTCACGCTGGTCCAGGCGCACCCCGCCTCTGACGGCACGACGATCGAGCCCAACGCGAGCGGCATGGCGCTGGTCGCCGGCTTCGCGCTGAACTGGCCGGCGAAGTCTTGAGGGTGCTGCTCGTTCACGACGAGGTGGTCGAGCGCGGCTACGGCGCCGAGGCGTACGTCCGGCGACTCGCCGACGGATTGCGCGATCTGGGCGACACCGTCTCAGTGATGGCGGGCGAGCGCCGCCGTCGCGGGGCAGCGAAAGTGCTCGATGTGTGGGATCCGCAGGCCCGCCGGATGGTGGCCGCGCGCGCCCGCGACTTCGCCCCCGACGTCATCAACTTTCACAACATCACCCGCGAGCTTTCGGCGAGCGTGCTCGGTGCGGCACCTCAGGTGCCCGCGGTGCTGACGTTGCACGACCGCCGGTTGTTCGGTGCTCGCGAGCACCGGTTCGCCGGCCCGCGGCGCATGGTCGAGGCAGCCGGAGCGGTCGTCGTGATGCGGGCCGCGCGGACCCGGCTCAGCGCGACGATCGGTGTCAGCAACGCTGTGTCGGCGCTGGCGGCTGCCGCCGGTCTGCCCGCGGTCGCGACCGTGCCCGTCCCGGCGGCGGACCCGGTGGGCGTCCTCGTCCCGGCGGCGCAGTGCCACGACGTGGTGGTGGTCGCCCGGCTCGCGGCGGACAAGGGCATCGACGTGGTCATCGACGCGTTCGCGTCGGTCGCCGCCGACGTCGGGAGCAGCCGGCTCGTCATCGCCGGCGATGGACCGCAGCGCGATGCGTTGCAGCGCCGGGCTCGCTCGCTCGGCAACCGGGTGTCGTTTCTCGGCTGGCTCGACGAGACGGAGCTGTCGGGACTGCTCGGTCGCAGCCGGATCGTCGTCGTCGCCTCGATCCCGGGCCGACGCCCGGAGGGCTCGTCGCTGGCGGCCGTCGAGGCCGCCGCTCACGGTCGCGCCGTCATCGGGTGTGACGACCCGGCGGTGGCCGAGGCGGTCACCGCGCTCGGCGCCGGCCCCGTCGTACCTGCCGGTGACGCCCGCGTTCTCGCCCGCGAGCTGAGCCGGCTGCTCTCCGACGACGCCGCGGTGACGGCGTACGCCGAGTCGGCGGCGGTCGGCGCGCGCGCGTACTCGCCCGCCGCGGTCGCGGCCGCCACTCGTGAGGTGTATCGGGCCGCGATCGACGGCGGTGGGTGCTGATGCGGGAGCCGCTGTCGGTCGTCATCCCCACCCGCGATCGCCCCGCGATGCTCGACCGGTGCCTGACGGCGCTGCGCGCCGACCTGACTGACGCCGACGAGATCGTGGTCGTCGACTCCGCCTCACGAGAGCCGGGTGCCGTCGCGGACGCCGCCGCCCGGGCCGGCGTGAGCGTGGTTCGCTGCGAGCGCCCGGGCGCGAGCCTGGCCCGCAACGCCGGGTGGCGCGCCGCGAGCAACGCCCTGGTCGCGTTCGTCGACGACGACGTCCGGATCCGGCCGGGCTGGTCGGCTGCACTTGCCGGTGCCTTTGCCGATGAAGCCGTCATGTTCGTGACGGGGCGTGTTGTCGTGCCCGCGGAACAGCTGGCCGCCGAGCGGCCGGTCGCGATCACGAGCCGGACGGTGCGTGAGCGGCTGCACCCGGGGCTGATGGGTGACCTCGGCGCCAGCGCCAATCTCGCCGTACGACGTCGGGCGCTCGAGGCCGTCGACGGCTTCGACGAGACGCTCGGGCCCGGCACGTGGGCGTCGAGCGCGGAGGACCTCGACCTGTTCGACCGGCTGTTTCGCGAGGGCTGCACCGGTTTGTTCGAGCCGGAAGCGGTTGCCGAACACGACCAGTGGCGAACCAAGCCGCAACTTGTTCGCCTCGACTGGCGTTATGGCAAGGGCATGGGTGTCCGCCTGGCGCGACTCGCGCGTTGGGACCGGCCCCGAGCACGGAGATTGTTCCGCGAGGCAATCATCGAACAGGGGGTTCGCCCGGTGTTAGATGATCTGCGCCACGGTTATGAATTCGGGGTGATCACGGTCGCGACCCGTACCCTGGCTACCGTGCTCGGCGTGGTCGTGGGCACGGTGCGGTGCTGGACCAGCGTGCGAGCGAGAGGTTTGACGAAGTGAAGCTGGCGCTCTACCACCCGTGGATCTACGTCACGGGAGGGATCGAACGCACGCTCCTCAACATCGCCAGCCGCAGCCGTCACGACTGGACGCTCTACACCCACCACTACGACTCGGCCAGCACGTTCCCGGGCCTGCGTGACGCCCGCATCGTCGTGCTCGACCCGCAGGTGTCGGTCCGGCGTTCGCTGCCGGCTCTGGCGCAGGCGGCGTACCGGATCCACCGCACCGAGCTGCCGCTTCGCGACGAGCAGGCGCTGCTCGTGTCGTCGGAGGGTCTCGGCGACTTCGTCATGGCGCACAACAACGTGCCGACGGTCTGCTACTGCCACACGCCGCTGAAGATCTTGCACGACCCTGTGACCCGGCAGGCACTGCGCTCTCGCAGCTTCCGCAAGTACGTCGCGCTGCGCGCGCTCGCTCCGGGCTTCAACAGCGTCGACCGCCGGATGTGGAAGCGCTACCAGTACGTCCTCGCCAACAGCCAGGAGACGGCGCACCGGATCGAGCGCGCCGGGCTGCCGGCAACGGAGATCGAGGTCCTGCACCCGGGGGTCGACCTCGACCAGTTCACGCTGCACCCCGCGCTGCCGCGCGAGCGGTTCTTCCTCGTTGCGGGCCGGATCATGTGGGAGAAGCGGATCGAGCTCGCGATCCAGGCACTCCGGGTGGCGAGGCAGAACGGCACCGAGGCGTCGCTCGTCATCGCCGGTGGCGTCGACAGCAAGAGCCGGCCGTACCTCGAGACGTTGCGGCAGCACGCCGCCGGCCTGCCGGTCGAGTTCTTGATCCACCCGAGCGACGAAGAGCTGGCCGCGCTCTACGCCCGTTGCATGGCGGTCGTTTTCACCGCTCCCAATGAGGACTGGGGCATCGTCCCGCTCGAAGCCATGGCGTCGGGCGCTCCGGTGCTCGCCGTGGATGCGGGTGGTCCGCGCGAGAGCGTGATCCACAACGTCACGGGGTGGCTGTTGCCGCCGACGCCGTGGGCGTTCGCCGAGCAGATGAAGGTGATCGCGGACGACGGCCCCAACGGCCGGCTCATCTCGCGGCGCGCCACCCGCCGTCGCGCGCAGCAGTTCGCCGCCGACACCTTCGTGCAGCGCCTGGACGACGTGATGGAAGAGGTCGTCCTCAGCGGCGGTGTGGCGCGGCCGATCCTGCCGGTAGCGCAGCTGCCAATTCCCGGCCCACAGATCGCCAGGACCGCTGAGGAGCAGTCGCGGGGCTGAGCGCCCCTCGGAGCGCGTCCCGCAAGGCCGCTGCCCACTCCGCCACGTCGCCGGGCGGGACGAGTCGTACCGAGCCTTTGGTGCTTTCGCGCAGCGCCGGGATGTCGCTCGCGATGGCAGGCGTGCCGCACGCCATCGCCTCGAGCGGGGGCAGGCCGAACCCTTCGTAGCGGCTCGGGTACAGCAGCACTTTCGCGCCGGTGAGCAGCGCGACGAGGTCGGCGTCGGTCGTGCGGCCGATGACCTTGATCCGCTCGCCCGACGGCGGCGCCACCGGCGCGAACGTCGGGTGACCGGTGCCGATGAGCACCAGGTCGTGCGGCTGGCCGGCCACGGTCTGGCGGTGCGCGCCGACCGCGGTCGCGACGTCCTTGCGCGGGTCGGCCCACCCGACCATCACGACGTAGTCACCGGGCAACCCGTACGACGCGCGGACCCGCTCGACCTCCGCCGCCGCGGCGGGCTCGAACATCTCGTCCACCGCCGGCGCGACAACCGTGACCCTGCCTTCGGTGACGCCGCGCGCCACGAGCTCCCCGGCCACGGCGGCGGACACGGTGATGACCCGCTCCGCGCGCCGCGCGCCGGCGATGACGCTCCACGCGTACAGCCGCATCGACCGCGCGAACCACTGCGGTCCGACCTCCGCGGCGAGGTCGTGAACGACGACGACCCCCGGGCGCGCGATTGGAGCGGTGTTCGTCAGCGACCAGATCGTGCGGCCGCGGGCGGCCGCGGGCAGCACGACCTGTTCCCAGAGCCGGCCGCCGACCCGGCCGCCAGGGACGCGGATCGGCCGGTCCGCGAGCGGGTCGTCGACCTCGCCGGGAGTCCACACCTCGAGGTCGACCCCGGCCTGCTTCGCGGCCGTGACGAATCCGCGCGCGACGCGGTGCAACCCGGTCGCGGGCGCCGAGAGGAACCGGCCGTCGACGACGAGGGTCACTGCGGGCCGAACCGGCCATCGACGATCGGCAGCCGGGCCGCTCGAACCCGCCCGACCGCGATCCCGGCCGCGCGCACGAGATTGACGGCGACGCCGAACTCGTAGCCGGCCCGCGCGTCGGCGGCCAGCTGCTTCGCGGTGTGCCGGAGACTCCCCGCCGCGAACCGTCGGGACGCCTGGTGGCCACCCATCCGCCCGACCTTCGACCGAAGCGCGCCCGCTCCGACGCCGTACCCGTACGACGCGCGCAACGCGGCGCCACGGCCACGCCACTGTGTGTGCGAGACGACCGCCTGCGGCTCGAAGTGGCCGATCCAGCCTTCGCGCATCGCGCGCCACATCAGATCGGTGTCCTCCGCGCTGCGCAGGCTGGCGCCGACGCCGAGCAGCTCGTCGAAGCCGCCGAGGGACTCCCAGCAGGCTCGCGCCACCGCGAGGTTCGCGCCGTGACCGATGTAGCTCGCGTCATCGCCGCCGGCGTAGCGGCGGGGTACGGCGCCGAGCAGCACGGACACCGGCTGCCCCTCGCCCTCGGCGACCACCCGGCCCGTGACGAACCCGATGCGCTCACCTTCGGTTGCGGACTTCGTGAACCTGGCGCGGATCGCCTGCGCCCAGTCGTGACGGGGAACGCAGTCGTCGTCGGTGAAGGCGGTGATGTCGGCAGTGGTCGCGCGCATCGCGGCGTTGCGGGCGCGCGCCAGGCCGGGCTGACCAACTCTGACCGTCTCGACCCCGAACTCGGCGGCGACGCTGGTGGTCGCGGAGGTCGACGAGGCGGAGTCGACGACGAGGATCTCGTCAGCGTGCTGCTCGACGACGGCGCGCAGGCAGTCGCGTAGCCGTTGCGGCCGGTCCCGGCTGCAAACGACCACTGCCAGCCCGGTCACCGGATCATTGTGACGGTAGCGTCCCGATCGTGCGGGTCGTGGTCGTCAGCGCCTGGGAGCCCTGGCGAACCAGTGACGGTGCTGCGTTCGTCCTCGACCATCAGCTGCGAGAGCTTGCCGGTCGTCATGAGCTGACCGTGCTGTGTGCGGGCGCGCCGCGCGCGGAGGCGGCCGTGCCGGTCGCGGTCGCCGGTCGCTACGGCCGCGCAACCGTGCGGTGGTTCGGTACGTCGACGCCGGCCGGCTTCGACTATCTGCGGCGGTTGTTGTGGTCCGCGCGCCGGGGCGAGCCGGCGCACGTGCGCTTCGTCGAGCGGCCCGGCTTGCTCACGGCGTACGACGCCGCGGTCGCCGCCGGCGCGGACGTCGTACACCTGCACGGCTGGGGGACGGCGCAGCTCGCGGAACGCGCATGGGCGAAGGCCGTGCCCGCGGTGCACATGGCGATCGACCCGTGGACGGAGAACGCGCGGAACCGCCGGGTGGCCGGCTTCCGTGCCCCCCTCGAGCGCCGGCAGCTCGAGCGGATCGCCCGGCACGAGGCGCGCCACTATGCGGCCGCCCGGACGGTCGCCGTCGTGACCGACGGCGACGCCGAGGTGGTGCGGCGGCTCTCCCCGCGCGCCGCCGTCGAGGTGCTGCCGAACGGTGTCGAACCGGGCCCGGAACCAGCACCGGTCAGCGCGACCCCTCCCGTCCTCGGGTTCCACGGTGTCTACGACAGCCGCGCCAACGTGGAGGCGGCGACGCATCTGGTCAACGACATCTGGCCACGGGTGCGCGCGGAGATCCCCGCGGCGAAGGTGCTGCTGGTGGGCCGGCGACCCAACCGGGAGGTGCGACGCCTCGTCGGCAGCGGCGTGGAGCTGCGCGCCGATGTGCCCGACATCCGCGCGGTCCTCCTGGAAATGTCCGTGCACGTCGACTGGATGACCTCCGGCGCGGGCATCAAGAACAAGGTGCTCGAGGCGATGGCGGCTGGACGTCCTGTGGTCGCGTCCGAGATGGGCGCCCGCGGGATCGGCGGCGTGCTCGTCGCCGCGGACACCGACGTCGCTGCGGCACGGATCGTGCGACTGCTTCGCGACCCGGCGGCGTTGCGGGCGGCGGGGGAGACGGCGCGCGCCCAAGTCGTGGCGAACTTCAGCTGGGCGGCCAACGCGCGCCACCTCGAACAGCTCTGGCAGCGCGCCGCGGGCCGCCCCGTCGGCGACGACCGCAGCGGGTCGTGGCGATGAGGATCGAGGTCGTCACCTACCACCTGCCTCACCCCGACGGCACCGCGACCGGGCGCCACGTCTTCGCGATCTGGGAGGCGATGCGAGCAATGGGACGCGACGTATCCGCGTGGTGCTGGGGGCGCGCGCCGGAAGGGCTCGAGCCGCCGTCGTGGGTGCGCTGCGCGCCGTTTCACGACCCCGGCGGCTGGCGGCGCAAGCCCGCGACGCTGCTCCACCCGCGCGGCGGGCTGGCATCGGTGGGCTGGGAGCCGGCGCCCGACGCCGTCACCTGGGCGGAGGAGCCGGAGTCCTACGCCGCCGTCGCGCAGGCGGAGCGCCGCGGCGTGACGATCTACCACTCCGAGGTGCTCGATGCGGTGGCGCTCCGGCGGCCACGGCCCGATGTGATCCAGTCGGTTCGCGCCGAGCGCCACGTCGTACGACGGGCGGGTGTCGCCATCGCGTTCTCGCCGCGCGTTGCGCGGGTCACCGGTGTGAAGCACCTGTGTCCGGTGACGTTGCCGATCCCGCCGGAGCCGCTCGACCTGGTCGAGGAGCCTGTGGCGGTGATGATCGCCGACTGGGCGTGGCGGCCGAACCAGGCCGCGTTGCGGCGGTTGCTCGACCACTGGCCGATGGTGCGTGAGGAGGTGCCGGGGTCGAAGCTGCTGATCGCCGGCCGGGGCCTCGACGACCCGATCAGGGTCGCCGGCGTCGAGGTCATGGGCGAGGTGGCGCAAGCCCGTGACGCCCTCAGCCGCGCTGCGGTACTCGCGTTCCCCTGTCCGCCGACGAGCGGCCCGAAGATGAAGGTGCTCGACGCGCTCGCCTGGGGGCTTCCGGTCGTGACGACGGTCGCGGGCGTCGAGGGCATCAAGCTCGCGGCCGGCACCGTCGCGGTTGCCGGCGACGACGACTTCTTCGCGACCCTCGCGGCGGTTCTTCGCGATCCGCAACGGCGCTCGCTGATGGCCAAAGCCGGCCGCGCCGACGTGCTCGCGAACCACCGGCCCGACCAAGCAGCCGTTGCCCGGCTCGCTCTCATCGAGAAGCTCTGACGGAGCAGTTCGATGGTGAGCCTTCTGCTGTCCGTCACGTTTGCCTGCGGCGTCGTGATCGCCGTCTCTCACGTGATCAACCGGGGCTTCGTCGCACCGGTGTACGACGTCGTCGCGAACCTCACGGCGTTCGGCTGCGCGGTGGCCGCCTCCGCGCTGCTCGGGCACTGGATTCCCGCAGCACTGTCGGCGTTCGCGATCCTGTGCTGGCTGGTCCTCGCCCGTCGTACCGTGCTGGCTCGCCGTCGGGGATGATGCTCGCGTGACGCAGATCCTGGCCGACTTCACTCGCGAGCCGTTCACCGCCGACGGCAAGACCAAGGACATCTACCGGCTGGGGTCCGGCCCGGCGGTGATCGTGATCTCGGAGATTCCGGGGATCACCCCGAAGGTCGCCGACTTCGCGCGCGCCGTTGCCGGCCGCGGCTGCACGGCGGTGATGCCGCACCTGTTCGGCGAGCCGGGCCGGGACATAACGGTCGGCTACACGCTGCAGACCCTCACCAAGCTCTGCATCTCGAGCGAGTTCACGAAGCTGGCGACGAAGCAGTCCGGCAAGATCACGACCTGGCTGCGAGCGCTCGCGCGCGCCGAGCACGAGCGGTGCGGCGGTCCCGGGGTCGGCGTGGTCGGGATGTGCTTCACCGGTGGCTTCGCACTCGGGATGATGGTCGACGCGCCGGTGGTCGCTCCGGTCCTGAGTCAGCCGTCGGTGCCATTCCCGCTCGGCGCGCGCCGCAAGGCCGACCTCGGGATCTCCGACGCCGAGCTGGCAACCGTCAAGGAGAAGGTCGCGGCCGGCGGTTGCGTGCTCGGCCTGCGCTTCACCGGCGATCCGATGGCACCCGGCGATCGCTTCGAGACGCTGCGTCGCGAGCTCGGTGACGGCTTCATCGGGGTCGAGCTGGACTCCTCGGCCGGCAACCCGCACGGTCACCCGAAGGCGGCCCATTCGGTCCTCACCGAGCACCTCGTCGACCAACCCGGCACACCGACGCGGGCGGCACTCGATCAGGTGCTCGACTTTCTGAGCGACCGGCTGGGAGTCACTGCGTCGCGGTCGTGACCGGTTGGTCGAGGCGGGCTACCGCGTCCTCGTCACTTCGGGTGGCTGGGGGAGGCGAAAGTCCCGACCTCAGCCGTTGTGCTCAAGTCCGGAATCCCACCTGTCGTTGCAAGGAGGGAGAGCTCGTCCCGCACTTGTGGGAGCGAAGGATCGCAGTGCGGGACGCTCTCGCCATCTGCAGCGCAATCCACCTCCTTGGGCCGACCGCTTCGTCGTCGCCGGTGGCAGGCCGTCGCGACGCCGTCTGCCATGGTGGTCCGTCGCGGGCCGCCACCTGTAGAGACCAAAGTCCCGACTTGGGCATCGGCCCCTCCGGTACAGGACCTTGGTGAGCGACCAAGGTCCCCGACATCACGTCTGACTTGCCCTATCTGCGCGCAGTTCCCGCGCCCTACCGTCGGTTGAGACGAGCGAGAAGGGTCGTGACGACGATGAATCCAGAGGACTTTCCCGAGTTGGCGGGTCCCCTGCGCCGGCTGATCGCCGGCTTTCCGGACGTGCCGTCCGACGTCGTCACCTCGATCATGGCCGACGCCTACATCCTGGTCGTCTCGGTGACCGGCGAGCCGCAGGTCGACCGCGCCGAGGAGCTCGCCGAGCTTCGCCTCGAGGCCCGCGTCGGACACCCGCTCGGCTGGGTGGCTTAGCAGTTAGCCGAAGATCGGCGCGAAGCGATACCGGACCGGGCCGCGCGCCTGCTCTGCCCGTCGCCGGCGTCGCAGCGGCAGCGGAGCGACGAAGCCGATGGCGACGCCGAGCGCGGCCCCTGACGCCGGTGCCGTGCGCCAGATCGATGCCCGCGCCGAGATCGGTGGTCCGGAAGCCTGGGTGTCGAAGAACGCGAGGTACGAGGTCTGCTGCAGCGTCGCGGTCAGCACGTCGTACGCGTGCAGTGTCTGCTTGGCGCTCGGAGACGAGATCCGCATCGTGCCGACACCCGCCGCGCCGTAGTCGTCGAGACAGCTGACGTGCACGCCCGACATGGACGGCGCCATGGCGTGCGCGACGTGACAGACGGTGGCGATCAGCAGCCGCCCTGAGGTCACGGCGTCGTACTGCCCGACGTTTCGCTCCGGGCTCACGGTCGAGAACAAGCGTTGCTGCGAGACCGTGACCGGAGCGGCAACCATGGCGACGACACCGACCAGTGAGCCGATCGCACCGAAGAAGACGATGCGCCGGAAGGACCACTTCGGCATCAGCGCTGTACCGAGCTCCGGCTCCTGCGTGGCGGTCGCGAGGGCGAGCAGCAGCATCACGAGCTCCGCCGGCTGGCTGAGCAGCAATGCGTCCTCCAGAACACCGCTTACCAGGAATGCCACGACCCCCACGAGGCAGCCGACGATCACGCGCTTTCGGTATGGGTCCTTCACCGCGAGGCCGCGTCCGGCCTGAAGCAGCGCCGTCGCGCACATGACGACGAGGATCGCCGCGCCCACGACCCCGGTGTCGCCGTACGCGTACAGGTAGAAGTTGTCGGTCGTTGGCACGCCGATCGTCTGCAGCCCGCCGATGCCGAGCCCCAGATAGGCGTGATGCGACACGGCGTCGAGAATCGGCGGCAGTCGCTGGAACCGCACACCGACCGACCCGACGTCGGTTTGCAGCGACAAGTGCCGCCGGATCGCCGCGTCGAAGAAGAACAACCCCGCGGCTGCGAGGATGCTGGTCGATGCGAGCAGGATGGCGCGCCGCTCCAGCAGCAAGACCGCGAGCAGCACGAAGACGACGGGTACGGCGGCGGCCGCGCTGCGTGCGTAGGTCCAGTAGATCGCGGCGAGAGCCACAGCCATCAGCGGCAGCCCGCGCACCAGCCAGTGCCGCATCCGCAGCACGGTTGCGGTCAGCAGCGGCAGCACCATCACCGCAAGCCACGCGTAGGCGAGCGCGAACTCCGCGCTGGACCGGACCCGGACGTGCCCGGCTCGCGTCTCCAGCACGTGCGCGGCCGTGGTGGATCCGGCTTCGCCCGCGAGGTCGAACCAGTGCTCGCCGAACGACTGCTTGGTCAGATGCTCGATTAGCGCCAGCACCGCCGACACCGTGAAGGTGACGAGGATGGTGCGCACCACGAAGCGGGGGTTGTCGATCAGCCGGCACAACGCCAGCGTCACCACGAAGAACCCGGCGACGAAGCCGAGGTTGATGAGGCGCTGCAGTGCGACGGTCGGGATGCCGCTCGGCGGCGCGAACGCGAGACCGTCGGCGACCCATGCGAGCAGGAGCAGCGCGAGCCCCAGGTGCAGCGGCGTCGCCGTGAACAGCTTGCTTCGGCCGCCCTGCTTCGCCATCACGGCGAGCCGGACCGCGGCGGCGCCGATCAGGATGTGGTTGACGGTCGCGTACGACGTCAGCATGTGCGGTGCGATCAGCGTCGACGGGACCAGCATCATCGACGCGATGAGCAGTCCGAGGATTGCCGTCGGCCGGCTGTAGAGGCAGACCAGAGCAGCGAGCGCAGTGCCGCCGTCGATGATGAGGACGCCCATGATGCTCAGCGCCTCAGCGGGTGAGTTGCCTCAGTGTCGCCGTCACGGCCACCGGCCTCACCAGCGACGGCGCAGCAGGTCGGCGACGATGATGAACGCCGCGCCGACGACGACGAACGCGACACCGGCGGACACCAGCTGCTTCTTCGTTGACACCTTCACCTTGATGCCGGCAGCAGGGCTGGTGACCTCGGTCAGCGTCACGCGCTGCACCGACGGGATGCCCAGCTTCTGTTGTTGCCGCTTGACGTAGTCGATCAGCTGGGCGGTCGCAGCCTGCGCGACCGCGCTTGCCTCCTGCGGGTTGTGACCCTGCGCGAACAAATCGATGGTGAACGTGTCGGCGCCCATCAACGTGCTGAGCGCGCCCTCGACCTCGCCGGTGCTCAGCCGGTACTGGCTGGCGAGCTGGCTCGCGACCGGTCCCGCGATCACCGACGTCTGCACCAGGCCCGCGTAGTAGAAGCGCAGCCGCTGCAGCTTGGCGAGAGTGGCGTCACCCTGGTCCT
Source organism: Mycobacteriales bacterium (assembly GCA_035550655.1). Lineage (GTDB taxonomy): Bacteria > Actinomycetota > Actinomycetes > JAFAQI01 > JAFAQI01 > DASZTV01. The sequence goes on from DASZOU010000008.1 coordinate 131,721, forward strand.
GCGTGACCGCGAAGGGCTGGTCGATCAGCATCGTCGAGTAGCTGATGTAGTGCGTCGGCTTCGACCGCTGATACAGCGCCGCGCCGGCGCCGGCGAGCAGTGCCAGGACGAGAGCGAGGATGACGGTCAGCGCGCTGACCTCGACCGGAATGGTGACTTGGCGCGGGCGAGGATCCGTCTGGTCGTCCGGCAGCACGCGGCAACGCTACCGGCTCACCCGTCACCGATGCGGCGTATGGGACTCTGCGGCCGTGCAGGAAAGCGCCGCGGGCACCACCGTCGTGGTGCCGACCCGTGACCGCCCGGCGCAGCTCGCCACGTGTCTGGAGTCGGTGCGTTCCAGCGTCCGTCCCGGCGACGAGCTGGTCGTCGTCGACAGCGCGTCGCGTGATGCGAAGGCGGTTGCGGCGGTCGCTGCCGCCGCGGGTGCGAAGCTCGTGCGCTGCGAGCTGCCAGGAGTGAACCGGGCCCGCAACGCCGGCTGGCGGGCCGGCTCGCAGCCTGTCGTGGTGTTCACCGACGACGACGTCGTCGTGACGCCGGGGTGGCGCGATGCGCTCGTCGCCGCGGTCACCGCCGATGACAGTGTGGGCTTCGTATCGGGTCGGATCCTGCCGCCGGAGGGTGAGGTGCCATCACGGGATGTCGCCATCAAGCGGGGCGACGCACCTGAGCGGTACGACGCGACCAGCGTCGGCAACCTCGGCCACGGCGCGAGTCTCGCCGTGCCTCGCTCGGTGCTCGAGCGGATCGGGGGCTGGGACGACTCGCTCGGGGTGGGCGGCAGGTTCGGGTCATCACCCGAGCACGACCTGTTCGACCGCTGCTTCGCCGCGGGTTTCACGGGCCGCTTCGAACCGGCTGCCGTCGCGTACCACTCGCAGTGGCGTGGCCCACGGCGGCTGCTGCTGCTCGACGCCCGCTACGGCTTCGGGACCGGTGCGCGGCTCGCGAAGCTTGTGCGGACCGATCGGCGGCGGGCGCGGCTGGTCGCCGCGGACTACTACCGAGCCGGGGTCGCCGAGCTGAGCCGTGAGCTGTGCGCCCGCCATGGCTACCCGGCGCTCGGAACGGTGCTTCGGCTGCTCGCCGTACCCGTCGGCTTGCTGCGCGCGATCGTCGTACCGCTACGTGACGGTCACTTCCGGGTCCGCGGATGACGTCGGCCGCGGAACGTCCGCCGCTGTCGGTCGTCGTGCCGACCCGCGGCCGGCCTGACCTGCTCGACTCCGCGCTGGCCTGCCTGCGCGCCTCCCTCGCCGACAGCGACGAGCTCGTCGTCGTCGAGTCCGGGTCGCCGCAGCCCGAGCCGGTGTGGGAGGTCGCCCGCCGTCACGGCGCGACCCTGCTCGTCGCGGCCGAGCCCGGTGTCTCCAAGGCGCGCAACCTCGGCTGGCAGCAGGCCCGGCACGACCAGGTCGCGTTCATCGACGACGACATCCGGGTGCGGGCCGGTTGGGCGGGGGCAATGGCGCGGGCGCTCGCCGCGCACCCCGACGCCGCGTTCGTGTCGGGCCGGATCGACCTGCCCGAGGGACAAGGCACGCTCTCCCTCACGGTCAAGGACGACGACGACGAGCAGGAGTTCGACCGCCGCTCCGGTGGCGTGATCGGACACAGTGCGAACCTCGGGATGCATCGGTCCGTCCTCGCGGCGGTCGGTGGCTTCGACGAGGAGATGGGTCCTGGTTCGCGGTGGCCGGCCGGTGAGGATCCCGACCTGCTTGACCGTGTGCTGGCGACGGGGGCGCACGGCTGGTATGCGCCTGGTGCGGCGGCCTATCACGAGCACTGGCGACGCGCCCGGCAGTACGTCGTCCTGCAACATCGCTACGGCATCGGGTCCGGTGCCCGGCTGGCGAAGCTCGCGCGGACGGACCGGGTCCGGTTCCGGGTGGTCCTGGTAGACGACGTGTGGCGGTGGGGCATCGCATCGGTGGGGCGCGAGCTGGTCAAGCGGGACTGGTTGCGTGCGGCCGGATCAATCCTGCGGGTCGCCGGAATGCTGCGGGGGACGGTGGCAGCGGCCTTCGTGCCGGTCCGCGACGGTCACTTCCGGGGTCGCGCCATCAGCTCGTCGTAGAGGTCGTCCACCGCCGCCGCGCACCGCTTCACGTCCCACTTCGCGGCGTTGTCGACGCCGCCCTTCGCGAGCCGGTCAGCCAGCGCGCGGTCGCCCAGCACGCGCACGATGGCGGCGCCCAGCTCGTCGGCGTTGCCTTCCTCGACCAGCAGGCCACTGTTGCCGTCCTCGACGTACTCCGGGATCCCTCCGTGCCGGGTCGACACGACCGGGCGGCCGCACGCGCTGGCTTCGAGGTTGACCAGGAGCAGGCTTTCGCTGTCGCCGTCGGGCGCGGTGCGGCTGGGCGTGACGACGACCGTGGCGCTGCGAAGCAGGTCGCGGACCTGCTCGTGCCGTCGGGTCGGATCGGGCTGGAACCAGGTGACCGAGTCGTCGGTCTGCTCGAGCAGCGGGGCGAGCCGGCCTTCACCCAGCACGTGCAGGCGAGCGTCCGGCAGCTCGGCATGGATTCGAGGCCACGCCTCGAGCAGGACGTCCAGGCCCTTCTTGGGGACCAGCCGCCCGACGAACGCGACGATCGGCGGGCCGTCGGGAAGGGCGGCGGGCGTGAAGAACGAGGTGTCGACGCCGCTGGGCAGCACGCGGATCAGCGTCTCGTCGAAGCCAGCCGCGATCGTCTTGGCCGCGAGAAACCTCGACGGCACCGTGACGGCGTCGACCTCCCCGAAGACTCGCGTGTAGTGGTTCGGACTCGTGTGCAGCAGTCCCGTGATGTCGTGCCCGTGCAGGGACAGGACGTACGGCCGGCGGCCGACCGCGCCGAGGACGTCGTTTGCGGAGTGGCCGAAGTGCACGTGCAACAGGTCGACCCGGTACGCCGCGAGCAGTGCCGACAGCTGCGTGGTGCGGACCAGGTCCTTCACCCGTTGCGGTGACCGGTACGGAACGTGCTGCATGTGCAGCGAACGCCGTGGCTGGTACGGGAACGCCTCGAGGCAGGTGAAGGCGTCGCGGCTGATGACGAGGCCGTAGTGGCGAGAGTGCCCGACCTGGGCGGCGACGAAGCCGGCTGATAGCTCCAGCCACCGCGGAAGGTAGTGCGCAACTCTGCCCACGCTGCAGGAGCCTAGGGAGTGGTCACGGAGCGGACGGCAGAATGGCGGGGTGGACGTCTCCCCGGGACGGCTCGCCCGTCTCGGGCTGCCGCTGGCCTTGCTGGTGGGAATCGCCGCACCGCGGGTGCCGTCGAAGGCCAGGCTCGGGTTCGCCGCAGCGCTGATCGCGGTCTGGGCGGCGACGTACGCGCGCTACCGCCGTCGCGGGATCGAGGCGACCGCCGACGAGTGGGAGAAGCTGCGTACGGCGACACCGCAGGTCTTCGCGCGGCACTACAACGAATGTGTTCCGACCGTCGAGGAAGAGCTCGACACGTGGAGCGACTACCACGGTCATCGGCACGAGATGCGCTACCGGCTCGTTGGTGAGACCGCCCGCGCGCATCTGCCGGCCGGTGGCGTCGTCGTCGACATCGGGTGCGGGTCGGCACTCGCCGCGGACCACCTGGCCGGCTGCGACGCGACGTACATCGGCCTGGACTTCGGCGGGCACCACATCACCTCGGCCGCGAAGCGGCATCGCGACGCGCAAGGCCCGCTGCGCACATCGTTCGTCCGCGGCGACGGGGAGCGGCTCCCGCTCGCCAGCGGGTCGGTCGACGTCGTGATCTTCACCGAGGTGATCGAGCACCTGCTGCGACCTGAGCTGGCGGTCTGGGAGATCGCGCGGGTCCTCAAGCCCGGCGGCGTGCTGGTGATGACGACGAACAACGCGTCGGAGATGCCGCTTCGGTTCCCGTTGTCCGATCCGTTCGCGTACGTCGAGAAGGCCGTCGGCTTCCACCACGACAAGGTCGTCTCGCACCGGCCGTGGATCTGGCCGGAACCGGTGAGCGCACACCTTGTGGCCGGCGACACGGCGGCCTGGGTGCCTCACACCTGGCACAAGCAGGCGGAGACCCGGCGCATGTTCGCGGCTGCCGGTCTCGAGACGATCCGGGCGGGCAGCTTCGAGTTCCCGCCGCCGCAGAGCCGCACCGCGCGCTGGCTCGAGACGCGTGGCGACGCGGGCCGCCGGCTGGTCGACGCGATCGAGCGCCTGTGCCAGGCGACGCCGATGGTCAACCGGCTGGGCTGCCACCTCTTCATGGTGGCGAGACGGACCGAGGGAGGCGCGGCCGAGCCGCCGGCGGGGATCTGGCCAGGGCCGTTCTCCGGCTGACCCGCTGCCGGGGCGAGCCGTGCCACGATGTGAGGCGCAAGCTGTTGGCGAGGGAACCACCCCGCCGGATCGAGGAGGGTCACCATCGCGACGCTGGCGAGCGCGGCGTCCGCTGCTGCGGTGGCGAGGCCTGACGAGGGCTTCGAGCTCCGAGGTCCCTCGACGCCGCCGCGGGTCATGCTCCGCGAGCTGTGGGCGGCGCGCCGGCTGCTGGTGATCCTCGCGCGCAAGGACTTCTACGTGCGCTACCGGCGTACCGTCCTCGGCGTCGTCTGGGCGGTCGGGGTGCCGCTGGTGCAGGCCGTGGTCCTGGCGATCGTGTTCACCCATGTCGTGGGCATCGGGCGCAGCTTCGCCTCGTCGCAGCGCGAGTACGCCGTCTTCCTGTACTCCGCGCTCGTCCCGTGGAACTACATCGCCAACGCCGGTCCGGCGGCATCGACGGCGATCGTCGACAACGTCGCTCTCGCCGGGAAGATCTATTTCCCTCGCGCTCTGCCCGTCCTGGTGACCGCGGCCTCAGCCGTCTACCCGTTCTCGATCGGCATCGTGCTGCTGCTCGTGATGTCGCTCGTGGTGGGCAGCGGGATCGGAGTGTCGTTCCTGCTGGTGATCCCGGGCGCGGCGCTGACGGTGCTGTTCGTCGTGTCAGTCGGCCTGTGTCTGTCCGCGCTGCACGTGTACTTCCGCGACATCCGCTACATCGTGATGGCGGTGCTGTCGGTCGGCTTCTACCTGACACCGATCATCTATCCGCTCGGCAAGCTCCAGCACTCCCACCACGTGCTGCGCGACCTGCTCGCGATCGGGCCCGGCTCCGGCCCGATCGAGATCTTCCGCGCCGCGACCGTCGGCTCGGACTCGGCCCTCGGTCTGGCAGTGGCGGCCTGCGCCGGCTGGTGCGTGGTGCTCGGAAGTGTCGGCTTCTGGTTGCAGTGCCGTCGCGACCGCGTCTTCGTCGATCTGTTGTGAGCGCATCGAAGACCGACTCGGTCATCTCTCTTCGCGATGTGAGCAAGCGATACGTGAAGTACGACGACCAGCCGATGCTCGTCAACGCGCTACGGTTCCGCGCGCGAAGCCGGCGCAGCACGCTGCTCGCCGTCGACAACATGAACCTCGACATCGCGGCCGGCGAGAGCGTCGGCGTACTCGGTCGCAACGGCGCCGGCAAATCGACGCTGCTGCAGCTGTTGTGCGGCGTGACCGCGCCGTCGAGCGGGGTCGTCGCGGTCCGCGGGAAGGTCGCGCCGCTGATCTCGGTCGGCGTCGGTTTCCATCCCGAGCTGACCGGCCGGGAGAACGTCTACGTCAACGGCACGATCCTCGGCATGAGCTCCGCCGAGATCGACCGCCGGCTCGACAGCATCATCGACTTCGCAGAGGTCGAGGACTTCATCGACACCCCGGTGAAGTTCTACTCCTCCGGCATGTTCGTGCGACTGGGTTTCTCCGTCGCGGTTGCCGCCGATCCGGACGTGCTGCTCGTCGACGAGGTCCTTGCGGTCGGTGACTTCGCGTTCCAGCTCAAGTGCTTCACGCGGATGCAGGAGATCCGGGCGCAGGGCACGACGATCGTCGTGGTCAGCCACAACATCAACGTGATCCGTGGCTTCTGTGACCGCGCTCTGGTGATGAGCCACGGCCAGAAGGTCTTCGACGGGCCGACATTCGAGGCGATCTCGGAGTTCTACAGCGTCGTGGGGCGCGAGGCGAAGGAAGACCTTCAAGGTGCCGGCGATCTGGCGGCGCACGACGCGGTGATCGAGTCGTTGACGCTGCACAACGCCGCGGGTGGCGAGCCGACCTTGCACTTCGACAGCGGTGATGAGGTCGCGCTCCGGCTGCGGGTGCGTGCGACCACGGACATCGCCAATCCGGTGATGGGGATGACTATCACTGCGGAAACCGGAACGGTGGTCTACTCCGACACGAACCTGATGAATCCGTTCGACCCGTTGTCGACCGACGAGACGGCGGAGTACGAGATGCGCCTCGCGTTGTCGTTGCCGAGCGGCGGCTACTACGCGACTGCTTCGTTCCACTCCGCGGAGGGTGGCAGCAGCGTGCTGCTCGGCCGCGCGGTTCCGGTCACGTTCTACGTGTCGGGCAGGAGCCTGGCCTCCGGCGTCGCCGACCTGGGCGGCACGTTTCACCGCGCGGGCTCGTGACGACGGCCGGCCCGCCGTACCTGCCGGTTCTGGTCCTCGCGGATCCACCGGAGGCCGCCGAGCCGCTGTGCGCGGCGCTCGGGGCGCGGCTGGGTTGGGCCCGGCTCGGGTCGATGGACCTGCCGAGCCGGATCTCCCGGCTGTTGTGGGGGTTCGAGGCGGGTGGCGGGGACGCCGGCGTCTCGTCGCTGGTCGATCGCGAACGCATGACGGCGGAGTTGCGTCGCCTCGTCGACGGCCTGGTCGTCGCGGCCGTGGGTGGTGCGTCGTACGCCGTGGACGTGTCCGGCAACGGTGACGTGCTCGGGCCGTACCTGCGCTCCGTGTGGGGCGACGCGGTGGTGGTCGCTGTCTGTGACGGCGAGCCGGGCGAGGGCGTGATCGCCGCGAAGCCGGACGTCGTGGTGTCGGTGGCACGGGTGGCGGCTGACGGCGCCGCCGTGGCGGCGGAGGTGGCGGCGCTCGCCGAGTCGCGCCGCGGGGTCGTGGGTGACCGGGTACGGGCCGGCCGTGGCCGGGCTCGGCGCGCGGCCGCGTCGCGGTTCCGGGTGTCCGCGAGCCCGTTGCGGGACCGGGTCATCGTCGTCCTCGGCGCGGCGCGCAGCGGCACGACGTTGTTGCACCGCCTGATCAGTGCGCACCCGATGGTGGCGGGCACCGAGACGGGCGAGACCTGGTTGTTCACCGACATCGCTCCGGTGTGGGCCGAGCCGGTCCGCGAGCAGTCGGGCGACGGTGCGGTGCTGAGTGGGATGCGGGGGTTCTGCGACAGCCTGCTGCTGACGATGCGGGACCGGATCGCCCCCGACGCGACACACGTGTGCGAGAAGACGCCGACGACCGTGTGGCGGCTGCCGGTGCTGGCGTTGATGTATCCCGACGCGCTGTACGTGCATGTCGTCCGCGACGGTCGCGATGTCGCGGCCTCGCTCGCGCGTACCTGGACCGGCGGCGCGGATCCCGGCGTCGAGGAGGTCGAGGCGGCGGCCCGCGAGTGGGTCGAGGCGGTCGGTGCGGTGCGCCGGGCCGCGCCGGAGCTGCGCCGCTTCCAGCAGGTGCGCTACGAGGACCTCATCGACGACCCGCAGGGCGTGGTCGAGCGGCTGTGGCGGTGGGTCGGGGTCGGTGTGTCCGATGCCGCGCGCGAAGCGGCGGCGCGACGGAGCACCGAGCGCGTCACTCCGCTTCCCGCGACTGGTCAGATCGGCACAGGCAAGTGGCGGTCGCTGTCCGCACCGGCTCGGGCGGCAGTGTCGCTCGCGACCGGTGACCTGATGCGGGAGCTCGGCTACCCAGCGGACCTGTCATGAGTCTGGGACTGGCACCGGGACCGGGCGATCTCGCGGTGGTGATCCCCACTCGGGACCGGTGGCCGATCCTCGCGCGGACGCTCGCGGCGCTGGCCGCGCAGACGGTGTCGGGCTTCGCCGTGGTCGTCGTTGTAGACGGTGAGGACCAGACGGTGCCGGCGCTGCCGGCGGGCATCAACGTCGTACAGGTTGCGCACGGCGGGCCGGGGAGAGCGCGCAACGCCGGGGTGCAGAGCTGCCGGAAGTCGCTGGTGCTCTTCCTCGGTGACGACATGATCCCGGCGCCGGACCTCGTCGAACGCCACCTCGCCCGCCACGGCCGCGAGGGCGGGCCGACCGTCGCGGTGCTCGGGAGCGTGGAGTGGCATCCGGAGGTCCGTCGTACGCCGCTGCTGAAGTGGATCGACACGGCGGGGATGCAGTTCGAGGTCGCGGGCATCGGCGACGACGCGGGCTGGGGCCGGTTCTACTCCTGCAACGTCTCCCTTCCTCGCACGCTGTTCGAGGCGGCCGGTGGCTTCGACCCCGACTTCGCGTACTACTACGAAGACCTCGACATCGCGTACCGGTTGCGCGATGCCGGGATGTCGCTTCGGTACGAGCCGCGGGCGCGGGTCGAGCATCTGCACTCCTACGACGAGGAGTCGTTCGAACGCCGGCTGCGCGGAATCGCCAAGGGCGAGTTCATGCTCACCCAGCGGCGGCCCGACTTCGCGCCGTACTTCGCGAACAAGTTCCGATCGGTGCAGGGTCAGCCGAAGCGGACTGTCGACCCGTGGCTGGCGCGGTTCGCGCCGACGTACCTGGACGCGTTCGAGGCGGAACAGGAGCTGGCGGAGCTGAAGGCGTACCTGGGCGAGGACTACGACGAGCTCATGCTGCGCGGTCATCAGCAGGCGGTCGATGCGGAGGAGGCGGCAGCGCCGGACGAGCTGACCTTCTACCGGACGTCGACGGCGTACCTGTACGACCTCACCGTCTTCGCGATGTCAGGGACGAAGCGGCCCTACCGCGACGAGATCATGCGCCGGGTCGGGCCGGGTTCGCGGCTGCTCGACTACGGCTGCGGGATCGGCAGCGACGGGCTGCGGCTGCGTGATGCCGGATACCTCGTCGACTTCGCCGACTTCGACAACCCGAGCACGCGCTACCTCCGGCATCGCCTCGAGCAGCGGGGCATCGATGCGCAGGTGTACGACGTCGACACGGACCGGCCGACGGGGTACGAGCTGGCGTACTGCTTTGACGTCATCGAGCACGTCGATGAGCCGTTCGGGTTCCTGGCGGACATCGAGGCGACGGCTGACCTCGTTGCGATCAACTTCCTGGAGCCGACGGCGGATGACGTGCACGTGCACAAGCCGCTGCCGATCAAGGCGTTGCTCGCGCATGCGACGAAGCGCGGGCTCATCCACTACTCGAAGCACTACGGCCGGTCGCACTTCGTGATCTACCACTCGCAACCAGCCGATGTGGCGCGGCGGGTGCTGGGTTTGGGCCGGCGCTTCCGCGGCGGGCTCGGGTAGCGCCTCGCCATCAAGGTCAAAGTCAAGGGCGCTATGACCAGGGGACGGTTTTCGCCGTACTCACTCTGATCCGCCCCGTTGCGTTGCTTGGTCACGCCGATGTGCGCAGCTGCTTTCGTCGGCGGGCTCGGAGGTTAGTGCCGCCATCAAGGTCAAGATCAACGGCGCTATGACCAGGGGACGGTTCTTGCTGTGCTCGCCCTGCTTCGCCCCGTTGCGTTGCGTGGTCACGCCGATGTGCGCAGCTGCTCTCGTCGGCGGGCGAGGACTGCGGCGAGCTCCTCGATGACTCCATCCGGCTCGGAATGAAGGCGTGGATGCGAGTACCGAACGGTGACCCAGCCGAGACGTGCAACTGCCGCATCGCGACGTAGGTCCTTCTCCCGCTGGCCAGGTGAGCCGTGGTACGCGGCGCCGTCCAGTTCGACCGCGACCATCTCGTCGAGGAAGGCCCGGTCGAGGAGCACGTAGCGCGAGCCGACCTGGAGGCGGTGCTGGGTGACGGAGCGGGGCAAGCGTCGATCGGCAAACACGCGCTCGTGTCCCCAGATCTCCAACTCGCTGTGATTGCCCGCGGCGAGCTGGTCGAACAGCTTGCGTTGTTCCCGCGCGCCGGCAACCCGCGGCTGCACCTCGAGCACTTCGGCCAGACGTCGAGGCGTCGTCCACCGCTCACGAACCGCGACGATCGCCGGCGCGCGTTTGACGAGTGTCGGTAGCACCGCCCAGCTCTCGACCACCGCCTGTTCGAGTCGGACGACTCGCAGGCCCGCCCGATCGGCGGTCGACGGCGGTTCGGCGACGAATCCGCGACGCCGGTGAAGGCGAATGCCTCGGGAGGAGACCGGATAGCTGTCACCACTCACCGTCACGTGGATTCGAGCTGAGCTGATGCATGGCAGCCGCCACTCGTCGAGTTCATCCGTGTGAGAGAGCGCGCCTGAGGGGCAGTAGGCCAAGGCGGCACGTCGACGCGCGCGAGTGTCGCTTGCCTCGGGTAGCCGGTAGACGCCGGGATGCGCGACGAGGATTGCGGCGGATCGAACCGCGTCGTCGATGACGTGCAGGGGAACCAGCTGGATCGCCTCGTCGCGGCGGATCACGCCGCCGCGGCGGCGCATCGCGTCGATGAGCACGGAGCGCATGGCGGGAGGGTGAGCTATCGGGCAACGAGCCGCGAGAGCTCGGATCCACGTGTGGAGAGCCAGCGACGCGGGGGACTTTGTGGGTTTCACGTGCCAAAACAGCCCCTTTCGACACGTGAAACCCACAATGTCCAAGGCACCCGACACGTGAAACCCACAAACCAACGCAACGGGGGAGCGCGAGGCAAGGAGAGTGGGAGCTGCCCCCGGCAGTTGCGCTCTTTGGGGCTGCAGCCGAACGCGGGGCGCAACGGGGGAGCGCGAGGCAAGGAAAGCGGGAGCCATCCCCCGGCAGTTGCGCTCTTTGGGGCTGCAGCCGGACGCGGGGCGCAACGGGGGAGCGGGAGGCAAGGAAAGCGGGAGCCATCCCCGGCAGTTGCGCTCTTAGGGGCCGCAGCCGAAGGCGAGGCCAAGCAGGGAAGCGGGAGCTATCCCCTGGCGGCCGAAGGCGAGGCCAGGGCGGCCTGATAGGCCGCCACGTGAGCGGGGCCGACAACGTCCCAACCCCATTGCTTGGCGTGCTGCGCGCACCTCGCCGGCGTATCCGGCTGACCCGCCAGCTTGCAGGTCGCCACGATCGCGCGCGCCAGCGCGTCGACGTCACCCAGTGGCGCCAGCGCGCCGACGCCCGACTCCGGCGTCACGATCTCGGGCATCCCTCCCGACGCGGCCGCGACCACCGGGGTGCCACACGCGAGTGACTCGACGAGCACGAGACCGAAGGCCTCGTCCGCCGACGGCAGCACGGTGACCGTCGCGTCCCGGTAGCGCTGCGGCACGTCTTCCAGCTGCCCGACCCCGAGTACGTCGATCACCGCGGCGACCACGGGCGGTACGTCGTCGGGCAGCGCCCCACCTCCACTGAACTGCAGCCGAGCGGCCGGTAGCTCCTGCTGCACCTGGTGCATCGCCACTGTCAGGTCGGTGAACCGCTTCCGCGGTTCGCCCGCATGAGCCGCGAACAGGATCCGCGGCGGACCGGTTCGTGGCTGCAGGTTCGGTGTGAACACATCGAGCCGGACGCCCGGATTGACCACCCGCGCCGGGCGGCCGGTGATCATCGAGACCGCAGTCGCGGCGGACTGCGACAGTGCCGTCGTCACGTGTGCCATCCGACCGGCGCGCCGCAGCAGTCGCCGTTCCCGGCCCTGCATCGTCCGCGTGGGATGGCCGATCGCGGTGAACACCGTGCGCTGCCCCGCGAGCCGCGCGGCGACCGCGGCGGACGGGACGAAGGCGTGCACGACGTCGTACCGGTGCCGGGCCAGCCACGGCAGCGCCGTGACGCCGAACGTCTCCAGCTTCGACACACCGAGACCGGTGAGCCGGTCGCCGTGACGATGGTGCAGCCGCACCAGCCGCGCGCCGGCTTCGGTCGTGATCGAGTGCTCGGGCCCACCCGTCACGTAGTCGACGTCGTGGCCTTGGTGCGCCAACCACGCCGCAAGGTCGTGCGCGTACCGCTCGCCTCCGCGGCGTACGTCCACCCACGTGAACGGGTGGACGATCGCGATCCGCATCCGGCTAGCTGGCGAAGGGCGAGGACCCAGATGCGAGTGCGTCCCGGTACCAGTCGATCGTGCGCTGCAACCCGTCCTCGAGCGAGATCGTCGCCGTCCACCCGACGCGGTCACGCGTCTTGGTCACGTCGGCGTGCATCCGGTAGATCTCGATCGGCCGTTCCGGCAGCGCGCCGAACTCGGGCGTGATCGGGTCCCCCATGAGCCGCAGGATCGTGACCGCGATGTCGCGCATCGACACCTCCCGGCCGCAGCCGAGGTTGAACAGGTCGCCGTCGATACCCGGGGCGGTCGCAAGGGCGACGAAGCCGTCGGCAAGGTCCTCGACGTAGTTGAACTCGCGCGTCTGCGTCCCCTGCGTCATCTTCAGCGGCTGCTTCTGCACCGCCCTGGAGATGATCTCGGGAATCACGCGGTCGGGCGACTGCATCGGGCCGTAGGCGTTGAACGGCCGCACCCGCACCAGCGGCAGGTCCCTCGCATCGGCGAACAGCCGGCAGTACTCCTCGGCGGCATGCTTGGACACCGAGTACGGCGAGATCGGGTGCACCGTCGCGTCTTCGCGGAACGGCACCTCGATGTCGCCGTAGATCTCGCTCGTGCCGGTGTTGAGGAACCGGGTGAAGCCGGTGCGCTCGACCGCCATCAACAGGTTGACGGTCCCCTGGATGTTGGTCTGGATGCACTCGTCGACCCGGTTCCACGACTTGCCGACGTGTGTGTAGGCGCCGAGGTGGAACACGTACTCCGGCTTCACCTCGTCGGCGAGCAGCTCCATCGCGCCGCGGTCGTCGAGCGACGCCTCGTGCAGCGTGATGGAGTCGCGGATGTCGAGCAGCCGCGCCGGATACACCGACGACACGGTGCTGGTCAGGCCGTGCACCTTCGCGCCCTCTTTGACCAGCCGCCGGGTGAGATGCGACCCGATGAAACCGGACGCGCCCGTGATCAGGACCCGCTTCCCGCCTAGTGCTCCGGCGCCAGCCACGGCGGGTCCTCTCTGCGCGCGAGAGCGTCCAGGTCGCTCACGTCCTTTTGGGTGTCCATCGACTTCCAGAAGCCTTCGTGACGGTAGACGAACAGCTCCCCGCGCTGCCCCAGCGCGGGCAGGATGTCGCGTTCGAGGCTCGACCCGGAGCACTGCGCGAACCGGTCGCGGTCGAAGACGAAGAACCCCGCGTTGATCAGGTGGTCGGCAAGCACCGGCTTCTCGCGGAAGTCCGTCACCTGCCCGGCGTCGTCGATGACGAGCGTGCCGTACTGCGACGGGAGCGGTACGACGGTGACCGTCGCGCCGCCGCCGTGCGCCGCGTGCCGCGCGTCGAGAGCGGCGATGTCGACGTTGCCGACGCCGTCGCCGTACGTTGCGTGGAACGTCTCGCCGACCCGGTCGAGGCAGGCGACCACGCGGTCGCCGGTGTCCGCCTCTTCACCGGTGTCGACCACGTCGACCTTCCAGTCGTGCGGCCAGTGGTCGGCGTACGCCTCGATGACGTCGTGCTTGTAGCCGGCCGCGAGGACGAAGTCCGTCACGCCGTGGCGGGCGTAGATCTCCATCACGTGGTGCAGCACGGGCCGCCCGCCCACCTGCAGCATCGGCTTGGGTACATCGGCGGTCGCGGGCCACGCGCGGATCCCGCGCCCGCCGCACAGAATCAGTGCCCGCACCCGCCGAGGATACGAAAAGCCGCCTTAGAGCAGGAGCCGCCGGGCGCGGATGCTCCCCGCAAGCAGAGCCCCGAACCCGACCACGTCAGCCCACCCGAGCTGCGCGGCCCGCGACGCTCGTCCGCGCCCGGGCCGTGCTTTGGCGTCCTGGGAGAGGGCGGCGACCCACGGCAGCATCGCGAGACCGATCAGGCTCGGCCACGGTGACAGCGTCAGCAGATCTGCGACCACCACCGCCGTCGCGGCGGCAACCGCCAGGTCCGCGCTCGCCGTCCGCCGCGACAGGAACAGCCGAAGAAACGCTCGTTGACGCAGCTCCGGCACTTCGCGAACCAGCATCGGGAAGCCCGCCAGCCGCCGACGCTCGTCGAGGAAGTCCCGGTAGTTCCCCGCCATGACGCGGTGGTGGACGACGGCATCCGCCGCGAACCGGAAGCCGCCGGTCCTCGCGATCGCTGAGCCGAGCACGACGTCCTCACCGAATGCGCGGCCGCTGAGCAGGCGCTGCCCGGCGAAGCCGCCGACCTCGAGGATCGCGGCCCGGCGGGCGGCGAGGTTGGCGGTCTCGTACAGCCCGCTCGGTGACGTGACGGTGAGGGTGCGGCCCCATGGGCCGCCCCATCCGCCGGGCTCCGGGAGGGTGCGGCCTTGCACGATCGCAGTGCCGGCATCGAACGCCGCGGTCAGTGCGGACAGCCAGTGCGGCGTGGGCAGGCAGTCGTCGTCGGTGAACGCGATCAGCTCAGCGCGCGCTTCGGCGATGCACGTGTTGCGGGGTACGCCGGGCCCGTCGTGAAACGGCAGCCGCAGAGCGCGCAGCCGCATCGGCGTACGCGCACATCGCGCAGTGAGCAGCTGCCAGGTGTCGTCGGAGGAGCCGTTGTCCGCGACGACAACCTCGGTGTCGCGATGGTCCTGCGCCTCCAACGCGCCGAGCAGCCCGTCCAACAACGCGCCGCGGTTGTGGGTCGACACCACGACCGCGACCGCTGCGGCCGCGCCCTCCCACGACGCACTCTGTGCGCTGTCGGTCGGCGCCGCGATCGTCACACCGGTCACGTCCGGCCGGCCGCGGCGAGGTGGATCGCCTCGAGCTCGCTCGCGAACCGGTCGACGCGGTACGCCGCGCTGGTGGTGAGGCCGCCGTTGACGAGCCGGCGTCGCAGCTGGCCGTCCGCAGCGAGCGCGCGGACCGCCGCCGCGACAGCCGGCGGATCGTCGACCGGCACTTCGACGCAGTTGAGGTTGTCGGTGAGGTACTCCGCGGCGCCGCCGCGGCGGATCGCAATGACGGGCAGCGCTTGCGTCATGGCCTCGAGCGGGACCAGGCCGAACGGCTCGTCCCACCGTGACAGGAACAGCAGCGCGTCGGCCTCGGCGTACACCGCCGCGAGCTGGTCGCGCTCGACGAACCCCTCGCACGTCAACCGGTCCGCGACGCCGATCTCGCGGGCCATCGCGATCAGCTCGTCGCGATGCCGATCGTCCGCGGCACCCACGATGCGAAGCGTCGCGCCGGGAAGGTCGGCGAGCGCCTGGATCGCGATGTCGAAGCCTTTCCGCGGCTCGACCCGGCCGACCATCAGCAGCCGTCCCTGCCACGGGCGGTCGCCGGGCCGCCGCGACGGGAAGTCGACCGGGTCGGTGCCGAGCGGCACGATCGCCGAGCGGCTGAACCGGATCGTTCCCTCGGCCTCGGCGCGCCGACGCAGGTAGTCGCTCGCGAACGCGACGGTGGCTTCCGGCGGCAGCACGGGGACGCCGGTCGGTAGCCCGGTCAGCTGACTTGCGAGCGCCCCGAGCCAACGCGGCCGCCGGCTCCACGCGGCCGTCCACGCGTCGACGTGCGAGGCGTAGACGAGCCAGTCGTCCTCGATCACCGCGACGACGGGAAAGGCGCGTTCGATGCAGCTCGACAACAGCCCGACCGACATCCCGCCCATCGCCCAGACCGACACGACGTCGGGCGCGACGTCCTTCATCGTCTCGAGCAGCCGGCGTTGGTTGTGCCGCTCGATCCGGAGTCGATGCCTCGGTTCCGGGCGCTGCAGGTGATGGTCGGTCCAGTACCACTCGAGCCGCCGCCGGACGTGCGGCTCGGGCGGGTCGGAGGCGGGGTCATGGAACGTCGTCGTCGTGGTGAGGACGGTCACGTCGTGGCCGGCCTCCCGCCACCGTTCGACCGTGTCCTGGCATGACAGCTCGTACCCGCCGAGCGCGTGCGGCGGGTAGAGGTTCGTGAGCACGAGGACTCTCACGCCGTCGCGCCATCCGCCCCGGCGGTCGGATGCAGCCAGGCGTCCTTCTGCTGCCGCAGCTGGTCGGCGGCAGCGGCGTCGCCGCTGCGGCGCGCCCGCCGGGCGTGGATGGCCGCGCTCGCCGCGTTCGCGAACCGCCACGCGCCGGTCGCGATCGCACCCCGCCGCCGCCGGTACACCGCCACGCTGTTCGCGATCCACGCGGCGGGCTGCCGCTCGCCGTACTGCTGCGCGCCGGAGACGTTGCCGATGTGGCGTACGACGGCGTCCGGGGTGAACCAGACCTCCCAGCCGCGGTCATGGGCTCGCCAGCACCATTCGAGGTCTTCGGCGTACATGAACAGCGACTCGTCGAGGCCGCCGATCTCCGCGAGGGCCTCGCGGCGGATCAGCAGCGCGGCCCCGACCGCCCAGTCCACGCGGCGCTCGGCGTCGTGCGGCCAGATCGCGCGGTCACGGCGCAACGCGGAGGCGAATGTGACCCGCAGCGAGGGGAACGGCCACGCCGACGCCTCCAGCCGGTCGTCGGGGCGCAGCAGCTTGGGGGCGACCGCCGCGGCCCGGGGGTGGCGCGCGGCGCACGCCACCAGCCGGCTGATCGCGCCCGGCTCCGGCCAGGCGTCGGGGTTGAGCAGCAGCACCCACGGCGAGCGGACCGCGCCGAGGATCGTGTTCACGCCGCCGGCGAAGCCGAGGTTCGCCTCGCCCGAGTCGACGGTGACCTCGGGGAACGCGGCGCGGACGGCCGCCGCGGTGCCGTCGGAGGAGCCGTTGTCCCGCACGTGAACGGCGAGCGTGCCGGGGGGCTCCGACGCGAGCAGGGCCCGCAGCGCGGTGAGGGTGGTCTCGCGGGTGTTCCAGGTCACGATCGCGACGTCGACTAGGGGCTCGATCGCGGCACCGCTGCCCGCCATGAGCCGCAGCGTAGGCGCTACGGGCGCCTCGGCAGCCGTACGACCCGGGGCGCCGACTATCCTGTCCTCGGTCATGAGCGCACCGACGTCGTACGAGCTGAGCTCGCAGCAGGCGCTCGAAGCCGAGTCGATCCACATCTTCCGTGAGGTCGCCGCGGAGTTCGAGCGCCCCGTCCTGCTGTTCTCGGGCGGCAAGGACTCGGTCGTCATGCTCCACATCGCGGCGAAGGCGTTCTGGCCGGCGCCCATCCCGTTCCCCGTGATGCACATCGACACCGGCCACAACTTCCCCGAGGTGCTCGAGTTCCGCGACAGCACCGTCGAGCGGATGGGGCTGCGGCTCGTGGTGGGCAGCGTCGAGGAGTCGATCGCGAAGGGCCGGGTCCGCGAGCGGCCGGACGGCATCCGCAACCCGCTGCAGACCACCACGCTGCTCGACTCGATCAACGAGCACGGCTTCGACGCCGTCTTCGGCGGTGCCCGCCGGGACGAGGAGAAGGCGCGCGCCAAGGAGCGCGTCTTCAGCTTCCGCGACGAGTTCGGCCAGTGGGACCCGAAGAACCAGCGGCCGGAGCTGTGGTCGCTCTACAACGGCCGCCACCAC
The DNA here is from genome assembly GCA_035550655.1 of Mycobacteriales bacterium. Taxonomy (GTDB): domain Bacteria; phylum Actinomycetota; class Actinomycetes; order JAFAQI01; family JAFAQI01; genus DASZTV01. Next base: position 149,140 of record DASZOU010000008.1, read on the forward strand.
AAGGGCGAGCACATCCGGGTCTTCCCGCTGTCCAACTGGACCGAGCTGGACATCTGGAGCTACCTCGCCGCCGAGAACGTCGAGCTGCCGAGCATCTACTTCGCGCACGAGCGCCAGGTCTTCCAGCGCGACGGCATGTGGCTGCCGGTGAGCGAGTTCACGATGCCGCGTGAGGGCGAAGAGGTCGTGAAGCTGACGGTTCGCTACCGCACCGTCGGTGACATCCCCGTGACGGGCGCGGTCGAGTCGAGCGCCGCGACGTACGACGAGATCATCGCCGAGGTCGCCGCAACCCGGATCACCGAGCGTGGCGCGACGCGCGCCGACGACCGGCTCACCGAGGCGGCGATGGAAGACCGCAAGCGCGAGGGCTACTTCTGATGGAACTGCTGCGCTTTGCGACGGCTGGCAGCGTCGACGACGGCAAGTCGACGCTGATCGGCCGGTTGCTCTACGACACGAAGTCGATCTTCGAGGACCAGCTCGAAGCGGTCGAGCGCACGTCGCGCGACCGCGGCGACGAGCACGTCAACCTCGCGCTGCTCACCGACGGCCTTCGCGCCGAGCGCGAGCAGGGCATCACGATCGACGTCGCCTACCGCAGCTTCGTCACCCCGCGTCGCCGCTTCCAGCTCGCGGACGCGCCGGGCCATGTGCAGTACACGCGCAACATGGTCACGGGCGCGTCGACCGCCGACGTCGCGGTCATCCTCGTCGACGCGCGGCAGGGAGTGATCGAGCAGACCCGCCGTCACTCGTACATCGTCTCGATGCTCGAGCTGCCGCATGTCGTCTACGCGATCAACAAGATGGATCTCGTCGGCTACGACGAGTCGCGCTACGACGAGATCTGCCGCGAGCTCGACGGCCTCACCGCGCGTCTCGGCATCCGCGACGCGAAGGCGGTGCCGATCTCGGCGCTGAAGGGCGACAACGTCGTCGACCGGACGGAGACCATGCCCTGGTACGCCGGCCCGACGCTGCTCGAGCACCTCGAGACGGTCGAGGTCGCCGGCGACCGGAACCAGCAGGACCGCCGCTTCCCGGTGCAGTGGGTGGTCAGGCCGATGGCC
>DASZOU010000009.1:0-6515 GCA_035550655.1 Mycobacteriales bacterium
GCACGAGTTCTCGACCATCGAGGGCGTCGTCGAGGACGTCACCGAGATCATCCTCAACCTCAAGGCCCTGGTCGTCTCCTCCGAGGAGGACGAGCCGGTCGTCATGTCCCTGCGCAAGGCCGGCCCGGGTGCCGTCACCGCTGCTGACATCGCGCCGCCGGCCGGCGTCACCGTGCACAACCCGGATCTGCACATCGCGACCATCAACAAGAAGGGCCGGCTCGAGATCGAGCTGGTCGTCGAGCGCGGCCGCGGCTACGTGCCGGCCACCCAGAACAAGCAGCCCGGCCAGGAGATCGGCCGCATCCCGGTCGACTCGATCTACTCGCCGGTGCTCAAGGTCAAGTACGAGGTCCAGGCGACCCGTGTCGAGCAGCGCACCGACTTCGACCGGCTCGTCGTCGACGTCGAGACCAAGTCCTCGATCACGCCTCGTACGGCGATGGCGTCGGCCGGCCACACTCTGGTCGAGCTGTTCGGCCTGGCCCGCGAGCTGGACGAGAACGCCGAGGGTGTGGAGATCGGCCCGTCGCCGACCGACGCGCAGCTCATGGCGGACCTCGCCCTGCCGATCGAGGAGCTCGACCTCACGGTCCGCTCGTACAACTGCCTCAAGCGTGAGGGCATCCACACCGTCGGCGAGCTGGTCTCCCGCTCCGAGGCGGACCTGATGGACATCCGCAACTTCGGGCAGAAGTCGATCGACGAGGTCAAGGGCAAGCTGGCCGGCCTGGGCCTCGCCCTCAAGGACAGCCCGCCCGGATTCGATCCGAGTGCCGTCATGGCCGGCTACGACCAGGGCTACGACGACAACGGCGACGCCGGCTTCGCCGAGACCGAACAGTACTAGTCCAAACCCGATAGGCGAGCTCAGGAGCAGACATGCCTACCCCCACCAAGGGACCGCGGCTCGGCGGCAGCCCGCAGCACGAGCGGCTGATGCTGGCGAACCTCGCCACGTCGCTGTTCGAGCACGGGCGGATCACGACCACGCTCGCGAAGGCGAAGCGGCTGCGTCCGCTCGCCGACCGGATGGTGACCTTCGCCAAGAAGGGCGACATCCACGCCCGGCGTCAGGTGCTCACCGTCATCCGCGACAAGTCGGTCGTGCACCAGTTGTTCGCCGAGATCGGCCCCGGCTTCGCCGACCGCGCCGGCGGTTACACCCGGATCACGAAGCTGGGTCCGCGCAAGGGGGACAACGCCCCGATGGCCGTCATCGAGCTGGTCGAGTACCAGACGATCGGTCAGGAGGCGCTCAGCGAGGCGGAGGCCGCTCGCGGCACCCGCTTCGCGCGTCGCCGCCGGCCCACCGGCGCGACCGCCGAGGCGGCGGCTGAGCTCGCCGGCGAGTCGGAGACCGCGGCGGCCGTAGCAGCCGAGGCTGCCGAGGCGCAGGCGGACGAGGACGCCGACGACGACGCGGGTCTCGACCTGCTCGACGAGGCGGACGAAGCCGACGTCGCGGAGCAGGCGGCCGAGGTCGAGCCGGCGGCCGACGACCCCGAGGTCGCGGTGACCGATGCGACGGAGACGACGGAGGCCGACCCGGTCGACGTCGCCGAACAGGTCGCGGAGGTCGAGCCTGCGGCTGCCGAGGACGAGAGCGCTCCCACCGAGGAGTGACCGCAACAAGCGACAGCGACGAGCCCGCCTTCCCTTCAGGGGACGGCGGGCTCGTCCGTCTGCGGCTCGACATCGGCTACGACGGGACCGACTTCTCCGGCTGGGCGCGCCAGCCCGGCCGCCGCACGGTGCAGGAGACGCTCGAAGCCGCGCTCGCGACAGTGCTACGTCTCGACGGCCCGCCCTCTCTGACCGTCGCAGGGCGCACCGATGCCGGCGTGCACGCGACCGGCCAGGTCGCGCATGTCGATCTCTCGCCCGTTGTGGATCCGGACGAGGTCCGGCGCCGGCTCGCGGGCGTCCTCCCGGCAGACCTCGCCGTCCACCGGGTCGGCCCTGCGCCGGCCGGGTTCGACGCGCGGTTCGCTGCGGCGGGGCGCCGTTACCGCTACCGCGTCACGGACGGCACACCGGACCCGCTGCGCCGTCGCGACACCCTGGTGTGGAAGCGCCCGCTCGACGAGGCCGCCATGCACCGGGCCGCACAGGGACTCGTGGGGGAGCACGACTTCGCGGCGTACTGCCGGCCGAGGGAAGGATCGACGACCGTCCGCACGCTCCGCGCGCTGGACGTGACCCGCGACCCCGACCGGGTCGTCGTGGTCACCGCGCACGCGGACGCGTTCTGCCACAACCAGGTCCGGGCGATGGTCGGCGCGCTTCTCGCCGTGGGCGACGGGCGGCGGCCGGTCGGGTGGCCCGCCGAGGTGTTGCGCGCGAGGGTCCGTGACTCCGCCGTGAACGTCGCGCCACCGCAGGGGCTGACGCTCGTCGCGGTCGACTATCCGCCCGCCGACGAGATGTCGGCCCAGGTGGAACGGACCCGCCGGCGCAGGGGCGAGCCGTGGCGCACACTCGAGGCGTGACCGAGACGCTCTTCGAGCATGCCGGCGGCGCGCCCGCCCTGCTTGCGCTTGCCCGGGCTCACCACGCCCGGTGCCTGGCTGACCCCGTGCTCAACCATCCGTTCTCGCATCCTGGTCAGCACCCCCAGCACATCGAACGGCTCGCGGCGTACTGGGGTGAGGCGCTCGGCGGCCCGCCCGAGTACTCGCAGCACTGCGGCAACCAGACCGACCTGCTTGTCATCCATGCGGGCCACGGCGACATGAGTGATCTCGCGCGGCGGTTCGTGGACTGTTTCGTGGCCGCTGCCGATGACGCCGGTCTGCCCGACGACGCGCCCTTCCGGGCGGCGCTGCGCGGCTACATGGAGTGGGCGGTCCAGGAGTTCAACGCCCATCCGAGCGGTGCCCACACGGTTCCGTCGCACGCGCCCGTCCCGCGTTGGGGCTGGGACGGTCTCGAGGCTTCCGGGCACGGATAACCGCTGGCAAGCACTGGGACACTGGTCGCGTGGGCCATGTCGATGTGCAGCGGGTGAGCCTCGCGCTCCCCGACGGCCGGCAGCTGCTCGACGAGATCACGTTCCGGGTCGGCGACGGTCAGAAGGCGGCCCTGATCGGACCGAACGGCGCCGGCAAGACGACGCTGCTGAAGATCGTGAGCGGGGACATCACGCCGGACTCGGGCGCCGTCACCGGGTCCGGCGGTCTCGGCGTCATGCGGCAGTTCGTCGGATCGGTGCGCGACGATTCGACCGTCCGAGATCTGTTGCTGTCAGTGGCGCCGCCTCGAGTCCGTCAGGCTGCGGCCGCCCTCGACGCGGCCGAGCTCGCGATGATGGAGCACGACGACGAGCCCACCCAGCTGAAGTACGCCGCTGCGCTCGGTGACTGGTCCGACGCCGGCGGCTGGCACATCGAGGTGCTCTGGGACACCTGCACCGTCGCTGCGCTCGGCATCCCGTTCGACAAGGCACGGTGGCGGGAGGTGCGCACGCTTTCCGGCGGCGAGCAGAAACGCGTCGTGCTCGAGGCGTTGCTGCGCGGCCCCGACGAGGTGCTGCTGCTCGACGAGCCCGACAACTACCTCGACGTCCCCGGCAAGCACTGGCTCGAGCAGGCGTTGGTCGAAAGCCCGAAGACCGTCCTCTACGTCTCGCACGACCGCGAGCTGCTTGCCCGCACCGCCAGCCGGATCGTCACGGTCGAGCTCGGCGCCGCGGGGAACACCGCATGGGTCCACGGTGGCGGCTTCGCGTCGTACGGCGAGGCGCGCGCCGAACGCAACAGCCGGCTGGAAGAGCTGCGCCGGCGCTGGGACGAGGAGCACGCGAAGCTGAAGGCGCTCGTGCTGCGGCTCCGGACGAAGGCCGAGTACAACGACGGGATGGCAGGCGCCTACCAGGCCGCCTGCACCCGGCTCGACCGGTTCGAGCGCGAAGGGCCGCCGCACGCCGTGCCGCTGCAGCAGAACGTCGCGATGCGGTTGCGGGGCGGCCGGACCGGCAAGCGCTCGGTCGTGTGCGAGCAGCTGGAGCTCACCGGCCTGATGCGGCCGTTCGACCTCGAGGTGTGGTTCGGCGAGCGGGTTGCGGTGCTCGGCTCGAACGGCTCCGGCAAGTCCCACTTCCTGCGGCTGCTCTCCGCCGGCGGCAGCGACCCCGAGCCCGGGCATCGCCCGGTCGCGGGCACGCCGCTCGTCCCGGTCTCGCACACCGGCCGGGCCCGGCTCGGTGCGCGAGTGCGCCCCGGGTGGTTCGCGCAGACCCATGAGCACCCGGAGCTCATCGGGCGCACCTTGCTCGACATCCTCTGGAAGGGCGACGAGCACCGCGACGGACTCGGGCGGGAGCAGGCGGCGCGGGCGCTCGACCGGTACGAGCTCGCGCGGGCGGGCGAGCAGCCGTTCGAGACCTTGTCCGGTGGACAGCAGGCGCGGCTGCAGATCCTGTTGCTCGAGCTCTCGGGCGCGACGTTGCTGCTGCTCGACGAGCCGACCGACAACCTCGACATCGCCTCGGCGGATGCTCTGGAGGCAGGTCTCGACGCCTTCGAGGGGACGGTCGTCGCCGTCACCCATGACCGTTGGTTCGCGCGCTCCTTCGACCGCTTCGTGGTCTTCCGAGCCGACGGGACGGTGGCGGAGACCCCGGAACCGGTCTGGGACGAAGGCCGAGTGGAGCGCGTTCGCTGATGTTGGTTCATCCGTGGGACCAGACGACGGGCGAGGAGGAATGGCGCGGCTTCGTCGCGGCGCAGGCGTTCGGGCAGCTCATCGCCGGTGGCCGCGGCCGCGACGTGCCCGTCGTCGTACCCACGCAGTACGTCCTCGAGACCAGCGAGGTCCTCCTGCACCTCGCCCGGCCGAACCCGGTCTGGGCTGCGATCGAGGAGAACCCGAACCTGGTGCTCAGCGTCGCCGGTGACTGGGCCTTCGTGCCCTCCGCGTGGAAGGCGATCGGGGCCGAGGACCCGGCCGTCGGCATCCCGACCACCTACTACGCCGCCGTCCAGATCCGCGGCCGGGCGAGTGTCGTCGACGACGACGAGGGAAAGCTGGCGATCCTGCGCCGCCAGCTCGACGTCTTCGAGCCGGAGATCGGCCATGCCGACCCGGCGGTGCACCAGCGCAAGCTGGCCGGGATTCGCGGCTTGCGGCTGTCGATCGACGAGGTGACCGGCAAGTTCAAGTACGGCGGCAACGTGGACGACGCCCACCGGCTCGCGGTCGCCGAGCGGCTCGCCCGGCGGGGCGGACCCGGGGACGCCGCCGCGAAGGCGCATCTCGAGCGCAGATCGGGATTTTGACCCCTCCTGAGGGCCGCGGGTAGCCTCGTACGGTCCGCCTGGGAGGCATCTGGGCGCGGCAAGACCGAACCTCACGAGAAGGCACCCCTGTGCGTACGTTCCAACCCAAGCCTGGCCAGGTCACGCGCCAGTGGCACGTGATCGACGCGACCGACGTCGTGCTCGGCCGGCTCGCCAGCCAGACAGCGCGGCTGCTGCGTGGCAAGCACAAGGCCGTCTTCGCGCCGCACCTGGATACGGGTGACTTCGTCATCATCGTCAACGCCAGCAAGGTGGCGCTGACGGGCAACAAGCGCGCCGACAAGCTGGCGCACCGCCACTCCGGCTTCCCGGGCGGTCTCACCTCCACGCCGTACTCCGAGCTGCTCGAGAAGCGCCCGGAGCGGGTCGTCGAGAAGGCCATCAAGGGCATGCTTCCGCACAACACGCTCGGCCGGCAGATGGCGAGCAAGCTCAAGGTGTACGCCGGCCCGGAACACCCGCACCAGGCGCAGCAGCCGGTGCCTTACGAGATCACGCAGGTGGCGCAGTAGTGAGTGAGTCAGTGACCGACGAGGTCGTCGTGCAGGACGAGGCAGTCGAGGACATCGACAACACCGGGGCCGGCGACACGATCGTCGAAGACGAGGCTCCTGCCGCTCCCGTCGAGCGCAAGCCCCTCATCCAGGGCATCGGCCCGGCCGCCGCGACCGGCCGCCGCAAGGAAGCCATCGCCCGCGTCCGGCTGATCCCGGGCACCGGCGTGTGGACCATCAACGGCCGCACCATCGATGACTACTTCCCGAACAAGGTCCACCAGCAGATCGTCAACGAGCCGCTGGTCACCCTCGACATCGCCGACCGCTACGACGTGCTCGTGCGCGTGCACGGTGGCGGCGTCTCCGGCCAGGCCGGTGCGGTTCGCCTCGGTGTCGCCCGCGCGCTGCTCGACACCGACGACGCCGCTCGTCCGCCGCTCAAGCGGGCGGGCTTCCTGACCCGCGACGCGCGGGCCAAGGAGCGCAAGAAGTACGGGCTCAAGAAGGCAAGAAAAGCTCCTCAGTACAGCAAGCGCTGATTCGAACGCTGGCGGCGTTGCACCCACGAAATCGCTTCGCGATTCCGCGGGGACCCCGAAGGATGCGTCGCCTTGCGTGCCTTCGCACGCGGCGGCTCCTGCGGCCTCGGCATTCGCGCGCTCAGCACTTCGAGCGCGATCATTTGCTAGATGAGTCTTTTCGGGACGGACGGCGTACG
>DASZOU010000010.1:0-2942 GCA_035550655.1 Mycobacteriales bacterium
TCTACCGCTACAAGTAGGAGAACGACCGTGAAGGTCAAGCCGAGCGTCAAGAAGATGTGTGACAAGTGCAAGGTGATCCGCCGTCACGGCCGGGTCATGGTGATCTGCGAGAACCTGCGGCACAAGCAGCGGCAGGGCTAGCAGCCGCCAGTTAGCGCGCACCAACCTGCGTCGATTCGACGCAGTACCCCCGGCGCGGAGGCCGGGGCCCTGTCGGGCGATGGGGACGGTGACGCGGAAGACCTCCGTAAGCGACAGGAGTAACGCCCGCATATGGCACGCCTCGTTGGCGTCGACCTGCCCCGCGACAAGCGGATTGAGGTCGCGCTCACCTACATCTTTGGCATCGGGCGCACGCGTGCGCTCCAGACGCTGGCCGAGACCGGCGTCAGCCCCGACATCCGTGTTCGCGACCTGTCCGAAGAGGACCTGGTCAAGCTGCGCGACTGGATCGAGGCCAACTACCGCATCGAGGGTGACCTCCGTCGCGAGGTGGCCGCCGACATCCGCCGCAAGATCGAGATCGGTTGCTACCAAGGCATCCGCCACCGTCGCGGGCTGCCGGTTCGCGGCCAGCGCACCCACACCAACGCTCGTGGCCGCAAGGGTCCCCGCAAGACCGTGGCCGGCAAGAAGAAGGCAGGTAAGAAGTAATGCCTCCGGCAGCCAAGAAGGCCGCGGCCAAGAAGGTCCGCCGCAAGGAGAAGAAGAACATCGCGCACGGCCACGCGCACATCAAGAGCACGTTCAACAACACGATCGTGTCGATCACCGACCCGATGGGCAACGTGGTCAGCTGGGCCAGCGCCGGTCAGGTCGGCTTCAAGGGCTCGCGCAAGTCCACGCCGTACGCCGCGCAGATGGCCGCCGAGGCGGCCGCCCGTCGGGCGCAGGAGCACGGCATGCGCAAGGTCGACGTCTTCGTCAAGGGTCCCGGCTCCGGCCGCGAGACCGCTATTCGTTCACTGCAAGCAACTGGCCTGGAGGTAGGCACCATCTCCGACGTAACCCCGGCGCCGCACAACGGCTGCCGTCCCCCGAAGCGGCGGCGAGTCTGATGGCCCGCTACACCGGTCCCGACTGCAAGCGCTGCCGTCGCGAGAAGACGAAGCTGTTCCTCAAGGGCGCGAAGTGCGAGTCCGCCAAGTGCCCGATCGAGATCCGTCCCTACCCGCCGGGTGAGCACGGCCGGGGTCGTACCAAGGACAGCGAGTACCTGCTGCAGAAGCGGGAGAAGCAGAAGTGCGCCCGCATCTACGGCGTGCTCGAGAAGCAGTTCCGCCGCTACTACGAGGAAGCCAACCGGCGTCCCGGCAAGACCGGCGAGAACCTGCTCCAGCTGCTGGAGCGCCGCCTCGACAACGTCGTCTACCGGGCAGGCTTCGCGCACAGCCGCGACATGGCACGCCAGCTGGTCAAGCACGGCCACTTCCTGGTCAACGGGCACAAGGTCGACATCCCGAGCTACCTCGTCGAGGAGAGCGACATCATCGAGGTTCGGCCCAGCTCGACCGAGCTGACGCCGTTCGTGATCGCGCGCGCCGAGGCCGGCGAGCGGACGGTGCCCGCGTGGCTCGAGGTGATCTCCAACCGGATGCGCATCCTGGTCCACGCGATGCCGGCCCGCCAGGTCATCGACACGCAGGTTCAAGAACAGTTGATCGTCGAGTTGTACAGCAAGTAGCACCAACGGCAGTACCTAGCGGACCTCATATAGCGGTGGTCCCTGACAGGAAGGCAAGACCTTGCTTATTGCACAGCGCCCCACATTGTCCGAAGAGCCGATCGACGACAGTCGCTCGCGCTTCGTCATCGAGCCGCTCGAGCCGGGCTTCGGCTACACGCTCGGCAACTCGCTTCGCCGTACCCTGCTGTCCTCCATCCCCGGCGCCGCTGTCACCTCGCTGCGGATCGCCGACGTCCTCCACGAGTTCTCCACCGTGGCAGGCGTCAAGGAGGACGTCACCGACCTGATCCTCAACATCAAGAACCTCGTCGTCTCCAGCGAGCACGACGAGCCGGTCGTGATGTACCTGCGCAAGCAGGGTCCCGGCGCAGTGACCGCGGCGGACATCGCGCCGCCTGCCGGCGTCGAGATCCACAACCCGGACCTGCACATCGCCACGCTCAACGCCAAGGGCAAGCTCGAGATCGAGTTCACCGTCGAGCGCGGCCGCGGCTACGTCTCCGCGGTGCAGAACAAGCAGCCGGGTCAGCCGATCGGTGTCATCCCGATCGACTCGATCTACTCGCCGGTTCTCAAGGTGACCTACAAGGTCGAGGCGACCCGTGTCGAGCAGCGCACCGACTTCGACCGCCTCGTGGTCGACGTCGAGACGAAGTCCTCGATCACGCCGCGTACCGCGATGGCGTCGGCCGGCCACACCCTGGTCGAGCTGTTCGGCCTGGCGCGCGAGCTGGACGAGAACGCCGAGGGCGTCGAGATCGGCCCGTCGCCGACGGACGCGCAGCTCATGGCTGACCTCGCGCTGCCGATCGAGGAACTCGACCTCACGGTCCGCTCCTACAACTGCCTCAAGCGTGAGGGCATCCACACCGTGGGCGAGCTGGTCTCCCGTTCCGAGGCCGATCTCATGGACATCCGCAACTTCGGCCAGAAGTCGATCGACGAGGTCAAGGGCAAGCTCGCCGGCCTGGGCCTGCAGCTCAAGGACAGCCCGCCCGGATTCGACCCGAGCGCGGTCGTCACGACGTACGACCCCGGCTACGAGGACGGCGACGCCGGCTTCGCCGAGACCGAGCAGTATTAAGAACCGTCAGAGCTTCAGGAGCAGACAATGCCTACGCCCACTAAGGGACCGCGGCTCGGCGGGAGCCCCGCGCACGAGCGGCTGATGCTGGCGAACCTCGCCACCTCGCTGTTCGAGCACGGGCGGATCACCACCACGCTCGCCAAGGCCAAGCGGCTCCGCCCGCTTGCC
>DASZOU010000011.1:0-45613 GCA_035550655.1 Mycobacteriales bacterium
CCGCCGCCGCGGCAGCCTCCGTCGACCACCCCTCACAGACCAACCGCCAGAACCCGCGCCGATCCGCGAGCAGAAACCCAGGACGCGCCACTGGCAACACCCACCTCAATCAGGTGTTGCAACGACCCCCTGACCCCAAGGGCCGGATAACGCCCTCACCGTAGGTCTCGACGAGCAAAGGGGCTGGAAGCCGACCTCGGGAAGCGGAAAAGGACCAGAGGCGGGAGCCACCCCCCTGGCAGTTGCGGGTTTGACGTTGACTTTGACCGTGGGGCCGGCGCCAAGGTCGCAGCCCGCAGGCCAGGCCAGGCCGGCTGCGGCGCGGCGCCTCAGGACTGTCGGCGCTCGCTCCTACCGTGACCCTCATGCTCGGCTCGGCTGCCACCCCTTCACCGGGTGCAACCCAGTCACCGGTGGAAACGCCGCCACCACAAGCCACTCCCGTCACCGGAGTTCAGAGCACCTTCGACGAGCTGGGCACTCCCCTGTCCGACGTGACCTTCGTGGTGGTCGACCTGGAGACCACCGGCGGCTCCCCCGCGACCTCGGCGATCACCGAGATCGGTGCGGTGAAGGTGCGCGGCGGCGAGCTGCTCGGCGAGTTCCAGACGCTGGTGAACCCGGGGATAGCGGTGCCGCCGTTCATCGCGGTCCTCACCGGCATCACCGACGCCATGGTCGCGACCGCGCCGCGGCTCCCCGCCGTGCTGCCGATGTTCCTGGACTGGGCAGCCGGCAGCGTGCTGGTGGCGCACAACGCGCCGTTCGACGTCGGGTTCCTGCGGGCGGGGGCCGGCACGCTCGGGCTCGACTGGCCCGGCTTCGACTCCGTGGACACCGCGCGCCTGGCTCGGCGCGTTCTCACCCGCGACGAAGCCCCCGACTGCAAGCTCGCCACTCTCGCCCGGCTGTTCGCGACGACGACGACGCCCTGCCATCGCGCTCTCGCCGATGCCCGGGCGACGACCGAGGTGCTGCACGGCCTGCTCGAGCGGCTGGGCAACCTCGGCATCCGCACGCATGAGGAGCTGGTGTCGTTCACCGGGCTCGCTACTGCCGCCCAGCGCCGCAAGCGCTACCTCGCGGACGGCTTGCCCAACGGCCCCGGCGTCTACATCTTCAAGGACTCCCGGGGCCGGCCGCTCTACATCGGGCGCAGCCGCCACGTCCGGGCGCGGGTCCGGCAGTACTTCGTCGCCTCCGAGCCGCGCACCCGCATGGCCGAGATGGTCGGGATCGCCGAGTCGGTCGAAGCGATCGCGTGCGCGCACCCGCTCGAGGCCGAGGTGCGCGAGCTGCGGCTGATCGCCGAGCACAAGCCCCGCTACAACCGCCGGTCCCGGTTCCCGGAGCGGTCGAGCTGGCTGAAGCTGACCGTGGAGCCGTTTCCTCGGCTGGCCATCGTCCGCCGGGTGGCCGACGACGGCGCGACGTACCTGGGCCCGTTCGGATCGGCGCGCGCGGCCCAGGCAGCGATGGCCGCGGTCCACGAAGCCGTGCCGCTGCGGCAATGCACGCAGCGCATCACCCCGTCCAAGCCCACCCCGGCGTGCGTGCTGGCCGGCATGGGTCGCTGCGGCGCGCCGTGCGAAGGCGGGCTGACGAAAGCCGAGTACGCCGAGACCGCAGCGGCGGCGCGCGCCCTGCTCACCGGCGACCCGCAGCCGGTGCTCGCGGCGGCGCAGCGCCGGATGGCCTCGCTGTCGGCGCAGGAGCGCTACGAGGAGGCGGCCGCGCACCGCGACCGGGCCGGCGCGTTCGTCCGTGCCGTCGACCGGATGCAGCGGCTGGCCGGGCTGGCGAGCTGTCCGCAGCTGGTGGCCGCGCGCCCCGGGTTCGGCGGCGGGTGGGATCTCGCCGTCGTGCGCTTCGGCCGGCTCGCCGGTGCCGCAACCGTGCCGGTCGGCGCCGCGCCCGCGCCGTACATCCGCGCCGTCGTGGCGACCGCCGAGACCGTCCTGCCGCCGGCGGGACGGCGAGACTTCGGCCCCCTCGGCGCGGCAACTGCCGAGGAGATCGGGCAGATCCTCAGCTGGCTCGCTGAACCCGGCGCGCGGCTGATCGCGCTGGACGGCGAGTGGAGCTCGCCGGTGGGCGGCGCCGGACGGCTGCGACAGTGGCTCGAATCCGCCGAACAGGGGCGCGCCGCGGCCCGCCCGTTCGACGACCGCCGCGGCCTGCGTCCGGTCCACCGCCCGGCAAGAGCCGCCATCTAGCGTCCATCCGACAGCGTCGGCGAGGCCGGCTCGGCCGGCGGATGAGGGGGTGGACGTGGAGATCGCCCGCGAGGACCTCGAACGCGCCGTCGGCTACGACGTCGGCGAGTTCCTGGTGACCGCGATCAGCCCTGAGCTGCGGCTGCACTCGGTCACCGGGGGCGTCTTCCGCGTCGACTGGTCCGAGGCGTCGCTGGTCATCAAGGTCGTGCGGCGGGGTGAGGATGCCGACCCGAACGGCTTGTGGGTGTCGGGTGCGACGCCGGACCACCGCAACTACTGGAAGCGGGAGTGGCTCAGCTACGACTCGGGGCTGCTGACGTCATTGCCCGGGCAGCTGCGCGCGCCGGCCCGGCTGCTCACGACCGAGCCGTCGGCGGATGAGGCGTGGATCTGGATGGAGGACGTCGAGGGCACGCCGGGTGCGGCGTGGCCGGTCGGCGACTACGCGAGCGTGGCGTTCGATGTCGGGACGACGCAGGGCGCCTACGCCGCGGGCAGCGAGCCGTTGCCGGCGTACGACTGGCTGTCCCGGCACTGGCTGCGGGGCTGGGTCGATGCGCTCGCCCGCCACATCGACCTGCTCGAGGACGACGCCGTGTGGGCCGCAGAACCGTTGCGGCTGCTGGATTCTTTGCGCGGCCGGCTTGCCGTGCTCTGGTCACGACGTGAGGACCTTCTGGCCATCGTGGCGGCGGCGCCGGCTTGCCTCGTCCACTGCGACTTGTGGCCACACAATTTGATCGCGGCTGATGACGGCACCACCGTGGCCGTCGACTGGTCGCAGGTCGGGATCGGGGCCGTCGGCCAGGACATCGACCAGCTGACGCTGGACCCGGTGTGGATGCAGGTGCTGCCCGGTGTCGACGTCGAGTCGATCGAGGAGCAGGTGGTGCCGTCGTACCTCGCCGGGTTGCAGGCGAGCGGGGTCGACGTGACCCTCGAGGCGCTCGAGGACTGGTACGCCGCCGCCGCTGCGGTGCACTACGCGCCGATGCTCACGATGTACGCCGCGCAGCTCGGCGAGCCGGGGCGGGCCGATGCGCTCGAGTCCCGCCACGGCCGGCCGATCGCGTCGATCACTGCCGACAAGGGCCGAGTCATCGAGCGGGCACTCACCCTCGGCGAACGCCTCCTGTCGTGATTGCCATTGCTACGGCTTAGAGCCCGCCGCAATGGCAATCACGCATGGGTAGGGTCGGGCGCGTGATCACCGCGATTGTCTTCACCTCGGCGGCCGTCGATCGCATCAACGAGGTCGCCGAGGCGATCGCCGCGATCCCCGGCGTGAGCGAGGTCTACTCGGTCACCGGCGAGATCGACCTGATCGCGCTGATCCGGGTGCGCTCACACGAAGAGATCGCGTCCGTCGTCGCCGACAAGCTGAACAAGGTCGAGGGCGTCGTCGCGACCGAGACCCACGTGGCGTTCCGCGCCTACTCCCAGCACGACCTCGAAGCGGCGTTCTCGATCGGGCTCGCCGACTCCGACTAGGTCGCGGCGGCCTTGCTGGCGCTGACCCACGCGGCCAGCGCCGCGGCCGCGGCTCCGGAGTCCAGTGACTCGGTCGCCCGCGGGATGGCCGCAGCCACCTGATCCGCCACAGGAGCATCGCTCGGCCCGTCGTAGGCGACCAAGCCGGCGGCGGCGTTGAGCAGGACCGCGTCGCGGACCGGCCCCCGCTCACCGTCGAGGAATCGATGGGTGATCGCGGCGTTCAGCGCCGCGTCCCCGCCCCGAAGCGCGTCGGGGGCGGCCGGCGCGATGCCCAGCGCCTGCGGGTCGAGGACGTCCTCGCGCACCTGCCCGCCGCGCACCACCCACACCCGCGACGGGGCGTGGATCGACAGCTCGTCCAGACCGTCGTTGCCGCGGAACACCAACGCATCCGTCCCGCGCGCGGCGAGCACGTCCGCCATCACGCCGGCAAGCGGCTCGTGCGCCACCCCGACGGCCTGCGCGCCGGGACGGGCCGGGTTCGCCAGCGGGCCGAGGATGTTGAAGAAGGTCGGTACGCCGATCTCGGCGCGGGCGTCGCCGGCATGGCGCAGCGCCGGGTGGAACACGCGGGCGAAGCAGAAGCCGATTCCCGCCTCCGCGACGCAGCTCGCGACCGCCGCGGGTGCCAGGTCGATCATCACCCCCAGCTCCTCGAGCAGGTCGGCGGAGCCGCACGCCGAGGACGCCGCCCGGTTGCCGTGCTTCACGACCGTCGCGCCCGCGCCGCGGACGACCAGCGCGGCCAGCGTGGAGATGTTCACCGTCGCGGCGCGGTCGCCCCCTGTTCCGCAGGTGTCGACCAGCCGGCCCTCGATCCGCAGCGGCTCGGCGTAGGACAGCATCCCGTGGACGAGGCCGCTGATCTCCGCGGCGGACTCGCCTTTCGCGCGCAGCGCCACGGCGAACGCCGCGACCTGCGCCGAGGTCGCAGCGCCGGACATGATCTCGGACATCGCCCACGCGGTGTCCTCGGTGGACAGCGACTCCCCCGCCAGCAACCGGCTCAGCAGGTTCGGCCAGCTCGGGCCGGCCATCTCAGTGGGTGGTTGCAGCAGCCTCGGGACGCGTCTCGATCAGCGAGGAGACCGCGTTCGCGAGGGTGACCGGGTCGACGGGGTGCTGGACCACTGCCTCGGCACGCGACCAGGTGGCCAGCCAGGCGTCGTCCCGGCGGGCGACGAGCAGCACGACGGGTGGCGGGTCGTCGATCTCGTCCTTGATCTGGCGGGCGATGCCCATCCCGCCGCTCGGAGCGGCCTCACCGTCGAGGATCACCAGGTCCACGCCGCCCTCGTCGAGCCGGGCGATCGTGGCGCGGCCCGTGTCGAGAGTGACCACGTCGATCGAGAGCCCGGGCTCGGGGTGCTCGCCCAGCGCGCGGATCACCCGATCCTGGGTCTCCGGGCTGCTGGCGTAGACGAGGACGGTGAGCCGACGCGGCTCGGTCGTGGCCTCCTGCATGGCCCGAATCCTAGGTGCAGGCCGCCAGGAGATTTCGACGCACCCGGTTCACAAGAGCACGAGCGACGCGCCGGTGGGGGTGGGGGCCTCGTGCCGAAAGCGGGCTGCAAGAATCACGCCGTGGCCTCCGCAAGTGCGATCGAGCACCGCCCGCACGGCGCGCTCAACCGTCCGAACCTGCTCAGCGTCGGTGTCATCGTCTGGCTGTCCTCGGAGCTGATGTTCTTCGCGGCACTGTTCGCGATGTACTTCACGGTCCGAGCGGTCAACGAGCCGCACTGGCCCGCCAAGGGCGTCGTCCTCGACCTGAAGACGGCAACGCCGTTCACGGTGATCCTGGTGCTGTCCAGCGTGACCTGCCAGCTCGGCGTGTTCGCGGCCGAGCGCGGCGACGTCGAGAAGCTGCGCTACTGGTTCATGATCACGTTCTTCATGGGCGCGGTCTTCATCGGGGGCCAGTCGTTCGAGTACTTCGTGCACAACGACTTCTCGCTCGCCTCGCACGGCTACGGGTCGGTCTACTACATAACGACCGGCTTCCACGGGCTGCACGTGCTCGGCGGGCTGATCGCCTTCGTGCTGCTGATGCTGCGGACGACGTACGGCAAGTTCACACCTGCGCAGGCCACCGCCGCGATCGTCGTGTCGTACTACTGGCACTTCGTCGACATCGTGTGGATCGGCCTGTTCACGATCATCTACCTGATCCGGTGACGAGAGTGGAGCCCGTGACCCCAGTGGAGACGGTTGAGCCGCAGCCGACGGTCGGCCGGTCGCGGCGGCGCAAGATCGCGTCGCTCGGCGTCCTTGTCGCTGCGCTCGGCACGATCGGCACGCTGTACGCCGGTTTCGCGCCGGCCGCGTCGTCGGCGTCGAACGACGACCCCGCGATCCAGGCCGGCCGCCAGCTGTTCCTGCAAGGCTGCGCCTCCTGCCACGGCCTGAACGCCGAAGGCGGCGTCCGCGCCCCGAGCCTTATCGGCGTCGGCGCCGCCGCGGTCGACTTCCAGGTCGGCACCGGGCGCATGCCGCTGCAGCAGCACGGCCCGGAAGCGCTGCGCAAGCCGGTCAACAAGTACAGCGAGACCCAGATCCAGGAGCTCGCGACGTACGTTGCCAGCCTCGGAGCCGGGCCGGCCATCCCGACGAACATCGACTACCAGAGCGCCGACGTCGCCTACGGTGGCGCACTGTTCCGGACGAACTGCGCGCAGTGCCACAACTTCGCGGGCTCGGGCGGCGCGCTGACCTACGGCAAGTTCGCGCCGTCACTGTCCGACGCGACGCCCCGCCAGATCTACGAAGCGATGATCACCGGTCCGGAGAACATGCCGGTCTTCGGTGACCAGGAGATCTCTCCCGCGCAGAAGCTGGCGATCATCGCCTACATCCGCGACATCAAGACCGAACCCAACCCCGGCGGCGCCGGTCTCGGCCGCGTCGGCCCCGTGACGGAGACCGCGGTCGCCTGGCTGGTGGGAATCGGCGGCCTGGTGATCGTCACGATGTGGATCGGAAGCAAGGCATGAGCACGGACGACAGCGGAGTCCCAGCCCCTCGTAAGCGTGTGGGGCGGCGCCCGGCGGAGAACCCTTCGAACGTCGGCGAGCGCACCTCAGACCTGGCGGTGACCGAGCAGCAGGCGGAGACCACCGAAGAGGAGCGCTTCGCGGAGCTGCAGGTGGCGGCGCTGTTCGGCGTCGGCATCGTGATGCTGATCTTCTTCGTCGTCGCCTACTTCGCGATCTCGATCCGCGACAACATCGGGCAGTACAGCAACTACGCACTCGGCGGTTCGCTCGCGATCGCGCTGTTCGCGATCGGCGCCGGCTTCATCGTCTGGGCGAAGAAGCTGCTCCCGAAAGAGAAGGTGGTCCAGGAGCGGCACGACTTCTTCTCCCCCGAAGCCGACGAGATCGAAGCCGAGAACACCTTCCTCGCCGGCGCCAACGACATGGGCCTCGGCCGGCACAAGCTGCTACGCCGCACGCTGCTCGGCGCGCTCGGGCTGTTCCCGCTGCCGCTCGTGATCATGTTGCGCGACCTCGGCCCGCTGCCCGGCAACAGCCTCCTCGTCACCGGGTGGAAGCGAGGCACCCGCCTCGTCGACGCCGACACCAAGCTGCCGATCAAGCTCGGCACGCTGGAGATCGGCGGCATCCAGACCGTCATCCCCGAAGGCGTCGAGGACATCAACGACTACGCACTTGCGCCGACGATGCTCATCCGGTTCGGCCCCAACGAGATCCTGTCGAAGAAGGAACGCGACTGGGGCTACCAGGGCCACGTTGCCTACTCGAAGATCTGCACGCACGCCGGGTGCCCGATCAGCCTCTACGAGCAGCAGACCCATCACCTGCTCTGCCCGTGCCACCAGTCGACGTTCGACATGTCCCGTGACGCAAAGGTGATCTTCGGCCCGGCGGCCCGCCCACTGCCGCAGCTGCGGATCACCGTCGACAGCGAGGGCTACTTCATCGCGATGGGCAACTACTCGCAAGCTGTGGGGCCGAGCTTCTGGGAGCGCAGAGCATGAGCGCAAGGAAGGCTGACGCGAACGGTGGCGAGCCGGTGAAGCGCCCGGAGGACCAGGGCCCGGCGGAGAAGGCCACCCGCGGCGCCCTCAAGTACGCCGACGACCACTTCGGCTCGGCGAACTTCCTCAAGCGCAGCATGGACAAGGTCTTTCCGGACCACTGGTCGTTCATGCTCGGCGAGATCGCGCTCTACAGCTTCGTCATCCTGCTGCTGTCGGGCGTCTACCTGACGCTGTTCTTCCACGCCAGCCAGCGCGTGGTCGTCTACAACGGCAGCTACCAGCCGCTGCGCGGCGTACAGATGACCGACGCGTACGCCTCGACGCTGCACCTGTCGTTCGACGTACGCGGTGGCCTGCTGATGCGGCAGATCCACCACTGGGCCGCCCTGCTGTTCGTGACGTCGATCGTCGTGCACATGTTCCGGGTGTTCTTCACCGGTGCGTTCCGCAAACCGCGCACGATCAACTGGCACATCGGCACGATCCTGATGATCCTCGGCATCCTCGAGGGCTTCTGCGGCTACTCGCTGCCGGACGACCTGCTGTCGGGTACGGGCCTGCGGATCGCCTACTCGGTCGCGGAGTCGATCCCGGTTGTCGGGACCTACGTCTGCTACTTCCTGTTCGGCGGGCCTTATCCCGGCCAGGACATCATCTCCAGGCTGTTCATCATCCACGTGCTGCTGGTGCCGGGCATCCTGCTCGCGCTGATCAGCGCGCACATGATGATCCTCTGGCACCAGAAGCACACGGACTTCCCCGGCCCGGGCAAGACCGAGGAGAACGTGATCGGGACGAAGTTCTACCCGGGGTTCTTCCTGAAGACCAACGGCTTCCTGTTCATGGTCTTCGGCATGGTCACTGCTCTCGCGGCGTTCGCCCAGATCAACCCGGTGTGGCTGTACGGGCCGTACAACGCCGGACAGGTGTCGGCGGGCTCGCAGCCCGACTGGTACATCCTGTTCCTCGAGGGCTCGCTGCGGATGATGCCGAACTGGGAGACCCACCTCTGGCATCACACGATCGCGTGGAACATCTTCATCCCCGGCGTGATCATCCCCGGGATCATGTTCAACCTGCTGGCGCTGTACCCGAACATCGAGGCCTGGGTTCTCAAGGACAAGGGCTACCACAACCTGCTGGACCGGCCCCGCGACGTACCGGTACGAACCGGGCTCGGCGTGATGTCGCTGACCTTCTACATGGTGCTGGTCGCGGCGGGCTCCAACGACATCCTCGCGAGCACATTCCACTGGTCGCTACAGGCGACGACGTGGGTGTTCCGGGTGCTGCTGATCGTCCTGCCACCGATCGCGTTCAAGGTCACGAAACGGATCTGCCTCGGGTTGCAGCATCACGACGAAGCGCTGCTCCATCACGGCGTGGAGACCGGCATCATTCGCCGGCTTCCCTCCGGCGCCTACATCGAGGTCGAGGAGCCACTGCCGGCGAAGAAGGCGGAGACGCTCGCCAAGCAGATCGGCTACCACGGCCACGACGACCACCACGAGCTGCCGAGCGGTAACGGGCACGCCGCGGTGACGCCGACGCACACGCAGACGGTGACCCGTCCGGTCGGGGTGCTGGACAAGACCCGGGCGAAGCTCGAGAACTTCTGGGCCGAGCCTCGCGAGACGGTGCCCGACACCCAGCCGCACCCCGAGGACTAGCTGTTCTGATCGATCGTCCGGGTTCCCCCCGCCGGTAGCACCCGCCTTCGGCGAACCTCGCGCACGATCGCGGCACCAACGCCGCAGAACATCAAGACGTATAGCCCGATGCCGATGCCGGCCGCAACGGCTGAGTGACTCAGCACGCCGCCCGTTCCGCACGCCGAGACAAGCAGGATCCACACCAAGGTGCGAACAATGAAGCGACTGATTCGTGCCTGGCGCGCCGCCTCCTCCGGATCGGACGGTCGAATGGCGTCCGCGTCCGCGTCAGCGATATGCCGAGCCAGTTCGGTCATCGAACGTGGCGCCGATTCTCGGTCGGTCACGAGCCGAGCGTGACATGCCCGGCTGGCGGATGTCTGCAATGATCAGCCGTCGTGCCGGATGCGACGCCTCACGGTCTCGCCGAAGCGATGACCCGCTATGTCGAGTGGCTGGCCTCGAGTTCAGTGTTCGACGACAGCCCGCTGATGTTCGGTCCCATGCGTGAGCTCAGAGCGGTGTCGCGTCGCGCGGTCGAGAACGAAGCCGGTGCGGCGCAGGTCTCGCGGCAACAACGCGCCGATAGATGGACGGTCGCCGCCTGGCTCGATGGCGATCCGGTAGTTCGGGTCGATGGGGAGCTCGACGTCTCCGTATCGGCCGATGGGCGACGACGGAGCCGTCGGTCGACGGCATGGACCCTGCGGTGGCACGACCATCCCGATCACGGCTGGGTCGTGATCGACACCCACAGTCAGCACGATTCGAAGTGGCAGAGCGAAACGGCATGCTCGCATCCTGGGGCTGGCTGGACGGAGCCACGGGGCTGGTGGATTCGCCCGCTCTGGAGCCGCCAGGTAGCTGACCGCGGCTGGGTGTTGCTCGCCTCGCTGTCCAACACGTCCGAATCACCGATGAGGTTCCTGGACATCAACGGTCGGTGGCGCAGCCTGGGCTCAGGTCTCGAGGCCGTTCTGATCTCCCGCCCACGTCTCGACCCAAACGCAGACGTCGTCTTCGAGCTAGCACCACATGGGCGGCTGGCGCGGAAGGCGAAGGCGACCGTGTCGGTGACGCTGCCCCCGGGCCACCCCCGTCTGGGCTGGTGCGGCACCGGTTTGTGAATGGAATCCGGTGTCAGGACGCCGGGATTCCTTCACAAGCCCACCGGCCAGGGTCGCTCGGGATCCATCACCCGCCGTACCGAGAACAGCGGTCGCATCCGCTCGGGCGCCTGGAAGGCGAAGCCGTCGATGTGCAGCCGGCTCATCAGGATCGCGCCGCCGAGCTGATAGCGGCGCGGCCGCACGTCGATGTCGAACTGGATCCGGAACCCGGCGTGGCGCAGCAACGCGGCTCCCGCCGCTGAGGGACGGGCACCGAACGGGTAGATCAGCAGGTCGGTGCGGCCGATGAGCGGCACCGCGAGCTGCTTCCAGCGCTGGGTGTCGTAGCCGATCGCCGCGAGCGAGTCGGTGGTCAGGTCGATGTGGCCGTAAGTGTGGCTCGCCAGCAACCAGCCATCCGCCTTGAGCGCCGTGGCCAGCGCGCTGACCTGCCGCCGCTCGACGGCGTTGTGCAGGTGGTGGTAGCCGAGCAGACCCTCGTAGCCGGTAAGGCCGAGAACGCCCTTCGCGCCGCTCACCGAGAAGTCGGGATGCTGCGCGACGAACTCGTCGACCATCGGCACGACGTCCTGGTCGGTCGTGACCGGCCGCCGTCCACCGGTTTCGGCGAGGATCCGGCCGCTGCTCGTCAGCACCAGACGCGCCGCGAGACCGCGGCCGTCGAAGTAGCGGTAGTAGTTGACGTCGTCCTCGGACAGCACCAGCGGCTTGCGGCCCTTCGGCACCATCACGTCGCCGGCGGCGGCCTGGTGGGCGTCGACGAGGGTCCAGCCGTGCCGCCACAGTCCTTCGAGAATCCGTTGGAACTCGTACGCCGTGACGAAGTACTCCTGGAACCCGAGCCCGAGCGAGTCGGACGTGAAGGCGAGCTTCGGCTGCAGCACGAGCGGGTGGACGAAGATGTTCATGACCGGTCCGTGCCACCTGACCAGCCGCTCGGCCGGCGCCGCGACCGTCGACGTCGAGCCGGCCGAAGGGGTGGCGAGCGCCGTCGCAGTCGGGCGTATCAGCGCGTGGTGGACCGGCGAGCCGCCGCCGCAGGCACCGAGGAGAAGCGCGGCGCCTACGGCGAAAGCTGTCCGGGCTCGTCGTGCGCGTCTCTGCACACACCGAAGACGATCATGAGCCGCCAATGGTTGGCCCCGGCCATCGGTCGTCCAGCTCTCGGGCCTTTGGTCCCTTCTTCGGCGCAACGAGGGATGGCGGGCTCAACGTCGAACGTTCGACCATGGGTGGGCGGTCGGTCGCGATGCGTATCGCTCTTCCCCTTGTCGCGCTCCTCGCGGGGTTGGTCATGCCCGCGGCGTACGGCGCGCGCGCTTCTCACGCCAGCCCCTTCAGCTGCGACTGGCCGATGTTCGGCCAGAACCCGGCACGGACGTTCTCGACGTCCTGCCCCGAGGCGCCGAAGGTCTCCAACGTCTCGACCCTGCTGCCGAAGTGGTACTTCCACGCCCATGACGTGGTCACCGCCAGCCCGTCGATCGCTGCCGGCACGGTGTACGTCGGGGCGTGGGACGGCGAGTTCTACGCCCTCGACCTGCAGACCGGCAAGGTGATCTGGCAGACCACGCTCGGCCCGCACCGAACCGACGGCAACGCCGACCTCCACCGTGGCTCCTACGGAACGATCACGTCGTCGGCGGCGATCGCGACCGTCGGTCACCGGCGCCTGGTGTTCGTCGGCGGCGGCGACACGATGTATGCCCTGGACGCCTCCCCCGGGCCGATGCCTGACCGCGACCGGGTCGTGTGGGCGGTCAACGTCGATCCGAAGCACCCGACCAGCACCGGGGAGATCGAGTCCTCGCCGATCGTCTGGGCCGGCGCTCCCGGCGGCCCGGAGGTGTTCTTCGGCAGCGATGCCAACCAGGACAGCGGGTACGTCGGCGAGGGCATGTGGGCGCTGCGAGCGGCCACCGGTCACGTGGTGTGGCACTTCAACCCCGAGCCGTACACCCATCACGGCCTGTTCGGCTGCGGCAACGTGTGGTCATCACCGGCGCTCGCGCTCGACCCGCACGCCGCGACCCGCGCGCGGCGCGCAATGCTCTACTTCGGCACCGCCGACTGTCCGAACAACGGGCGCAAGCCTTGCCCGGCGGACGGCTCCGACCCCTACTGCCGTCCTGGCGGCTACTACGACTACAACCGTCGCTGGTCTTGGCTGTCTCAAGCGGTCATCGGGATGTCCGCGATCACCGCGAAGCCGGTGTGGAGCTACCAGGCGTTCCCGCGCAACGACGTCACCGATGACGACTTCGGGGCCGGCGCGCAGCTGTTCACGTTGCCGTCGGGGCGTCCGGTGGTTGGTGAGGCAAACAAGAGCGGGCACTACTACGTCGTCGACCGGAACACGGGCAAGCAGATCTGGAACCGCGCCGAGAGCGGCAGCGGGAACCTCCAGGCGGGGTTCGCCTTGGGCGGTCTGCTCGGCTCGACCGCCGAGATGTCCGTCGCCGGCCGCCCCATGGTCTTCGGGAGCGCTGCCATCAACACCCCGGTGTACTTCGACGAGACATCCGGCAAGGAGAAGCTGCAGCCGACCGACAAGATCCTCGACCTGGCGACCCCGCTGGTCGGCTTCGACGGCACGACCGGCGCGAGGGTCTGGGCGGCGGTCCAGGCACCGACGTACGGTCCGACGACCGCCGCGAACGGTGTCGTCTACAGCGGCGCGGTGGACGATCTGCTCCGGGCGTTCGACGCTCGCACCGGAAGGCTGCTGTGGGCGTTCCCTACCGGCGCCCCGGTCTCCTCCGGTGCCGCGATCACCGCGAACATGGTGGTGGTCGGCACCGGCACCTCTGAGAGCGACGTGGAGTTCAAGACCTGCGACAACCTGCCCGGACCGCTCAAGGCGCCCTGCAAGGCGACGCCACTGAACACGACCCTGAACCCGCTGGCGAAGGCCAACGGTGTCTGGGCATTCAGCCTGGCTGCTCCGTCCGATCAGTAGCGACGCTGCAGGCCGGCGTGCCGCCCGGCAGCCGTGACCGGTTGGCCGCGACCACCCGGTAGAGCCGGTCGACAAGCCACGCCAGCCCCGGCAGCCGCGCGAGACCTCCCAGCACGGACCACGGGAACCGGGAGTCGCTGAGCAGCGCCGCAACCGCTCGCCCGGCCGAATGCCAGCGGCCGGCCGCGTCGCGGTACTGCACGGCCTCGCGGCAGGCGGCTGCCGTCAGGCCGAGCCCAACGAGGTCGGCACGCTGCCAGGGCAGTGCGTCGACGGCGGGCTTCATCCAGCGCTCCGCGAAGCGAACCGAGCTGGTGCAGAACGCACAGTCGCCGTCGTACACGAGTAGCGGATGCGGACCCTCCGGTGCCGGCGTCACCCGGGGACCGCCCAGCCGAGGGCTTGGTCAACCTGCCGGAAAGCAATGTGGCATCGCCCCACCAGATGACGCCTAAAACCGCCCGACTTGGTAACGCAATGCCACATTGCTTGCTCCTAGTCGTCGGTGGCGGGGCGGCGGCGTTGCTGCTTGGTCTCCCCGCGCCGCTTCTTGGCGTCGATGCGGCGTTGCTTCGCCGCCTTGGTCGGGCGGGTCGGGCGGCGTTCCTTGGGGGGCGCAGCGACGGCCTCGCGCAGCAGCTCCGCCAGCCGGTCCATCGCGGCTTCGCGGTTGCGCAGCTGCGAGCGCTCGGTCTGCGCGCTGACCGACACCACACCGTCCACGAGCCGGCCCGACAGGCGCTCCAACGCCCGCTGCCGGTAGGTCGCACCGAGGGAGGGCGAGCCGGCCACGTCGAAGGACAGCTCCACCCTGCTGTCCGCGGTGTTCACCGACTGCCCGCCCGGCCCGGACGAGCGCGAGAACCGCCACTCCAGCTCACCGGCAGGGATGGTCAGCCGCCCATTGACCCGCAGATCCCCGATCACGCCTGCATTCTCCCCGGCGTTACGCCGTACGGCCGAACCAATCGAAAATGCCCGGGAAACGTGGCGGCTGAGGCCTTCCGTGACTCAAGTGTGGGAGGATTCGGGTCGAATCACATCCTTGTCATTAGCAGCGACGACCCGATTCGACACGAGCAGAGCCTGGGGGCCGACATGACGACTTCCCCCGTCATGCGCTGGCTGGCGGAGGGTGTTCCCCTCGCGCTGCTCTGCGATCTCGTCAGCACCGCTGACCCCGACTCCGCCGCGATCAACAGCCGGGAACGGCCGAGCCAGGACGCGATCTGGGCGGACGCCGCGGCGGCCAAGACCGCCTGGCTGCAAGCCGCCTCGGAGTAGGCCTCAGGCCTCGTCCGAGTAGTACTCGAACAGCATCGAGCCCACCGCGGGTACGGCGAACGCGCCGCCGAGGAAGACCATCCACCAGCCGAACACGACACCGGCGAAGATGACCGCGGCCGAGCCGGCGCACCACAGGGGCGCCCAGCTGTAGGGGCTGAAGAATCCGATCTCCCCCGCGCCGTCCGCGATGTCGGCGTCGTCGAGGTCCTCCCAGCGCGGGTCGATCCGCTTGCCGGTGACGTACATGTACGTCGCGACCAGGGTCCCGAGCCCGACGCCGAGCGCCAGTGCCGTCGTGCCGGTCGGGTCGTGGGAGGTGAACCAGTAGACGATGTCCGCGCCCAGCAGGAAGACCGCGATGAACCCGAAGAGGAACGCCTCGACTCTCATGGCTAGGCCCCCGACTCGACGGGTGTCGAGTGCTGCTCAGCGAGGCCGGCAAGATGCGGGTAGTGCAGGTCGAACGCCGGACGCTCCGAGCGGATCCGGGGCACCGAGGTGAAGTTGTGCCGCGGCGGCGGACACGACGTCGCCCACTCGAGCGAGTTGCCGTAGCCCCATGGGTCGTCGCCGATGACCCGTTCGTTCTTGCCCACCCACGATCGCCACGCGTTGTACATGAACGGCAGCATCGACAGGCCGAGGATGTACGCGCCGATGGTCGACACCGTGTTCAGCGTGGTCCAGCCGTCAGTCGGCAGGTAGTCGGCGTACCGGCGTGGCATGCCTTCCACCCCCAGCCAGTGCTGGACGAGGAACGTTGTGTGGAAGCCCACGAAGAGCGTCCAGAAGTGGATCTTGCCGAGCCGCTCGTCGAGCATCGTGCCGGTCATCTTCGGCCACCAGAAGTAGAAGCCGGAGAACATCGCGAACACGACGGTGCCGAACAGCACGTAGTGGAAGTGCGCCACCACGAAGTACGAGTCGGACACGTGGAAGTCGATCGGCGGCGAGGCCAGCAGGACGCCGGTCAGACCACCCAGCAGGAACGTGATCAGGAAGCCGATAGCGAACAGCATCGCGGTGTCGAACGAGATCGCGCCGCGCCACATCGTGCCGATCCAGTTGAAGAACTTCACGCCCGTCGGTACGGCGATCAGGAAGCTCAGCAGCGAGAAGAACGGCAGCAGCACCGCGCCGGTGGCGAACATGTGGTGCGCCCACACGGTGATCGACAGGCCGGAGATCGAGATCGTCGCGAAGACGAGGCCCTTGTAGCCGAACAGCGGTTTTCGGCTGAAGACAGGGATGACCTCGGAGATGATGCCGAAGAACGGCAACGCGACGATGTAGACCTCGGGATGGCCGAAGAACCAGAACAGGTGCTGCCAGAGCACCGCACCGCCGTTGTTCGGATCGAAGATGTGGGCGCCGAACTTGCGGTCCGCCTCGAGCGCGAACAGCGCCGCGGCGAGCACCGGGAAGGCGACCAGCACGAGGATCGACGTGAACAGGATGTTCCACGTGAAGATCGGCATCCGGAACATCGTCATGCCGGGCGCGCGCAAGCAGATGATCGTCGTGACGAAGTTGACGCCGCCGAGGATCGTGCCGAAGCCGGACAGCGTCAGACCCATGATCCACAGATCAGCGCCCGCTCCCGGCGAGTGGATCGCGTCCGACAGCGGCGTGTAGGCGAACCAGCCGAAGTCCGCGGCGCCGTTGGGCGTGAGGAAGCCGGACATCATGATCAGCCCGCCGAACAGGAACAGCCAGTAGCTGAACATGTTCAGCCGCGGGAACGCGACGTCCGGGGCGCCGATCTGCAGTGGCATCACGACGTTGGCGAATCCGACGAACAGCGGCGTCGCGAAGAACAGCAGCATGATCGTGCCGTGCATCGTGAACATCTGGTCGTAGGTCTCTGAGCTCAGCAGCTGCTGACCCGGCCGCGCGAGCTCCGTACGCATGAGCTCGGCCATGATGCCGCCGATGATGAAGAACACGAACGAGGTGATCAGGTAGAGCAGCCCAATGACCTTGTGGTCGGTGCTGGTGATCCAGCGCACGACCCGGCTGCCCGGTACGACGTGGACCCGCTGGGGGCGAACCCTGCGGACCGGCTCGACGACCGTCACGACAGGTAGCCTCCTCGGACCTTGGGCCCGGATTTCGGACCGGTGTAGAGCGTGAGCTCCTTGTTGGTGCCCGCGGTCGCCGCAGCCTTCGCCTTGGCGAGCCACGCCTCGTAGTCCGCCTCGGACACCGCGCGCACGTTGAACAGCATGCGGTCATGGTCGACGCCGCAGTACTCCGCGCACTTGCCCGCGAACGTGCCGGTCGAGGTGACCGTGACCTCGAACTGGTTGGGGTGACCGGGGATCACGTCCCGCTTGAACAGGAACGGCACCACCCAGAACGAGTGAATGACGTCCGGCGAGGTCAGATAGAAGTGGATCGGCCGGTTGACCGGGACCACCATGGTCGGCGGCTCGCCGGGCCGGCCCGTGACCGACAGGCCGTCCGCGAGGTAGTTGAACTGCCAGGACCACTGGAACCCGACGACGCCGACCTGCAGCGTGTTCGGGGTGTCGACGATCTTGTCCTCGCGGTTCTCGCCGATGGCCGTGAAGTAGAACAAAACGGACACCACGACGATCGGGATGAACGTGTAGAGGACCTCGATCGGGAGGTTGTAGCGGACCTGGCGCGGCATCTGGTCCGGCGTCCGGCGCCGGAACATCACCGCAGCGCCGATGATCATCGCGAGCACGAGCCCGCCGACGACGAGCGAGGCGATCAGGGCGCCTTGCCACAGGTGGAGCGCGTCGCGGCCCTGCTTGGTGACCGGCTGCGGCCAGCCGCCACGCTCCCACTTCGCCGACTCACCGGTGCAGCCGCTCGCCAGCAGCACCACGGCGGGAATAACGGCGATCCGAGCGATGCGGGTGGAGCGTCGAAGCACGCGCCCAAACCTAACGCAGCGGCTTCGCGCAACTACGAGCAGGGGCGGCGTGTCCGGCACGCAGTTGTCCCGGGCCCGCCGAGCAGGGGTCACAGATGGGCCGCGATCTCGACCGCGGCGTCTTCGCCGTACGCCGCCGCGAGCCGTTCCTTGCCCGCCGCCTTGTCGAGGACGTACTCCTGGGGACCGAGGCTCTCCAGGCAGCAGGTCGCGAGCAGCGAGCCGAGCTGGGAGGCCCGCTCGAGGCTCAGGCCCCACGACCGCGCGGCCAGGAAGCCGGCCCGGAACGCATCCCCGACGCCGGTTGGGTCGACGATCTTCTCGGCGGGGACGACGGGGACGCGCAGGTCGTCCCCGCCGGATCGCTGGATCACGACGCCGTCAGGGCCGTGGGTGGTCACCCGGGTGCCGACAGCGGCGAGCACCTGCTCGGCCGACAGGCCCGTCTTGCTCTCGAGCAGCGCGGACTCGTAGGCGTTCCCGAACAGGATCTGGGCGCCGTCGAGCAGGGTCTCGATCGCCTTGCCCTCGAGCGAGGCGAGCTGCTGGGACGGGTCCGCGGCGAACGGGATGCCGTGGTCACGGCAGTGCGCGGCGTGAGCCACCATCGCATCGGGTGCGTTGGGGCTGATCAGGACCAAGTCGAGGTCGCCGAGCGTGCCGAGGTCGATGTCGGCCGATTCGCTCATCGCGCCCGGGTAGAACGACGCGATCTGGTTCTGGTCGGAGTCCGTCGTACACACGAAGCGCGCCGTGTGCCGGGTGGCGGAGACGGCCACGCCGGAGGTGTCCACGCCGTGGCTCTCGAGCCAGTCGCGGTACTCGCCGAAGTCCGCCCCGACCGAGCCGACCATGACCGGGCGCAGGCCGAGGATCCCGAGGCCGAAACAGATGTTGGCCGCCACTCCCCCACGCCGCACCTCGAGATGGTCGACCAGGAACGAGACCGACAGCGTGGCGAGCTGATCGGGCAGCAGCTGCTCGGCAAACCTTCCGTGGAAGGTCATCAGATGGTCGGTCGCGATCGATCCGCTCACGGCAATGCGCACGCGTGAAAACTACCGATGGGTAGGGCTTCCGTTACTCACGGGTCACCCTTAGCGTCCGCCGTATGACGCCCAGCCCGATGGCGCGCGGAGCGCGACGGCACGCTTCTCTCGAGCACGGCACCGGCACCCTCGCGGACCTGGTGGCCGACGCCCGGGCGATCCCGGCGGCGGCGTTCGGCGTACCCCGGCAGGCTGCCAAGCGGGTCATCGACCTGGTCGAGCCGGCCCGGGACCTCGTGATTCGGATCCCCGACGCCGCGGTCAACCTGATGAGGGACGCCGAGCACGCCTTCGCCGACTACCTCGGGTAGGTCCCGCGCTCGACAGCTCGCAACGTCAAGACCGAACCCGCAACTGCGAGGGGACGGCTACCGCTTACCGGCCTCCCGCTGCCCTGTCTCGCGGATCGCATGTGACATACGTGTTGTGACGCTCGTCCCTATGTCACACAGCTGTCGTGAATTGCCGCCCGTATGTGACATACGTGTCGCAGATCACGACACCCATGTCACATACGAATCGCGATCGGGCAGCGGAACCGCCACCGGGCAGCGAAAAGGGGGCCGGCCGAAGCCGTCCCCCTTTGTTGCGGGTCTTGATCTTGCGGCGATCTAGTGGAACGAGTCCCCGCAGGCGCAGGAGCCCTGGGCGTTCGGGTTGTCGATCGTGAAGCCCTGCTTCTCGATCGTGTCGACGAAGTCGATCGTCGCGCCGGTGAGGTACGGCACGCTCATCCGGTCCACGACGACCTTGACGCCGCCGAAGTCGTTGAACGTGTCGCCCTCGAGCGTGCGCTCGTCGAAGAACAGCTGGTAGCGCAGCCCCGAGCACCCGCCCGGCTGGACCGCGATCCGCAGCGCGAGGTCGTCGCGACCCTCCTGCTCGAGCAGGCTCTTCACCTTCAACGCGGCCGTCTCGCTGAGTACGACGGACTCGACAGTGGTCTCGGCGCTGTCCTGGACGGTCATGGTGGCGATCGCTCCTCTTATTGCGGTGGCTCCATGGTACGCAACCACCCTCGCAACCGGGTTGTTCCACGCTCAGCGGCGCAGAACCACGCTCGCTATCGCGACCATGACCGCGCCAGCGCCGCTCCGAGCGCGCGGACGCCGGCCGCGCCGGCCGCCAGCGCGGCCTCGGCCGAGCCCAGCTGGTCGGCGACCGACCACACCTCGTCGAACCCGTGGGCGGAAGCGTCGCGGCTGCCGACGTGCGCCTGGCCCGCCGCCACCACGCACGGGACCCCGGCCGCCTGCGCCCGCTCCGCCACGCCGGAGGCCACCTTCCCTCGCAGCGACGTGGCGTCGAAGCTGCCTTCCCCGGTCACGACCAGCTCGGCGCCCTCGATCGCATCGGCGAGCCCGACCGCGGCCATGACCAGGTCTGCGCCCGACTCCCGCTCCGCGCCCAGCGCGAGCAGCCCGAAGCCGAGCCCCCCGGCCGCGCCGGCGCCGGGATGGGTGCGCAGCCCCGGGCGGCCCACGGCGGGCTCGACCGCGTCCGCCCACCGCTCCAGCGCCGCGTCGAGCGACATGATCGCCGCCTGATCGGCCCCTTTCTGCGGCCCGTAGACGGCCGTCGCCCCGTGCAGCCCCAGCAACGGGTTGTCGACATCGGTCGCCGCGACCAGGCGCACCCCAAGCCCGGCCGGCGCAACCAGCCCGTCAAGATCGCGCAGCCCGGCGCCGCCGCCGACGAGCCGGTCGCGCGGCTCCGCGCCGAGCGCCGCCCACATGCCGGCACCGCCGTCGTTGGTCCCGGACCCGCCCAGGCCGACCACCACGGTCCGCACCTCGTCGCCGGCCTCGATGGCGGCGGCGATCAGCTGCCCCACGCCGTACGTCGACGCCGTACCCACGTCGCCGCGCTCGGCGCGCAGCTCGTCCAGCCCGCACGCGATCGCCGACTCGACGTACGCCGTCTCGCGCGCCAGCAGCACTCCCCGCCGGCGCACCACCCCGGTCGGTCCGCTCGCCTCGACCTCGTGGATCCGGCTGCCGGGCAGGGCCGTCGCCAGCGCGGCGATCAAACCGGGGCCGCCGTCCGAGAGCGGGACCAGCACCAGCTCGTCGGCCGGAGCGACGTCGTGCCAGCCCGCGGCGAGCGCCTTCGCGGCCTGGGCGGCGGTCAGAGTGCCGCCGAACTTGTCGGGCGCCACGACAACTCGCATGACGACATCCTCACCCTGCTGCTAGGCAACACGGGTGAGCGAGACGCAGCTTCGGCCGATGACCGAGGCAGATGTCGAGGAGACGGTGCGGATCCAGATCGACGCATTCAGCGATCTCGGCCGCCGCGAGGGTCAGCAACCCGAGCCGGTCCTTGACTACCAGCGCAACCGCGCGAAGCTGCGCCACCATCATTTTGTGACCCACGACCCCGGAGGGTCGTTCGTCGCGACCATTGACGGTCAACTGGTCGGATGCGCGCTGGCGCTGAGACGCGGGACGCTATGGGGTCTGTCGCTGTTGGTGGTCGATCCAGCAAGGCAATCGGCCGGCGCCGGCCGTAAGCTGCTCGACGCCGCGTTGGCGTACGCCGACGGGTGCGACCGGGCGGTCATCTTGTCGAGCACTGACCCTCGAGCGATTCGCGCGTACGCCACCAGCGGCTTCGAGCTGTTCCCGCAGGTCGCCGCGTCCGGCAAGCCGTCGCTCGATGCCCGGCCGCCGCGCAACCACGCGGTACGCTCCGGCGCCGTCGGCGACACGACCTTCCTCGACGCGATCGATCGCGCCGTACGCGGGGCCGGCCGCGGCCCGGACCACGAGCTCATCGGCGGCATCGGCGCCACGTGCTTCGTCGTCGACGACGGCCCCGGTCGCGGCTACGCGTACGTGCGCGACGGCGACGTCTACCTGCTCGCGGCGACCGATGACGCCACCGCGACGGCGTTGCTCTGGCACTGCTTCGAGTTCGCCGCCGACAGCAATCTCAAAGTGTCGGTGGAGCACATGACCGGCGAGCAGCAGTGGGCGATCGACGCCTGCTTCGCGGCGCGCCTGAAGGTCGTGCCCGGCGGCCCCGTGTTCTGGCGCGGTGCAACTCCGCCGCGCGCCTATCTGCCGTCCGGCGCGTTTCTCTAGCCCAGCCTGCTAGGCACATGCAGGTGGGCGAGGTGACGTTGCGGCCGATGAGGCCCGACGACGTCGAGCAGACCGTCCGCGTGCAGGGGGCCGCGTTTGCCGCGCTCGCGGACCAGACCGGCGAGCCGGTGGCTGACCTGGCTGCGCATCAGCGGGAGCTGGCGGGCCTGCACCGCCACTTCGTCGCGCACGACGAAGGTGGCGCCTGGGTCGCGACGCGCGACAGCCGGATCGTCGGCTGCGCCATGGCGCTGCGACGGGACGACCTCTGGGGCCTGTCACTCCTGGTGGTCGACCCCACCGTGCAGTCGACGGGAATCGGCCGCCGCCTGCTCGACGCGACGCTGCGGCATGCGGCGGGGTGCGAGCGCGCCGCCATCCAGTCGAGCAGCGATCCTCGAGCCATCCGCTTGTACGCCACGAGCGGCTTCGCGTTGTTCCCGCAGATGGCCGCGACCGGAAAGCCGGTGGTCGACGCGGCGCCCGCCTCGGTCGCACGGGTGCGCGACGGAGGTCCGGCCGACCACCCCTTCGCCGACGGGATCGACCGTGCCGTCAGAGGCGCCGGCCGCGGCCCGGACCATGCGCTGATCGCGTCATGGGCGGACATGTACGTCGTGGCCGACGCCGCGGGACGCGGGTATGCGTACCGCCGGGGTGACGAGGTCTACCTGCTGGCGGCGACGGACGACGCGACCGCAGCCGCGTTGTTGTGGCACTGCTTCCTGCGCGCCGCGGCGCAGGACGTCGAGATGAACGTCTTCCACCTCACCAGCGAGCAGCAGTGGGCGATCGAGGCGTGCTTCGCGGCGCGGCTCAAGGTCACGCCCGGCGGCCCGGTGTTCTGGCGCGGCGCAACTCCGCCGCGCGCCTACCTGCCGTCCGGCGCGTTCCTCTGACCGAGCTCTCCTCGACCCCTCACTCGACCCAGAGCAGCTGCGTGGCCGAGACGTTCGACAGCGGATGCTGTCCCCCAGGTCCTTCCAGCAACGCCGAGCCGCCGGGACTGGTCTGGTACTCCCCGGCCGGCGAGTTCTTCACCGGCTCCCAGGTGCCGCCCTGGATCGCGACGTAGCCCGCCTGGTTGCCGGCGACCGCGATGCCGTTGCCTTGCTTCACCCACTGCCCGTTGGCGTACCGGACGACGACGCCGCGCACGGCGTACCCGCTCGCCTTCGACCCGTACCCGCTGTGGAGCGCGAGCCACGGCGTGTTGTGGGCACCGACGAAAGTGGCGCCCGCCATCCGCCAGTCGGACGCGTTGCTTCCGTAGTGGCCGAGCTGGTGCCGTGCATGCGCGCCGGTCAGCGCGAACGTGTCGAACAGTGAGCTCGGACCGAGCCCTTCGAAGTCCTGATGGTTGCCGCGCTCGATGAGCAGCTTCGTGCCGTCGGAGCTCACCGCGTCGACGTTGGCCGCTGCCGACCGGTAGTCGGTCCCGACCTTGTAGCGGTGGAGCAGCGTGTGATGGCCGGCGAAGGTTGTGAGCCGCAGCCGGTCGGTCTCGATCGAGTCGTTCTTCCCACCAACGGCGGACGACACGTCGACGATGCCGCGTGCGTACGTCGCAACGGCATACGCGCCGCCGTCATGGATCCTGACGAGATGGGGTGACGGCTGCATCACGAGCCGGCGAGTGTGCGCACCGATGACGACCAAGGTGTGACCGGCAAAGCCGAGGGGGTAGTCCTCGGTGGACAGGGTGAACGTGCTTCCCGTCGTCAGGTTGCGAACCGCGATCCGGCCGCCCGTCTGCAGCGAGCCGTACGTCGGGTCCGGCTTGCTGATCACCTCGGACCACGCCAGCCAGTCTCCGTCGCCGGACACGACCGCGTTCTGCGCCTCGACGGTGCTGGGGGCGGTGACGGTCGTGATCGGGCCGAGCCGCAACACGACTCCCGTGCTGCCGTCGCTGCTGACAGTGACCTCGTCCAGCTCCCCGTCCGCCGTCACGTAGACGAGCCGGCCGGCCGTCACCACGCCGGCGTGTGCCGCGCCCGGGAGCAGCGGCGTCAGACCCGACAACGCGACAAGCACAGCGGCGGACGCGGTACAGCGGATCCGGTTCATGCGCTGATCCTTATGACGCCACGCGTTGCGGTCAATGTTCCCGGAGGCGACATACTCATCGCGGGTTGAGGAGGAGGGGTCTCAATGCATGCCGTGCTCTGGAAGGACGAGCCCGAGGAACACGACTATCCGGCCGCCGAGGCGTACCTGTCGCTACTCGCGGATCCCACCGTCGCCCACGATCTCGCCGTCAAGCTGCAGTCCGCGCCACTCGTCCGCCGAAAGGCGAAGGACATCCTGCGCGCGGCACAGCTTGCACTGCTGCCCACTGACAACGCGCACGTCGCGTCGGACCTGCAGAAGATCCGCGACGGCAAGCACCTGTCGCCGGTCCTGCTGATTCGCGGCGGCCTCTCGACCGGGCTCCCGATGCAGATCGCCGACGGCTACCACCGGGTGTGCGCGAGCTACCACGTCGACGAGAACACCGACATCCCGTGCCGCATCGCGGACGCCTAGATGTCGTTCGCCACACTCTCGCTGATCATCGCGGTCGGCATCCTCGGGCCGGTTCTCGCGCTGCCGAAGCGATGGCACCTTCCGGTGGTGCTGGGCGAGCTGCTCGCCGGCGTCGTGCTCGGACCGACGGGTAGCAACACGCTCCACGCGTCGGACCGGATGTTCACGTTCCTCGCCAACATCGGCTTCGCGCTGGTGATGTTCGTCGCCGGCTCGCATGTGCCGATTCGCAACCCCGCGATCGTCGCGTCGATCCGGAGCGGCACGGGTCGTGCCATCGGCGTCGCCGCCCTGTCAGTGCCCGCGGCGATCGCGATCGCCCACGGCTTCGGCACCGGCCACACAGCGCTGTACGTCGTGCTGATGTCGTCCTCGTCAGCCGCGCTGATCCTGCCGATCATCGACTCGCTGAAGCTGAGCGGCGACGCGATCCTCGGCGCACTCCCACAGATCGCGGTCGCCGATGCGGCCTGCATCGTCGCGCTGCCGCTCGCCATCGAGCCCGCTCACGCGGCGCGCGCCGGTCTGGGGGCGCTGGCAGTGATCGGCTGCGCGGTCGTTCTGTACCTCGCCCTCAGCTTCGTCGAGAAGCGCGGCTGGCGGCATCGGGCGCACGAAGCATCAGAGGACCACATGCTCGCCCTCGAGCTCCGGGTCAGCCTCGCGCTGCTGTTCGCGATCGCGGCGGTCGCGACGAAGACGCACGTGTCGATCATGCTGGCCGGGTTCAGCAGCGGGATCGCGGTCGCCGCCGTCGGTGAACCACGCCGGCTCGCGAAGCAGCTGTTCGCCGTCACGGAGGGGTTCCTCGGACCGCTGTTCTTCGTGTGGCTCGGCGCATCGCTGAACATCCGCGATCTCGGCGATCACCCGTCGTACGTGTGGCTCGGCCTCGCGCTCGGTGCCGGCGCCGTCGCGACGCACGCGGCAATGCGCCTCACCGGGCAGCCGCTGGCGCTCGGCGCCCTGTGCGCGGCGCAGCTCGGGGTTCCGGTCGCGGCCGCAACGCTCGGCACGCAGCTACACCTGTTGGCGCCGGGTCAGCCGGCGGCCCTCATCCTTGGGGCTCTGGTGACGATTGCGGTTGCGACGCTGTCCGGCGGCGCGCTCGCACCACCAGCCGAATCACCAGCGCAATCACCACCAGCCCAGCCGCCGCCGCAAAGTAGCCCGCGTACTTGATGATCGTCGTGATGTGGCTTCCGGCCGCGTCGCTGAGTGCCGTCCAGAACCCGACCCAGATCACGGCGCCCGCGCTGGTGAAGATGATGAAGCGCTTGAAGCTCATCTCCGAGATGCCGGCGAGGATCGCCATCGCCTGCCGGACGCCCTCGACGAACCGGCCGAGCATCAACACCAGGCCACCGCGCCGGTTGAAGAACTCCTCCGCCTTGGTCAACCGCTCCTCGGTGAGCAGGACGTACTTGCCGTAGCGCTCGAGCAACGGCCGGCCGCCGTAGTCACCGAGTGCATACCCGACCGCGCTGCCCGCGATGGTGGCCGCCAGCCCGACCAGTGCCACTCCCACGATGTTCAGCCCGCCGTAGCCGGCGTAGACCGCGCCGGCGATCAGGACCAGCTGGCCCGGCAGCGGGATGCCGATGTTCTCGATGAACAACGACACGGCGACGGCGGCGTACCCGTAGTGCCGAAGCGTGCCCTCGAAATGTCGCAGGCCACCGGGCAGGTGATGTACCGACGACGACGCCGCTACCGCCCCAACCAGGTCGTCGATCACGTCGTCATAATCCCGGCGCGCCCCAGACCGGGAACCATCGGGCCAGGTCCGGTTCGATCTTGAGGTCGGCGCCGAGCTGGGCGCGGATCTCCAGCTCCCGCGGGTTGTCGCGCTTGTCCTTCCCGGTCGGCGCGAACGGGTACCACGCTCCCCGCTTGTAGAGGTAGACGAGCCCGATGTTGGGCTTCTTGCCGTCGGAGAACGCCACCAGCGTGCACAGCAACGCCGTGCCGAAACCCGCAGCATCCAGGGTCGAGTTGATCGCGTGCAGGTCCGCAACCAGTCCGGAGATGTCATCCGGTGTCGTACGCCGCGTCAGCCAGGTGAAGCCGAACGAATCGGTCGACTCCTCGTACTTCTTGGACCCGCTCGCGTCGTCGACGTTCAGCAGCTGCTGCACCTCGTCCTGCAGGCCGGCGAACGCCGCGCCTTCGGCGGGCTTGACGCAGACCGATCCGACGCCCGTAGGGCGAAGGTTGGCGGCGGCCTCCAGCGTCACCGCTGCGCTGGGCAGCGCGAACAGGTCGTCGAGATCGGGCTTGGCCGGTTTGCTCCGGCCGAGCAGCGTGTCGAGCAAGCCCATCCGTCAGGCGACCGGCTGGCCGAGCTCCGCCGAGATCCTCGCCAGCTGCTCGAGGCGCTTCTCCAAGGAGGGGTGAGTCGAGAACAACGACGAGATCGAGAAGCCGTTCGCGAGCGCGGGCGTGAAGAAGAACGCGTTGAACGGCTCCGCCGCCCGTAGGTCGTGGGTCGGGATCCGCGCCATGTCACCGGTCACCTTCTGCAAGGCGGATGCAAGCGAGGAGGGCCGGCCGGTGAGGATCGCGCCGCTGCGGTCAGCGGACAGCTCGCGGTAACGCGACAGCGCGCGAGTCAGGAGAAACGAGATCGCGTAGACGACCATCGACACCAGCATCACGGCGAACGCCATCAACGCGGTGTTGTCCTGGCTGTTGTTGTTTCGGTTGCCGCCGAAGCCGCCGAACATCTCGCTGTAGAACATGAACCGCGTCACCAGACCGGCGGCGACACCGAGGAACGACGCAACCGTCATCACTGCGACGTCGCGGTGGGCGACGTGGGAGAGCTCGTGCGACAGCACACCCTCGAGCTCGTCGGGCTCGAGGCGACGCAGGATGCCGGTGGTCGCGCACACCACGGCACGGTTCGGGCTTCGGCCGGTTGCGAACGCGTTGGGGATGTCCGTGTCCGCGATCGCGACCCGCGGCTTGGGCATGTCGGCGAGCGCGCAGAGCCGGTCGACGATGCCGTGCAGGTCCGGCGCCTCCTGCGGCGTGACTTCCCGGCCGTGCATCGCGTAGAGGGCGATGCGGTCGGAGAACCAGTACTGGCAGAACAACACGATCAGGGCGATCACGATCACCGCACCGGCGTTGATGCCGCTCGCGATGAGCGCGGCCATCACGCCGACGTAGAGCGCGCCGATCAGGAAGATCGTCAACGTCATCCGCGCCTGCAGCTTGTGGTCGGGGCGGATCCGGGTGGTGCTCATCTGCTACTTCCTCATCCTGGGATGAGCCCCTCTTCGGAGAGGAGCTCCTTGACCTCGGCGAGCGAGGCGTCTGCGGACGGCAGCACGAGCTCGGACGGCTCAATCTGGTCGTCCGGAAGTGCGGTGCCGACTTCGCGAACCTTGGCGAGCAGCTCGCCGAGCGCGTGATCGAAGGCCTCGGCGTCGTTTGCGTCGCACGCAGCCAGCAGCGCGTCGTCGAGCTCGTTCAGCGCGTCAAGCGCGGACTCGGGTACCTCGAGCTGACCCTCGCCCAGGATTCGCACGATCATTTGTTTCCCTCCGGAGCCGCCGCGGCATCCGGCGCGGGCGTTGCCGCTTCACCGCTGATCGAGATCGCAGCCGGGCTGCTGCCGGCCGGGAGCTCGCCCTTGATCTTGGCCAGCTCCAGCTCGACCTCGTTGGACGCGGTCGTACGGTCGAGCTCGGCCTGGATGTCGTCCCGCCCTGTCGTCAGCGTTGCGTCGTCGAGGGCACCGGAAGCGAGCAGCTCGTCGACCGCTGAGCCGCGCGCCTGCATCTGCGCGGTCTTGTCCTCGGCTCGTTGGATCGCCATGCCGACGTCGCCCATCTCCTCGGAGATGCCGGAGACCGCCTCGCCGATCTTGGTCTGCGCCTCCGCAGCGGTGTAGGTGGCCTTGATCGTCTCCTTCTTGGTGCGGAAGGCGTCGACCTTCACCTGCAGCCGTTGCGAGGACTGGGTGAGCTTCTCCTCCTCGGCCTGCAGCTGCGAGTGCTGCGTCTGCAGGTCGGCGAGCTGCTGGTTGGCGGTCGCGCGCCGTGTGAGCGCCTCGCGAGCGAGGTCGTCACGGCCCTGGGCGACCGCCTGCTGCGCCTGGGTCTGCAGCTTGTCTGCCTGCGCCTGAATCTGCTGCATCTGCAGCTCGATCCGCTTGCGGCTCGTCGCCACGTCGGCGACACCCCGACGCACCTTCGTGAGCAGCTCGAGCTGCTTCTCGTAGGAGTAGTCGAGCGTCTCCCGTGGGTCCTCGTGCTTGTCGAGGAGCTTGCTGGCCTTTGCCTTGACGATCAGGGACAACCGCCGACCCATACCCATGCCGGTCCGACCTCTCTTGTGTCCGTGAACCAAACCTCAGCGTAGTCGCGTTGCTGAACGCGGGCTGAGCACTTCATCCGCAGGCGAAACCGCCCGGATCCCGCGGTTGGCGCGCTCCTAGACTCTCCCGGGTGATCCTCGGGCGCCGCGACCCCACCTCCGCTGCCGAAACCGCTGCGGCGACGGACGAGGAACCGGCCGCGGCAGGCAAGGGACGGCCGACGCCGAAGCGCTCAGAGGCGCGCAAGGCACGCCGCGGCGCCGCACCCAGCAACCGCAAAGAGGCGACCGCGCAGCAGCGCGAG
Organism: Mycobacteriales bacterium; assembly: GCA_035550655.1. Taxonomy (GTDB): domain Bacteria; phylum Actinomycetota; class Actinomycetes; order JAFAQI01; family JAFAQI01; genus DASZTV01. The sequence continues at coordinate 28,945 of DASZOU010000011.1, forward strand.
CGCAACCGCGAGGCGCGCATGCGGGCACGCCAGGCGCTGATCACCGGCGACGAGCGTCACTTGCCGCCGCGCGACGCCGGGCCGGAGCGCCGGCTCGCTCGGGACGTCGTCGACTCGCGCTTCTCACTCGGCCAGGCCTTCATGATCGTGATCGCCGTGGCCTTCCTGACGAGCACGATCCCGAACAAGGTGGTGGGGAGCATCGCGAGCCTGGCCAGCCTGCTCGCGCTGACGATCATCGTCGTCGACAGCGCGCTTCACGGCCGCCGGGCGAAGCTCGCGGTCACCGAGCGCTACGGGGTGGCGCAGGCGCGCGGGATCTCGTCGTACGCCTTCCTGCGGGCGATGCTGCCGCGACGGTTCCGCCGGCCACCGCCGAAGGTCGCGCGCGGCGGCGCAGCGCTCTAGCCTTCGCTGAGGGACATCGGCCCGTAGACCTCGCGGCCGTCCTCGAACAGCGTCACCTGCTCGACACCTGCCTCGAGCAGCTCGCGCCAGGTCTCACCGATCCAGGTCTCGGCGTCAGCTTGGGTCGGGAACGACTCACTGGCCACGCCGTCGGCATCGACGGCGGCTCCCGCCGCATCCTCGAACCGCCAGAGCCACGCCACGTCCACCACCCCACCCACCGCCACGAGCGGTGTCGGCCCCGCCGACGACGAATCACCCCACCCTACGAGTTACGATCGCCCCGCAATCGCCGTGGGCGGGGGAAGCCGGTCGAAGTCCGGCACTGACCCGCAGCCGTAGGCCCTGGGAGATCAGGGCGAGTCGGAATGCCCGGTCACGGCGAGGGCTCCCGTAACAACCGTCGAGGAGTGCGGTGCGGAGCCCGTTCGGCGCCCGACCGTCGTACGACGACGAGCGTCGTCCCGGGATTCGCGCCGCGTCCTCACCATCGAGAGGACCACCCGGTGAAGCTGATCCGCCGAAGCGCGGCGATCGCGTTGACGAGTGGCGTCGCGGTCGCGTCGCTCGTGCTGCCGACTGCCGCGAACGCCAGCACGACCTCTGATCCCGCGGCGGCCGCCGCGGGATTCCTCGCCCGCGAGCTGGCCGCCAGTACCGACAACCACTTCCTCTACCCGGGGACCAAGTTCGCCGACGACGGCGGAACCGCCGACGCCGTGCTGTCGATGGACGCGGCCGGGGTTGGGCAGCACGAAGCCGGTCTTGCCACCGCGTGGCTAGAGAAGGACGCCGCCAACTATCTCGGCGGGACCGCGCCGAACATCTATCCCGGGTCAGCCGCGAAGCTGCTGCTCGTCGCGGAGGCGCAGCACGTCAACCCGCAGCGCTTCGGCGGAATCGACCTCGTCGGCGCGATCGTGGGCACAGAGGGCGGTGGCGGCGCGCCGAGCGGCGAGTTCCAGAACCCGATGGACACTCAGTACAGCGCAAGCGTCCTCGTGCAGTCCCTCGCCGTCCTCGCCCTTGCGAACTCGCCGGGCACAGCGGGGCCGGACGCAGCGGCAGTGAGCTTCCTCGCCGGGCAACAGTGCAGCAACGGCGCCTTCCAGGTCGCGATCCGCACGGACACAAGCGTCGCGTGCGCGCCCTCTGACAACGACGTCGACACGACGGCGTACGCAGTGCAGGCGCTGCTCGCGGCTGGCGACCACGGCGGGCACGCAACCGCGGCGGCGACCTGGCTGCTGTCCCAGGAGCGTTCGGACAACGGCTGGGGTGAGACGCCCGGCGCAAAGTCCGAGGCCAACTCGACCGCGCTCGCGGTGGAGGCCCTGATCGCGTCGCATCGCAAGGCCAATCCGGGACTGCGCTGGCTGCTGCGACAGCAGCAGGGCTGCAAGGCGAAGGTCGGGCAGCGTGGCGCGGTGCGATTCCAGGGCGGCACGTACAACGCGAAGACCGACGTGCGCGCCACGTCGCAGGCCGCAGCGGCGCTGGCGATGCGTCCACTGGCATGGATCGACAAGGGCGGCGCGACGCCATCCGCGCCGTCCCTGAAGTGCTAGCTCGACTCAGCGCAGCTGCTGTGCTGGCGGTGGCCGGGTTCGTCCCGGCCACCGCCAGCGGCAGCACGCCGAACACGATCTGCGTCGGGCTGGTCATCGACTCCCGCTCGATCGGCGGGTCGGTCCGCGACGGCTGCGTCAACGTCAAACCGGCGACGACCGGTGTCGGCGTGCTCGAGGCCGCTGGCCACTCGTTGACCTTCCGTCGCGATGGACTGCTGTGCACGATCGACGATGTACCGAGCAGTGGCTGCAGCAATGTCGACGACACGCACTACTGGGCGTACTTCCATCGCGCACCGGACTCGACGAGCTGGAGCTACAGCAACGAGGGCATGAGCACCTACGAGCCGGCCAACCGCTCGACCGAAGGCTGGGTGTACGACGACGGCAGCTCGCTGCAGCCGAAGAACATCCCCGCCTCACAGATCTGCGCGGGCCTCGTGAAGCCCACTGTCACACCGACACCGACACCGACCAAGCCGCATCACACCGCTGTTGCGTCGCAGTCGCCGACCACTTCGACGTCACCGACTGGGTCTGGCACGTCGCGACCGGCGACAGCGGAGACCGGCCGGCCTCGCCACACGCCGCGCGCCTCTCGCGGCGCCGGTCGTCCGACCGCGCCCGCGACCTCGCCGCTCCCAGCGGCCAGCGCCACTGCGGGCTCCGGCGCCGATCCGGGCTCCAGCGGGGCCTCGGGGCATGGCAGCGCGACGGGCGCGTTGGTGGCAGCGGGAGTGATCGCGGTCCTCGCCGGAGCCACCGTGATCGGCGCCCGCCGCCGCCGCAGGTAGAAAGCCCGCAGGTAGAAAGCAATGTGGCATTGCGTGAGCGAAACGCGGCTTTTCCGGGCGAATTGCTGAGGCAATGCCACATTGCTTGCCTCAGTCGCGGAGGGCTGCGGCGATCCGGAGCGCCATGAGATCCGGAGTGGTCAGCTCCTCGTCGAGGATCAAGGTGCTGGCCTCGGAGTACAGCCATTCGCGGCCGGCGTAGAGCAGCCGCATCGCGACCGCGGGAGACTGGCCCAGCCACGGCCGGTCGGTGCCGGTCACCCGCGCCGCCAGGGTCGCCAGGTCTGCCCGCAGCCACACGACGAAGCCACCGCGATGCAACCGGTCCAAGTCGAGCGGGTCGGTGACGATGCCGCCCGCAACGCCCGCGATCAGCGGCCCGCCCTCCTCGAGCGCGACGGTCAGCGCCGCCGACTCGGCCCGGCGAAGCGCCGCCAGGCCGTCCTCTTCCTGCACCCTGCGGGTGTCCTTGCCGACGGCGCGAGCGAGCAGCTCGTCGTTGTCGTAGTACGGCCAGCCGAGCAGCCGCGACAGCGAGCGGCCTACCGTCGTCTTGCCCGCGCCCATCATCCCGATCAGCAGCACGCGGTCGTACTGCGAGCGGGTCACGGTCATGAGTGCTCAGCGCACCTTGGCCGCCACGAACGGCGGCTTCACGACGGTCATCATCAGCGGCTTGCCGCGGACATCGACCTTCACCTCGTCGCCCTCCCCCACCGAGCGCGACAGGTAGGCGAGCGCGATGCCCGCCTTCAACGTCGGCGAGAACGTGCCGCTCGTGATCTCGCCGAGGTCGTCGTCGTCGACCGAGCGCACCGCCATGTGCGGGCGCGGGATGCCTCGCTCCTCGGTGCGCAGCCCCCACAGCAGCCGCGGCGCCCCGACCTCGCGCTCGCGCTCGATCACGTCACGTCCCCAGTACGCCGGCTTGTCCCAGCCGACGGCCCAACCGAGTCGCGCCTGCGTCGGGGTGACGGCGATCGTGAGGTCCTGACCGTGCAGCGGGTAGCCCATCTCGGTACGCAACGTGTCGCGTGCACCGAGGCCGCACGGCAGCCCGCCCATCGGGGTCGCGACCTCGAGCACCGCGTCCCACACCTCGCCCGCCGAGGACGCCGGATGAACCATGAGCTCGTAGCCGCGCTCGCCCGTGTAACCGCTGCGGCAGACGACGACCGAGGTCCCCCGCCAGTCGGTCTGCTCGAAGGCCATGTAGTCCATGTCCGTCGGCAACCCGAGCGCCTCGAGCGTGGCCGCCGACTTCGGTCCCTGTACGGCGATGATCGCGATCTCGCGATGCAGGTCGGTGACCGTCACCCCGTCGGGTGCCTCGTCGGCGAGCATCCCGACCACCGCGCTGGTGTTCGCCGCGTTGGGGACGAGGAACAGGTCGGTCTCCTCGCGGTACACGATCAGGTCGTCGACGACGCCGCCGGTCTCGTCGTCGCAGCACAGCGTGTACTGCGCCTTGCCCGGGCCGATCCGGTTCAGGTCGTTGGTGAGGCAGCCGTTGACGAAGTCGATCGCGCCGGGTCCGCTCACCCGCGCCTTGCCGAGATGACTGACGTCGAAGACGCCGACCGACGTGCGCGTCGCGGTGTGCTCCTCCACGACGCCGGAGTAGGACAGCGGCATCGACCAGCCGCCGAAATCCGCGAACTTCGCGCCGAGCGCGCGATGCCGGTCGGCGAGTGGACCGTCGATGGCGGGCACTGTTGTGGTCGAGGTGTCGGTCACGAGCCCGGACGCTACCCGGTGCGACCACCGCGGAATCCGCAGGCTGTCCCACGAGACCCACCTGTCACGGTGAGCGCGGGCATAAGGTGCTGAAGCATGACGCGGCTCTCGTTGACCTCGACAGCTCTGAACCAGGTTGCGGCTGACGCGCTCATCATCGGCGTCGCTCGCAAGGGCCGCTCGCTGGTGGTGGCGCCGGGCGCGGAGGCGGTCGACAAGGCGCTGAAGAAGCGGCTCGAGGGTGCGCTGCAGTCGCTCGGCGCGACCGGCAAGGCCGGCGAGGTCACCCGGCTCGCGACCCTCGGCGCGACGGAGGCTCCGACCCTGGTCGCGGTCGGGCTCGGCGACGCTCCCGCACGGGGCGAGCGGTACGACGCCGAGGCGATCCGCCGGGCGGCGGGCGCGGCCGTCCGCGCCCTGGCCGGAACCCGGCGCGTGGCGACCGGACTGGCCGCGGTGAACGGAGACGGCTCTGCCGAGGATCTTCGCGCCGTGGCAGAGGGCCTCGCGCTCGGCGGCTACGCGTTCCGCCGCTACCGCAACGCGTCGAAGGCCGACAACCGCGCCGGCGTGGGAAGCGCGGCAATCGTCGTCAAGGACGCGAAGGACAAGGCGACCAAGACGGTCGTCGACCGGGCGGCCGTCATCGCCGAGGCGGTGGAGCGCTGCCGCGACCTCGTCAACACCCCCGCCGCCGACCTGCATCCCGCCGACCTTGCGGCCGCCGCCGTCGAGCTGTGCGGCGAGGCCGGGTGCGAGGTGGAGGTCCTCGACGAGAAGGCACTGGCCGCGGGCGGCTTCGGCGGCATCCTCGGCGTGGGCCAGGGCGCGGCCAACCCGCCGCGGCTCGTCCGCATCGCGTACAGCGGAGCCGGCGCCGGCAGCTCACCGGCCGTGCACCTCGTCGGCAAGGGCATCACGTTCGACACCGGCGGGCTGTCCCTCAAGCCGTCGACGGCGATGGAGTGGATGAAGGCCGACATGGGCGGCGCCGCTTCCGTCATCACGACGCTGTGGGCACTGGGCAAGCTCGGCGCCCCGGTCAACGTCGTCGGTTGGCTGGCGATCGCGGAGAACATGCCGAGCGGGACCGCGATCCGGCCCTCCGACGTCCTCACGATGTACGGCGGCAAGACGGTCGAGGTGCTCAACACCGACGCCGAGGGTCGCCTCGTGATGGCGGACGCGATCGTGCGCGCGGCGGAGGAGAAGCCGGCCGCCATCGTCGACATCGCGACGCTCACCGGCGCGGCGCTCGTCGCGCTGGGATCGCGGGTCTACGCCGTCATGGCCAACGACGACGAGCTGCGCGAGGACATCCTCAACGCCGCCGAGCGCGCGGGCGAGCAGGCCTGGCCGATGCCGCTCCCGCAGGAGCTGCGCAAGTCGCTGGACTCCGACATCGCCGACATCGCCAACATGGGCGACCGCAACGGAGGGATGCTCGTCGCGGGCCTGTTCCTGCGGGACTTCGTGCCCAACGGAACCTCCTGGGCGCACCTCGACGTGGCGGGCCCGGCGTGGAACGAGGGCGAGGCGTTCGGCTACACCCCGAAGGGCGGCACGGGGGTACCGGTCCGCACCCTGGTGGAATGGTTGTCTGGCCGAGCCGAGGAGCGCAGCAGTGGCTGACCCGCAGACCGCCGACATCGTCATCCTCGGCGGCGGAAGCGGCGGCTACGCCTGCGCCCTGCGCGCGGCAGAGCTCGACCTGAGCGTCATCTTGATCGAGCGGGACAAAGTCGGCGGCACCTGCCTGCACCGCGGCTGCATCCCGACCAAGGCGCTGCTGCACGCCGCTGAGGTCGCCGACGCCGCGCGCGAAGGCGAGAAGGTCGGCGTCCGCAGCAGCCTCGACGGCATCGACATGGCGGGCGTCAACTCCTACAAGGACGGCGTCGTCAGCCGGTTGCACAAGGGTCTGACCGGGCTGATCGCCAGCCGCAAGGTCACGACGATCGAAGGCACCGGCAAGCTGGTGTCCGCGAACACGGTCGAGGTCGACGGCACGTCGTACACCGCGAACAAAGCCGTCGTACTGGCGACCGGGTCCTACTCGAGATCGTTGCCGGGCCTGGAGATCGACGGCACCCGCATCATCACGAGCGAGCACGCGCTGACGCTCGACCGCGTGCCGTCGTCGGTCGTGGTGCTGGGCGGCGGCGTGATCGGCGTGGAGTTCGCGAGCGTCTGGAAGTCCTTCGGTGCGGACGTGACGATCGTCGAGGCGCTGCCGCACCTGCTGCCGACCGAGGACGAGAACAGCTCGAAGCTGCTCGAGCGGGCATTCCGCCGCCGCGGCATCAACTTCTCCCTCGGCGTGCGCTTTGCGGAGGCGAAGGTCACCGACACCGGCGTGACGGTGACGCTCGAGGACGGCAAGACGGTGGACGGCGAGATCCTGCTCGTGGCGGTCGGCCGCGGGCCGGTATCGGAGGGCCTGGGGTACGCGGAGGCGGGCGTCGCGATGGACCGCGGCTTCGTGACCGTGGATGCGCACTGCCGGACGAACGTCCCGGGCGTCTACGCGATCGGCGACCTGCGGCCCGGGTTGCAGCTCGCGCACGTCGGGTTCGCCGAGGGGATCATGGTCGCCGAGCAGATCGCCGGGCTGAACCCGCCCACCATCGACTACGACGGCGTGCCGCGCGTGACGTACTCGGAGCCCGAGGTCGCGAGCGTCGGCATCACCGCGGCGCAGGCCGCCGCGCGTGGCATCGAGACGGTGGAGACGACGTACGACCTGGCCGGCAACGGCCGGGCCCAGATCCTGCAGACCGGCGGCGCGGTGAAGGTCGTCGCGGCGAAGGGCGGCGCGGTGCTCGGAGTGCACATGGTCGGGTCGCGGGTCGGCGACCTGATCGCCGAGGCGCAGCTGATCACCAACTGGGAGGCGCTGCCGGTCGAGGTGGCGCAGCTCATCCATCCGCACCCGACGTTGTCGGAGGCCGTCGGCGAGGCCCACCTCGCCCTTGCCGGCAAGCCACTGCACACGCACGGCTGAGCACTGAGCCCACAAGGCAAGAGGAGAGCCTGAGACCGATGCCCGTCTCCGTCACGATGCCGCGCCTCGGCGAGAGCGTCTCTGAAGGCACCGTCACCCGTTGGCTGAAGGCGGAGGGTGAGCACGTCGACGTCGACGAGCCGCTGCTCGAAGTCTCGACCGACAAGGTCGACACCGAGATCCCGTCCCCCGCGTCCGGCGTGCTGACCTCCATCAAGGTCGCCGAAGACGAGACCGTCGAGGTCGGCGCCGAGCTCGCGATCATCGATGAGGCCGGGACGGCGGCGGCGGCGCCCGCGCCTGCTGCCGCACCCGCTGCGGCGGCACCCGAGCCCCCCGCCGCGCCGGCCCCGCCGCCTCCTCCTCCGCCGCCCGCTCCCCCAACCGCGGCACCTGCGCCCCCCGCCGCACCGGCCCCGCCGCCTCCTCCGGCGTCTGCGCCTGCCGCTGCGGCCGGCTCACCCGACGCCGACGAGGACGACGGCGACGACGGCGGGCAGGGCGCGTCGTACGTCACCCCGCTGGTTCGCCGGCTGGCCGCGGAGCACGGCGTCGACCTGTCGACCGTGACGGGCACCGGCGTCGGTGGCCGGATCCGCAAGCAGGACGTCCTCGACGCTGCCGCGCGCGGCGGGTCGGTGGTGCCGGCGTCAGCACCGGCAGTGACGAGCGCTCCGGTTGCGCCGACTCCCGCCGCGGCGCCTGCGCCTGCTCCCATGCCGGCTCCGGCTGCCGGCGCGGCGGCGGGCGCACCCGCCCGGCCGACGGCGGCGGCGCCCGAGACGCCGGTACGCGGCAGCACCGAGAAGCTGTCGCGGCTTCGCACCGTCATCGCCGAGCGCATGACCGAGTCGCTGCGGATCAGTGCGCAGCTGACCACCGTCGTCGAGGTCAACCTCACGAGGATCGCCCGGCTACGCGAGCGCGCCAAAGCGGAGTTCGAGACCCGCGAAGGCGTCAAGCTCACCTACACGCCGTTCTTCGTGCTCGCCGTCTGCGAGGCGCTTCGCGAGCACCCGGCGGTGAACGCGTCGATCGACATGGAAGCCGGAACGGTGACGTACCACGACGCGGTGCACCTCGGCATCGCCGTCGACACCTCGCGCGGCCTGCTGGTGCCGGTCCTCAAGGACGCGAGCGACCTGAACCTCGGCGGCGTTGCGCGCAAGGTCGACGACCTCGCGCGTCGTACCAGGGACAACCACATAACGCCCGACGAGCTCGGCGGCGGAACGTTCACGCTGACCAACACCGGGTCGCGGGGCGCGCTGTTCGACACCCCGATCATCAACCAGCCGCAGGTCGGCATCCTCGGCACCGGCGCGGTCGTGAAGCGGCCGGTCGTGATCGACGATCCGGTCGCCGGCGAGGTGATCGCGGTCCGCCACATCGTGTACCTGGCGCTGACCTACGACCACCGGATGGTCGACGGCGCCGACGCGGCGCGGTTCCTCGGCACGGTGAAGACTCGCCTCGAAGCCGGCGAGTTCGAAGCCGACCTCGGGCTGTAGCAGCAGGCCGCGGGTGAAGGTTGTCGTTGCCGGCGCCAGCGGGCTGATCGGCGGTGCGCTGGTTCCCGCGCTGGTCGCCGACGGGCACGACGTGGTGCGACTGGTACGCCGCAAGCCCAAGAAGGCTGACGAGGTCCAGTGGGACCCCGCGGGGCACGAGGTTGACGACGCGGTCATCGCCGGCGCGGACGCGGTGATCAACCTCGCGGGGGCCGGCATCGGCGACCGGCGCTGGACCGAGTCCTACAAGCAACAGGCGCTCGACAGCCGGGTCGACTCGACGACCACGCTCGCCGCCGCCGCCGCCAAGCACGCGTCGTCGGTGCGCGTGCTGCTCAACGCGAGCGCGGTCGGCTGGTACGGCGACCGCGGCGACGACGTCGTCACCGAGTCAGACGGCTGCGGGGAGGGCTTCCTCGCCGACCTGGTGCGGCAGTGGGAAGCCGCGACCGCGCCCGCGGAAGCGGCGGGAGTCCGCGTCGTACGCATCCGCACCGGGATCGTGCTCAGCCCCGAAGGCGGCGCGCTCGGCCGGATGCTGCCGCTGTTCCGGCTCGGGGTCGGCGGCCGGCTCGGCTCGGGCAAGCAATGGGTGCCGTGGATCGCGATCGACGACGAGATCGCAGCGATCCGCTTCCTGCTGGCCAATGACGAGGCTTCCGGCGCGTTCAACCTCGCCGCTCCGAATCCCGTCACGAACGCCGAGCTCACGAAGGCTCTTGGCCGAGCGCTGCATCGGCCGACGGTCGCGGCGGTACCCCCGATCGCGCTGCGGCTCGCGTTCGGCGGCTTCGCCGACGAAGGCCTGCTCGCCGGTCAGCGGGCAGTGCCGGCGGCACTGGAAGCCGCGGGATTCGGCTTCGCGCACGCGGAGCTCGAGGGTGCGCTCACGGCACTGCTCAGCGGGTCGCGCGGCCCGGCACGGACCGCACGCGCGAAGGGCAAGCGCCGGTGACGCGCTAGGGCGCGGCCACCACCGGCGACCTGCCGAGCGTCTGGATCCGCCACACGCCGTGATGGCGCTCGATCGCCATGGCGAATCGTTGCGTCCGCGCCGTGCGAGTCGCGACGACGTTCCCCGTCCGGCCGATCACGGTGTACGGCGGCACCTGTGTCGTCACCGTGAGCTCGACGCGACCGGTCTCGACATCGACCACCGACAGCCGAACGAGCCGTTGGGTGAAGCCACGAGTCCGCAGCCCCTCACTTCGCAGGATGCGCAGCGACGCGGCGTCCATGTCGTGCACGAACGATGCCGGGTCGTAGATCGAGTTGAGCAGCGACCGGTCGTCGGTCGCGAACGCCCGCGCGCGAAGGGCGAGCAGGTGCTTGACGATCGGCCGCCACGGTCTGGGGTCCTTCCACTGCGGCAGTGACGCCGCCTTGACGTCCGGCGACGCAGGCGGCTGCAACGCCGAGGCGTGCGGCGAGTCCAGCCGCGCCGACCCGATGCCCGCGACGGCCGCGATCCCGAGCACGATCGCGACCATCCCTGCGACGACGAGCCGGCGCGGCCGGGGATGCGCTGCCGGCAGATCGGCGGCGACGGGTGCGGCGTGCTCCGGGGTACGGCGGGGACCGGTCAGCCGGACCGGCGCCACACCGCACGCCGCAAGCACCGCCGCACCGAACCCGGCGACATCGGGGCGCGTCGCCGGGTCCGGGGCGAGAGCCGCCTCGATGGCGGCCGCGAGCGGCGCCGGGACCCACGGCGCCCGCCCGACGATCGGCTCGATGACGTCGGGCTGCGCCGGCGATCGCGGCGGCACGCCGGTCAGCGCGGCGTAGCCGAGGGCCGCCAGCCCGAAGCAGTCGGCGGCCGCGGTGGGAGCGCCGGCGGCGCCGTACGCCGGGTCGCGATACCCGATGTCGTCGCCGGGCTGCTCGCCGGTGGCGACCGCGAGCCCGACGTCGGCGAGCATCGGCCGGCCGTCAGCGGCGAACAGCACGTTGGCCGGCGTCAGGTCGCCGTGCACGAGGCCGCGGCGGTGCAGATCGGCGAGGCTCTGCGCCAGCGGCCCGAGGATCGTCACGACCTCGGAGGGATGCAGCCGGCCGCGCCGGGCGAGCAGGGCCGCGAGGCTGCCGCCTTCCGCGAGGTCCATGACGAGGACCACCTCGCCGCCCGGGAGAGCGGCCACTTCGAGAACGCGTACGGCATGCGGTCCCGCGACCTCGGCGACGACCGCGGCGTCCTGCCGCAGCCGGAGCACGAGGCCCTCGGTGGCGGGTTCCCACAACCGCTTCAGCGCGACCGGCTCGTGGGTGGTCTCGTCACGGCCGCGCCAGACCTCTCCCGTCGCGCCGAAGCCGATCAGGTCGGTGACGGTGTACCCGTCGAGGACGAATGGCTGCTCCACGCGCGGCATCCCAGCAGGGTTCGCGCCGCCGCGGCGGTCGCTGTCCACAGGCCGGCGGATTACCGTGATCGGTGTGGAGCTGATCCGGGCGGGCGTCGTCGAGTACGACGCGGCCTGGGCGTGGCAGCGCTCGCTACATGCCGACCGGGTCGCCGGCGCGATCGAGGACACCGTGCTGCTGCTCGAGCACGAGAGCGTCTACACCGCCGGGCGCCGTACCGAGGTCTGGGAGCGCCCGACCGACGGGACGCCGGTGGTCGACGTCGACCGCGGCGGCAAGATCACCTGGCACGGGCCGGGACAGCTGACCGGGTACCCGATCGTGGCGCTGCCCGACCCGCTCGACGTGGTCGGGCATGTGCGGCGGCTCGAAGACGTGCTGCTTGCGGTCTGCGGGTCGCTCGGTGTCACTGCCGGGCGGGTCGAGGGCCGCAGCGGCGTATGGCTGCCGGCGGACTCTCGCGCACCGGAGCGAAAGGTCGCGGCGATCGGCGTGCGGGTCGCGCGCGGCGTGACGATGCACGGGTTCGCGCTCAACTGCGACTGCGACCTCGCGGCGTTCGACCGGATCGTGCCGTGCGGCATCCGCGACGCCGGCGTGACCTCACTGGCCGCGGAGCTGGGCCGTGACGTGACAGTCGCCGAAGTCCTGCCACTTGTAGAGCACGAGCTGCGCCGCGTGCTGGAAGGAGTGCCGGCGTGAGCGCGCCGGCGCCGGAGGGGCGCAAGCTGCTGCGCATCGAGGCGCGCAATGCCGAGATCCCGATCGAGCGCAAGCCGCCGTGGATCAAGACCAAAGCGCGGATGGGTCCGGAGTTCACGGCGCTCAAGGCGCTGGTGAAGCGCGAAGGCCTGCACACGGTCTGCGAGGAAGCCGGCTGCCCCAACATCTACGAGTGCTGGGAGGACCGCGAGGCGACGTTCCTCATCGGCGGTGACGCGTGCACCCGGCGCTGCGACTTCTGCCAGATCGACACCGGCAAGCCCGATCCTCTCGACCGCGACGAGCCGCGCCGGGTCGCGGAGTCGGTCCGGACGATGGGGCTCCGCTACGCGACCGTCACCGGCGTTGCGCGCGACGACCTGGACGACGAGGGCGCTTGGCTGTACGCCGAGACGATCCGCGAGATCCACCGGCTCTGCCCCGACACGGGCGTGGAGATCCTCGTCCCGGACTTCTCCGGCCGGGCCGACTGCCTCGACGAGGTGTTCAGCGCCGAGCCGCAGGTGTTCGCGCACAACCTCGAGACGGTGCCGCGGATCTTCAAGCAGATCCGGCCGGCCTTCAGCTACGAGCGATCGCTGTCGGTGATCAACGCGGCACGCGCCGCGGGCCTCGTCACCAAGTCCAATCTGATCCTCGGGCTCGGCGAGACTCGAACCGAGGTCGAGACCGCGCTCGCCGACCTCCACGCCGCCGGCTGCGACCTCGTAACCATCACGCAATATCTGCGTCCCTCGCCCCGCCACCACGCCGTCGACCGATGGGTGACACCGGAAGAGTTCGACGAACTCGGCGATTTTGCCGAAGGAATGGGCTTCGCCGGAGTCCTCAGCGGGCCGTTAATCCGTTCGTCGTACCGAGCCGGTCGGCTGTACGCTCAGGCCATTGCCGCGCGGACACCGGAGATATCTGACCGGTAAGTGAATAGCGGAGTTCATCAGCGGGCAACGCACCCGTCACATCGAGCGGGGAGCATGGTGCTCATGCAGGAACTAGTGCGGAACCTCATCGTGGCGTTTTGGCCCGACGGTGGTCAGGGGCGCGCACGACGTAACGCGTGGTCGGCGATGGTGTCCGACACCAAGCGGGCCAGGGAGCGCGCAACCGCCGAGACCGTGGTCCAGGGCGTGGTCGCCGCCTACGAGGCGTCGCTCGTCCCGGTCGCAGTCGGCCACTAGCGCGCTTTCACAGGGCGCGGCCGGGCCGCGTCCGGTGCTGATCGCGGCCTCCTAGACTCGCGGCATGGCCCGCCAGAAGAAGCCGTCCGCGTCGAAGCCTGCCGCGCGCGCGAACCAGCAGAAGGCCGCGCCCGAGGGTGCCGCCCCGGAGGGCCGGGTCGCGCAGATGCGCGCGGTGTGGAAGCTGACCCGCGAGAACGACCCCCGCCTCATCCCCTACGTCTTCGGCCCGGCAATGGCCGTGCTCGCCGTACTGGTCGTCGTCGGCGTGCTGATCAGCCAGATCGTGATCTTCTCGATCGTCGCGGTGCTCGGAGCGGTGATTACCGGTACGGCGATCTTCGGTCGCCGCGCCACCGGTGCGGTCTACGGCCAGATCGAGGGCAAGCCGGGCGCGGCCGCGGCGTCGCTGCAGATGATGCGTGGCGACTGGCGGATGACCCCGGCGGTGGGCTTCACCCGCAACCAGGAGCTCGTGCACCGGGTGATCGGACGCTGCGGCGTCGTCCTGGTCGGCGAGGGCCCGTCGACGGCGGCGATCCGCCAGCTGATCACCGACCAGAAGCGCCGCATCGGTCGGGTTGCGCCGGACGCCCCGGTGCACGACGTGATCGTCGGCGAGGGCGATGGACGCGTCGCTCCCCGCAAGCTGCAGAGCCAGCTGATGCGGATGCCGCGCAAGCTGAAGAAGTCCGAGGTCAACGCGCTCGAGGCCCGGATGAAGGCGCTCGGCGGACCCAACGTGCCGATCCCGAAGGGCCCGATCCCGACGCGCATGCCTCGCCGCCAGATGCGCTAGCCGGCAGGCAAGTGGGACCTGGCACGCGCACTGCACGCCAGGTCCCACTCGAGGAGCACAGCTGCGTCAGAACGGGATCTTGAGCGTCTTCACACTCACGTGCCCGTCCTGGTGTCCGGGCGCGGAGGCCGTGACCACCACGCTGACGTGCTTGCCGATCGCCGACTTCGGGATCTTGAAGCGCTTGGAGGTGGCGCCCTTGATCTTCTTGGCGCCGACGAACCACTGGTACGAGTACGACGTCGCCTTCGGCGACCAGTCGCCGTGGAAGCCGATGCGCACCACACCGCCGGAACGGGTGTCGCCGTCCAGGCCGGGCCGGTTCGTGGACTTCACCGGAGCGCCTAGCCCGACCTCGACCGGATCGGTCTTACCGACCGGCCCGGGCTTGACCGCGTTGTTGTACCCGGTCGCCCCGCACGTGAGCGCCTTCTTGTAGTCGGCGACTGCCGGGGTATAGGAGTGACCGGACCCGACCTGGGTCCCCGCGACGTACCACTTGTACCCGACCGAGTCATGCGCCGGGACCGTCGCGGAGCAGGTGAGAGCTTCCCCGACGCGGACGGTTCCGGTGATCGCGGGAGTGGGTGCGCCCGGGATGGGTGTCTCGGGGTCGCTGCCAGGGACGGTCGCCCCGTCGATCATGCCCTCGCCGCCTTGACCCACGACGTAGTAGGTCACGGTGAGCGTCTTGGTGATGGTCTGGGTGCCGTCGCCGACGCCGGTGTCCGCGTCGTAGCAGGCGTTCGAGTCGTCGGGGTGCAGCTCCAGCTGGTAGGTGCGGGTGTCGCCGGGCCCGAACCGCCCGGGACCGAAGTCATAGATCGTCGCCTGATGTGTCGAGTCCGAGCTGCCCATCTCGTCGTATACGAATCCGGTCTGGTCGGTGGCCGTGAGGTCGAAGCCGGGGCCGTTGGACTCGACCGTGACCTCGCCGGACCCGTCGAACTCCGGCCCGTTCTGGACCGTCGTCACCGTGAGGTGGGTGACGGTGAGGGTCGGTGTCGGCAGGCAGCTCGCGTCAGAAGCAGCAGCCGCCGTGATCGGCGGTGTCGCGGCGAACGCTGCGCCGGCAAGGATCGGAACCGTCAGCAGCTGGCTGACGCGGAGGTTGCGCCTCAAGATTTCACCCCGTGATTGATTGGCCCCCCGACCGGCGCCGACTCTGGCACGCGAACGGGCGTGCGAACAGGGTCAAACGTCCCGAATAGTGGTGACTGCCCGTTTCACCGCCAGCCGGGGGTTCGCCCGGCTTGCTTGATCCAGTCACGCACGTCCGGCCGATCACGATCGTCGACGCTGCTCAGCTTCACGTAGCGGGTGCGATCGGTGTCCCCGAGCGGCGGCGGCGGCTCGAAGTCAGCACCGCCGTAGAAGACGATGTTGACGGAGACGTGGTACGGCGCCAGCTCGATGATCCAGCCCAGGTCCGGCAGCCCGTAGTACGCGCGGCCTCGCTTGACGGCGTACTGAAGACCGGGGATCGCCGCTCGGATCGCGTCGTCCAACCCTCTGACGATCGGCTGCATGCCGGGCATGATCTGGCCGAACCAGGCGTCGATGTCGGAGTGGTCCGCCGCCGGCTCGGGCGGCTTCCGGCCGGCGAGCCCCTTGATCGACTTCGGCATCTCGTAACTCAGCGGACTCGCAGCATGACGGTGCCGGCGGCTCGGTCGTGCATCGCCCGGCCGTCGACGTCGATGATCAGCGCCGGCGCGACCACAGCCAGCAAGAGCGTCCGAACCAGCACCCACCGCAGCTTGGGACGGCCTTGACGATCGGCCCGAACCACGGCGACGCCCACGACCCGCATCCCGGGGGTCTGGCCGGCAAGCGCCACGAAGACGATCTCGATCAGCAGGAAGGCGAGATACACGGACAGGTTCTGGCGGCCGCTGGTGTGGTAGCCGCCGTTGACGATCAGGCCGATCACGTCGGCGAGGACGCCGTCGATGAGGAACGCCAGCAGCCGCGCCCCGAAGTTGGCGACGCTCCCGGGGCCGGACTCCGGGTACGGCGAGACGCGCGCCTCGGCGTACCCCCGCTCAGATCCCGGGTCGGTGGACACCTGTGCAACCGTAACCGGCGCCCCACCAGGCTCACACGGGAGCCGCGTAACGCACCGGAAACACCCCGGCGGTAGGTTCGTGCGGTCGGCACCCGCCGGCGCCACCAGTCGAGCGGCGCGAGGGGTTCGCGCTAGGAGGCAGATCGCTCAGATGTTCAGCAGCGCGGACGAGGTCCTCTCGTACATCAAGAAGAACGACGTCCAGTTCGTCGACGTGCGGTTCTGCGACCTGCCCGGGATCATGCAGCACTTCACGTTCCCGGCCTCGAACTTCGGCGCGGAGGTGTTCACCGACGGCCTGATGTTCGACGGCTCGTCGATCCGCGGCTTCCAGCAGATCCACGAGTCGGACATGCTGCTGCTGCCGGACCCGTCCACGGCGTACATGGACCCGTTCCGTCAGCACCCGACGCTGATCATGAACTTCTTCATCCACGACCCGCTCACCGGCGAGGCCTACAGCCGCGACCCGCGCAACATCGCGAAGAAGGCCGAGGACTACCTGCGCGGCTCGG
>DASZOU010000012.1:0-23334 GCA_035550655.1 Mycobacteriales bacterium
GCGGGAGAACGGGTCTGTGCGCCGCCGGGGGCTGTTACCGATATGACTAGGCACTCGACGCCTGAGTCCATCTTCGTCGCGGCCTTCATGGTGGCTCTTGTCGCCTTTGTGTTAGCGGGGCTGCTTGAGATCGGCCGGCGCATTGAGAAGCGAACCGGCCCTGACGTAGTCGATCCGCTTCGGAGGGCATCCCCGGGCGCAATGGTCTTGCAGGGTCTGGCCCTGTACATGAATCAGCCAGGCCGCCGGGCCAGGTCGCGCAACGTCCTGCTCGTCGTTGGCGGCTTGGCGGTTGTCGTGTGCTTCGTCGCGGTGCTCTTCGGGGTCCATAACCACGGCCGGTAGGTGCCGTTCGTCGTCGGCGCAAGCGTGGCCAATCAAGAGCCATACTCCGACTGTGTGGAGTGGTCGACCGCGCGGGTGGGTGATCCCTTGCCTGCTCGTCGTTCTGGCCTTGACCGCGGGCTGTTCGGCAACCAGCAAGAACCTGTTTCCGGAAGTCTTGCGGACACCGAAGCCCGTCACCCACCAAGTGGACCTTGGCGGCGAGCTCTTCAATCCGAAGCCAGTCCCCTCCGCCGGAATCCTCTCTGCCGAGCGCGCATGGCAGATCTTCACCGGCCATAACCACTTGCCCGACGGCCTGATCGCCCAATACGGGCAGCTCACGAGCCCGCCGAGAAGGCCCGGAGCACCCCACAGCCCAGCACGTGTCGCCGTCTGGGCATTCGAGGCAATCGGGACTTGCCAAGTCCACGGAGGTCTCGGCACAAACTTTGCGGCGACGCCTGACCACAAGTACTGCCGCAGCTGGCATTTCGTTGACGCCACCAGTGGGCAGGGGATTCTCGAAATCGGGCGATAGAGACCCGCCTGTCGTTCCGGATCGAGCGGCTCAACGCATAGCTCAGAAGTGCCGATCGAGCGCGCCGATCCGGCGTTCTGAGTCGGTTAGAGACGCGAGATTCCGCCAGTAGCACGACCAACCGCGATCAGGACGAGTAGTCCTGCAGGCGCGACTACGAGCCCGCTCCAAAACCTCGCGCCTTCGACATACATGAGGGCGGCCAGAACCGCGAGCGAAGGGCCCACCACGAACGCCAGGACATTCACCCGTGCCCAGTGTCGCGCGTCGAACGCACGGAAGAACGAAGTGCCCTCAGGAAGGTGATGACGAATGAACACCGATGCCCACAGCAGATACAGGCCGACGCCTGTCAGCGTCATTGCCATCGAGAGCTGAACCCCGGTACGGAACCTCAACGTCCACCTGGTGACACTCTCAGCCCAGAAGAGCGTCGCTCCCGCAAGGGACAACAGACCAAGGTTGCGGTTGAAGCCGATATCTCCAACCGAAACTCCGCGCGGCGCTTGCCGTGGCACAGGCACACGGTAGAAGACTCGGACTGAACACGCCGCTACCGTTCAACGGCGCAGAAGTGATGCCATAACGGAGCGGGGCCTCCGCTCCTGTGGGTTTCTCCGAGAATTCGGAGTGCTCACAACCGCAACAAGAAGGAGGCCCGCGATGACCAGTATCTCCGGGCGGCAAGTGGTCGGTGTCGACCTGCATTTGCACCGGTCGGTGGTCGCGATCATTGACGCGGACGGCGTCGAGCGCGGCTGGGTGCGCATCGACAATGACCCGAAGGCGCTGGTGCGCGAGTGCCGCAGGGCTGGGCGGGGTGCGCCGGTCGCGATCGAGGCGACGTATGGCTGGTACTGGGCGGTCGACGCGCTGCTCGCGGCGCGGTTCGAGGTGCACCTGGCGCACCCGTATGGGATGAAGGCGATGCGCAAGGTGAAGCGGGTGAAGACCGACGCCCGGGACGCCTACGAGCTGGCGAAGCTGCTGCGGCTGGGCTCTTTGCCGGAGGCTTACATCGCGCCGCCGGAGCTGCGGGAGCTCCGTGAGCTGGTGCGGCATCGTCAGCAGCTGGTGAAGCTCGCGACCGCGACCAAGGCTGGGGTGCGGGCGCTGCTGGCCAAGCACGGGATCCGCATGGCCGTGACAGACCTGGATGGTGACGCCGCGACCGAGCAGCTCGCCGCGATGAGCTTGCCGGGGACGTATGCGATCCGGTTGGCGGCGCAACGCCGGCTGATGCTGGTGCTCGCGGAGGAGATCGCCGCGACCGAGCACGAGCTCGCGAACCGGCTGCGGCATCATCCCGGCTACTGCCGGCTGCTCGGCTTGAAAGGGATCGGGCCGGTGCTGGCCGCGATCTTCGTCGCCGAGATCGGCGACATCACCCGCTTCGACACCGCTGAGGCGCTGTGTTGCTGGGCGGGGATCACCCCACGCCACCACGAGTCCGACCGCACCGTGCGCCGCGGTCACATCAGCAAAGAAGGCTGCAAGCTGGTGCGCTGGGCCGCGGTCGAAGCGATCCAACGTAACTGCGAGCCCGCGGTGAAAGACGTGAAGGACTCGATCATCGCCCGGCGCGGTGTCGGCGCGCGCAACATCGCGAAGACCGCCGCCGGAAGGCGGATGCTCGAGGCGGTCTACTACACGCTGCGTGACGGCAACGCCCGGTTCCTCACCGCATCAGCAGTAGCAGCGTGAACCCGATCAGTCTTCGTGCGGGCCGGGGAGCGGCATGACCCACCGGCAGGTGCGGTCGAGGAAGTGAATGGCCCCACGACCCTGGACCCCAGGGGCCCCCGACGGCTTCATGCAGCATCACGCGCGAAGGAATGCCTGGCAGCCCCGGCTGCCGTCGCTCGCGACCACATCGTTGAAGCCGACACCACAACCAAACAGCCGCCGGCGCCGGCAAGCGTGATTCTGCGTCGACCACGAGGCGGCCTCAACACCGTTCGTCCTCGCCCCTACGGGGCTGCGGGCGCTGCGTGTTGACCCCGCCCCGCGGACGACGACGCCCAAAGCCAGCCAGCCCCGCTCACCGAAAGCTTGACGAGCAAGGCTCCGTTCATGAATGCCGCTCGCGGTGAGTGTCGCAGCCCAAAGCCACTATCAATCGAGGTGCCTGATAGATGCTGGGCGGCGGACGGACTGACTCCGGAGGCGCCATCCACAGACGAAGGCGCCATCCACAGACCAAGCCGGTCGCTGCCTTGGGAGACGCTCGGCGTCCCTAGCGTGCCGAGATGCCGCTGACCCGCGAAGACCTTGACCGCACCAGATGCGACGACCCGACATGCGACTGCGAGGAGGGCCCGTTCTGGCTGCACTCGCGTTGCCATACCAATGATCCGAACTGGGTGCGATACGAAGACGGCATCCTCATCGTGACCTGCGCGGTGTGCGAAGGCGTCGTAGCGGAAATCGCTGTCGCCTGAAGTCTTGCTCGCTTGATCGGGTGACGAACAATCAGGCGGCTTCGACCGCGTCCAGGCTGAGCGTCGCCACCTCTGGCTCGGAGTACTCGTACTTGCCGCCGCGCGTCCACGACGCCCACGCCGCGAGCAGGCTGACCACGATCGCCAGGTCCAGCGCCGCATGCAGTCCGCTGCGGAACGGCCCACTGATCATGTCCGGGAAGAAGTTGCGGCTGGTCAGGACCGCCTGCTGGTGCGCGGTGAGCCCGGCGAGCACGTGCGGCCCCACGAGATGCTGGATCGGGTTGTAGCCGAGGAACGCCGCGAACAAGGTCGATACCGGCGGCAGGTGCGAGACGTGCTCGGCGACCTGCGACGGCACGCCTTGCGCGGTCAGGCCGTGGTCGAGGGTCGCCGGCAGGGACGCCGACAACCCGACGATCATCAGCGTGAAGAACATCCCGATCGACAGCACCTGGGCGGAGTTCTGGAACGTCGAGTTCATGCCGGATCCGGCCCCACGGTGGCGCGCCGGCAGAGCGTTCATCACGGCGGCCCGGTTCGGCGAGCCGAACGACGCCATCGTCAGCCCGAGCAGGAACATGAGGACCGCGAAGACCGGATACGAGAAATTGATGGGCAGCAGCTCGAGAACACCGAAGCCGATCGCGGTGCCGATCATGCCGCCGGTCGCGAAGGGCCGGGCACCGAACCGGTCGGACAGGATGCCGGACATCGGCCCCGCGACGAAGAACCCGAGGGTGAGCGGCAGCATCGCGAGCCCGGCGCGCAGTGGCGTGTCGGTGAACGCGACGCCGTGGCGCGGCAGCCAGATCCCCTGCAGCCAGATGATCAGCGTGAACATCAGCCCGCCGCGGGACAGCGCCGCGAGGAAGCTCGCCAGCACACCGGCGGTGAACGCGCGGATCTTGAACAGCTGCAGCCGGAACATCGGCTCCGGAACCCGAACCTCGATCAGGCAGAACGCCGCAAGCAGTGCGACACCACCGGACAGCTCGCCGATCACGGCCGGGCTGCCCCATCCCATCGAGTGCCCGCCGTACGGCTCGATCCCGTACGTCAGGCCGATCATCACCAGGACCAGCCCGACGGCGAAGGTGACGTTGCCCCAGACGTCGATCGATGCGTGATGGCGTTCGGAGATCTCCCGCAGCTTCAGGTAGCCCCACACCGTCGCGAACAGGCCGATCGGGACCGACACGAGGAAGATCAGCCGCCAGTTGATCGGCGCGAGCACCCCGCCCAGCACCAGCCCGAGGAACGTCCCGCTGAACGCCGCCGCCTGGTTGATGCCGAGCGCCATGCCGCGCTGGTTTGCCGGAAAGGCGTCGGTGAGGATCGCCGAGGAGTTCGCGATCAGCATCGCGGCACCGACACCCTGGAACAGCCGCATCACGATCAGGTACATGCCGGCCGCGTGTCCGGTGTTCCAGGTGACGGTGAGCGCCAGCGAGAAGACGGTGAACACGGCGAAGCCGAGGTTGTAGATCCGAACTCGGCCGTAGATGTCGCCGATCCGGCCGAGGCTGACGACCAGGACGCTCGTCACGACGAGGAAGCCGAGGATCATCCAGAGCAGGTAGAAGCTGTTTCCCGGCTGGAGCGGGTCGATGTGGATGCCGCGGAAGATGTCCGGCAGCGCGATCATCGTGATCGAGCCGTCGATGGTCGCCATGAGCACGCCGAGCGTGCAGATGAACAGCGCCGTCCACTTGTAGCGGTCGGGGGCGGCGGTCACCGGCTCAGGTTACTTGCAGGGCGTAACTAGTTTTCGCACCGGCGCGCTGCAGCGGCGTCCGCGTCAGCGCACCTTGTCGAGAAAGCCCAGCAGGTCGTCGGCGTGCTCCTCTTCGACCGACAGGATGTCCTCGATCAGCCGCCGGGTCGTGGGGTCGCTCGTGCCGAGCCAGCCGATGATCTCGGTGTACGACGCGATCGCGATCCGTTCCGCGACCAGGTTCTCCTTGATCATCTCGACCAGGCTGTCGGAGGTCTGGTACTCGGCGTGCGAGCGCGCCGTGAGGGTGTCGGGGTTCATGTCCGGCGTGCCGCCGAGCTGGGCGATCCGCGCCGCGAGGCGGTCCGCGTGGTCCTGCTCCTCGGTCGCGTGCGTGAGGAACTCCGCGGCGACGGGCTCCGCGTCGAGGCCCTTCGCCGTGAAGTGATGCTGGCGGTAGCGCAGCACGCACACGAGCTCGGTGGCGAGCGCGGCGTTGAGCACCTCGATGACACGGGAGACGTCGGCCTGGTACGCCGCGGTGATCGGACCCTTCTCGATCTCCTCCCGCGCCTGCTTGCGAAGCGTCTCAACGTCAGTCAGGAAGTCGGCCATGCGCTGACCGTACCCGGATCGATGCGGATCGACGCAGGAGGAAGATCAATTCCTGTCGGTCCCGCCACCGCCCCACGGAACAGGTGCCAGTAGGGACCGATGGGTGCCCACGCGGCGACGGGCCCGCCGCGCTGACTCTGACTGAGACCGATCCACGACCATCGCCAGTGGCCCTTACTCCCCGTGAAGGGCGCCGCCCAAGGGGACCGGCAACCGTTCACCGGCAACCCGCCGTTCACGAACGAGCCGGTGGACCCGTCGGGAGCAGTCCAGGTGGCCCGGTCGACGGCAAGGTCCTCGGCCAGGGATGCCGTCACGAAACCGCCGGCTATCCCGGTTTGGACGTTCGCGTCGTACGACGCTCCGGGCTCGGTTCCCAGCGGAGCCGGGGTGCCGTCCTTGACGGAGATGCCACGGGACCCCGCACCGTAGACCCGCAGCACCCGCACACTCCCCGAAGCAGCAGTCGCACCTTGGCGAGCTCGGGTGATGTCCATTCCCGTGAAGAACAGCAGGATTGCCAAGCGCTCGCCGGGCGCTAGTCGAGCGATGGGACCGCTTTGTCGAAGGTCCGCCTTCGTCGAAGGCCCACCACCACCTCCTCCGAGCACGATCGCGCAGGACAGGAACGGCCGCTGCTGGTCTTGCGGGTTGTACTCGGCGTTGAGGGCGCCGAACATGACGGCGGAGGCGGCGCCGCGCCCCGAGATCTCATCGGTCAGCGTCACGTGCGAGGCGCCGTCCGGGCCGGCGGTCACGACGAGCAGCGCCCAGTCGATCCGGGCGGCGGGCTGCGCCGCCGATGACGACGCCGGCATCAGTGCTGCGAGAAGCAGCGCCATCACTCCACTGAGCGGACGCATGCTCACCCCCTGCGTTCGGCATTCGACGGGACGGCGGAACCTCCTTCGTCGCGACGGTGCGGCACCCTGGATGTCCGCACCACCAGCGGGCGTGGACGGCAGTGCGAAGGGGGAAGGCGATCGTGGGCGGCGGTCATCATCACGGCGTGAGCGCCGCCGCCGAACACCGCGGTCGGCTGCTCGCCGTACTCGGCCTGACCAGCGCCGTCCTCGTGGCCGAGCTGGTCGGGGGTCTGCTGACCGGTTCGCTCGCACTGCTCGCGGACGCCGGGCACATGTTCACTGACGTGGCAGGCCTGGGTCTGTCGATCCTCGCCATCACGTTCGCGGCGCGGTCGCCCACGCTGCAGCGGACCTACGGCTTCTACCGGCTGGAGATCCTCGCCGCGGTGGTCAACGGCGTCCTGCTGCTCGGGGTCGCCGTACTGGTCCTCATCGAGGCCTGGCGGCGGTTCCGCGCCCCGCCGGACGTGTCGGGCAGCGGGATGCTCGCGTTCGCCCTGGTGGGGCTAGTCGCCACGGTGGTCGGGCTGTTCGTGCTCCGCCACGGCGCGCAGCACAGCCTCAACGTCAAAGGCGCCTATCTCGAGGTGCTCGGCGACCTGCTCGGCGCGGCAGCCGTCGTGCTCGCTGCGGTGCTGATCGCCGCCACCGGCTGGAAGCAGGCCGACCCGTCGGCGTCCGTGCTGGTCGCCCTGATGATCCTGCCCCGGACCTGGACCCTCCTCCGTGAGGCGATCGACGTGCTGCTCGAAGCGACACCGCGGGGCATCGACCTCGACGACGTCCGCCGCCACATCGTCGAGACCGAGGGCGTCATCGACGCTCACGACCTCCACGTCTGGACCATCACCTCGGGCATGCCGGTCCTGTCCGTGCACGTCGTCGTGGCCGAGCAGGTCCTCGCCGACGGCGCCGGCGGACGGATCCTGGACCTGCTCGGCGACTGCCTCGCCGACCACTTCGATGTGGAGCACTGCACGTTCCAGCTCGAACCCGCTGGTCACGCCGAACACGAGCGCGGCACCCACTGACGGCCCCGCCGACGAGCTCTCAGCCCACCGGCGGACCGCTCGTCGTCCGGGCACGCGCTTCGTCGATGTCGCCGCGCCACCAGCCAAGCGCCTCCACCCACCAGGTCGCACCGGCAGCCGCGTAGTCCGATGCCCGCCCGGCATCGGTCGCGCCGAGCGTGCTCCCCTCGATCGCGACGTCGAAGGGATCGCCGGTCTCCCGGTGAGCACTGACATAGCGGACGATCTCGCTGAGCGTCTCGGGCGGCATCGTCGTGCCCGCGCCGAAGTCCTCGTGGGTCGGCATGACGCCGTCGTACCGGGCCGCCCGGCGAAACGGCCGGCGCGCCGGCCACCTGCCGCCGCACCACAGCCTCGGTCTCGGCCGCTGGGCAGGAGTGGGCAGCATCTGCACGTCGTCGACCGTCAGCCGCTGCCCGTGGAAGGACACCGGCTGCCCCGACCACAGCCCGGTGATCACCTCGAGGCTCTCGTCGAGCAGGTCAGCCCGCTCGCGCGGGTCGGCGCTGGCACCGAACGCGTCGTACTCCCTCGGCAACGAGCCCAGCCCCGCACCGACGACCAGGCGGCCGCCGCTGAGCTGGTCGAGGGTCGCAAGCTCCTTGGCCGTCTGCTCGGGCCGCCGCCGCGGCAGCGCCAGGACCATGAGGCCGAGCTGAATCCGCTCGGTCCGGGCCGCAACCGCGCTCATCACCACGATCGGGTCGACGACGGGCCAGGCCGGATCGCGGTAGAGCAGGTGATCCCACAGGAAGAAGGCGTCCCAACCGGCCGCCTCGGCGGTCACCGCCAGATCGACCAGCGCGCGCGGGTTCCCGAAGCTGCCCACGTTGGGGACGCCGAGAGCAAAGCGCACGCCTCAGACCCTGCCACGGGCTTCAGACGAGCTGGCTGACCGCCACCGCCGCGAAGAGCAACGCCAGGTACGTGATGGACGCGTGGAACAGCACGAGCGGGCGGGCCTGCTCACCGCGGCGGACCCGCCGGTTCAAGCGGTGTGCTTCGACGATGAAACCGGCGCCGAGCACGACGGCGGCCACCGTGTAGACGACACCCGCTCCGAACGGCACGAGCACCAGCGACGCCGCCACCATCGCCCACGAGTACGCGACGATCTGGCGGGTCACGTACGTCGGCGACGCCACGACCGGCAACATCGGCACTCCCGCCGCCGCGTAGTCGTCCTTGAACCGCATCGCCAGCGACCAGAAGTGCGGCGGCGTCCAGAGGAAGATCACCGCGAACAAGATCACGGCGGGCCAGCCGACGTCCCCCCGGACCGCCGACCAGCCGATGAGGACCGGGAAGCACCCCGCGGCCCCGCCGATCACGATGTTCGACGGCGTACGCCGCTTGAGCCCCAGCGTGTAGACGAAGACGTAGAACAGGATCGCGCCGTCGGCGAGCAGCGCCGACAGCCAGTTGGCGCCGAGCCCCAGCAGCAGCGTCGCGGCCGCGCCGAGGGCGATGCCGAACCGCAGCGCGTTGGCCGGAGAAACCTGCTCGCGGGCCATCGGCCGCCGCCGAGTCCGGTGCATCACCGCGTCGATGTCGCGGTCGACCACGCAGTTGATCGTGTTGGCGCTGCCTGCGGCCAGGGTGCCGCCGATGAGGGTCGCGCAGGCCGTCCACAGCGAGGGCATCCCGCGAGCGGCGAGGACCATGGCCGGAAGCGTGGTCACGAGCAGCAGCTCGACGATTCTGGGTTTGGTCAGTGCTACATAGCTACTGACCCGCTGGCGCACGTACGAATCCTAATGGGCGGGTTGGGAAGGACTTTCACCGAGTCGCCGGTACCGGCGGTCGCGGGGTACGAAATTGCGGCGGTCTGTGATCTCACTACGCTCGGCACTGATCTTGGGAATCACAGAGGGTCGCCAAAACGGACGGGAGTGCACCAGGTGAGCGCAGCGCGCCAGTCGCTCGAGTGGGGTGACGCCGACGAGCTCGCGGTGAAGGTGATCCGGGCGCTCGCCATGGACGCCGTCGAGGCAGCCGGGAACGGCCACCCCGGGACCGCGATGAGCCTGGCGCCCGCGGCGTACCTGCTGTTCCAGCGGCTCATGCGCCACGACCCGACCGACCCGACCTGGATCGGGCGGGACCGCTTCGTGCTGAGCTGCGGCCACTCGAGCCTCACGCTGTACATCGAGCTGTTCCTGTCCGGCTACGGCCTGACCATCGACGACCTGAAGCGGCTGCGGCAGTGGGGCTCGCTGACCCCGGGCCACCCCGAGCACGGGCACACCGCGGGCGTGGAGACCACGACCGGCCCGCTCGGCCAGGGCGTGGGCAACGCCGTCGGCATGGCGATGGCGGCCCGCTACGAGCGCGGCCTGTTCGACCCTGACGCCGCCCCCGGCGAGAGCCCGTTCGACCACATGATCTGGTGCTTCGCCTCCGACGGTGACATGGAAGAGGGGATCTCCGGCGAGGCCAGCTCGATCGCCGGCCACCAGCAGCTCGGGAACCTCGTCCTGCTGTACGACGACAACCACATCTCGATCGAGGGCGACACCAAGGTCGCGCTCTCCGAGGACGTCGCGGCCCGGTACGAGGCCTACGGCTGGCACACCCTGCACGTCGCGGACGTCAACGACGTCGAGGCGATGTACGCCGCGTTCGAGGCGGCCCGCGCGGAGACGGCCCGCCCGACCCTGATCTCGGTCCGCACGATCATCGGCTGGCCCGCACCGAAGCTGCAGAACACGGGCAAGGCGCACGGCGCCGCGCTCGGCGCGGACGAGGTCGCGGCTACCAAGCAGATTCTCGGCTTCGACCCGGCCGTCTCCTTCTTCTGCCCGGACGACGTGCTCGCGCACACCCGCCAGGTCGTGGACCGCGGCCGCGCGGCGCACGAGGAATGGCAGACGCGCTTCGACGCGTGGGCCACCGCCAACCCGGACCGCGCCGCGGAGCTGCAGCGAATCAGCGAGCGGCGCACTCCTGCCGGCTGGGATGCCAAGCTGCCGGACTTCGCCGGCGAGAAGTCCATCTCCACCCGTAAGGCCAGCGGCGCGTGCATCAACGCCATTGCGCCGGTCATGCCGGAGCTGTGGGGCGGCTCGGCGGATCTCGCCGAGAGCAACAACACCGAGATCGAAGGCGCCGACTCGTTCCTGCCCGAGGCGCACGGCGGCTCGCCCTACGGGCGGATCCTGCACTTCGGGATCCGCGAGCACGCCATGGGCGCGATCATGAACGGCATCACGCTGCACGGCGGCACGCGGGTCTTCGGCGGCACCTTCCTCACCTTCTCCGACTACATGCGCGGCGCGGTCCGGCTCGCGGCGCTGATGAAGCTGCCCGTGACCTACGTCTGGACCCACGACTCGATCGGTCTCGGTGAGGACGGCCCCACGCACCAGCCGATCGAGCACCTCGCCGCACTGCGCGCAATCCCTGGGCTCGACGTCGTGCGCCCCGCCGATGCCACCGAGACGGCGATCGCGTGGCGGACGATCATCGAGCACACCGACCGTCCGGCCGGGCTGATCCTGTCCCGGCAGAACCTGCCGGTCATCGACCGCTCGACGCACGCCTCCGCGGAGGGCGTCGCAAAGGGCGCGTACGTGCTCGCCGAGGCCTCGTCCGGACGCGCCGACGTGATCCTGATCGCCACCGGCAGCGAGGTCTCGATCGCACTCGAGGCGCGGGAGCGCCTGGAGGCGGACGGGACGCCGACCCGGGTCGTGTCGATGCCGTGCCGCGAGTGGTTCGAGGCCCAGGACCAGTCCTATCGGCAGGAGGTCCTGCCGACCGACATCAAGGCTCGGGTGTCCGTCGAGGCGGCGGTGGCGATGGGCTGGCGCGACTTCGTCGGCGAGGCCGGCGAGTGCCTGTCGATCGAGCACTTCGGCGCGAGCGCGCCGTACCAGATCCTGTTCGAGCAGTTCGGCTTCACGCCGGACCGGGTAGTGGCCGCAGCGCACTCGAGCCTTTCCAAAGTCGGGGCCACCAAGGGTTCGACGACCGGCAACTAGCCGCTGCGTCGACTCAACGAGGAGAGAACATGACTGACCCGCTCAAGCAGCTCTCCGACGCCGGCGTCGCAATCTGGCTCGACGACCTGTCGCGAGAGCGCATCACGACCGGAAACCTGGCGGGGCTGGTCCGCGACAGCCACGTCGTCGGCATCACCACCAACCCGACGATCTTCCAGAAAGCGATCAGCGGCAGCGAGCTGTACGACGATCAGGTTCGAGACCTCGCGGCGCGCGGCGTACAGGTCGAGGAAGCGCTGCGCGCCCTGACGACATTCGACGTGCGGGAAGCCTGTGACGTGCTTCGCGCCGCCTATGACGCCAGTGACGGCGTCGACGGCAGGGTCTCGATCGAGGTGAGCCCCGCTCTCGCCGGCAACACGGAGGCGACGATCGCTGAGGCGCGAGCGCTGTGGTGGGCCGTCGACCGGCCGAACCTGTTCATCAAGATCCCCGCGACCCCGGCAGGCGTTCCCGCGATCGCCCAGGTCCTGGCCGAAGGCATCAGCGTCAACGTCACCCTGATCTTCTCGCTCGAGCGATACGGCGAGGTGATCGACGCCTTCTTCGAAGGGATCGAGCGCGCCAGGGTTGCCGGCCACGACCTGTCACGGATCGGCTCGGTTGCATCGTTCTTCGTCTCGCGCGTCGACTCGGAGGTCGACGGCCGCCTGGACAAGATCGGCGGCGATGACGCCAAGGCGATGCGCGGCAAGGCGGCGATCGCCAACGCGCGGCTCGCCTACAAGCTGTTCGAGGACAAGTTCAACTCCGATCGCTGGCGAGCGCTTCGCGACGCGGGAGCGAAGCCGCAGCGGCCGCTGTGGGCGTCGACGTCCACCAAGGACCCGTCCTACGACGACACGATGTACGTCGTCGAGCTGGTCGCCGATGGGACCGTCAACACCATGCCCGAGCCGACGATCCACGCCGTGGCAGACCACGGCCGGATCACCGGGGACACCATCCGCCCGAACTACGCCGACGCGCAGGGCGTCATGGACTCTCTCGCGTCGCTCGGCGTCGACTACGACGACGTCGTCAAGGTCCTCGAGGAGGAGGGCGTCGAGAAGTTCGTCGCCTCGTGGAACGAGCTGACCGAGTCCACCCGCAGCGAGCTGGAACGGCTGGCACCGAAGTGAGCGAAGTCGGCTCCGAGACCGAACCGATGCTGGGGTGGAGAGGTGGCAGTCGCCGTGAGCGCTGACCCGAAGCCGGTGAGCGCCGGCGGCGTCACCGTGCGATGCGTCGGCGACGACGTCGTCGCCGCGCGCGACGGTGCGCTGGAGGCCAACCTCGGCATCGCGGCCCGCATCGCCGGGAAGGACGCCGGTCTGTGGGGCCCCGATGCGGCCGCGGAAGCGGCGGTGCGCCTTGGCTGGCTGGACTGCGCAACCGTCTCCCGGTCACTGGTGCCGGAGATCGAGGCGCTTCGTGCGGAGCTCGCAGCCCGCGGCGTGGATCACGTCGTGCTCGCCGGGATGGGCGGGTCGTCGCTGGCACCGGAGGTCATCGCCGCGACGTACGGCGTCGAGCTGACCACGCTCGACACCACCGACCCGGGCCAGGTGTCGAGCGCGCTGTCGGACCGTCTGGACCGGACCGTCCTCGTCGTGTCGAGCAAGAGCGGCGGCACGATCGAGACCGACAGCCACCGCCGTGCCTTCGAGGAAGCCTTCCGCAACGTGGGCATCGATCCCGTCGAGCGGATCGTCGTGGTCACCGACCCGGGCTCGCCGTTGCAGCGGCTGGCGACCGAGGCGGGCTACCGGGTCTTCGAAGCGGACCCCAACGTCGGCGGCCGCTACAGCGCTCTCACGGCCTTCGGCCTGGTGCCGAGCGGCCTCGCCGGCGTACCGATCGGCGAGCTGCTCGATGCCGCCGCGGCGATCGCCGCGACGTTGTCCGGCGACTACGGCAACGCGGCCGTCGCTCTCGGCGCCGCGCTCGGCGGGTACGGCGCCCAGGGTCACGACAAGGTCGTCATCGCCGACGCCGGGTCGGGCATCAAGGGCTTCGGCGACTGGGCCGAGCAGCTCATCGCGGAGTCGACCGGGAAGAGCGGCCGAGGCCTGCTCCCGGTGGTCGTGGCCTCGCCGGACTCCCCCGGCTTCGACGCCACGGCAGACACCCACCTCGTCACGATCGGCGCGACCCCGCCAGCCGCGGGCGGCACCGCCGTCGACGGCCCGCTAGGCGGGCAGTTCCTCGCCTGGGAGTTCGCGACAGCCGTCGCGGGCCGGCTGCTCGCGATCGACCCGTTCAACCAGCCGAACGTGCAGGAGTCGAAGGACAACACCAAGGCGGTGTTGGAGGCCGCCAAGGACGGTCCACTGCCGACCGGCCAGGCGCTGTTCACCGACGGCCCGATCGAGGTGTACGGCGATCGCGCCCACATCGGCGACGCCAAAGACGTCACCGGAGTGATCGACGCACTGCTCGCCGCCGTACCGAGCACCGGGTATCTCGCGGTGATGGCCTACCTCGACCGGCTGCACGACGCCGCCACCGCGGACCTTCGGGACCTGCTGGCGGCGCGCATCCGGCACCCCGTGACCTTCGGATGGGCCCCGCGGTTCCTGCACTCGACCGGCCAGTTCCACAAGGGCGGACCGCCGGTCGGCGTCTTCCTTCAGATCACCGGCAACGTCGCGGCCGACCTCGCAATTCCCGGCCAGCCGTTCAGCTTCGGCCGGCTCCAGATGGCCCAGGCACTCGGCGACCTGCAGGCTCTGCAAGGCCGCTCGCGCCCCGCCGTACGGCTGCACCTCACGGACCGTGCCGCGGGCATCGCGGCGCTTCTCGCTGCTGCTCGGGGTGAATCGCGGCGATGAGTGTGCTGTCAGGCACCGCGGGCAACCCGCTGCGCGATCCGCGCGACCGCCGGCTCCCGCGAGTCCCGGGACCGTGTGCGTTTGTCATCTTCGGCGTGACGGGCGATCTCGCCCGCAAGAAGCTGATACCCGCGATCTATGACCTCTCCAACCGCGGCCTGTTGCCACCCGGCTTCGCTCTGCTCGGCTTTGCGCGCCGCGACTGGGGCCACGGGGAGTTTGAAGCGATCTCCCGCGCCGCGGCGCAGGAGCACGCGCGTACCGAGTTTCGCGACGACGTCTGGCGTCGCGTGTGCGGAGCGCTGCGCTTCGTGCCCGGCTCGTTCGACGACGACGACGCGTTCGACACCCTCGCCCAAACCCTCACCGAGCTCGAGTCGACCCACGGCATCAAAGGCAACGCAGCCTTCTACCTCTCCATCCCGCCCGCCGCCTTCCCCGTCGTGCTCAAGCAGATGCAACGCACCGGCATGGCCGACAACGAAAAGGCCGGCGGCTGGCGGCGGGTCGTCGTCGAGAAGCCGTTCGGCCACGACCTGACCTCTGCGCGCGAGCTGAACGCGCTCGTCGACGACGTGTTCTCCCCCGGCGACGTCTTCCGCATCGACCACTACCTCGGCAAAGAGACGGTGCAGAACATGCTGGCGGTGCGCTTCGCCAACACGCTGTTCGAGCCGATCTGGAACTCGCACTATGTCGACTCGGTGCAGATCACGATGGCGGAGGACGTCGGGATCGGCGGGCGGGCCGCCTTTTACGACGCCGCAGGCGCTGCCCGCGACGTGCTCCAGAACCACCTGCTGCAGCTGCTCGCGCTGACCGCCATGGAGGAGCCCGTCTCCTTCGACGCCGAGGCGATCCGCACCGAGAAGCTGAAGGTGCTCAATGCGATCTCGCTGCCCGACGACCTCGGCCGCTACGCGATTCGCGGGCAGTACGACCAGGGATGGCTGGCCGGCCAGCGAGTGCCGTCGTACCTGGACGAGCCGGACGTCCCGAGCGACTCCCGCACCGAGACCTACGCCGCAGTCAGGCTCGGCATCGAGACCCGGCGCTGGGCCGGCGTTCCGTTCTACCTGCGGACCGGCAAGCGCCTGCCGCGGCGGGTCACGGAGATCGCCGTGGTGTTCAAGACGGCTCCACACTTGCCGTTCGATGCCACCGACACCGTCGAGCTGGGCCACAACCAGCTCGTCGTGCGGGTGCAGCCCGACGAGGGCGTGACGTTGCGGTTCGGCTCGAAGGTTCCCGGCTCGGCGATGGAGGTCCGCGACGTATCGATGGACTTCCTGTACGGCGAGGCGTTCACCGAGTCATCGCCGGAGGCATACGAGCGGCTGATTCTCGACGTGCTCCTCGGCGACGCCACGCTCTTCCCGCGCAACGAGGAGGTCGACGCCTCATGGAAAGTGATCGACCGGCTCGAGGAGTTCTGGGCCGGGAGCACGCCGGAGAAGTACCGCGCGGGCGAGTGGGGCCCGCGCGCGGCAGACGACATGCTCGCGACCGACGGCCGCGTCTGGCGGCGGCCATGACGCAGGCGGAGCACCGGCTGTGCCGCCATCGCATGCGGGCGGCGGGCGTCTGATGCCGACGACGCTGTGGGACACGACCGGCATGGATGTCGTGAAGGCGCTGTTGGCTGAGCGCCGCGCGGCGGGCGCTCTCGCGTCGGGCCTCGCCCTGACGCTGGTTGCCGTTGTTGACGAGCGGCGGGTGCAGGAGGCCGAGCAGGCCGCCACGATCGCGGCCGCCGCCCACCCGTGCCGCCTCATCATGATCGTTCGGCATTCGATCAATGCCGACATCAGGCTCGACGCCGAGGTGCAGATCGGTGGCCGGCTCGGATCGACTGAGGCCGTCGTGATGCGGATGTATGGCCGGCTCGGCCTGCATGCGGAGTCTGTGGTGCTGCCGCTGCTCGCGCCGGATGCTCCCGTCGTCACCTGGTGGCACGGCATCCCACCTGAGGAGATCGCGACCGACGCGCTCGGAGTTCTCGCCAACCGAAGGGTCACGGACTGCGCTCAGGCCCAGGACGCCACGGCCGCGCTCCGGCAACGGGCCACCGACTTCGTGATCGGCGACACCGACCTCGCGTGGACCCGCTGCACGCCCTGGCGGTCGCTGCTCGCGTCGGCGCTTGACGGCGTCGACGGCGCCCCGGTGTCAGCCGCCGTAGGTGCGGAACCTGGCAACGCGAGTGCGGAGCTGCTCGCCGGTTGGCTCACCTCGCGGCTCGGCGTGCCCGCCGAGCTCGATCCGAGCGGCGGACCCGGCATCACCTCCGCAACGGTCGTGTTACGACGCTCCGACGGGTCGGAGAGCACGGTCAGCGTCGAACGTCCCGATGGCATGTCAGCGACGCTGCAGCGCGGCGACGAAGAGCCCCGAGTGCTGCCACTGCCCCGGCGGCAGCTCGGCGACCTGCTCGCCGAGGAGCTGCGCCGCATGGATCCCGATGCCGTCTACGCCGATGCCCTCGCGGCCGGCACCGGCGTGGCGGTCGACCGAACCCCTCGAAGCCGGGTGCTGGTCTGGCGCGACCCCGCCCTCGCCGAGCAGTAGGGACTGCTCTATGGCCGCGCCTCTGGTCGTCGTACACCGCGATGCGACATTGCTCGCGCAAGCCGTCGCCGCGCGGATCATCACCGGTATCGCCGACGCGCAAGCCGCGCGCGGCTCAGCCTCGATCGTGTTGACCGGTGGCGGGATCGGCGGCGCGACCCTGCGCGAGCTGGCCGCCTCCCCGGCGCACGACGCGATCGACTGGGGCCATCTCGACGTCTGGTGGGGGGACGAGCGGTTCCTTCCCAGCGGCCACCCCGACCGCAACGAGACGCAGGCACGCGAAGCGCTGCTGTCGCACGTCCCGCTCGACCCGTCCCGGGTGCACCCGATGGCGGCCAGCAACGGCGACGACGGCGACGACCTGGACAGCGCCGCTCGCCGCTACGCCGACGAGCTGAGCGCCGCTGCACAGCCCGAGGACCACGGCCCGGTTCCGACGTTCGACATCTTGCTGCTCGGGCTGGGTCCGGACGGCCATGTGGCCTCGCTGTTTCCCGAGTCGCCGGCGCTGTACGACGAGCGGACGGTGATCCCCGTCCGCGGCGCACCCAAGCCACCGCCCCTCCGGCTGTCCCTGTCGACGGCGGCGATCAACAGCGCGCGGGAGATCTGGCTCATCGCCGCGGGCGAGGAGAAGGCAGGCGCCGTGCAGATGGCGCTGTCGGGAGCAGGACCCACGGCGATCCCCGCCGCCGGCGTGAAGGGCCGGGCAGCGACGAGGTGGCTGCTCGACCACGCAGCAGCATCAAAGATCCCAGTGGGCCTGACCAGAATCTCCAGCCCCTAGCGGACGCACAACCCGAGCCGGCGCTCTGTATCGCATGTGACATAGGTGTTGTGACGCCTCGCATGCGTGTCACATAGGGGTAGCGATTCTCTACACGCATGTCACATGAGGGCTGCAATTCACGACACCTATGTCACATGCGAACGACCGCGAAGTGCCGTTCGGCATCGACCTCACCTGTTCTGGCACCATGCGGCTGTGATCCGCGCCCACTGGGCAGTCGCCTGCGCCGCATCGGTCCTGGCCGGCGCAGTCGCATGCTCGCCGAGAACTATCGGCGGGATCAAAGAGCCGCTTCGCGGCCCGATTACCGTTCTGAATCCCTCGCAAGTCTGCATGGGAGGCCCAGCGGCGACAGGTGACTGCTTTCGGGCTTCACCGGCCCAGCTCGTCGGCTTGCGAGAAGGCCAGTGCGTCCTCGCCCACTGGAAGTCGGGAGGCGACACGGGAGCTGCGCCGGACGACCTGATCTCGATCAAGCCTGTCTCAGGAACGCCGCCCGACTGCTGAGACGGGTGGCTCCGAAGTGCCGGTCGCGGCGGCGTTGGGCAGAATGCGTTGGGTGACTTCTTCGACGTGGCAGGCACCGGACACGTGCGACCAGTGCCCGCACCCAATCGCGGAGCACACACTTTGGCCGCCGAACCAAGACGAGCGCGGATGGATGCACTGCCGGGCGCCCGGCTGCGACCGTTGCTGGCACGACTGGCCCCAGATTGAGGACGCGAAGAGCGTCGGATAGAGGTGCCGTCCGCGGACCCGTCCGCGCAGCGAGTGGGTCGAGTCCGCCCTAGGGCATTTTTGACGGCGTTCGGCGGATGCGGGTCAGCATCGCGGCGGACGAAGAGAAGACCGAAACCGTGCAGATGGCCCTGTCAAATGCCGGCCCGACCGCAATCCCGGCCGCCGGCGTGAAGGGCCGCACCGCCACCAGGTGGCTGCTCGACCACGCCGCCGCGTCAAAGATCCCCGTAGGCCTAACCAGGATCTCCAGCCCATAGCTGAGGCCGCTTCTGAGCGACGTCGGCACCGAAAGGCGGCGGACGACCCGAGGTGAGCAGCCTGGTCACTCCGCGGGTTTCGGAGTGGCCCCGCTGCGAACCCGGGTGGTGCGCCGCTACTTCAGCGCTAGGCCGATTCCGATGATGCAGCCGAACCAGAGGACGCCGCAGACGATCGTGAGGCGGTCGAGGTTCTTCTCGACGACCGAGGACCCCGACAGGCTCGAGGAGACGCCGCCACCGAACAGGTCGGACAGACCGCCGCCCTTGCCGCGATGCAGCAGGACGAGCAGCACCAGCAGGAGGCTGACGATGATCAGCACGACGGACAGGGCGGTGACCACGGTTCTCTCTTCCTCGGGCGTACGGTGGGCCGCTTCCAGTGTGTCAGATGGCGGCCCGGGCCGGCCGCGGCCGGCTCAGCTGAGACGGACTCGAGGGTCGAGCACGGCGTACACGATGTCGACCACGATGTTCGCGACCACGACCGCAGCCGATGCCACGATGACGATCCCCAGGATGACCGGGAGGTCCTGATTGTCGATCGCCTGCACCGCGGTGTAGCCAAGCCCCTGCATGCTGAACACCTTCTCGGTCACGATCGCGCCGCCGATCAGCACCGCGAGGTCGATGCCGAACTGGGTGACGATCGGCGTCAGCGCCGCGCGCAGCCCGTGGCGAAGCACCACGCGCCGCTCGGTGAGGCCCTTTGCCCGCGCCGTGCGGATGTAGTCCTCCCCGAGGACGTCGAGCATCGACGATCTGGACAACCGGGTGTACGCCGCGGCGCTCACGACGGCGAGCGTGATCCACGGCAAGATCAGATGTCGCGCCCACTCGAACGGGTTGTGCGTGAGATTCACGTACCCGGCCGCCGGGAACCACGCCAGATGCAGCTTCGCCGTGAAGTCGTAGTAGAAGATCAGGAGCAGCAACAGACCGAGGACGAACGTCGGCAGCGAGTAGAAGAACAGCGCGATCGTCGTGAAGAAGCGGTCGAGAAAGCTCCGCGGCCGGACGGCGGACAGGACGCCCGAGGCAACACCCATGAGCAGCCAGAGGATCGCCGCCCCGAGCGCCAGCGACAGCGTGATCGGTGCCGCCGTCCTGAGGACGTGTGTGACGGGGATTTGGTAGTAGTAGTCCTGGCCGAGATCGCCGCGGATCAACCCATGCATCCCGTGCCCGTTGCCGAACAGGAAGTACCAGTACTGCTTGTAGATCGGCCGGTCCAGGTCGTGGTCGTGGATGATCTGGTGAAGCACTTGCGGCGACGCGGCCTTGCCGCCGATTCGGCGGGCAACCGACATCGGTCCCTGCCCACCGGCGAAGAAGAGCATGAACGACGCCACGGTCACGAGCCACATCACCAGCAAGCCCTGCAGGATGCGGCGAACCAGGAAGCGGGCCATCAGACGAACAGCCTGTCTGCTCGGGGATCGAAGGCATCTCGTACGCCGTCACCGAAGATGTTGAACGCGAGCGTGGTGATGAGCAACGCGATGCTCGGGAACACCAGGAACCACCACGCGACGGTGTAGACGGTCTGCGACTCGGCAATCATCTGTCCCCAGTCCGCGGTCGGAGGCTGCACGCCGATCGAGAGGTAGGACAGCGTCGCCTCACTCACGATCGACAGCGGGATCAGCAGCGACGCGTAGACGATGACCTGCGCGATGACGTTCGGGAAGATGTCGATGAACATGATGCGCCAGGAGCCTGCGCCTAGCGACCGCGCCGCCTCGATGTACTCACGCTCGCGGATCGAGAGCACCTGCCCCCGGACGATCCTTGCGACTGACGACCAGCCGAACAGCGCGAGAACCAGGATGACGAGGGTGATGCTGCCGCCGCCCTCAACTGCAGCGAGCGCAACGGCGAACAGCAAGAACGGAATGGACAGCGTGACGTCGATGATCCGGCCGATGATGGTGTCGACCGTGCGGCCGAGATAGCCGGCCATCAGCCCGAGCACCGCGCCCAGGGTGACCGTGAGAGCCGACGTCACCACACCGACCAGGAGCGAGATCCGCGCGCCGTATGCGATCCGGACCAACAGGTCGCGACCTTGGTCGTCGGCGCCGAGCACGAACTTCCCGCTCGGCGGGGCAGGGAACCCGTTGGGTCGCAGCCCGCCGACCCGGAACTGCTCGTTCGTTCCGTGCCCGGTGATCGACGCGAAGATCGGCGCGCCGATCGCGCACGCGACGATGATGATGATCACGACGGCGGAGACGACCGCCGCGCGGTCCCGCCGCAGCCGTTCGTAGGCCAGGCGCCACGGGCTGCGCCCCTGGATCACCTTGGCGGCTTCGGGGGCCACCTCCCCCACCGATGCCAGTCCTGCCACGGTGTCGAGGTCGGCGGCGCCGCCCACGTTGCCGGTCGTCATGACTCGGCCACCCTCCTCCGCGTTGGCAGGTTGTCAGACATTGCCCACGAGTCCTTCCTCGATGACCCGCTCCGCCGCGCTGATCTGCGGTGTCGAGAGACTGATGTCCTCACCGACTTCGACCGGGAAGTGGCACGCCGCTGCATGAAGCTCCGGGTCGCCCAACCGCGGCACCAGCGGCGGGTCCTCCGACACGCACACGTCGCGGGCCTTCGGGCAGCGCGGGTGGAACCGGCAGCCGGTCGGCGGGTCCAAAGGCGACGGTACGTCGCCGGCGAGCACGATCCGGCTTCGCCCCTGCATCTGCTTCGGGTCGGGAATCGGCACGGCGGACAGCAACGCCTGGGTGTATGGATGCCGTCCCTTCTCGTAGATGTCGTCGCCAGGGCCGATCTCGGCGATTTTGCCGAGATACATGACCGCGACCCGGTCGCTGACGTGGCGCACGACCGACAGGTCGTGCGCGATGAACACGTAGGTGAGGTCGAGCTCGCGTTGCAGGTCCGCGAGCAGGTTGATCACCTGGGCCTGAATCGACACGTCGAGCGCGGACACGGGCTCGTCGCAGATCACCAGCTTCGGGCGCAGCGCGAGGGCGCGGGCGATACCGATCCGCTGCCGCTGGCCACCGGAGAACTCCGCAGGGAACCGGTTGTAGTGCTCGGGGTTGAGCCCGACGAGCTCCATCGCCTCCTGAACCCGGCGCTTTCGGTCCTGCCCGCTCGCGATGTTGTGGATCGCGAACGGGTCACCGATGATCGAGCCGACCCGCCGTCGCGGGTTCAGCGAACCGTACGGGTCCTGGAAGATCATCTGCATCTCGCGGCGGTACGGCCGCATCGCTGACGTCCCGAGCCGTGAGATGTCAGCACCGTCGAACTCGATGGTGCCGGATGT
Organism: Mycobacteriales bacterium; assembly: GCA_035550655.1. GTDB lineage: Bacteria > Actinomycetota > Actinomycetes > JAFAQI01 > JAFAQI01 > DASZTV01. The sequence goes on from DASZOU010000012.1 coordinate 22,001, forward strand.
CAGGTCGAACAGCCTCGTGATGCAGCGAGCCAACGTCGACTTCCCGCAGCCGGTCTCCCCCACCAGACCCAGCGTCTCGCCGCGCCGAACCTCGAGAGATACGCCGTCCACGGCGTGTACCGCGCCGACGTTGCGCCGGAACAGTGATGACGAACGCACGGGAAAGTGCTTGACGACGTCCGTCAGCCGCAGCAGCACGTCACCTGACGACGGGGCGGTCATCGGGTCGCCGCCTTCGAGCCGGAGTCGTGGCGCATCTTGGCTCGCGCTTTCGGGTCGGCGGGCAGCCAGCACGCAGATCCGTGGGGCACGGTGCCACCGATGTTCAGTAGCGGCGGTGTCTCCGTGCAACGGTCGAAGGCGTACGGACACCGAGGGCGGAACGGGCAGCCTTCCGGAAGGCTGATCAAGCTGGGCGGTTGTCCGGCAATCGGTACCAGACGCTCCCGGGAGCCGTAGCCGGGAAGGGACAACAGCAAGCCTTCGGTGTACGGGTGGTGGGCCGCGTAGAAGATGTCGTCACGGGGCGCGCTCTCCATGACCGCGCCGGCGTACATGACGACGACGTCGTCCGCGGTCTCCGCGATCACGCCCAGGTCGTGGGTGATCATGATGATCGCCGTGCCGAACTCGTCCTGAAGGCGCTTCATCACCTCAAGCACCTGCGCCTGAACCGTGACGTCGAGTGCGGTCGTGGGCTCATCTGCGATCAGCAGCTTCGGGTTCAACGCCATCGCCATGGCGATCATGGCGCGCTGCCGCATGCCGCCAGAGAACTGATGTGGGAAGTCATCAACCCGGCGGTCCGCCTGTGGGATGCCGACGAGGCGAAGCAACTCAACCGCGCGGTCGTGCGCGGCCGACTTGGAGATGCTCGAGTCGTGTGCGCGGATCATCTCCACGATCTGCCAGCCCACGCGGTAGTACGGATGCAGGCTGGACAGCGGGTCCTGGAAGATCATTCCGATCTCCGCGCCGCGGATCTTCCGCAGCGACTCGCTGTCCATCGTGAGCAGGTCGTTGCCCTCGAACAGCGCCGTCCCCGCGATACGAGCACCGCGGACCAGGCCCATCACGGCCTGCGTCGACACGCTCTTGCCCGAACCGGACTCCCCGACGATGCCGAGGGTCTTGCCTGACTCGACCGCGAAGCTCAGACCGCGTACCGCGTCCAGCTGCCCATCCGGAGTGGCAAATGAGACCCGCAGGTCCTCGACCTCGAGTAGGGCCACTCGCAGCTCCCTCGCCAGCGCACGTTGACCCGGTGACCGGGACCAGCGACAACAGTGTGTACCTAAAGACCGGCCGGTGTCCCGCAACCCGGGACACCGGCC
>DASZOU010000013.1:0-67316 GCA_035550655.1 Mycobacteriales bacterium
GCCGCCGGCCTTGCACCCTGATAGCCGACTGTTCGGATCAGTCACTCCCGGACCAACCCGAAACCTACGCCTCGGCACGCGTCACGCCAAGGGGTCAACCCGCGCTGCCCGAAACGCGACCTTGACAACAAAGAGGCTTCGTTCCCGAGCGGAACCCGGACTGGTCGGCCACCTTTCAGCAGGCCCTAAACGGGCTGCTACTTAACTATAGTAAGTTGATCAACTCGTAGTCCCAACGGGATTTGAACCCGCGCCGCCGCCTTGAGAGGGCGGTGTCCTAGGCCGCTAGACGATGGGACCTTGACGCAATTTCTTGAGTCGCTGGGGTACCAGGACTCGAACCTAGACTAACTGGGCCAGAACCAGTCGGGCTGCCAATTACCCCATACCCCAATGGCACTTGTGGCCCGCTGGCAGCGGGCCGTCGACCAGAATAGCCCAGCCCGAAATCAGTTCAGCGCGGCCTCAAGACGGACCAGCGTCCGGTCCTTGCCGAGCAGTTCGATGGACTCGAACAGCGGCGGCGACACCGTGCTTCCGGTTACCGCGACCCGCAGTGGCCCGAAGGCGTGCTTGGGTTTCAGGCCGAGGCCGTCGACCAACGCAGCTCGTAACGCGGTCTCGATCGCCGGCTTGTCGAACGTCGCCAGATCGTGCAGCGCCGCGCGCGCGGCCTCCAGCGCCGGCCGCGCGTCCGGACCCAGCTGCTTCGCCGCTGCCTCAGGGTCCACCGCAAACCGCTCGTCGAGCAGGAAGCCGACCATGCCGGCCGCCTCGAGCAACGTCGAGACCCGCTCCTGCACGAGCGGCGCCGCCCGCGTGACCAGGTCCGCGGCCAGCCCGTCGATACCCATGAAGGACACCAGCCGCGAGGCGAGCTCGCCGACCGGCAGCTCACGGATGTAGTGGCCTGACAGCCAGCGCAGCTTGTCGACGTCGAACACCGGCCCGACGGGATTCACCCGCGCCCAGTCGAACGACGCAACCATCTCCTCGAAGCTGAAGATCTCCTGCCCTTCGGGGAGCGAGTAGCCCATCAGCGCCAGGAAGTTGCGCAGCGCCTCCGGCAGGAACCCCTGCTCGACGAACCAGGTCAGCCGTGCCGCCGGGTTCTTCCGCTTCGAGATCTTCGACTTGTCCGTGTTGCGAAGCAGCGGCATGTGCGCGAACTGCGGCCGCTCCCAGCCCATCCAGTCGTAGAGCAGGATGTGCTTCGGCGTCGAGGCGATCCACTCCTCGCCGCGCACGACGTGCGTGATCCCCATCTCGTGGTCGTCGACGACGTTGGCGAGGTGGTACGTCGGGAAGCCGTCGGTCTTCATCAGCACCTGGTCGTCGGGACGCGGTGCGTTGACCTCGCCGCGGATCAGGTCCGCGAACGACAGCGGCGCGTCGTCCGGGATCAGCATCCGCACCACGGGCTGCTCGGAGAACCCGGGCAAAGCCGCCCGCTCGTCTCGCGTCTTGCCGACGCACAGCCGGTCGTAGCCGGTTGGCTGCTTGGCCTTCTGCTGCTCCTCGCGCATCTGGGTGAGCCGCTGCGGCGAGCACCAGCAGTGGTACGCGTGTCCGCTCTCGATCAGCGCGTCCACCACCGGCCGGTAGCTGTCCAGCCGCTCCGACTGCCGGTACGGCGCGAACGGGCCCCCGACATCCGGCCCCTCGTCCCAGTCCAACCCGAGCCAGTGCAGCGTGTCGTAGATCTGCTGCTCGCTGCCCTCGTGCAGCCGGGCCCGGTCGGTGTCCTCCACGCGCAGCACGAAGGCACCGCCCTCGTGACGAGCGAAGGCAAGGTTGAACAGCGACATGTACGCCGTGCCCACGTGCGGGTCACCGGTCGGGGACGGCGCGACCCGCACCCTCACGGTCATCGCGCGACCACGTTGTTGGTCAGCACACCGATGCCCTCGATCTCGACCGCCACCGAGTCCCCCACCTGCATCGGGCCGATCCCTTCCGGCGTACCGGTGAGGATCACGTCGCCGGGTAGCAGCGTCATGCAGGAGGTGATGTACGCGATCAGCGACGGGATCTTGTGCACGATCATCGACGTCCGGGCGTCTTGCTTCACCTCGCCGTTCAGTCGTGTGGTGATCCGCAAGTCGCTGGGATCGACGTCGGTCTCGATCCACGGCCCCAACGGGCAGAACGTGTCGTAGCCCTTCGCTCTCGACCACTGCCCGTCGGTCTTCTGCTGGTCACGAGCGGTCACGTCGTTGGCGCAGGTGTAACCCAGCACGGTGTCCATCGCACGCTCTTCCGGCACGTCGCGGCACAACCGGCTGATCACGACGGCGAGCTCGCCCTCGAAGTCGACCCGCTCGGACGAGGCCGGCGAAGCGATGGCGTCGCCCGTCGCGATGACCGACGTCGACGGCTTAAGGAAGATCAGCGGTCGTTCCGGCACCTCGCCGCCCATCTCCGCGGCGTGCTCGGCATAGTTCTTCCCGATCGCGACGACCTTGCTCGGCAGCACCGGTGCCAGCAGCTTCACGGCTGACAGCGGCACCCGGCCACCGGTGAACTCGACCGGCGCGAACGGGTGCGCCGTGATCTGCGCGACCGTGTCGTCCTCGACCACGCCGAACGACACATCACCGTCGTAGGAGAACCTCGCGATGCGCACCTAACGCAGTTTATTGAGCGCCTTCAGATCGTCCGGGGACGGCACCCACTCCCCCGCCGCCACGTTCGCGTGGATCTGCTCGGGCTTGGTCGCGCCTGCGATCACCGACGCCACCTGACGCTGGGCGGCCAGACCGCCGATCGCGACCTCGAGCATCGAGAGGTCGCGCTCCTTGGCGTACGCCTCGAGCGCCTCCACCTTGTCAAACCGCTCGTCGCTCAGCCAGCTCGACCAGCCCGCGGCGCCGAGCCGGGTTCCCTCCGGCGCGGCTTCGCCACGACGGTACTTGCCCGTGAGCAGCCCGTTCCCCAACGGGAAGAACGGCAGGATCCCGACACCGAAGCGTTTACAGGCCGGTGTCAGCTCGGCCTCGACGCTTCGCTCGATCAGGCTGTAGTGGTTCTGCGCGCTGATGAAGCGCGGATGCCCGCCGCTTCGCGCCGTCCAGTCGGCGTCGGCGAGCTGCCACGCCGCGAAGTTCGAGCACCCGACGTAGCGCACCTTGCCCTCCTCGACCAGCTCGTGCAGTGCGCTGAGGGTCTCCTCGATCGGGGTCGACGGGTCCGGCGAGTGCATCTGGTACAGGTCGATCCAGTCCGTCCGCAACCGTCGCAGCGACGACTCCACCGCCTTGCGGATATACCGCCGCGATCCGCGCGCGCCCCAGTCCGGCCCGAGCTTGCCTCCCATGTCGTTGCCAAACTTGGTCGCCAGCACGATGTCAGCGCGCGCCGCGCCGAGAACCTCGCCGAGGAAGTCCTCCGACTCGCCGTAGATGTCCGCGGTGTCGAACAGTGTGATGCCGGCATCCAGCGCGGCGTGCACCACCGCGCGCGTCTGCTCGAGATCGATCCGGCGGCCGAAGTTGTTGCAGCCGAGTCCGACCACCGAAACCCGAAGCCCTGAATCGCCTAGCGCCCGAAACTCCACGGGGCTCAGCCTGTCATGGCGCGTTGGACTTCGAGATCAGCAGACCGAAGGTGTAGGCGTCGTCAAGGGCCTGCCAGGACGCCGCGATGACGTTCTCGTCCACCCCGACGGTGTCCCACTCCCGCTCGCCGTTGGTGGTCCGCACCAGCACCCGTGTGATCGCTCCGGTGCCGTGCGCCCCCTCGAGGATGCGCACCTTGTAGTCGACCAGCTCAAGCTTTCCCAGCTGCGGGTAGAACGGCTCCAGCGCCTTGCGCAGCGCCATGTCGAGGGCGTTGACCGGACCGTTTCCCTCACCGATCGCGACGATCCGCTCTTCGCCGACGAACAGCTTGACCGTCGCCTCCGAGGTCCCGCCGTGCTCCTCCGTGCCGTCGGTGATCACGCGATACGCCTCGAGCACGAACGGCCGCGCCCGCTCGCCGTCGACCTCCTCGCGCAGCATCAGCTCGAAGGACGCCTCCGCGGCCTCGAACGAGTACCCCTCAGCCTCCATCCGCTTGACCCGCTCGATCACCCGACCGACGACCTCGCGGTCGACCTCGATGTCGAGCTCGCGCGCCTTGAGCTCAACGCTCGCCCGGCCGGCGAGCTCGGACACCAGCACTCGCATGTCGTTGCCGACGAGCGCGGGATCGGTGTGCTGATAAAGGTCCGGGTCGACCTTGAGGGCCGAGGCGTGCAGTCCCGCCTTGTGGGCGAATGCACTCGCGCCGACCCACGGTTGGTGGTCGTCGGGCGCGATGTTGGCCAGCTCCGCGATTGCGTGGCTGACCCGGACCAGCTCTGAGATTGCCCCTTCGGGCAGTACCGGAAGCTCCAGCTTGAGCTGCAGACCGGCGACGATGGAGAACAGGTCGGCGTTGCCGGCCCGCTCGCCGTACCCGTTCGCCGTTCCCTGCACGTGCGTCGCACCGGCCTGTACGGCGGCAAGCGAGTTCGCGACGGCACATGCGGTGTCGTCGTGGGCATGGATCCCGATGCGGGTCTCAGGGTGAGCGAGCCAGCCGACGACTTCGCCGACGACATCCGTCAGGCGGGTCGGCAGCATCCCGCCGTTGGTGTCGCACAACGCGACGACCTCGGCGCCCGCCTCGGCGGCGGTCGCGAGGACCTCGAGCGCGTATTCACGGTTGAGGTGGTAGCCGTCGAAGAAGTGCTCGGCGTCGAGAAAGACCCGCCGCCCCTCGGCACGCAGGAACGACACGGTGTCGCGCACCATTGCGAGGTTCTCCTCGAGCGTCGTCCGCAGCGCGCGCTCGACGTGTCCGGTGTGCGACTTCGCGACGAGGGTGACAACCGGCGTCTGCGCGTCGACCAGAGCGCGCACCTGCGGGTCGTCGGCGGCAGCCACACCGGCCTTGCGGGTGGCGCCGAAGGCCGCGAGCACCGCGTTCTTCAGCTGCAGGTCACCCGCCGCCGCGCGGCGGAAGAAGGCCTCGTCCTTCGGGTTGGCACCCGGCCAGCCCCCCTCGATGAAGCCGACGCCGAGCGAGTCGAGGTGCGCGGCGACCGCGAGCTTGTCGTCGACAGACAGCGACAGGCCTTCCATCTGCGATCCGTCGCGCAGCGTCGTGTCGTAGACGTGCAGGTCGGTGAGTGCCACCGGTTCGGTCCCTTCGAGGAGGTGTCTGTCGCGTGTGATCCCAACAAAAAACCCCCGACCCTTCACAAGGGCAGCGGGGGTTGCGCGTCGGCTGTGGTGCTTAGCCGACGCGCACACAAATAATCGTGGCGGAGAACGTCACGAGATCAGTCTTCGTCACGGACCCGCAATCGGTCAAGCCGGAGCATCGACGGGGACCACCGACATCGCTCCGGCCGCGGCTTGCGCGCGGCTCCTGGCCGCATCGACATCGTCCCCACTGGCGACGGCGACCGCCATGCGGCGGCCCGGATGAGCTGACGGCTTGCCGAACACCCGCACCAGGGTGTCCGGGCCGCTCAGTGCCTGCCCGACCCCGGCGACCGTCGGCGCATCGATCTCACGATCGGCGAGCACCACCGCGCTGGCGGAGGGCCGGACGTTTGCGACATCGTCGGGCCGCACCGGCAGTCCGAGGATCGCCCGCACATGCAGGCCGAACTCGCTCGTTGCCTGGCTGACAAGCGTCACCAGGCCCGTGTCGTGGGGCCGCGGGCTGACTTCGCTGAAGAGCACCTGGTCATCGGGCGTGACGAACAGCTCCACCCCGAACACGCCGCGTCCGCCGAGCTCATCGGTGATCCTGACTGCGATGTCGGTCGCACGGCTCAGCGCAAGGTCCGACATCGGCTGCGGCTGCCACGACTCGCGGTAGTCGCCGCCCTCCTGACGGTGCCCGATCGGTGGGCAGCACGTCGTGCCTGCAGCGTGCCGGACGGTCAGCAAGGTGATCTCGTAGGCGAACTCGACGAAGCCCTCGACGATGACGGCCTGGTCCGCGACGCGACCGCACGTGCGTGCGTATCGCCACGCCGCCAGCGGGTCGTCGTCGACCCCCACCACTGACTGACCCTTGCCGGACGAGCTCATTACGGGCTTCACGACACAGGGCCGCCCCAGCGACTCCACCGCGGCGACGTACTCCGCCTCAGTGGTCGCGAACCGGTAAGGAGAGGTCGGCAGACCCAGGGTCTCCGCGGCGAGGCGGCGGATGCCCTCCCGATCCATCGTGAGCCGCGCCGCACGAGCCGTGGGGATGACGGTCCAGCCCTCGCCTTCGAGGTCGACGAGGGATTCGGTCGCGATCGCCTCGACCTCCGGTACGACGAAGTCCGGTCGAGTCTCTTCGACAAGTGCCCGCACGGCAGCGGGGTCGAGCATGTCGAGCACGCGCCGATGAGGGGTGACCTGCATCGCAGGCGCGTCGTCGTACCGATCCGCCGCGATGACCTCGACGCCGAGTGCCGCCGCCTCCAGCGCCACCTCCTTGCCGAGCTCCCCGGCGCCAAGAAGAAGCAGTCGCGTCACGGAGCGCACGCTATGACGGAAGCGATACCCCCTTGCTACGCGACTCGGTGCATCCAGCCGTGGGTGTCGGGCGTACGGCCGTACTGCAGGTCGATCAGGGCCGCCCGCAGCTTCGTCGCCACCGGGGTCTCGGCCGGCGAGGTGACCTCCCCGCTGTGCCACTTCAGGGTGCCGATCGGGACGATCACCGCCGCCGTTCCGCAGGCGAAAACCTCGGTGATCCGGCCGGTGTCCACGCCCTTGCGCCACTCGTCGATGTCGACTCGGCGCTCCTCGACCTCGTGCCCGAGTTCGCCGGCAAGGGTCTTCAGCGCGTCGCGCGTGCCACCCTCGAGGATCGTGCCGGTCAGCTCAGGGGTGACGAGCGTGCCGTCGTCCTGCACGAACCAGAGGTTCATGCCGCCGAGCTCCTCGACCCACCGCCGCTCGGTCGAGTCGAGGAAGAGCACCTGGTCGCAGCCGTTCGCGATGCCCTCCTGCTGAGCGACGAGGCTCGCTGCGTAGTTGCCGCTGCACTTGGCGGCACCGGTCCCGCCCGGCGCGGCGCGCGTGTAGTCCTCCGACAGCCAGATCGTGACCTGCTTGGCACCCGAGGAGAAGTACGGGCCGACCGGGGACGCGATCACGAGGAAGGTGACGTGCGACGCGGGCTTCACGCCGAGGCCCACCTCGGTCGCCATCATGAACGGACGCAGGTAGAGGCTGGCCTCACCGTCGCCCGGCACCCACCTGGCATCGATGCTGACCAGCTGATCCGACGCCGCGACGAAATCCTCGAGCGGGAGGTCGGGCAGCGCCAGGCGGTGCGCAGACCGGTTGAAGCGCTCGGCGTTGAAGCCAGGCCGGAACGTCGCGATGCCGCCATCGGGCTGGCGGTATGCCTTGAAGCCTTCGAAGATCGCCTGCCCGTAGTGAAAGACGTGAGTGGCGGGGTCGAGGCTGAGCGGACCGTACGGGCGTACCCGCGCGTTGTGCCAGCCGGCGTCGGGCGTCCACTCCACCGTGACCATGTGGTCGGTGAAGTACTTGCCGAACCCCGGCGCCGCGAGGATCTCGGCCAGACGCTCGGGTGAGGTCGGTTGCGACGTCGGCTCGACGCTGAACTCAACAGCCATGGTCCGAGATTAGGTCAGGCGAGCGGTGATCGCATCCCCGATATCGCTCGTGCTGCGCTTGGAATCGCCGCGTTCGGCAAGATCAGCTGCCGCTGCGGACTCGACCCGCTTGGCGGCGTCGTGCAGCGACAGCGAGTCGAGCAGCATCGCGACCGATAGCACCGTGGCAGTCGGGTCGGCGAGGCCCTGCCCGGCGATGTCGGGAGCGCTGCCGTGCACCGGCTCGAACATGCTGGGCGCCGTCCCGTCGACGTTGAGGTTGCCGCTTGCCGCGAGCCCGATGCCGCCGGCGATCGCTGCGCCGAGGTCGGTGACGATGTCACCGAACAGGTTGTCCGTGACCACCACGTCGAAGCGCTCGGGCTGCGTGACGAAGTACAGGCAGGCCGCGTCAACGTGTGCGTAGTCGACGCTCACATCCGGAAAGTCGGCGGCGACCTCGTCGACAGTCCGCTGCCAGAGCCCGCCGGCATGGACCAGCACGTTGGTCTTGTGCACCAGGGTCAGCTTCTTGCGCGGCCGCGCCGAGGCACGGGCGAAGGCGTCGCGCACCACTCGCTCCACGCCGTACCGCGTGTTCACGCTCTCCTCGTTGGCGACTTCGTTCGGGGTGCCGGAGCGCATCGAGCCACCGACTCCGACGTACGGCCCTTCGGTGCCTTCCCGGACGACGACCATGTCGATCTGCGCCGGCTCGACGCCCGCGAGCGGGGTTGAGACCCCCGGGTACAGCTTCACCGGGCGCAGGTTGACGGCGTGCTCGAAGGCGAAGCGCAGCTTGAGGAGCAGGCCGCGCTCGAGCACGCCGGACGGCACCGTCGGGTCGCCGACCGCGCCGAGCAGGATCGCGTCGTGCTGCCGCAGCTCCTCGAGGACGCTGTCGGGCAGCGTCTCACCGGTGCGATGCCACCGTGCGGCGCCGAGGTCGTAGTCGGTCGTCTCGACCTTGACGCCGTCGGGCTCGACCGCAGCGCGAAGGACCTTCAGGCCCTCGGCGACGACCTCCTGACCAATGCCGTCGCCGGCGATCACCGCAATGCTCGTCACGACCGGCGAGGTTAGTCGATGCGGCGTCAGCGGCTCTGAGGTTCCCGGCCTTGCCTTCTCGGGCCTGCCTTCGGCTGCGGCCCGGCAAACCCAAAAGGCGCTGAAACCAGGGCGGCGGCTTGGCGCCCTGCTTGGCTTGCTCTGCTCCGTTGCGTTGAGTTGTGGGTTTGACGAGTCGGGTGGGCTGTGGATTGTGGGTTTGACGTGCCAAAAGCAGCCGAATCGGCACGTCAAACCCACAAACCGACGCACGATCGCCAGCGGGAGCGGAACCAGCCACCTAACAGCCAAGTCAACGCAACGGAGCAACGGAACCCAAGCGGGAAGCCAAGCCACCTCCCGGTCGTAGCGCTTTGGCTCTTCGGGCCGCGGCCGAAGGCGAGGCCCGATAGAAACCCTGAGCGCCCGGAGCCGAAGGCCGGGCCCGAGAAAGACCCAGCGGCCGCGGCCGAAGGCCAGGATCGACACCCCGCCCGGTCCGAAACCCGCCGGAAGCCGTCCCACCCAACTCGTAGGGTCGAGGCCGTGACGCGGCGCGGCTGGGTGCTGTTCGTATCGATGTGCTTGATCTGGGGCCTTCCTTACCTGCTGATCCGGATCGCCGTCCGCGACCTGAGCCCGGCGGACCTCGTCTTCGCTCGTACGGCGATCGGCGCGGTGCTGCTGGTGCCGATCGCGGCCTGGCGCGGCGTGCTCGGAGGGCTGCGCGGGCATTGGCGGTGGGTCATCGCCTACACCGGCGTCGAGCTCACCATCCCGTGGCTGTTGCTCTCGAGCGCGGAGGAGCACCTCACCAGCTCGTTCGCGGGCTTGCTCGTCGCCGCGGTTCCCCTTGTGGGGATCGCCGTCACTCGGCTGCTGGGTCTGGCAGAGGAGATGACGACCCGGCGGTGGGTCGGACTGCTCGTCGGTATCGGGGGCGTCGCGTCGCTCGTCGGCCTGCAAGTCGGCACCGTCGACATGGCGGCGGTCGCCCAGATCGCGTTCGTGGCCGTCGGGTACGCGGTCGGGCCGCTGATCCTCACTCATCGGCTCGGGGAAGCACCTGGTCTTGCCGTCGTCGCGGCATCGCTCGGCATCACCGCGCTCGTCTACGCGCCGATCGCGATCGCCCGGCCGCCGAACCACCTGAGTGGCGAGGTGATCTGGTCGGTGGCCGGGCTCGCGGTGATCTGCACCGCCTTGGCCTTCGTCGTCTTCTTCTGGCTCATCGCGGAAGTGGGTCCGACCCGGGCAACCGTGATCACCTACGTGAACCCCGCGGTGGCGATCGCCCTCGGCGTCGCGGTGTTGGGCGAGCACCTCACCCGCGGCATGATCGTCGGCTTCCCGCTCGTCCTGATCGGTTCGTACTTCGCGACTGCCCGCAAACCGGGCGAACCGGGTACCGAGTCAATCGTGGTCGAGGACGCGATCGTCAGCCCCGGCTGATACCTACACTCGCCGTGTGCGATCGGAGCGGAAGCTTCGGGTGCTCGTCATCGACGACGATGCGCCGACTCGCGCGCTGATCGAGGACCTGCTCGGGGACGAGGGCTTCGAGGTCGACTGCATCGCGCACGCCACCGAGGCGCTGGCCGCAATCGAACAGCGGCCACCCGATGTGATCCTGCTCGACATCATGATGCCGGAGATCAGTGGCTTCGACTTGATGACCGAGATCCGCGGCCAGGCCGACGTGCCGATCATCTTCCTGTCCGCCAAGGGCGGCGAAGCCGACCGCGTCCGAGGCCTTCGCCTCGGCGCGGACGACTACGTCGTGAAGCCGTTCAGCAACGACGAGCTGGTGCAGCGGGTGCGCGCGCTCGGCAGCCGCCGCGTCAAGCGCGGTTGATCGCGCGCACCACCACTGGGTGCAGCTTTGTCATGACCCGGGCCGGATCGGCCTCCCGCGGGGCGCTCCGTAGGATTCCCGTGTGCGGACGAGGCGGCAGCTGCACGTCCTCGTGGTGGACGACGATGCCGCGATCCGCGACCTGCTCGAGGCACTGTTGCGTGACGAAGGCTTCGTCGTCGAAGCCGCCGGAGACCCGCGTAGCGCACTGGACGCGATTGCCAACCGCAAACCCGACGTGATCTTGCTCGACATCATGATGCCGGAGATGAGCGGCTTCGACCTGATGACGGAGATCCGCAGGAGCTCCGACGTCCCCATCATCTTCCTGTCCGCCCGTAGCGGCGAGACCGACCGTGTCCTCGGGCTGCGAATGGGCGCCGACGACTACGTCGTCAAACCCTTCAGCGGGGCTGAGCTGGTCGCCCGTATCTATGCGCTCATGCGCAGGCGGGGGGACGGTGCGGCCACGGCACCCGCGAGACTGCGCTTCGGACCGCTCACGGTGGACCTCGGCGCGCGAGAGGTTTCGCTCAACGGGGCTGTCATCGACACCACCGCCAAGGAGTTCGACCTGCTCGCACTGCTCGCCGCGTCGCCTCGGCGGGTCTTCAGCCGCGAACAGCTGCTTGACCGAGTGTGGGGCTCCTCCTCGAAGTGGCAGGACCCGTCGACCGTCACCGAGCACGTACGTCGGCTGCGAACCAAGATCGAATCCGATCCGCGCAACCCCCGCTTCCTCCAGACCGTACGAGGCGTCGGCTACCGCTTCGAGGGATGATCCCGCATCGGCCTCGGACCGCCCCAAGTTGAGCCGAAGTGCCCGGAGTTGTCCAAATGTTGTGAATCCGTGGCTTGAGCGTTGTGCCCCATTAGCGAGGGTTGACCCCGTTGCCCCATTAGGGGCGAAACGCGGCGTCGAAGGACGGCGCCACGGGATCCTCGAGAGGGAGCCAGCAAATGCGCAAGATCAACAACAAGAAGAAGGCCGCGGCGGTCCTGGCAACCGGCGCGATGGTGGTCACCGGTGGGGGCGTCGCCTTCGCCTACTGGACCCAGAATGGCTCGGGTGCGGGAACCGCCGCGAGCGGCACCACGACGGCGGTAACGGTCGTGCAGACCGCCACCACCTCGAACCTGTACCCGGGTGGCCAGGTCGCGCTGAGCGGCACCTTCAACAACCCGAACTCCGGCTCCGTGCGGGTCGGCACGGTGACCGCCACTGTCGGAACGCTGCCGAGCGGCTGTGTCGCGGCTGACTTCACCATCGTCGGCACTGCTGCCGTCAACGCCGAGATCCCGGCCGGTTCGAGCGTCGGCAGCTGGTCCGGCATCACGCTGAAGATGAACGACACCGCAGTCAGCCAGGACGCGTGCAAAGCCCAGACCATCCCGGTCACCTACTCCGTCAGCTGACAGCGCCCTTGACCAGCTGACTCCCTCCCAAGCGAAGAGGACGGCAATGACTGCTGCACCGCTTCACGTCGAAGCCTCCGACGACGGCGATCGCCGTCACAGAGCGCTTTGGCTGTGGCTGTGCGTCATTGCCGTCCTCATCGCCGGCCTGTTGCTCGCGATTGCCCGCATCAGCGGATGTTCGGGCGACGGGTGCGCAGCGAGGCGGCCCGCAGGCGGCGCGCCGAAGACCCAGGCGGGAGAAGGCGCGACGCGCGCCATCAAGGCGAACACACACGTGCTCGCCGGTGCTCCATCCGCCTCGATCGAGGTTTCGGGGGTGGACCCCGCCGAGCTCGCGCCAGGGATCACGAGCCCGTTGGTCGTCATCGTCACCAACACCGGCGCCTTGCGCGCACGGATTACCGCCGCAAGCGTTGCGGTCGGCGACGCATCGAGCCGCTGCACCGCGGCCGAAAGCATCCGTACGACGGCGTACGACGCCTCGATCGCGGGGGCCGCGACGTACCTGCTCCCGCCGCATCGCACGGCTCGCATCCCGCTGTCGATCTCGATGCTCGACAGCGCTCGCAACCAAGACGCCTGCAAGAACGCACGGTTTCCCCTGACGTTCCACGCGACCGCACAGCAAGGCTGACCTGACTGTGCGCATAAACCGTGGCGGGCTCGTCGCAATCGCAGCGGCAATGGTCGGCATCGCGATTGGCGGGACTACTCACGCCTACTGGACGTCGCCCACGCCGGGCTCGGGCGCTGGAGCCACTGGCACGACGACGGTCGCCATCTCGGCGACCACGTCCGGCGTCTCCGGCCTGTATCCCGGCGCAAGTGTTCCGGTGGCGGTGACGGTCAAGAACAACAGCACAACAGCCGGAGTGAAGATCACCTCGCTGGTCCAATCCGGTGCCACCGTGATCCAGACTCCGGGGAAGGGCACGTGCAACGCCGGCGTCGTGTCCTTCACGGCGGGGACGCTTCCGTCCGGGACCCTCGCCGCCGGGCAGTCCACCACCGCTCCGGGAACAGTGCAGATGACCGCCGCCGCCGCGGACGGTTGCCAGGGCACCACCTTCGCCATCACGTTGCTCGCCGGCGGGCGGACCTCGTGAGGCGGCGCTTCTACATTTCTCTTCTCGTCGCGCTGGGCGCCGGCGTGGGGGGCGCCGTGGCCGCATTCGCGTTCTTCTCCACCTCCGCCACCACCGCACAGATGGCGTCCGCTTCCTACCTCACGCCGCCCGCGGTCGCGACCGCCACAGCTGCGAGCTCGACGACGGTCACTGTTGCGGTGACCACGGGGACAACCGCGCCGGCGGCGACGGGCTACCTGGTCTACCCGCACAACTCGACATCCGGCCCGGCGTGCACCATCACCGGTGCGACCGGGACGTGCACCATCTCGGGCATCTCCGCCGGATCGACGACGTCGTACGACGTCTACAGCACCTTCGCTGCCTGGACGTCGGCCGCAGCCGCCGTCGTGACTGCGACCACACCGCCGGCGAAACCCACGGCAGTGACGCTGCTCGGCTCCGGTACGGGCCAGGCATACGTGAACGCCGGCAATATGTCCGCGGTCGAGATCGACGTGGCGCTGCCCGCCACGTCGACCACTGCCGACACGATCCACCTGACCGTGAGCGACGGGACGACGACCGTCACCCCGACCGTGAGGGCGGCCAGCGCGGGATCCGGCGTCGTCGCCTTCACCGGAGTGAACCTTTCGACTCTTGGCGACGGCGCACTGACATTGGCCTCGTGGTCGACCAATGCAGGCGGGTCCTCCGTCAACACCTCAGGCTCATCCTTCAAGGACGTGAGTGCGCCCGCACCGACGGTCACCACGCCGATCTCCACGTCAAGCACGCCCACCTTCACCGGCACAGGGGGCACCCGCAGCGCGGATGCGACGCACACTGCGGACGCCGGTTCAGTGACGGTGAAGGTCTACCTGGGCACCAACCAGGCCGGAAGCCCGGTACAGACGCTGACCGCGGTCGTCGGATCCGGCGGCGCCTGGTCGGTCGCGGCCAGCGGCGCACTGACCTCGGGCCAGCAGTACACGGTGGTCGCGTCGCAGTCGGACACGGCGGGCAACACCGGGTCCAGCAACCCGACGACGTTCACGGCCGGTCCGCTGCCCCCCGTCGCGCTGAAGCTGGTCAACACCTCGGGCGGCGACCTGAGCGCATCGGGGTACGTCGAGATGATCGATGCCAACGGAACCCCGGTCGCCAACACCACGGGCGCGACGATCACCGTCACCGTCTCCGGCGGTGCCCTCGGCGGGCACGCCACGGTTCACATCAAGTCGGGAGACACGCTCAGCGAGCAGTACACGGTGTACCTGCCGCTCGGCAACCCGATCTCCGCCACCGCTACGTACAACGGCCAGACCCTGCACACCTGATGCTGGGTCTGGCCGTCGCGAGTAGCAGCGCGCGGACTACGCGCGGTTGATCGCGCTCACCAGGGCGTAGAGCGACGCGGTCGTGATGCTGGGCGAGATCCCGCACCCCCACAGCACCTGACTGCCGACGGCGACCTCGAGGTAGGCGGCGGCCTGTGCCTCTTCGCCGGCACTGCGAGCGTGCTCGTGGTAGTCGAGCACCCTCGCGTCGACGTCGACCGTCGCGAGCGCGTGCACGAGTGCAGCGATCGGGCCGTTGCCCTCTCCCTTGACCTCGCGCTCGACGCCATCGATCGACACCGTCGCGGTGATGCGGTCCACATCCCCCGAGTCAATCGAGTAGTGGTGGAGCTGGAGCGGCGACGTCCGCTCGAGATAGGTCTCGCGGTACATCTGCCAGATCTTGTCGGGCGCGACCTCACCGCCCTCGTTGTCGCAAACGGTCTGCACGATCCGGGAGAACTCGATCTGCATCCGTCGCGGAATGTCGAGGTGGTGGTCGTACTTCATGACGTACGCCACCCCGCCCTTGCCGGACTGCGAGTTGACCCGGATAACTGCCTCGTAGCTGCGACCGACGTCCTTCGGGTCGATGGGCAGGTAAGGCACTCCCCAGGTGAAGTCGTCCACCGCGACACCGGCTTCGGCGGCGTCGCGCTCCAGCGCCTCGAAGCCCTTCTTGATGGCGTCCTGGTGGGAACCGCTGAACGCCGTGTAGACGAGGTCGCCGCCGTACGGATGACGCGGATGCACCGGCAGCTGGTTGCAGTACTCCACCGTGCGACGGATCTCGTCGATGTCGGAGAAGTCGATGCCAGGGTCCATCCCCTGGCTGAAGATGTTCAGCCCCAGCGTCACCAGGCACACGTTGCCGGTGCGCTCACCGTTGCCGAACAGGCAGCCCTCGACCCGGTCGGCCCCGGCCTGCACGCCCAGCTCCGCCGCCGCTACCGCTGTCCCGCGGTCATTGTGCGGATGCAGGCTCAGGATGATCGCGTCGCGACGGGTGACGTTGCGACCGAACCACTCGATCGAGTCGGCGTAGACGTTGGGAGTCGCCATCTCGACGGTGGCGGGGAGGTTCAGGACCACCTTGCGGTCGGCGCTCGGCTCCCAGACGTCCATGACGGCCTCGCACACCTCGACCGCGTAGTCCAGCTCGGTGCCGGTAAACGACTCCGGCGAGTACTGCCAGCGGACATCGGTACCCGACAGCAGCGACTCGGCGTACTTCTGGCACCACTGCGCGCCGCGGACCGCGATGTCCTTGATTCCGGCCTTGTCCAGCCCGAAGACGACCCGTCGCTGCAGCGTCGAGGTCGAGTTGTAGAGGTGGATCAACGCCGTGCCCTTGAAGCCGACGAGCGACTCACACGAGCGTTCGATCAGCTCCTCACGCGCCTGGGTCAGGACCTGGATCGTGACGTTGTCCGGCACCAGGTCCTGCTCGACCAGCTGTCGGATGAAGTCGAAGTCGGTCTGGCTCGCGGCCGGGAATCCGACCTCGATCTCGTTGTAGCCGATGTCGACGAGCAGCTTGAACATCCGCATCTTGCGCTCGGCGTCCATCGGGTCGATCAGCGCCTGGTTGCCGTCGCGGAGATCGACGCTGCACCACTGCGGAGGTGCGGCGATGACCTTGCTCGGCCAGGTGCGATCCGGCAGGTCGACCGGGGCGAACGGCGTGTAGCGAGTGTGTTGTGGCATGCGAGCGATGTGCTCAGTCATGTGGGGTTTGCTCCTACCTAGTGGCTTCGGGTGGCAAACCGGCGCTGTCCTGGTGGCTTTCAGACCACGACGACTCCCGCAGCGGGGGGCCGGTGGTCGACCCCGCTACGGGCGGCTAAGGAGCAGGAGCGCGTGCATCTCGTTGATCACGGTACCAAATCCGGGCGCCAGCGTCGCATCCCGAAATAGATCACCGCGAGAAGCAGCAACGCCGCCACGCCGTCCAGCCAGTAGTGGTTGGCCGTGACCACGATGAAGTACGTCGTGAGGACGGGGTGCACGAGCGCGAGCCACCTCCATCTGCTCTTGCACACGGCGATCACTGCGGCCGCGACGAGAACCGCCCACCCGACGTGCACCGACGGCATCGCGGAGAGCTGGTCGGTGATGCCCTTGCCGAGCCCGTCGTACACGGACTGGTGGAAGCGCGACGCCAGGTCCACCATCCCGAAGCTCGGGATCAGTCGCGGCGGGGCGGTCGGCATCAGGCCGACCAGCAACGACACCGCCGTGAACACCACGACGAGGTTGCGCCACTGCGGGTACACGTCGCGATGGCGCACCATCAGCCAAAGCAGCACGCCGGCGAAGACCACGATGTGGGCCCAGGCGTAGTAGCCGTTGGCGATCCGGTCCAGCGTGACGTGACCGAGGATCTGTCGCTGCATCGCGGCTTCGCTCGGCAGATGCAGCACCCGCTCGGCGTGCCACAGCCACCGGCCGCGACCGAACGCCCCGGCCTCGTGGAACAGCGAGATCCGCCCGACGACCCGCCACAGGATGAACAGGACGTTCAGCACGATGAACTCGCGCAGCAGCCAGCCCCAGCGGGACAGATCGCGTCTGGCTGCCTCTCGCTCACCCGGGTCGGCGAGCCCTTCTCCGAACGCGCGCCCACACGACGTACAGACGTCGTGTGCCATCGGCACCCGCGCCAGGCAGCCGACACACACCCAGGTCGGGTCGGCGCTCGCCTCCGTCACGCATCAGGTGTACCTCACCGGGGCCCTAGGCTTCGCTCGTGCCGCTACCGATCGACACCCATCTCGTCGCTCCGCTCGGACAGGAGGACGTCGAGATCCGCCGGCTTGCCGAGGTCGGGTTCGACGGTGCGTTCACGTTCGAGGGTTCCCACGACGCGTTCTTTCCGCTCGTCGCTGCCGCCAAGGCGGGCACCGGGCTTCATCTGATGACCAACGTCGCCATCGCGCTCGTGCGCTCCCCGCTGACGCTCGCCTACTCGGCGTGGGATCTGCAGACGCTGTCGGGCGGGAAGTTCCGCCTTGGGCTCGGCAGCCAGATCAAGACCCACGTCGAGCGTCGGTACGGCGCGCGGTGGGAGTCCCCCGTCGGCCAGATGCGCGAGTGGGTCGAGGCGATTCACGCCATCTTCAACGCCTGGCAGAACCGCGAGAAGCTCGACTACCGCGGCCGCTACACCACGCACACGTTGATGACGCCGTTCTTCGACCCCGGACCGAACGAGTTCGGCGCTCCCCCGATCCTGCTCGGCGCTCTCGGGCCGAAGATGACGCAGATGGTTGCCGAAGTCGCCGACGGGCTGCTGACCCATCCGTTCAACAGCCGACGCCACCTGACCGAGCGGACGCTGCCGGCGGTCGACGCCGGCCTTGCGGCGGCGGGACGCCCGGCCCGCGGCTCCGCCGACGACGGCTTCCAGCTCGTCCTGGAGGCGATGATCTGCTGCGGCAGGGACGAGCAGGAGATGGCGGCCGCCGAGGTCGACACCCGGCGGCGGCTCGCCTTCTACGGCTCAACGCCGTCGTACCGGCCGGTCCTCGAGGCGGAAGGCTGGGAGGATCTGCAGCCGGAGCTGAACCGGCTGTCCAAGCAGGGCCAGTGGGCGGAGATGGGGGATCTCATCGACGACACGATGCTCCGGACCTTGTCCGTCCACGGCACCCCGGCGGAGTGCGCAGCCGGCATCAAGGAACGGTTCGGCGACGTAGCCACCCGCATCGCGTTGACGATGCCGCAGGGCGCCGACGCGACGCTGACCGCGGAGCTGCTCAGCCTGCTGCGAGAAAGCTGACGACGGCATCGCGGAACGACTCGGGGCTGTCGATCCACGGGTAGTGCGCGGCGTCGGGCAGCTCGACGACGGATGCATTCGGCAGCATGTCGGCGATCAGGTGCCCGGCCTTCACTCCGGTCATGCCGTCCAGCGACCCGACGATGATCAGCACGGGAGCAGCAACGCCCTTGAGCTTCTCGACCAGGTTCAGCTCGGCAGCGGTTTCCGCGTCCGGAGCGAACGCGGCCATCGCCCGCATCGACATCTGGCCGTCGGTGGAGTCGGCGTGCGCCCGCGCGCGGTCGTCCCAGCGGGCGTAGCCGAACACCCGAAGCGACGGGTCGAACCGCTGCCGCATCCGGGGCGGCATCAGCTCGAGCTCGGCCTCCACTGCCGCGGCTTCCGCGTACCAGGGTTCGCCGGACCGGCTCGCCCGGATCGCAGCGATGTCGGCCTCGACGTCGCCGAACGGCTTCGCCGACGGCGTCACCAGGACGACCCGGCCGAGCCGGTGCGGGTACTTCGCGGCATAGGCAAGAGTGACGAAGCCGCCGGCGGAGTGCGCGATGACGTCGACGGTCTCGAGCCCCTGCGACTCCCGGACGACGTCGAGGTCATCGGCCAGTCGATGGAAGGCCAGCGAGCCGCGATCCGCGGGCAGAGGCGACAGCCCGGTACCGCGCAGATCGACCCGCAGCAACCGGCGAACATCCGAAAGGCCGGCGAGGTCCTCGAGGTACGCCGACGCGCGAGCCGGACCGCCCGGAACGCACAGCAACGGCTCGCCATCGCCCAGCACGTGAACCGCGAGGCTCTCTCCGTCCGGGGTGTCGATCCGCAGGACTCGGCTGGACGATTCGGTCACTAGTCGACGGGAAGGTAAGCCGCACGCACGTGAGACGCACCTACGGCGCTCGCGATCTCATCGAGTACGGCGGGTGGGATCGCCGAGTCGATCGTGAGCACCATCAGCGCCGAGCCGCCCTCAGACGTGCGTGACACCTGCATTCCGGCGATGTTGACGCCGGCCTGGCCGAGCAGCTGGCCGACCGCCCCCACGATGCCGGGCCGGTCGTCGTAGGTGACGAACACCATGTGCTCGGCCAGCGCGACCTCGATGTCGTACCCGTTGACCTCAACCAGCTTCTGCACCAGACGGGGGCCTTGGAGGTTGCCTCCGACCGACACCGCCGTGCCATCGGGCAGGATGCCGCGGACCGTGAGGACGTTGCGGTAGTCGGGGCACTCGAGGCTCTTGGTCAGCGTGACCTTGATGCCGCGCTCCGCGGCCAGCAGCGGCGCGTTGACGTAGGTGACCTGGTCTTCGACCACGTCGGTGAAGACGCCGCGGAGGGCGGCGAGCTGAAGCACGTCGACGTCGAAGTCCGCGAGCTCGCCCTGGATGTCGACCGTGAGACTGGTCGGCACTCCCGCAGCCAGCGCCGTGAACAACCGGCCGAGCCGCTCGATGAGCGGCAGGCTGGGCCGGAGCTCCTCAGCCACCGCTCCGCCCTGGACGTTGACCGCGTCCGGCACGAGCTCACCCGCGAGTGCCAGCTTGACCGAGCGCGCGACCGCGAGGCCGGCCTTGTCCTGGGCCTCCGCGGTGGACGCGCCCAGGTGTGGTGTGACCACCGCGCGGGGCTCGGCAAACAGCGGTGAGTCGGTGCACGGCTCGGTAGCGAAGACGTCTACCGCGGCGCCACGGATCCGGCCCTCCTTGAGTGCCTGCGCGAGTGCATGCTCATCAACCAGGCCGCCGCGCGCGGCGTTGACGAGGATCGCGTCCGGCTTCATCAAGCCCAGCTCGCGCTCACCGATCAAGCCGGCGGTCTCCTTGGTCTTCGGCAGGTGGATGGAGACGAAGTCGCTCTGGGCCAGCACCTCGTCGAGAGCCAGCAGCTCCACGCCGACCTCTGCGGCTCGAGCCGCAGAGACGTAAGGGTCGTACGCGACCAGCCGCACCCCGAAGCTCTCCATGCGCTTGGCGAAGAGCACCCCGATCTTGCCGAGCCCAACGACACCGACGGTCTTGTCCGTGACCTCCACGCCGGTGAATGCGCTGCGCTTCCACTGGCCGGCCTTGAGGGACTCGTTCGCTGCCGGGATGTTGCGCGCTGCGGAAAGCAGCAGCGCGACCGCGTGCTCGGCCGCGGAGGTGATGTTCGACGTGGGGGCGTTGACGACCAGCACACCCCGGGCAGTCGCCGCCTCGGCGTCGACGTTGTCGAGGCCGACGCCGGCGCGCGCGACCACCTTCAGCCGGTTGCCTGCTGCGAGGGCCTCAGCGTCGATCTGGGTCGCGCTGCGGACGATGACGGCGTCGACATCCGCCAGCGCCGGCAGCAGCGCACCTCGGTCGGCGCCGTCGACGTGACGGACCTCGCAGTCCTGGGCAAGGACCTCCAGCGCCGCCGGCGCCAGCTCTTCGGCAATCAGAACGACGGGCTTGGACACCCGCCAACCCTACCGAGCGATCCGCGGCGTCGGCGGGGCGGTAGCGGCCGCCCAAGGCGGATGTGGACTGCACAGCGCCGGCTCGCCCCAGGGCACCCAAACGGATCGCATGTGACATTGGTGTCGCGAATCGCGACGTCTATGTGACATGCGTGTCGTGATTCACAGCCCTCATGTGACATACGAGCGAGGTGTCACAACACCTATGTCACATGCGAT
Organism: Mycobacteriales bacterium; assembly: GCA_035550655.1. Classification (GTDB taxonomy): domain Bacteria; phylum Actinomycetota; class Actinomycetes; order JAFAQI01; family JAFAQI01; genus DASZTV01. Next base: position 20,771 of record DASZOU010000013.1, read on the forward strand.
CCAAGCGGTGTTCTGCGGAACCGCCGAACTATGCGTCCTGCTTGATCCAGGCCATCAGGCCTCGGAGCTTGGCGCCGACCTCTTCGATCGGGTGGGCGGCACCTTCGGCGCGGTACTTGTCGAAGTTGGGCCGGCCGGCGTCGTCCTCGGCGATCCACTCGCGGGCGAACGTGCCGTCCTGGATCTCGCCGAGAATCCGCTTCATCTCGGCCTTGGTGGCGTCGGTGATGACGCGCGGGCCGCGGGTGTAGTCGCCGTACTCGGCGGTGTCCGAGATCGACCAGCGCATCTTCGCCAGGCCGCCCTCGTACATCAGGTCGACGATCAGCTTCAGCTCGTGAAGGCACTCGAAGTACGCCGCCTCCGGCTGGTAGCCGGCCTCGGTCAGGGTTTCGAAGCCGGCCTGCACGAGCGCCGAGACGCCGCCGCAGAGGACCGCCTGCTCGCCGAACAGGTCGGTCTCGGTCTCCTCCGTGAAGGTCGTCTTCAGCGTTCCCGCGCGGGTGCCGCCGATGCCCTTCGCGTAGGACAGTGCAAGCGCCATCCCGTTGCCGTCGGGGTCCTGCTCGACCGCGACGAGGCACGGCACGCCGCGACCCTCCTGGAACTGCCGGCGCACGAGGTGGCCGGGGCCCTTCGGAGCGACCATGGCCACCGTCACACCCGCCGGCGCCGTGATGTACCCGAACCGGATGTTGAAGCCGTGGCCGAAGAACAACGCGTCGCCGTCGTTGAGGTTCGGCGCGATGTCGTTGGCGAACAGGTGCCGCTGCACCGTGTCCGGTGCGAGCACCATGATCAGGTCGGCCTCCGCCGCCGCCTCGGCCGGCGTGACCACCCGCAACCCCTCCGCCTCCGCAGCGGCACGGCTCTTCGACCCCTCCGGAAGGCCGACACGTACGTCGACACCGGAGTCGCGAAGGTTCAGCGCGTGAGCGTGGCCCTGGGAGCCGTAGCCGAGGATCGCGACCTTGCGGCCTTGGACAAGGGCAAGGTCGGCGTCGTCGTCATAGAAGATCTCGGGCACGGTCAGGCTGTCCTTTCAACGGAACGAAGGGTTCGATCAGTGATGCTACGGGCGCCGCGTCCGACCGCGACCACCCCGGACTGCACGAGCTCGCGGATGCCGTACGGCTCCAGCACGCGGATGAAGGCGTCGAGCTTGTCCGCGGTGCCGGTCACCTCGATCGTCACCGCGTCGGTCGCGACGTCGACGACCTTGGCGCGGAAGACCTGGACGACCTCCAGCACCTGCGTCCGGGTGGTCTGGTCAGCCTTGACCTTGACCAGCAGCAGCTCTCGCTGAATCGCGGTCTCGGGCTCGAGCTCGACCACCTTCAGCACGTTGATCAGCTTGTTGAGCTGCTTGGTCACCTGCTCCAGGGGCAGGTCCTCGACGTTGACGACGATCGTCATCCGGGAGACGTCCGAGTGCTCGGTCGGGCCGACAGCGAGTGAGTCGATGTTGAAGCCGCGCCGCGAGAACAGCGCGGAGACGCGCGCCAGCACGCCGGGCTTGTTCTCGACCAGGACCGAGAGAGTGTGCCGGCTCACGTGAGATCCCCCTCGTCCACAACCTCGCCCATCTCGTAGTCGAAATCGGGGGCAGTCTCACGAGCGATCTTGATGTCGTCGTTCGACGTCCCGGCGGCCACCATCGGCCACACCATCGCGTCCTTGCCGACCACGAAGTCGACGACCACCGGCGCATCGTTGACCGCCATGGCCTTCTCGATCGTCGCGTCGACGTCGCCGGCCGCATCGCAGCGCAGGCCCACGCACCCCATCGCCTCGGCGAGCATGACGAAGTCGGGCAGGTACTGCGAGCGTCCCGCCTTCAGGTCGGTGTTCGAGTAGCGCCCGCCGTAGAACAGCGTCTGCCACTGCCGCACCATGCCGAGCGAGCCATTGTTGATCACCGCGACCTTGATCGGGATGCCTTCGATCGCGCAGGTCGTGAGCTCCTGGTTCGTCATCTGGAAGCAGCCGTCGCCGTCCACTGCCCAGACCAGCGCGTCGGGCCGGCCGACCTTCGCGCCCATCGCGGCCGGCACCGCGAAGCCCATGGTGCCGAGGCCACCGGAGTTGATCCACGTGTAGGGCTTCTCGTAGGAGATGAACTGCGATGCCCACATCTGGTGCTGGCCCACGCCGGCCACGACGACCGTGTCAGGGCCGCAGATCTTGCCCAGCCGCTCGATCACGTACTGCGGCACGAGCGTGCCGTCCTCGTGCTCGTCGTACCCGAGCGGATACGTCTTGCGCCACGTGTTGCATTGCTTCCACCAGGCCTCGTAGTCACCCTTGCGGCCGGCGTCGTGCTCGGCCTGGAGCGCCTCGATGAGATCGGCGATGACGTCACGAACATCACCGACGATCGGCACGTCGGCGGTGCGGTTCTTCGAGATCTCCGCCGGGTCGATGTCGGCATGCACGACGGTCGCGCCGGGCGCGAACGTGGACAGCTTCCCGGTCACCCGGTCGTCGAAGCGCGCACCGAGAGCGATCAGCAGGTCGGAGCGCTGCAGCGCCGCGACCGCCGAGACCGTTCCGTGCATGCCGGGCATTCCCATGTGCTGCGGGTGGGAGTCCGGGAACGCGCCGCGGGCCATCAACGTCGTCACGACCGGAATGCCGGACAGCTCGGCGAGCTTGCGGAGCTCCTTCGCGGCGTGCGCCTTGAGCACACCACCGCCGACGTACAGCACGGGCCGCTTCGCATCCACCATCAGCCTGGCCGCCTCGCGCACCTGCTTGCCGTGCGGCTTGGCGGCCGGCCGGTAACCCGGCAGCTGCAGCTCGACCGGCCAGCTGAAGTCGGTCTCGGACTGCAGCGCATCCTTTGCGATGTCGACGAGCACCGGACCGGGCCGGCCGGTCGCCGCGATGTGGAAGGCCTCCGCCAGGGTGCGCGGGATGTCATCCGCGTTCTGCACCAGGAAGTTGTGCTTGGTGATCGGCATCGTGATGCCACAGATGTCCGCCTCCTGGAAGGCGTCCGTCCCGATCGCCGCCGACGGCACCTGACCGGTGATCGCCACCAGGGGAACCGAGTCCATGTAGGCATCGGCGATGGGGGTCACGAGGTTCGTCGCGCCAGGACCGCTCGTCGCCATGCAGACACCGACCCGCCCGGTCGCCTGGGCGTACCCCGTCGCGGCGTGACCGGCGCCCTGCTCGTGGCGAACCAGGATGTGCCGCAGCCGCTTCGAGTCGTAGATGGGGTCGTACGCCGGGAGGATGGCCCCACCCGGGATGCCGAACACGACCTGGGCGTCGAGCTCCTCCAGGGCGCGCACCATGGCCTGCGCTCCGGTCACCCGCTCCGTCACCTTCACCACTCCCGACTGCGTTGTTCTTGGGCCTTACATACAAAAACCCCTCGCGCGGAGCGCGGAGGGGCGGCACGTGGTCTGAGTTACCTCAGAGCACGTGCTCACTAACTACGAGAATTCGACGCACCCAACAAAGGTGGACTACGCCTCAAGGCATGTCAAGCCGAGCGGGACGGAGCTAGCCGCAGACAGCGCCTTGCGCGGCGGAGCCGACCAGCCGGGCGTACTTGCCGAGGACCCCGGTCGGGTAGCGCGGCGGCGGCGGCGACCACCCCTGCTTGCGGCGCTCCAGCTCCTCCGGCTCGACGAGCAGGTCGAGGGTGCGGGCCGCGACATCAAGGCGGATCGTGTCGCCGTCCTTGACGAACGCGATCGGCCCGCCGTCGGTCGCCTCCGGCGCGACGTGGCCGATGCATAGGCCCGTCGTGCCGCCCGAGAACCGGCCGTCGGTGAGCAGCAGGACGTCCTTGCCCAGGCCGGCGCCCTTGATCGCACCGGTCACGGCGAGCATCTCGCGCATGCCGGGCCCGCCGCGCGGCCCCTCGTACCGGATGACGACCACGTCGCCGGCTTTCAGCTCACCGTTGGTGACGGCGTCCATCGCGGGCTGCTCGGTGTCGAAGACCCGCGCGGTGCCCTCGATGACGCTCTGGTCGAAACCGGACGTCTTGACGACCGCACCGTCGGGTGCGAGCGATCCGCGGACGATGGTCATGCCGCCAGTCGGGTGCAGCGGGTTCGACAACGCTCGGATCACATCGCCGTCGAGACCCTTGGGCGCGAGTGCCGCCAGGTTCTCGGCCACCGTCTTGCCGGTCACGGTCAGGCAGTCACCGTGCAGCAGTCCGGCGTCGAGCAACGCCTTCATCACGACCGGGATGCCGCCGACGCGATCGACATCGGTCATCACGTGGCGACCGAACGGCTTCACATCCGCGAGCAGCGGCGTCTTGTCGCCGATCCGATTGAAGTCGTCGAGAGAGAGCTCGACCTTCGCCTCGTGCGCGATGGCGAGCAGGTGCAACACCGCATTCGTCGAGCCGCCGAGCGCCATCACCACCGTGATCGCGTTCTCGAAGGCTTCCTTGGTCAGGATCGAGCGCGCGGTGATGCCCTGCCGGAGCATTCCCACGACCGCCTCGCCGGACGCGACCGCAGCTTCGTCGCGCCGACGGTCAACCGCGGGCGGCGCCGCACTGCCGGGCATCGACATCCCGAGCGCCTCGAAGGCGCTCGCCATCGTGTTGGCGGTGTACATGCCCGCGCAGGCACCCTCGCCGGGGCAGACGTTGCGCTCGATCGCGTCGAGCTCCTCGCGCGTGATCCGCCCCAGGGCGCAGGCACCGACCCCTTCGAAGGCGTCGATGATCGTCAGGTCCCGGCCATCCAGCTGCCCCGGCAACGACGTACCGGCGTAGAGGAAGACGGCGGCCAGGTCGAGCCGTGCCGCCGCCATCAGCATCCCGGGCAGCGACTTGTCGCAGCCCGCGAGCAGCACCGAGCCGTCGAGCCGCTCCGCGAACATCACGGTCTCGACGGAGTCCGCGATCACCTCGCGCGAGACGAGAGAGGCGTGCATGCCTTCGTGACCCATCGAGATCCCGTCGGAGACGGAGATCGTGCCGAACTCGAGCGGTACGCCGCCCGCCTGCCGGACCCCGTCCTTCGCCCGCTGCGCGAGTCGCGCCAGCGAGAGGTTGCACGGCGTGATCTCGTTCCATGACGAGGCGATGCCGATCTGCGGCTTGTCCCAGTCGGCGTCCGTCAGGCCAACCGCGCGCAGCATCCCGCGCGCTCCGGCACGTTCAGCGCCCTCGGTGACGTCCTTGCTCCGCGGTTTGAGATCCACGGAGTGAAGGTTAGAGGGCGGGTGCAATCATCTTTCGCCGTGACCCGGTTCACCGTGACCAGCAGCGACGGTACGACGATTGCCGGCTGGCGCAACGGCGTCGACGGTCCTCCGGTCGTCATCTGCAACGGCCTGGGCACTCCCCCAGTCGCCTGGCCGATCCTGATCGCACCGGAGCGCGGATTCCGGGTGGTCTCCTGGTACTACCGCGGCACCGGAGGCGGCGAGCGACCCGCCGACCCGGAACGGATCACGGTCGACGACCACGTTCAGGACGCGTTGGCCCTGATGGACGCCGAAGGCATCGACCGGGCCGTGCTCGCCTGCTGGTCGCTCGGGGTCAACATCGGCTTCGAGCTGGCCCGCCAGCACCCCGAGCGGGTCGCCGGCCTGCTCGCTGTGGCGGGACTGCCCGGCGGGACCTTCCAGTCGCTCGGCGGCCGGTTGAGCGTGCCGAAACCGCTGCGCTTTGGCCTCGGCGTGTCAGGTGCCCGCGTGCTCCGGCGCTTCGGACGGCAGATGACGTGGGCCGCTCAGCGGATCCCGGTGAACCGGCTCACTGCGACGGTCATCAACCACTCCGGAATGGTGATGCCGGCCGCCCGCCCCGAGTGGCTCATGCCGATGCTCGAGGAGTTCCGCGAGCACGACTTCGGGTGGTACTTCAACCTCGCGCTGGCAGGTGCGAAGCACCGGCCGATGGACCTCGAGTTCGTGACCGTGCCGGTGACCCTCGTCGCCGGCCAGCACGATGTCATCACCTCGTGCGACGACATGGTCGAGGCCGCCTCGCGCATCCCCCACGCCGAGCTTCGCGTGCTGCCCGGCTCGCACTTCTTGCCGATGGAGTACCCGGCGGAGCTCGCCGACGAGGTCGAGTCGCTCGCGAAGCGCACCGGCCTGGCAGCAGCGCCCTAGCCGAGCCGCTCGAGAATCAGCTCGCGGGCGCGCTTCGCGTCCGCTGAGCCGCCGGTCGCCTTCATCACCGCGCCGACCAGCGGACCGACAGCACCCTGGTTTCCCTCGCGGATCTTCGCCGCAATGTCCGGGGCAGCCTCGATCGCCTGCTCGACCGCGGCGACCAGCTCGTCCTCGCCTGCGACGCGCCAGCCGTGCGCGTCGATGACGGCGTCGACATCCCCTTCGCCGGCGATCACCGCGTCGGCGACCTGGCGCGCCAGCTTGTTCGTCAGTGAGCCGTCGTCCTCCAGCGCGCTGATCCGGGCGACGTTTCGGGGCGTGATCGCGAGGTCGGCGACGTCGACGCCGAGCTCGTTCGCCCGTCCGACGAGATAGCCCAGCCACCAGCCCTTCGCCTTGGCCGCGGCAGCGCCGGCATCGATCGTGGCCGCGACCAGGTCGACGACGCCGGCATTGGTCATCTGGTCCATGTCGACGCTGGTGTAGCCATGCGTGTCGGCAAAGCGCGCCCGCCGCACGCTCGGCGGCTCCGGCAGCGCGGCCCGCAGCTCCTCGACGAACTCGCGCGACGGCGCCAACGGCACGAGGTCGGGCTCCGGGAAGTAGCGGTAGTCCTCGGCGTCGGACTTCACCCGGCCTGAGCTCGTGGTCCCGCTGTCCTCGTGGAAGTGGCGGGTCTCCTGCACGATCCGCTCTCCGGCGTCGAGCCTGGCGGCTTGCCGCTCGACCTCGAAGCGAACCGCTCGCTCCACCGACCGCAACGAGTTGACGTTCTTGGTCTCGGTGCGCGTGCCGAGCTGCTCGGCGCCCGGAAGCATCAGCGACACGTTCACGTCGGCGCGCAGCGACCCCTGCTCCATGCGGACGTCGGACACGCCGAGGTCTCGCAGCACATCGCGCAGCTCTGCCACATAGGCCTTGGCGACCGCGGCGGCGTTCTTGCCCGCCCCGCGAACCGGCCGCGTGACGATCTCCACGAGCGGAATGCCCGCCCGGTTGTAGTCCACGAGCGAGTGGGTCGCACCGTGGATCCTGCCGGTGTCACCGCCGACATGAAGCGTCTTGCCGGTGTCCTCCTCGAGGTGGACCCGCTCGATCTCGACGCGATAGCTCTGCCCGTCCACCTCGACGTCGAGATACCCGTCGGTGCACAGCGGCTCGTCGTACTGGCTGATCTGGTAGTCCTTCGGCATGTCCGGATAGAAGTAGTTCTTCCGGGCAAACCGGCACCACTCCGCGATCGAGCAGTGCAGCGCGAGCCCGATCTTGATCGTGAACTCGATGGCGGCGCCATTCGTGACCGGCAACGACCCAGGCAGCCCCAGGCACACCGGACAGACTTGGCTGTTGGGCGCGCCGCCGAACTCGGTCGAGCAGCCACAGAACAGCTTGGTCGCCGTCCCGAGCTCGACATGGGTCTCCAGCCCGAGCACCGGCTCGTACCGCTCCAACACGTCCTCGTAGCTCACGCTCCTAGTCTCTCCTACGTGGTCGAGCGGGAAATCCGGCGCTGGGGCGATCCGGTTCTTCGCACGCCGTGCGATGAGGTCACTGACGTCGATCAGGCCGTCGCTGCGCTGTGCGCCGACCTCATCGACACCGTGACCGCACGCGAGGGCAGGGCCGGCCTCGCCGCCAACCAGATCGGCGTGAGCCTGCGCGCCTTCAGCTGGTTCATCGACGGCGAGGCAGGCGTCATCATCAACCCGCGGCTCGTCGCAACCGAGGGCGAGCAGGACGGGGACGAGGGGTGCCTGTCACTGCCTGGCCTCTGGTACCCGCTGCGCCGGGCGGCCTTTGCCGCGGTCGAAGGCTTGGACGCCACCGGTGCACCGCTCCGCGTCGAGGGCACGGGCCTGATGGCGAGGTGCCTGCAGCACGAGTGCGACCACCTCGACGGCAAGCTGTACGTCGACCGGCTCGACCGCGAGCTCCGCCGTCAAGCGCTCCAGGAGCTCAGCGGCTAGTCCGCTGCCACACCTCGTCGAGCAGCGTGGGCGTCTCCAGCGCCGCCTCGAGCGCCGCACCCACCCGGTACAGCCGATCGTCGGCGAGGACGGGCGCCATCACCTGGAACCCGACCGGAAGGCCGTCGTCGGACCGCCCGCAGGGCACCGACATCGCGGGACCGCCGTACAGGTTCGACGGGATCGTGCAGAGATCCGCGAGATACATCGCGAGCGGGTCGTCGACCCGCTCGCCCAGCTTGAACGCCGTGGTGGGCGTGGTCGGCGACACCAGCACGTCGACCCGCTCGAACGCCGCCTCGAAGTCGCGCTTGATCAGCGTGCGCACCTTCTGCGCCTGGCCGTAGTAGGCGTCGTAGTAGCCCGCCGACAGCGCGTAGGTCCCGAGGATGATCCGCCGCTTCACCTCCGCGCCGAAGCCGGCCTCACGCGTCGCCGCCATGACCTCCTCGGCGGAGGCGTCGCCGTCATCCCCGACGCGCAACCCGTAACGCATCGCGTCGTAGCGCGCGAGGTTGCTCGACGCCTCACTCGGTGCGATCAGGTAGTAGGCCGCGAGCGCGTAGTCGAAGTGAGGGCACGAGAGCTCGACGACCTCCGCGCCGAGCTTGGACAGCGTCGCGACCGCTTCGTCGAACCGCGCGCTGACCCCGGCCTGGTAGCCATCGCCGGCGAACTCCTTGACGACTCCGATCCGCATGCCCGTCACGGTCGCGTCGCGCGCAGCAGCAACCACCGGCGGCACAGCGGCGTCGATCGACGTGGAGTCGCGTGGGTCGTGGCCGGCGATCACCTCGTGCAACAGAGCCGCGTCCAGCACGGTGCGCGCGCACGGACCCGCCTGGTCGAGGGAGGAGCTGAACGCGATCAGCCCGTACCGAGAGACACCACCGTAGGTCGGCTTGATCCCCACGGTTCCGGTGAGCGCGGCCGGCTGCCGGATCGAGCCGCCGGTGTCGGTCCCGATGCCCAGCGGCGCCAGGAAGCCGGCGACCGCGGCGGCCGACCCGCCCCCCGAGCCACCCGGCGTGGTGTCGAGGTCCCAGGGGTTGCGCGCTGGGCCGTAGCCGGAGTGCTCGGTCGAGCTGCCCATGGCGAACTCGTCCATGTTGGTCTTGCCGAGGACGACGATGCCGGCGTTGCGCATCCGCTCGACGATCGTCGCGTCGTACGGCGGGATCCAGCCTTCGAGGATGCGGGACCCGGCGGTGGTGGGCACCCCGCGCGTGACGATGACGTCCTTCAAGGCGAGCGGTACGCCGGCAAGCGGCCCGGTGACCTCGCCGGCGTCGACGCGCTTCGCCTGCTCGAGCGCGCCGGCCGCGTCGACGTGCAGGAACGCGTTGTAGTCGCCGTCGAGCGCCGCGACGCGGTCGAGGTGGGCCTGGGCGACCTCGACCGCGGACACGTCCCGGTCAGCGATCCGCTGCGCGACCTCGATGGCGGTGAGCCGGCAGAGGTCGGCCGCCTGCTCTGTCATTCCTCGTCCAAGATGCGCGGCACGCGGAATCGCTGGTCCTCGGCTATCGGCGCCGCGGCAAGGGCTTCCTCCGGCGCGAGTGACGGCACCGGCTCGTCGTCGCGGAGCACGTTCGTGAGGGGCAGCGGGTGGGAAGTCGGCGGGATGTCCGCGGCGGCGACCTCCTGCACCCGGCTCACCGCGCCGAGGATCACGTCGAGCTGATCGACGAGGACATCCAGCTCCGCCTCGCTCATCGAGATGCGGGCAAGCGAGGCAAGGTGCGCCACGTCAGCGCGGCTGATGGCCACCGGGCGATTCTAGGAGTTGAGCGCCTCGGGCCCGCCGGCCAGGAGCTTCTCGAAGCCCGCCTCGTCCAGGATCGGCACTTCGAGATCGACCGCCTTGTCGTACTTCGCCGACCCTGGGGCATCGCCGACCACGACGTACGACGTCTTCTTGCTCACGGAACCGGTCACCTTGCCGCCCCGCGACTGGATCGCCTCCGCCGCGCCGTCACGCGTGTAGCCCGCGAGCGTTCCGGTGACGACGATCGTGAGGCCGTCAAGCGGACCCGACCCGCGCTCGGGCGCGTTCTCGTCGACCATCGAGACGCCGCCGGCGCGAAGTCGTTCGATGATGTCGCGATGCCGGTCGTCGGCGAACCACGCCGCCGCGGCCGCTGCGATCGTCGGTCCGACTCCGTCGACGGCGGCGAGCTCTTCCGGTGTCGCCGCGGCGATGGCGTCGAGCGAGCGGAACTCGCGCGCCAGCTCCTGTGCCGCGGTCGGTCCGACGTGCCGGATGGACAGGCCGACGAGCAGCCGCCACAGCGGTCGGTGACGGGCGGCCTCGAGTCCGGCGAGGACCTGCGCGATCTTCTTGGGACCGAAGCCGCGCAGCCCTTCGAACGACTCGGCGGTCAGGTGGAACACGTCGCCGATGTCGTTGATGCGACCGGCGTCCAGCAGCGCGACGGCGGTCTCGTAACCGAGCCCGTCGATGTCGAGCGCCCCGCGCCCGGCGATGTGGAACACCGCTTCCCGCCGTTGGGCGGGACAGGCGACCGAGTTCGGGCATCGCCAGTCCACCTCGCCCTCACCCCGCGTCAGCTCCGTGTCGCACTCCGGGCAGCGGGTCGGCATGACGAAGGCCTTCTCCTTGCCGGTGCGCAGATCGACCACCGGACCGACGACCTCCGGAATGACGTCGCCTGCGCGTCGTACGACGACGGTGTCGCCGATCAGCACCCCCTTGCGCTTGACCTCGTCCTCGTTGTGCAGCGTCGCGGTGCTGACGGTGACCCCGCCGACGTGCACCGGCTCCAGCGCCGCGAACGGCGTGACGCGGCCGGTGCGCCCGACGTTGACGAAGATGCCGTTCAGCTTCGTGGTGGCTTCCTCGGGTGGGTACTTCCACGCGACGGCCCAACGCGGCGCCTTGGACGTTGCGCCGAGCCTGCCCTGCAGCGCGAACGAGTCGACCTTGATCACGACGCCGTCGATGTCGTGCTCGATGTCATGGCGGTGCTCGCCCCACTGCGCGACGTAGCGGCGCACCCCGTCAATCCCTTCCACCACCTCGTACCGGGCGCTGACCGGCAGGCCCAAGGACTCGAGCGCGCGATAGGCCTCGGACTGCGATGCGACCTCGAAGCCACGCCGCGCGCCCACGCCGTGAACCGTGAGTGAGAGCGGCCGCGTGGCGGTGACCCGGGGATCCTTCTGCCGCAACGAGCCGGCGGCGGCGTTGCGCGGGTTCGCGAACGGCGCCTTGCCGTTGGCGACCAGACCTTCGTTGACCTCGGCGAACGCCGCCGTCGGGAAGAAGACCTCGCCACGGACCTCGAGCAGCTCGGGAACCTGCCTGCCGCTGAGCCGAGACGGCACGTTGGCGATGGTGCGGACGTTGAGCGTCACATCCTCGCCGGTGACGCCGTCACCGCGGGTGGCGGCGCGCACCAGCCGGCCGGCCTCGTAGACGAGGTCCACGGCGAGCCCGTCGATCTTGAGCTCGCACAGCCAGCCCTGCACCGGGGTCTCGCGCGTGGCGCGCTGCACCCAGGCGTCGAACTCCTCGTCGGAGAACACGTTGTCGAGCGACATCAGCCGCTCGAGGTGACGGACCTCGGCGAAGTCGGTCGAGACCGACTCCATGACCTTCTGCGTCGGTGAGTCCGGGGTCCGCAGCGACGTGTACTGCTCCTCGATTTCTTCGAGCTCGCGCATCTTCGCGTCGTACTCGGCGTCAGCAACCGTCGGCTGGTTGAGGATGTAGTAGCGGTAGGCGAGGTCCTCGACCTCGGCGGCGAGCTCCCGGTGGCGATGGACCACCTCGAGCGGCGGCTCGGCGCGCTTCGCGGCCAATCAGCTCACCCCTTCCGGCGCCTCGGACAGGGCCCGCGCGACCTGGCCCAGGACTCGGTACGCCGTAGTGGCCCAACCAGGAGATGCTCCCGCAAGCCCGCAGGCCGGCGTGACCGCGACCGACGCGGGCAGCGCGTCCGGGTCGAAGCCGAGCTCGCGCCAGAGCCGGCGCACCGGCTCGGCCACGTCGCGGGGCGCGGGCGGGACTCCTGGACCGATCGCCGGCACCACGCCCAGCCAGACGACGCCGCCACCGTCGATGAGCTCGCCGATCTCGTCGTGATCGATGTCCCCGAGAGTGAGATCGACGCCGACGGCCGCCGCTCCGGCGGAACGGAACAGCCGCACCGGCGGTCGGGCGGCGCAACAATGCACGGCGACAGGTACATCGACGGCGGCCACGACCGAGGCGAGCGCGGCCACGACGTCGCTGTCCTCGGGCACCCGCAGCGTGCCGAGACCGCTCTGGGTCCGGACTCGGCCGGCGCGCACGGCGGGCAGGCCAGGCTCGTCGAGCTGCAGCACCAGGCTGGCATCCGGTAGCCGGCGCCTGACCTCACCGATGTGCTCGGTTGCCGTCTCCGCGAGCGACGCGACCAGGTCCCGCACCGCCCCCGGGTCACCGAGCGCGGCACCGCCCCGCGGCAGCTCCAGTGCGGCGGCAAGCGTCCACGGTCCGGTCAGCTGGACCTTGAGGCCGCCGTCGTAGCCCGGCCCGGCCACCGGCAGGAGCGCATCGAGGTCGCCGTCGAGCAGCTCGCGCGCCGCCCGCTGGTCCAGACCCGGCCGGTCGACCAGGCGCCAGCCCGAGGGCGTGCGATCGACCGCGAGGCCGGCGAGCAGCGAGGCGGTCCGCCCGACCATGTCGGCGCCGGGGCCGCGGCCGGGAAGCTCGGGGAGGTGGGGCAGGTCAGGCAGCTGATCGAAGACCGCAGCGGTAGCCCGGTCGATGTCCTCACCCGGGAGCGAGCCCACCCCGGTGGCGATCCCGGCCAAGACTGCTCCCATGTCCGTTGAGCCTAGGAAACCTCGCGGACAGTTGTGACTGGCACAATCGCGGCCGTGCGCCGCCTCATCGCCTTGCTCGCGTCCCTCTTCGCCCTCACGGCCGCCGGCGCCGGTCTCAGCGCCGGAGCGTCCGGCACCGCGCGAGCCGCCGGCGAGACTGCGCTGCACGGACTCGGGATCCGCCACGTCTTCGTGATCGTGCTGGAGAACGAGTCGTCCGAGTCGACGTACCTGCACAACCCGCACCCCTACCTCGGGAAGGTCCTGCAACGGCGGGGCACGCTGCTCACGAACTACTACGCGACCGGTCACGTCTCGCTCGACAACTACATCTCGATGATCTCCGGCCAGGCACCGAACCCGCTGACGTCCTCGGACTGTCAGCTCTACGTCAACTTCAACGGCACCACCGCCGCGGCACCGCTGAACGGATCGGGACAGGCGGTCGGGGTGGGCTGCGTCTTCCCGGCGAACGTGAAGACCTTGGCCGACCAGCTGTCCGCCAAACACGTCAGCTGGCGCGGCTACATGGACAACATGGGCAACAAGCCCGCGCGAGAACAGGTGCGGTGCGGGATCCCTCACACCGACGCCACCGGGCGTGACGACACCCAGACCGCAACGGCGAAGGACCAGTACGCCGCGCGGCACAACCCGTTCGTCTACTTCCACTCGCTGATCGACTCAGGACTGTGCAAGAAGCATGTGGTGCCGTTGACCGCTCTGAAGCAGAACCTCCGACACGTCGCGACGACGCCACACTTCTCGTTCATCACGCCGGACCTGTGCAACGACGGACACGACACGAACTGCGCCGGTCCGGACGCGAAGGGCAAGCGCACCGGCGGGCTGGCGTCAGTGGACGACTTCCTGTCGGTGTGGGTGCCGCGCATCGAGCACTCACCGGCGTGGAAGAAGGGTGGCCTCATCATCATCACCTCGGACGAGTCGGAGACCTCCGACTCGTCGAGCTGCTGCGGCGAGAAGGCCGGGCCGAGCGACCCGCTGCCCGGCATCTCCGGGCCGGGTGGCGGCAAGGTCGGAACGCTCGTGATCGGGCACTGCGTCGCTCACGGCCGGCGCGATGCCACGCCGTACAACCACTACTCGCTGCTACGCAGCCTCGAGGACATCTTCGGGATCAGGACCGGCGGGACCGACGGTCATGGCCACCTCGGCTACGCGGCAGCCGCCGGGTTACGTCCCTTCGGGCACGACCTCTTCTCCCGCTGCTAGCTCGATCGCGAGTGCCATTGCGCCGGGCCCGGCTGGTCGCTTGCTAGTTGCGGGGGGCACGGCGGGTGGCGGCGCGCTTTGCAGGCGCCTTCTTGGCGGAGGTACGAGCGGGCTGTGACGTGACGTCGTCCGCCTCGTCGCCCGCTGACCCGTCCGCCGGCGCGCGGTAGGCGCTGGTGCTCGCCCGCGAGCGACCGCGCTCGAGCCAGGCCACATCCGCCCGCAACGTCTCGAGCAGCTCATCGCGGTCGGCAGTCGCCGCACGCACGGCGATGCTGTAGCGCGCGATGACGTCGAGATCGGTCAGCTGGACGGAGTCGGCCATGGGCAGATGCTATCGAGCAGGGCCGCGTCAGCCTGAGGCTGCGTCGAGCAGGTCGAGCACCGCGAGCACGGTCCGCCAGTTGCGCGCGGTGCCTCTGACACCGAGGCGCTTCTCCCAGGGGACGGTGGAGAGCTTGGAGCGCCCGACGCCGTTCGGGTGCCAGAGATAGAGGTGGCTGCCGTCCACGACGTAGCGCTCGGGCGCGAACTCGTCGGGATCGAGTGCCGCGACCTTCGCTTTGGCGGGAACGCCGGTGAGGAAGCTCACGAGCAGCTTCGATGACTCCACGACGTGCTCCGGCATCGGGTTGCGCGACACCACGTGTCGAAGCTCGGCACTGGTACGGGTGGTCACCGCGACGTCCAGACCGCGGCCTGTCTTGATCAGTGCGGCGACCCGGTTCGAGACCTCGGCCGCGTCGCCCGTGTCCGCACTCACCACCAGGTTGCCGCTCTGCAGATAGGTCGAGACATCGGTGAAGCCGGCCTCCTGCGCGGCTTCGCGCAGCCACGCCGTCGGCACTTTGTTGTGGCTGCCGAGGTTGACCGCGTGCAGCCACGCGACGTACCTCGTGGTCACACCGCGCGCTCGATCGTCGCCGAACCGAGGACGCGATCCTCGTCGTACAGCGCCAGCGTCTGGCCGGCTGCGACGCCCGCCAACGACTCCTCGAGCTCGACAACGAGGCGACCGTCGATGACGTCCGCGACGCACCGGACGGGCTCGCCGTGCGCGCGCACCTGGGCCGCGGCCGGGATCCGGGCGGCGTCCGGCGCCTGGCCGCACCACGTTGGCGCGCCGCAGTCGATCCGCGAAACCTCGAGGCGGTCCGCTGACCCGACCGTCACCGTGCGGTCAACCGGAGAGACCGACAGGACGTAGCGAGGCTTTCCATCCGGGGCAGGCCGGCCGATGTTGAGCCCCTTGCGCTGCCCCACGGTGAAGGCGTACGCGCCGTCGTGGCTGCCGAGCACCTCGCCCGCCTCGTCGACGATGTCTCCGGGCGCGTCGCCCAACCGCGAGCGCAACCAGCCGGCGGTGTCGCCGGACGGGATGAAGCAGATGTCGTGGCTGTCCGGCTTCGCCGCGACCGCGAGGCCGCGCCGCGCCGCCTCCGCTCGAACCTCGCTCTTGCGCGAGTCGCCGAGGGGGAAGATCGCGGCGGCGATCTGGTCGGGGCGAAGCACAGCGAGCACGTACGACTGATCCTTCTCCGTGTCCACCGCGCGGTGGAGCCGACCGTCGACGATGCGGGCGTAATGACCGGTCGCCACCGCGTCGAAACCGAGACCGAGGGCCCGATCGAGCACGGCCGCGAACTTGATTCGCTCGTTGCACCGCACGCACGGGTTGGGGGTGCGCCCGGCGGCGTACTCCGCCACGAAGTTCTCGACGACATCGCGGTTGAAGCGCTCCGCGACGTCCCAGACGTAGAACGGGATGCCGAGGACGTCGGCCGCGCGACGCGCATCCCGCGAGTCCTCCAGCGAACAGCAGCCGCGCGCTCCCTCGCGATGCGACGCCGGCTTCGGCGACAGCGCGAGATGTACGCCGACCACGTCGTGGCCGGCATCAACCGCACGCGCGGCCGCGACCGCGGAGTCGACGCCGCCGGACATCGCGGCCAGCACCTTCATGGCGACCTCAGCGGGCCGCGGCCGTGCGGGCCCGCTCGACAGCGGGTCCGATGGCAGCCACCAGCGCGTCCACGTCAGCCGACGTCGAACTGTGACCGAGCGAGAAGCGCAACGAGGACTTCGCTCGCTCTTCGTCGTGCCCCATCGCGATCAACACATGGCTGGGCCGGGCGACGCCGGCCGAGCAAGCCGACCCGGTCGAGCACTCGATTCCCTGCGCGTCGAGCAGCATCAGCAGTGCGTCCCCTTCGCAACCCGGGAACGAGAAGTGGGCGTTACCAGGTAGCCGGTGCGCGGTGTCGCTGACCGGGTCGCCGTTGAGCTGAGCGTCCGGCACGACCTCGAGGACCCGGCGCACGAGGTCGTCACGAAGCACGCTGAGCGACTGAGCGCGCTGGGCCTGCTCCTTGACGGCCACCTCGACAGCAACCGCGAAGGCGGCGATCGCGGGCACGTCGAGCGTCCCGGACCGAACGTCGCGCTCCTGCCCGCCGCCGTGCAGCAGCGGCGCGCACTCCACGTCGCGCCCGAGCACGAGGGCGCCGACCCCGACCGGCCCGCCCAGCTTGTGGCCGGTGACCGTCAGCGCCGATGCGCCAGACGCCGCGAAGTCCACCGGAAGCGACCCCACCGCCTGAACCGCATCCGTGTGCAGCGGTACGCCGCACTCGGCGGCGACCGCAGCCAGCTCCGGGATCGCGGCGACGGTGCCGACCTCGTTGTTGGCCCACATCGCACTGACGACGGCGACCTCGTCGGGCGCCTCGTCAATCGCGGCCCGCAACGCCTCGGGCGAGAGCCGGCCGAGGGAGTCGACCGGGACCACCACCAGCTCGCCGCCTGCATGCTCCGCGATCCATACGGCAGGGTCGAGGACGGCGTGATGCTCCACCGCGCTCACGAGCACCCGATGACGTCGGGGGTCCGCATCGTGCCGGGCCCAGTACAGGCCCTTGACCGCGAGGTTGTCGCTCTCGGTGCCCCCGCTCGTGAAGACAACCTCGCTGGGGCGGGCACCGAGTGCGGCCGCGACGGTCTCGCGCGACTCCTCGACGATGCGCCGGGCGCGCCTGCCCGCGGCGTGCAGCGATGAGGCGTTGCCGACCTGACCGAGCAGCTCGGCCATCCGGTCGACCGCCTCCGGCAGCATCGGAGTGGTCGCCGCGTGGTCGAGGTACGTCACGTCCACCTCCGCACCACGGTTGCCACCCGATCCACCACCACCAAAGCCTAGAAGTACGGCGGCGAACGACCTATTCCGCGATGATGTGCTCGGAGTGGCGGTGGCCGCCGAGGCTCTCGAGCTCGTGGGGGTCGGAAAGGACGATCTGCGTCGGGAGGGTGCCGGCGAGGGCGCGGATGTCCGCGGCCGCGCCGATGACCGTTCCGGCGGTGTCGGCGCCTTCTGCCACCAGCCGCACCACGACGCGCGAGCCACCGTCGCGGCCGCGACGACCCGTGGCGATCCGCCAGTCGCGGATGTCGCGGCGAGCAGTGAGCGCCGAGGCGACCGCCCGAAGATCGATCGCCTCACCGTCCGCCCCGATGCCCGTGACGAGGGCACGCCGGTGCAGTCCCTCCGCTCGCGGCACGACTCGCCGGCAGGAGGGGCACGGCGCCGTGGACACGGCCGCGACGACGTCGCCGGTGCGCCACCGCAGCAGGGCGCTTCCGCGCATCCCGAGCTGGGTGAGCACGAGCTCTCCGCTGCCGGTGGTGTGCTCCCCGGTCTCCGGCTCGACCACCTGCAGCACATCCAGGTCGGGGTAGGCATGCAGCCCGGTCTGGCCGCCCGACTGCCGGCACTCCCCCCAAAGCAGCCTCGCGCCCGCGGGCGCATGCACCGCAAGGACCGCGAGATCGCCCGCTCCCACCGCGCGATGCGCGGCGTGGGTGGCGGCGAGACGCTCGGCGTCGGTCGGTGCGCCCACCAGCAGCAGCGTGCGCAGCGAGGTGAGCCCGCGCAGCCGCTCCAGGACCTGGACCGCGCGATCAGTCGGGAGCGCCAGCACGGTCGGCGGCGCGAGCCGCGCTGCGGCCGCGATCGCCTCGGGCCTGCTACCCGGGAACAGCGCCGGCGACCCAGCGCCGATCGCGGCGTACTCGAGAGCGACGTGCTCAGTCGTTGCCGCCGGCTCGACGCCGGAGAGCAGTACGTCGTCGCGGGTGAGGCCGAGCACGGCCCAGAGCCTCGCGCCGGCGCGCGCGATCGTGTCGAGGTCCGCGCGGGTCGACGCGATCGGGTAGCGCATCCCGTAACCGGAGAACACGTACGACGTAGCGCGGGTGTCGGCGTCAACCACGCGCTGGTAGGCATCGCGCCGGGTGAACCGCAGCCGCAACGCCCGGCGCAACCGCGGCCCGGGCGCATACAGCGCGAACCCGGCCTCACCCGCCTGCAGCACGAGCGCTGCCATGCCGCTGGGGTCGCCCGTGGGACAGATGTCACGCTCCCCCATCGCGGGGATCGACTCGAGGTCGGCGACACTGCGGATCGATGCGGACTTGCGGTTGAGCTCGATGAAACGGCGCCGCCACAACGGGGAGAACGGCGCTACCGAGTCATGGACCTGCGTCGCGACCAGCCGGTCCTGCAACGGCCCGAGCGAAGTCGCGGCGTACTGGTCCCAGGCCGTTGCCACGAAATGAAACCTAGCCCGGCACTCAGCCCTTGCGTGCCTCGATCTGCTCCGTCACCTGCGGCACGACCTCGAACAGGTCGCCCACCACGCCGAAGTCGACGAGCTCGAAGATGGGCGCCTCGGGGTCCTTGTTGATCGCGACGATCGTCTTGGAGGTCTGCATGCCGGCGCGGTGCTGGATCGCACCGGAGATGCCGACCGCGATGTAGAGCTGCGGCGACACCGTCTTGCCGGTCTGGCCGACCTGGTTCTGGTGCGGATACCAGCCGGCGTCGGTCGCGGCGCGGGACGCGCCGACCGCGGCGCCGAGGGAGTCGGCGAACTTCTCGATCAGGGCGAAGTGCTCAGCCGCACCCAGGCCGCGACCGCCGGACACGACGATCTCCGCTTCGGTGAGCTCGGGCCGGCCACCCTTCTTCTCGCTGACCCGCTCGAGGACCTTGGCCTTCTTCGCGGCGTCGGACAGCGTGACCGACACCTGCTCCTCGCTGGGCGATGCGGGCGACGGCTCGGGCGGTGTCGAGTTCGGGCGGACCGTGATGACCGGGGTGCCCTTGCTGACCTGCGACTTGACGGTGTACCCACCGCCGAAGATCGACTGGTCGCAGACGAAGCCATCGCTGACGCCGACGGCGTCGGTGATGATGCCGGAGTCGAGCTTCACGGCGAGGCGGGCAGCAATCTCCTTGCCCTCCGGCGAGGAGGGAATGAGCACTGCGGCCGGCGACGCACTGCCGACGATCTGGGCGAGCACCTCGGCCTTCGGCGCGATGATGTAGTTGTCGAGCTCGGCGTCACCCGCGATGTAGACCTTCTGCGCGCCGTACTCGGCGAGCACCGCCTTCGCGTTGTCGTAGCCGGCACCGACGTACACCGCGGACGGCTCGCCCAGCGAGCGCGCGAGAGTGAGCAGCTCCAGCGTGACCTTCTTGGGCGTGCCCTCGAAGTGCTCGACGAGAACCAGGACCTCAGCCATGTCTGTTATCTCTCCTCAGTCCTGCGCTCAGATGATCTTCTGCGACGCGAGGAACTCTGCGAGCTTGGTGCCGCCGTCGCCCTCGTCCTTAACGATCGTTCCGGCCTGCTTCGGCGGGCGCGCCGCGAACTCGGCGACCGAGGTGCCGGATCCACCGAGCCCGACGTTGCCGGCGTCGATGCCGGCGTCGGCGATGCTCAACGTCGTCAGCGGCTTCTTCTTCGCCGCCATGATCCCCTTGAACGACGGGTAGCGCGGCTCGTTGATCTTCTCGACGACCGACACGATCGCGGGAGTCGATGCCTCGACCACGTCGTACCCGGTGTCGGTCTGGCGCTCGATCTTGACGGTCGAGCCGTTGACCTCGACCTTGCGGGCGAAGGACAGCTGCGCCGCGCCCGTGCGCTCGGCGAGCATCGCCGGGATCACGCTCATCCGCGCGTCGGTCGACTCGACGCCGAGGATCACCAGGTCATGCTCGATCGTTCCGAGTGCCTTGGCGAGGGCGTACGACGTGGCAAGCGCGTCGGAGCCGTGCAGCGCCGGGTCCACCACGTGGACGGCCGAGTCGGCGCCCATCGACAGCGCCTTGCGGATCGTCTCGACGGCCTTCTCAGGCCCGACCGTGAGGATGATGACCTCTCCGCCGTGCGCCTCCTTCAGCCGGAGCGCCTCTTCGACGGCGTACTCGTCGAGCTCGTTCATGACGCCTTCTACGCCCTCGCGGTCGAGGGTCTTGTCAGCGTCGCTGAGCTTCTTTTCCTCGTAGGTGTCGGGCACCTGCTTCACGCACACGACGATGTTCATGGCCGGCGGCCGACCTCCTGCGGTAGGTCATCGAATGGGTACTGCAGTGTCACGGCACCCTGGTTGCTTCCAACACTGCGTGTCCGTGCTCCGAACGCGAACTCTAGCAAGCGAAAAACCCCCGCCCGAAGGCGGGGGTTCTCCGTTGGAGCCGGGTTGTTTCAGGCCGCGGAGGCGCCGACCAGGGCGGGCGTCGGCGCCGTCAGCGTCGCACCGCAGTCGCAGGTCGACCCGATGAACTGCTGGGAGTCGCAGCCCTCGCCGTGGCAACCGGTGGTGCCGCAGCCCGAGCACTCGAGGAGCAGGTTGTTGCAGGCGCTTCCATCGAAGAGCCGGCCGTTGCACTTCTGCATGAGATCCCCCTTTGGAATCTTCGGTTGATTGCTCTTCTGGCGATTTAGTGGAACTGCTCTTCCTCGGTGGAGCCCTTCAGCGCGAGCGTCTCGGCCTCCGGGTCGATCGCGGTGGCGACCAGGTCGAAGTAGCCGGCGCCTACCTCGCGCTGGTGCTTCGTGGCGGTGTAGCCGTCGGCCTCGGCCGCGAACTCCTTCTCCTGCAGCTCGACGTACGCCGACATGTCGCGGCTCGAGTAGCCCTTGGCCAGCTCGTACATCGAGTAGTTGAGGGCGTGGAAGCCGGCGAGGGTGATGAACTGGAACTTGTAGCCCATGGCGCCGAGCTCGCGCTGGAACTTCGCGATCGTGTCGTCGTCGAGGTGGGCCTTCCAGTTGAACGACGGCGAGCAGTTGTAGGCCAGCAGCTGGTCCGGGAACTCCTTCTTGATCGCCTCGGCGTACTGCCGCGCGAGCTCGAGGTCCGGCGTGGAGGTCTCCATCCAGAGCAGGTCGGCGTATGGCGCGTAGGCCAGGCCGCGGGTGATGCAAGGGTCGATTCCGCTCGTGACCCGGTAGAAGCCCTCAGCGGTGCGGTCACCCGTGACGTACTGCCGGTCCCGCTCGTCGACGTCGCTCGTGATCAGCGTCGCTGCCTGCGCGTCGGTCCGGGCGACGACCAGAGTCGGAACCCCTTCGACGTCGGCGGCGAGCCGCGCGGCGTTGAGGGTCTTGACATGCTGGTTGGTCGGGATGAGGACCTTGCCGCCCAGGTGGCCGCACTTCTTGGCCGAGGACAGCTGGTCCTCCCAGTGCACGCCGGAGGCGCCCGCGTAGATCATCGCCTTCATCAGCTCGAAGGCGTTGAGCACGCCGCCGAAGCCGGCTTCGGCATCGGCCACGATGGGCGCGAACCAGTCGATGTCGGTCTTGCCCTCGGACCAGGTGATCTGGTCGGCGCGCTGCAGCGCGTTGTTGATCCGGCGTACGACGGCCGGCACCGAGTTGGCGGGGTAGAGGCTCTGGTCCGGGTAGGTCTGCGCCGCGAGGTTCGCGTCACCCGCGACCTGCCAGCCGGACAGGTAGATGGCCTTCAGGCCGGCGCGAACCTGCTGCACCGCCTGGTTGCCGGTCAGGGCCCCGAGCGCATTGATGTAGTCCTCGGAGTTGACGAGGTTCCACAGCTTCTCCGCGCCGCGGCGGGCCAGCGTGTGCTCCTCCTGGACCGAACCGCGGAGCCGGACCACGTCCTCAGCGCTGTAGTTGCGCGAGACGCCCTTCCAGCGGGGGTTGGTCTCCCAGTCCTTGGCAAGGGCGGCGGCGTGCTCGGTGATGGCGGTGCTCACGGATGGCTCCTCTTGTCCTCATTGACAGATGAGTGAACTTCCTCAGGTGTTCAGACTATGCCGGATCGATACCGGGTAGTAACAGCGTGTCGTAGTAGAAGAATCGCGAATATTCTGCTAGCGTGAAGAACGTGGCCGATCTCACCGCAGTGGCGGTGCCGGCTCAGGGGGGTTCGCAGGGCGTCGACGCCGTCACGCTCGGTCAGCGCATCCGTCACCTGCGCCGAGCCCGCGGAATGACCCTCGCCGGCCTCGCCGCGCGCGTCGGGGCGGCGAGTTCGGCCCTGTCGACGATCGAGAACGGCCGCCGGGAGCCTCGGCTGTCGCTGCTGCAAGCCATCGCCGGCGCGCTCGAGGTCAGCGTCGAGGACCTGCTGCGCACCGAGCCCCCCTCCCGCCGAGCCGCGCTCGAGATCGCCCTCGAACATGCCCAGCGCGAGCCGTCGTACGCCTCCCTCGGCCTCCCGCCGTTGCGTCCGAGCCCGCGGATCCCGACCGACGTCCTCGAGCACGTCGTCGCTCTGCATGACGAGCTCAAGCGCCGCGACGCGCGGTTCGCGGCGACGCCGGAAGCAGCCCGCGCAGCCAACGTGGCGCTGCGCAAGCAGATGCGCAACGTCGACAACTACTTCCCCGAGGTGGAGGCGGCGGCCGCCGCCGCGCTCGCCGCCGTCGGATACGCCGGCGGCGCGGTTCCGCAGCGGCTCATCACCGAGCTCGCGACGCACTTCGGCTTCACGCTGCACAACGTCACCGACCTGCCGGAGTCGACCCGCTCAGTGACCGACCTCGCGCACCGCCGGATCTATCTGCCGCAGCAGCCGGCTGGTCATGACCCGCGCTATGTGGTGCTGCAGACACTCGGACACTTCGCCCTTGGGCACACCGACCCGGCCAACTTCGCGGACTTCCTCCGCCAGCGAGTAGAGGCCAACTACTTCGCGGCGGCCGCCCTCGTGCCCGAGGCCGCCGCGGTCGCGTTCCTCAGCGACGCCAAGCGGGCACACGCCATCGACATGGAGGACCTGCGCGACGTCTTCGCCGTCTCGCACGAGACTGCCGCGCACCGATTCACCAATCTCGCCACTCACCACCTCGACCTGCCGGTGCACTTCACGCGCACCGACTCCAGCGGGACGATCTACAAGGCGTACGAGAACGACGGCCTGGCCTACCCCACCGATGCGACCGGCGCGATCGAGGGACAGCGGGCATGCCGCCAGTACTCGTCCCGGCGGGTGTTCAGCGCGCCGGAGCGCTACGGCACGTACGCGCAGTACACCGACACCCCTAACGGCACCTTCTTCTGCACGGCGCACGTCCAGCCAGCCCCAGGGGGCGAGTTCGCCGTCACGGTCGGAGTGCCGTTTCAGCACGCCAAGTGGTTCCGGGCGTCCGGGACGCAGCACCGCGCGAAGTCGACGTGCCCGGCACCCAGCTGCTGCCGGCGTCCGCCTGTCGAGCTCGAGGAGCGGTGGTCGGGGCATGCCTGGCCATCGGCCCGGGCGCACAGCCACCTGCTCGCGGGGGCCCTGCCGCAAGGCACGTTCCCCGGCGTCGACACCGGGGAGGTCTACGCCTTCCTCGACCGCCACGCGCCGATCGCCGACGAAGCGGCGGGCCCGACCCGCTAGGTCGGGTCCGGCGGAGTGGGGTGCATCGCCTGGAACAGCAGCCTGCGCGCGGGAGCGTCGTCGTCGAAGGCGAGCTGCTTGACCAGCCGGACCAGGGTGCCGGCTTCCGGTTCGGACACCAGCTCGATGTGGTCGACCAGAGCATGCATCAGGCCCAGGCCGCGTCCACGTTCGTCGACGTGGTCGGTGCGCTGCTCCGACGTCGCTGCAACTGCGGCGTGGTCGAAGCCGCGGCCGATGTCGACCACCCGCAGCTCACAGCGGGTTGGTCCGATGGTCACGGCAACGTCGTAGGCATCGCCTGGGCCGGCATGATCGAGCACGTTCGCGCACGCCTCAGTCAGCGCGACGCCGATGTCGTCACTGATGCTCTCGAGCACTCCCACCTCATCAAGGGCGTGCCTCACCAACCTTCGGATGATCGGCACGCTCAGCGCGTCGCGGGGCAGGCACACCGTCAGCGTCACGCCGTAGCCGGGGGGACGCGACGGCGAGGCAGACACCTCGTCGCTCGGCAGTGGCGCGTTCATCGGCCGACGTCGGCCGGCTTGGCCTGATGATGGTTCCGCAGCAGCGCTGACACGCGCTGGTGGGTGACGCCCAAACGCTCGCCGATCTGGCGGATCGACAGGCCCTCCTCCGCCAATGCGGCGGCCCACACGCGACGCAGCCCGGCAGTCGCACCTCCGAGCAGCTCCGCGCTGCGACCAAGCAGCTCGAGGATCTGGCGCACTGAGCGGGTCGTCGATGGCTCCTCGAGTCCGTCGACCCGACGGGCGCGAGCTGTGCTCCGCGCGATCCGGGCGGCCTTCCGCTGCTGGCTGGCGGCGGCGTCAACCGAATCCGCGACCTGCTCCAGCGCCGACGCCAACTCGTCGGCGGCGTGCGCCATGGGTGTCTCCCTCCGACAGACGAGCCCGACGAGAACGGCTCGGATCGGCAATCGGCAACCCGGCGTTGCCGGCCGTACCCGAAGGATGCCCAACGGCCGGGAACTCAACCGTGCCGTGGCGAAATCCGAGAGGGTGATATCCGTCGCTCAGACGAGGCTGTCGCGCCACGCTCTCGCCAGCGCGGCGTACTCGCCGGTTCCTTCGGCGAGCAGGTCGGCTGGAGTCCCGTCCTCGACGATCCTCCCGTCCGCCATCACGAGCACCCGGTCGGCAATGCCGACGGTCGAGAGCCGGTGAGCGATGATCAGCGCGGTGCGATCCACCAGCACCGTCTGCAATGCACGCTGCACCAGCCGCTCGGTCGGTGCGTCGAGCGACGAGCTGGCCTCGTCGAGGATGAGCACCGCCGGATCGGCGAGCAGCGCCCTCGCAAAGGCGATCAGCTGTCGCTGCCCGGCCGACAACCGGGAGCCGTTCTTGCCGACCCCCTCGTCGTAGCCGTGGCGTAGCTGGGTGACGACGAGGTCGAGCCCGACCGCCCGCGACACCTCTTCTATCTCCGCGCGAGTGGCGTCGGGCCTGCCGAACGCGATGTTCTCGGCGACCGTGCCGGTGAACAGGTACGACTCCTGAGTCACCATCGCGACCGCGCGCCGCAGATCCGGCTCGGACAGGTCCGGCAAGGCGATGCCGTCGATCGAGATCGAGCCGTCAAGCGGGTCGTAGAAGCGCGCCAGCAGCCGCGCCACCGTGCTCTTGCCGGCGCCCGTGTCGCCGAGCAACGCGACCGTCTGGCCCGCAGGGATCGACAGGGTCAGGTCGTGAACGACCTCTCGGCCCTTGCGGTAGCCGAAGGAGACGTGATCGATCTCGACCGCGCCGCGGAACAGCTCATCCGCGGGCACGCGAGAGGCCGCCAACAACGGCACGCCCGGTTCCTCACTGAGGACCCCGGCAAGCTTCTCCACGCCGGACGCGGCCGCTTGAAACGCGTCGTAGAACTGGCTGACCTCAGCCATCGGCTCGAAGAACTGACGCAGATAGAGCACGAACGAGGCGAGCACACCGACGCCCATGTGCCCGTGGATCACCCGGTCACCGCCGTACAGGAGCACGCCGGCGGTCGTGAGGTTGCCCACGACCTGGATGCCGGGCCAGTACACCGACAGGAGCTGGAACGAGTCCTTCGTCGTGCGCCGGTACTTATCGTCGAGGCCACGGAAGATCTCGTCGTTGCGCGGCTCGCGACGAAACGCCTGCACCGCACGGATTCCGCGCAACGACTCGGTGAAGTGGACGATGACGAGGGCGATCGAGTCACGCGTCCGGCGGTAGGCGACGGTCGAACGTCGCTGATACCAGCGGGACAGGAAGAACAGCGGGACGAGCGAGGCGAGAGACACCAAGGCGAGCGGCCAGTCGAGAACGAGCAGGATCACGGTGACGGAGACGATCGTCAGGGTCGCCGTGACCAGCGTGTCCAGCCCGGCTTCGAGCAGTGCGTTGATGGCGTCGAAGTCCGAGGTCAGCCGACTGATCATCCGGCCGGACGTGTAGCGCTCGTGGAAGGCGATGCTCAGCTCCTGGAAGTGCACGAACGCCCGGCGACGCAGCTCGAGCACCGCGTCCTGCCCGATCCGGCCGGAACCGCGGAGGAAGATCCGGGTGAGTACTGCCTGCACCGCCGCGCATCCGATGATGGCGACGAACACCGCGATCACGGTCCCGTCGTGACCACCACGCGACTGCGCCAGGCCACGGTCGATGCCGACACCGACGAGGGCGGGAATCGCCATCTGGCAGGCAGTGGCGAGCACGATGGCCGCCGCAACCCCACGCACGGCTCGTCGATGCGGGCGCAGCAGATCCGCGAGCAAGTTGCGGGTTCGCCGCTGCAGCAGCGCCGAGACCGAACCCGGCAGCTCCTCGTCGTCCTCGACCTTGACGCCCCGCCATCGTTCGAGATCGGGATCCAGCTCGAGCGCACTCATGCCGCGTCCTCGACCGAGAGGATCCGCGCGTACGACGGCAGGGCCATCAGCTCCGAATGGGTGCCGACAGCGGCCAGGGTGCCGTTCTCCAGCAGCGCCACCCGGTCTGCCAATGCGACCGTCGACGGACGGTGCACGACGAGGAGCGCGGTCGTGTCCGCGAGCACCGAGGCGAGCGCCGCTTCGACGAGCGCCTCGGTGTGCACGTCGAGCGCGGACAGCGGGTCGTCGAGCACCAGAACCGACGGCCTGGCGACCACAGCACGTGCCAGCGCAAGCCGCTGCCGTTGGCCGCCGGACAGGGACATGCCCTGCTCCCCGACCCGGGTGTCGAGTCCCCACGGGAGCGCGTCGACGAACCCCGCCTGGGCGATCGCGAGGGCAGCCTCGATGTCGTCGTCGGAGGCGTCCGGCCGGCCGAGCAGGAGGTTCTCGCGAACGCTCATGGAGAACAGGACCGGGTCCTCGAACACCGTGGCGATCTGCTGCCGCAGATCTCCCAGCCGGATGTCCCTGACGTCATGGCCGTCGAGGGTGATCCGCCCCGATGTCGCGTCGTACAGCCGTGACGGCAGCGCCGCCATCGTCGTCTTGCCCGAGCCGGTTGCACCGACGATCGCGACCGTCTCGCCCGGTTCCAGCTCTAGCCGCAAGCTGTGCAGCAGGTCGGCGTCGGCGTCCGCGAAGCGGAAGCCGGTCGACTCGAAGGACAGCCGACCGTGTGACGTCAGCAGGGCGACCGCGCCAGGGCGATCGGCGATTGCCGGTTCGGTGTCGAGCACCTCGGTCACCCGGACCGCGGCGGTTGCCGCCTCCTCGGCCATGGCGAGAATCCATCCGATGTCGATGACCGGCCATTGCAACAGGACCACCAAGGCCACGAACGCGACAAGGGCGCCGAGCGTCATCGCGCCGTGAGAGACGGCGAGCACCCCTACAAGCACGACGACCGCCATCGTGAGGTTCGGGATCATCTGCAGCAGGGACCAGAAGCGCGCGACGAAACCGACCATCTCCAGCTGGGTGTCGCGAACCTCCGTCGCCGAAGCGAGGTAGCGCGCGGTCAGCCAGGGTGCTCTGCCGAACGCCTTGGTGACCCGGATGCCGGTGGCCGCCTCCTCGGCCAGCGTTGCGAGGTCGCCTTGCTGGTCCTGCAGCCGTCGCGAGGCAATCGTGTACCGCTCACCGAAGCTGCGCGCGACAACGATGACCGGGATGGTCGACGCGGCCACCACGACTCCCAGCGGCCAATAGGTCGCGATGAGCAGCGCGAGGACTGCGAGGTACTGCATCGAGTTGACGACGAGGTAGATGGCGCCGAACCCGAAGAACCGGCGGATCGTCGACAGGTCACTCGTCGCCCGTGACAGCAGCTGGCCGGTCCCCCACCTGTCGTGAAAGCCCACGGCAAGCCGTTGCAGGTGCGCGTAGACGTCGTCTCGGATGTTGCGTTCGACAGTGAGGACCGCGTCCCACTGCAACTCACGACGTACCGCAATGAAGCCGGCCTCGAGGATCCCCAGGCCGACGACCGCGAGGAACATCGGGATCAGCGCCGGCCCGTCGTGGCGCTTGATGGGGCCGTTGACGATCGCCTCGATGACGAGCGGCACCAGGGTGCTCGCTGCGACCCCGAGCAGCGCGGCTAGAAAGCTCGCGGCCACCTTGACGCGCCACGGCCGGATGTACTGGCCCAACCGCCACAGCGCGACGAACCGACTGCTTGTCAATCGGGCCTTGCGCTGCGATCGGGCGGGGTCGCCGCCGATCTCAGCCACATCTGCGACCGTAGCGGTCGCTGGCAACCCGATTTCGGACTCAGCGGCCCTTGAACTCGGCCTTGCCCGGACCGTTCTCGACGAAGGACTTCATGCCGATCGTGCGGTCCTCGGTCGCGAACAACGCCGCGAACTGCTGTCGCTCGATCTCGAGCCCTGTCGCGAGGTCGAGCTCGCCACCGAAGTCGATGGCCTCCTTGGCGGCCCGCAGCGCGTACGCCGGACCATTGGCGAACTGCGACGCCCATCTCACGGCCGCGTCGTACACCTCGTCAGGCGCGACCACCTCGTCGACCAATCCGATCCGCAGCGCCTCCTCGGCCGACACGAACCGTCCGCTGAAGATGAGGTCCTTCGCCTTCGCCGGGCCGATCAGCCGCGGCAGCCGCTGGGTACCGCCGGCACCCGGGATGATGCCGAGCAGGATCTCGGGCTGACCGAACGTCGCGTCCTCGGCCGCGATTCGCCGATCCGCGCACAGGGCGAGCTCGCATCCGCCGCCGAGCGCGTAGCCGTTCACCGCTGCCACCACCGGCTTCGGTATCCGCGCCACCGAAGTGAAGGACGACGTCAGCGCGGCGCTGCGATCGACCATCCCGGCGTAGGACTCGTCGGCCATCTCCTTGATGTCCGCGCCCGCAGCGAAGACCTTCGGGCCACCCCACACGACAACCGCGCGGACGTCACCGCGCTCGGTTGCCTCTTTGGCGGCGGCCCGGATCTCTTCCTGTACCTGGGCGTTGAGGGCGTTCATCTTCGGCCGGTCGAGCCGGATCGTTCCGACACCGCCCTCGACGCTGAGCGTCACGAAGTCTGGCATGCGTAGGAGACTACGGACGAGCGGACGGTGCTCTATGGTCGGCCGGTGGTCGACTGGGGCATCGGACGATACGAAGAGACCGCCAAGGCTCTCGAGCCGGTCGCGACGACAGTCGTGCAACGGGCAGACCTCCGCCCGGGTGAACGCGCCCTCGACCTGGGTTGCGGGACCGGCAACGCCGCGCTCGAGCTGGCGCGGGCAGGCGCTGAGGTCGTGGCGGTTGAGCCCTCAGCACGACTGCTGGAGGTCGCTCGCGAACGCGCGGCAGCGGAGGGACTTGCAGTGGACGGCCGCCAGGGCGAAGCCGGCGCCATACCGCTCGACGACGCGTCCGTGGATCTCATCGTCTCGGTCTTCGCGGTGATCTTCGCGCCGGACGAAGCCGCGGCATTGAGCGAGATGAAGCGGGTGCTCGCGCCCGGTGGTCGCATCCTGATCACCGCATGGGTTCCGGGCGTCGGCGTCGGAAAGGCGTACGCCGCCCTTGGACCGGCGCTCCTGGCCGCGATCGGGGCGCCGCCGCCTCCGCCTCCCTTCGCCTGGCACGACGAGGCAACCCTGTCGGCACTTGCGGCGAAACATGGGCTCGCCGTCGCCATGGAGGAGCTGGCGATCGTCTTCACCGCGGACTCCCCGGAGGCGTACGTCGAGCTCGACGCGACGACCCATCCCATGTGGCTCGATGGGTTCGCCCAGCTGCGCGAGGTCGGGGCGGGCGAGGAGGTGTTCCGCGTCCCTGCGATCGCCGCGCTGCGGGAGGTCAACGAGGACCCGACCGCCTTCCGGACGACGAGCCGGTACGTGATCGCGACGCTCCGCTAGCGGCGTCCGGCTAGAACAACGCGTTGGCGAGCGCTCGCCGGCCTGCCGCGAGCCGCGGGTCGTCAGGATCGAGGACGGCGAACAGTGATACGAGGTGCTCGCGTACCCGGTCCCGCTCGGCCCCGCTCGTTCGGCTGATCAGGCCGACCAGCCGGCCGACCGCGACGTCAACCTGGTCGACGACCATCTCGAGGTCGGCGGCGGCAAGCTGCGCATCGACATCGTCCGGTCCGGCGTCGGCGGCGCTCCGAACCGCCGACACATCCGCGTCTCGGGTTCGGACCAGCAGCTCGCAGCGCGCGACCGTCAGGGCCAGATCGGCATCGCCAGGGTTGCGCTCGAGCAACGTGCGGTATGCCGAGAGCGCCGCGTCGACGTCGCCGCGCTCCAGCGCCTCCTGGGCAGCGACGAACTCAGGATCCGCAGGAGGTGGCGCAACCGCCTCGCCGCCACCCGCGACGTCAGCGGTCCCGGTGACGCCGTTCGCGGCCGCGACGCGAAGCACCTCGTCGAGGACCTTCCGGACCTCGCCTTCCGGTACCGCCCCCTGAAACAGCGGGACCGGCTGCCCCTTGATGACCGCCATGACGGTGGGGATGCTCTGAATCTGGAACGCCGCGCCGAGGCGCTGCTCGGCATCGACGTCGATCTTGGCCAGTACCCACTTGCCCCCGGCCTCGACGGCGAGCTTCTCCAGCACCGGGGACAGCTGCTTGCACGGCCCGCACCACTCTGCCCAGAAGTCGAGCACGATCGGCACCTGCATGGAGGCGTTGATGACGGCTGACTCGAAGGTCGCCTCGGTGACGTCGATCACGACCCCGGACGGGGCCGAAGCGCCGGCCCCTGGGGCCGCCGTCGACGGAGCGGGCGGGCGCTTGAGCCCGGACAGGTCGACCGCGCCGGGCAACCTGATGTCGGTCGGTCGCTGCGTCATGACGCCACTCTAGGAGGCTGCCGCTAGAAGCGAGCCGGCTCGCGGTAGTCCCCGAAGACGTCGCGCATCGCGCCACAGATCTCACCGAGGGTCGCTTCGGCGCGCGACGCCTCGAGAATCAGCGGGACCAGGTTCTCGTCGGTCGCCGCGGCTGCGCCGAGCCGCTCGAGCGCGGCATCGACCGCCGCGATGTCACGCCCGGCCTTTCGCCGCTCGAGCTCTGCAACCTGATCGAGCTCTACCTGGTGGGACACCCGGAGGATCTCGAGCTCGCTGGCGACCGTGTCGGCGTTGACGTTGACTCCGACAACCCGCTTGTCGCCCTTCTCCAGCATCGTCTGGTAGGCGAATGCCGAGTCGGCGATCTCCGCCATGAACCAGCCGTCCTCGATCCCGCGCAGAATCCCCGAGGTCATCGAGCCGTCGCCGCCCATCTCGCGGATGCGGTCGAAGATCTCCTCCGCCTCCGCCTCGATCGCGTCGGTCAGCGCCTCGACGTACCAGGAGCCGCCCAGCGGGTCGGCGACGTTGGTGACGCCGGTCTCCTCCATCAGCACCTGTTGCGTGCGCAAGGCGATCTCGGCGGCCTTCTCACTCGGCAGCGCCAGCACCTCGTCGAGTGCATTGGTGTGCAGCGAATTGGTGCCTCCGAGGACGGCTGCCAGCGCCTCAATCGCGGTCCGCACGATGTTGTTGTCGGGCTGCTGCGCCGTCAGCGAGACTCCCGCCGTCTGGGTGTGGAACCGCAGCCACTGCGCCCGCGGATCGGTAGCGCCGTAGACGTCGCGCAGCCATCGCGCCCAGATCCGGCGAGCGGCGCGGAACTTGGCGATCTCCTCGAAGAAGTCGACGTGCGCATCGAAGAAGAAGGACAGGCCAGGCGCGAAGACGTTGACGTCCATGCCTCGTGACAGGCCGAGCTCGACGTAGCCGAACCCGTCGGCGAGGGTGAAGGCAAGCTCCTGCGCCGCGGTCGATCCCGCCTCTCTGATGTGGTAACCCGAGACGGACAGCGGCTTGTACCGGGGGATCTCGTTCGCGCAGTACTCCATCAGATCGCCGATCAGCCGCAGGTGCGGCTCCGGCGGGTAGAGCCACTCCTTCTGCGCGATGTACTCCTTGAAGATGTCCGTCTGCAGCGTCCCGTCGAGCTTGGAGATGTCACCGCCCTGACGCTCGGCCGCCACGAGATACATGCAGAAGATCGGGACCGCGGGACCGTTGATGGTCATCGAGGTCGTGACTTCTTCGAGCGGAATGCCTGTGAACAACAAGTCCATGTCAGCGGCAGAGTCGATCGCCACACCACAGTGACCGACCTCGCCGAGCGATCGCGGGTCGTCGGAGTCGCGACCCATCAAGGTCGGCATGTCGAACGCGACCGAGAGCCCGTCGCCGCCGGCCTCGAGGATCATCTTGTAGCGCTGGTTCGTCTGCTGCGCGTTGCCGAAGCCGGCGAACTGCCGGATGGTCCACTCCTTGCCGCGGTAGCCGGTCGGGTACAGGCCGCGGGTGAAGGGGTACTCGCCCGGCCACCCGATCTGCTCGAACCGCGGGTACGACGTGCCGGGCGGCGGCCCGTACACCGGGTCGACCTCAACGCCCGAGAGCGTCGTGAAGTCCGCATCCCGGACCTTGGCCTCGTCGAAGCGGGCCTGCCAACGTGCCCGACCCGCCTCGATCTCCTCAGGATCCACACGACCAGATTACTAGGACGTCCTACTAAACCGAGTAGTCCCCCGCCGCGACCCGCAACGCTCTCAACTGCTCGAACATTGCCTCGAGCGTCCGCTCGTCGTACATCCCGAGGCCGAAGTCGTCAGCCATCAGGTCGTCGGTCGCCCGCTTGACGGTCTGCCGGCCGCTCGCCGTCAGCCGCGCGAGAACGCCGCGACCGTCCTGAGGGTTGGGCCGGCGCTCCACGAAGCCTTGGGTCGCGAGCCGCCCGATGATGTTGGTGACGCTCGTCGGGTGCACCATGAGCCGCTCCCCGATCATCGAGAGCGGAAGCTCGCCGGCGTGACTGAAGTGCAGCAGGACGAGCGCTTCATAGCGGGCGAAGGTCAGGCCATAGGGCTTCAGGAGCTCGTCATAGCGCGCGAGCAACAGCTGCTGTGCGCGCATGACCGAAGTCGCGACGCGCATCGCCGCGGCAGGCCCGAACTTCGCCTGCCAGATCTCACCCGCGCGTTCGATCGGGTCGAACGGAAGCCCGAGCGGCTCGCGGGACACGTCGTGCCGCTCAGGACTCGACGGCGGCGACGAGCCGATCAGCCGCGGCATACGGATCGGTCTTGCCGGCGAGTACCTCCGCAGCGAGCTCATCGAGAATCTCGCCGCCGTGAAGGTCGCCCATGCGCTGGCGCAGCGACGTCACCGCCAGCGTTTCGATCTCCTCCGCAGCGCGTCGGCGTCGGCGCTTGGTCAGCTCACCTGTCTCCTGCAGCCAGCCGTGATGACGGTCGAGGGCCTCGACGAGCTCGGCGATCCCTTCGCCTTTGGCGGAGACGGTGCTGAGCACGGGTGGTCGCCAGTCGCCCGGCCCCCGCTTCTCCCCGAGCGCCAGCATCGACTTGAGGTCCCGCACCGTCTGCGTCGCGCCGTCGCGGTCGGCCTTGTTGACGACGTACAGGTCGGCGATCTCGAGGATCCCGGCCTTGGCGGCCTGGATGCCGTCGCCCAGGCCCGGCGCGAGCATGACGACGGTGCTGTCCGCCAGCGACGCGATCGCCACCTCGGCCTGCCCGACGCCCACGGTCTCGATCATCACCACATCGCAGCCGACCGCGTCGAGGACGCGGATCGCCTGCGGCGTGGCCCATGACACGCCACCGAGATTCCCGCGGGTGCCCATCGAACGGATGTAGACGCCGGGGTCGGTCGCGTGCTCCTGCATGCGGACCCGGTCGCCGAGCAACGCGCCGCCCGAGAACGGCGACGTCGGATCGATGGCCAGCACTGCCACCCGCTCACCGCGTGCTCGGTACGTCGACAGCAAGGCCGACGTGGTGGTCGACTTTCCGACGCCGGGCGAGCCCGTGAGACCGATCAGCCGGGCGGAGCCGGCGTGCGGTGCGAGCGCCGCCATCACGTCTCGCAGCTGCGGCGCGGCGTTCTCGACGAGCGTGATCAGCCGCCCGACGCTGCGCGGATCCCCCTCGCGCGCCTTTTCGACCAGCGCGCCGATGTCGAGCGACATCGGGTCAGGCAGGCACGCGAAGCAGCAGCGCGTCACCCTGGCCGCCGCCGCCGCACAGCGACGCCACACCGAGCCCGCCACCGCGGCGACGCAGCTCGAGCGCCAGCGTCAGGGCCAACCGGGCGCCGGACGCCCCAATCGGATGACCCAGCGCGATCGCACCGCCGTTGACGTTGATCTTGTCCCACGGCAGGTCGAGCAGCTTCGCCGAATGCACGGCAACGGCGGCGAACGCCTCGTTGATCTCCACGAGGTCAAGATCCGAGGCGGACGCGCCGGCACGCGCGAGCGCCTTGTTGATCGCGTTCGCCGGCTGCGCCTGAAGCGATGCGTCCGGCCCGGCGACGACGCCGTGGTGGCCGATCTCCGCGAGCACGGTCGCACCGTGGCGCTCGGCGGCCTCGCGGGACATGACGACGACCGCGCACGCACCGTCGGAGATCTGCGAGGCGGACCCGGCTGTGATGGTTCCGTCCATGGCGAACGCCGGCTTGAGCGCCCCGAGCCCCTCCAAGGTGGTGTCCGCGCGCACGCCCTCGTCGGTCGTGAACTGGACCGGCTCGCCGCGGCGCTGAGGGATGGCGACGGGAGCGATCTCGTCGTCGAAGCTGCCGTTCTTCTGCGCCGCGGCGGCGAGCTCGTGCGAACGGGCGGCGAACTCGTCCTGTTCGGCACGTCCGATCCCGAGCTTCGCGTTGTGCGCCTCGGTCGACTCCCCCATCGCGCACTGGTCGAACGCGCAGAACAGGCCGTCGTACGCCATCGAGTCGACGAGCTTCGTGTCGCCGTACTTGAAGCCACGCCGAGAGCCGGGAAGCAGATGCGGTGCGTTGGTCATCGACTCCATGCCGCCCGCGACGACGACGTCGTACTCCCCTGCGGCAATGAGCTGGTCCGCCAGCGCGATCGCATCGAGACCCGACAGACAGACCTTGTTGATGGTGAGCGCCGGAACCGACATCGGGATGCCGCCTTTGACCGCAGCCTGGCGCGCGGTGATCTGCCCGGCGCCGGCCTGCAGGACCTGGCCCATGATCACGTAGTCGACCGCTTCCCCCGCGACGCCGGCGCGACCCAGCGCGGCCTCGATGGCGACGCCGCCGAGGTCCGCGCCGGAGAAGTCCGCGAGCGAGCCCTGCAGCTTGCCGATGGGGGTACGGGCACCCGAGACGATCACCGATCCAGGCATGCCTGACACGATATGGGAATGAGCGAAGCGAAGCCGTTGTCCGGGTCGTTGGTGGGGTGCGCGTGACATCGACGCTGTTAACGCGGATCGACCACGTCGGCATCGCCTGCCGCGACCTCGAAGCCGCGATCGAGTTCTACGTCGCGACCTTCGGGCTCGTGGTGGCAGGCCGCGAGACCAACGACGCCCAGGGCGTGAAAGAAGCCATGCTTCACGTCGCCGACGCCCCGGGCGGCGCGTCGTACGTCCAGTTGCTTGAGCCGCTGGGCCCTGACACGCCGGTCGGCCGGTTCCTCGAGTCGAGAGGCGAGGGGGTCCACCACATCGGCTACGGAGTCGTCGACGTCAGCGCCGCCCTGGAGGAGCTCGGCGAGACCGGCATCAAGCTGATCGACAAGCAGCCGCGGCACGGCTCGCTCGGCGCCTCGATCGCGTTCCTTCATCCCAAGAGCGTCGGCGGGGTCCTCACCGAGCTCGTGCAGGCCGCCGGCCACTAGGGAGCGACGGATGTTCCGGGTCTTCACCGAGCCGCAGCAGGGCGCGTCGTACGAACAGCTGCTGGCAGTCGCCCGTACCGCCGAGGCGTGCGGCTACGGCGCCTTCTTCCGCTCCGACCACATCCTCAAGATGGGCGCGGTGAGCGGTCCGCCCGGCGTCACGGACGCCTGGACGACCCTCGCCGGGTTGGCGCGTGACACGTCGACGATCCGGCTCGGGACGCTTGTCACACCCGTGACCTTCCGCCATCTCGGCGACTTCACCGTCATCGCCGCCCAGGTGGACCAGATGAGCAACGGCCGCGTCGACATCGGGCTCGGCGCGGGCTGGTACGGCGCGGAGCACGACGGCTTCGGGATTCCCTTCCCCGAGCTGCCGACGCGTTACGACCTGCTCGAAGACCAGCTCGCGATCCTCACCGGTGTCTGGTCCGCCCCCTCCGGCGCAACCTTCGAGTACCAGGGCAAGACGACCTCGGTGCAGATCGCAGCAGACACCGTGCGGCCTGCGCAGAACCCACGCCCGCCGATCGTGCTCGGCGGCCAGGGCGGCCCGAAGTCCGCACGCCTCGCCGCGACGTACGCCGCCGAGTACAACACCGCCTTCGTGCCGGTCGAGCGCATGGCGGCCACCCACGACAAGATCCGGGCCGCGTGCGAGAACGAAGGACGCGACCCGGCCACGATGGTCTACTCGGTCGCCCTCGTGCTGTGCTGCGGTGAGAGCGAGGCCGACGTGGAGCGGCGGGCCGCGGCGATCGGCCGCGACGTCGCGGAGCTGCGGGAGAACGGGCTGGCCGGCACACCCGAAGAGGTGCTCGACAAGATCGGAAGGTACGCCGAGGCGGGGGCCGAGCGGTTCTACGTGCAGGTCCTCGACCTCTCCGACCTCGACCACCTTCGCCTCGTCGCCGAACAGGTCATGACACACGCGCCAGGCCGGTAGGCGCGCTCAGTGAACCGGCGGAACCGGCCACTCCCGCGGTAGCGGCGCGCGGCCGGGAGCGACCGCCTCGACGATGAGGTCGAGCACCTCCTCGGTGTAGCCGACCAGCAGGTGCCTTGCGCCGGGAACGTCAACCACGCGCGCCTGCGGGATGGCCGCGAAGCGTTGCCGTGCTTCGGCGAACTGCAGGTAGTCGTCGAACTCAGGAATGATCGCGACGACCGGCTTCCCCGACGCTGCCCACACGAAGAGGTCCGCTTCACCGGAGTACCGCAGCGGCGGAGCGATCAGCACGGCGCCGTGGACGCTTGGGTCACACCCGTGGCGTAGCGCGAGATCGGTGCCGAACGACCAACCGACCAACCACGGCGCCGGTAAGTCCCGGTACTCGACCAGGTCGAGCGCGGCTGCGACGTCGTACCGCTCGCTCTCGCCCTCACCGAACACGCCTTCGCTGCGTCCGGCCTCGCTCTCGGTGCCGCGTGTGTTGAAGCGGAGAACCGCAAGGTCGGCCAGCGCCGGCAACCGATAGCTGGCCTTGCGCAGGAGGTGACTGTCCATCATCCCGCCGTGGGTGGGAAGCGGATGCAGCATGACGAGTGTCGCGATCGGCGCAGCCGCCTCCGGGAGCGCGAGCTCGCCGACCAGCGCGAGCCCGTCCGCGGTGTGCAACGTCACCGCTTCGCGACGGGCCGGCAGCACCGTGTTCGCCCGGATCTGGCTCACCTCGGCCGCACTCCTGTCATCGGGGACCCCGCTCCGTCATCTGCGGCGTAGGCGGGCCTGCCAACACGGCGTGTGCCAGTGCCGCCGCCCCGCCTCATCGCCAGGGCGCCACGCCACGATGTGCGGCGTGCCCGGCCGAAGCTCCTGCTGACAGCCCGGGCACCGATAGGTCTTCACGGCGGCCTCCGCCGTCAGCGGCCGCACCAGCCAGTCGCCATCGGGATGCGACTCCTCCGTCGCCCAGCCGCCGGTCCGAAGCGGAGCCGGTGTCTCGTCACGACGGCGCGCGCGGCGCGGACTCACGGGGAGCTGTCAGGACCCGCCGCGGCAAGCTCGTCGAGCAGCGCACACGGTGCGAGTGAGGGCAGGTGGGTGGCCGCGGCCAGATGCGCGAGAACCGATCGTGCGTCGTCGGCTCCGACTGCGGCGAGCATCGCGAACGGCCCGTCGGGATAGCCGCAGCCGAGCCGCATCGCGACATCCACGTCCGAGGTGCCCGCGTAGCCGTCGTCGACCATTCGCACCGCGTCCCCCAGGTGCGGCAGGACGAGAAAGTCGACGATGTGCCCTGGCCGGTCGCGGCAGGCGATTGCGGCGAGGCCTGCATCTCGGGCTGCAGCGACAACCGTTGCGACCGCATCAGGGTGGCTGTGCAACGTCGCGACCACCTCGATCACCCCGCCGCGCGGCGAATGCGGAAGGTGCACCCCGACGATGTAGCCACGATCGGCGATCCCGGCGGTCATCGCGAGCACCGGCGCTTCATCAGTCGTCGCGGCCCCGATCACGGCGCCGGCCTTGGTGACGCGGATGACGCGGGCCAAGAGCTCGGCCGAAGCGGCGCGAGAGCTCGCATCGATGATGACGACATCGGCGTCAGCGGTCTTGTCAGGCTCAACCAGATCCAGCCCCGGCATCGCCGCGTGGAGCGCCGAAGCGCTGCTTGCCACCATCACGACGTTGGCGGTCGATCGCGAGCTGCCGGTCGCGAAGTCGGGCGCCGGCAACGACGCCACCGGCTCCCCGACGTCGTACCGGTAGTAGCCGCGCCCTGTCTTGCGGCCC
This sequence comes from Mycobacteriales bacterium, assembly GCA_035550655.1. Classification (GTDB taxonomy): domain Bacteria; phylum Actinomycetota; class Actinomycetes; order JAFAQI01; family JAFAQI01; genus DASZTV01. The sequence goes on from DASZOU010000013.1 coordinate 59,474, forward strand.
AGGTCACCGGCCATGACGAGCCGGCGGAGCAGCGGCGCCGGCGCATAGCGCTGGTCGCGTGTCTCCTCGAACATCGTCTCCATGACGTCGAGCGAGACGTCCAAGCCGATCAGGTCCATCAGCGTCAACGGGCCCATCGGCAAGCCACACGCTGCCACGATCGCGGCGTCGATGTCAGCGACAGCTGCCTGTCCGGTCTCTGCGGCGCGCGCCGCGGCATTGAGGTAGCCGAACAGCAGCGCGTTTGCGACGAACCCCGCCCGATCCGCCACAACCACCGGTGTCTTCCCGCAGCGTTCGGCAAGGGCGCGAACCGCAGCGGTCGCCTCAGGATCGGTGCGCACGGTGTGCACGACCTCGACCAGCCGCATGACCGGGGCGGGATTGAAGAAGTGCATCCCGACCACTCGATCGGCTCGACCCGTGGCGGTCGCGATCCGCGTCACCGGAAGCGAGGAGGTGTTGGTGGCGAGGATGGTGTCCGGCGGGCAGATCGCGTCGAGGTCGGCGAACAACGCCGTCTTGATCTCCAGTCGCTCGGGCACCGCCTCCGTCACCAGGTCCGCACGGCTCAGGGCCCCCCGGTCGGTGGTGAACTCGACCCGCCCAAGAATGGTGTCGCGCTCACCGGCGTCGAGCTTGCCGCGATCGACCGCCTTGCCGAGCGAGCCGGTCAGCCGCTTCTGCCCGGCCGCCAGCAGTGCGTCATCGATCTCGACCGCGACCACTTCGAGCCCGGCGCGGGCGAACACCTCGACGATCCCGGCACCCATCGTGCCGAGGCCGACGACTCCTGCCGTCCGTATCTCCACGCCCGCCAGTCTGCCGGATGCGGACGGGGCTAGCTTCGACCGCTGCCGAGGGTGGCGAGGAACTCCTTCAGGCGCTCCTTGGTCTCGGGCGAGGTCCACACCTGAAGGGCGCCGTCCGGCTCGCTGGCCACGGCGCTGAGCGCGGGTGCGTGAAGGTCCTGCTTCGTACGGGAGTAAAGATTGGCCGGAGTTCGGGCCAGCTTGGCCGCTACCGTCGCGGCCTGCTCCAGCAGCTCGTTCGGATCCGCGAGCTCGTCGACGAGTCCCAGGCGCAGCGCCTCCTGGCGACCGACCGCGTCACCCAGCAGGACGGTCTTGGAGGCGGCCGGGCCAAGCGCATGCCGCACTATCTCGAGCGCGATCCGCGGGAACGCCACGCCGACGGGGAGCTCGGTGAGCCCGATCGTGCCGGCGGACATCAGCCGGTAGTCACAGCCCAGCGCGAACACACAGCCGCCGGCGATCGCGTGGCCGTTGATGGCGGCGACCACCGGATGGGGGTAGCTGAAGACGGCATGGAACGCACGCGCGAGTGCGTGAAGAAAGCGCTCGGTGTAGTCGTCGCCGTCATCGATGATCCGGCGAAGGTCGACACCCGCCGAGAACGCACGACCACGGCCGGTCAGCACGATCGGGCCAACAAGGCCTGCCAGCGTCGTCGTGATCGCTTCGACGAGATCGAGGTCGAGCGCGTTCACCGCGCCGTGATCGAGCTCGACGATCTTGATGTCGCCCACGTCATGAACGTTGATCACGGCACATCCCCCTCAGTCCTCACGCGACGTGGCGCTCGGCGGGCGTTCCGGGAAGGTGATTGAACCCGTTCAGCAACATCGCTGGCCCCCGGACGTCAGGACGCGAGCGCAGAGCCGCGCAACGTCGCGGTCATGGCGCCGTCGGCTCCGAACAGCCGCTCACGCCAGTGCGCGACGAGCTCGACATTCGGCCGGTCGCTCGGATGGAAGCCACGCCGTTCGTACTCCTTGAGCTGCCGCCACATCGTGCGGCTGAAGAACGGCTGATGCTTGGCGTAACGCCAGCTGCTGGACAGCGCCCCAGGCCGGTACGTCGCGCGGTCGCGAAGCAGCGACACGGTGACCTGTAGCGCCGTGCTGGCGAGGAACAGGTAGCGGGCGAGCTTCATCGTGAAGATGCGAAGGCGCTCGCTCCCGCCGACGGCACGGTAGACGTCGAACGCAACCGCCTTGTGCTCGCTCTCCTCGAGCGCGTGCCAGAGAAACAGGTTGCGCACTGATTCATGACCGAACGAGGCTTGCAGCTCCGGATCGTTGAGCAGCATCTCCGCGAGCGTCGCGGTCACGTGCTCGAGCGCAGCGGTCGTCGCCAGGTTCGCGATCGGCGGCATGTGGCGCTCACGGAAGCCGATCACTCGCCGTACCAGCCGCTCGATCGCCTTGGTGTGGTAGCCGACCGTGTCGAGGTGGCTGTTGAAGGCGCGGTGCTCACGGCCGTGAGTGACCTCCTGGCCGATGAACCCTGCAACCTGGTCACGGAGGACGGGGTCCTCGATCTGGTCGCGGTAGTGACGCACCGACCTCACGAAGAAGTCCTCGCCGTCGGGGAACACCGCCGACAGCGCGGCAACGAGATGACTCGAGATCAGGTCCGAGTTGGCCGCAAAGTGGCGTGGGACGTCGTCGAAGGTTGGCTCCAGCGCGACCCGGCGCACCGGCACCTCGAGAGCGGACACGTTGGCCAGCCTATCGAGGAGATTTCTCGCGAAGTGTTCGTTAGCGCGTGCGAGGATGCGAAATCGTGACCGACCGCGACCCAGCCGCCGTTCCCGCGGCCCACGCCACCGACCTCCACAAGACCTATGGCAGCGGCTCAGCCGCAGTCCATGCCCTCGACGGGATCACCGTGACGTTCGCGCGCGGGCAGTTCACCGCGGTGATGGGACCGTCGGGTTCCGGCAAGTCGACGCTCATGCACTGCATGGCGGGCCTGGACCGCCCCACCTCGGGCCAGGCCTTCGTCGGTGAGCATGACATCGGCGCACTGGACGACAACGGGCTCACCCAGCTTCGCCGCGACCGCGTCGGCTTCGTGTTCCAGTCCTTCAACCTCGTGCCGACATTGACTGCAGGCGAGAACATCACTCTTCCCGCCGATCTCGCCGGGCACGCCGTCGACAAGGAGTGGTACGACTACCTGGTCGACCATCTCGGCATTCGCGACCGATTGTCACATCGGCCGAGCGAGCTCTCAGGAGGTCAGCAGCAGCGAGTCGCCTGTGCGCGCGCGTTGATCAACCGACCTGACCTGATCTTCGCTGACGAGCCGACCGGAAACCTCGACTCCAACGCATCCGCGGAGATGCTCGCGTTCCTGCAGCGCTCGGTCCGGGAGCTCGACCAGTCGATCGTCATGGTCACCCACGACCCGAGGGGCGCGTCGTACGCCGATCGGGTCGTCTTCCTCGCCGACGGCAGGATCGTCGGTGAGCTCGAGAACCCGACGGCCGACACCGTCCTGGAGCGCATGCGAACGCTGGGCTCCTGAAATGTGGCGGGTAACCCTCAAGGGACTGCTTGCTCACAAGCTGCGCGTTGCCCTCACCGCGTTGGCGATCGTGCTCGGTGTCACCTTCGTCACCGGAACGTTTGTGCTCACGGACACCCTGCACAACACCTTCTCGAACCTGATCGGAAACATCTACGCGAAGGTCGACCTGCAGGTCCGCGGAGTTGCCCAGTTCAAGCACACGAGCGTCGGTGAAACCGCGACGCGCAACCCGATCCCGCAGTCCTTGCTCGCCACCGTGCAGGGGGTGCCGGGCGTCGAGGCGGCCGAGGGTCGAGTGAGCGGATACGCGCAGTTCGTCTCGCCGGACGGGAAAGCGATCTCCCCCAGCGGCGGCGGGACCGTGGGCGTCAGCTACAACCCGGACCCGCGCCTGACCGAGCTCCACGTCGTGGCCGGCAAGGCACCTACCGGTCCGGACGACGTCGCGATGGACGCCGGTACGGCGAAGAAGTACCACTTCACAGTCGGCCAGCCGGTCAAGGTCCTGTCGTCGGGGCCCACTCGGACCTTCACCCTGACCGGCATCGTGAAGGTGGGGACCGCGGACAACATCGCGGGCACCTCGCTCGCCGCGTTCGCGCTCCCCACCGCCCAGAGGGTGTTCGACGAGCCGGGGCATCTCGACAGCATCAACATCCTGACCGCGAAGGGCTCCGACCCGGCGGAGGTACAGCGCGCGATCCAGGCTGCCCTCCCGGCCGGCGTGCAGGTTGTCACCGGCAAGACCGTCGCGCATGAACAAACCGACTCGGTCGACCAGGCTCTCGGGATCTTCTCGACCGCGCTGCTGGTCTTCGCGTTCATCTCGCTGTTCGTCGGTGCCTTCACGATCTTCAACACTTTCTCGATCATCGTCGGGCAACGCACCCGCGAGCTCGCGCTGCTCCGGATAGTCGGGGCGAGCCGTCGGCAGGTCTTCCGCTCAGTGCTCGGCGAGGCTGCCGCCGTCGGCCTGCTGTCGTCCGTGATCGGGCTAGGGGTCGGCGTTCTCGCGGCTGTGGGCCTCGAGGCCCTGCTCCGCGGCTTCGGCGTGACACTGCCTTCGGAATCCCTTGTCTTCCGGCCGCGGACCGCGATCGTCGGCCTTGCGCTCGGTGTCGGCGTGACCGTGATCGCGGCGATCGGCCCCGCACGGCGTGCGGTGCGCATCACGCCGATCGAGGCGATCAGCCTGCACCAGACCGGTGCGGAGGTCTCCGCGCGGCGCCGGCTGACGATCGGCGGGGCATTAACCGCACTCGGTGTCGTCCTTCTCGCGATCGGGCTAGCCGCCGGAAAACTCCCCGCGGTGGGAGCCGGAGCGGCCGCCATCTTCCTCGGCGTGGCGATGCTCTCGCCGGTGGTAGCCCGACCGGTTTCCGGCGTGATCGGCAAGCCGCTGGCTCGTTGGTTCGGGATGCCTGGGCGACTCGGCCGCGAGAACTCGATGCGCAGCCCGCGCCGTACCGCTCAAACCGCGTCGGCGCTGATGATCGGCCTGGCCCTCGTCTCGGCCATCACTGTCTTCGGCGCGTCGCTGTCGAAGTCGGTGATCGGCACGATCGACGAGGCGGTGAGCGCGGACCTGATCATCTCGAACTCGAGCAACGCCGCTCCCGGCATCAGCAACGCCGTCGTCCCCATCCTCGCGCACGTGCCCGGGGTCACCTACACCAACACCGTCTACGGCGGCCAGGTCCAGGTCGGCGACAGTCTCGAGAACGTCACAGCCGTCTCGCCGACCAACGTCGCGCAGACGGTCATCATCCGGATGAGCTCGGGCAATGCCGCATCGTTGGCGCAAGGCGATCTGCTCATCGACACAACGACGGCGGACTCGAAGCACCTCGCGGTCGGCGACACCCTCGACATGAAGTTCGCCAAGACCGGGGTCGAGGCGATGCACATCGGCGGCATCTACAAAGCGAACGCGCTACTCGGCTCATACCTGGTCAGCAACCAGTTCTTCCTCAGCCACTTCGACCAGCCGATACCCATTGCGGCCCTTGCCCGTACAACCGGCGACCTCGAGCAGACCGTCACGAGCGCCCTGGCGGCGTTCCCGAACGTGCAGGTGCAGAGCAGGGCGGAGTTCGAGAAGTCACAGAAGCAGCAGGTCAACAAGGTGCTGGGCTTGGTATACGCGCTGCTCGCGCTCGCTGTGATCATCGCGCTGATCGGCATCGTCAACACGCTCATGCTGTCCGTGTTCGAGCGCACCCGCGAGATCGGCCTGCTGCGTGCGGTGGGCATGACGCGGCGCCAGATTCGCGGCATGGTTCGCGCCGAGTCCGTGATCCTCGCGATCTTCGGTGCCCTGATCGGAATCGTGATCGGCACTGGGCTCGGGCTTGCGCTCGTCACCGCGCTCAGGTCGCAGGGGTTCACCGACACCTCGGTGCCGATCCCCCAGCTGATCGGCTTCCTGATTCTGGCGGCGCTGCTCGGTCTGTTCGCCGCGACCTTCCCGGCACGTCGCGCGGCAAAGCTCGACGTCCTCGCCGCAATCGCAGCGGAGTAGCCGCTTCGGTCAGAACAGGCGCAGGGCGTCCGATACCCGGCCGCGGAGCTCGTCGTAGTCGACCTCGACGCACGTGATTCCGCGATCGGCCGCGAGCACCTTCGCCTGGGGCTTGATCTCCTGAGCGACGAACATGCCGCGGACGGGTCGCAGGAGTGGATCACGATCGAGCCGCTCGAGATAGCGAGTGAGCTGCTCCACACCGTCGATCTCGCCTCGGCGTTTGATCTCGATGGCGACCGCCTGCCCGTCGGAGTCGCGGCACAGCAGGTCGACGGGGCCGATGTCCGTGGGGTACTCCCGCTGCACGAGGGTCAAGCCGTCGCCGAGCGTGGCGCAATGCTCGGCAAGCAGAACCTGCAGGTGCGCCTCCACGCCGTCCTTGACCAGGCCCGGGTCAATGCCCAGGTCCGCGGTGGCCTCCGACACCACCTCCTCGATCGAGATGAGGAGCTGCTCCCCCGCCTTGTTGGTGACCGTCCATGCACCCTCGTCCTCGCGCAGGGCGCAAGGTGGGGTCATCCAGTTGAGGGGTTTACTTCCTGCATCTGAATGGATCAGGAAGGTCCCGTCGGCCTTGATCATCAGCAGCCGCGTCGCCATCGGCAGATGCGCCGCCAGACGCCCCTGGTAGTCGACGGAGCATCGGGCGATGACGAGCCGCACTGACACAACTTATCTGCAGATCGGCGCGCGACAAACGCGGCCCGCTGTTCAGCGCGCTCGTGAGGTCGAGTGCCTCTTCTCGCCTGACCTCGCCGACGATGATCCGGTCCGGGCGATCAGGCCCCGCCGGGGGACGGTGAACCGGCCTTGACGGTGAACGCTGCGCTGTAGCTGGTCACAGCAGAGCCGTCATGGTCGCTCCCGATGACCTCGATCTTGTCGCCCTTTTGCGGGCTGGCGATGCTGACATTGGTGGTCGACACTCCCTTAGAGAATGCCGACGCTGCGGTCGGTGACAGCGAGTTGGTGGCGTCCGACAGGGTTGCAGGGCCTGTGTAGGAGACGATGGTGTCACCAAGGCTGTCCTTGGCGGTGACCTTCTCGGTGAATGTCTGCCCGACGGTGACCGTGCCCGGGCTCGAGACCGTGAAGTGGTCCAGCGCGCCGAGCACGTTGAACGCGGTCGTGCTCCCGCTGATCGTCGCATCGGTGACGGTGATCACGTCGTGTTGGGTGGGGTTGGCCACGATCGCGGTGTTCGTCGACACGCCTCTTATGAACCCTGCCGGTGCTGGCGGAGAGAGCGTCGTGGTGGTGTCCGACCAGGTCGGGCTGCCGCCGTACGCGGCGGGGACAAGCCACTCTGGTAGTCCGATGGCGCCGGCGCACCGAGGTGGTAGACGAGCGCCCCTGCTTGGGCGGTGTCACTGGCGCATGCGCCGTAGGTCCGTCAGCCGCGGTGCAACCCGCGGGGGGGAATCGGAAAGCGACTTCGTGGGCGCGGCATGGTTGCGTCGCGCGCGTGACCCGCGCGCGCTCAGGTGGCGAGACGGCGGTCCTGCTCGTAGGTGGTGATCACCTCAAGCTCGATGTCGATCCCGGCGAGGACCCCCGGCGGCGACGATGGCCACGCCAACGGTCCGCTTCAACACCTCACAACGCCGCCGAGCCGCAGAGGCTCGCCCGCTACGCGCGGCTCGGTTCGCTGGGAGCGGCCGCACCACGGCATTCGGCACCGAAGGTTGACGCCGCGAACCGAACGAGGATCCTCCGCGAGAAGCAGTGGTCCGTCAGCCGCTCACATAGGTGAAATGGTCGGCAGCGACCACACCACTCTTGCCATACGGGCTCGTCACCGACACGTTCACGGTGCCGGCCGAGTGCGCCGGAGAGACAACCGTGATCTGAGTGTCCGACACCACCGTGTACGACGTCGCAGCCGTCGCACCGAACGTCACCGCCGTCGCACCCGTGAACCCGCTACCCGTGACCGTCACCGTGGTCCCCCCCTTCGTCGACCCCGACGACGGCGACACCC